>DAIDAF010000022.1:0-266443 GCA_027310745.1 Opitutaceae bacterium | reverse complement strand
CCCCCGCCCAGACACCCGGACTGCAGTGGACGCCCCGTGCCCTGAAGATCGCCCAGGAGGCCGGACTCGATCCCGCCACCATCTCGGGCATCGCCGCCACGGGCCCCGGTGGACGCATTTCCGGCGACGATATCACAGGCTACCTTCAGCTCCATCTCTCCACCTCCCCCGCCGCCCAGGCCGCAGGCCCCCTTCCCACCCCTTCCGAAACCGTCTGCATCGCCGGTGTCGGCTATGCCGTTCCCAAGAACGTCATGTCGAACTGCGAAATCCTGAAGAAGTTTCCCGATCGCACCGAGGAGGAGATCATCAAGCTGACCGGTATTCGCGAACGACGTTACGCGTCCGAGGATGAGTCCGCCACGGACCTCGCCGCCATCGCTGCGAATCACGCGCTCAGGCAGGCCGGTATCGAGGCCAAGGACCTCGACGGCGTGATCATGGCCACGATCATCCCCGATCAGCCCGTCCCCTCGATGGCCAGCCGTCTCGCCCAGCGACTCGGCGTCCATCACCCGCTCGCCTTCGACCTCAACGCCGCCTGCGCCGGCTGGCTTTACGCCCTCGAAGTCGGCCGCTCCTTCATCCGCACAGGTACCGCCAAGCGTGTCCTCGTCGTCACCGCCGAGCTCCTGTCACGCATCACCAACCCGCGCGACAAGGAAACCGCCTTCCTCTTCGGCGATGGCGCCGGCGCCGCCGTGCTCACCGACGCGCCCAACGGCCACCGGCTCCACCGGATGGCCCTCTCCGGGGACGCCGACCTCTACACTGCCATCCAACGCACCGGCGGCGGCGCCCTAAAGCCCGTCCCCCAGGCAAGCGGCTGCGACCTCGACCACTTCTACCTCCAGATGAACGGCGCCGCAGTCTTCAAGGCTGCCGTCGTCGCCTTCGGCAACGAGATCGAGGACACCCTTAAGCGCCACAACCTGAAGCCCGAGGACATCAACTGGATCGTCCCGCACCAGGCCAACGAGCGCATCCTCAAGGCCGTCAGCAAGCGCGTCGGGATCCCCTACGAGAAATTCATCGTGACCATCGCCAAATACGGCAACACCAGCGCAGCCTCTGTCTCGATGGCGCTCGGTTACGCCGCCGAGGAAGGTGTCTTCTCCGCGGGCGACAAGATCATCTTCTGCAGCGTGGGCGCAGGACTCACCTTCGCCGGCGGCTTGCTTATCTGGTAACTCCTCTCGCATCCGCCAGCCATCCCCTGCCCCCGGTCTCTGCCAGCACCGGCAAGTTTGGTCGTCGCTCGATCCATTCCGGGCGACCGCCATGCCCGCAATCACCTGTCCCGAACCCCTCGCCCTTCGGGTTCCTGCCTGCCCATCTCCCCAAGCCACCGGGGCTCCAAGCAGCCACGGTCCACACCAGCGCCCCCGTGCAACTCCAGCACGCCACTCCGATGTCCTTCCGGCAACCACCAGCCTGCCTGCCAAACAAACACCTCTTCCGCCTGTTCCTCGGGCTTCTGACGTCTGCGCTAGTGCTGACCGCCTTGCCTAAGGCGCACGCCGCGATGCGATCGAGCACCGCCTTTCCAGGCAGTATCCGGCGGGTTCTGTCCGCTGCCGAGGCGGGCCCGGCCATCTCATCGACGCCCTTTATCTCGCGCACGACGCTCTCTTCAACCGAAGCGATAGCGCCGATGACAGTCGAGTTCGCCCTGAAGATGCGCAACTTCGACGAACTGCAGACCCGCATCGCAAAGGGCGAGCGCATCGCTCCTGCTGAGATGCAATCCCGCTACCTGCCCAACACCGCCGATCAACAGCAGCTGGTCGACTGGCTCACGTCCCAGGGTTTCCAGATCGTCCGCGCCGATCCCTCGCACCTCGCCGTCTTCGCCCGTGCCCCCGTCTCCACCATCGCACGGGCTCTCAATGCCAATTTTGCACGCGTCACCGTAGGCTCCTCGAAATTTACCTCGGCCATCTCCGCCCCCAGCCTGCCCTCGAGCCTGGCCAACGCCGTTCTGGGCATCCACGGTCTGCAGCCCCAGCAGCGTCCCCACCTGCTCAATCACCTTTTGGCGCAGGCAGTCTCGTCCAACCAGCCACCCTATCTGCCCGCCCAGATCGCCTCCGTCTACGGCGCAGCCTCGACCGGACTCACCGGCTCAGGCCAGACCATCGCGATCTTTTCCGCGGCCTACCCTTCGTCCACCGACCTCACCGCCTTTTGGACCCTCGCCGGTTCCAGCGCCTCCGTGTCCAACGTCAGCCACGTCGACCTCAACGGCGGCCCCTCGTCGTCCGTCGATACCGCCACGATGGAGGAAGCCGACCTCGATGTCGAATGGGCCGGCGCCATGGCACCCGGCGCCGCCATCCGGATCTACGCAGGCGATCTCACGGACCCAGCCGTGATCGACGAGGCCTTCCTCAGGCTCTACGCCGACCTCCCATCAAATCCCACGTTGCATCAGTACTCCATTTCGTTCGGTTACGCCGAAGATGAAGTCGATCAAGATTACCTTCTGATCGAATCCCAATATGTCGCGGCACTCGCCAGCGCCGGGGTCACCGTGGTCGCCTCCTCCGGCGACCTCGGCGGCTACGCCGACTCCGCAAAGCCATTGGTCCTGCAGGTCAATTATCCCGCCAGCGATCCCGATGTCACAGGCGTCGGAGGCACGACCCTCCGACTCGTAACCGACGGCTCCGTGGCCACCGAGAGCGCTTGGTCAGGCTCAGGGGGAGGCATCAGCAGTTATTTCGCCCGCCCGGCCTGGCAGACCGGTACGGGCGTGTCCCCCGGCACGAAACGTCTCGTACCCGACGTCGCCGCCGCCGCCGATCCCACAACGGGCGCCCTCATCTATTCGTCCGGTAAACAATACGCCGTGGGCGGTACTAGCTGGGCCGCCCCGGTTTGGGCTGGGCTGTGTGCCCTGATGAACCAAAGCCGTTCAGCCGCCGGTCTCTCCCCTCTTGGCGCCCTCAATCCCCGCCTCTACCCCCTGCTCGGGACCTCCGCCTTCCGCGATATCACCACGGGGTCCAATGGTTCCTTCTCCGCACTCCCCGGCTATGACATGTGCACCGGCCTCGGTGTGCCCAATCTCGCAGTCCTCGTTAACGACTCGCTTTCGTCCGCGCCCAGCCCCGCAATCGTCGCCCAGTACGCAAACCGCTTCACGACCGCCGGTCAGAGCGTCACTTTTGCCGTTTCCGCAGTCGGTGGCTCCAGCCTGTCGTACCATTGGCAATACAGTCCTTCAGGATCGTCCACCTGGACCCCTCTGTCCGACGACGGCACCTTCCAGGGATCCACGACGAACTCCCTGTTGATAACCAAGGCCACCGCCGCAATGGACCGCGATCAGTTCGAGTGCATCGTAAGCAACGCCGCCGGATCCGTCACGTCCACGCCCGCCTCGCTTTCGATTGGCACTACCGGCGTCTCCACCCTCGCAGGCTGGCCCGGCGCCTACGGCAGCCAGGACGGCACCGCCAGCAACGCCCGCTTCAATTATCCGGGCGGCATTTGCGTTGATTCTTCCGGCAACGTCTATGTCTCCGACGGACAGAATTTCACCGTTCGAAAAATCACCCCCCAAGGACAGGTTTCCACCGTCGCCGGACTCGCAGGCTCCGCCGGCACCACCGACGGCCCCGTCTCCGTTGCCCGATTCTCCGGCGTCGGCGGGGTTGCCTGCAGCCCCTCAGGCGATCTCTACGTCGCCGACTCCGGAAATTACACAATCCGAAAGATCACACCGGCCGGCATCGTCTCCACCCTCGCGGGTAGCGCCGGCATCTCAGGCCACGTCGACGGCTCCGGAACCTCAGCCGAATTTTCGGATCCCGAAAACCTCGCCGTCGATTCCTCCGGCAACATCTACGTCGCAGACGGCAAGGGCAACACGATCCGAAAAGTCACACCGACCGGCGTCGTCTCCACTCTTGCAGGCACCGGCTCCAAGGGCTCCGCTGATGGCGCCGCCTCGTCCGCAAGTTTCAACATGCCGCTCGCCGTTGCCGTCGACAACTCCGGCAACGTCTACGTCGCAGACTCCGGGAACAGCACCATCCGCGTGATCAACACCAGCGGGGTCGCGTCCACCCTCGCGGGCCTGGCCGGCGCGACCGGCTCAACCGACGATTCCGGATCCCGCGCACGCTTCGACACCCCGTCGGGCCTCGCAGTTGACGCCTCCGGGAATCTTTTCGTGGCCGACACCGTCAATGACACGATCCGAAAAGTGAGCCCAACCGGCAACGTCACCACCGTCGCCGGATCCGCTGGCTCCTTCGAGGCGACCGACAATTATCCCTTGTCCGCTCGCTTTAATGAACCGGCTGACGTCGCGGTCGACGCCGCCGGGGTCCTCTACGTGGCAGACTCCTTCAACAATGACGTCCGCCGCATCGTCCTGTCGCCACTAAGCCCTCCTTCGATCGGCGCCAACCCTCTGCCGCTCGATGTCCCTGCCGGCACCAGCGCCGTATTTTCGGTGTCCGCCACCGGCGCAGCGCCCCTCTCGTATCAGTGGTACAAGGACGGCTCTCCGATATCCGGAGCCACAGCCCCCACTCTCACGCTGCCCAACGTCTCCACGCTCGCCCAGGCCTCCTATACCTGCACGGTCACCAACGACGCCGGCTCGACCACAAGCTCCGCGGCCCCCCTTGTCGTCGACCCGCTAACCCAGTCCAACCCTTCCGCACACCTGACCTCCATCTCCGCACGCACCTACGTGGAAACCGGTGCCAACGTCCAGATCGCCGGCATCTCAATCTCAGGCACCACCCCGAAAACCGTCCTCATCCGCGCCTCAGGCCCCGCCCTCGCGCCCTACGGGATTTCCGATTTCCTGCCCGATCCCACCCTGACGCTCCACGACCAGTCCGGCGCCGTCATCGCAACCAACGACAACTGGGGCGACGATCCGACTCAAACCGCTGCCCTCAGCGCCGCCTTCACCCGGACCAGCGCCTTCGCCTGGCCCGTCGGCGGTAAGGACTCCGCTCTCCTCGTCACCCTCAAGCCCGGCCTCTACACCGCCACGGTCCAGGACAAGAACGGCGCCAGCGGCGTCGCCCTGGTCGAGGTCTACGAGGTCGACCACCCAGAGTCGCGCTTGGTCGACATCTCCGCGCGCTCGTCCGTCGCCTCCGGCGATAACGTGCAGGTCGCCGGCTTCGCGATCAATGGCTCGGGACTCAAGACCGTCCTCATCCGCGCCTCCGGTCCGGCACTCGCTCCGTATGGCATTTCCAACTACCTGCCCGACCCCGTCGTGACGCTCTACAACCAGGCCGGCGTCCCGATCGCCACGAACGACAACTGGAGCGACGATCCACACGAGGCCCCGCTCATCAAGGCTGCGGCGGCCGTCACCTACGCCTTCGCCTGGCCCGACGGCTCAAACGACGCAGCCCTCCTCGTCACGCTCCCCCCGGGTCTCTACACCGCAATCACCAAGGACAAGAACGGCGCCACCGGCGTCGGTCTCATCGAAGTCTACGAGGTCAAATAACCCACCCCGTCGGAATTTGAACTTCCGCTCTTGTCTGACTCCTGACCTCTGGTCTCTGTCCTCTGTCTTCTGCCCTCCGACTTCCGACCTCCGCCTCACGCCGTCTGCAACTCGTAGCTGAGGATGCTCAGCGCATAGACCGCCGCCGTCTCGCAGCGCAGCACAAGCGGTCCGAGTGTCACCGGTTCAAAGCCGCATGACTGCGACAGACTCATCTCCGCGGGAGTGAAGTCGCCCTCCGGGCCGATCATCCAAACCACGCGCTTCGGGGCGCGTCCCTGGGCCGCGTGATACGCCGCAAGCACCGTCTTCAGCGATTTCGCACCCGGATGCAGGCTGGCAATCAGCTTCAGGTCATACCCCTTCGCCTGCTCCATGAAGGTCGACGCACGCTGCAACGGAAGAATCTCGGGAAGCCACGCGTTCCCGCACTGCTTCGCAGCCTCGAGGGCCGCCGTCTCCCACTTCCCCGCCTTCCGATCCTGCCGGTCCCCCTCGAGCTTCACCTGCGTCCGCTCGCTTTCGAGCGGCACGATCCGCGCCACGCCGATCTCCGTTGCCTTGCGTACAATCGAATCCATCGAGGGCCCCTTAGGCAGGGCCTGCCCAAGCGTGATCTCATACGGCAGCGGCTTCGCCGTCTGCGCAAATCGTACCGTCAGCACCGCCGCCTGACGCTTGTCCGAGGCCAGCGTGCAAATCCATTCAGCCCCCTGGCCGTTGAACGCCACCACTGTGTCACCCACAGCCGCACGATTCACCACGATCAGATGATGCGACTCCTCGGGAGACAGCATGATCTCCTTCGGATCCTTGGTTGCAGGCAGGCAGTACGAACGAAAATCCGGCATCGCTGGGCAGGTTTAACGTTTAGATGCCCAACGCCACCACCCATCACAACCGAAAACCATCGCACTCAACCAAGTCCGTGGACCTTTCGCAAATTGGATGAAGTTAACGGTCAGTCACCGGCGCATCCAAGCCATTTCGATAGCTTTTATTTTATTTTAATCATTATTTTTAACCTTAGTGTCTGCTCATGCCAACCCTCACAATCGGACAACTCTGCGTTCACGAACAGCCCCAGGAACGCATCGAGCGCCTGGGGCCTTCAGCGCTCCGCGACGAGGAACTGCTCGCCCTCCTGCTTCGGACCGGCACGCCCGGGCACGACGTCCTTCGCGTTTCCGAATCGCTTCTGCTCGAGGCCGGCTCGCTCGCCGCCCTCGCATCCTGGGGCCCGGCGGACTTCGCTCGCATCCCGGGCATCGGCCGCGTCAAGGCGCTCCAACTGCTCAGCGTCATCGAACTCTCGCGAAGGATGCAGGCCGGCAGCGGAAACCCGCAGCCCCTGCTGCGCACGCCGACCGATGTCGTCGAATACATGATACCATTCATCCGCGGCCTCGAGGTGGAGAAATTCTGGGTGCTCTGCCTCAACACCCGCCATCGTCTGATCCGCCGAATCGAGGCCACGTCCGGCACCGCCACCGCAAGCCTCGCCCACCCGCGCGAGGTCTTTCGCGACGCCATTCGCCTCTCCTCCACCGGCGTTATCGTCGTTCACAACCACCCCAGCGGCGATCCCCAACCCAGCGCCGCGGATATCCAGGTCACACGTCAGCTCCGCGAGGCCGCACGCATCCTGAACATCGACTTGGTCGACCACGTGATCGTTGGCTCCCGCAATGCCGACCCTTCCGGTCTCGGCCACTACAGCTTCCGCGACTCCGGCCTGCTCTAATCCGCCACTCGGCCACCAGATGCCAATCGCCCTGGTGTAGAAACAGAAAGGGCGTCGGGAAAACCCGACGCCCTTGCCGACTAGATATGACTATGAACTGAAAGAAAGAACGGGTAACGACGGGTAAGACGCGCCCGCCCCCGGGGCGTTCAAAATTTTCCACCGAGTTCCAAATCCTATCCCCTGGCGGTTTTCAATGGACACCGCCCGTCGCGCAATTACGGTCCAGAACCCTGCCTGGCCCAGATGGCGGAATCGGCAGACGCAACGGACTCAAAATCCGTCGCCAGCGATGGCGTGTGGGTTCGACCCCCACTCTGGGCACCAGTCTCCGTCCTTGCTTCGCAACGGACTTCGCTTGGCTTCGCCGGTCTGTAACCAAACCGGATACAAAAGAATAACAGCGCAGGAGACTGCCGGGCGTAGGCGCTGCGCAGCAGCCCGAAGACCGGCCAGCGCTCATCCCGAGTGAAATCGTACGAGATCGGAATGAATCGTAGGCCAACTTTCCACTCCTTGCTTCGCAACGGACTTCGCCTGACTTCGCCGGTCCATAAACAAGCCGGATGTGAGCGACTAACGGCGCAGGAGACTGCCGGGCGTAGGCGCTGCACAGCAGCCCGAAGTCCGGCTAACGTTCAGACCGACCAAAGGCTCGGAAAACCGGGCTCAGAGTGGGAAACGCGCACCCCTCGAACCTCGTGCAATCGTATAGCGCCGAATCGCCCGGCGCGTGACTCCCCACGCGCGCCAGCTAGCCTTCTCGGTCAAATGAACCATTTCGTCATCCTACGCGCCCTCATCGCACTGGCCATCGGTTTCGCAGCCTCAGGATTGGCCCTCGGCGCAACCTTCTCCATCGCAGACCATGGGGCCTTAAACGACGGCAGGACGGTCAACACCGCCGCCATCCAGGCCACCGTCGATGCCTGTGCCGCCGCCGGCGGTGGCACGGTCCTCATCCCGCCGGGCACCTGGGTCACCGGAAGCATCCAGCTCAAATCACACGTCACCCTGCGTCTCGAAAACGGCGCAGTGCTCAAGGGCTCCGACAATCTCCGCGATTATCCACCCAATGGCTTTAAACACCCCGAAATGCGACAAACCACCTGCCTGCTCTGGGCCATCGGCCAGCACGACGTGGCCATCTGCGGCAATGGCACCATCGACCTGAACGACCGTCCTTTCTTCAACTGGAACCTGCTCCGCACCGGCCTCCCCACCGCCGAAGACTCCCAACTCGCCGACTGGCAGCGAAAACAATGCGTCGTGACCGCCCTCGAGCGCCCATCGCAGCCATTGTTCTTCCACGACTGCCAACACCTCCAGGTTCGCGACGTAACCATCCGCAATTCCCCGTGCTGGACCCTCGTGCTCAGTTGCTGCCGCGACGTCCAGGTCATCGGCACACGCATCATCAACAATCCCCAGGTCCCCAACAACGACGGGATCCACATCAGCGGATCCAAGAACGTAGTCATCTCCGACTGCATCATCCGCGGCGGCGACGACGCCATCGCCTGCACGGGCATCACCAACCCCGCGAGCGTCTGCGAGAACATCTCCATCTCCAACTGCATCCTGACCAGCCGATCCGCCGCCCTCCGTATTGGTTACAGCTCAGGCAAGGTCCGCAATGTCACCGCCTCCAATCTCATCCTGAAGGACTGCAACCGCGGCATCCTCGTCCAGGCCGGCGACGGCGGCTGGGTCCACGACGTCGCGATCGAAAACGTCGTGATGCACACCCGCATGACAGCGGGCGCCTGGTGGGGCAAGGGCGAGCCGCTCGTCATCTCCGCCGCCGACTCCGAATCGGCTCGCATCAGCCACATCTCCGTCTCGCACGTCCGAGGCAGCGCCGAAAACAGCATTCTCGTCGTCGGCTTCCACCGCAATGTGAGCGACGTGACGCTCGACGACTGGTCATTGAATTACAATTACAGTGCCAACAGCCCCCTCTACGGCCGCACCTTCGATCTCGCTCCGGCCAAACCCCGCCCCTCACTCCTCGCCGAGGGCCGCAT
This sequence comes from Opitutaceae bacterium, assembly GCA_027310745.1. GTDB lineage: Bacteria > Verrucomicrobiota > Verrucomicrobiia > Opitutales > Opitutaceae > MWDT01. The sequence continues at coordinate 257,181 of DAIDAF010000022.1, read as the reverse complement.
GCCCTGGCTCTACGCCGACAGCGTCGTCGGCCTTCACCTTCGCGACACACGGTACGCACCGGGCGACCTGAAAGGACACCCGCTCGCGCTGGAGTCGGTGTTCAAGGACGTCTCGCGCTGACGGCAGAGCTTGATTTGCACCCTCCTTCGGTTACGACGGCCGCGTTCCCTGAAAAAGTCGTCGCGGTGAAGAGTCGCCCGGTGTTTGTCTTTTTTCCGATCCCCCGCGACAGTGGGAGTCCAATCCAACTTCACTCTCTCGGATGAACGTCTCCCGCACCCGCATCCTCACCCGCGGCCTCACCCACTGCTGCCCCAACTGCGGCGCCCACTCCGTATTCAGGCAAGGCACTCTTTTTCAGATGAATGAACGCTGCTCCGACTGCGGCTTCGTCTTCGTGGCCGACCAGAATGACGGATTCAGCTTTCGGGCCATCTCACTCAACTTCGGTGTCACCGTGCTCGCGGTGATCCTTCCGATCCTCGCCCTCGCATGGGTCGGTAGACTCACCGCCGCCCGGGCCGAAGTGATCTCAGTGGCCGGCATAGTCGGGCTGCCTTTCCTGCTCTATCGTCCGACCTGCAGTTGGAGCCTGATGAACTACTTCCTTCTCTTTCCCGGGGAGCTTCCGGCAAACCGAAATTCGGCCGACCAGCACAAGCCCGGCCCCTGAATTGCGCCGGGGTTCAGTTCGTCTCCGGGGCCAGCACAGTCTCGAGAACCCAGGCGAGCCGCCATCCGGCCTTGAGCAACTCCGCCTGCACCACCGGGGCCTCCGCCCGATCGTAGTCCTCGCGGGGATTCTTGAGCTCGAGCTCCCCCTCGAAGACCTTGGGTTCCCTCGCGGGAACTTCGCGAACCGGAGTCAAAAATGCCGCATGCGCCTGCTCGGCAATCGGGAGGATTTCGTTGGCCCACGACTCCCAGACAGGCATCAAGTCCGACGAGTCGTACCGGGTCGGAATGCAGCCCGCTGGGGCCGGCCGGTTTGCGAGCAGCCCAGCCAACGATTCAGGACTGTCCGACGCGCTCCCAAGGCTTTGCTGCCACGCCTCAAATGCCCGTTTCGGGATTTCCCCATCCCAGACATAATGCAGATTTCCCGGACGGCCGTTATACGGCGGAGTCAGCGATGCCGGGACCTCCAGGCTGTTCGCCCCGATGTCGGATTTCACCTGCCCGCTGGCAAGCTCCGCTCGTGTAGGCATCACGGGGTCACCCTTCGAGTCAAAATACTCGGCACCCACGTGCAGCGGCTGGTGCAGGTCGCCAACAAAATGGATCATCAGCACCAGCGCGACGTCTTCGGGGATCAGTCGCCCATCTCCGCCCTTGCCGTGTCCGCGCAGGATCTCCTCGCAGACATGAAGCGTCTCCACGACGTCGTATCGCTCCGAACCAACCGCGCCTGGTGCGTAAGTCCCGTGCTCTGTCGGCGTCACCGGAATGTCCGTATAATGGTAGGTCGAGTGAACGCGCCCGCTCGCCGGGTCGCTGTTCGCCTCAAAATAGCGCCGGAGATCGGCCGTTAGCTTCCGCGGCCAATGACGCTCCGCCGCAAGTCGGTCGGGATGCTCGCTGAATTTCCCCTTGGGATCCCAGGCCTTGATCTCATCGGGCACCGTGCTCGCCTGCGCGAACGACAGTCCGTGCAGGAGTTTTCTCGCCCGTTCCAGGGTCTCGCGCGCACGCCTGGCCTCGGCTGGGTTCGCCGACTGGCTTTGCACTCTGAGGATGTCCTCGGCAAGCGCCCCCACGAATCGATGACCGGGCGCGCTGTATCCATAGGTCAGCGACGTGCAGCCGATTGCCAACGCGGTCCAGGCCAGGACGTGATCGATGAGCTTCACGGCGCCGTAACCTAACGCACGCCGGCCACCGCTCAATCCCTGGTTTTCACCGTCACCCGAACGTTGCCCGCCCGTTCAGGAGCCGCTCACCGAACGGGCAGCGGACACAAACCGGCGGGCCGCCTCGGCCAGCGCGGCCTCGCCCAACACGCCAAAACTCAGGCGCACCTGATTCCTGGGGGCCTCGTCACCGAAGCACAGCTCCCCAGGCACATAAATCACGCCGTGGTCCAGGCAGGCCCGGCAGAACGCAGAGTCCAGCCCCGTCTCCAGCCGCTCCGGCCCACGCAGCCAGAGGTAGAGACCTCCGGCAGGCCTGTCCCAGCTCCAGCCAAGATCCCTCACCCCCTGCCCCTCAAGAGCCTCGTGCAACGCCTCCATCTTCCGGCGGTACACCACGCGAATCTTCGCCAATTGGCGGTCAAAGGCCCCGTTCGCCACCACTCGCTCCGCCACGGCCTGCGCAAAATTGCCGGTGCCAAAATCATGATGCCCCTTCACCGCCAGCATGCGCTCCAGCCACGCGGCATCCGTGCAGTAGCCATACCCCACTTTCAGCCCGGTCGCGAACGACTTCGTCATCGTGCACAGGTACAACCGCGGAAAATCCTCCCACGCAGGAAGCGTCAGCACGCTCCGGGCCCCATGCGGCCGTTCAAAATAGAGTTCCCGATACGCGGCGTCCTCGATCACGGCGGGATAGCAACCGCGCCCCCGAAGCGCGGCCGCCAGTTCGTTTTTCTCCCGCTCCGCAAGGCTGCGCGAACTCGGGTTCGAAAAATAGCTGACGAAATACACCGCCTTCAGCCGCGGCAATTCGCCCTGATCCCCCATCCGGTCCAGCAACGCCTCGAGGCCCGGCTGGTCGATCCGCCCGGCCGCGTCCGTGGGCACCGATCGCGCCCGCACCCCAAGGCCACTCAGCATTTCGAGGAAAACGAAGTAGCTCGGACGATCCACCAGCACCACGTCGCCAGGATCGCACAGGACCTGCATCGCCAGATAGAGCGCCTGCTGGGACCCGTTGGTGACAAGGATGCGCTTGGCCATCTCCCCAATCGGACCGATCTCCGGCTCGTCCCTGGCCAGACGCCGGGCGAGCAGCTGCCGCAGTTCCGGACGCCCCTGGTTCGTCCCATATTGGAGCCATTCTGGACCAATCAGACCCGATGCCAGTACGTCCACCGCTTCCTTCACCTCGGCCAGCGGAAGCGTCGCATTGTCCGTAAACCCGGCCGCCAGCGAAAGCATGTCCGGCCTTTCTAGGGCAAGCGTCATGAGTCGCGCGATCGTCGGTGGCGCAGCCCGATGCCCAAGCGCCGATGGAATGGCCAGCCGCGCCCGCTCCGCTTCTCGTCCGTCGTTGATGATCATCTCGCTCATGAAACGCGGGAGTTAGACAGATCCAGGTTCACTGAGGAATCCACAAAAACGGGTCGCCCTGTCCCCGAATCCTTCCTTTGCGGAGCACAGCCCCACGTAAAAGCCAGCGGCCCGGATTTCAGACGCACCGCCCGCCCCATTACCAAGCCGGCCGGATGAACTTCCCAGGCGTCGTGCTCCGTGCCGCTGTTAGACAAAACGAGCGGGAACGCATCGCGGTCCCGCTCGAAATAATCGCCCCGTTCAAACTCCGTCCAAGCTCAGGCTGGCGTCGCCTTTGGCGCCGAGATCACAGGAGGAACCGACGTGGCATTCGCCTCCGGCGGAGCCTTGTCCGCGGGCTTCTCGGCAGCCGGCGGTGCCGTCCGGACCACGGGCGTCCGGATCTCGCCAAACTCGAGAATCTCATGCACGTGCTTGCCTTCGATCGTCTCGTATTCGATCAGCGCAGCGGCCATCTTGTCCAGGGACTCTCGCTTCTCGAGCAAGATCGACCGAGCTCGTTCCTCCTGCTCAGTGACGATCCGATGAACCTCGGCGTCGATCCGCCTGGCCGTCTCCTCGGAGACGTGCTCCTGCCGGGCAATCTCACGCCCGAGAAACACCGTGTCCTGATTGTCGGAATACGAAATCGGACCGAGCGGGCTCATGCCCCAGTCGCAAACCATGTGACGGGCAAGCTTGGTCACGTACTTGATGTCTCCATACGCACCGTTGGAAATGTCCCCAATCACAATGTCCTCGGCTAGGCGGCCGGCCAGACCGGTCGCGATCTCGACCAGCACACGTTTCCGCGCGCGGGTGAGCATGTCCTTTTTCGGGATGAACATCGTCAGACCCAAGGCGCGCCCACGCGGGATGATCGTCACCTTGTGCACCGGCATCGTCCCGTCGTCCAGAACCGCCTGCACGAGCGCATGGCCCGCCTCGTGGTACGCGGTGAGCTTCTTCTCTTCATCGTCCATCAGGCGCCGGCGTTCACGCCCAAACTGCACCTTGTCGCGCGCGGCATCCAAGTCGTGAATATCGACCTTCTTCTTGTTCTGCCGCGCGGCAAAAAGCGCGCCTTCGTTGAGGAGGTTGGCAAGCTCCGCGCCGGAAAGTCCGGGCGTGCCGCGGGCAATGACCGACAAGTCAACGCCTTCAGCCAGATTGATCTTCTTCGCGTGGACCTTGAGGATCTGCTCGCGCCCCAGGAGATCGGGCAGGTCCACATAGATCTGCCGGTCAAAACGTCCCGGACGCAGGAGCGCATTGTCGAGCACGTCCGGTCGGTTGGTCGCCGCCACGATGATGACGCCCTCGGTCGTGTCGAACCCGTCCATCTCTACGAGCAGCGAATTGAGCGTCTGTTCGCGCTCGTCGTTTCCGCCGCCCAAGCCGGCGCCGCGCTGGCGGCCGACCGCGTCGATTTCATCAATGAAAATGATGCACGGGGCGTTCTTGCGGCCCTGTTCGAACATGTCGCGCACGCGGCTCGCGCCCACGCCCACGAACATCTCGACGAAATCGGAGCCCGACACCGAGAAGAACGGTACGTCCGCCTCGCCGGCCACTGCCTTCGCAAGGAGGGTCTTTCCTGTTCCCGGAGGACCCACAAGCAGGATGCCCTTCGGAATGCGCCCACCCATCCGGGTGAACTTCTTCGGGTCCTTCAGGAACTCGACGACTTCGCTGATTTCCTCCTTCGCCTCATCGCAGCCAGCCACCTCCGAGAACGTCACTTTGTCGCGATCGCGGGTGAGCAGCCGGGCCCGGCTCTTGCCAAAATTCAACGCGCCGCGACCCGCATTGCGCAGCTGACGCACGATGATGAAATAGGCCAGGCCGATGATGATGACAAACGGGATGATTTGCCCGAGCAGCGACGTGAACGTGTTGGTCGCAGGTTGTTCGGTGAAGACATTGGCCTTTTGCAGGCGCTCGAGACTATCGTCGGTAAGACGCCCTGCCGCGACGAATTCATCCGTCTTTCCACCGGGAACCACCACGTCATCCTTGAGCTTGCCGGTGATCGTCACCCAATCCCGGCCGCCCGTGGGGTCGGAATGGATCACGCCCTCCTTGATCTCGCCGTGGTCGGCCTTGTCGACAACCTGTTGGATCTTCAGGTTGACCGGCGACGAAAACTTGGCCGACGGAAGGTAAAACAGCGCCAGAACCGCCGCGATGATCGCCAGCCAGATCAGCAATACTTTCGGCTGAAAACGGTCGGGCGGTAGTTTGTTGATGGGACGCTGCTTCTTCTTGTTGTCGTTATCAGGCATCGAGCTTTTGGACTGAAGGGCAAACCTGATGGTTCCCCTCTCATAAGTCAATGGGAGCGCCGATTATTTCTGAGTGCGGCGCCTAAGATTATTTACGTAGCGAAGCTGATTTCCCGCAATCACGGCAAAGCCTTCGCGGCCCATGCTTTGGCGGGTCGGCACACCCCGCATGGCTGCCTCCAGGAGCAGGTCGAATCCACGTTTGGAAAGATCCCCTTGATATCCACTGGACAGAAGCCACCCGTGGATCGCCCTGCGCCACAACGCCCGCGGCTTGTCCTGCATCAGCTTCAGATCAAGAACTCCGCGTCGCCTCAAGGGCCCGATCTCCTCCAGCCAAACGCGAAGCGCCTCGTCGTCCTCCTCCAGCAACTCCCTGCTGAGGCAGGCCCCGGTCAAGGCATCACGGTCGGAGACCGCCCCGCGCCAAATCGGTAGCACGTCCGAGCGAATGCGGTTTCGAAAAAAGCGCCCGGTTTTGTTGCTCTCATCGTCCCGCCAAACACCGCCGGCCGACTTGAGCTCAGCGCGAAGTTCGTCGCGCCCGAGGGCCAGCAACGGCCTCACTCGAACCGAGCCTGAGGACAATCGTTGGACCGGACGCGGAGCCGCAAGCCCGGCCGCGCCGCTGCCCCGTGCGATGCGCATCAACAGTGTCTCCGCCACGTCATCAGCCTGATGCCCGAGCCAGAGTGCGCGACAGCCCGAACGTTTCATCGCGGCTTCGAAAAACTGCAGGCGCGCCTCACGAAGCGTCGCCTCACTCACCTGCGCCCGTGCCCCGGCCCACCGTGTCGACTGATAGTCGCATCCGAGAGCCGTCGCGAGCTTCCGACAAAACCGCTCATCGCCCCGGCTCGCCGCTCCGCGAAGTGCGTGGTCGAAGTGAAGAACCAGCAGGCCCTGCGCACGCTCAGGCCAATGAGCCCAGATGAGCAGCAACAACGCCACCGAGTCTGCGCCGCCCGAGCAGGCGACCGCCCAGCGCTCATGGGCAGAGCGCGTACGACCTGCCGCCCAGGAGCGCACTCCCGGGTGGAGGCGCTCCTTGGGAATCACCTGCGCGAGACGCCGGGCGACCTCCGTCCATCGCACACGTCGGGTTCCGCCCATGACTTGAGAGGCTGCCTCGCGCCCCGGTTCCGCCGCATCAGGCAAAGCACAGGTGGCTCTTGCCAAAATATTGAACCAACACCGCGGGGATCTTCACCGTGCCATCGGCCTGCAGGTTGTTCTCGAGGAGCGCCGATAGCACGCGAGGCACGGCGAGACCTGAGCCGTTGATCGTGTGCACGAGCTCGGGTTTGGCCATGTCCTTGGATCGGAACCGAATCTGCGCACGACGCGCCTGGAAGCTCTCGAAGTTCGAGCAGCTGGAAACCTCCAGCCACCGCTTCTGGCCGCCCGACCACACTTCGAGATCGTACTTCTTCGACTGTGCAAATCCGAGATCACCGCCACACATGAGCAGCACGCGATACGGAAGCTCAAGCTTGCGAAGAAGGCTCTCGGCGTGGTCGCGCAGAGAATCAAGTTCTGCGTAGCTCCGCGAGGGGTGCACCCACTTGAGCAGCTCTACCTTGTCGAACTGATGCAGCCGGTTCAGTCCGCGAACATCCTTGCCGTAACTACCCGCTTCGCGGCGGAAGCACGGAGTGTAGGCGCAGCGAAAAACCGGCAGCGCAGCCTCGTCCAGGATCTCGTCACGGAAGAAATTCGTCAGGGGAGTCTCAGCGGTCGGGACCAGATAGAACTGATCCTCGACGGTCTGGTACATCATTCCCTCCTTGTCGGGCAGCTGGCCGACCGCGGTCGCACTTGCCGCATTGACCACAATCGGAGGATTCACCTCCTGGTAGCCCGCCTTGCCGGCCTCATCCAGGAAGAACTGGATCAGCGAGCGCACGAGCCTCGCACCATCGCCCACGTAAAACGGGAACCCTGCGCCGGTCACCTTCGAGCCACGTGAGAAATCGAACAACCGATCGAACCCTGCGATATCCCAGTGAGCCTTGGCGGCAGGCGAAACCGCCTCGACCGAGCCATGGGACGAAAACACGACGTTCTGCTCAGGCGTGGCCCCCTCGGGCACGCTCTCGTGCGGGATGTTCGGAAGCGTCAGCATCGCCTTGCGCCAGGCTGCCTCCAGCTCGCCGAGGGCGGTCTCCTTCTCCTTAACCTGTGCCGACAGTCCCTTCATCTCCTGGACCTTCGCGATGAACTCGGGCGAGCCTTTCTTCAGAGCGGCCATCTCCGTATTTGCCGACTTCTGCTTCGAGCGCAGCGCTTCAACCTCCCCCAGCTGCGACCGCCAGTCGGCGTCGAGTGCGAGCACGGTGTCCAGATCCACGCTCAAGTGTTTCTTGGCGATGGCGGCGCGCACCAAGTCGGGAGATTCGCGGAGAAGTTTCGGATCGATCATAAACCGCCAGATATGACTGACGGCCCGGCGGAATAAAACAAAAATCTGGCCGCCGCGACCAACCAGTCTGCCCCGGAAAAGCAAAGCGGCCGCTCAAAGGCGGCCGCTTGGTATCCGAGCGAATTGGTCTCTGCTCAGCGTTGGAATTGGAAGGCCATCATTTCCACGCGACCTTGAGCCTGCTTGCTCACAGGCACGAGCCGTAGTTCCTGCTTCGTATCACCCTTGGGGGCGAGCGTGAACTCACCCGTCGGTATCGACCGAAGCGGCGGAAGCTGGATCTGCTTCATCCAATCCAGCGATTGCGTCTGCTGGGAAGCGAACAGGCCGCCCGGCTGAATGGACGTGCCGTCAAAAGGCTTCGTCACGAACACGGGGCGATAGGAGGCTTTCTGAAGGGATGCGGACACCGGTGCCGCCTGAGCCACCGCCACCGATTTGTGAGCCTGGCACGCAAGCGCCGGAACGGAGGCTGGCGCCTGCAAAGCACGACGACCGATGAATACCACCGCCACCGCAGCAGCCGCTGCCACGAGGCCACCCGCATACGCCCAGCGGAATCGCGGGCCGCCTGCGGTTGGGAGCCGGGCTATTTTGTCGTCCGCATTCCTGGATGCCTCGGCCAAGGTCCCTTCCTCAGGAACCTGCCCCGAACGGAACGAATCGAACACAAGCACGCTCGCGCGCTGCATGCGGCAATACTGCTGATAGACCTTCCTGCGCTCGGGGCTGCGCGCAATCTCCGCCTCGAGCAGGGCGGCGTCTTCGGAAGTGATCTCCCGATCGACATAAAGGTTCAGCAACTCGATAAACTTCGACTCTTTCATTGGAATTCCTCCCCGAGTAGTTCTCTTAGGTTTTCTCTGGCGCGGGCGATACGGCTTTTGACCGTGCCGACCGAAATATTCAGGATGACCGCAATCTCCTCGTAAGAAAGGTTTTTCACATTTCTGAGAATCAGGATTTCGCGGTGCTTGGCACCAAGCTTCTCCATCCCGTCGGCGATCCGGTTTACAAACTCGCGCGTGACCGTCGCATCCTCCGGGGTTTCGACCTCCGCAGGAATCAGGTCCGCAAGCGTGCAATCACTTTCTGAATTGAGTGGCTGATCGAACGAAACCGTGTGGTCGCGTTTGCGCCGCCACCAATACCAATAGCGATTTCGCGCCAGATTGGTGGCAATCTGATAAAGCCATGTGGAAAAAGCAGCCTCGCCGCGGAAGTTCACGAGCCCCCTGTGGGCGCGAATGAACGCATCCTGAGTGACTTCCTCGGCATCCTGCGAGTTGCGCAGGAGCTGGTTCACCATGGAATAGATGCGGTCCCAATATCGGCTGACGATCTCGTTGAAAGCTGACTCATCGCCTTGCTTGAAACGGTCGACCAGCAATCGATCCAGGGCCACTTCTTGAGCTTTGGTAGTCATGCGATCTACCTCGCTCTGATGGGCGTAGTTTTGAATTGTTCCCAAGTTTTTGGAAGGACTGAGGCTCATGGTGTTGGAGCGGAATAACCGGTCAATGGAAACCCGCGAACCCGACTGGAGTTTCAGACAAAAACGGTTGTCCCGAAATAATTTGCAAACGTCGGCGCCGCGACCCACAAGGACGCGAATTCGTCGCTGGGATGCAATCCGTCTGCATTCCATGCGAATGACTGGAGGCGCCTCCAAAGCGCGACCCGCTCCAACCCGGAGATCGGCGTGAGTTTGGAGACATGGATGGATTGGGCTTCGATGTCATTCCACCCTCGGGACGACCAAAAGAAAGACATGGTGACACCGGCATCAGGAACGATACCGGCGATTTGTCGGACAGCAACGACAGGACATGTTTCCTAAGTCACGTCGGTCGGCGTTCTGTTAGGCGACGGATAGCGTCGGTGAGCTGGTCGAGTTCGTAAGGCTTCGGCACGCAGCCATCGAAGCCATATTTCTGATAATCAGCCATGACCGGGTCGCTGGAATACCCGCTTGAGACAATTGCGGGTACGGACCGGTCGTCGGATCGAATGCGTTCGATCGCCTCGCGCCCCCCCATGCCGCCTGGGACGGTCAGGTCTAGGATGATGAGGTCAAATGAGCGTCCGGAGGCCCGGGCCTCCCTGAACATACGGACGGCCGATTCGCCATCGGCGGCCACGACAACCTCATACCCTTTTCGCTTCAGGTATGCCGAGCCGATCAGCCTGATGCTGTCCTCGTCATCCATCAAAAGAATGCGGGGCCTACTTTTTTGACCGGCATCCACCGCCTTGGAAACCGGGGCGGCTGGCGGTTCGACGGGCGCTTCCGATGCGGAAGGGATCCAAAGCGACACGGTCGTTCCACGGCCTTTGGCGGACGAGACCTCAACCGCCCCACCGTGTTTCCGAACGATTGAGTAGACTGCGGTCAGCCCAAGGCCGCTGCCGGTTTTCCGGGTAGTGAAATAGGGATCAAACACTTTCGACAGATTCTCAGGCGAAATACCCTCGCCCGAATCCTCGAGAACAAGTTCAAGGTACCGCCCGGACGCAAGCGCGTGTTCGTTTCCTTCGCCGATCTCGACGTTGCGAAGCGCTATCCCGAGGCGTCCGCCGCGAGGCATGGCCTGGACAGCGTTGAGCGCGAGATTTTGGATGGCCTGCAGAAGCTGCGGACGGTCGCCGAGGGCCGGCCGGGCATCTGAGGCAAGGTCGTAGGCGACTTCGATCTGTCCACTTGCGAGGCGAATGACGGATCCAACTGCATCCTTCACCAAATCCTCCAGAGGCGTCGGACCGCGTTGGGGCATCCCCCCCTTCGCAAACGTCAGCAACTGACGAGTCAACTCCTGGGCTCGCGCCGCACCACGCCGTGCCTCCTGCAGGTTGGCCCCGACCTCGGTCACGGCGGATTCGCTCATCATCGCAAGCCCCAGGTTTCCGATGATGATCGTAAGCAGATTATTGAAATCATGGGCGATGCCGCCTGCCAGCAGACCCAGCGATTCAAGCCGTGCAGCGTGCTGGACACTGGCCTCCAAGCGGGCCTGGCGTTCCATCTGCGTCCGAATCTGATCGGTCTGCCTGCGCACACGCCGGCGCAATGCAAACACCCACATAAAGCTGAGCAGCGATACGACAGCCAGCACCGCGGTCGCAATCAACGCCCTGCGAAGAGTCCACAGACGCGGCGGGTGAACAACCGCAACGTCCGAAAGATTTCGGAGTTCCAGGTGGAAACCCCTCAGATGGCGCGAATCATCGTAGTCGGCCTTGTAAATGCCGGTCAGCCGCAGATCCGATCCGATCGGCGGAAGCGTCGCAGATGCAAAGGTCCGAGGCAGCAATACCTCGTACAGGTAGTCGCCCTTGAGTAGGCGCAGCCGAACGTCGGTGGGGGAACGAAATACATCGAGTAGCCGACCCTCCACGGTGACCAAACGCTCGTCCAAGCTCCGAGCGGGAACCTCTGGGCTGGGCAAGGCCACCGGGTCAGGAATGCCCGCGCTACCGAGCAGCCGCACGGTCGACTGCCGGAGCAACGTCCGCTCACCCTCATTGCCAACAATACCCACAGCCTCGACGCGGCTGCCGAGATTCATGTCGACGGCATCCCGGGTGAGCACCAGAAGCCCGCGTCCCCCGTCTTGGATGGTCAACTGATGCTCCGAGGACCGGTTCAACGTGACAACTCCGGAAACGCGCGCGCGGCGCAGCCCTCCGCTCATCGCCAGCTGGTCGATGCTCGCGATTGACTGTGCCGGCAAATCGAAAGGATCGGCCGGCGCATCGTCGTCGATGGTGATGCTGTGCAGAAATGGGATGCGAAGGCGAACCAGCTGCACGTCCCCCAATGGAGACCGAACGGTCTCGCAGACACCCTGGAGCCGGACCAGCGATCCGGGATTGGCCACAAAATTGACCGGTGATTGCAGGTGCCCGACAAATTCGCCCTCGGGAGACGTCAGGTGGATCCAACGCCAGTCGCCTTCAGAGACCACCCGCTGAACGAAGCCCTGCATCTCCACCCATTGCCCGTCCTCCCTTCCGGTCATGGCCTGCGCGAGCGTGATGACCTTAGGCACGGGGGCGTTCATGGCGCCCAAATCCCGGTAGGTCTGTAGTTCAATTTCTGGGACACCAGCCTTGTCAGATCGGGTGACGCCTGAAACCTCCATGAATTTGCACAGCGGAGGACTTGGCATCGTCGATCTCGGGAAGCGCACTCGCACTCCGCCAGTCACATCCTGGAGGAAGAAAAAATCAGCTTTCGGAAGAGACCATGTGACCACGCCAGCGATGCGAACGGGGATGTGCCTGTCCGCGTCAACCGACGACAACACGCGCACCTCACCCACACTGGAAAGCACCCCGTCGCGAGGACGCTTCGTCGTTGCCACGGAGACTGCTCTGACGAGTCCCGAGACCAAGCGCCAACGTCCCTCGGCATGAGCGACCTGGCCCACGGCCTCGACCTCTGCCCCCTGAGGCGGCGGTTGCCGCTGCACAGATTCGACCGCGATTTCGCCGGTGTCGTCGCGGACGACAATTCGCCTACCCGGGACTCGAGCCTCGACTCGTCCTCGAACATGAACCCATGCTCCGGCGGGCCGCTGGACGATTTCGGCCACGGGCGTGATCGTTGAAGCGAAGGCAGGCATGTCCGCGATCGTTCCCGTCACAGCGATATCGGACTCGCGATTGATCCAAAGCTCGATGGTCGCGTTGGTCCGGGTTGGATCGAGCCTCATGGAATACAGTCCAACCGCCCGGATGGCCCTGCCGGCAAGGTCGGGCAGGCGGTCGGGGTCGTCGGGCCTCACCCAACCGATGATCATTCGGTCGTCGACGACAAGGTAGAGCCTGAGGTGCTCTGCATCAATCAACTGGATACCGTCCACGATTGCGTCCACGGAGACGACCCGGCTGTCGAGTCGCGCCAGGTCATTGATGTGCCCGGTGGCGCCGACCGGCTCGACGGGTTCCTGCGCCCCCAGGACCGTGACCTGGACACGCCGCGCGGAGAGCCCCTCGTCGGGCACCAGGGTACCGTCGATACGGACGTACTGGCCGGGCTCCAAAGCCGGAGGTGTATCGGCCAACTGGATAAAAGTGCCGTGATTGCCCTGGCCGATCCAGAGCAATTTCCACGCGGCATCCACGTAATCCACCCGACCTTCAATGTGGATCCGTTGCGCCACGGCCCGCATGTCCGGTGGCAACATCCAAATCTGGGCCGCATCCGTGATTTCGCCAGGGGACGTCAGCGATGCGCCGCGCATGGCCGCAGGGAAGATTCCGCATGCGGCCATGCACAGCCAGAGAGCCGCGCCGACGATCACACGGGGAATTCCATCCTGGTGCGGCGCGCGGCGACGGCAAATCCGAAGGCCTTGGCTCTGCATAAACACCGGCCAGCCGGGACAGGGGTAGGCAACCGGTCAAAGGCATCGTCGACAGACCGCACATGGGGACAATCCGAATGTCGCCGGGCGGAGTCAGTATTCCCACTTACGTTCCACACCGGCGCGCACAAAATTTCCGCTCGCACAACAGGAGTCGAGGGGGTCAGTTTTTCCTTGCCCGCAAGTTGAGGCGTCGCGTATTACCCCGCGCTCCTCTCTTGAGAGGCGAATGGGGGTCGATAGCTCAACGGTAGAGCAGCGTCCTTTTAAGTCGTTGGTTCTGGGTTCGAATCCCAGTCGACCCACCATTACTTACCACCGGAATCGCCGCTTTTTGCGGGGGCGTCGGGATCCTCGCTCACGAGACTGGCATAGACCACTCCAACCAAGTTATCGGGGGTCACGTAATCGTAATCCTCGACATCGTTGTCGATCCCCTGGGCGCGCCATCCGCGAGCCTCCTTCTTGATGAGCTGATGGGCGACGCGTTTCCCCTGATCGTTCACGTAGACAACCGTCATTCCCGCCTTCAGCTGGTCGTAGTCGATGGGTTGGACCACCAGCATCGTGTTGTCACCATAAACAGGATTCATGGACGTACCGCCCCCAACCAGGGCCTCGCGCCCGGACTCTCGCGACGCGATGAGATTGGCATCCTTCCATGCCTGCAGGCGTGAGACATTGGCGGACGGCGTTGGAAGAGGCTCGGACGGTCGCTTGAGACTCGGACCGGCGGAATCGGATTCGCAGCCGGCAAGGGTCAGCAACAATAGCAGGAGGAGGCCCGCACCTCGGCTCAGGCGAGAGATGGAATCGTCGGTGCCGGTCATGAGGAGGATGACGCTTTACAAGAAAGGGGAACCTGGATCATTTTAAACGCAAGATTCCTGATACGCAGCCCGCCGACCCACCGCGCGTGGAGCGTCCAGTCGAAATTTCCCAAATCGCCGCCCATGAAGCGCCTTGTCATCATTGAAGATCAGACCGCCATCCGCGAAATGCTGGCGGAGATTCTGCGCCTCGATCCAAATTACAAGCTTGTGGGTGAAGCGGGCGACGGGCAGGCCGCGCTTACGCTGTGCTTGGAGGCCAAGCCGGATCTGATCATTCTCGATGCCAAGCTGCCGGGCCTCAACGGAGTCGAGATCCTGCGTCGCGTGTCGAAGCAACTTCGAAACACGCGCGTGCTGGTCTTTTCGGGACACGAGAACCCGGTGCTTGTACGCGAGATGCTCGAAGCGGGAGCACACGGGTTTGTCGAGAAGACAGCGGGACTCTTTGAGTTCAAGAAGGGCTTGGAAACGGTGGCCAACGGAGGCACCTATTTCGGGCCCGCCGTGGCGGCGCTCCTGCGCAATGTTGTGGCAAATCCAAGCGCGAGCAACACGCCTGACTTCCTGACTGATCGCGAGCGGGAGATTCTCCAGCTGGTTGCCGAGAGCAACAGCACCAAGGACATCGCCAACAAGCTGGGAATCAGCGTGAAGACCGTCGACAACCATCGTACCAACCTGATGCGCAAGCTCAATTTGCACGATGTCGCCAGCCTGACGCGCTATGCGCTCGAAATCGGCCTGGTCGAGCCCAAGAAGGCCAATTGATTTTCTCCTCGGAGGGCCGACGGGGCCGACGTGAGGCCTCCCTCCTCAGGGAGGCAGCTTTGAGCAGGTTGTTAAGCCGACTCTGCCGTCCATTAAAACCTTGCCGCCCACCGGTACTTATCCAATAACCGCGATCTCGTTGATCCCTTTTCCATGAAAATCGCCGCGAAGCCGTTTTCCCTAGCCGTAATTTCAGCCGTCGTCCTTCTTGCCGGCTGCACCAAGAAACCCCTGCGCCCGACGCCGGACCAAACCATGATGGGACCCGGTAATGCGGGGCCCGCCGCCACGGCCGATTCGGGTGTCTCGCCCGAGAACGTGAATATCAATCCGGACGCGCCGGCGCTCGCGCCCCGTTCGGATGTGCTTGAAGACCAGTTTACGATCCGCGGCCTGCTGAAGCCGGTCTACTTTGCCTTCGATCGTTCTGCGATCAAATCCTCCGAGCGCCCGAAGCTCGAAGCCGCTGCCCAGTATCTCCAGAGCCACCCGCAGCAGCGCCTGCTGCTCGAAGGCCACTGCGACTGGCGCGGCACGGCCGAATACAACATGGGCCTGGGTGAGCGTCGCGCTGAAGCTGCGAAGCAGTGGCTGACCGGCCACGGCGTCGATGCGTCCCGCCTCGACACGACCTCGAAGGGCAGCCTCGAGGCGGTCAAGAACGGCACCGAGGACCAGATGGCCAAGGATCGTCGCGTGGAGATCATTATCCTGAAGAACCCGGGCTCGGGCGCCGCAGCTGCGGCCGCTGCAGCTGGTGCGGGTCCGGATGCTTCGTCCGGCGCAGCAGCGCCTGCCCCAGCGGATGCAGGAGCGCAGTAAGTCGACGGGCTTCCTCTGAAAATTTTTAACCCCGGACCAAAAGTCCGGGGTTTTTTGTCGGGCGCCGCCGCCCCAACGATGAGCCAGGGCGCACCGTGAGTCGTCAGGAGACGGCCGGATAGCTTCCAAGCCACTTCACGAGCGGGCAGAATCGTTTCAGCTCCGCGAGCGCGGCCTTCATTTCCGCGTCATCAAAGTGTCCAGTGACGTCGATGAAGAAGTAATAATCCCACGGACGTTTCTTGCTCGGACGGGATTCGATCTTGGTAAGATTGATACCGCGTTCCGCCAGCGGCATGAGCATCTTCAGCAGCGCGCCGGAATGGGAGGCGGCCTCGTCACCGAGGGAGATGAGAAAACTGGACATGTCGCGGCGGCCGCCGACAGGCCCGGCGGGCTTCTTGCCGAGCACGAAGAACCGCGTGGTATTGTCCGCCTTGTCCTGGATGTTCTTGGCAACGACCGGCACGCCATTGAGCTGGGCCGCGAGTTCATTGGCCACGGCGGCTGCGCCCTTTTCATCCCGGGCGATCTGCACGGCCCTGGCAGTGCTGGGCGCGTCGATCAACTGGGCGTGAGGAACGTGGCGGGAAAGCCAATTACGGCACTGGGCGAGGGATTGGTCCTTCGAGTAAACCTTGGTAATTTCCTCGATCGGCGAAGCGGAGATGAACGCGTAGGTGATCTCGGTATAGAACTGCGCGACGATCTTGAGATCGCTGTCGACGAAATGGTCGAGCGTCTCGCGCACGCTGCCTTCGGTGGAATTCTCGATCGGGATGACGGCATTGTCGGCCTCGCCCTTCTCCACGGCGGTGAAGATGTCGCCAATGCTGGGCATGGGCCGGTAATCGACGCTCGCGCCGAACTTGCGCATTGCCGCGATGTGGGAATTGGTGGCCTCGGGTCCGAGGTAGGCGATCAGAAGCGGTTTCTCGAGAGCGATCGCGGCCGACATGATCTCCCGGTAAATCGCCTGGAGCGCCTCGTTCTTGATCGGCCCCGTGTTGAGGCCCGCGACCTTGCGCAGGACCGCGTCCTCCCGCTCGGGCACGTAGATCTCGCCGCCTTTCGAGCGTTTCACCTTACCGATCTCGGCGGCAAGCGCGAGGCGCTCGTTGAGAAGGTCGACGATCCTGTGATCGAGTGCGTCGATCTGTTCGCGAAGTGGCGTGAGGTCCATGGTTGCGGGAGACTCAGGAGGGTTGGGATTCGGCGGTCGACGCTTCCGGTGCGGGAGCCTGGTCGGCGGGTGTCGCGGGGGCATGTTCGACGGACACCTCCTCGAAATTGGGAGACTCGCCCTCGCCCACTTCGAGCGGGAGACCCATCTCGGCATCGGTGGGTGGGCGGGCGGAGCTCGTCTTTTGCAGCCAATCGTCGATCTGGCGATTGGAGAGGACATCGGAGGCGGGCAATTCCTCCAGCGAGCGGACGCCGACAAATTCTAGAAACTTGTCGGTCGTGCCGTACTGAAGCGGACGACCTGGCAGGTCGGCGCGGCCCACGATGTAGATCAATTCGCGCTCGAGAAGCTTGTTGACGCCGGCCTCAGCGGAAACCCCTCGGATATTCTCGATCTCGGTGCGTGTCACCGGCTGGCGGTAGGCGATGACCGCGAGCGTCTCGAGGGCCGACTGGGTGAGTCGCACCGGCGGCGGCTCATTGCGGAGCACGCGGATCCATTTTGCGAACCGCGGCTCGGTCACGAGCTGGTAGCCACCGCTGCCCTCCACGAGCCGGAGGCCGAGGTCGAGCCCCCGCACCTCCTCGGCGACCTGATCCATCGCCTCGCGTATTTGTGAAGCCGTGACAAGGGACGGCACCTCCTGGTAAAGTTCCGGATCGTCAGGCGCAAGCGCCAGGGGATCCACCTCGGGAGCGGATTCCTGGAGAGCCGGGATCGAGACACCCTCGGGAACGGCCTGGGGGGCAGACTCCAGGCTGGGCTCACCCGCGGCATCGGCTCCCAGGGCGGCCGCCGTTTCGTCGCCTTCGCTCGAGGGGAGAGATGCCTGTTCATGGAACCGGGTGAACGCCGCCTGCACGTCCTTCACCGACAGGGGCCGGCTCGACGAGAACAGGAGGGCGCGGAGAACTTTCTTGAGGTTGAAGGCCATGAAAACCTGCGCGAGTGAAAGGGGCGTGCGGGAGCCGAAGCAATCACGAAAACGGAGGCGTCCGGCATGCAAACGCCGTCGAGGATGATGCTTGCCCGTGCGGGCGTCGTTTGGTTCGCTGCGCCTTTCCCGAACATGAGCTCCAAATCCAAGCCTGAAAGCCTCCGCCAGTACTCCTCCATTGTTCACGACGGCGCCGACCGCGCCCCGAACCGCTCCATGCTGCGGGCGGTCGGATTCCAGGACGCCGATTTCAAGAAACCGGTTGTCGGCATTGCCTCAACCTGGAGCATGCTCACGCCCTGCAACATGCATATCGACGAGCTGGCACGTCGCGCGGGCACGGGAGTCGACGAGGCGGGCGGCAAGTCGATCATCTTCGGAACCATCACCGTCGCGGACGGCATCGCCATGGGCACCCCCGGCATGCGCTATTCGCTGGTGTCGCGCGAGGTGATCGCCGATTCGATCGAGACCGTGCTCGGTGCCGAGGGCTTCGACGGCCTGGTGGCGATCGGTGGTTGCGACAAGAACATGCCCGGTTGCCTCATTGCGATGGCGCGCCTTAACCGTCCATCAGTCTTCGTCTATGGCGGTACCATCCTTCCTGGCATCCATCCCGAGACGAAGAAGGAGTGCGACATCGTCTCGGTGTTCGAGGCGGTCGGGGCGAATGCGGCCGGCAAGCTCGACGAAAAGGGCCTGAAGACAATCGAGTCCTGTTCGATCCCCGGCGAAGGGTCCTGCGGCGGCATGTACACGGCCAACACGATGGCCTCGGCCATCGAGGCGCTCGGCATGAGCCTTCCAGACAGCTCCGCACAACTCGCGGCAGGCAAAGAGAAGAAGGAGGACTGCATCCGCGCCGGCGCGGCGGTGGTCGACCTGCTTAAGAAGGGCATCAAGCCTCGCGACATCATGACGCGGAAAGCCTTTGAAAACGCGATCGCGGTCGTGATCGCCCTGGGCGGCTCGACCAATGCAGTGATGCACCTGATGGCGATCGCCCATGCCGCCAAGGTGAAGCTCTCGCTCAACGATTTCACGCGCATCGGCAAGCGGGTTCCGGTGCTCGGTGACCTGAAACCCTCCGGCAAGTACACGATGTCGCACCTGGTCCGCATCGGCGGTCTCCAGCCGCTGATGCGCATACTCCTCGACGCGGGGCTGCTGCACGGTGACGTCATGACGGTCACCGGCAAGACGCTCGCGCAGAATCTCGCGGGGGTGAAACCGTATTCGAAGGACCAGGACGTGATCCGTTCGCTCGACAATCCGATCAAGTCCGACAGCCACCTGCGCATCCTCTACGGCAACCTGGCGCCCGAGGGTGCGGTTGCGAAGATCACCGGCAAGGAGGGCCTGTCATTCTCCGGCAAGGCGATCGTATTCGAGGGCGAGGAGGCAGCGCTGAAGGCGATCCTCGAGGGCAAGGTCAAGGCTGGGCATGTGATTGTGATCCGAAACGAGGGACCGCGCGGCGGTCCGGGCATGCGCGAAATGCTTGCGCCCACTAGCGCGATCATGGGCAAGGGCCTGGGCAAGGACGTGGCGCTCATCACCGATGGACGCTTCTCCGGAGGCAGCCACGGTTTCGTCGTGGGCCACATCACGCCCGAGTCCTTCGACGGCGGGCCGATCGCGCTGATCAAGAACGGCGACCCGATCACGATCGACGCCAAGAAGAACGAGATCACCCTCGATCTTCCAGCGAAGGAACTGAAGGCCCGCGCCAAGGCGTGGAAGCGCAAGGCCAATCCGGCCACCGGCGTGCTGGCGAAATATCGCGCCCTCGCAGTGAGCGCCTCGCTCGGAGCCTACACGGACGCCGACGGGCTCTGACCTCTCCCCCGCCCTGATCGCAGCGGCTCCGTTCGCTGCGGCGCGACGTCCGACCAACGACAACTCAAACCACCCGATTCCAATGTCCTGGACACGTTACAAGGAACTGAACTTTCCCAATCAAGCGCTCGGCGTCTCCCTTGACCTGAGCCGGATGCCGTTTCCGGACGGCTACCTCGAACAGATGGCCGCGCCGATGCAGGCATGCTTTTCCGAAATGTCGGCGCTCGAAAAGGGCGCGATCGCGAATCCCGACGAGAATCGCATGGTCGGCCACTACTGGCTGCGAGCGGCCCACCTCGCCCCGACCGCGGAGCTGAGCAGGGAGATCACGGGCACGCTTGCGGCGATCAAGGATTTCTCTGCCAAAGTGCATTCTGGAGCGATCAAAGGTCCCCGTGGCGCCTTCAAGCACCTTCTGGTAGTCGGAATCGGTGGGTCTGCGCTCGGACCCCAGTTGGTCAACCAGGCCCTCGCCCAGCCAGGCAAGGACAAGCTGGTGGTGCACTTCTTCGACAACACCGATCCGGACGGCATGGACTATGTGCTCGGGCACATCGGCGCCGGGCTGGCGGACACGCTGGTCGTGGTGATCTCGAAATCGGGCGGCACGGTGGAGACGCGCAACGGCATGCTCGAGGCTGCTGCCGCGTTCAAGGCGGCCGGACTCGATCCTGCAAAACAGTTCGTCGCGGTGACCGGTGCGGGCTCGAAGCTCGACCAAGTCGCGACGAGGGAAGGCTGGCTGGCGCGCTTCCCGATGTGGGACTGGGTGGGCGGCCGCACCTCGGAGCTCTGCGCCGTGGGCCTGCTACCCGCCGCGCTGCAGGGCATCGACGTCGATGCAATGCTCGCCGGAGCAGCCGCGATGGACGCCGTGACGCGCGTGCCGAACCTGAAGGAAAACCCGTCGGCACTCCTCGCGGCCACCTGGTTCTGGGCCACCGAGGGTCGCGGCAGCCGCGACATGGTGGTGCTGCCCTACAAGGACCGCCTGCTTCTCATGTCGCGCTATCTCCAGCAGCTCATCATGGAGTCGCTGGGCAAGGAGCTCGACCTTAAGGGCCGCCCCGTGAACCAGGGAATCGCGGTGTACGGCAACAAGGGTTCGACCGACCAGCACGCCTACGTGCAGCAGTTGCGCGAGGGCGTGAACAACTTCTTCGTCACCTTCATCGAAGTGCTCCGCGACCGCGAGGGATCGAGCATCGAAGTCGAGAGCGGCATCACCTCGGGCGACTACCTGCAGGGCTTCTTCCTGGGCACGCGCGACGCGCTCAGCGAGAAGAACCGTCATTCGGTGACGATCACGGTTCCCGACTGCTCGGCGCGCACGGTGGGCATGCTGATCGCGCTGTTCGAGCGCACGGTGGGCTTCTACGCGACGCTCGTGGGCATCAACGCCTACCACCAGCCGGGAGTGGAGGCCGGCAAGAAGGCGGCCACGGGCGTCATCGCGCTCAAGCTCAAGGTTGTCGAGGCACTGAAGGCGGCGAAAGGCACGGGACTGACCATCGAGGCGCTCGCCGCGAAGGCGGGCGCTCCCGAGAAGGCCGAGCTCGTCCACAAGATCGTCGAACACCTGGCGGCAAACCCGGGCACGGGCGTCGAAAAGACCGTGCAGCAGCCGTGGTGGAATTCAACCTACGCGCTGCGCTGAACGCGTATCCGCGAATTCAACACCGATTCGAGCGAGGCCCGGTTTCGACCGGGCCTTTTTGTTTGTGCCGCGGGCCGGGCACCCATGAAAAAGCCCGCCCGGAAGGACCGGGCGGGCTTGGGAAACCGAAGCGGCGTTGCGCTTACTTCTTCTTCGCAGCGGCCAGCTCGGCCACGGCAGCCTGGGCGGCGGCGAGGCGGGCGACGGGCACGCGGAAGGGCGAGCAGCTCACGTAGGTGAGCCCGATCTTGTGGCAGAACTTGACGGAATCGGGATCACCGCCGTGTTCGCCGCAGATACCGAGCTTGATGTCGGGGCGGGTCTTGCGGCCCTTCTCGATCGCGATCTGCATGAGCTGGCCCACGCCGGTCTGGTCGACCGAGGCGAAGGGATTCTTCTTGAAGACCTCGGCCTCGATGTAGGGCGTGAGGAACGAACCCGAGTCGTCGCGGCTCATGCCGAGGCAGGTCTGGGTGAGATCGTTCGTGCCGAAGCTGAAGAACTCGGCGGTCTCGGCGATCTGGTCGGCAGTGAGGGCACCGCGCGGAACCTCGATCATCGTGCCGACCTTGTAGGTGAACTTCACCTTCTTCTCAGACATCACCTTCTTGGCGACGTCGTGGACGATGGCGACCTGCAGATCGAGCTCCTTCTTGAAGCCGACGAGCGGGATCATGATCTCGGGCTGGGCCTTGATGCCCTGCTTGCGGGCATCGGCGGCTGCCTCGAAAACGGCGCGGGACTGCATTTCGGTGATCTCGGGATACTTGATGCCGAGGCGGCAGCCGCGGAAACCGAGCATCGGGTTGAACTCATGCAGTTCGTGGACGCGGGCCATGATCTTCTCGACGGGAATGCCGAGCTTCTTTGCGAGATCGAGCTGCTGCTCCTTGGTGTGGGGCAGGAATTCGTGCAGCGGGGGATCGAGGAAGCGGATCGTGGCGGGGAAGCCCTTCAGCTCCTTGAAGATTCCGAAGAAGTCGCTGCGCTGATATGGGAGCAGTTTGGCGAGCGCCTCCTTGCGGGCCTCGACGGTCTCGGCGAGGATCATCTCGCGCATGGCGTCGATGCGATCGCCCTCGAAGAACATGTGCTCGGTGCGGGTGAGACCGATGCCGGTGGCGCCGAAGGCGACCGCGTTGCGGGTCTGCTCGGGCGTATCGGCATTAGTGCGGACCTGCAGGCGCGTGACCTTGGAGCACCAGGCCATGAGCTGCGTGTAATTCTGGAACGTACGGCTCTTGCGGGCCTCGGCGTTGTCGTGGATGAGGCCCTGGATGACCTCGGAGGGGGCGGTCTTGACCATGCCGGCGTAGACGGTACCGGAGGTGCCGTCGATGGAGAGGTAATCGCCCTCATTGAAGACTTGGCCGTCGACCTCGAGCGTGCGCTTGTCGTAGTCGATCGCGAGCGAGCTGACGCCGCAGACGCAGACCTTGCCCATCTGGCGGGCGACGAGGGCGGCGTGCGAGGAGACACCACCGCGGGCGGTGAGGATGCCTTCGGCGGCGATCATGCCGCGGAGGTCCTCGGGGGAGGTCTCGATGCGGAGAAGGAGGACCTTTTCACCCTTGGCATGGGCTTCAACGGCACGGTCGGCGTTGAAGTAGATCTTGCCGGCGGCGGCGCCAGGGCCGGCGGGGAGGCCGGACGCGATAACCTTGGCCTCCTTGATTGCGGCGCGGTCGAAGATCGGGGCGAGCACCTGGTCGAGCTGGTCTGCGGGGACGCGCGTGACGGCGGTGGTCTGGTCGATGAGCTTCTCCTTCACCATTTCCACGGCGAGGCGTACAGCGGCGACGCCGGTGCGTTTGCCGTTGCGGGTCTGGAGCATGAATACCTTGCCCTGCTGGATGGTGAACTCGAAGTCCTGCATGTCGCGGAAGTGCTTTTCCAGCACGCCGCGGATGCGCTCGAGTTCCTTGTAGGCGGCCGGCATGACCTTCGACAGCTCCTGCACGGGCTGCGGGGTGCGGACGCCGGCAACGACGTCTTCGCCTTGGGCGTTGATGAGGAACTCACCGTAGAACACCTTCTCGCCGGAGGCGGGATCACGGGTGAAGGCGACGCCGGAGCCGGACTCGTCGCCCGTGTTGCCGAACACCATGGCCTGCACGTTGACGGCGGTGCCCCACTCGTGCGGAATGTTGTACTTGCGGCGATAAACGATCGCGCGGTCGTTCATCCAGGAGCCGAACACCGCGCCGACGGCGCCGATCAGCTGGTCCCAGGGATTGGACGGGAATGCCTTGCCGGTGCGCTCCTTGACGAGGGCCTTGAAGCGGCTGACGAGTTCCTTGAGATCGTCGGTCGTGAGCTTCGTGTCCTCGATGTCGTGGTTGCCGTGGCGCTCATCCTTGAGTTCGCCGATCACGGTTTCGAACGGCTCGTGGTCCTCACCGGCGCGCTTTTGGACGCCGAGCACGACGTCGCCGTACATCTGGATGAAGCGGCGGTAGCAATCCCAGGCGAAGCGAGGATTGTTGGTGGCCTTCTCGAGGGCGACGACGCTCTCGTCGTTGAGGCCGAGGTTGAGAATGGTGTCCATCATGCCGGGCATCGAGTCGCGCGCGCCCGAGCGGACGGCGACGAGCATCGGCATGGCGTTCTTATCGCCAAACTTCAGCTTCATGATGCCCTCGAGGTGGCGAATGCCCGCCTCGATCTGGCTCGAAAGGGCGGCCGGGTAGGTCCGCTTATTGTCGTAATAGTAAGTGCAGACTTCCGTGGTGATGGTGAAGCCGGCCGGAACGGGCAGGCCGATGCGGGCCATCTCAGCCAGATTGGCGCCCTTGCCGCCGAGGAGCGGCTTCATCGAGCCATCGCCGTCGGCCTTCTTATCGCCGAAGACGTAGACATACTTGGGCGCCTTGGCAGCGCCGCTTTTTTTGACCGCGGTTTTTTTCGCGGAGGGTTTCTTTTTGGCAACCATAGGGAACGAGTGTTTATGTATGGTGAAATGCTTGGAGAAGCGCAGTTCGCGCGGAGCGCGAAAGGTGAGATGCAAGGCCCCTTCCCCTGCCGTGTCAACGGCCTTGACTGAGCCGCCGTAGGATTGGGGCAACCCACGCCTTTCCCTGCGGTTGAAAAAGGCTGGATTGCCGTATTTGATGGGGGACACATGTCAGAAACACGCATAGGCTCACTCCGCAACGCGTTCATCTCCGGCCTCATCCTCCTTCTTCCCATGGCGATCACCTGGATGGTGTTCTCATGGTTGATCGAAACGGTGGGCGGGGGCCTGCGGCCGTTGATCCTGCCCGTAAGCCTAAAGGAACATCCCGAACTTCAGTTTCTTTGGGACTTGGTGGTCACGCTCATGGTCATCGCCGCGATCACGGGTCTCGGCTGGCTGTCGCGCTACGTTTTCGGCCAGTTCTTCGCGAACGTCGCCGAGCGAATCATGATGAGCATTCCCGGCGTGGGCGCCATCTATGCGACGGTCAAGCAGGTGGTGGACACCTTTGGTTCAAGTGGCCGCAACAGCTTCTCGAAGGTCGTGATGATCGAATATCCGCGCAAGGGCAGCTGGACGATTGGATTTCTCACGAACAAGAACCGCGGCCTTCCGCAGAGTCGGCTCGAAGGAGATATCTGGACGGTCTTCGTACCGACGACGCCCAACCCGACCAGCGGATTCCTGTTGATGGTGCCCAAGGAGGACGTCGTGGAACTGGACATGAGCACGGGAGACGGGATGAAGATGGTGATCTCGGGAGGCACGGTGGTGCCTCCGGCGCCAGACCATGCGAACCGCGCCTGAGTCGCGGGGCGAGTCACGCCCATGCCCGCCCTCACACTCCAGGCTGACGTCACCGTGCTGCTGCGAAGGGCCGCCAAGGAGCGGTACGCGCCGCTGACGGTGTTCTGCCTCGAGCACGGCAGCCTTACGGTGCACCAGCGTGCGTCGGGCGGCCGGCACGAAGCGGTGCTCGACCTGTTCGACGATGCCGACACGGTACTCACGAGTTCGAACCAGGGACGAACCTGGTTTGTATCCGAGGCCCGGACACGTCGCAGCCGGCGCGGCATCGGACGGAGTTACGACACGCTTCGCGCGGCCTCCGCGTTCGCCGAGGTGGTCGCCAGGAACGCGGTTCCCGAGGAGGGGCGCACGGCCGCGCGAAACCTACTGCGGCAGGTGCTGGACGCATTTGACTCCTCTCCCCTGCCTCCCGTGGTGATCCACCTCAAGGCGCTCTATGCCTTGGCCCAGGGCGAAGGTTACCCTGTGCGGCAGCACTGGCTGGACGGACTTTCGGCAAGTCTGCGCCCGCAGGCTGAGCGGATCATCCGCACGCCCCTGGCCGACCTCATCGGTGAACCCGGTCTTGCGGAGTCGTCCACACGAATTCTCAAGCGCCTGGAGGACTACCTCCAGGCGCACACGGAAATCCTGATCGGTTGAGCGGTGGGGGCGCCGAAGCGCCCGCGATCTCAGTGCCGGAAGTGGCGGATGCCGGTGAGCACCATCGCCATTCCACGTTCGTCGGCGGCTTGGATCACGAGTTCATCGCGAATCGCGCCGCCAGGTTGGATTGCAGCGGTGGCGCCTGCATCGGCCGCGGCGACAAGACTATCGGGGAACGGGAACAGGGCCTCGCTCGCGATCACGGAGCCCTTGAGACTGAGGCCGGCCTCGCCGGCTTTCCAAACCGCAATGCGGGAGCTATCGACTCGCGCCATCTGACCCGCGCCGATGCCGAGGGTCTGCTCGCCGTTGCAATAGACGATGGCGTTGCTCTTGACGTGCTTGCAAACCTTCCAGCCGAAGATCATGGCCGCCCATTCGTCGGGCGTGGGCTGGCGCTTGGTCACGACGCGGAATTCCTTCATGTTCCCAAGCGTCAGATCGCGGTCCTGCACAAGGACACCGCCCACGACGGAGCGAATGTCCTGAAGGGCGCCGGCGCCCTGACCGTGTTTTGCGACCATGAGGCGGAGATTCTTCTTCTTGCGCAGGATCTCCAGTGCCTCGTCGGTAAAACGAGGGGCGATGATCACCTCAGTGAAAAGTTCCTTGATCTGCTCGGCCAGGTCCTTGTCGAGCGTCTGATTGACCACAATGATGCCGCCAAAGGGGGCCTGACGGTCGGTGGCGTAGGCCTTGTTCCAAGCTTCCAACAGGGAATCAGCGCTGCCGACACCGCAGGGATTGGTGTGCTTGAGGATGGCGACGGTCGGCCGGTCAAATTCGCCGATGAGGTACGTGGCCGATGTGATATCGAGAATATTGTTGTAGCTAAGCTCCTTGCCCTGGAGCTGCTCAAAATGCTCGTGGAAGGTGCCGTAGAGGGCAGCCTTCTGGTGGGGATTTTCGCCGTAGCGTAGCGCCTGGGCTTTCTTGAGCGAAAGCGTGAACGTGGCGGGAAATCCGCTGATCGCATCGACGTCGGGCTCAGCCAGCTGCCCTTCGAGATAGCGGGAGATGGCAGCGTCGTAAGCGGCGGTGCGTTGGAACACCTTCAGTGCAAGATTTCGGCGAAGCGCGGACAATTCCTGAGGAGCTCCGGCCATCGCCGCGAGCACGGCGGAGTAGTCATCGGGATCGCAGACGACCGTGACGCTCTCATGGTTCTTGGCGGCGCTCCGCAGCATCGACGGACCGCCGATATCGATGTTCTCGATCGCCTCCTCTAAGTGCACCCCGGGTTTCGCGACCGTCTGTTCAAACGGATAGAGGTTCACGACGACCAGATCGATCAAGGCGATGCCGTTCTTACGCGCCTCAGCGAGGTGTTCCTCCTTGTCGCGGCGGCAAAGGAGCCCGCCATGAATCTTGGGGTGAAGGGTCTTCACACGGCCCTCCATGATTTCGGGAAAACCCGTATGCTGGCTGACCTCGGTGACAGGGAGTCCCTTGTCCGCGAGAAGCTTGGCGGTACCGCCCGTCGAGAGGATACGGTAGCCGTGTTGCCTGACCAGCGACGTCGCAAATTCGACGAGCCCGCGTTTGTCGCTAACAGAGAGAAGAGCCAGCTTTTCCATGGTGGTGAGAAAAGGGCGTTCTGCGGCCCCCCACGGCAGGCGGCAAGCATGATTCTCCACCGCGGCTGCGGACAGGGAACGGAACAGAGGACGGAATCCAGTGATGCCAGGAGTAAGAAGCCAGAAGACGGGACGGGACGGGGGGAAGTCGGAGGTAGGAAGGCGAAATTGGACCGAGGTCCGCCTTCTGCCTTATGGCTTCCGTGCTCCGACCGCCGAACCAACTCCCGTGCGCGGGCGCTTGCGCGATGCGAAAACCGTGCTTGTTTTTGGGAGTGTCCGACTGTCACTCAATCGAACTTCCCGGTCTCACCGCCCGGCTCGACCGGCTGTGCCATCAGCACGGCGGGGTCAACCTGCCTCCGGACAAACCGCATGCGTTCGTGTATTTCATCACGATTGAGAACCGGTCGGACCGCACGATCACGCTGCTCGGACGAAAGTGGGTCGTACAGCACTGCGATGGGACTCGCATGGTATTGGAAGGCGACCGAATCGTGGGCGAAACCCCCACACTCGCGCCCGGCGAGCGGTTTTCGTACAATAGCTATCATGTGACGGCGATCGACGGTGTTGCGAACGGTTGCTTCCACGGCATGGATGACCTGGGGCGCAAGATTCACGTGCGCCTGGCTCCTTTCCCGATGCACATTCCACGCTCGATGGAATGAACAGCCGCAGGTCCGCCGCGGAAGCAAAGACTTGCACTTGGAGCTGCGTTCACGCTCCCTCGCGGGCACGACATGAAGCTAACCGATCTGAACCGCCAAGGCGGCATAGGTGCCAACTCCCTTTTCGTCCAACTCGGCGACTTCAACCTCCTGATCGACTGCGGGCTGCACCCCAAGATTGCGGGACGCCATGCCGCACCAGACTACTCCAAGATCAGGGACAAGACGATCGACCTGATCATCATCACGCACTGCCACCTCGATCACATCGGGAGCCTCCCAATCGCGATGCGGGAGCACCCGAACACCCAGGTCATCATGACGCACGGCAGCCGGATGCTGATCGAACGCATGCTGAAGAATTCGGCCAGCGTGATGCTCCGCCAGCGCGACGAGGAGAAAATCGCTGAGTATCCACTTTTCACCCACGAAGAGGTGGGGCGCTACTCGTCCAGGCTGCATGCGGTCCCATTCAACCTCGCGAAACGCTACCGCTCGGCGAACGACGAGATCCAGGTGACCTTTCACCCCGCGGGCCACGTGGCCGGCGCGGCGGCCGTCGAGATCAAGCACAAGCACCGGGTGATCTTCTTCACGGGCGACGTGCAATTTGACGACCAGCGGACGCTCAAGGGGGCGAAATTCCCGACGTCGCCCTGCGACACGCTCGTGACGGAAACGACGCGCGGCGCGACCGAGCGGCCCGCGGACAAGGGGCGTGCGGCGGAGATGCAGCGGCTGATGGACTCCGTCAACGACACGATCCAGCGTGGCGGGTCCTACCTGATCCCGACCTTTGCGTTGGGGCGGATGCAGGAGATCCTCACGGTGCTGCATGACGCGCGAAAGTTCCGGAAGCTGGTGGACTGTCCTATCTACGCGTCGGGCCTGGGCATGGATCTCGTGGAATATTTCGACGAGATCGCCCGAAAGACCAAGCAGGTGCAGTTCAGCCGGAGCATCGTCAAGGAGCTCAAAATCCAGCCCCTTCCGCGGCAGATCGAAGCAGGCCGGGACACCGGTGCGAACGCGATCTACGTGGTGAGTTCGGGCATGATGGTGGAGCGCACGCCAAGCTACATGCTGGCGAGCGGGCTCGTGGGGCATCCCCGCAACACGATCGGTTTTGTTGGCTACTGCGATCCCGACACGCCGGGAGGCCAGCTGCAGCAGGCGAAGCAGGGTGACTCGTTCCTGTTCGAGGCCTGCCAGGTGAAAACGAAGGTGCGCGCGCACATCGAGCGATTCGAATTGAGCGGCCATGCGGACCGCGACCAGCTCCTGGAATTCGCGAAGCAGACGCGGGCGCGCAGCGTGGTGCTCACGCACGGCGATCCCGAGGCGCGAGCCTGGATGGCGCAGCAGATCTCCGCGGCGATGCCGCAAGCGAAGGTCATCGATCCGGTGCCGCTCGAGACGTATCTCGTCTGAGTCGCGGCCTGCGTTGGATTCGCTCAGGCCGGACTGGCCTCGGCGTGTTCCTCAGTGGCCGGCGGCGTGCCATGAGACTGATCGCGCATCTGGCACAGGGCGCAGAAGGTCTCGATCTCACGGTAGGCGACCCAGGCGAGGGTGTGCTTGAGCTCCTGAAGGGAGGCCGAGCGTGTCTCCGCGCAATCGGGCAGATTGGCCTGCGCGAGGATCAACGCCTCGAGAATGGCCTGTTCTCCGGCGACGAAATAGGCGAGCAGCGGATTTCGTCCGCAGGGGCAGAGCTTGCGGTCCGAAGCCGCGGCGGAGATCGAGCGGAAATGACGACGAGGGGCATGCTGGGTGCGGAGGGCCGCAAATAGCGTGTTCAGCGTATAGTCGATCATGTGCATCAACGCCTCGGGTTGACCGAGGGGCGTTGTCACCGGCTCAACCCGCAGCAGGGCCTCCCAGCGTGAATGAAGTTGGTCACGTTGGGATTCGAGCGCGTGAAGCATCCGTTCGTCCATGGTCCGCAGTATGCACAAGGCCATCGCTTTGCGCTGCGCACCGCTTGCCCAAGCGATTGCATCTTTTGTGCAGACGGCGGAAGTGCCGTTCAGAGGGGTCGGTCAAGAAATGCACAATGCAGTGTTATCTATACGCATAGTTAACATCATAGCCGGAATTTGATTAGCTAATGACAAAATATGCTCAGAAAAGAGCCTTTCCAACGCGTAAGCATTGCTACTTTGCTTTCGCACCATTCGCGGTGGGTGGAATCTTCGGCCAATTCTCGGGGCTGTCAGTATTTTCCCCGGTTGTCGCAGGTGCACCCCGCCTCGAACCTCGTCCGTTGAACGCATTCATTGTATTGGTCCATGTCCGTCATTCCGCTTACGCTCACCATCAGTCTCTGCCTGGTGATCACCTTCGTGGTGTTCTTCCTGCGGGAGCACGCGCGCTCGCGCATGAGCAGCCCGGAGCGCGACTCGCTGCTGCCATTCGGGGATGAGAAGCCGCGCGCTCGGGACAAGGAGCCTGCGATGGTGATCTCGTTCAAGGATCATAAGCCCGGCGGGCAGCGCCGCCACGAAGGCGGATGCCATTCAGACAAGCCCGACCACGAGCGCTGTCCCGACTGCCGGGGCCGCCACTCCTGAACCACTTTCTTCCACTCCAACCATGTCAGCGTCCTCACAAAAAACGACGATTGAGTTCAACGACGGCATCGTGCGCATGTTCCTTCTCGCCTCAGTAATCTGGGGCGCGATCGGCATGCTCGTGGGCGTCTATATCGCCGCCGAGCTGAATTTCTGGCAGCTCAATCACGGTATCCCGTACATCACGTTCTCGCGCCTTCGACCGGTGCACACGAACGCGGTGATCTTTGCCCTCGTGGGCAATATGTTCTTCGCGGGCATCTATTATACGACGCAGCGCCTGGTGAAGGCGCGGCTCGCGAGCAATTTCCTGTCGAAGCTCCACTTCTGGGGATGGCAGGCGATCATACTGGCTGCGGCGATCACGCTGCCGATGGGCCTGACCCGCGGAAAGGAATACGCGGAGATGATCTGGCCGCTGAATATCGCGGTGACGGTGATCTGGGTGGTGTTCGCCGTGAACTTCTTCTGGACGCTGAAACGCCGCCGGGAGCCGAGTCTGTACGTGGCGATCTGGTTCTATATCGCGACGATCGTCACGGTGGGCATGCTCTATATAGTCAACCACCTGTCGATTCCGACGAGCTGGACGCACAGCTATCCGATTTTCGGAGGCGTGCAGGACGCGTTGGTGCAATGGTGGTACGGACACAACGCCGTGGCGTTCGTGCTGACGACTCCGATCCTGGGCCTGATGTACTACTTCGTTCCCAAGGCCGCGGAGCGTCCGGTGTACAGCTATCGCCTTTCGGTGATCCATTTCTGGTCGCTGGTCTTCGTCTACATCTGGGCCGGCCCTCATCACCTGCTCAATACGGCACTTCCAAATTGGCTGCAGACCCTGGGCATGGTGTTCTCGCTGATGCTGTGGGCGCCGTCCTGGGGCGGCATGCTCAACGGCCTGTTCACGCTACGCGGCGCATGGGACCGCATGCGAGCGGACCCGGTGCTGAAGTTTTTCGCGGCTGCGCTTACCTTCTACGGCATGGCGACCTTCGAGGGGCCGCTTCTGGCGATCAAATCGATCAACGCCCTTGGTCACTACACCGATTGGGTGATCGGTCACGTCCACTCTGGCACCCTCGGCTGGAACGGCTTCATGGCGGCGGGCATGTTCTACTACCTGGTGCCGCGGCTCTGGAACAAGAAGCTGTATTCCAATACCCTTGCCAACCTTCACTTCTGGATCGGCCTGATCGGAATCCTCTTCTACATCGGCGCCATGTGGGCCTCGGGCATCACCGAGGGTTACATGCTCAATGCCACGGCCGAGCATGGTACGGTCCTCGCCTACCCGAACTTCATCGAGGTGCTGCAAACGATCCTTCCGCTCATGCTCTTCCGCGTGATCGGCGGGGTGCTCTATCTCTCGGGCTGGCTGATGATGGGTTACAACTTCTACCGTACGATCCGCGGCTCACAGCCCGTGAACGGCACGATCGAGGTGCCCGCAGACGAACCCGAGCGCCGCTCGGCCCCGATCGGTGCGATCAGCGCGATCCTCAATCCTCCGGTGGTCTTCTCCTGCCTCGCCGCAATCTTCCTGTGCGCCTGGATGTTCGGCGATGCCTTCGTGAGCATCTCCGGACTTGTTGGCGCCGCGATCATCCTCGTCCTGGCCTATGCGCACTTCCAAACGCGAGGCAAGAAGTGGGGCGACTGGTACGACAAACTGCTCGAGAGCGCCATCCCCTTCACGATACTGACCTTCATCGCCGTTGCCGCAGGCGGAGCGATTCAGATCATTCCGACGGTCATCATGCACCGCGCCTCAAACGTCGAGGACCGCATCGAAGTGCCCTACACACCCCTCGAGCTCGCCGGCCGCGACATCTATATCCGAGAGGGTTGTTACCTGTGCCACTCGCAGATGATCCGCACGCTCGTGCCGGACGTCATGCGCTACGGCGACTACTCGCGCCTGGGCGAATCGATCTACGACCATCCATTCCAGTGGGGCTCCAAGCGCAACGGACCCGACCTGGCCCGCATCGGCGGAAAATACAATGACGCCTGGCACTTCGACCACATGATGGATCCACGGCGCACGTCGCCGGGATCGATCATGCCGCCGTTCCCCTGGCTCTATACCCAGAAGACCGACGTGGCCGCACTGCCGAGCAAGATCCACGTTCTTCGTGAACTCGGCGTGCCCTACGCTCCCATGACGCCCGCACAAATCCGTCAGGACGTCGAAACGCAGGAGAGCCAGATCGTGGCCGCTCTCCGCTCGCAGGGCCGATACGCCACGCCCGACAAGGAGATCATCGCGCTCATCGCATATCTCCAGAAACTGGGCAAAACCATCATCATTCCGCCGGCCGCGCACGCGGTCGCGGAAGCCAAATAACGAGGGAGCCTGCCCATGTTCCAACGCATCGTAATGGACCATTCCGTGGTCTTCGTCGGGACGCTCGCCTTCGTGGTCTCGGCATCGATCTACGTGGCCTTCTTCTGGAGAGCCATGCGGATGAAATCGAAGCAGCTCGAACAGTTCGAGAACCTTCCCTTCGTCGACGAACGCCCATCTGAACGCCATGACGCCTGACAAATCCACGCCCTCACCGGACCATCATGACGAGGATCAACTCCGGCCGCACACCTACGACGGCATCCAGGAGTACAACAGTCGCCTTCCGAACTGGTGGCTCGCCACGTTCTACGGAGCCATCATCTTCGCCGTCGGCTACTACTCGTGTTACGAGTGGTGGAAGGTGCTCCCGAGCCAGGCCCAGATTGTGAATGCCGAGATGACGCGCATCCAGGCAGAACGTCTGGCGAGCGTCGCGAATCTCAACGACGAAACCCTGTATGCGATGAGCCGCAATCCGCAGATCGTCGCGGAGGGCCACGCGACGTTCCTCGCCAATTGCGCGGCCTGCCATCGTCCCGACCTGTCTGGCAACATCGGTCCGCGCCTGATCAAACAGCAGTGGATCCACGGCGGCCGCCCGATGGAGATTTATCACACCGTCACCACCGGGGTGAAGGCCAAGGGCATGCCGACCTGGGGGCCGATCCTCGGCGCAAAGAAGATCACGCAGGTCGTGGCGTTCGTGCTCAGCATGAACAAGCAACCGCCGCTGAACTGACTCCCGACCCGGGGCCTCCGCGGCACGCGCCCGGCTGGTCCCGCCCGGACCCATTCCGAAGATCCGACTCGTGGATACTCCCGATTCCAATCAGAACCCGAAGCACGCCCGGACCCACGAGGCCCCGAGCCTGAACTCCGTCACCACGATCCGCGACGACGGTTCGCGCCGTTTCCTGTATCCGGCCGACGCACGCGGCCGTTTCTTCAAGTGGCGCACGATCGCCGCGGCGGCGCTGATCCTGATTTACGGCCTGATGCCGTGGATTCCGATCAACGGGTTTCCGGCGGTGTTCCTGGATGTCGCCCAGCGGCGCTTCCATCTGTTCGGAATGACCTTTGCCGCGCAGGATATGTGGATGCTCTTCTTCCTGATCACAGGGCTGGGCTTCACGCTGTTCTTTGTCACGGCACTGCTCGGGCGCATCTGGTGCGGCTGGGCATGTCCGCATACGGTATTCCTGGATTTCGTGTACCGGCGGATCGAGCGATGGATCGACGGCGACTCGGTGGCGCGCCGACGCCTCGCCGAGGCCCCGCTCTCGGGGGGCAAGATTGCACGCAGGACCGCCAAACACGCGCTCTACATCATCGCCTCAGCGGCAATCGCCCACCTGTTCCTCGCCTACTTCGTGTCCATCCCCGAGCTGTGGCGGATGATAAACTCGGCACCGGAGGAGAACTGGAGCCTGTTTGCGTTCATGATGATCGCGACCGGCGTCCTCTACTTCAACTTTGCCTGGTTTCGCGAACAGCTGTGCATCGTGATCTGCCCGTACGGGCGGCTCCAATCGGCGCTGATCGACGACAACTCCCTGGTGATCGGCTACGACAAGAAGCGCGGCGAACCCCGCGGCAAGCTCGGCACCACGGGCGCAGGCGACTGCATCTCGTGTAATCGCTGCGTCCAGGTCTGCCCGACCGGCATCGACATCCGCCAGGGACTCCAGCTCGAGTGCGTCGGCTGCGCGGCCTGCATCGACGCCTGCGACGAGGTGATGGACCGCGTGGAGCGTCCGCGTGGACTGATTCGCTACGATTCGCTGGACGGACTATCCGGAGGAAGAACCCGCTGGATCCGTCCCCGCACGATCGTCTACGCGGCCGCCCTCCTGGTGGGCGCGATCGTCTCCGGCATCACGTTCTCCCGCGTACGTCCCGCCGACTTCGCGGTCACGCGCATCGTGGGCACGCCGTACATCATCGACAGCCACGACATCCGAAATCAGTTCATGGTCCGTCTGGTCAACAAGACGAACAAGCCCGCGAACTTCATCGTGAATTTCCAGGGCGGGTCGCACCTTGTGCAGACGGGCCTTGATGGCCCGGTCACGATCGGCCCGATGGCGGAGGAACTGCTGCCCGTCGTCTATACCGAGAGCCGCTCTGAGTACACGGGGCCGTTCACCTTCACCATCGTCATGAGCGACGAAAAGAAGACCTTCGAAATCAGGCGCAGCGTGGACTTCCTCGGGCCCGATGCGGCGCTTCTCAAATAGGAACACCATGGAAACCAAGTCCAAGAGAAACCCGTTCATGCTGATCATCAGCGCCGTGCTGGTCGCCCAGGCGCTGGGTTGGTTTGCGGTCGTCTATTTCGCGGAGAAGCATAGGCCTCAGGAGATCCCGATCGAACAGGAATCGATCCCATGACCCTTCCGGCGATCAACTCCGCCACCACAGCCCTCATCGCGGGACTCGTCACGAGCCTGCATTGCGCCGGCATGTGCGGACCGCTCGCCTGCATCATCATGCCCTCACCGGGAGAGCGCGCGGATCCGGTGACGACCGGCACGCTTTATCACGTCTCGAGGGCGGTAAGCTACGGCGCCATGGGCGCGCTCGCGGGCGGCCTCGGTCGCTTCGCGGTGGGATTTCTGTCTCACGGGGTCGTGCGATGGATTCCATGGCTGATGGTCGTGTTCTTCATCGGGCTGGCATTCAATTGGGAGCGCCATCTTCCGAAGCTGGCGGCGATGAGCCGCTGGACCTTCCAGCTGCATGCCTGGTTCAAGCGGCGTTCCCGCACGCAGGCGGCGGTCGCGCTGGGCCTCGCCACGCCCCTGCTTCCCTGCGGACCGCTCTATTTCGCGCTCGCTGCCTCGCTGATCGCGGGTTCGGCGCTGCGCGGCCTCGAATTCATGCTCTGCTTCGCGTTTGGCACCATGCCATTGCTGTGGCTCGCGCAGTCGCAGTTTGCCTGGATCCGCGCCAAGCTCTCCCCCTCCTGGGTCTCCGGCATCCGGGTCACGCTCGCGCTCGCTGCAGCGCTCATGGTCGCGTGGCGGCTGCGGGCCACCCTCGGATTCGAGGGACCTAGCCTGGACAACTTCGTCTGCTGCTTCTGACGTGAGCGCAACGCCGGAGACCGATTCGCGGCCGGCGCGGACGCGCGACCGCCCCGTTTGCAGGCATTGCGGTTCGCCACTGCTCGACGAGCGCGCGCGGGATACGGGCTTTTGCTGCGCGGGCTGCGCGTACGTGAATCGACTGATCCACGAGGGCGGATTCGACGCGTATTACCGTTTCAAGGACACCGTGACGCCGCCGGCGGACGCTTCGCTGTTCCAGCCCCGCGACACGACGTGGCTGGCCCGTGCGCAGGAGGCTGCGGAAAAGGCCGAGGCGGCCCGCGGCGAGGACCGTCGTCATCCTGAGCTTTCGCTCTCGATCCAGGGCATCTCGTGTGCGGGCTGCGTGTGGCTGATCGAACGCCTGTACCAGCAGCACCCGGGCGCGAGGGACTCGGTGGTCAACGCGCAGACCGGCGAGATGCGCCTGCGCTGGGATGCCGGCGCGTGCGACCTGCCCGCATTCGCCGCGAAACTGCAATCGTTCGGCTACCTGCTCGGCCCGGCGGGAGGAGTCGGGGACAACTCGGAGAGCCGCGACCTTGTACGCCGGATCGGCCTCTGCGGGGCGTTCGCGATGAACGTCATGCTGTTCACCCTGCCGACCTATTTCGGCATGAAGCCCTCGTTCGAATACGCACGGCTCTTCGGCGCGATCTCGTTCGGGTGCGGCACGCTGAGCCTGCTCGTGGGGGGGAGCCATTTTCTCGGGCGCGCGGTGCGCTCGCTGCGCGAGGGGGCGCTGCACATCGACCTGCCCATCGCGCTGGGAATCCTGGGCGCGTACGCCGGCTCCACCTACGGGTTTGTCGCGGGCGTCGACCGGTTCGTCTATTTCGATTTTCTTTCGGTATTCATTCTCCTGATGCTGATCGGCCGCTGGGCCCAGGTGGCGGCGGTCGAGAAGAACCAGCGACGCCTGCTGGCCCAGCAGGTGAAGCCGGCGAGCCTGCGGATCTTCAGTGAGGACGGGGGATCGGCAGAGGTCTCGCCCGAGCAGATTCGCACCGGGCAGCAGTACCTGCTCGCCAATGGTCAGACTTCCCCGGTGGAGTCGCGGCTCGAGTCCGCGGATTGCGCGTTCTCTCTGTCGTCGATCAACGGCGAATCCGAGCCCCGCATTTACCGCCAGGGCGAAGTCGTGCCGGCAGGCGCGTTGAACGTCAGCCGGGCCGACGCGCGCCTCTGCGCGCGCCAGGTCTGGGACGACTCGCTGCTCGCGAAACTGGTCGGTCCGGGTGAACGCCTGGGCTGGCGGCATCGTTTTCTCGAACGCATAATTCGCGGGTACCTGGTAGGGATCCTCGTCATCGCGGCGCTCGCGGGCATCGCGTGGGGAATCGCCACGCACGACGCACTGCGGACGGGGGCTGTGGTGACCGCCGTGTTGGTCGTCTCCTGCCCCTGCGCCATCGGCCTCGCGTTTCCCCTTGCCGACGAGATGGCGGCCGTCGCGTTGCGCAGGCGCGGCGTGTTCGTGCGCGAGAATGACCTGTGGGCGAAACTGAGGCGGGTCCGGCGCATCGTCTTCGACAAGACCGGCACACTCACGCTTGAGACACCTGAGTTGGAGAATCCCGAGGAGCTTTCCGCACTCGCTGGCGAGGCCCGGGCCGCGCTCCATGCGATGGTCCGGAACAATGCCCATCCCATCAGCCAGACGCTGCTGGCGGAATTGCTGGCGATCGGCGCTCCGGAACCGGCTACCGGCCAGGCGGACGAGGAGGTCGGCCAGGGCGTCAGCCTGCACGATGCCTGCGGAGTCGTGTGGAGGCTTGGCCGCCCGTCATGGGCACTGGCGGGCCCGGAAACCGCCGACAGTGCCGCAGGCGAAGTGATCTTTGCCCGCAATGGCGCGCAGCTTGCCCAATTCCGGTTTGCCGATCGAGCAAGGGCCGATGCCACCGGAGAACTCGCCCAATTGTCGGCCCATGGCTTCGAGACCTGGATTCTCAGCGGCGACCATCCAGAAAAGGTTCGACGCCTCGCCACGGAACTCGGAATCCCGCCCTCCCGCGCCCTCGGCGGACGTTCACCGGAGGACAAGGCTTCCTGGATATCCGAGAGCGGCTCCGACGACACACTCATGCTCGGCGACGGCGCAAACGACAGCCTTGCCTTCGACAAGGCGTTCTGCCGCGGGACGCCCGTCGTGCATCGCGGACTGCTCGAACGGAAAGCGGATTTCTATTACCTCGGACGAGGCATCGGAGGCATCCGCGCGCTGTTCGACGTCGATCGGATACGCCATCACACCCAACTGATCATTCTCAGCTTTTCGGTCGTCTACAACCTGCTCGCCGTCGGACTGGCGGTGTCAGGCCTCATGGACCCACTCGTCGCGGCCATCCTCATGCCTGCAAACTCGCTGGCAACGCTGCTCATCGTATCGATCGGGATGAAGCCGGCGTTTTCAATTGCCTGAGCCCGAGCACGAAGGCTGCACGAGCCGATCAACCCTGGCATGGCAAATTGACCCAACGGCAACTGCGTGAACCGGGGCCATTTCCACGAGGCGGGGATTTAAACTCCGGGGACGTTCAGTCCAGAGCCTTCCCGCTTGACCCGGTGGCGTCGCTCGCCGGTGCTTCCGGGCATCGGCATGTTTTACCTGATCATCACCTCCCTGCTTTGGGCATTCTCGTTCGGCCTCGTGAAGGATCAGCTCTCGACTGTCGATGCGACGGCCGTGGCGACGCTCAGGCTCGGCATCGCCTTCCTGGTCTTCCTTCCGTTCGTCCGCCTGAGCCGGGTCCCTATGGCGTCTCGGGTGCGCCTCGCGTTCATCGGCGCAGTGCAGTTTGGCGCTATGTACCTGTTTTATCTGCAGTCGTATCATTACCTGCAGGCGCACGAAGTCGCCCTCTTCACCGTGCTCACGCCCCTCTACGTGGTGCTGATCGACGCCAGCCTAGAGCGCGCCTGGCGATGGCATTACCTGTGGGCCGCACTCCTCGCGGCGGCCGGTTCGACGATCATCCTCGAAATCCGCTCACTCGACGCCTCGCACGTGAAGGGGTTTCTTCTCATGCAGGCCTCCAATATCTGTTTCGCCGCGGGCCAGCTGGCCTGGCGCCGGGAGCGTATCCGCCTCTCGGATTCAAACGTGAGCGACGCCCAGCTCTTCGCCCTGCCCTACGCCGGAGCGTTTGTCGCGAGCCTAGCGGCCTCCGCATTCATCACGAAGTGGTCTCAATTCCATCTTGGCGGGGTTCAGATCGCGACGTTGGTCTACCTGGGAATCATCCCGGCCGGCGTCTGCTTCTACTGGTGGAATCTCGGGGCCGAAAAGGTCAATGCGGGCACGCTCGCTGTCATGAACAACGTCAAGCTGCCGATCGCCGTGCTGGTCTCGCTGCTCGTCTTTGGAGAGCACACCAACCTACCCCGCCTGCTCGCCGGAGGCGCCGTCCTGGCCCTCGCCCTCGTACTGGCCGAACGCGGCCGACGAGCGGCGTGATTCCACCGCGGGAAGCGGGCGCATCCGGAGCACGGAGACGTCACACTGCCAAGGATTCGGAGCCTTGACTCCCTCCTCTGGCTTCTGACCTCTGGCCGCTGACTTCTGGTTCCTGCCGTCCGACCAGCGACCTCAGAGCACCTCGAGCTCGGCACGCGCGGCAGATTCAAGGCGCAGGTAAGCGTCGGAAACGGAGCCTTCGTCCGGTCCCTCCACCAGAAGCCTCAATTTCGGCTCGGTGCCGGAATAGCGAACCAGGAGGCGGCCATCTTCGCCAAACTCCCGCTCGATCCGTTCGACCACGCGGCGCAGTTCCGTCAGGTCGGCCAGCGGCCGTTTTTCCCGCACACGCAGGGCGCCCGTGCGCTGGGGAAGCTTTGAGATCACCTTGCGCAGCTCGGACAGCGGCTGCCCCGTTTCGAGCATGGCTTGGATCACCCGCAGAGCCGCCACAAGACCGTCGCCCGACGGGGTGAAGTCCGCGCAAATGACGTGACCGCTGGTCTCGCCGCCGAGCCTCGCTCCTTCGGACAGCATGCGCTGGATGACATAGCGGTCGCCCACGGGCGTCCGCAGGACCCGTCCGCCTGCAGCGCGCACGGCGCGATCAAGGCCGAGATTGCTCTGGATCGTCGCCACAAGCGTATTGCCTGCCAGGCGTCCGGCGCGCAGCGCGTGGACGGCCAGGATCGCGAGCAGTTCATCCCCATCGAGCGGCCCCCCCCGCTCGTCGCACAGGATGCACCGGTCGCCGTCGCCATCGTGCGCGATCCCGAGGACGGCTCGTTCGGCGATCACCGTGTTCGCGATCACGCCGGGATGTTCACTTCCGACACCGGCATTGATGTTCGAGCCATCCGGAGAGGCTCCGATCGAAACGACCTCGGCCCCGAGCGCCCGAAGCACGACAGGCGTCGTCGAACAGGTGGCTCCGTTCGAGGTATCGACCACGATGCGCCAGCCGGTCAACCGCGCTGCGGGCAGAAGTTGCAGGGCTGCGCGGACATAGTCGCCAGCAACCTCAAGCGTTGGAAGTGGAGCAGAGGGTTTCGCAGAGGCTGAGGATGGGATCAGCGCCTCGATCGCGGATTCCTGGGTATCGTCGAGTTTGATTCCGGAGGGACCGAAAAACTTGATGCCATTGTCCGAAGCCGGATTGTGCGACGCGGTCACGACCGCACCCAGCGCGGCACCATGGGTGCGCACGGCCTGGGATACGGCGGGGGTCGGCACGATGCCGAGACTCACGGGTGCGAGCCCGCCCGCCGCCAGTCCCGAGGCGAGCGCCTCCACGAGGGCCGGTCCCGAGGCGCGAGTGTCGCGACCGATCAATACGCGCCGCGGCGCGCCGTCGTGCAACGCGAGGTTGGCCGAGAGGGCCCAGCGAGCCGCAGCTTCGCCAAGCCGCGCGGCAAACTCTGGATTGATCAACGGGCCGCCCACCAGGCCGCGGACGCCATCAGTGCCGAAATAGACGCGATTCACGAGCGGGAGAAAAAGTCGCGGGTTGCCTCGATTTTGGTCCGAACGCCCCCGCCGAGGAGCAGGTTCCTGCACTCGCCCAGCGCTTCGCGCGGGTCGTTGGCCCGCCCCACCAGCCAGAGGCAAACAGCAGCGTTGAGCACGATCGTGTCCACGAGACCCGCCGGGCCGCGTCCGTCGAGCAGGTCGGAGACGAGCTTCAGGTTTGCCGCGACATCGCCACCGGCGAGGTCCGAGAACGGCGACTCACGAAGCCCAAAGTCCGAGGCGCGCCACACGCCGTCGAGTCCACGAAGGCGGCCGGCGCCGAAGACGCGGTTGGCGGTCGCCGTGGTGAGTTCGTCGATACCGCGTCCCTGTTCGATCACCCCGTGGACTGCGAGCCCGGCGCCGACGCCGAGCACGTCCGCCGCGGCGGCGAGCTTGCCCGCCCACTCCACCGAGAACGAGCCAAGCAGCACGTGTGCGGGGCGGCCCGGGTTGATAAGCGGGCCCAGGATGTTGAACACCGAACGACGTCCCTGCGCGGCGAGCAGCTTCCGCACGGGCCCCACGTGCTTGAACGCGGGATGATAGTTTGGCGCGAAGAAGAACACGTAGCCCAGCTGGGCCAGGGCCCGGCGGAGCTTGTCGGGGGGCGCAGCCAGATCGAAGCCCAGGCCCGCGAGCAGGTCGGCACTACCGCACTTCGAGGTGATGCCCCGGTTGCCGTGTTTCATCACAGGCACCCCGGCGCTTGCGAGCGTCAGCACCACCAGGCTCGACACGTTGAATCCACCCGCGTGGTCGCCGCCCGTTCCCACAATATCGATCGCGCGCGGCGCCCACTCCTGCACGCCCGGATCAATCGCAAGACGACGGAATGCGGCGGCGAATGCCGCCACTTCCTCTGCGGTCTCACCCTTGTCGGCCAGCGCGGCCAGGAACGCAGCCTTGTCCGCGTCGGGTTCCTCCGCCGAGGCCAGGAGCAGGGCGACCGCCGACACCTCGTCGGCGGAGAGATCCTGGCGGCCTTGGAGCTTGGAGGTAAGCAGGGCGAGAGCGGACATGGCTGGGGCGAGGATTCAGAAATCCACGGTCGGATTCCAGCGCAAACAACGTTTGCGCGGCGGCTCGCGGCGCCTCAGGCGCCCGACACCATCCCGCGCTCGCTTTTCTGTGCGAACTCCAGGATCCGCCGCACCTCGTCGGATTCCGCTTGCGCGTGGCCGGCGAGCTTCTCGAGGGCCTGCGAGCGGTTGAGACCCTCGCGGTAGAGGACTCGGTGCACGAGTTTCACCCGGTCGAGCTGTTCCGGCGTGAACCCGTGGCGTTCGAGGCCGACCTTGTTGATCGCGCGCACCGTGGCGGGCGAACCGTCCACGATGAAATAAGGGGGCACGTCCTGAACTACCTTGGCGTACGCGCCGACCATCGCGTGACGTCCAACGCGGCAGAACTGGTGCACGCCGCCGTAGCCTCCGATGACCACGAAGTCGTCGACCGTGACGTGACCGGCGAGACCCGCGTAGTTGCTCATCACAATACGATTTCCCACGACGCAGTCATGGGCGATGTGGGTATAGGCCAGGAGCGTGTTCTCGTTGCCAACGACCGTGAAATCACCGTCGTACGTTGCGGCATGGACGCTGGTGAACTCGCGGAAGACGTTCCGGTCGCCGATTCTCACGCCCGGGTTTCCGCCCTTGAACTTGAGGTCCTGGGTCTTCCCTCCGATGCACGCGTAGGGAAAAATCTCGCACTCCCGCCCCACCACGGTGTTGCCCTCGACCGTGGCATGATGGTGGAGCCGGGTGCCGTCGCCTAGGGCAACCTCCGGGCCGACATAGGCAAAAGGACCGACCACGACGCCCTCGCCCAGACGGGCGCCAGGCTCGACGATCGCCGACGGGTGGATGGTCGTGGCCATGACGCTCAAAGTTCCTCCCCTTGGGCGACGACGGCAAACATCAACTCGG
Source organism: Opitutaceae bacterium (assembly GCA_027310745.1). GTDB lineage: Bacteria > Verrucomicrobiota > Verrucomicrobiia > Opitutales > Opitutaceae > MWDT01. The sequence goes on along the minus strand of DAIDAF010000022.1, from coordinate 214,270 downwards.
CGGACGAAACCACCTGGCCGTCGACGGTGCATGAGCACTCGGCGGCGGCCAGCTTGTTGCCGCGGATCTTGGTGATCTTCGCGTTGATGATGATCTGGTCGCCGGGACGCACGGGCTTGCGGAACTTCACCTTGTCGGCGCTCATGAACAGAGCCGTCGAGCAATCCTTCGAGGTGCGACGGAGCATCAGGATGCCGGCCGCCTGGGCCATGGCCTCGATCTGAAGCACGCCGGGGAACACCGGGTTCTCCGGAAAGTGCCCCTGGAAAAACGGCTCATTGATGGTCACATTCTTCACGGCCACGAGCTCATCGGTCCCGATGAATTCGATCACGCGGTCGACCATCACGAACGGATAGCGGTGCGGGATTGTGTCGAGGATGCGGCGGATATCGAGGGAGGTCTCGGTCGGAAGCAAGGTTGCGGGCCGCGGCTTCTTCTTTGGGCCCTTCCGTAGCTCCTCGAGTCGGGCGAACAGGGCCTTGGTCAGCTCGGCATTGATCGCATGACCGGGCCGCATCGCGACGATGTGGGCCTTGAGCGGCATGCCGAGCAGGCGCACGTCGCCGATGATATCCAGAATCTTGTGACGGACGAACTCGTCCGGAAATCGCAGCGGCTCCTTGGAGATGATCTTGTCACCCTTGATGACGACCGCGCAATCGAGGGAGCCTCCCTTGATCTTGCCCATCTTGAGCAGCTCCTCGATGTCCTCGTACACGGTAAACGTGCGGGCCGCCGAGATCTGGGTGATGTAGGTGTCGGGGTCGATCGTGAGCGACAGGTGCTGCGTGTGGATGCCGCGGTTGTCGGACGAGGTGCAGGAGATGCGGAACTCGTCACAGGGCAGTGCGATGACGGACGAGTCGCCGCGCGACACGGAAACGGGCGTGTCCAGCGTGAAGTATTCGCGCTCCGTTTCCTGCTCCACGGGCTCACCCTGGAGGATGAGGTTCACGAACGGCTTGGATGAGCCGTCCATGATCGGAGGCTCGGAGGCATTCATCTCGATCACCACATTGTCGATTCCACAGCCGTGCAGGGCGCTGAGCACGTGCTCGACCAGGTGGATGCGCACATTGCCATCGGTGAGGCCGGTATTGCGGACCAAGTCCCCGATTAGATTGATGTGGGGCTTGATCTCCGGGCTGCCGGGCAAGTCCGTGCGACGGATGACGATGCCGTGGTTGACCGGGGCGGGCTTCAGGGTGAGCGTCACCGTTTCACCGGTGTGCAGACCGTGGCCGCTGGCCGTCACTTCACGCGCAAGGGTTCGTTGTTTCATAAATAACCGAATCACTGTCGGCCAAGGCCCCCTCGAAGGGCAAGCGCAGAAGCGGACGCCGGACGCGGTCGGGACCAGCCCGCTTTAGGGCCCTAGAAATCCTGCAGGCGCCCTTCATTTGCACCGAGTTCCGGATGAACCCGGGACAGCACTTCGCCGAGCAGGTAGATCGAGCCCGTGACAACCACGACATCGCCCGGCCCGCCGACCGTGCACCGGTCGGTGGTCGGGAAAAGGGTGTCCAGCGTCGCCCTGGCCAAGAGACCCGTGAACGAGGGAGGGATCAACGATTCCAACTCCTCGAAACCGCAGGCGCGGGCTTGGTTGGGCACGACGAGATGGACTTCACGCGCATGGCGGCAGACGGTCTCGAGCAAGGCCCGGGCGCGCGCGTGCCCCAGGGCTCCGGCGATCACCACGGGCGGGCGGCCAGTTTCCGCCACGAGCCGGCGAAGGTTGAGATCCAGCACATCGGCCCCTTCGGGATTGTGCGAGGCATCGAACACGACCTCCGTCGCCCCTATCCTGCCCCGCTGCCAGCGTCCGGTCCAGCAGACCTCCGCGAGACCCCGTGCGATCACCTCGTCCGTGAGTTTCCAACGCGGCCCCAGGGCGCGCGCCACGAGCGCGGCGGTGGCGGCGTTCCAGCGCTGATAGTCGCCCTCGAGGGAGGTCGAGGGATAGCATTCGATATCGTCGCCGTACTCCTCGCGCACGGACACCACTTGCGAGCCACAGCGAGCCGCGACCTCGCGCACGACGGTCTCGGCTGCCGCGGGCAGTCGGCCGATCACGACGGGCCTGCCAGGCTTGATGATGCCGGACTTCGTGCGTGCGATCTTTTCAATCGTGTCGCCCAGGAACTCGCAGTGGTCCAGGCCGATCGACGTGACGACTGCCACTTCGGGCAGCACCACGTTGGTCGCATCGAACTCTCCTCCCATGCCGACTTCGATCACGCCGATGTCGCACTGGCTCCTCTTGAAGTGAAGGAAGGCGATCGCCGTCATGAACTCGAAAAACGTGGGATGGCAGTCCTCGCCCCGCCGATCGAGACGTTCGGCGATGGGCCTCAGCTCCGCGACATAGGCGGACAACTCGTCCTCGTGCAGGATGCGACGGTTCACCTGGACCCGTTCGCCGAGCCTGACCAGATGCGGCGACGTGTAGAGACCGGTCCTCCAACCTGCGGCCCGGAGGATTGAGTCGAGCATCGCGCAGACGGACCCCTTTCCATTTGTGCCCGTGACGTGGATGGTCGGGATTGCAAGTTCCGGGTGGTCGAGCTCGTCCGCCAGCAGGCGCATGCGGTCGATCCCGAAGTGCACTCCCTTGGACTTCAGCCCGAACAAATAGTCCTGCACCGCCAAATAGCTGGCGAAGCGCGCAGGCCGAGGCTGCGGAGTTGCTGGATTGGGAGTCACGGCAGAAGGCGCTTCACCGTCGAGGGAGGCGTCCGGTCTCGGAGGCAATCGTGCGTGGAGAGAACCGCCGTCGTCGAGGGCGGCGGTCTGCGAAAGCGATCAGTTGCGGTCTTTGCCGCCGACCTTGCGCACGAAGAGCGCCTGGAGCACATCCCGGAGCTTTTCGCGCATTTCCGTGCGCGGCACGATGAGGTCGACCAAGCCGTGCTGCAGCAGGAACTCGGCGCTTTGGAATCCCGGCGGAAGCGTCTGCTTCGTGGTTTCCTTGATCACGCGGGGTCCCGCGAAGCCGATCAGCGCGCCGGGTTCGGCGATGATCACGTCACCAAGCGTCGCATAACTGGCCGAAACACCGCCGGTGGTGGGGTTGGTCAGGACCGAAATGTAGGGCAGGCGGGCCTCGGCGAGCCGACCGAGCGCGGCGCTGGTCTTGGCCATCTGCATCAGCGAGAGGATGCCTTCCTGCATGCGCGCACCGCCCGACGTGCTGAAAATGATACACGGGATCTTGCGCGTGAGGGCGGTCTCGATGGCGCGGGTGATCTTTTCGCCCGTCGCCGAACCGAGGGTGCCGCCGCAGAACCGAAAATCCATGACCGCCAGCGATACCGGGATGCCGTAGATCTTGCCCGTCCCGGTCACCACAGCCTCGGGGAGACCGCTCTCGCGCTCATAACGAACCAGCCGGTCCTTATACGGTTGGGCGTCCACAAAACCGAGCGGGTCGGCCGCGCTGATCTCGGCATCCATCTCCTTCCAGGTGCCCGGATCGATCAAGGCGACGATCCGTTCGCGGGCGCCGATCGGGAAATGATAGCCGCTCTTCGGAACCACCATCAGGTTGGCTTCCAACTCCTTGTTGAAGATGATCTCGCCGGAGATCGGGCACTTGGTGTAGAGCCCGGGCGGGATATCCTTCTTCTTCCCGCGTGCGGTGGACAGCTTGGGTTTGTTGAAGTGCGACATGGATGGGAGGGCCGAATGATAGGAAAGTTTTGGAAAACACAAACCTCCTGTTTCCCGCCCCCTTTCGCGCCCCACACGCTGACTGACAGCAGCCGGAGCCTGGCGTGGAGCGTCCTGGCGGCAATCGACCTGCCGGAATCGACCGCACCAGCGGGGCGCGAGCCACGCGTTTCGCCTAAAGAGACTCTATGATTTTCCGCGCCACCGGGCTGCCTTCACCCGCTGCGATCAGAAGCAGCGCGAGCAGCGTGAACAGGGTTGCCGTGAGAATCAGAAATCCACGTAGCAGACGTCGCGCGCCCTTGCCACCAACACCCTCCGACTGGGCTTCTGCGGGATCCGCGGACGTGTCGACCCGGAGCACCCACACAGCCAGCCACAGGGGCAGGTCCACCAACACGAGGATCGCGCCGCCAACGGAGATCAGAGTGTGAGTTTCTTCGGGGCTCATGCCTGCACCGTAGGTCGGCACACACCTGAGATTCAAGTCCGGTTCGTCCGGTCCTCCCGGCAACTCACAGGAACTTCAGCGCCGAGGCGCCGTTGATCACCAACTGAACCCCGATGCAGAGCAGCAGGAAGCCCATGATCTTCGTGAGCGCGTTGGCACCGTTCACGCCGAGAAATTTCAAAAGGCGTTCCGACTCGCGCAGGATCAGCCAGCAGGCGACCGCCACCAGTAGGATGCCGATCAACACGACGCCATCGTCGACCGGATCCCAGCGGGGCGGCAAGTTGGCCGCGATCCCCATCACCGCCGCGATCGCCCCAGGGCCGGCCAGCAAAGGCATCGCGAGCGGCGAAAACGCGATGTCGGGCTTGTTCTTCGCCTCGGCGTTTTCCTCCGGCGTGTGGGTGTGCTCCACCTTGGGCGTCAGGAGATTGAACCCGATCTTCGCGATCACCAGGCCTCCGGCGATTCGGATTCCCGGAAGAGTGATCCCGAAGAAGCGCATGATCCACGCCCCGCCGAGGAAAAATCCCGCCAGAAGCAGAAACATGTAGAACGACCCGCGCAGCGCCTGCGCCCGCCGCTCCGCCGGGGTGTCTCCATCCGTGATCGACAGGAAGATCGCCGCATTGCCCAGCGGGTTGGTGATCGGAAACAGTGTGGCAATGACGGTGAGCAGGAGTTCGGTCAGGTGATTCATTAGCATGGTGCGGACCCAACGAGTGGCGGGCGCCGAGCACACAATCCAATTTTCTCCACGTCGCAAACCCTTGTGCGTGGACCGGCGCCGGCGGCAATCGACGCGTCAGGGTACCACCGTCACGATGACGCGCCCATACCGCGTCAACGGCGGAGTGCCTTTGTCGGTGACGCGCACGATGAAGTGCATGGTCGCCGGGGAGGTGACCTTCGGCGCGATTACCCAGGCGGCGGGCAGGTCCTCCGCGCTGTCGATCGCGATCGGTCCCCGGTAGGTGCCCGCCTCCGGATAGGGAAACCAGTAATAGCTCAGGCTATCGCCGTCCGGATCGATGGCACGCACGCTGAGCGCAAAGCCCTGTCCGGATTTCACGGTGAACGCCGCCGGACAGGTGAGCGTTACGACAGGAGGGTGATTGGCATCCTTGAACGGGCGCGTCGCCCACTCCATTCGCGCAGCAAAGTCATTCTGGAAGTCGTCACGCCAGCGCCAGAGCGAAACGGCGGCGCCGGTGAACGACGCGTCGCCCGGCTTGATGGCCCGGCCGTAGTCGCCATGCACGGGCGGCGTGTAGGTGTCGACCGCGTTGGTCCAGATCGGCCGCGTCTCCTGAGGGATGGGCACTCCGCCTATGAAGGTCTTCGGATCGGCCACGGGCACGTTCGGACGCACCAGCTCGTAACGCCCACCCCAGCCTCCCCAGTCGGGATGCTCCGGAGAGTTAAGCCCATTGGGAATCAGGCCAAGCCAGGAGGGCGTGTCGCCCTCCATGCCGTAGGCTACGTCCGGATACACGGCACCGAGCGGGCCGTGGCCCTGCTGGATATTCGCGGCGATCCAGCGATTGCTGATCGTCGTGTTGTCGATGCCGGGAACGACGGAATTGATCCCAATCCAGGTCGCGCTCCCGTAGTCGCCGCCCGGCGAGACGATCATGAAGAGATCGGGGAAGGCCTTTCGGATCCACGGTCCGCTGTCGTCCTGGTCCGAAATGGAATAGACGCGCAGCTTGGAGACGAGCCGGTGAAGCTCCGCGGGGGATTTCGTTTCCCGAAGCGTGAACAGGGCCTGGGCGAGCGTATTGGCTCCACCCCAGATCGAAACCCACAGGGGGCGATCGTCCTTCTGCTCGAGGCAGTGGATGATCCAATTGGAGCCCTCGGATTCCCGCCCCGGCCCGACTCCCTGCATGCCATAGACCGGGAGACCCTGCTTCACGAAGGCCTGCAGCGCGGCGGCCTCGGGATAGTTCGGATCGTGGAGCACAAGATTCCCCCGCACCCTGCCGTACGCGTCGATGATGTGTCGTATCATTTCCGGGGAGACGGAGCTCCGCTTCCAGGTCGACGTGGTGGCAATGAGCCCCTGGATGTCGATTTCATCCGAATACAGGAGCAGCCGGACCATGCTCTCCGAGTCGTCGGGGTCGGCGCCAATGTCCGTCAGGACGATAAGGCGATGCGGCCCGGGTTTGGAATGCCCGGCGATGGCAGCCGACATCCTCGGCACGCTGAAAGACAGGGCTGCGACGAGGAAAGCGAACAGGGCTAGGATGGACGAGTTGCGGGTCATGAGGCAGGGAATGTGCTGGTTTTCTGGAGGTACGGCGCCGGGAAAATCACGTTTCAACCGGAGGGTTGATCTCTTTAGAGATTCCCCTCCCCTCTTTGGCAACTCTGGCGACGACTCTCCGGGAAACGGATCCGGAGGAGCCCGGGGACTCGCGAATTCGGCACCGTATCCGGTCTGGCCAGCACGGCGAGACCTGTCCAAGGTGAAGTTTCCACCCCACTCCCAGGAACGCCTCGCCGCGGGGCGAGACAGAATTTCTACCATGAAGATCGATACCAAATCCTTCCGCGTCAAAGAGGGCACCTCCGTCAATCTCAAGCACTGGGCCACCCGCGTCGACCCGTACTACACCTCCAAACACGACTACAAAAAGCTCCTCGAGCACCACGTGGAGCGGATGAGCAGCCGACAGAATCTGCTCTATGCCGACGACCGCTACGCGCTGCTGGTAATTTTCCAAGCGATGGATGCCGCGGGCAAGGACGGCGCGATCAAACACGTCATGTCCGGGGTCAACCCCCAGGGCTGCCAGGTCTTCAGTTTCAAGCAGCCAAGTGTAGAGGAGCGAAACCACGACTTCCTCTGGAGGACGACGCGCTGCCTGCCCGAACGTGGGCGCATCGGCATCTTCAACCGTTCCTACTACGAGGAGGTCCTCATTGCGCGCGTCCATCCGGAGGTCCTCGCCGGCCAGCACCTGCCCGTGGAATCGATGAAGGACGGAAAACTGTGGGAGCATCGCCAACGCTCCATCAACGACCTCGAAAAGCACCTGCACCGCAACGGCACGAGGATCGTCAAATTTTTCCTCCATCTCTCAAAGGACGAACAGCGCAGGCGCTTCCTGGCCCGCATCGACGATCCCGACAAGAACTGGAAGTTCAGCCGCGCGGACATCGAGGAGCGCGCCCTGTGGAAATCGTACATGCGCGCCTACGAGGACTGCCTCTCCGCCACAAGCACCGACGAGGCTCCGTGGTACGTGGTTCCTGCGGATGACAAGGAGAACGCGCGGCTCATCGTCTCGGAAGTCCTGGTTGAGGTGTTGGACAGCCTGAAGCTGAGCTACCCGAAACCCAGCATCTCGCACCGCCGGGAGCTCCAGGCCATCCGCAAGCTCCTCTCGAAATAGTCCGTCGCGCCCAGCATGAATGCCGCCGCAGCGCACATGGACAGGCCCGCCGTCCTGGTCATCTTCATACTCACCTACCTGGGCCTTGCGGCCGGACGCGTGCCCGGGCTGAAGCTCGACCGCACCGGCATTGTCATCCTCGGCGCCATAGCGCTGATGGTCTTCGGCGGACTTACGACAGGCGACGTGGTTGGGTATGTGAACTGGCCGACGATCCTGCTGCTGTTCGGATTCTTCGTGATCTCGGCCCAGCTGCGGCTCTCGGGATTTTTCGACAGCGTGGCGCGCGCCGTCGCCCGGAGGCTGGATCATCCTGCGAATTTCCTGATGCTCCTGATGCTGGCAACGGCCGGATTATCGGCGTTCCTGAATCACGACATCGTGTGCTATGCCTTCACACCAATCGTCGGCGCGGCCCTGCTGAAACGTCGCATCAACCCGGTGCCGTTCCTGATCGCGCTCGCCATCGCCAGCAACATCGGCGCGGCGGCGACGATTGTCGGCAACCCCCAGGACATGATGATCGCCCAGATCGCCGGACTCAGCTTCGGCCGCTACGCGCTGTGGTGTCTGCCACCCGTGCTCGTCGCCCTGGGCAGCGCCTACGGGATCACCTGGCTTCTCTCCCGCCATCAGCTCCAGGCGTTCGAGGCGGCACCTGAGGCAACAGCCCACGCCGCGCAGGGACATGCGTACAACAAGCCGCACACGGTGAAAGGACTCGCGATCCTGGGCGTCGTGATCGCCCTGTTCTTTTCACCCATTCCCAAGGAGATCGTCGCACTGACCGCCGCGGGCATTCATCTCGCGAGCCGAAAATTCCGCACTGCCGACCTGCTCGGAATCGTGGACTGGCCGATCCTAGTGCTGTTCATGGGCCTGTTTGTCGTCACGGGCGCCTTTCAGACAACAGGCTACGGCGATCTCGCCGTTCACTGGCTCGCCGCACACGGGCTCCAACTGTCCTCGCCAGTCGTCCTCGCCCTGTCGACCGCCGCACTCTCAAACCTGATCAACAACGCCGCCGCCGTGCTCCTGTTGCTCAAGGTCGCAAACGTCGCGCACGCCCCCGCCGCCTACGTGCTCGCACTGGCCAACAGCTTCGGCGGAAGCCTGGTGATTTCCGGCAGCGTTTCGAACATCATAGTCGTGGAGCAGGCCCGGGAGCTCGGCATTCCGATTTCGTTCAAGAGTTTCCTCCGGCTGGGTGCTCCGGTCACCCTGGCCGCGATGGCGGCGATGCTGGGCTGGGTCGTGATCGCCCACTGAGCGACGCCTCCCGGTCAGCCAAGGTCCACGGCGCGCACCCGGGCGATCGCGTGGCGCAGTCCGGCAAGCAGTTCACCGCGTCGCGAATCGCGCGCCACTGGCCCCTCGTCCTCAATCGCGCCACAGGCCTCGGCCAGCTCCATTGCACCGATCGCCCGCGCAAATCCCCTCAGACCATGCGCCGAGTCCGCGATGCGTCCGGGATCTGAGTCCGCAAGAGCCGTCTCAATCTCCTTCAAATGGCCCGGCAACGACGCCACGAACTCCCGCCACATCGGCAGGTAAAGCTCCCGCCCGGTTCGGCGTCCCAGCGCCTCGATTTCCTCGCGAACCGAGTCATCCAATACCGCGGGAGTCCTTTGCTCCGACTCAGGCCCGGCATGCGGATGGCCGCTGGCTGACATACCCGGCTGGCCGATACCCAGGATGGCGCGGAGGCGATCGAGGTTGATCGGCTTCTCCGCAAAGGCATCGATCCCCTCGAGTCTCCAGTCCTCGACGATCTTCGGCGACGCGTTTCCGCTCATCCCGATGATCAGGCAACGCCGTCCGGCCAGCAGCTTCCGGATTTTCGCGACTCCCGCCGCCCCTCCAATTCCCGGCATCACCCGGTCGACGAAGATCACATCGTACCGCCGCGCATTCAGCAGCGCCAGCGCGCCCTCGACACGATCAACCGAGTCGACCGTGTAGCCCAGGAGGATGAAGCAGGCCGAGAGAACCTCTCGAACCATGGCCTCATCCTCGATCACCAACACCGCCCCTCGCATCGTCCGGCGGTGCGTGTCTTCGCCCAGGGTCGGGGCGGTGCCCGAGGAGCGCGGCTTTGTCATGGGGACTTATCCAAGGGCGTCCCGATTCGCCCGACGGGGGCAACTCCTGCGGCGAAGGGTGCGACCTGGAACAGCGGCGATTCTAGCCTCGCGCCCGTCGGCGTCAATTTCCGGCCCAATCAAGCCGTTCGCAGGCCGAAAACTCTGTCTTTGGGTCGCAGCCAGGATTAGGCTCCATGCGACTGCGATGAACGAATCCCCCAGTACCCGTGCGGCGGCCTCGGGCCTGTGTTGGATCATCGAGGACCAATCGATGCTCCGGCAGCTCCTGTCGGCGGTCGTCCAGGACGCGGGAGGCTTCGCCTTCGTGCGTGAGCTCTCCGACGGCGACGCCGCGCTCGCCCGCCTCGCCGTCGAGACCCCGGATTTCGTTCTCCTCGACCTCGTGCTGCCTGGCACGCCCGGCCTCGACGTCATTGATCACCTGAGGCGTACCGCGCCATCCGCCAGGATATTGATATTCTCGGACCGCCTCGAAGCCTCGCTCATCCGGGAGGTGCTCGCACGCGGGGCGAACGGTTTCATCGCGAAGGTGGAACACATCCCTGTGCTCCGCTCGGCCATCCAGCAGGTGCGCGCGGGGAACACCTTCCTCTGTCCCCGGAGCAGCTCGCTCCTGCGAACCCATGTCTTCGGCGAATCCGGTCTACGCGTCGAATCGCTCACCCGGCAGGAACGCGCCGTGCTCAAGCTCTACGCTGAGGGTCGCTCAGCCAAGGAGATCGCGTCGCTGCTCACGATCACCCCGGGCACGGCGAGCAATCACCTGACCCGGATCAAGCAGAAGCTCGGCGCGCACGAGCCGGTGGCTCTCATCCGTTACGCCGCCGACGCCGGGCTCATCCCCCCACTCCGCTAGGGAGCGGTCAGAACTTTCGCAGGAACGTCGCCGCAAGGCGGTCCCCCGGCATGGCGACCTCATGTCCGCATTGGGGATCCCAATACACGACGCCCCGCTCGGTCACGGCCACAACGATCGCGTGCGCCGAGTTCGGGCCCGTCATGAACCAGACCTCCCCGACCGCCAGTTCCGGGACGGCGCGCGCCTCCGGATGGGCCGCCAGGTAGGCGAGCCTAGCCGTGGCGACAAACACCATCGAGAATTTGCCGCAGGCAAACCGCGGACTCCATGCCGGCCGGAGGCCATTGCGGAATACGGCCTTCACAAACAGCTCCTGCAGGTCGCGAAGGCTGTCGGATCGAAGCACCGCATAGCGGTCGCGTTCGACATAGGTGTTGTTGGGAAACAGCGCCTGCACCTGCGAAGCGTTCAAAACCACGCCAGTGCTGTAGGCGTCGGCCGCCTCCGCATCCACGCGGGCGGGTGGTGTTGTCGCGAGGCACAGGACCGCCACAACGCACGCGGCCAACACCCTGCCCAGTTTGGAAAAACATGGCTCGACTCTCATGGGAACCTCCTCGCGCGTTCCTAGATCCGGCAGAGCGTGGGGGTCGAGCGGGCAATGCTCCCACCTTTCAATTCACAGGCGGTTTCAGGATCCCAGTAAATCACGCCCCGCTCCGTGATCGCCACCACCACCGCGCGGCGATGCCTGTCGGGCGACTGCAACCAGACCTCGCCCACCGCCACCGCCTTCGCCTGCGTGCGGCTGCTCCAGTTTCGAACGACGAAGGCCATCTGCGCGGTCGCGACGAATGCATCCGTCATCGCCTCACTGTCGCGCCGCGTCGACACGCCCTCCCTGGCCAGCTCCGTTTCAAAGAGATGCTGCAACTCGTGCAGGCTTCCCGATTCGAGCACCGCGTAGGCGTCGTCACCGACAAAGGTCTGGGCCCTGATCATCTGCCTCACCTCCGCGATGCTGAGCACGCGCCCGGTTACGAGCCGATCTGACGCCCTGGCCTGGTGCGTCGCACTCACGAGCAACAGGATCGTCAGGACGACCGAGAAGACGCGGTACCAGCGCGAGACATCGGAGGCCGCCCCCCTGCCGGACGAGGCGGAGGGCACGATGGAAAGCGGAGAAGACATGGTGCACATTCGGTTGGGGTCGCGATCATAGCCGGCCGCCTCCGCGCCTGCATCCATGGGATTCATATCTCGCACATGATTTTTTCATACATCCCTGGACTGCCCCCCGCCGGATTCAGGACCCGCATTGGCACAGGCGTTGCTTGGAGGGTCCAAGGCGGTCGATCCTCTCCCGAGACCCAGCCGCCGAATTGACCATGCGTTTCTCGAACTACGATGTCGGTCCCTTCTACGACGAGATGTTCTCGTCCGACCTGATGCCCCGCAGCGCGGCCCGCACGTTGGTGCGCAACATCGAAGCCCTTCCCGAGGGCGAGCTTCGCAACAGGCAACAGGCCGCCGAACGCGCCCTGCTCGCGATGGGCATCACGTTCAACGTTTATGGAGCAAGCCAGGGCGTGGAGAAGATATTCCCGTTCGACATTCTTCCCCGCGTGCTGTCGGCGGGCGAATGGAGCGTGATCGAAAAGGGGCTCAGGCAGCGTATTCACGCACTCAACCTTTTCATCGACGACCTCTATCACGACCAGCGCATCCTCCGCGACAAGGTCATCCCGCGCGAGATCATCGAATCCTCACGGGTGTTCCGGCGCGAATGCATCGGGCTCCGGCCTCCGCGCGGAATCTGGTGCCACGTGACCGGCACGGATCTCGTCCGACACAACGACGGAACCATCTATGTGCTCGAGGACAACCTGCGCTGTCCCTCCGGAGTCTCCTACGTGCTCCAGAACAGGCACGTCATGAAGAGCATGTTCCCGCGCGTATTCGAATCGTCGAAGATCCGCGCGGTCTCCGACTATCCGAGCCATCTGCGCGACATGCTGGAGTTTCTCGCGCCCGACGCGGGTTCCTCGCCTCGCGTGGTGCTGCTCACGCCGGGTGTCTACAACTCGGCCTATTTCGAGCATTCATTCCTCGCGCAGCAGATGGGCATCGAACTCGTCGAGGGTCGCGACCTCGTGGTCAAGGACGGCTTCGTCTGCATGCGCACCACCACCGGCTTCGAGCGGGTTGACGTGATCTACCGGAGACTCGATGACGACTTTCTCGACCCAACAGTATTCCGCCGAGACTCGATGCTCGGGGTTCCCGGATTGATGGACGTTTACAAGGCCGGACGCGTGTCCCTCGCCAACGCACCTGGCACGGGCGTCGCGGACGACAAGGTCGTTTACGCCTATGTGCCCCGGGTGATCCGGTATTACCTTGGGGAAGATCCGATCCTCCCCAACGTCCCCACGCACATCTGCGCAGAGCCGGACGACCTCGCCTACACGCTGGAGCATCTCGACGAACTGGTGGTCAAGGCCGCCAACGAGTCCGGCGGTTACGGGATGCTCGTGGGCCCCCACTCCACCGCCGAACAGCGCGCCGACTTCGCACTGAAAGTCCGCGCCAATCCGCGAAACTATATCGCCCAGCCGACACTGTCGCTGTCCCGTGTGCCAACGCTGATCGACGACCATTTCGAGGGACGCCACGTCGACCTCAGGCCCTACATCCTCTATGGCCGCGACATCTTCGTACTGCCCGGCGGGCTCACGCGCGTGGCGCTCAAGCGGGGCTCCCTGGTGGTAAACTCCTCGCAGGGCGGCGGGAGCAAGGACACCTGGGTGCTTTCGGAAACCGCACGGGGGACCGCCGCGCCGACCACATCGGTTCCGGACGCTAGCCAGACGAGGGAGGCCCTGCCATGCTGAGCCGCGTGGCCGACTCGATTTACTGGATGAGCCGCTATGTCGAACGCGCCGAGAACGTCGCCCGCTTCATCGAGGTCAATCTGAACCTCATGCTCGACTCGCCGGCCGAGGCGCCCAACCAGTGGAAGTCACTGGTTAACACCACGGGTGACCACGAAGACTTCAGCCGCCGCTATCCGGGCAACGGTCAGGATGACGTCCTGCGCTTCCTGACCAGCGATGCCGACAACCCGAACTCGGTCTTTTCCTGCATCCGCGCCGCGCGGGAGAACGCGCGCTCCGTCCGCGAGATCATCTCGTCGGAGATGTGGATCCACCTGAACACGTTCTACCTGATGTTGAAGGAGGCGGCCGTCAACGAGCGGGGACTGAGCAATCCGACCGACTTCGTCTCGGAGGTGCGGCAGTCGAGCCACCTGTTTGCCGGCGTCACGGATGCGACCATGACCCACTCGGAGGGCTGGCATTTCGGCCGGCTGGGCCGGATGATTGAACGCGCCGACAAGACCTCGCGGCTGCTCGACGTGAAGTATTACCTGCTTCTTCGCAGTATCGAGGATGTGGGCACGCCGTTCGACGACATCCAGTGGGCCGCCGTCCTCCGCTCCGCTTCGGCGTTCGAGATGTACCGGAAGAGGCACGGCCGCATCTCGCCGGTGGGCGTTGTGGAGTTCCTCCTGCTCGACAAGGAGTTCCCCCGCGCCGTCCGCTTCAGCCTGCTCGACGCACAGGCCTCCCTTCACGCGATCTCGGGCACGCCGCTCGGCGCCTTTCGGCACGAGCCCGAGCGCCACATGGGCCTCCTCTGTTCAGACCTCGCCTACACCTCGGTGGAGGAAATCCTCCGCCGGGGCCTCCACGAATACGTCGACGAGCTGCAGACCCGTCTCAACCAGATTGGAAACGGGATCCATGAGGCGTATTTCGCCCTGAAGGCTCCGGGATCATCGCCTGCCGCCCAGTTTCAGGCCTAGGCCTCCCCGTTCCGAAAACGACTGCCATGCCGATACACGCCGCACTGCATCATCGCACGCGCTACCGCTACGACAGGCCCGTATCCCACTCGCCGCACATCGTGCGCCTGCGTCCGGCGCCGCATTGCCGAACCCCCATCCTCAGCTATTCGCTGCGCATCTCGCCGGCCCGGCACTTCATAAACTGGCAGCAGGACCCGCTCGGCAATCACGTCGCCCGGATCGTTTTCCCGGAGCCTTGCCGGGAACTTGACATCACCGTCGATCTCGTGGCCGAAATGGCCGTCTACAACCCGTTCGATTTCTTTCTCGAACCGGAGGCCGAGCAGGCACCGTTTTCGTACGACGCGAGACTCTCAGGCGAACTGGCGCCGTTCCTCGCCTGCGCGAACGGTGGCGACGAGCTGGAAGCGTTCGCTGCGGCGCATCCGCCCCGCGGGCGAACCGTGGACTACCTCGTGGGCCTCAACCACGCCGTGATGGAGCGCGTCAGATATCTCATTCGCATGGAACCCGGCGTCCAGGAGCCTGCGGAGACCCTGCGGCTGGGATGCGGCTCCTGTCGAGACAGCGCCTGGCTCCTGGTCCAGCTCCTCCGCCGCCTCGGGTTTGCCGCACGCTTTGTATCCGGCTATCTGATTCAGCTCGCCCCGGATGTGAAGCCACTCGACGGCCCCGCGGGCCCCGCCGAGGACTTCACGGACCTGCATGCCTGGTGCGAGGTCTTTCTCCCCGGAGCCGGTTGGGTCGGGCTCGATCCCACCTCCGGACTGCTCGCCGGCGAGGGACACATCCCGCTCGCCTGTTCGCCGAACCCCACGGCCGCCGCCCCAGTGTCGGGCGCCGTCGACGCCTGCGAGTCCACCATGGAGCACGAGATGTCCGTCTCCCGGGTGTTCGAGTCCCCAAGGGTCACCCGCCCCTACACCGATGCCCAATGGTCCGCGGTCCACGAGCTCGGCCGCCTCATCGACGCGCGGCTCGACGAGGGTGACGTCCGCCTGACGATGGGCGGCGAACCCACCTTCGTCTCGATCGACGACGTCGACGGAGCCGAGTGGAACACCGCGGCGCTCGGGCCCGCAAAACGCACGCTCGGCGACCGCCTGATCGTGCGGCTCCGCGACACCCTCGCCCCCGGGGGCCTGTTGTTTCACGGTCAGGGCAAGTGGTATCCCGGAGAGTCGCTCCCGCGCTGGGCCTTCTCGTGTCACTGGCGCGAGGATGGCGCGCCGCTTTGGAAGGATCCCCGGCTGGTCGCGGATCTCTCCGCGCCCGGTTCGCTTGGCATCGAGGACGCCGGTCGGTTTGCCCGCGCCCTCACCGCAGTCCTGGGCGTCGAGGAACGCTGGCTGCAGCCTGCCTATGAGGATGTCGCCTATTACCTGTGGAAGGAACGACGGCTCCCCGCGAACGTCGACCCCCTGCATTCAAACCTCCGCGATCCGGAGGCCAGGGCTCGCATCGCCCGCGTCTTCGAACAGGGGTTGGGGACCGCGGTCGGCTGGGTTCTCCCGCTCCAGCCCGCTTCCGTCCTCGGGCGCCGCTGGCGAAGCGGCCCCTGGTTTCTTCGCGACGATACACTCTGGCTCCTCCCCGGCGACTCGCCGATGGGATACCGGCTTCCACTCGAATCACTGCCCTGGGTTTCCGAGCAGGAATATCCCTGGGTCGTCCCGGTCGATCCCATGGTTCGCGCGACGCCCCTGCCTCCGACCTTCGCCCATCAGCATCCGCCGGAGTCCGGAATCCCCGGAACCGGTTCCGCTCCCGAATCGGCGGCCGACCTGAGGCGACCGCAGGCAGGCGAGTCCGCTCGGTGGATCGTCCGCACCGCCCTTTGCGTCGAACCCCGCGAGGGTCGTCTGCACGTGTTCCTCCCGCCTTTGCGCGAGCTCGAAACATATCTCGATCTCGTCTCCTCGATCGAATCCGTCGCCGCAACGCTCGGCGTGGCCGTCGTCCTGGAGGGCACGCCCCCGCCTCGTGACCCTCGGCTCATCTCCGTCAGGGTCACTCCCGATCCCGGCGTCCTCGAGGTCAACGTCCCGCCTGCACACTCCTGGGACGAGTTGGTCCGCATCACCGAAGTCGTCTATGAACAGGCGCGCCTCCTCCGCCTGGGAACGGAGAAATTCATGCTCGACGGCCGCCACTCCGGCACAGGCGGCGGCAATCATATCGTGATCGGCGCATCCCATCCCTCGGACAGCCCCCTGCTCCGCAGGCCTGATCTCCTTCGCAGCCTCGTCGCCTACTGGCAGAATCACCCTTCGCTCAGCTATCTCTTCAGCGGACTCTTCATTGGTCCCACGAGCCAACATCCCCGCGTGGACGAGGCGCGAAACGACTCGCTGCACGAGTTGGAGCTCGCGTTCCAGAGAACGCCAAGGGCGGGCGATCCCTGCCCTCCCTGGCTCGTCGATCGCCTGTTCCGAAACCTCCTGGTCGACGCCACAGGAAACACTCACCGGGCCGAATTCAGCATCGACAAGCTCTACTCCCCCGACGGACCGGGCGGACGCCTCGGGCTGCTCGAACTTCGCAGTTTCGAGATGCCTCCGCATCCGCGCATGAGTCTGGTCCAGCAGCTCCTGCTCAGGGGACTCGTCGCCCGCTTCTGGGAGACGCCCTACGCCAACGGCCCCGTGCGATGGTCAACCGCCCTGCACGATCGATTCATGCTGCCGCATTTCGTGCGCCAGGATTTTCTGGACGTCCTCGACGAGCTCCGGGCCCACGGCTTCGGGTTTGAATCCACCTGGTTCGAGCCGCATTTCGAGTTCCGTTTTCCATTCGTCGGAGAAATTGCACGACTGGGTATGCGTCTGGAATTGCGGACTGCGCTCGAACCCTGGCACGTGCTCGGCGAGGAGTCCGGCGCCGGTGGCACGGTGCGCTACGTCGATTCCTCGGTCGAACGCCTCCAGGTCCGCGTCTCCGGACTCCTGGGCCAGCGTTATGCCCTCGCCTGCAACGGCCGCCGCGTACCCCTGCAGCCCACCGGAACCGCCGGCGAGGCAGTCGCGGGAATCCGGTATCGCGCCTGGCAGCCGCCCAACTGCCTGCACCCCACAATTCCCGTCGCAACTCCGCTGGTATTCGACATTGTGGATACCTGGAACTCACGAAGCATCGGCGGGTGCACCGCGCACGTCATGCATCCAGGAGGACGGAATTACACGACTTTTCCGGTCAATGCCTTCGAGGCGGAGAGCCGGCGCCTCGCCCGCTTCTTCCCCCACGGGCACACCCCGGGCGCGATGGTCCTGCCACCGGACGAGCGCAACCCCGACTTCCCCTTCACGCTCGACCTAAGGCGCACCGCGCCGTTTTGATCCCTCGCCGCACAGGCGTTCCCCGAGCCGTGCGCGCCGCGCCCCGCGGCGTCCTTCGAATCGCTCCACCTCCCTCTCCTTGTCCACTGACCCTTCCAACGCACCCAGTCCCGGCATCACCGCCGCGGCAGCTGACGGTTTCGATGAGTCCCGGGCGGACGACGGCAGCCTGCGCACCCACTGGGCCCCCCTCTCGCGCCTGCTCGATCCCATGCCCGGCGACGAGACCACCCTTCGCCGCGAGTCGATCCGTCGCTCGCTCGACGAACTCGGGGCGACCTACAACGTGTACGCCGATTCGCTGGGCCAGGAGCGCCCGTGGACACTCGATCCGATCCCCTTTCCGATCCCTCCCAATGAATGGAGCCTGATCGAGGCCGGCCTCGTCCAGCGCAACCGCCTGCTCAACCTGCTGGTCACCGACATCTACGGCGAGCAGCGCGTTCTTCGCGAAGGCTGGCTGCCCGCCGAACTCGTGTACGGCAGCCCCGCCTTCCTTCGGCCTTGCGTCGGTCTCAGACCGCCCGGGGCGCGCCCGCTCGTCCTCCACGCCGTGAATCTCGTCCGACGTCGTTCGGGCGGCTGGTGCGTGCTTTCCGACCGCACCCAGTCGCCCTCGGGACTCGGCTACGCGCTCGCCAATCGCATCGTGCTCTCGCGAGTACTACCCGAGGAGTTCCGTCTCGCCCAGGTTCAGAGGCTGGCGGGGTTCTTCATGGATCTGCGCGAATCGCTCCGCACCCTCGCTCCCGAGAATCGCGAGTCGCCCTCGATCGCCCTGCTCACTCCGGGCCCCTTCAACGAGACCTACTTCGAACATGCCTTTCTCGCCCGCTACCTCGGATTCCCCCTTGTCGAGGGAGCCGATCTCACGGAGCGCGACGGACGCATCTGCATCCGAACCCTCGACGGCCTGAGACCCGTCGATGTGCTGCTGCGGCGCGTCGACGACGCCTTCTGCGATCCGCTCGAACTGAAGTCCGATTCCTGCCTCGGCGTCGCCGGCCTGCTCGATGCGGTGCGCGCCGGCCGCATCGCCCTCGCCAACGCCCTGGGGTCGGCCTGGATCGAGACCCCCGCGCTGGGCCCCTTCCTGCCGAGCCTGTGCCGCAACTTCCTCGACGAGGATCTCCTGCTTCCCGACGTCGACAGCTGGTGGTGTGGACATGAACGCGAACACGCCCATGTCCGGACCCACCTCGACCGCCTCGTCGTCAAGCGCACATTCCGTCCCGCGCGGGCCGGACACTTGTTCGGACCCGGCCTTTCGGACTCCCAGCGCGAGGCCATCCTCCGGGATCTCGACTTTTCCCCCATCGATTTCACCGCCCAGGACATCGTCACCCCGAGCCGCGCCCCCGTCCTCGGCGCCTCCGGGATCGAGGACCGGTCCCTGGTCCTTCGCACCTTCGTCTGCGCAACCGAACGGGGCCCCTCCGTGCTTCCCGGCGGACTTACGCGGGTGGCGGGGGCCCCCGATGAACGCTTCATCTCGATGCAGGAGGGCGGAGCCAGCAAGGACACGTGGGTCATCTCCGACAAACCTGTCGCCAATCTCTCACTCCTCCGCCCCGCAACCCAGGTCGTCCGTCTCGAACGCGCCCCGTCCGAGGTCCCAAGCCGCGTCGCCGACAACCTGTACTGGCTCGGACGCTACGCCGAGCGACTCGAGGACTCATGCCGCATCCTCCGCAGCGTGCTTTCACGGCTGGCGAGTGAATCCGCCGCCGAGGAGTCTCCCGAATTCGCGGCATTGGTGCGTCTCCTCGTGGGTCTCGAGGTCCTTCCACGCGAGATGCTCGGACAGCGGTCGCCTGCGCCCGTCGAGAAGGCCTGCCTCGAGCTCATCTTTTCCGCCGGACGCCTCGGTGCCGTCCGCGAGGTGCAGGGCCGACTCCAAACCCTGGCCTTCAGTCTCCGGGATCGCTTTTCCGCAGACACCCAGCGCGTCCTCAATCTCCTCAACAGCGGGCTTCGCGCCCCGCACCCCGGCTCCGCCCGCCCCCTGGCGGCCCTTCGAATCCTCAACGACTGCCTGCTCCACCTCGCCGCCTTCAGCGGCCTCGAGATGGACAACATGACCCGCGGCCACGCCTGGCGCTTCCTCGACATGGGCCGCCGCATCGAGCGCGCCATCAATGTGTCGACCCTCCTGCAGGCGGGACTCTCGGCGCGGCGCGAGTCCGGCGACGGAGCCCTGGGAGCGATCCTCGAAATCGCCGACAGCGCGATGACCTACCGGCGCCTCTACTTCTCGCAGCCGCAGTGGCCCACCGTCGCCGACCTGCTCGTCGCCGAGGAAAGCAACCCGCGCTCGTTTGCCTTCCAGGTGTCCGCCCTGCTCGACCACCTCCAGCGCCTGCCCGCCGGCGCCGGGCCCGAGGGCGTCTCCCGGCGCGATGCACGCGATCTCGGCTCACTCCGGAAAAGGCTCGCCCAGCTCGGACTCGCAGACCTCACCGAGGGCGGATCCGACCCCGGAGAGGACGACCCGCTCCCCGCCACCCTGGGCGGCCTGGCGGAGGAAATGCGCAGGCTGTCCAATGTCGTCACCCAGCGGTTCTTCGCGCACTCGCCCGGCCCGCGCAGCGCCTGACACGGCCATGCGTTACCAGATTGTTCATACAACCCGCTTCGTGCACGACGCCGAGGTCTCCGCCTCCCACCACGTTGCCCGGCTCGAGCCCCGCCAGTATCCCGGCCAGGCCTGCGTCGAACACGCGCTGTCGATCTCGCCAGCCCCCCGCCAACGCTCGGTGCGCGTCGACTATTTTGGGAACCGCACCGCCACCTTTTCCGTGGAGTCCCCCTACCGAACGCTCGAGGTCACCGCCCGGTCCGTGGTCGAACGCTCGGTTCCCGACGCCGAACTCGACCTCGGCAGCGCCGCCTGGGACGACGTGCACGCCGGAGTCACGGCCTCGACGCCCGAATCTCCCGAGTGGGGCGCACGGGAATACGTTTGCCCCTCCCCGCTCGTCGCACGCTCCCCCGATCTGGCAGACTACGCCCGTCCGTTCTTCAGCCCTGGGTGTCCGCTCGCCGAGGCCGCCGGACTCCTTATGGGCGCCATCCACCGCGATTTTGCCTTCGACCCCACCGCAACCACCGTAGCCACGCCCCTCGACGAGGTCTTCCGGATGCGACGCGGCGTCTGCCAGGATTTTGCACACCTGATGATCGGGTGCCTTCGGTCCCTGGGCCTGCCCGCGCGATACGTGAGCGGCTACATTGAGACCCTTCCCCCGCCCGGGGCGCCCAAACTCGTGGGCGTCGATGCGTCCCATGCCTGGGTGTCCGTGTTCTGTCCGCCCTATGGTTGGGTGGACCTCGATCCCACCAACGACGGGCGCGCCTCCGAACGCCACATCGCCGTCGCCTGGGGACGCGACTTCTCCGACGTAAGCCCCCTGCGTGGCATCTTCGTTTCAAGCGGCCACCACGACCTGCAGGTCGCCGTGGACGTCACGCGCCTCGAGTGACGCGACCCCGCGGGACCAACGTCGGGCGCGGCGAACTCGAGGCCGACGGCCGTTTTCTTGGATTGTCGCGCTCCGCGGCACCCTCCACCCTGCCGTCTCTCCATGCCCACCACCGTATTTACCATCGCCAATCAGAAAGGCGGAGTCGGGAAGACGACCACGGCCGTCAACCTGGCCGCGGCGCTCGCGGACAAGAAGATCGCCACTCTCCTTATCGACCTGGATCCCCAGGCCAACGCCACGAGCGCGCTCGGGGTCGAGAAGCAGGCGGGCCGCAGCCTTTACGGACCGATCCACGGCGAGGGCTCCGCGATGGACATGATTGTGCCAACCTCCTACGCGAGCCTGTCGATCATTCCGAGCGAGGAGGACCTGGCCGCCGCCGAGGTCGAGATCGCGCAATCCGAGAATTACCTCGCGCGCCTTCGCAGCGTGCTCGAACCGGTCCGCAACTCGGGTTCCTTCCGGGCCATCATCATCGATTGCCCCCCCGCCCTCGGCATGCTCTCCATGAACAGCCTCGCTGCGGCCGACTTCCTGCTGATCGCCCTGCAGTGCGAATACATGGCACTCGAGGGGCTCGGCCAGATCCTCCGCAACGTCGAGCGCCTCAAGACCGCCGGGATCAACCCCTCCCTCGAGGTGGGCGGGATCGTGATGACGATGTTCGACATCCGCACGAACCTGTCGCGCGAGGTCGTCGAGGAGGTGAAGAAGCACCTTCCCGAGAAGATCTTCAACACCGTCATCCCACGCACGGTGCGCCTCAGCGAGGCCCCCAGTTTCGGCAAGACCATCTTCGAATACGATCCTCTCTCGCCCGGCGCCAGCGCGTACAAGAGCCTCTCCCGCGAACTGATCGAGCGCTTCGCCCTCAAGGAAAAGTGATTCCCCGCGCCGCCCGGCGCGCGTCCGCCCCCAGGCCATGATCGCCTCGCTCAACAAGTACTGGCAGTCCTTCCTCGTAGGCATCCAGAGCAACATCGTCTACCGCTGGAACTTTTTCCTGCGCGGACTGTTCTCGCTCACGCACCTGATCGTCATCTACGCCCTGTGGTCCGCCGCCTACCAGGGACACTCGGCGATCGGAGGATTCTCGCTCGGCCAGACGCTCACGTACTTCGTCGTCATCCTCACCCTGCAGTTCTTCATCGGCGCCTTCAACGAGGACTACCAGGTCAGCGAGGAGATCCGCAACGGCCTCATCAACCAGTTCCTCCTCAAGCCGATCAACTACTTCTCCTACCGCTTTAGCATCTTCCTGTCCGCCCGCACGGTCTCCGGATTGCTGATACTCATTCCGGTCTCGATCGCCTACCTGTTCCTTCGCCACGACCTCGCCCTGCCCCACGAGAGCTGGCGGCTCTGGCTCGGCCTGCCGGCGCTGCTGATGTCGGCCCTGATCCAATTCACGATAGCCTACTGCTTCGGCCTGCTCAGCTTCTGGTTCCTCGAGATCCAGTCCTTCGTGATCCTGTCCTACGCCATCGAGACGCTGCTCGGCGGACAGGTCTTCCCGCTGGATCTGATGCCCCACCTGCTGTACCGAATCTCCCAATACCTGCCGTATTTTTACCAGATGTACTTTCCCGCCGCGATCTTCACGGGCCGCATCGCAACCCCGGCCGAGGCCCTGTCGGGCCTGGGCATCCAGGCGTGCTGGGTTGTCGCGCTGCTATCGATCGCGACCCTGCTCTGGCGGCGGGGGCTGCGCCGTCACACGGCCGTCGGAGGCTGAGGAACGGAGCCCGCGATGAAGCTCACCCACTACGCCCGCATCTGGCTCGCCAGCGCCCGCTACTCGATCATCCGGGCGATGATGTTCCGGTTTGATTTCCTGATGTGGACGCTCGTCGAGTTCTTCTGGATGGCCGTCAACATTCTGCTCATCGGCGTGATCTACGAGCACACCAGCTCGATCGCCGGCTGGACGAAATACCAGATGCTCCTGCTCGTGGGCACCTCGATGATCCTCCAGCGCCTGATGATGGGCCTGTTCTGGTCGAATCTCTTCGAGCTCGGGCGCAACGTCCGCAGCGGACAGTTCGACTTCTTCCTGTGCCAGCCCGGCAATCCGATCTTCATGGTCTCGACCCGGAAGATCGACCCCGACGGCCTGTTGAACTCCTTCGTCGCGATCGCCGTGGTGATCTACTCGGCGCACCAGCTCGGCCTGCACCCGGGCATCATCGACATCGCCCTCTACATCGTGCTCCTGTTCATCTCCCTCGTGATTCACTACTCGGCGCTGCTGCTGATCATCTCGGCCACCTTCTGGATCATCGGAACCCAGGGCATCGAGGGCGGATATTTCAATCTCTTCGAATTCTCCCGACTGCCCAAGGAGGCCCTGCGCGGGGTGGCCAGCCTGATCTTCGTATACGGTCTCCCCGCCGTCATCGCGAGCAACGTCCCCGCCAATGTCCTGATCCACGGCTTCAAGCCGACTTACATGTTGTGGCTGACGGTCGTCGCCGCCGCCTGGTTTGCCATCGCGGTCTGGTGTTTCAAACGCGGTCTCCGCCGCTACAGCAGCGCAAGCTCATGACCACGACGACGAGCCCCGGCGAAACGCGCGACTCCGGCCTCCTGGATTCGTTGCAGGCCCGCATCGGCCATCGCTTCGCCGACCACGGGCTCCTGCGTCGCGCGCTGACGCACATGTCCTACCTCCAGGACCACCCCGAGGAATCGGAAAACAACCAGCGGCTCGAATTCCTGGGCGACGCCGTGCTCCAACTGGTGCTCGCCGAGGCGCTTTTCTCGCTGTATCCGGCCGAGCGCGAGGGAAACCTCACGCGCCGCCGCGCCATGCTGGCAAAGGGAAGCTTCCTGGCTTCCCTGGCGCGCGAAATCGACCTCCCTCCCTGCCTTCGCCTGGGGCAAAGCGAGGAATCCACCGGCGGACGCAACCGGTCCGCAGCCCTCGAGGACGCATTCGAGGCGCTCGTGGGAGCCGTGTACATGGACGCCGGCTGGGACCGGTGTCGGACGGTCGTCGTCGGCCTCTACGGCGACCTCGGCGGCCGCCTCGCCGGACTCGAGGATTTTGAAAATCCGAAGGGACGCCTCCAGGAGCTCGTGCAACCTGCGCTCGGGAACGAAGCCCTGCGCTACGCACTCCTCGGCACCACCGGCGAGGAACACGCGCGCACCTTCGAATCCGGCGTCTATCTCTTCGACCGTCTGCTAGGATCCGGAAGCGGCTCATCCAAGAAGACCGCCGAGGAGGCCGCAGCGCGCGCCGCACTCCAGGCGCTGCGCCGAGACGGCGTTCCGTCGGCCCCCCAGCGCTGACCCGCCGAACTTGCGCCCCGGGCCGGGCGGCGCCACGTTTGCGGCTCCATGTCGTCCCCCGCCCAGTCCCGCACACGCCTGCTCGGCGTCTGCCCGCCCGCCCGCGGCGCGGTGCTCGCCGGCTGGATACACGCCCGCGGGGCCGGTCCCTGGCTCGTCGTCGTCCCCGATCTCCGAACGGCCGAGTCGCTCGCCGAGGACGTCGTCCTCTTCGGCCGCGCGCTCGGCGCCGAGCTGGCCTGGGAAAGCCTCGTGCTTCCCGAGTCGATGCCCGAGGGGGGCGACATGCGCGACGCATTCGGAGCCTCGAGCGACCGCCTCGCCGTCCTCTCGCGTTTGCTGGCGCCCCCCCCGGCGTCCGGACGGCTTGTCATTCTCACCACCCCCGCCGCGCTCGCCCAGCCCGTGCCCGCGCGGGCCGACCTGAAAGCGCACGAATTCGTACTCCGCCGGGGCGCCAGCCAGGCCTTCGCCGCACTCGTGGAAACCCTCAAGGCACTCGACTACGACTCCGAGGCCCTGTGCGAGTCGCCGGGCAGCTACGCGGTGCGGGGAGGAATCATCGACGTGTATCCGGTCACGGCGGATCAGCCCTACCGCCTCGACTTTTTCGGCGACTCGATCGACGACATGCGGACGCTCGACCCAGTGACCCAGCGCTCGGGCGCCCAGGTCGATTCGATCACCTTGACCGCCACTCCGCGCGTGCCCATGGGCAGGTCGACCACGGGGCTCGCAGACTACCTGGCCTCCGGCACCCGGCTCGTCCTCGTCGAACCCGCCTCGATGGAGCGCGCCTTCAGTCAGCTCGCCGAAGCCCTCCAGGCCGATCCGCTCGCACCGGTCATCGCGCGCTGCACCTCCTTCGATTCACTCTCCGACCTCGACGAGCCCGACGCCCGCCTCGTGGACGGCACTCCCGAACTGCTCTGGGAGAGCGAAAGCCTGGTCCACTCCCGCTCTTACCCGGGCGAAAACCTCCTCGCCCAGGAACGACTTCAGTTCGAGGAGGAAGCCCGCGACCGTTTCCTGACCCAGCTCGGTGCCTGGCGAAAGGCCGGTGCACGGCTCGCCTGCGTCGCAACCCGCGAGGGCGAGGAGAAACGCATTCGCGAGATCCTCTCCGCCCATCCGGCGATGAAATCGTGGAAGCCCGTCTTTCTCCGTGGAACCGCCTCCGAGGGCTTCCGCGTCGCGGCATCGCCCCGTGCCTCGGCCGCGGATCTCGCGGTACCCGCCCTGCCACTGCTTTCGCCCGGCGCTCCCGCGCTAGTGGTCGTCACAGAAACCGAGATCCTCGGACGACAGCGCCCCCGCCGACCTTCCCGTCGTCTGCGCGCCGTCGCCCAGAGGCACCAGGTGGACCAATTGCTCGATTTCTCGGAGCTGGTCGAAGGCGATTTCGTCGTCCATCTCCAGCACGGCATCGCCCTGTATCGGGGGTTGTCCAGGATCGAGACGCGCGACGGGCAGCGCGAAGTCATTTCGCTCGAATTCGACGACCACGTGATCCTGCACGTGCCACTCCAGGAATCGCATCTGGTCAGTCGCTACGTCGGGCTCAGCAAGTCGCGTCCGCAGCTCGGGCGCATCGGCTCCAACCGCTGGGAAAAGGCCAGGAAGGCGGCCGAGCTAGCGACGATCGATCTCGCCGCCGAGCTCCTGCGCATCCATGCCCAGCGCGAAGCGCAGCCCGGCCACGCGTTCCCAGCCGATTCCGCCTGGCAGAAGGAATTTGAGGCCGCCTTCACATTCACCGAGACGCCCGACCAGATGAAGGCCATCGTCGACGCCAAGTCCGACATGGAACGCGAGCGCCCCATGGACCGGCTCATCTGCGGCGACGTCGGCTACGGCAAGACCGAGGTCGCCATCCGCGCCGCCTTCAAGGCCGTCCAAGGCGGAAAGCAGGTCGCCGTCCTGGTCCCGACAACCGTCCTCGCCCAGCAGCACCTCAATTCGTTCCGTGAGCGCATGGCCGGCTACCCGATCGTCATCGACATGGTCAGCCGCTTCCGCTCCCGCTCCGAGCAGGCCCGTATCCTCGCCGCGGCCGGCGCAGGCCAGGTCGACATCCTCATCGGGACGCACCGCCTGCTGCAGACCGACGTCGTGTTCAAGGATCTCGGCCTCGTGATCGTCGACGAGGAACAGCGCTTCGGCGTGCGCCACAAGGAGAACCTCAAGCGCATGCGCGCCACCGTCGATTTCCTCTCGATGAGCGCCACCCCCATCCCGCGTACCTTGTACCTCGCGCTCACCGGCGCGCGGGACATGAGCGTCATCGAGACCCCGCCCACGAACCGCCTTCCGATCCAGACGATCGTGAAAACCTACGACGAAAAGATCGTCGTCGACGCCGTCCGCTTCGAGATCGCCCGCGGCGGCCAGGTCTTCTACCTGCACAACCGGATCCTCACGATCGGGCTCGTCGCCGACCGACTGCGCCAGCTCATGCCCGATCTGCGCGTCGGGATCGGACACGGACAGATGGAGGCCGACGAACTCGAGCAGGTGATGACCGACTTCGTCGCCGGCAAATTCGATGTGCTCGTCTGCACCACGATCATCGAGAGCGGCCTGGACATCCCCAACTGCAACACGTTGATCATCGAGGGCGCCGACCGCTTCGGCCTCTCGCAGCTGTATCAGATTCGTGGACGCGTAGGCCGCTTCCGTCATCAGGCCTACGCCTACCTCCTGCTCCACAGGCACACGCACCTGCTCGACGTCGCACGCCAGCGGCTCGCCGCGATCCGGCAGCACAGCCAGCTCGGCGCCGGATTTCGCATCGCCATGCGCGACCTCGAATTGCGCGGGGCCGGCAACCTGCTCGGCGCGGAACAAAGCGGCCACATCGTCGGCGTCGGCTTCGATCTCTATTGCCAGCTCCTGCGGCAGTCGGTCGCGCGCCTGAAGGGCGAACAGCCCGCCGCCCGCATCCGCGCGACCGTCAAACTCGATTTCGTATTCCTCGGCGACGGGACGCCCGCCCCGGATCGCCGCGACTCGAGCTACGAAGACGCCTACACCGCGGTGCGCGACGCCGAACTCGAGGCCGCCGGAGCCGTGGAAGTTGCTCTGATCCAGGCGCGTATCCCCGCCTCCTACGTCTCCGAAACCCGCCTCCGCATCGACTTGTACCGGCGCCTCGCCCTCGTCGAATCACCCGATCAACTCAAACAGCTCCAAGCGGATCTGCAGGACCGATTCGGGAAGTTCGGCGACGAGGTCAAGGCCCTCCTCCTCGTCACCGAAATCCGCCTGAGAGCGGAACAAAAGGGGATCAGTTCCGTCGAAACGGACTCCAATCGCCTGAAACTGCTTCGGGCTAGCGGGCGGCGGGACGACTGGGTGATGCTGGGCACCCGGTTTCCAAGGTTGACCGCGCCGAAGCCCCTTCTACGGTTGCGCGAAATCGTCACTTTCCTAAACAACCTCACATGATGCTCCGTCGTTCCTTAGGCGCTACCCTCATTGCCTTGTTGCTCACCGCCCTCTGCGCCCGAGCCGACCAGGCGGCCGCCTCCCCCACCGCACCGGCAAAGGCCACCCAGGAGCTCACCAAGAAGGTGAACGACGGACTCGACCTGCGCTTTGCCAACGGCATCGCCGCCATCGTCGAGGACACGCCCATCACGGTGGACGATATCCGCCGCGAAATCGCCCCGCTGATTCCTCAGCTTCAACGCGAGTCGCACAACGAGCAGGAGTTCGACCAAAAGCTCCAGGCACTGCAGGACGAGGTCATCCAAAACCTCATCGACCGCGTGCTGATCGTGAAGGCCTTCAAGAAGAAGAAGGACGACAGCGACGAGGTCCGCAAGGTGCCCGCGAGCTACATCGACAACCGCATCGAGGAAATCCAGAACGACCAGTTCGACGGCGACCGCTCCAAGTTTCTCGCCTACCTTCGATCCCGCGGCATGACCATGAAGGACTACCGCAAGGAGGTCGAAGACGACATCATTTACAACTACATGCTCGGCCAGCAGCGCAAGTCCGCGAGCATCGTCAGCCCCGTCAAGATCGAGCAGTACTACAACGAGAACAAGGATAGGTTCTACCAGGAGGACGCGGTCAAGATGGGCATGATCCAGATCAACCGGGATCCCGGTGAAACCGACCAGCAGCTGATCGATCGCGGAAACGAGCTGATCGCCCGCTTCAAGGCCGGCACGAGCTTCGAGGACCTTGCGAAGACTTACAGCCAGGACGCTCACCGTCTCCGCGGCGGCGACTGGGGCTGGCAGAAACGCACCGACCTGAAGAAGGAATTCGCGACGCCGCTCTTCGCACTGAAGAAGGGCCAGGTCACCGACCCCATCATCACACCCGAGGGCTGCTTCATCCTCTATGTCGAGGACCGCAAGTACGCGGGCATTCAGCCCATCGACGACGTGCGCGACCAGATCGAGCACATCCTCGCCCAGCAGATGTCCCAGCGTAGCCGCGAGCGGTGGCTCGAACGCCTGCGACGCGACGGTTACGTCAAACACTACTGAGCCTTCGCTCTTTTCCATGGCGGCCGTTCACAAGACGGCCGCTCTTTTGTTTTCGATGTCCCAATTGAATCCCGGGCAGTTTGTCCGACCATTCAATAGTGTGCTTTCCCGGCACAATTCCCCTCGGCCACCGGGCCCTTCCACCCCTGAATCGAATCGCCACGAAAAACACGAAGTTTCAGGGGCATCGGCTTTGCGTTGCGTGCGCTTATGGGCGCGCTCCGATCAAAAGCGGCAGCCCTGGCACATTTTTGCGTTTCTCGCGGCCATGACCTTCAGGGGTTTCGGTTGCGGCTCGGCCGTACGCCGTAGTCTTGGCGAAGGTGGATGGTTCCAATCCAACTGCGTTTTCCGCGGTAACGTCCAATGGGCAGCCGGGAAGCCGCGTCAGGTCTCGTAGTCGTAAAGCTTCGGATCGCGTCGGGGCGCCCTGCGAAGGACTCGGCGGCGCGGGCGCTCCTCCTCTTTCGAATTCGCATCCGTCTCCGCTGGGCCCGCTCCAGGCAGCTCATCCGGTTCATCCGTCCCACCGAGGCTCTCCTCGAGTTCCTCGGGATCCTTGCCTTCCTCGAGCTTCCGGACGACCTCCTCGAGCTCGCCGTCGATCTTCTCGTCGGTGAGCTCCGACAGGCGCCTCATCATCCTCCCCATCGCGCGGGGATCGTTTTCGTCGATGTTAGAGAACTCGCTCTCCATCGCGTTCATGGCGGCCTCCATGCGTGGATCGGCCGCGGGATCGCCCCCTGGCGCCTCCGATGGAGGTTCCTCACCCGCCTTTCCTCCTGTGATCGCAAAGGTGGAGACGATGCGTTCCATGCGGTACGCCGGATTGTCCGGGCAACGCGGAATCGACGCTCCCTGCGCCAGGGTGCGGGCGTAGAATTGGTAGATCGTCTCGTTGTCCGGGCAGTAGTACTCGTAGATCGGCATGATCGAACGTCGCTCTAGTCGGACCGCCGGCGCTTGGCAAGTTGGTGTCCGTGCACCACGGCCCGCGACCCGGTACCGCGGTTCAGGGCGTCGACCGCGGCGGCGAGGCGGCGACGCTTTTCGTCATCCCCGGGAAACAGGTCGAGCTGTCCGCCACCGTCCTCCACGCTCGAGAGTTTGACACTCACCAGCCGAAGGGGGCGCCGCAACTTCCAGGCAGCCCTCAGGCATTCCGCAAGCGGCGCCACAAACGGCGCCTCGAGATCGCTGGCCTCGGCGAGCGAACGCGAGTGGGAGGCGTGCTCGAAATCCGGATACCGCACCTTGACCGTGATCGTCCGCACCCGCTTCCCGTCCGCCCGCACCTTGGCCATCAGCTCGTCGAGCATGCCCTTGGCCACCCGTTCGACCTGGCCGAAATCCGAGACGTCGGTGCCGAAGGTCTCCTGCTGCGAATAGGACTTCGCGTCGTCATCCTCCGTCTCCACGGGCCGGTCGTCCTCGCCCCGCGCGGCAGCCAGCAGCCCCCGCCAACCGTTCCCCGCCAGGACCCCGAGTTCCTCCTCGCTCAGCCTGAATAGATCGCTGACCAGGTTGACGCCCCGGGCCTTGAACACTTCCTCGGTCTTCACGCCCACCCCGGGCAGCTTGCCGACCGGCAGGGGAGCCAGGAAGTCCGCCTCCGTTCCGGGCGGCACGATCACAAAGCCCCTTGGTTTGCGCAGCTTGCTCGCGATCTGCGCCACCAGTTTGTTGGCCGCAAGCCCCAGGGAAACCGGAATCTGCAGGTCTGTCCAAATCCTGGCCTGCAGCCCGCGCACCGCCGCCACGAGGGACTCCTCCGTGCGATGCCCGCACGGCCCCAGGTCAAGATAGCCCTCGTCGATCGAGTTGCGCTGCACCAGCGGCGTCAGCGTCTCGCAAAGGTCGAACATCTGCCGCGACACCCTGCCGTAGTTGCCGCTTGAATGCGGAATCAGGATCAGATCCGGACAAACCTTGAGCGCCCGCACGGTCGGCATCGGCGTGTACACGCCGCAGGCACGGGCTTCGTAGCTCGCCGACGAGATGATCCCTCTCTCGCGACCACCCACCGCACACTTCGTGCCGCGCAGGGCCGGGTTCAATGCCTGCTCCACCGATACGAAAAACGCGTCGGCATCCAGGTGTGCGATCGTCGGAAATCTGGCGGTTCCTCCCATGGGCAGGACACGATTCTCACGCCGGCAAACGACGCGGCGCAAGGCTCCCCTCAGTGAATCACCAGAGGAAGGATCACCCGAAACGTCGTGCCCGTCTCCTCCGAACTCTCAAAGGCGACTGCGCCCTCGAGGCAGCGCTCCGTGAGCAGCTTGACGCTGTAGGTTCCAAGACCGCGCCCGGCCCCCTTCGTGGTGAACGAGCGCTGAAACACCTGCAGCTGCACGTCGCGTGTCATCACCCCGGGGTTGTGCACCCAGAACGTCAGTTTTAATCCGCCGAGACGACAGCCCAGCGTGACGGCCTGGCCCCGCTCCGACGCCTCGGCGGCATTTTTCACGAGATTGCCCATCACCCGGGTGAGCAGACGCGGATCCGTCACGAACTCCAGCGACTCGCTCCGGGAATCCACCACGATCTCGCGTTGTTCGCACTCCGGATGGGATTGGTACGCCGCTGCGATCTTGCGGACCAAGGCGAGCGAGTTCGTCATCGCAGGCTGTGCCTTGAGTTCGGCCCGTTCCGCCGCAGCGAGGTCGCGCTGCGATACGATCTCCTCGATCAACTCATGCGTCATCGAGTAGGAGAGTTCCACATCCTCGAGCAGATCGCTTGGGGCGTTCACCCGAAGGTCACCCAGAAGGCCCTCGATGCCACCCGCCAGGTTGATGAGGTCGTGAAAGAAGATTCGTTCGAGCGCCCTGCGCCGCTTCTCGTTGCTCACGTCGGAGATCGAGACGATCGCGAACCGTTGGTCGCCGATCTCGAAGGGCGTCGCCATGACATCGAGATCGAGAGCCTCGAACTCGCCGTCCACGATTCGGGAAATCCGGCATTCGCCCCTGGCGCTTTCACCGCGCAGCGCTGCGAGGCTCGCCCGAATCGCGCCGCACTCGGCACAGGCCTCGGTCGTACCGCAGCCGTTCGGACACTCGAAAGCGTGCGCACACCCAAGCGCCTCGCCAAAACGAAGACCCAGCAGCGATTCGATGGTCTTGCCGCGGGCGAGCGACGAGAGATTGCGACTCGTGGCGACGATCTGACGACTCTGATTGAGCACAACCATGCAGTGGATACCGCCCTCAAGCATCGCCGAGGCGAGTGGATTGCCCGAAAACAGGGCCGCCTGATCCCGGACTGTGCCGAGCTCATTTCTCCGCGCGGGCGCGAACGCAGTCGCGTCCTCGCCGCCGCAGTTTGGGTGAAAACCCGAGCAGGAGGGATCCGTCGCCATGGCTCCAAGGAATAATCGCATGCCGAATCGAAGCGAGGCGGAATACGCCCCTCGAAACGCTGCGCTCCGGTCGTCGAACTCCGCTTCGCGGGTTCTCATCCCTGGGCCTTGAGACATTCGGCGTTCTGACCTCCGTCCTCTGGCCTCTGGGATTCTGGTATCTGGGGCGACCAACGGGATTGGACTCACACCCCAAGGGGTGCTCGGTGCTCCGCACTGACGCTGCGCGTCATCCCCTCTCCCTACGCTGCGCTCCGGTCGTCGAACTCCGCTTCGCGGGTTCTCATCCCTGGGCCTTGAGGTATTCGAAGGGCTGACCTCCGGCCTCTGACCTCTGTCATTCTGGAATCTGGGGCGACCAACGGGATTCGAACCCGCGACCCTCAGATCCACAATCTGATGCTCTAACCAGCTGAGCTATGGTCGCCGTGATCCAGATGAGCGGGCGAAAATCACGAGCCCTCGGCCCTCTGTCAATCCCTTCTTATGGGACACCCCGACCGTGTCGAACTTGATTGCTTTTGCCACGGCTCGGGCATGCACCAAGTTCGTGCCATGGCCTTCTGGCTCAAGAAATTCGTCGCGTATTTCTGCATGCCCCTCCCTGTCGTCCTCGGCTGCCTGTCCCTGGGACTTTGGTTTATGGCTCGCCGGCCCGATAGTCGCTGGGGACGCCGTCTGGTCGCCGCAGCCCTGCTCACTCTCCTCACGCTGTCCCAGCCAATCCTAAGCCGATGGCTCCTCCAGCCGCTCGAGTCCGCCTACCCGCCCATCCCGGAAATCGCCGCAAACCAGGCGCTTCCCGCCCCCCTGGCGGCCTGCCGCTACATCGTCGTCCTCGGCGGAGGCAACGCGGACTCCCCAGGGATGGCGGCCATCGACCGCCTCAGTACCTCCGCCCTCGGCCGCATCACCGAAGCGGTGCGTCTCGCACGACTCCTGCCCACCGCTCAGCTTATCCTCTCCGGGCCCTCCGAAGACGGTGGCAAGCCTCACGCTGAGGTTCTGCGGGCCGCCGCCATTTCCCTCGGGATCGACCCCGCTCGCATCCGCCTCATCGTGACCGCCCACGACACGGATGATGAGGCCTTGACAGTTAAATCGATCGTCGGCGACGCCCCAATCGCCCTCGTCACTTCCGCCTGGCACATGCCTCGTGCAGCCGGCCTGTTCCTGAAGCAGCAGGTCCGCATCATTCCCTGCCCCACCGATTACCTCGCCAAGGCCCCCGCGCACTTCGACTGGCACGATCTCGCCTGGGACGCGGAAAGCTTTCAACGCAGCACCTTCGCCATCCACGAGTACCTCGGCCTGCTGTGGACCCGCCTTCGAAATCAGCGCTGAGTTTGCCAAGGAACGCGCAGTTCGAGAGCCAGTTTGGAATTCCCTCAGGACTGCCATTTGTTACGCAATTGTAACTTATGTTCTCCCTGAAGAAACTCTTCGGCAACGAAGGTCGCTTTTACGATCTCCTGGAGGCCAGCGCGACCGAGGCGAAGACAAGCATCGACCTGCTGTCCAAATACCTCCAGACCCCAAGCCGCAACTCCGGCACCATCAATATCGACGACTTCATCCAGAGCCGCCGAAAGGATAAGCGGATCACACAGGAAATCAGCGAGGCCCTCGCACGCACCTTCGTCACTCCCCTCGAACGCGAGGACATCGAGGCGCTTTCATTCTCGCTGTACCGCATTCCCAAGACGGTCGAAAAAATCGTCGAACGTCTCTCGATCTACAATGGGCGCCTCCCCACCGAAGGCATGCTCCGACAGGTCCAGCTCATGCAGAAAGCCGCCGAGGCCGTGGACTTCATGGTGAAACAGCTCCGGCACGGCACCGATATCGACAAGGTCCGTGAACCGCAGGACCGCCTCCAGTGGGCCGAGGGCGAGGCCGACAAGGTCATGCTCGCGCTCATCAAGGACCTCTACAACGGCCCTTACGACGCCAAGGAACTCGTCATCCTCCAGGACTTCTACGAAATGATCGAGAAGGTGATCGATCGCTGCCGCGACGCCGGCAACGTCGTCACGCAGATCGTATTCAAACACTCATAACCGGGAGCGGGCCTTCCATGCTGCTCTTCATCCTGGTCCTGCTGACGGCATACGTCTTCGAGTACATCAACGGCTTTCACGACACCGCGAACGCTATCGCCACGGTCGTATCCACGAAGGTCCTCACACCCCGCCAGGCCGTCGTCTGGGCCGCCTTCTGGAACCTCATCGGCGCGATGGCCGGCACCGCCGTGGCCGCCACCATCGGCAGGGGCCTCGTCGACACAGCAGCGGTCACCCTCGAAACCGTGCTCGCGGCGCTGATCGGGGCGGTGATCTGGAATGTCATCACCTGGTGGCTGGGCCTGCCCTCGAGCTCCAGCCATGCGTTGATCGGAGGCCTGTGTGGCGCCGCGCTGGCGACCACCCACGGCCGCTGGAGCGTGCTCACGTGGTCGGTCGTGTCCGCCAAGGGCAAGGAGGGCGGCCTCTGGCCCCTCGTCGTCATGCCGATGCTCACGTCTCCAGTGATTGGATTCATCCTCGGCGGCATTCTCATGTTCATGCTCCTCTGGCTGCTGCGAAAGGTCCGTCCGCGCACGGTGGGCCGCGTGTTCGGCAAGGCCCAGCTGCTGAGCGCGGGCTTCATGGGCTACAGCCACGGTTCAAACGACGCGCAGAAGACCATGGGCATCATCGCGCTCACACTCTTCACCGGCACCAAGTCCGGCCTGTTCGACCACGTGCCGGCCTGGCTCTCATTCCTGCGGCAGCCCACGTTCGACGTGCCGTTCTGGGTGATCCTTTCCTGCGCCTTGACGATGGCCGCCGGCACCGCCGCGGGCGGCTGGCGGATCATCCGGACCATGGGCCACAAGATGGTGAAACTCCAACCGGTGCACGGTTTCGCAGCGGAGACCACGTCGGCCCTCATCATCCACGGCGCATCGATCCTGGGAATCCCCCTGTCCACCACGCACATCATCTCCTCCGCCATCATGGGCGTGGGGGCCACCAAGCGATTCAGCGCGGTCAAATGGGGCGTCGTCGAACGGATCGTCTGGGCCTGGATCCTCACGCTCCCCGTCTCTGCCCTGTTCGGCTATCTCAGCTACAAGGCGATCACGCTCGGCCGCTGAGTCCCTCGCGAAGCGCGGCCACAAAAAGGCCCGCCGTCTCCGGCGGGCCTTTTCGTGCGCTGAAATTGAATACGATCCTTACTGGACCGTGACGGGAATCTTGATTGTGCCGTCGCCAAACCCCTTCAGGTAGAGATTGCCGCTGCCCGGGCGTCCGCCCTGGACATTCACGGTCACCGAGGTCTGGCCGGCGGGCACCACCACTTCCCTCATGATCACGCTCTCGGGCACGTCCGTCGTGACGTCCAGGAGCTGGCCACCGTCGGCCGCGGGATACGAAAGCGTGAAAGTCAGGGGCTGCGACTGGCCCGAGCTGAGCGAAAGCGAGCTGGGCGACACCGTCACCGATGCCGGATCGACGCGGAAGGTGCCCACCGGCGAGCTGCCGGCGGAGTTGGACACCGTCACGTTGTAGTTCCGGCCTGCGGGCACGGGCGGGACGAAAAAGCTCAGCGAGGTCGACGACTCGAACACCGTGCGGGCGGGCACATTGCCGATCATGACAACGTCCTGCGGCGTGAAGCCGCGTCCGAGCACCGCGATGCGCGAACCGACGGGACCACGGGTGACTTCGAGCGAGAGCACATATCGGGTCGCGATCGTTGTCGTCTGCAGGCCCGTGTAGGTCTGGAGGTCGCGGAGAGTGCCGCCCTCGAGCGCCTTGTAGTTCACCAGGAAGTAATAGACCATCTTGTCGTGGCCCGGGGGAAGCTGGTAGTCGCACTCGTAGAGCCCGTCACCAAGCCGGCTCTTGTGCATCGGATAGGTCTGCCCGTTCACGACCAGTACCGCATTGATCGACTTCTCCTGGACCGCACCCGCAAAGCGCTTGGCGCGCAGCGTGATCGTGTAGATCTCCGAAGGGTTCTCAGGCAGCGTCGAAGGCGTCAGGTTCGTCAACGTGACGTCATTGCACCCGGCCAGGGCCAGCAGGGCGAAGACGGCAAACAGGCCGACAACGAATTTTCTCGCGAGTGAGAGAGGCTTGGTGTGCATTGCGAAATTTACGGAAAGGCCGGGAAGAGATTGAGCGACCTAGTAATGAGTCACGGCGCCCTAGCGCAAGACAAAGCGAACCGCGCGACCGCGACGGGTCTGTATGTGCACGTGCCCTTCTGCGCCCGCACCTGCGATTACTGCGCGTTCTATCAAAGCGCACCCGACGCCTCCGCCGTGCGCGCCTACCTGGACGGGATCGAGCGCGAGTCCGACCTCCTTGTCTGGCCCGACCGGATCGAAACCGTCTTCTGGGGCGGCGGCACGCCCGGCCTGCTCGCGCCGCGCGACCTGATCCGGCTGGGCGAAACCCTTCGCCGCCGGATGCCCATTCCTCCGTCGGAGTGGTCGGTCGAGATGACTCCCCTGACCGTCACCGAGGCGCGGCTGGACGCGCTTCGTGAGATTGGCGTAACCCGCATCTCCCTGGGAGTCCAGAGCTTCCAATCCGCGCTCCTCGACGCACTCGGGCGCCAGCACACGCCCGAACAGGCCTTTCGCGCGGCCGAACGGGTCCGGGCAGCCGGATTCGCGAGCGTCAATTTCGACCTCATGTTCGCGCTGCCCGGTCAGCTCGACGCCGACTGGGAGGCGGACCTTCGCCAGGCCGTCGACCTCGGACCCGACCACCTCTCCACCTACTGCCTCACCTTCGAGGAGGACACGAAGCTCTGGCTGAAGCTGTCGCAGGGCCGCATCCGCCGAGACGTCGAGGCCGAGGCGCGGCTGTATTCCTTTACCTGGGACTTTCTCGAGTCCGCCGGATACGCACAGTATGAGATTTCCAACTTCGCGCGCCCCGGCAACCGCTGTCTCCATAATCTCAACACTTGGCGGATGCAGCGATGGATCGGGCTCGGCCCGTCCGCGGCGTCCCAATACGACGGCTGGCGCTGCTCCAACATCGCCGACCTCGACCGCTGGCTCGCGCTAGCCGCCGAGGGACGGCGCGCGACGGAGGACCGGACCCCTCTGTCCGGCGCCCTGCTGGCCGAGGATGCCCTCATCTTCGGGCTGCGCATGAACGCCGGCGTGGAGCCCGGAGCCCTTCGCCCGCTTGCGCCCGGCGCGCCCTGGGGGCGGGTCGACGCCCTGATCGAAGCCCTGGGACGCGACGGCCTGCTCGAACGCGAAGGCGACACAGTGCGCCTCACTCGACGCGGCCGCATGGTCGCGGACTCCGTCGGCGCAGAATTGACGGGGCTTCTGACGGCTAACGCTTGACCCGCCGCCCGCCGGGCCGAAGCGTCGCCGCCTCACTTTTTGCGCGTCGCATGAAATTCCGTCTCCTGCTGGTCTTCGCCCTCATTGTTTCCGTTGCCCGTGCCGAGCGCCTCGAGTTCTCGTGGCCCGTTCCCTCGCCGACCCTTCCCAGCGTCCACTCCGAGGACGATTTTCTCCAGGCCACCGCCGCCGGTGATCCGCCCTCGGGCGGCTTCGGCTGCGTCCGCACTCACGGGTTCCAGTATCACGAGGGCCTCGACATCAAGCCCTACAAGCGCAACGCCCGCGGCGAACCCGCCGACGAGGTCCACGCTGCGATCGCCGGCATCGTCCGCCACATCAGTCGCTACGCGGGAGAGAGCAACTACGGCCGCTACATCGTGCTCGAACACCCCGACGCGGTGCCCGAGATCTACACGCTCTACGCCCATCTGGCCCGCATCGCCCCCGGACTCCACGAGGGCGAGCACGTCGCCCGCGGGCAGATCATCGGACTGATGGGACACTCCGCGGGCGGGTACTACATCCCGCTGTCCCGCGCCCACCTCCATTTCGAGATGGGCCTCCGGATTTCAGACAACTTCCAGTCCTGGTACGACTGGAAGCGGTTCGGCGGACGCAATGAGCACGGAAATTTCAACGGGATGAATCTCATGGGCTTCGACCCCTGGGCCTTTGTTCAGGCACTGGAACACCACCAGGTCGACCAGCCGTATCAGTTTCTCGAACACCAGCCGATCGCCGTGCGCTTCCGCATCGCAACCACCCGCCGGCCGTTCTTCGTCCGTCAGTATCCGTCGCTGGTGGAGCGCAAGCCCGGCTACGAACTGCTCGGCGGCTGGGAAGTGTGGTGCACTTTCACGGGCCTCCCCGTCCACTGGATTCCACTTTCGACGGCCCAGGTGGTCGGGATGCGCCCGGACCAGGTCGTGATCACGGGCTACGACCAGGATCTGTTGCGCCACCACCCCTGCCGCATCCTCGTCGACCACCGCCGAGGCCAGCTCGTCCCCGGACGCGACCTGGCCGACATGATTCAAATGGTCTTCGGCGTGAGATGAGCCCTCCCCGGGGTCGACGTGCGATTGCGACGTTGAGCCCTGCCGCCGCCTCGCTCAACGTTCAGCTTCCATGACTTCCCGCGAACGCTTCCTCGCCGCCTGCGCCTGCCAGCCGCTCGAGCGGCCCCCCATCTGGATCATGCGCCAAGCCGGTCGCTACCTGCCCGAGTACCGCGCGCTGAAATCGTCCCACTCGTTTCTCGAGATGGTCCGCACCCCGGAGCTCGCCATGGAGGTGACCCTGCAGCCGCTTCGGCGCTTCGCTCTCGACGCCGCCATCCTGTTTTCGGACATCCTGGTCATCCCCGAAGCCCTGGGTCAGCCCTACCGCTTTCGCGAGGAAGGTGGGATCGCGATGGACTATCGAATCGATTCCCGCGCCCGCATCGATGCCCTGGCGCCGGCTGACGCAGTGCCGACGCGGCTCGCCTACGTCGTCGACACGCTGAAGCTGCTTCGAAAGGAAATCGCCGGAACACACGCGCTCCTCGGGTTCGGCGGCTCTCCCTGGACCTTGGCCACGTACATGGTCGAAGGCGGAAGCTCCGAGGATTTTCTCCTGATCAAGAGCCTGTTTTATCAGGACCGCCCCTCGTTCGACCGCCTCATGCAGAAGCTGACCGACGCGATCATCGCGTATTTCAAGGCCCAGGTGGACGCCGGCGCCGACGCGATTCAGATCTTCGACTCCTGGGGCGGCATCGTCGCCGGACAGGACTACGAGGCCGCGTCGCTCCGCTGGATCAAGGCGATCATTGCCGCACTGCCCAAGGACTTCCCGGTCATCCTCTACGCCAAGGGCACCGCGCCCCACCTCTTCGACCAGTCGTTTTCCGGTGCACGCGTGCTCAGCGTCGACTGGACTGTCGACCTGCGCGTGGTCCGCGACCAGCTGCCAAAGACGATCGCACTTCAGGGCAACCTGGACCCCGTGCTGATGAACCTCACGCCGCAGATTGTCCGCGAGCAGGCCACCACCCTGCTAAACAAGATGAGCGGCCAGCCCGGCCACATCTTCAACCTGGGTCACGGCATCATGCCCCAGGCGCGCATCGACTGCGTCGAGACACTCGTCCAGACCGTCACCGACTGGAAGGCCTGAGCCCGCCCTACTCCCAGGCGTAGTTGAAGCTCACGCTGATTCGCTCGTCGTCCGTCTCGTTGACCGGCACTTCGTGCCGAAGCCAGCTCTCGAAGAGGATCACGTTGCCCGCCACCGCCGGATAAGTGGCAAAACAACGATTTTCCCCTTTCGCCCCGGGGAGCTTGGGCGGCGCCGCCATGAACCGGTCCAGCCTGGGATCCTCGAACTTGATCCCCGCGCAGCCCGGCGGGGTCTGGACATAGTAGGTCCCGCTGACAAAAGAAAGCGGATGCAAGTGGAGCGGATGCCCGGCCGAGTTCGGCATGATGTTCACCCAGAAATCAGTCATCCGTATCTTCCTTCCGCGCATATCCATCTCCAGGGCCCGCGCAAACGCCAGGACGTGCCGGCTGATCTTCCGCTCCAGGCGCTCAAAGCTGCTGGAGAACCGGTGTAGCTCGTTGATCGAGGCGTAACTCGTATATCCCCGCGGATAATGACGCTTCGACCAGTTCCTCCCCTCCGTATCGAAATCCCTCAACTGCTGGCACTCCTGCGCCAGTTCCGCGTTCAGACGGGCCAGTCCGGCCTTTTGGAGCGGCTCGCAATAGATCAGGGTGGGAAACCAGGATTGGGTGGGCATGGACGTGGCGGGATTGACCCCTACTGTCCAACCTGATCACGCTCCAGGCAAGGGCTTCCCTTGCGGGTAACCGCCCTCCCGCTTCAAGCGTCTTGCCGTCCGTGCTGGACGCACTTTCCATTTTCCCATGTCCGATGAACCGCCGGAACTCGACCTCGCGGGCTGTCTGGAACGCGTACGAAACCGCGACCAGGACGCAGCCCGCGATCTTGTCGCGCACCTTTATCCTTTGGTCATCCGCATCATTCGGGCTCATCTGCCGCGTCGGACATCCGAGGAGGACCTCGCTCAAGAGGTGTTCATGAAAATGTTTGCGCGTCTCGAACAATACCGTGGCGAAGTGCCTTTCACTCATTGGGTGTCCCGGATTTCTGTCACCACGTGCATCGACGCACTCCGGGCCCAGAAACGCCGCCCCGAGCTGCGCTGGGCCGATCTGTCGGAGACGGAAGCCGATGTGCTCGACGCGGTCATAACCAGCGACACGGACAAGGCCCCGGACGACGCGCTCGCCGCCCGCGAACTCATCGAAAAACTGTTGGGAATGCTCAAGCCCGAGGACCAGCTGGTCATCCGGCTCATGGATCTGGAGCAGAAAAGCGTCGCCGACGTGTCCCGGATCACGGGCTGGAAGCCGCCCCTGGTCAAAGTGCGGGCTTTCCGAGCTCGCAAGAAACTGCAAAAGCTATTCATCGCCCTAAGTAGGAAGGAAAGAACATGAACCCGAAGAAAGCCGATCTCGCCTGGCAGCGACTCGTCGCCGCCGCTCGAACCGCCCCCGTCCTCAAGGATGAGACGACGGTGCCCTACGGATTCGCCACCCGCGTGGCCGCCCTCGCCTTCGCCTCCCCCTCGCCACTGCCCGCGCGCATCCTGTTTGAGCGGTTCTCGTGGAAGGCCCTCGTCGTCTCCGCCCTTCTCATGATCCTTTGCCTGGCCAGCGCGCTGCCGTTTCTCACCTCGTCCTCGAGCCAGGACGACGTCACCACATTGGCCGATCCTGTCGCGGAGGTCGTCGACATCGGCGGATAATTGCCATGAACAAACCCTGGAAGGTCATCCTCGTTTTCATCGGCGTCTTCCTGTTCGGCGGCATCACTGGCAGCGTCATCACACTGCGCTTCCACGAGCGTCCCATCATCCGCCACCCGAACTTCGAACGGTTCGCCAAGAACCGGGTCATGCACCTCACCAAGGTCCTCAAGTGCTCGCCCGACCAGTCGGACAAGCTCCAGGTGATCGTCCTCGAGGCCAGCATGAACCTCCGCCGCGTCCGACAGAACTCGTTACGTCAGGTGATGACGATTTTCGACCACATGGATTCACGAATCGAGACTGTGCTGAATCCCGAGCAGCGGACACGTTTCGAACAGATTCGCGAGATGGAGCGGCAGCGGATACGCGGTTTCATCCACAATCCGCCCCCAGGCACACCTCCTGGCGACAAGTCCGCTCCGAATGAAGTCGAGCACAAGGAACCTCCTCAGGCGGCCCCCAAGGCCGCGCCCGCCAAGCCGGCCAGTCAGCCGCAGCAGGAAGACGACAACGTGCCCGACAGTCCGCCCCATCCGGACCAAACCTGATCCGCAGATCCTTTCTATAGGCCGGCAACGTAAGGGTTGCCGGCTTTTTCGTCTCCTACCGTCGTGGCTGAACCGTGCCCCGGATACACCTGGGTGTCCTCGGGAAGCGTGTAGATCTGCTCGCGGATCGAACGCTCGAGCACCTCGAAGCTCCCGCCGGGAAGATCCGTCCGGCCGACACTTCCATTAAACAATGCGTCGCCGACAAACGCCGCACGGAGGCGGGGAAAATAGAAGAGAATGTTCCCAGGACAGTGACCGGGCACGTGTCTGACCTCTACCGGTTCGCCCAGCATCTCAAAGCGGTCGCCCTGGTTCATCCACAGGTCAACCTTGACGGGCTCGAGCGTCATGCCGGGGCCCAGGAATCGGGCCATGGTCTCGGGAGTCTCGATTAGCCGCTGGTCATCGCGGTGCGCCCTAACCTGGGCGTCGGTGGCGCGCACGACCTTGGCCGCGTCCTGGGTGTGATCCCAGTGGCCGTGGGTCAGCCAGAGTTCATTCAATCGGCATCCCTCCTTCGTGAGGATCGGCTCGATCCGCTCCAGGATATCGCCCGGCGCATCGATGAGAACCGCCTCACCTCTCGAGGGTTCGGTGAGCAGGTAGCCGATCGTCTGGATGGGGCCGCTGGGCAGGATGTGAAGGTTCACGGAATTGCTGAATGGACTTTGCGCCGCCCGTGCAATCGCGAAATCCGACGACGCGCCGCCGAAAATTCACCTTCCCCTCGGCCGCTTCTGGCTCTAAGCAATGCCCTTTTATATGCCGACGCTTAAGTTCGCCGTTCTCCCCGGAGACTACATCGGGCCCGAGGTCATGACCGAGGCCCTCCGCGTGTTCGCGCACGTCGCCAAGCAGGAGGGGCTCACCCTCGACTACACGATCGCCGACGTCGGCGGCGCGGGCATCGACAACCACGGCAAGGCGCTGCCCGACTCGACGCTCAAGCTGTGCGAGCAGTCGGACGCGATCCTGTTCGGCTCCGTTGGTGGTCCCAAGTGGGAGAAGCTTCCCCCGAAGGAGCAGCCCGAGCGCGCCGCCCTCCTCCCGCTGCGCAAACATTTCACGCTGTTCGCCAACATCCGCCCCGGCCTGCTCTACCGCGAGCTGGCAGACGCCTCGCCGATCAAGTCGGAGCGCATCCCCGACGGCATTGATATCGTCTGCATCCGCGAGCTGACCGGCGGTCTGTATTTCGGCCAGCCCAAGACGACCACCACGCTCCCCGACGGCGACGTGCAGTCGGTCGACACGATGATCTACCGCAAGAGCGAGATCGAACGCATCCTCGCCACGGCCATCACCGCCGCCCGGGCGCGCAAGAAGAAGCTCTGCTCGATCGACAAGGCCAACGTGCTCGAGACCTCCGTGCTCTGGCGCAAGACGGTCGTCGACTACGTCGCGAAGAACGCCCCCGACATCGAGCTGAGCCACATGTACGTCGACAACGCGGCCATGCAGCTCGTGCGTTCGCCCAACCAGTTCGACGTGTTCGTCACCGAGAACATGTTCGGCGACATCCTGAGCGACGAGATGGCCTGCGTCTGCGGCTCGCTCGGCATGCTTTCCTCCGCCTCGCTGGGCGCTCGGAAAAATTCGCTCGGCCACGCCTTTGGCTTGTACGAGCCGGCCGGCGGCACGGCCCCCGACATCGCGGGCAAGGGCGTCGCCAATCCCTGCGCCCAGGTCCTCTCCGCCGCCCTCATGCTGCGCTACAGCTTCGGCCTCGAGAAGGTCGCCGCGCGCATCGAGGCCGCCGTGAAGAAGGCCGTCACCTCCGGCGTCCGCACCGCCGACATCGCCTTCGGTGGAAAATCAGTCGGCACCAAGGCCATGGCCGACGCGATCATCGCCGCCCTCTGATGACAAGGAAGCGAGCAGTGAGAAGCGGGAAGCCCGTTCGACTTCGCTCAGGGCAGGCAAAAAACGAAACTGCCGCCTGCCCGTCCCCATCCTGATCCCTGCCTCCTCCTTTCTCGCTCCCAGCTCCTAGATTCTAGATTCTCCCATCAATGACCTCCGCCGAGATCCGCCAGTCCTTCCTCGATTTCTTCCACGGGCAAAAGCACACGATCGTGCCGTCGTCGTCGCTGTTGCCGGACTCGCCGGGACTGCTGTTCACGAACGCTGGAATGAACCAGTTCGTGCCGATCTTCCTGGGTGATCGCGCACCGGACGTCTCGAAGTGGGCCGGCGTGCGCGCCGCGTCCGACCGACGCGCGGCCGACACGCAGAAGTGCATCCGCGCGGGCGGCAAGCACAACGACCTCGAGGACGTCGGCTTCGATACCTACCACCACACGATGTTCGAGATGCTCGGCAACTGGTCCTTCGGCGATTACTTCAAAAAGGAGTCACTCACCTGGGGCTGGCAGCTGCTGACGAAAGTCTGGGGCATTCCCGCGAAGCGCCTCTTTGCCACGGTCTACAAGCCAAAGGCCGGCGATCCGTCCGACTTTGACCAGGAGGCCTACGACATCTGGGCCGGCATCTTCAAAGCCGAAGGACTCGATCCGGCGGTGCATATCGTGTACGGGAACAAGAAGGACAATTTCTGGATGATGGGCGACACGGGCCCCTGTGGTCCCTGCTCCGAAATTCATTTCAACCTGCTCCCCTCCGACGACGAGGCGGCGGGCCGAGCGCTCGTGAACCAGAGTTCGCCGCGCTGCATCGAGATCTGGAACCACGTCTTCATCCAGTTCAACGCGAACGCCGACGGCACCTTCTCGCCGCTCGCCGCCAAGCATGTCGACACGGGCATGGGCTTCGAGCGCGTCGCCGGCATTTACGCCACGACGAAAGGCTTCAAGGACTTCTCGGCCGAGCCCTCCAACTACAACGCCGACGTCTTCGCCCCGATCTTCCGCAAGGTCGCCGAGCTCTCGGGCAAG
Source organism: Opitutaceae bacterium (assembly GCA_027310745.1). Taxonomy (GTDB): domain Bacteria; phylum Verrucomicrobiota; class Verrucomicrobiia; order Opitutales; family Opitutaceae; genus MWDT01. Next base: position 169,355 of record DAIDAF010000022.1, on the reverse strand, counting down.
GTCTACAAGGGCACGGTCCCGACCAAACGCGAAGGTCTCACCGAGCAGGAGCAGATCGACATCGCGTTCCGCGTGCTCGCCGACCACTCGCGCACGATCTCCTGCGCCATCGCCGACACGATCCTGCCCGGCAACGAGGGCCGCAACTACGTCATTCGCCGCATCCTCCGCCGCGGCATTCTCTATGGGAAGAAGCTCGGCCTGAACACCGGGTTCTTCGAGCAGCTCGTGACGCCGGTCGTCGAGTCGCTGGGTTCGGTATTCCCCGAACTGGTACAACAGCAGGACATCATCCGCCGCGTGATCCGCGCCGAGGAGGAAAGCTTCGGTCGGACGCTGGATCGCGGGCTTACAGAATTTCTCAAAGGCATCGCGCCGTCCGACTCGTTGGTCGTTGGAGGCGGTATTGTCGTCGGAGATAAGGTGATAAAGTCTCCGGCCCTCGGTGGTGGATTGATTGCCGGCAAGGGCCTGTCGGTATCCCCCGAGAAGGGAATTGTCGTTGGAGGCAAGAATCTCGATGCAACCAAGCCTGCTGGCGGAGTCTCAGTTGCTAATTCGGACCTCAAGAATGTATCCGGTAAGCTCGCTTTCGATCTCTACGATACCTACGGCTTCCCGCTCGACATGACTCAGCTCCTTGCCGCAGAGCGCGGGCTGACTGTCGACGTCGACGGATTCAACGTTGAGATGGAAAAGCAGCGTGATCGTGGTCGCGCCGCCATGAAAAAGGAAATCGTCGTCGCCGCCACCGAGGGCGAGGCAACGGTCGAGCAACAACCCACGACCTTCCTCGGCTACACGCAGCTCGTCGCCGACGCCAAGGTGATCGACGTGGTGAAGACCGAGAAGGACACTTACCTCGTGTTCGACCAGACGCCCTTCTACGCCGAGATGGGCGGCCAGGCCGGCGACCATGGCGCCGCAAAGATCGACGGCCAGACCTTCGCGATCCTCGACACGGTCAAGGACAAGTCAGGGCGCTTCCTCCACAAGCTCGCCCCCGCCTGCGCACTCGATGCCTCCAAGCTCTCCCTGGTGGGCCACGACGCCAAGCTCGCGGTCTCCCCGATGGCGCGCCGCGCGATCTCCCGCCACCACTCCGCCGAACACTTGATTCACTGGGCGCTCCGCAAGGTCCTCGGCACGCATGTCCGGCAGGCGGGCACGTCCAAGACGAAGACGGGCCTCCGCTTCGACTTCACGCACTTCGAACAGGTCAAGCCCGAGCAGCTGCGCGATATCGAGCACCTGATCAACGAGAAGGTCCTCGATAACGCGAAGGTCGAGGCCTACGAGACCGAATTCGACAAGAAGCCCGAAGGCACCCTCGCCTTCTTCGGCGAGAAGTACGGCAAGATCGTCCGCGTCGTCGACATCGGCGGCTACAGCCGCGAGCTCTGCGGCGGTACCCACGTTTCCACGACGGGCGAGATCGGCATGGTCAAAATCGTCGCCGAAATGGCCGTCGCCGCAGGCACGCGCCGCATCGAGGCGGTCGCAGGCCAGGCCGCCTACGACTATGTCAACGACGAGGAGCACGCGCTCAAGGCCGTCAGCGCCAAGCTCAACGCCGGCGCCCAGGACGTCGCCCACAAGCTCGAGGTACTCATCGCGCAGAAGGCCGAGGTCGAGAAGAAGCTGAAGGTCTACGAGCAGAAAGCCGCAGCGGGTCTGGCCGACGAACTCGTGGCCAAGGCCGTAGTGCGCGACGGACTCAAGTTCGTGGCGACGCCAGTCTCCGTCGACTCGCCCGACGCACTTCGCTCCCTGGGAAGCCAGATTGCCGCCAAGCTGGGCGACGGCGTCGTGATCCTCGGAGCCGCCTTCGGCGACAAGGCTTCGGTGGTCGCATTCTGCACTCCCGCCGCGGTGAAGGCCGGCCACCAGGCTGGCAAGATCGTGACCGAGCTCACGCAGAAGCTCGGGGGCAAGGGCGGCGGCAAACCCGACTTCGCCATGGGCGGAGGCAAGGACGCCACCAAGCTCGCCGAAGTCGTGAAACTCTAGCCTGCCGCTTCAGTCTGTTTCCGCTCAGGCGCAGCCTCACACGCTGCGCCTTTTTGTCAGTCGGTCCGAGTCAGGTTGGAACAGAAGGGAACGAAGAACAAACAGCGTATCACCTCTTCCTAAACTTCGTTGGCTTCTGTTCCAATCCGGTCTTAACCCATTCCCAGGGTGACGCGCAGGCCGTCGTAGGACAGGCCCACCCCGGCGGGCAGAGTAGCCTCTACCGGGCCGTGATCCACGTGGTGCGTGAAGTGGATCAGGAGCGTCCGTTGCCCGCCTATCGCCTTCGCGGCGGCGCAGGCCTCGTCGATCGTCATGTGCGTCGGATGGTCCTGCGGCCGCAGTCCATCCAGGACCACGAGATCCGCGCCGCGGGCGAGCGCGAGCGCTTCGGGGGGCACGCGTTTGCAATCGGTGTAGTAGGCGAACTTCCGCCCCGAGCTCCGCTCGGTGAACACCAGGCCCAGCGTCTCAACCGGGCCGTGCGGCAGGCGGGTCGACTCGATGGTGCCCTGTGGCAGCTCCATCCTCGGCGGCATGGGAGCCACTCGAAACGCGGCGTAGCCCTTGCTCCGCGGCTTCTCGCCAATCGCGTAGGGGAAAACCTGATGCAACCGCCGCCCGGCCTCGGGCGTGGTGTACACGGGCAGCGCGTTGCCTCCGAGAAAATCGCAGAATCGGCGCAAGTCGTCCATGCCCCCGACGTGGTCCGCATGCTCATGCGTCAGGATGAAGAGGTCTATCCAGTCGATCGACTCGCGCACGCACTGCAGGCGGAATTCGGGCGCCGCGTCGACCTGGACATGCAGACCGTCCATCACCACGTGCACGGAGGATCGGGTGCGCCGATTGCGGGGGTCCGACGACCGGCACACGCCGCACTGACAGCCGATCATCGGCACGCCATGCGAAGTTCCGGTGCCGAGAAAGATGATCTCCATGGGCCCACTGTCGGCCCACGCACGGCACGGCTCAAGCGCGCGTTCACAATTCCGGGGGCCTGCCCGCGGATCAAAGGTCGGGTGGCACCGTGCTGAGCGCTTCCTCGATGGTGGAGATCCCCTCCCTCACCTTGCTCATCGAATCCTGGTGGAGCGTTTTCATGCCGCCCCTTACGGCGATCTTCTTCAGCTCGGCCGTCTCGAGCTGCTTGTTTATCCCCTCGATCAACGCCTCGTCGGTGACCATCAGTTCGTGGATGCCAACGCGGCCCTTGTATCCATTGCCGCCGCACTTTGGGCACCCCTTGGGATTCCGACGGTAGACCTGGCCGCTCCAGCCGATGGCCTTCTCAATGATCTCGCGCTCGCGTCCCTCGGGTTCGTAGGCGACGCGACACTGCTTGCACACGCGCCGCATCAGGCGCTGCGCGCACACGCACAGCAGCGAAGACGAAAGCATGAACGGCTCCACGCCCATGTCCGTGAGACGCGCCACCGTCGACGGAGCGTCGTTGGTGTGCAGCGTGGACATGAGCAGGTGTCCTGTGAGCGCGGCCTCGACGGCGATGTCGGCCGTCTCCTTGTCGCGGATTTCCCCCACGAGGATGATGTCCGGGTCCTGACGGAGGAACGAACGCAGCGCGCTTGCGAAGGTCAGGCCGATCTGCCGGTGCATCTGCATCTGGTTGATGCCGGAAAGCGTGTATTCGATCGGGTCTTCAGCCGTGCGGATCACGATGTCGGGCGTGTTGATTTCGTTGAGCGCCGAATAGAGCGTCATCGACTTGCCGGAGCCCGTCGGCCCGCAATGCAGGATCATGCCGTAGGGCTGGCGGATCACTTCCCGGTACTTCGCGAGGTTCTCCGCGGTGAACCCGAGTGCGGGAAGCGGCAGAGTCGTCTTCTGCTTGTCGAGGATGCGCATCACCACGCCCTCGCCGTGATTGAGCGGCGCGGTCGAGACGCGGAGGTCGATATCGATGCCCTTCTTAGTGAACTGCTTGAAGACGATTCGACCATCCTGGGGAAGCCGGCGTTCCGCGATGTCGAGGTTGCACATGATCTTCAGGCGGGCGATCAGTGCGGGGCCGACCTTGCGCGGAAGGCGAAGCTTTTCGTGGCACACGCCATCGACTCGGTAGCGGACGATAATCTCCTTTTCCCACGGTTCGACGTGGATGTCGGAAGCCCCGGCGTAGAAGGCGTCCTCGATGATTCGGTTGGAAAGCTGGATGATCGTGCCGGACTCCTCGGAAACGTCATCGTCGCTGAGTTCCACGGCTTCCTGCTCGCCGTACTCCTGACCGATGCGCTCGACGACATCGTCGAAGCCTGCGGGGCCCTGGGCTGTTCCCGCCTTGCTGACCTTGTCGCGAATATCCCGCTCGCGCCCGAGGAGTCGGACGACGCGTTTGCCGGTCATCTCCTGGATTTTCGTGATGAGCGCCAGGTCGAAGGGATTCGAGAGTGCGACCAGCAGGATGTCGCCGATCTGCCCCGCGGGCAGGACGGTGTTTTCGATGCAAAAATCCTGGGGGATGCGCTCGTAGCTGGCTGGGGTGACGCGGATGCGCGCTACATTGCAGGGGGCGAGGCCGACGGCCTTGGCCTTCGCAGCGAGGAGCTGGAAGGGCGTGATCCGGTATTCCTCCTCCAGATGCCGGTCGAGCGCCTCGCCCGAAAATTCGGTGGGTTGCGCCGCCACCTGGGCTCGCTGCTCCGGGGTCATGCGCCCCATGTCCTCCAGGGCGGCGATGATTTGGGTCTGAATCTTTCCGAGGGCCATGGCGGATCAGGCGGCCGAGCCGCGTTCGGATTCGATGCGTTCCAGCAGAGTGGATACGTTCTCGAGCGTCGTGCCGAACCACAGGATCGGCGCGTTGAGCTGCTTTTCCCAATACGTCCGGACGGCCGGGCTCAGGTAGTAGGCGGTGGCGATCAGGACAAACTCGTCCTCGCGGTCGAAGGGCACGGACCAGGTAGCCCAGCAGGCGGCCAGGTCGACGTTCTTCCTCAGCTCCTCGCTCACGTCGTAGGCGCGCAGGTCGACCAGCCCAATGCCGTCCGTGTCCACCAGATGTGCGAGGACGTCGTCCTCCTTCACGCATTTCAGCTCGTAGGCGAGCACGCCGAGCACGGTGGCCTGGCCCAGGTCGTCGGCGTTGATGATCTCGAGCAGCCGCTCGTTGGCCCGCTCTAGGTCCTCGATCTTCACGAGGTTGTGCTCCACGAGCGAGGCCCCAAGCAGCCGGTTGGCACGCATCACAAGGGGGCGATACTCGGGGTTCATGCGGTCAGAGCGTAGGGGCCGCACGAGCCTTGCCAAGCCCCGAGGCGGATAAAGGCCGGGGGGGCGGGAGCGACGCGCGTCAGCGTTTTATCGCCACGTGATCCTCGCCCTTCAGCGCAATCACCTTCTTCAGCAGAGTCTTTTTGAGCTTATCCAGGCCGGTCTGCTCCGAGCAGGAAATCTCGACCACCGGCACCTTGTGGCGGCGTTTGAACTTCGCCAGGTTCGCCTTCGCTTCCGGCAGGTCCATCTTGTTGGATGCAACCAGACGCGGTTTCTTCAGGAGATCCTTGGAATACAGCCCGAGCTCGTTGAGCAGGGTCTTGTAATCGTCGCGGGGATCGCGGTCGTCGACGCCCGCCATGTCGATGATGAGCACGAGCACGGAGCATCGCTCGATATGCCGGAGAAACCGGTGTCCGAGCCCGCGATTGTCGCTGGCGCCCTCAATGAGCCCGGGAATGTCCGCGAGCAGGAGCCGCTGGTGGGTCTCGGGAAACTCGATCACGCCGATCTGGGGGTGGAGGGTCGTGAAGGGATACGCCGCCATGCGCGGCCGGGCCTTCGTAATCGCGTTGGTGAGCGACGACTTTCCGGCGTTGGGGAATCCAACGAGGCCGATGTCGGCGATGCTCTTCAGCACGAGCCTGAACACGCCGGCTTCGCCCGGCTGGCCGGGATTCGCGTGTTTCGGTGCGCGGTTGGTGGAGGTCTTGAAATGCGTGTTGCCCCAACCACCATTGCCGCCTTTGCACAACACGATGCGCTGGCCGTCCTCGGTGAGCTCGGCGACCGGTTGGCCGGTCTCGGTATTGATGACGATGGTACCGAGCGGGAGCTTCAGGATACACGGTTCGCCTTCGCGGCCGTTGCAGTCCTTGCCTTGGCCGTGCTCGCCACGTTCGGCCTTCCAGTGCGGGCGGAATTTGTAGTCGATCAGGTTATTGGTGTCGTCGTCGCCGACCAGCACCACATCGCCGCCCTTGCCGCCGTCGCCGCCGTTGGGGCCGCCCCACGGCTCGTATTTTTCGCGGCGGAACGCGATGCAGCCGCGACCACCGTCGCCGGCCTGGACTTTGATAACACATTCATCGACAAACATGCCGGCGATGGTGCACAAAGGCCGAACCTTGCCAAGCGGGCCGTGAACAATAATTGCGGCCCCAACGTCGCAGCGCAACCCCCACTCTTGCAGGATCTTTGCGAATCCGGAATCCGGCCGTCTTCCTCACTTTTTCTTTGGCCTGCCCCGGGCACCCCGTATTTTTGCGCCATGCTGAAACCCATTTCCGTAAAAGCTGCGCTCACGAGCGCGGCGCCCCAGGATGAGATTCTCGTCAATGGCTGGGTCCGGACCCGGCGCGACGCGAAGACCTTTTCGTTCATCGAACTCAACGACGGCTCGTGTCTGAAGAACCTCCAGGTGATCGCGGACGCCGGGTTGGCAAACTATGCCGAGATCCAGCATCTCACGACCGGCGCTTCCGTCGCAATCCGCGGTGCCCTGGTGCCCTCCCAGGGCCAGGGTCAGAAATGGGAGGTCAAGGCGCTGGAGGTGCGGGTGCTCGGCACCGCCGACGCGAGTTATCCGCTTCAGAAGAAGGGCCACACCGCCGAATTCCTGCGCGAGATCTCCCACCTGCGCCCGCGCTCGAACCTCTTCGGAAGCGTGTTTCGCGTCCGCAGCCGCCTCGCGTACGCGATCCACCAGTTCTTCCAGAACCGCGGATTCGTCTATGTGAACACGCCGATCATCACAGGGTCCGACTGCGAGGGCGCGGGCGAGATGTTCCGCGTCACCACGCTCGACCTGCTCAACGTTCCCCGCACGCCCGACGGCGGGCTCGACGCGTCCCAGGATTTCTTCAAGCGCAACACCTACCTCACCGTCTCGGGCCAGCTCGAGGCCGAGGCATTTGCCTGCGCCTTTTCGAAGGTGTACACGTTCGGCCCCACCTTTCGTGCCGAAAATTCGAATACGTCGAGACACGCGAACGAGTTCTGGATGATCGAGCCCGAAATGGCCTTCACAGACCTCTCCGGCAACATGGACGTGGCCGAGGAGTTCGTGAAACACCTCATCGCCGACGTCCGCGAGCACTGCGCGGAAGACCTCGAGCTGTTCTCCAAATTCGTCGACAAGACCCTGCTCGAGCGCCTCGATTTCGTGCTGCAGCGCCCGTTCCAGCGCATCAGCTACACCGAGGCAGTCGAGCTGCTGAAGAATAGCGGCAAGGCCTTTGAGTATCCGGTGGAGTACGGCATCAACCTCCAGTCCGAGCACGAGCGCTTCCTGACGGAGCAGCTCTTCAAATGCCCGGTCACCGTCTTCAACTACCCGAAGGAGATCAAACCGTTCTACATGCGGCTCAATGACGACGACCGGACCGTGACGGCGATGGACGTGCTCGTCCCCGGCATTGGCGAGATCGTCGGTGGCAGCCAGCGCGAGGAGCGCCTCGACGTGCTGCTGGCCTCGATGGAGCGACACCACCTCGATCCGAAGGACTACGGCTGGTATCTCGACCTCCGCCGCTACGGCACCGTGCCCCACGCGGGCTTCGGCCTCGGCTTCGAGCGCATGCTGATGTTCGTCACCGGCGTGGGAAACATCCGCGACGTCATCCCCTTCGCGCGCACGCCGGGCAACGCCGGGTTCTGACCGCGGCTCGCAACCGGGCGGCGCCGGGACAGACGCCGGCGCCCCGCCCGAAAGGACCCGCGAGGTTGCTTACTTGACCGCCGCCCAGACGCGGTGGACGTCGTCGTGGTCCTCGAGTTCCTGGAGAAACTCGCCCACCTCGGCGCGCGCCGTCTCGTCGAGCTCGGGAAACATCTTGGCGACGTACCCAATTTCACTGGTCACGACGGTCCAACCGTTCTTCGAGAGCCAGGACGACGCCGAGTGCACCGCGGTGCGGTCCGTGGTGAACCGCGCGCCCGCCGTGTCCTCGGGGATGTCGTCGTTCTGGTCGTGCGTCAGCGGCTCGAAGTTGTCGGCGCCGCACTCGATCGCTGCGGCCTCAAGGTCCGCGGCCTTGTCGGGATGGTGAGCCTCGACGATGCCCACGTGGTCGAAGAGAAACTTGTTACTGCCCGCGCCGCCCAGCTGGCCCCTGCGGAAGATCACGCGAATCTCCGACGATGTGCGGTTGTTGTTATCAGTCATCACCTCGACGATCACCGGCACCTTGTGCGGCGTATACCCCTCGAAGACGATGTGCTCGAGGGTCATCTTCTCGTCGCCGGTCCCAGAGCCCTTCTTGATCGCGCGCTCGATGACGTCTCGCGTCACGCTTGCCTTTCGCGCTTTTTCCACCGCAGCGAAGAGGCGCGCATTGCCCGCCGGATCGGGACCGCCGAGCTTGGCGGCAACCGAGATTTCTTTGACGAGTTTCTGCACGACCTGACCCTTCTTCAGGTTGACGATCGCGCGCTTAGCGTGGAGCCATTGACGTCCCATGGCTTTTCGGTAGCCGCTGAAAGTGCGGCGATCAATGCTCTTCTGCGATTTCCTGCAACGACAGCGCCCCGGGCTGCTTCCGACTTTCTTTTTCGGCGTTTTCGTGCTCCTTAATGCGTCAGGATGAAAGTGTTTCTCCTCGCCCTCAACGTGCTGGCGGCCCTGCTGGCAACTGCGGCGACGATTCTGTTCATCACGAATCGGGGCGAGAAACTCCGCGCCTATGCCGATTTGTCCCGCTCCGAAGCCCAGGTCGCTTCGCTGCAGGCCGATCGCAGCGCGTTGAAAACCAGCGTCGCTCGGCTCTCGCAGGACTTCAATGCCCTGAAGGCCCGGGACGACAGCCTGCAGACTAGTTTCGCCGCCCTGAAATCCCGCGAGGCCGAGACGGCATCCGCCCTCGCGCAATCACGCAACATGCTGGTTGTCAAAGACCAGGTCATCAGCGCGCTCAACGGAGAGATCGTCAATCTCAAGCAGCGTTTGGACGATGCACAGCTCCGGCTGCAGCAGATTCCGGTGTTGCAGGGCCGGGTCGATGCCCTCGAACAGGCTGTGGCCCTCGCCCGAAATCCCATCGCGCCGGACGGCGGGCCAGTGCCCAAGGCGGCGGCCGGATCCTATTCAGTGCTGGCCGTCGGACCCGACAACAGCTTCGTGGTCGTCAACTACGGCGCCCCGCAGGGTGCAAAGCCGAATCAGCGGCTGCTCATTCGGCGCGGAACCGATTTGATCGGAGTCGCTCTCATCAGCGACGTGCGCGATCAATTGTCGATCGGCCAGGTCGATCCCCACGCGCTGCGCTCAGCCTTGCACAAAGGCGATTCCATCGTTTTAGCTCAATAATCGTCATGAAGTTTTTCCGAATTCCTCTCGCTCTCCTCCTGCTCGGTCTGTTCGCCCTCATCATGTCCGGATGCACGACGCGCACCGACCGGGACAGCTCGATTCCCTGGGGACGTCCCGCCAACTGGGAGGGTCAGATTCCCGGCATGGGCGCCACCCCTGGCAGCGGCATCCCTGGAGCCGGCATGCAGTAAGCCAGAGCCTCCCCTTTCGAATCCGGCGCCCCTCGGGTCGCCGGATTTTTTGTGTCGCCCGGACCGGCTGCCAGACTTCGGCTCCCCTGAGATTCCTGAAATTGCCTTTCTCCGTGCCCTCTGCGCCTCTGTGGTTCAATTTCGGCTTCGAGTTTCATCCGTCCCCCAGCTTCATCTTCGCCGCCGGACATGGAAAACGCCTCCCTCAACCCGCTTCCCGGACACCTCTACGTGGTCGCAACACCCATCGGCAACCTGGCGGACCTGACCGACCGTGCCCGCGCGTTGCTGGGAGCGGTCGACTTCGTCGCCTGCGAGGACACCCGCACGACTGGGCTATTCTTCAACCGGCTTGGAATCCGGCGCGAGCTCGTCGCGTACCACGAGCACAACGAGACCGAGGCCGCCGAGCGGCTCGCAGGCCTGCTGGCCGAGGGCAAGTCCATCGCCCTCGTGAGCGACGCAGGGACGCCTGCGATCAGCGATCCCGGGTTCAGGCTGGTGCGGGCCTGCCGTCGTCGCGGACTGCCCGTCGTGCCCGTGCCGGGCGCCTGTGCGGCCGTCGCCGTTCTTTCAGCCTCGGGACTCCCGACCAACGGATATCTATTCGCCGGATTCCTGCCCGCAAAGACCTCGGCACGCCGAGCGTTCCTCGAGAAGTATCGCTCCTTCGAGTACACCCTCGTCCTGCACGAGAGCTGCCACCGGATCGCCGCGTTTGTCGACGAGACCGTCGAGCTCCTCGGCCCAGACCGAGTCGTATGCGTCGCCAAGGAGGTGACCAAGGTGCATGAGACTTTCCTGGTGGGACGCTGCGGCGCCGTCCGCGACCAGCTTGCTCGCACGTCGCTGAAGGGCGAATTCGTCTACGTCATAGCCCCCGCCGAATTTTCGCTCTGATGAACGCCTCGTCCCCTGTCGCCGTCATCGATGTCGGCAGCAATACCATCAAGCTCCTTGTCGCCCGCCGCTCCGCACAGGGCGGACTGGACACCGTGCTGTCGCGGACCATCGACGCACGAATCAGCCGGGGCATCTCCCACGCCTCTCCGGTTCTCGGGGAGGAGGGCGTTGGCGCGGGGCTCAAGGCGGTGGCCGACCTGGTCGCGGCGGGACGCGCCGCAGGCGCCAGTTCATTCGTGATCGTCGCCACGAGCGCGGTGCGCGGCGCGCGCAATGGCGCCGAGTTTGCCGCACGCGTGGAGGCGACGACCGGGTTTCCCCTTCGCGTCCTCAGCGGCGACGAGGAGGCCAATCTCATCGGCCGCGGCCTCCTGACCGACCCCGGGCTCGGCGATTTTCGCGACTTCTACGTGTTCGACCTGGGCGGTGGCAGCCTCGAATGCCTGTATTTCCGCAACAAGCAGATCGCCGCCGCCATCAGTCTTCCGCTGGGCTGCGTACGCCTCACCGAGCGCTTTGTCGCGAACCCGGCGGCCCCCGTCGCAGCATCCGTCCTCGACGCCGTGTCCAGTCACGCCCGCGCCGAGCTCGCCGCCAGCGGATTTCCCTTCGGGGCGGCGGCGCCCGCAGTCTTTGCGGGTGGCACCATGACCACGGCGCGTGCGATTCGGGCCGCCGCGGACGGTCGCGAGCTGATGGAGTCGCCTCGCGAGGTCACTCGAGCCGAGCTCGCACGATTGCTCGGGGCAGTGTCGGCTCTCCCACTCGAACACCGCCGCACGGACATCAAGGGTCTGCCTGCGACGCGCGCCGACGTCTTCCCAGCGGCTCTGGCCACGATGCTCGCGGTTGCCGAGGTCGGCCGATTCGACTCCTTCACCCATTCGTTCTACAATCTGCGTTACGGAATCGCCGCCGATCTGCTCGGCCGGGACCCCGTGGCCGACCGTGCACGTTCCGCGCCAGCCGCCGCGGATTGACCGCTCCGAGACCGAACCCTTCCCTCTCCCGTCGCATGTCGTCCGACACCCTCCGCTCTCGCATCGCCGCCTTGCGCGGTGAAATCGCCCGCCACGACGAGCTCTATTATCGGCGCGCGCAGCCTGAAGTATCCGATTTCGACTACGACACGATGAAGGCCGAGCTCGCGCGCCTGGAGCGGGAGCATCCGGAGCTGGCCATGGGCGCCTCGCCCACTCTACGCGTCGGAGACGACCGGACCGAGGGATTTGCCCGCGTGCGTCACCGGCAGGCCATGACAACCCTCGACAACACCTACGACGAGGGCGAACTGCGCGAATTCCATGCCCGGCTGGCAAAGCTGCTCGGTGACGAGTCGCTCGCCTACACGGTCGAACCGAAGATCGACGGGCTCGCGGTCAGCCTGACGTTCGAACACGGACGCCTCACCCGGGCCGTGACACGCGGCGACGGCGAGGAAGGCGACGACGTGACGGCCAACGTGAGGACCATCCGGAATCTCCCCCAGGAACTCGCCGGGTTGCCAATTCCAGACCTCATCGAGATTCGCGGCGAAGTCTATCTGGCCTTCGAGGAATTTCAGCGCATCAACCAAGTTCAGGAAGAGAACGGGCTGGAGCCCTACGCAAATCCCAGGAACCTCGCGGCCGGCACGCTCAAACTTCTCGATCCAAACGAGGTGGCCGCTCGCGAGCTCAGGATCGTGGTTTACGGACTCGGCGCGTGCACGCCGGACGTCGTCGGATCGCAGTCCGACTTTCAACGCCAGCTCGCTGCGTGGGGTTTGCCGACCGTCGAGCATTGGGCAGCGGTGCGCGGCGTGGATGCCGCATGGGAGGCAATCCAGGAGCTCGACCGCCGTCGGCGCTCGTTGGCGTATGCGACCGACGGTGCCGTGGTAAAGCTGGACCGCTTCGACCAACAGCGCGTGGCCGGATTTCGCGGCGAGGGTCAGGCGGCACGCAAACTGTCCCCGCGTTGGGCCTGTGCGTTCAAGTTTCCACCCGACCGGGCGGAGACTCGCATCAGGGCCATCACGATCCAGGTGGGACGCACCGGCGCGCTCACCCCCGTGGCCGAACTCGAACCCGTGCTGATTGCAGGGACCACCGTGCGTCGGGCAACACTCCACAACGCCGACGAGATCGCACGCAAGGACGTGCGCATCGGCGACGCCGTGCTCGTGGAAAAGGCCGGCGAGATCATTCCCGCCGTCGTGCAGGTCGTCCTCGAAAAACGCCCGCACGCCGCCCAGCCCTACGAATTTCCCCGAAACTGTCCTGTATGCCTGGCTGTGGCCGAGCGGGCCGAAGGCGAGGTCGTCTGGCGTTGCCCGAATCCCGACTGCCCGGAGAAGATGCGTCGTCGCATCACCCATTTCGCGTCAAAGGCCTGCCTGGACATCGACGGCCTCGGCGAGGAAATCGTCGATCTGTTCGTCAGCCAAGGCCTCGTGAAGACCATTCCCGACCTATTCCGGCTTCGCGTCGAAGACCTGCTTCCGCTCAAGAAATCCGGGGAGCTCTGGGCGTCGAATCTCGTCGCGGCCATCGCCGCACGGCGAGCGACGGATCTGTGGAGGGTGATCCATGGCCTCGGAATCCCCCAGGTGGGCGCCGCCGCCGCGAAGGATCTTTCGCGCAAATTCGGGTCGCTTGAAGCGCTCGCTGCCGCCGAGGAGCCCGCGCTGCTCGGAATCGAGGGAATCGGCGAAAAGACGGCCGCGTCGATCCTCGCCTGGCTGCGCAACGAGTCACACCGCGCCCTGATCGCCGAGCTGCGGCAGGTGGGGCTCGCTCCCATTGCCCCACCTCCTCCGCCCGCCGCGACGCGCTCGCCTGTTGCGGGAAAGACCTTCGTCCTCACAGGCACCCTGCCGACGCTTTCGCGCGAGGAGGCGACCGCGCTCATCGAAGCCGCGGGCGGAAAGGTCAGCGGCAGCGTGAGCAAAAAAACCGGCTACGTCCTCGCGGGCGAGGAGGCTGGTTCGAAACTCGAAAAAGCGCGCTCACTCGGCATTCCTGTCATCGACGAGGCACACTTCCGGGAACTGCTCGCTGACACCGGTCCGAGCCCTTCCTGACTGCGCCCTCCGCGGCCGGTCGTCGGCGCATCTGCTTGCGCGCCAGGAGTGCCCTCCCACAATCGGCGGACCAAGCGCCGATTCATGCCACTCTCACGCCAGCCCATTGCAGTCCTGCTCGCAGTCGTGGTCCTCGCGCTGCTCGCGTTCAACCTGGGAGCCTACACACAGGGGCTGCGTCTCGCGTGCGCCGACGACCTCACCCTCGACCACGCGCTCTCGGATCCCATTGGACAAACCGGCAACCGCATCCACGACGAGGCAATGGGCCGGTTCTACGCGGAAACCAAATTCTTCCTGCTGGAACGGCTAATGGCGATCCACTCCGAGGTCATCCGCACGCTCGTGCGGCTGGCGTCCGCACTGCTCGCACTTGCGGCGGCGTCGTGGTTCGCCTGGGAATGGTCACGGGATCGCTTCGTCGCGTTTTCGGTGCTCGCGCTTTCGCTGGGCCTGTTCCCGGTCGTGGCAGGGTACCAGGCCTTCCTGTCTTTCCCGCTCCTCTGGATCGGCTGGGGCGCAATCTGGATGATGGGCGTCTTCGCGCTGAGGGACGAGTCGGTGGCAGGCCGCTGCCTCATGGCGGCGGCATTCGGCCTGGCGCTCGCGTCCCATGAGTCTAACGCCGCGTTTGTCGTCTGGCCCGCGCTCGTCCGGGCGGCGGCGGGAAAACCAGGCTGGCGCGCGACGGCCGCGCGGGAGTTCGCCCCCTGTCTCGTCGTCCTGCTCGGCTACGCCGCCCTTTCCCTCGCGTTGCGACACGAAGTCAGGGTCCTGCTCAACGAACCGATCTATGACGGCGCGCAGTTGAGCTGGCACCTGCGCGACGCGGTGTTTGCGCTGAACGTCTATTCGCTGAGCGGCCTTCCAGGCCTCGACGGCTGGTGCGCCCGATGGACCGACGCCTTGTGGTTGAACCCAGCCGATTGGCTGACCCGGGTCGAGACCTGGATCACGCTGCCGGGGATGCTCGTCTCGATCCTGCTAGGCGCAGCCCTCTGGTTCGCCGCCCGAAGTCCGGGCGACCTGAAGGCTCCGCCAGTTCGACGCAATGCCGTTCGTTTCGGCGCACTCCTGGTCTTCGCCGCCTATGCGCCCAACGTGCTTCTCGCCATCACCATGAAGTATCAGGAATGGGCGCATCAGCGGGAGTGGCCTTATTACTACACCTCGATGAGTTTCATCACGTGGACCGTGCTCGGAGCCGTCCTGGCCGGCGGGCTTCTCCGAAGAACCCGGGGCCGGACCCGAGGCTGCGTGCAGACCGCACTCGCGGTGCTGGCCTTCGTCCTGGCGCTCGGCTCGAACGCGGCGGGTCGGCAGGCCGTGGCGTTCATGCGACACCATCCATATTTCTTTCAGGTCGACTTCCGGGCCCATCTGCCGGGGCCCCCGATCTTCGCCCGCACGCCGGACAGACTGCCTGGGCCCCGCTGAAGCGGAGCTCCGCCGGACTCGTCTCAGATCCAGGCGCCGGGTTGCGTATTCATCGAACCACTCCAACCGAGCTTTGCCCGGACGACCGAAAAGTGCGAATAGTCGGCACGCTGGATCAGGGGCAACCGCCCCGCGCAGAGACCGATCTCAAGCGGCCCATCCGAACACGGCACGACGGTCCGCTGGCCATCCACCGACACCTGGATCTTCGCCCGGGGCGTGCGATTGAAGACCCGCAACGTCACGTCCGGACGGAAGATGATCGAGCGATTGCTCAGCGTGTGGGGACAGATCGGCGTCATCGCGATGACGTCCGCCTCGGGATGGATCAGCGGGCCGCCTGCGGAAAGATTGTAGGCCGTCGAGCCGGTCGGCGTGGAGAATATCAGTCCATCGCAAACATACTGCGTGACGAGTTCGTCGCCGGCAAAGACCTCCAGCCTGACCAGACGCGAATTGACCTCGTCCTTCACCACCACGTCGTTGAGCGCGAACTCCGAGCGTTCGCAACCGGCCGAACACGTCAGCATAGACCGGTGGGCCATCCGATAGCGTCCCTCGAGGATGTCCTTGAAGTGATGCCGGGCCTCCTCCGACGAATACGTCGTGAGGAACCCCAGGCTGCCGCGATTCACGCCGATGATCGGCACCTGTTCACGCGCTGCCTCCGCGGCCACGCCCAACAGCGTGCCGTCCCCGCCGATCACGCAGCAGGCGTCGCAGTCTTTCAAATACCCGGGTTCCAGCGGAAACCGGGCGTTCATGCGGGTATCGACACCCGACTCCTCTGCGACCTGAAGCAGGTCGGCCGCCAGCTCCGGGGCGCCGGACTTGCCGGAATTGATCACGAAGGCGATGCGGCGCAATGGGTTCATTCGCTGAATGGGAGTTACCGGCCAAGCCAAGCCAGCGCCTGCGAAAACGCAAGGCCCGCGGCGGAAACGCTCAGGCGCGTCGCAGCCCGACCAGGTATTCTAGGTTGCCGTCGGCTCCCGCGATCGGCGACTCGACCCAGCCGATGAGCGAACTGCCTGCGAGTTCGGAGGTGCAGAATGCGAGGATTCCCTCGAGCACAGCCTTCCGCACCGCCGGATCGCGGATGACGCCTCGACCACGGTCCACCTCCTCCTTGCCCGCCTCGAACTGTGGTTTCACAAGCGCGATGAGGGCGCCGCCGGGGCGCACGAAAGGCCAGACCGCAGGCAGCACCTGGCGCAGCGAGATGAAGGACAGGTCCATGACCACCAGGTCGAAGACGTTGCGCGGGAGGTCGCCCGGCTTGAGGTGACGCGCGTTGACCTGTTCGAGATTCGTGACCCGCGGATCCGAGCGGAGCTTCCCGTGCAGCTGGGCGCGCCCGACGTCGACGCATACGGCCGAGGTCGCTCCCGCCTGCAGGCAGCAGTCGGTGAACCCGCCTGTCGAGGCGCCAACGTCGAGAATCGCCGCGCCGCGCAGGTCGAGTGGATAACGCTCAAGAAATCCCGCGAGCTTCTCGCCGCCCCGGCTGACGAAGCGCGGAGGTTGTTCGACGCGCAGCTCGAAGTCCTCCGGATACTCGCGCCCCGGTTTGTCGAGCCGCTCGGTGCCATGGAGGACCTTGCCGCCCATGATCAGGCCCTTGGCCTGCGCGCGCGACGCCGCCAGCCCCCGGGAGACCAGGAGTTCATCGAGGCGGACCTTGCGCGGACGGCCGGGCGTGGACATCTGCGCAACGACACCCGAGCGTGGCGCGCGCCGCGATTAAAAAAGTTGCCCCGCCTCACCCCCAGGCGCTTCCTCGTCGCTCATGATCGAGACGCGCGAGCAAGTCAGGGTCCGCTACGCGGAGACCGACCAGATGGCGGTCGCCTACCATGGCAATTACCTGCCCTGGTTCGAGATGGCCCGCACCACCCTCCTGCGGGAACACGGACTTCCGTACCGCCAGCTCGAAGCGGAAGGCTATTTCCTCCCGGTCCTCGAAATCGGGATACGTTACCAGCGGCCCGCGCGGTACGACGACGTGCTGACGGTGGTCGCCCGCCTCTCCGAGAAGCCGCTGCTGAAGATCCGGATCGAGTATGAGGTTTTCCGCGACACCGAACTCCTGTGCACGGGCTTCACCGTGCACGCGTTCATAGACCGCTCAGGCCGCCCCGTACGTCCGCCTGCAGCCTTCGTGGCCCGCATGGACCAGCTGTTTCCCGCCGGCGCCTGAGCGCCCGGGGGTGCTCACTCGACGTTGGCCACCTGCTCACGTATCCGCTCGAGCTCATTCTTCATCTCGATCACGTGCCGGGCGATCCCGAGGTCGTTCGCCTTGGAGCCCATCGTGTTCGTCTCGCGGCCCATCTCCTGAAGGATGAACTCGGCCTTCCGGCCGATCTCCCCGTCGCCGCGCAGCAGCGCCTCGAACTGCTCGAGGTGACTGCGAAAGCGGGTGAGCTCCTCGCTGATGTCGCAGCGATCCGCGAAGATCGCCACCTCGCGCAGCACGCGCTCGTCGTCGAGTCTAAGCTCCAGTCCGGCCTCACGCAGGCGCTTCATCAGGAGCTCGCGGTAGGCCGCGGGCACGAGCGGAGCGCGATTCGCGATCCCGTCCACGTGGCGCCGGAGCGTCATGATGCGGGCAATAAAATCAACGAGCAGTGCCTCGCCCTCGCGTGCACGCATCGCGGAGAAAGCCCGCAGCGCCTCTCCGAGCGCCGCGAGCACGGTCTCCCGCGCGTCGTCGCTGGACGGCAGCTGCTGCTCGTTTCGCTGCGCGGATGCGATCTCCCACAGCAGCCGGGCGTCCGCCTGAAAGGCAACTCCGCGAGAGCGGGCCAGCGCCTGAAGTCGATCCAGCACCGCGCCCACAGCGCCATCGTCCCAATCAGGGCCCGCGTCTGCGTCCGTGGATCCACTCACTTCGAAGGTGACTTCGATGCGTCCACGGGTCGCGTGCTGGCGAACCAGCTCGGTGACCGCCGATTCGAGGTCCTCCCACTCCGTGGGCAGCTTCACCCCGAGATCGAGGGTCTTGCGGTTGACGGAACTGACGACGACCGTGAGCGTATCGGTTCCAAGGGGGGCCGCGGCGCGGCCGTAACCGGTCATGCTTCGCATGTAACGAGATTCCAAGGATCGCAGCCGGACGCCACCCCAATCTCTCGGATGCGCACCGGCGCAAACTCGGAATCCACTTCAAATGATCGTTCACAGGGATGAAGGGGATGGAAGGGATGGTGGAAGAGGAGTTAGGAGCTAGAATTTAGGAGCTAGAAGTGTGGAGTGCGGTGGCCCGACACCGCCGTCGACGGGCGGGCCCGACCGCCCGCGGGGAACGCAGGTTTCGGAATCCGAAACCTACCGGGCGCGAGTCAGGCCTCGCGTCCAAGGGCGGTGCCAGGTCACCGCACTCCACATCGATTAGCAACGCACTCCAATTTCAGCTTTTAGCTTTTCAGCATTTCAGCGTTTTCCCTTAGGCACTCCACATCGATCCCCAAACCCGCCCCGGCCGGAGGCTGGACTCTACCACGCCCCGCATGCGCGGCGACGCCTGCGCCCCATCCCTTTCATCCCCTTCATCCCTGTGAATCCGCCGGCCGGCCAACTGCCGAGGGCTCAGAGCTTCTTGCCGGAGAGGATCGCTGCGACCTGCTGGACGTCCTTGTCGCCACGGCCGCTCAGGTTGACGACGATGACCTTGTCCTTGCCAAGTGCCCGCGCGCGCTTGAGGCCGTAGGCGAGTGCGTGGGTGGACTCGAGCGCAGGGATGATTCCCTCCGCACGAGAGCAGAGCTGGAAAGCCTCCATGACCTCGTCGTCCGTCGCGTAGTCGAATTCGATGCGGCCGCGCTCGCGATAGAACGCGTGCTCGGGCCCAACGGCCGCGTAGTCGAGGCCGGCGCTGACCGAATGCGTGAGCTCGATCTGACCGTCGCCGTCCTGAAGCAGGTACGTCTGGCACCCCTGGAGCACGCCGAGTCGACCGCCGGCAAAACGCGCGGCATGGTCGCCCCGCTTGATTCCACGGCCGCCCGCCTCGATGCCGATCAGGCGCACGTTGGGTTCCTCCAGAAATTCGAAGAACAGGCCGATGGCATTGCTGCCGCCGCCGACGCAGGCGATCATCTCGTCGGGGAGACGCCCCTCGCGCGCGAGGATCTGCTCCTTCGCCTCAAGACCGATGACCCGGTGAAAATCCCGCACCATCATTGGATACGGATGAGACCCGTAGGCAGTGCCGAGGATGTAGTGGGTCGAACGGACATTCGTGACCCAGTCTCGCATGGCCTCGTTGATCGCCTCCTTGAGAGTCTTCTGGCCGGCGTCCACGCCCCTGACCTCCGCCCCCATCAGGCGCATGCGGAAGACATTCAACGCCTGGCGTTCCATGTCGACCGAGCCCATGTACACCACGCACTCGAGGCCAAACTTGGCGCACACGGCCGCCGTGGCGACACCGTGCTGGCCCGCGCCGGTTTCGGCGATCACCCGCTTCTTGCCCATGCGGCGCGCGAGGAGGGCCTGGCCTAGTGCGTTGTTGATCTTGTGCGCACCCGTGTGGAGCAGGTCCTCGCGCTTGAAATAGATCTTCGCCCCGCCGCACATCTCCGTAAGACGCGAGGCGTAGTACAGCTCGGTGGGCCGGCCGGCGAACTCCTTCAGGTGGTGCCGAAGCTCCGCCTGGAACGCAGGGTCCGCCTTCGCCTTTTCGTAGGCGTGCGCGAGTTCATCCAGGGCCGTCATCAAGGTCTCCGGCACATAGACGCCGCCGTAATTGCCAAAATGGCCGGTGGCATCGGGAAGGCTGAAGCGGTCCAGGGTCGGGCTTTTCATCGCGTCGTGGGACATGGCGTCCGATCAGTGAGAAAGCCCCCGGCCTCCAAGGCAACCTCGGTTTGCGCCCGCGGCGCCGCACCTCACAGTCGCCGGGCCGTCACCAGAGTGTAATCGTCGCGCTGGGCGCGGGATCCGATGAAATGGGTGACGGTCTCGAGGACGGCGTCGTTCACTTCGCGCGCCGTGCGCCCCTGCATCCCTCGCACGACGTCGGCCAGCCTCGCACCCGAGAACTCGCCGTCCTCCTCGTTCGGAGCCTCGGTGATGCCGTCCGTGTAGAGCATGAACACGTCGCCCGTCCGGAACTCCACGCAACCGTCGGCGATGCTGGCCGAGAACAGGTCGTCGGGCACGAGCCCGATGGGCATGCCCTCGGACTCGAGGAACTGGATCTTGGGATGCCCCTCGCCCGCGACGCGCCGCACCATCAGTGGCAGCTCGTGCCCGGCGCGGGCATACGTGATGATCTCCACGCCCGGATCGATGATGGCATAGATCAGCGTCACGAACATGCCCGGGCGCACGTCGCCCAGCATCGTCTGATTGAGCTCCGCGAGCACCCGGCTCGGGGAATCGTGGCGCGGTGCGATCTGGCGCAGGTAGCTCCGGCACATCGCCATGAGGAGCGAGGCGGGAACGCCCTTGCCCGACACATCGGCGATCGCCACGCCGAGGCGCCCGTCGCTGTATTCGATGATATCGTACAGATCGCCGCCGACCTTCTGCGCAGCCGCATAGCGAAGATCGATGTCGAGCCCGGCAATCCGGGGCGCACAGGAGGGCAGGATCATCTGCTGGATGTTGCTGGCGAGCGCGAGGTCCAGGTCGATCTGCTGCTTCTCGATGTGAAGGTTGAGAAAATCCGCGTTGTGCAGCGCCACAGCCGCTTGTTCGCCGATCCAGCTCACGAGTTCAAAATCCGTCTGTCCGAAGGGACGCCCCGTGGCGGGGTTCGTCAGGGCCAGCACGCCGAAGCACTGGTGGTTGAACAGCAGCGGAACGGCCATGAACGACCGGATCACGAGCGCCGGATCGTTGTGCCGCACGATGCGCGCATCCTCCGCAGCCTCCCTCACGAGCTCCGCACGGCCTGTCGCCGCGACCTGGCCGATGACCCCTTCGCCGAACGCCAGCGTCTCCGAGCGCAGCACGCTCTCCAGGAAACGGGCGCGCGTCGCAAGCCGGTCCCTGGCCGCATCGGGAACGATCGGACGATGCGGAGGGAAGAGCCCCTCGACCGCGGCGCCGCGCAGTTGGTCGTCCCCCACCCGCTCGTAAAGGCAGGCCGAGGTCGCCTCCGTGCTGTCCAGCGCGGCCCGCACAATGCGTTGCATCAGCAGGTCGCGCGAAGGGCTGTCGTCCAGGGCCGTCGCCATCCGGTGCATGAACTCGACGACGACGCGTTTCTCCTGCTGCAGATGCGCGTTTTCGGCCTCGAGCCGCAGGGCTTCGCGCCGGTTCCACCACCACGCGAACAGCAGGACGATCGCGACCAGCGCGTAGAGCAGCATGCTGACGGTCACCATGGTATCCCGGATTGGCGAACGCGGCTTGCCCTCCCGGCGAAGGCCGGCGCGGCGGACAGGGGTGCTTGAAAAATGGAACGCATCGCTCGCGTGGTCACGACCGGCGCGAAAACGCCTGAGCCGTGTTCGACACGGCCGGACCGCTGAGGTTTTTTGCCAGACGATTGATTAAACCAGACGCGGCGCCGCGCAAGTCCGATACCACCACGGCTTCTCAACCCTGCTGGATGCGACTCCGCAGGAACGTCAACACGTCCTGGAATTTGCTCTGATTGCCCTCGTTCGCCGTGATCAGGTTCTCGTGAGCCTCGAGCACCAGACGCGCATGCTCGATCTCGGTCATCTCCGGCGATTTCGCCAACGGGGTCGCGGACGCCGAGCTCAGGTTCAGCGGCGCCTCGCCCGCATCGATGGTCAGCAAGCGGTGCAGCCCCAGATTGCGGACCAATTCCAAGTTCCGGGGACTCAGACGAGCCAGGACGAGACTGCCGGCGGGCTGCTGCTTGCGCAGCTCGAGCGCGGCGCCGGCGAGCACCCCGAGGAAGGTGCTGTCCATGCTCGTGCACTGCTGGAAGTCGATCACCAGCCTGCGTTTTCCCTGGCGGATCATTTCCGAGATGAAATCGCGCAGGCTCGTCGAATTCTGAAACGACGCGCGACCGTCGATCCTGATCAGCACGGGATCTGCATAGGCATCGACGAGGTACGTGGGCTTGACGGTGTCAGCCATGGGCAAATGAAGCGATCGCAGATCGGACTCCAGGGGACCTGAAGAAGCAAGATCAGAACCCGGGGGAGGAATTACGAATCCTTCCCCGGGTACTTGAGAATGCTTGTCGCTCAGCGGGACAGGATCTGGCGCAGCACATACGGCAGGATGCCGCCGTGCTGGTAGTACTCGATCTCGATCGGCGTATCAATTCGGCAGCGGACGGGCACGTCCTCGATGGCGCCGCTCTTGCGCGTGATGCGGAGCGTGAGATCCTGCTGGGCCTTCAGGGTGGAGCCGAGTCCGAGGACGTCGAAGGATTCCGAGCCATCGAGGCCCAGGGTCTTGGCGGAGGTGCCCTCCTTGAATTGGAGCGGTAGCACGCCCATGCCGACGAGGTTGCTGCGGTGGATTCGCTCAAAGGACTGCGCCACCACGGCGCGAACGCCGAGGAGGTTGGTGCCCTTCGCGGCCCAGTCGCGGGACGAGCCGGTGCCGTATTCCTGGCCTGCGACGATCACGAGCGGGGTGCCGCGCTTGCGGTACTCCATGGCGGCATCGTAGATCGACAGCTTCGTGCCCTCGGGCTGGAGCAGCGTGTTGCCGCCCTCCTCGCCGCCGAGCATGAGGTTCTTGATCCGGACGTTCGCAAAGGTGCCGCGGGTCATGACGCGGTCATTGCCACGGCGCGAACCGTAGCTGTTGAAATCCTCGAAGTTCACGCCGTTCTCGAGCAGGTATTTGCCAGCCGGAGACGTGCGCTTGATCGAGCCCGCGGGAGAGATGTGGTCGGTGGTGACGGAGTCGCCGAAGATGCCGAGCGCGCGGGCGCCCTTGATCTCCGCGATCGAGCCCGGCGCCATGCCGAAGGACTCGAAGAACGGCGGCTCCTGGATGTACGTCGAGGAGCGATCCCACGCGTACACGTTGCCGACCGACGACGGGATCTCGTTCCACTTCGGATTCTGCGCTGCGAAATCGGTGTAGAGCTTGCGGAAGACCTCGGGCTTGAGGGTCGACTCCATGAGGTTGCGCACCTCCTGGATCGACGGCCAGATGTCGCGCAGGAAGACCGGGGCGCCGTCGCTGCCGCTGCCCAGCGGCTCCGTCGACAGGTCGATGTCGACGCGACCGGCGAGCGCAAAGGCGACGACCAGCGGCGGGGACATGAGGAAGTTGGCCTTGATGTTCTGGTGGACGCGGGCCTCGAAATTGCGGTTGCCCGAGAGCACGGAGGCAGCAACGAGATCGTTCTTCACCACGGCCTCGTCAATCGACGTGGGCAGCGGGCCGGAGTTGCCGATGCAGGTCGTGCATCCGTAGCCGACGAGGTTGAAGCCGAGCTTGTCGAGGTAGGGCTGCAGGCCCGAGCGGTCGAGGTAGTCGGACACGACGCGCGAACCGGGGGCGAGCGAGGCCTTGACGGCCGGGTTGACGGACAGACCCTTGGCGACCGCCTTCTTGGCGACGAGGCCGGCGGCGAGCATGACGCTCGGGTTGGAGGTGTTGGTGCAGCTCGTGATGGCGGCGATGAGCACGCTGCCATGGCCGATCGAGGCCGCGCCGCGACCGTCGACGGAGACCTCGGCCTTCACGGTCGAGAACTCCTCCGCCTTCTTGCCAAAGCCATTTTCGGTGACGGGCTTTGAGAAGGCCGTGACGAACTCGTTCTTGAGCTTCGGCAGCTCGATCCGGTCCTGCGGACGCTTCGGGCCGGCGAGGCTCGGAACGACGGTGGAAAGGTCGAGTTCGAGCGTCTGCGAGTAGTCGACGTCGCCCTTCTGCGGGATGCCCCAAAGACCCTGGGCCTTGTAGTACGCCTCGTACACCGCGATGTCAGCCTCGGTACGACCAGTCGCGCGCAAGTAGCGGGTGCACTCCCCGTCGACCGGGAAGAAGCCCATCGTGGCGCCGTATTCGGGGGCCATGTTTGCGATCGTGGCGCGATCGACCACGCCCAGCGAAGCCGAGCCGGGGCCGAAAAACTCGACGAACTTGCCCACGACCTTCGCCTTGCGGAGCATCTGGGTGAGGGTCAGCACGACGTCCGTCGCGGTGACGCCCTCGCGGACGCTGCCGGTCAGGTGCACACCGACGACGTCGGGGGTCAGGAAATACACAGGCTGGCCAAGCATGCCGGCCTCGGCCTCGATGCCGCCCACGCCCCAGCCCACGATGCCGATGCCGTTGATCATCGTCGTGTGCGAGTCAGTGCCGACGAGCGTGTCGGGATAGACGGTGTTGTTGCCATCCTTCAGCACGCCCTTGGCGAGGTACTCGAGATTGACCTGATGAACGATGCCGATGCCGGGCGGGACGACCTTGAAGGTATCGAAGGCCTGCATACCCCACTTGAGAAACTGGTACCGCTCGCGATTGCGGCGGAATTCCATCTCCAGGTTCTTCGTGTAGGCATCCATCGTGCCGTTGTAGTCCACCTGGACAGAGTGATCGACGACGAGGTCGACGGGCACGAGGGGCTCGATGATCTTCGGGTTCTTCCCGAGGCGCTCGACGGCAGACCGCATCGCGGCCAGGTCAACGAGGAGCGGAACGCCGGTGAAGTCCTGAAGCACGATGCGGGCGACGACGAAGGGAACCTCCTCGGTCCGCGGCGCGTTGGGCTTCCACGACGCGAGGTCGCGGACCGCCTGCTCCGACACACGCTTGCCATCGCAATTGCGCAGAAGCGACTCGAGCACGACTCGCACCGAGACGGGCAGTCGGTTGACCGCGAACCCGGCCGCGCCGAGCGCTGGCAGCGAGTAGTAGCGATACTCGGTTCCGCCTGCGCGGAAGGTTTGCAGTGTGTTAAACGGATTTGGGAGTGAGCTCATGAAGAGAGTCTGCGGTTGGATGACGGGGCGGACGTCAGGGCCGGGCGAATCAGGTCGATTCGCCGGCCCCTGGGACGGAGCCGATCAGTGGCGGGGTCTTACTTGGCCAGCGCGGCTTTCACCGCCTCAAAATTCGGAAGATCCTTCGGCGTCGGCGTCTGCTCGGCGTACTTCACGACGCCGTCGACTCCGATGACGAACGCGGCGCGCGCGCTCGTGTCGCCCACTCCGGCCAGGTTCGGGAAGAGCACGTCGTAGGCCTTCGTCACCGACTTGTTCAGGTCGGACAGGAGGGTCACGCCAATCTTGTTCTGCTTGGCCCAGACTTCCTGGGTGAAGGGGCTGTCCACGCTGATTCCGTACACCTCGGCATTGAGCCCGGAGTAGCCGGAAAGGCCGTTGGAAATGTCGCACATCTCCTGCGTGCAGACGCTCGTGAACGCGAGCGGGAAGAAGAGCAGCACGGTCTGTTTCTTGCCGAAATTGTCGCTGAGGCGGACATCCTTGAGTCCGTCGGCAACCTTTGCCTTGAGGGTGAAATCCGGGGCCTTGGAACCAACTTTGATGGGCATGATGAGCGGAATATGAGGTTGAACGGCCCGGCGGCGCGACTGCGCGCGAAACCGGGATGAAACGTTAAAGTACAAGCCGGTTTTCGCCGCGCGCAAATCGAATTTAACCCGACCTGGGTGGGTAAGCACCCGCCCCCGGGCGATCGCGCTTGCAAAGTGCCGTTGACTGGGGCGCAACGCACCGTGTATCAGAGCCGTTTTCACCCATGAACATCCTCGAAGACCTCAACTGGCGCGGCCTCTCGGCCGACTGTACGGATTTCGAGGCGCTTTCCCAGCGTCTCGCGAGCAGTCCGACCGCGCTGTATTGCGGCTTCGATCCCACCGCCGATTCTCTCCACGTCGGCAACCTCGTGCCGCTCCTGGCCCTGCGCCGATTCCAGCTCGCCGGACACCATCCGATCGCCCTGGCCGGCGGTGCCACGGGCATGATCGGCGACCCCAGCGGCAAAGCCAGCGAACGCCAGCTCCAGACGCCCGACCAGGTCGCCCACAACATTGCCTGCATCAAGGCCCAGCTCTCCAAGTTCCTCGACTTCAACGTCGCCACTAATCCCGCCCGGCTCGTCAACAATGCGGATTGGTTCGCCGGTATCAGCTTTCTGGATTTTCTCCGCGAGGTCGGAAAACACTTCACGGTGAACTGGATGGTGGCGAAGGAATCCGTGCGAGCCCGCATGGAGGATCGCGAAAACGGCATCAGCTACACGGAGTTCAGCTACATGCTGCTCCAGGGGTACGACTTCTACCACCTGCGGAAGACCTTCGGCTGCGAGCTTCAGGTCGGGGCCACCGATCAGTGGGGCAACATCACCGCGGGCACGGAGCTCTGCCGCCGCAAGCTCAACGCCACGGTCTGGGGCCTGGTCTTCCCGCTCCTCACCAAGTCCGACGGCACCAAGTACGGCAAATCCGCCTCCGGCGCCGTGTACCTCGACCCGAAGCGCACGAGCCCGTATCGGTTTTACCAGTTCTTCATCCAGTCGGAGGACGCGGACGTCATCAAGCTCCTCAAGGTCCTCACCTTCCTGTCGCACGAGGAGATCGACGCGCTCGCCGCCGAGCTGCAGTCGAATCCCGGATCACGCGCGGCCCAAAAGGCCCTCGCGCGCGAGCTGACGACCCTCGTTCATGGCGAATCGGCCTACGCGGACGCCCGTCGCGCGAGCGAGATCATGTTCGGCGGCGGACTCGACGGAATCTCGGAAGCGCTGTTCCAGGACGTTGTCGGCGAGGTCCCCACCCTGCCGCTCGAGAAGTCGAAGCTCGAGGGCACCGGCACCTCCGTCGTCGACCTTGTGGTCCACGCAAAACTCGCCCCGTCCAAGGGCCAGGCCCGGAAGGATCTCGAGTCAGGCGGCATCTACCTGAACAACGTGCGCGTCGCAGAGGCCGGCCGCATCGCGACGAGTGCCGACCTTCTCTTCGGAAAGTACCTGCTCCTGCGGAAGGGCAAGCGCACCTACGCAGTGCTGACAGTCGCCTGATCGCGGAGCCGGCTCACAGGCCGACA
Organism: Opitutaceae bacterium; assembly: GCA_027310745.1. Taxonomy (GTDB): domain Bacteria; phylum Verrucomicrobiota; class Verrucomicrobiia; order Opitutales; family Opitutaceae; genus MWDT01. The sequence goes on along the minus strand of DAIDAF010000022.1, from coordinate 142,238 downwards.
GCGCGGCGCAGGCCGCGCCATACAAACTGCCAGAAGCGCGAGCCCGACTGCACGCGACCGCCCGCGCTTGCCTGGCACAGGAACAGCCCCTGGCCGACGAACAGCTCGTCGAACAGCGGGTTCATGCCCCGGTAATACGCCCAAAACGTCTCCGCGCGGACCGGACGGTACTCGAGGCCCGGAGTGAATCCGATGATCGCCTGCTGGTTCGCTCGGCGCGCAGGATCCCGCCCAGAGATCCTGTCCGCCGGAAGGGCGAGAGTCTCGACCCGGATTCCGCGCGACCCCGCGAGCACCAGCCGACAGGGGCCCTCGAACTCGAAAAATCGGAATTGCATCGTCATCCACGCCTGCCAACGCCCGAACACCCAGCGCCGACGGATGCGCAGCCGCGTGCCCTGGGCGAGCACCACGCCCGCGATGAACCACGGGCGCACGATCAGCGAATCGCCCTCCGGCACTTCGACGAGGCTGAACTCGGTCGACGAATTCTCTGACGACGCTACCGTGACGCGACAGTCGCCGCCGCTCCCGGCCGGGTTTCCGAGCTCCACCAACTCTACCAGCCCGCAGGCCCAGCTGGCGAACGGTATCCGCCAATCGAATATCCACCGCATGCGCTTGAGCAGCCCCTCGTCGCTGGCCTGAAGAAAGGTCTCCTTCACCCGCAGAAGCTCGCCCTCGCGAAGCCCCACATCGAGGGCCGCGTTCGAGGCGGAGACCCGGACCCCCGTCGCGGGCTTGTCGGAAAACCGGATCGGACGGCCCCGCGAAACCGGCGGCGCCACGACGAAATAGAGCAGGAGCTTGCCAAGCAGCGGTCCCAGCAGCCACGCCGCGAGCGCCGTGATCACGTAGGCGCGCGTCTTGATCCAGGCCGATTTCGCGTAGCGCACGACGATCGGCTCGGTCGATTGCAGCAGCCCCATTCGACGGTCGACCTTGCCCATCGCGACATCCAGCCCCTCGAGCGTGTAGTCCTCGATCTTCAGATTCTCCCCCAGCTCCTTCGCCCGGAGCTCCGCCGCCGAGCGAAGTTTCGCAAGGTCCGCCCTCCGCGCGCCCAGGCCACCCTTGTCGCCGCCTCCGAACCAGCGCTGCCAGGGGCTCTCCAACTCGTCGATCGTCCGAATCCCCCGGGTCGCGATCGCAACGCGCTGCTGCTGCTGACCGAGTTCGCGCTGTTCAGCGGCCTTCCGCTCCTCGACGCGTGCCTTCGCCTCCATCAGGCGGTGGCGCTCGCCCGTCAGCACCTGCATCACCTCCTGCCGCTTCCCCTCGATGTCCACCGCGTCGCGCAGGTAACTCCAGACGCCCGCCGTTCCCAGGATGATCGCGAGGATTGCCAGGATGCCGCCCGCCTTCCTGAGCAGCCACAGGGTCGTCCGTTGTTGCAGTTCACCCATCGACCCGAGTCATTTCGCAATTCGCGCCTTTTTCAATACCGGACGCACATTCGTCCACCGTACAACCACTTATCGCCGTCGTATTGCCGCGCCTTCGACGGCGCGGCATCGTCTGCACAAAAACCTCCATGTCGAAGGTCATCGTTTCCAACCTCTACAATTCCGAGGTCTTCATCATGGCTTGCCGGCAATTCGATCGCGCCGCCGACGCCATCAATCTCCCCGATGACCTCCGCGACCGCACCAAATACCCCCGCCGATGCATGGCCATGGCCCTCCCTATCCGCCGAGATGACGGGTCTGTGACCGTCTTCGAGGGCTACCGGGTCCAGCACAGCCTCACCAACGGACCCGCCAAGGGCGGCGTCCGGTTCCACCAGGACGTGACCATCGGCGAGGTCGCTGCGCTGGCCATGTGGATGAGCTGGAAATGCGCCCTGGTCGGGCTCCCCTTCGGCGGCGCCAAGGGCGGCGTCATCGTCAACCCGTCCGCCCTCTCCGAAAGCGAACTCGAACGTCTCGCACGGCGATACATGCAGGAGCTCATCCCGTTCATCGGCCCGCAGGTCGACATTCCAGCCCCCGACGTCGGCACCAACGAGCAGGTCATGGCGTGGATGATGGACACCTATTCCAACCACAGCGGCCACGTCGAACCCGCCATCGTCACGGGCAAGCCCGTCTCTGTCGGCGGCTCCGCGGGCCGCCGCGAGGCCACGGGCGCCGGCGTCGCGTATCTGGTCACTCGATACCTGCAGGACCTGGGCATTCCGTTTTCCCAGGCCACGGTCGCGATCCAGGGCTTCGGCAATGTCGGCAGCGAGACCGCGCTGGCCCTCTCCCGCCAGGGCCTGCGAATCATCGCCATCTCCGATTACACGACCGCGATCCACAACCCCGCGGGCATCGACATCGCCAAGGCGCTCGAATACATGCGGTACAACCGCGTGCTGCACGATTTCGACGGCGGCGAGCCGATCTCCAACGACGACTTGCTCGCCCTTGAGTGCACGGTGCTCGCGCCCTGCGCCCTCGAACGGGTCATCACCCCCGAAGTCGCTCAAAGGCTGCGGTGCCGCATCCTCGCCGAGGGGGCCAACGGGCCGACCACGAACCAGGCCGATGCAGTGATCGACGAACGCGATGACATCGAGGTGATCCCCGACATCCTCTGCAACTCGGGCGGCGTCATCGTCTCGTACTTCGAGTGGCTCCAGAATCTCCAGAACTTCTATTGGACCCGCGACGAGGTGCTGACGAAACTCTACGGCATCCTGGACCGCGCGAAGGAGTCCGTGGACTACCAGAAGCGCAAGTACAAGTTCAGCCGACGCCTCGCTGCCCAGACCCTCGGGATCGCGCGCGTCGCCGAAGCCAAGCAGCGCCGCGGACTCTTCCCCTGACCTCAGGCCTCCCGTAACGCCCGGAAGCCCGCCGCCCTCACAGGCTCGGGCCCAGGCTGCGGAGCTTCTGGATCCGGCCGACCGCCAGGTCGTCGCCGACCACCGGCGTCTGGACCTGCGCCACCGCCCGATTTGTCGCAACCGCGGCAACCGCGGGACTCGCGGCGGGCGCCGCCTTGTGCTCGACCTCCTGGATGAGGTCCGCAAGCGACTCGCCATTCAGACCCGGAATGTACCCGTCGTAAACGTGGTACCCCCACCAGTGCTGATAACTGCCGTTGTACTCGAATGCGATCACGACGGCCTCGCCGAATCGGCCAAGCGGATACGCTTTCTGGTGACCCTCCGGGTACAGCAGCATGCCGGGCCGCGGTGGCGTCTTCCATTTTCCCTCGATCCTGACCACCCGCACGATCTCGAAGGCGACCTCGCCCTTGGCGTCCGCCACGGGCTGCGCGATCACCGTCGTCTGCGCCCTGGCGGCGACGACGGTGAGCAACGCTGCGATGATGTATCCTAATAGTCCCTTCACGACGGATCGATGACGCCGCAAATGATCCGCGCTACGTCGTCCGAGGGGAAGGGATTTCAGCCCGGGTTCATTACCCACCGCGCCTGGGGGATTCACCCCGGCGCGATTTCATCACGTCATAAGATATTCTTTACAATCCACCGGGGGCTCCAGAGGGAAGGAGGAGCCTTGTATTCAGGACTTCAATTCAACGACGAGCTGGACCTCGACGGTCGCCCCGCGGGGCAGGCCGTTGACCGCGACCGCCGCGCGGGCGTGGCGACCGGCCTCGCCGAAGACCTTCACGAGCAGGTCGCTGGCGCCGTTGACCACCGCGGGGCTGTCGGCAAAGCCGTCCACCGCGTTCACAAAGCCGCTCACGAACACGATCCGGGCGACGGCATCGAGCGAACCCGCGGTGGCCTTGATGTTTGCGAGCGTGTTGAGGACGCAGGCCTCGGCCGCCTTCGCGGCGGTCTGGACCGTCTGCTCGCGCCCCACCTGTCCGGTGTGGGTGAGCTTCCCTTCCAGGATCGGCAGCGTGCCCGAGCAGTACAGGAGACTGCCCGTGCGCACGGCGGGGACGTAGCTGCCGGCGGCCGCCGGTGGAGGGGGAAGCGATAGGCCGAGTTCCGCTAGTCTGGATTCAGGATTCATGCCCGCGATGAACCAAAAATCGCGGCCCGAGGCACACCAAAAGTGCGCCGGCCCAGTTTCACTTCGGCGATTCGACATTTCTGGCGCGCACCCTCAGTTTTCGCAGCGTGCCCAACGACCGCCCTGCCTCTCTTCCCCCGCTTTCCCTCCGCGACTGGTCTGCCCTTGCGCGGCAGGGGCGCCGTGCAGTGATTGACGAGGTCGGCCGGCGTGTGGCACGGGCCCTTGACGAGACTCAGCGCAGGGCCGTCCTCGCGGACTTGTTCGAAGCGCCGGACGACGAATCCGACGAGAGTTCCGGCACCGACGGTCCGCTCGCGGGCGTGCCGTTCCTCGTGAAGGATCTCTTCGATGTCCGCGGACTCATGACGAGGGCTGGATCCGGGTTTCTGGCCGAAGCCCGCCCGCCGGCAGACAGCGACTCCGCCCTGGTTCGAGCATTTCGAGCCGCGGGCGCGACGCTCGCCGGGAAAACGCACTTGTACGAGTTCGCCTGCGGCCTCACCGGCGAGAATCCGTTTTTTGGGAACTGCGCGAATCCGCTGGCCCCGGATCGCACGACCGGCGGTTCGAGCAGCGGCTCGGCGGCTGCCGTCGCCGCGGGAATCGTCCCAATCGCCATCGGCACCGACACGGGAGGCTCCGTCCGCCTGCCCGCCGCCCACTGCGGACTGTACGGCTACCGCCACATCCCCGGTCACCCCTGGATTCGCGATGCCTTTCCGCTCGCGCCGAGCTGCGACGCGGCCGGATGGTTCACGGCGTCCGCCGCGGACATGGTCGAAGTCCTGAAAACGCTGCTCAAACCCGCCGAGACCGCAGGCACACTCCGGGGCGTCTATCTCGATTACGGGCGCCTCGACGCCGAAGTTCGCGATGCCTGCCGCGCCCGGGCCGTGGAGCTGATCCCGAACGACGACCCGGAGACCGTCCGCGAACTCACCGCGAGTTTCGCCGGGGCCACTGTGGCCTACTCCGTGCTCACCAGCATCGAAGCGGCGGCGATTCACGCTCCGTGGCTCGACACGATGAAGGACCGCTACAGTCCGGCCGTCTGGCAGCGGATCGAACGCGGCAGGCGGTGGCCCGCGGCAGAGATTCGCGAAGCGGAGGCGATCCGGACCCGCCTGGTCCGCACTCTTGGTTCGTATTTCCAGACACACGACGTCCTGCTCCTTCCCGCGGCGCCCTCCCCTGCGCCGCGACACGAGGAGTGCGCGGGCTACGACCGCACCCGCATCCTCGACCTGACCGCACCTGCGAGCCTGGCCGGTCTGCCCGCATTGACGTTTCCGCTCCGCCTCGCCAACGGACTGAGCGTCGGGCTACAAGCCATCCTGAGGGCACCGGACGATCCGGCGGCGCTCCGCCTGCTTCGCGCGTTCGACGCCGGTGCTGCGTGACAGCGGTATTCGGCCAGCCCCTACTCGCCCAGCTCGTATTGCTGGAAGCGCTGGAAGACTTCCTTGGCCTGGAGCAACTGGAGGTTTCCAACCGGTGCCTGGACGACATGGTTATGCGGCGAGCCCGGAGGATAGGGTCCCCAGATGCGTGGATCGGAGGGGCCGAAGATGCCCAGCGTCTTCACATTGAACGCGGCGGCAAGGTGCATCGGGCCGCTGTCGTTGGCAATGACCCAGTCTGCGCGCTTAACGAGAGCCGGGAGCGTGAGCAGGCTGGTCTTGCCGGTGAGATTGAGGAATCGCTCGCCGGGGAATGAACCCTTGTCGGGAATGTACGCATTGCCCGCCCAGATGACCCGCCGCGTCTTGTCGGCATCGAGAATCAGTCGGGTGAGCTGCTTGTAGCCGGACCAGTTCTTTTCGACCCGGCGCGCGTTCGGAAACATCACCACGGGCTTAACCCCGCGCCTGCCCTCGATGAAGCTGAGGCGGAGCTTCTCAACCTCACGGAAGTGCAGGTCGCCGGCCAGGACGGGCTCGAGGCCGAGCACCGTGCAGAACTGCAGCAGCACCTCGAGCTTGTGACTGCGCCTGCCCATCGGCGGGAGCGGCACCTTCTCGTCGTAAAAGGTCGACGCCCCCTCGCGTGCATTGGCTCGCCCCACCTTGCGTTTCGCATGGGCCTGCCACGTCATCAACCCAGTCCTGAGCAGCCCCTGGAAATCGAAGAGGAAATCGTACTTCGTCTTCCGCATCTCGCGCACAAGCTTCAGAAAATCGAGAGTCGACCCGAAGCGTTTGAACACGAAGGTCGCATCGACGGCCTCGCAGGCGGAGACGAGCGGCGAATAGATGTCGCGCACGACCCAGTCGATCACGAGCGGGTCCTTCGATTTTGACCACTGCGCCTTCATCGAAGTCGCGACCTGAAGGCCGTGGACGATTTCCACCAGGGACGAAGGATTGATGATGAGGACGCGGGGCATGGCTCTATGCGAAAACGGAACGGAAACTAGGTTTCACCACGTCGAAGGATCAAATCGATTTTGGTAAAAACCTCGTCTACCGTGATGAGCTGCATCGCCCGGGGATCGTGCACGCGGTGGGACCACGGGACGGAGACCGGATCGCGGCCCTGAAGTTCACGGACCGCCCGGCCGAATACGTCGACGCAGGTGTCGAGATTTCCATAGGGCCCGGTGCGGCTGGAAGGCGCCACGGCGTAGAGTCCCACGACTGGGCGCCCCAGGGCGTTGGCGATGTGCACGGCGCCGGTGTCCGGCGCCACCAGCAGCCGGCATCGGGCAAGCGCGGCTACGAGCTGGGGAATCCGGGTCCGGCCCACGAGGTCGAGCGCATCAGCGCCGGAGCGGGCGACGATCTCGCGCGCCGCAGCGGTCTCGCGATCTCCGGGGCCGCCAAACAGGACGACCGGAAGGCCCCACCGTCCATGCACGCGGCGCACAAGCTCGGCCCAGCGATCGAGCGGCCAGTCGCGCTCCGGCTTGCTCGCGCAGGCGCTCACGGCCACGAACGGCGACGCAGGCAGCGTCCGGTCGCACCAGGCGTCCGCCTCGGGATCGACCGGAAGCCTCCAGTCGGCCGCCGCCGGACGGTCGATGCCCAGGGCCTCCGCAAACTGGAAAAAACCGTCCACGATGTGCGGTGGCGAATCGGGAAGCGTCTCGCGCACGAACAACCGGTGCAGGTCCTTCGCACGGTCACGACCGTATCCAATCTTTCGCTTCGCCGCTATCCCCGGGTAAATCAGGTTCGCCCGCCAGCTCGCCTGGAGGCACAGCAGCGCATCGAAACGCCGGCCCTTCAGCGCACGCCAGAGCGCCCGGTAGTCCGAAATCCGCCTGGGCTTGTCGATCACGACGAACTCGATCCCCTCCGCAGCCAACCCGGCGACCGCCGCGTGCGCAGCCCGGCCGATCACCCAGGTGATCCGCACCCCGGGCCAGCGGGACTGCATAGCCCGGACCAGCGGCAGCACCATCACGACATCCCCGAGCGCGGAGAGTCGGACCAGGCAGATCGAACGGGGAGCGGCGTCGGGGGGCATGGGAGACGGAAATCAGTCTTTGACGGCGGCGAGTCTCCGCCATTTGTGTGGACTGGCTATCACAAAATGCGGCGGCGCCGCAGCCTTCCGCACACCCTCCATGCTCCCCCTCGTCCAAGTCATCGGCTGGCTCATCGCCCGCTGCCCTGAGTTTCTCCTCGCCACGGCCTCCCGCGTGATCGGCGCCGCGCTGTACTACGGGTACCCGGCGAGGCGGCGGCTCATGCTCACCAGTCTCGGCCACTCGTTTCCCGAGAGGGATCCCGCCTGGCGCAGGCGTATCGCCCTCACCTCCTGCGTGCGGGTCGTGGAGACCGGTTTCCTGTCGCTCGGCGCGCCCTTCCTGTCCGAGAAACGTATCCGGCGGATGGCTTCGGCCTCGCAGGCGACCCGCTCCTACTTCGAAGACGTGGTGAAAAAGCGGCATCCCGTCGTGCTCGGCACCGTGCACCTCGCCTACTGGGAGGGGCTCACCTGGCTGAGGGCCTTTGTCACCCCTGCACTCGCGGACACCGAGATTGTGACGATCTTCCGCCCCCTGCGCACGCCCGCGCTCGACGACTGGCTGCGGCGCACGCGCGAACGCTTCGGGGTGCGCATGATCTCCCGAAAGGCCGGCCTCCACGCGGCGCTCCACACGCTTCAGCGAAACGGCATTGCGAGCATCCTCTTCGACCAGAGCGCGGGATCCCACGGATACCTGACGAAATTCTTCGGACGCGAATGCTCCACCACGCCGCTGCCAGGAATGCTCGTCGAACGCAGCGGGGCCGACGTGGCCATCATCTTCACCCGGCGCCTCGCCTTCTGGCACTTCGAAATCGACCTCATCCCGGTCGCCACGGATCGCACGGAAAAGGGGGTCACGCTCGCGCTCAACCGCGAGTTCGAGTCCCTGCTGCGGCGCGACGAGAACGTCTGCGCCTCCTGGCTCTGGCTTCACCAGCGCTGGCGGATCCTCGATCGCCCGGGCGAGATGGCCAAGCTGGTCGAGCGGCGGGGCGGACTTATCGAGTGAACGCCGCCCCTGCACGGGTCACTTGAGGGTGAAGCGCACCCCGGGCGCCGCAGCCGAGGCCTGTCCGGTGGCGGACGGCGGGGCGTTCACGATGAACAGACGCTTCGCGGGAATCTTTCCCTCGGTGGTGAGGAATGCCTGGATCCGGGCCTCGCGATCCGCGGAAAGCTTCTCCCGATCGAGTGCTGTCACGGTCTGTTCGGCGAGGAGCGCGCTTCTCATCTCGATGAGGCTGGGCCCCTGCGGCACCACCGGGGCGCCGGCCTTCCCCGTGGCGGCGACCGAGGTCGCGGGCACAGGTTCGGGCGCGGGACGATGCCTCGAGGGGAAGCGAAGGATCCGCATCAGGCCGCGCCAGATCGCAAGCCTGCGCTCGGACGCGTGCCGCTCCCGCGCCGCGGGCTCCGGCGCCTTTGCGGGAGCTCCCGCGTGGGTGGCCGCTCCGGAAGCCGCAGCCGGATGCTCGGCAAGGTATGCAGCGGTCAGATACCGCTCGAATTCGCCGGGCGTCAACGTGACCGACGAGGCGTCTCCCTGTGCCTTGCCCTCCTTGGCGAGTTCGCGCCACTTCATGCGGCGCAAGTCTCCCTCGAGCGCGACCTCCCGCAAGCCGCGGTCATCCGCACCCGACCAGGCATCCGGCGCGATCTCAAGCGTGAGATCCGGGCGCTCCTGGAGCGCCTTCGCGAGATCCGTCAACCTCTGGCGCGCCTCAGGCGTGAGCACACTCCGGCCCGGATCGAAGTCGATCCGGCTGAGGTCCTCCTTGCGGCCGACGATGCCGGCCAGCAGCGAGAACGGAGACGCCGCAGCCTTCACGATGAGGTTGCCCACGGTCTGCCACACGAGTTTGCCGTATCGAAAATCCGGATCCTTGAGGTTGCCGCGGATCGGCATGTCGATGTTGATCCGCCCCTCGCGGTCGCGCAGCAGCGCCAGCCCGAGCTTGATCGGCAGCTTCACCGCGTCGGGGCTTTGCACGGGATCCCCCAGGTAGAACTGGTCCAGCAGTACGTGGTTCTCCGCAATCAACTCGTCCGACGAAAGCCGGTATCGAAGATCGAGCGACAGCTGGCCCTTCGACACCGTGTAGCCGACGTAGCGCCCCGCGTAAGGCGTGAAAAGCGGCATCTCGATGCCATCGCAGGCAACGGTGACGTCCGAATACACGTTTTTCGCGAGGGGATTGATCCGTCCCTTGACCTTCAGCGGGGAACCGCCCAGGTCACCTGAGAGATCCACCGACGCACGGGCGAGATCCTTCGACGACAATCCCTCGATCCGGCCGTCCAGGTGACTGAGCGCCATCGAAAAGCCCGGCTGGAACGAACGATCCTCGAACGAAACCCGCGCATTGGCCAATGCCACGGAGCCGATCGAGATTTCCGGCGCGGGCGCTGCGGCTCCGTCAGCCTGCGGCGCGGTCGCGGCGGCGGATGCCGGCACGCTAGGACGGATCAGCGAAAAGTTGAGGCGCTTGTCCTTCAGCACGACCGCGTTCACCGACGGATCTTTCAGGACCACCGACTGGATCGACACGGCGAGCGGCGAGAGGGTCACGTCCATGCCGTTGACCGCGAGGTCTCCCAGCGAAAGCAGGCGCTCCGAAGCCACCGGGTCGACCAGGTCGAGACCCGCGAGGCCCGCGTCGCCCTTCCAGGAGCCCTCGATGCGTCCGTCCGACCCCATGCTTGCAACGAGGTGTCCTGAGATCCGGGCGGAACCGCCCGACACGATGACGTTGACGAAGGGCGCGAGGTACGGCCCGGCGGCCGGCAGGTCGATGCCGGAGACCTTGAGCGACAGGTCCGCCGCCAACGGATCGATGCCGAAGCTGCCATTCACATGAACCTCGCCGGCAGTCTGCACCTTCAGACCGAGGTCCAGGTTTGCCCTGGAGCCCGGCCGGGTCGAAAAGTTGTCCACGGACATCGACAGACCTGCGATCTGCAGCGACACCGGTCTCGGCGTGGAGGCATCGGCAAACGAGGCTCGGCCGCCCGAGACCTTGAGAGCACCGACCTCGACCACCCACGGCGGACCGGACGGCGCAGGCGCGGGTGCCCCGGGCACGGACAGGCCGGAGGGGGCGGGGAGGTCGAGACGTCCGTTCGCAAATCGGCGGAGTGTCATCGAAGGATCCGAGACGACGACCGAGGTTGCGCCCGCCACCCGGGTCGCCAGGTCGGCATGCAGCCCGTCGGCCACGACGGAGGCCACCTCGAGCAGATTGGAGGCCTCGCCGGGATTTGACACCGAAAGATTCCTGAGGTCGAGGTGGCCCGCCGACACCGAGACCGAGGGTCCCTTCGGACCCAGCGCCGCCTTGTAGTCGAAGGCGAGTGCGAGCAGGCCGGACGGCACGCGAACCGGCGCGACGGCATCGATGTATCTCGCGTATTTGGCCAGATGGATACCCTCGAGCGCGACATGACCTTCGCTCACGACCGGCTGCAGACGCACGCGGCCGCTCCACGAGATGCGCTCGCCCGAGTCGGTCGACGCCGAGAACGAGCACAGGCCCGACTCCTGGTCGCGGGTGGTGAGATTCTCGAAGGTAGCGCGGATCGGCGCGACCGTCGTGGCAAAATGGGCGCCCGCCGAGTCGTCGCTGTACGAGGCGGAGCAATCGTCGAGGACGAGGCGGGAAATCGCGATCGGACGCGCACTGGCGGGGGCCTTGGCCTTGGTGGGGCCGGCCTCCGGCGACTTTTCCTTCGCCTTGGTCGCAGCGAGAAGCGCCGCGAGATTCGTGGTCCCGTCACGCAGCACCGCGACGTGAATGCGCCCCTTCGTGAGCCGGATCTCGTCAAAGCTCCAGGTTCCGTTCCACAGGGACGCAGCCGACAGGTTAACCACGAGGCGGTCCCAGCCGAGCAGTTCCGAATGGTCCGCGTCGGGGATGCTCACGCCGGACAGGCCGACGGAGAGGCGAAACGGGTTGATGGACACAGACTCGATGTGGACCGGGCGGCCTAGCGCTGCGGAGGCCTCGCGAACCAGGATCCTTCGTGCCAGCCAGGGCGCCAGGACGTACACGACGAGCGCGCCCGCGATAAGCAAACCACCAATCCATACCAGGAGCCTGCGACTCAGCAGGGAGGGAATCATGTTGGCCATGTGGGAAGGCGCCTATTTTACTGCGCCCTCCCTCTGATGCAACTGCGTTGCCGGGCGCGATGACGGGTAGTTTCACACCGCTCCAAACCGCCTCATTGAGCGCTGGCTTTCTGGCGGCGAAGCTGTTTCGTTCGCAGGCCGCATCCATGTCTGACTCCTCCCCCTCCTCGACACTTCCCTTCGTCACGGTCGCGATCGGGACCTACAACCGAGCGCGCTGGCTGAGGGAGGCGCTCAAGTTCCTTACCCGTCAGGACTATCCACTCGACCGCTACGAGCTCATCATCGTCGACAACAACTGCACCGACGGCACCCGCCAGGTGGTGGAGGAGTTCGCGCAGGCGCCAAAGGCGCCGAAGTACTTTCTCGAGACCAAACAGAGCTCCAGCCACGCCCGAAACCGCGCCTTCGCGGAGTCGAAGGGCGAGATCATCGTCTATACCGACGACGACGTGCTCGGGAAGACCGACTGGCTGCGGCATATGATCGAGCCCTTCCTGCGCCCGGGCAACGAGAACGTCGGCGTGGTAGGCGGCGAGGTGTTCCCGATTTTCCCCGACGGCCTCCCGAAGTGGATCGAGGGACAGTATACGAATTTCGGCTACCGGACCGACGTCGGCCCGCTGAAGCGCAACCAGCTTCCGTCGACCGCGAACGTCGCGATCCGCCGCTCCGTGCTCGACAAGGTCGGCACCTTTCGCACCGATCTCGGCCGGCTCCCCAACCGGCTCACCGCCGGCGAGGACCACGACCTCATGCGCCGCATCCAGGCCGCCGGTGTCGAGTTCTGGTTCACGCCGCTCGCGGACCTGCAGCACGTCGTGCCGGGCAGCCGCCTCCGGTTCAGCTACATGATGAAGCTGTTCTACGACGCCTCCTGCTCGCGCGTCGTCGAGCGCGCCGCCTTCCCCGGCTACACGGGCTGGCTGGTCTCGCGCGTCATCCTCTACACCTTGTTGATCCCCATTTGCGCACTCGTCAGCCTGCTCGCGTTCGTCACTTTTCAGTGGGGCCAGGGTAAGCGCTGGCTCACGCGCGCCGCCAAGTCCGCCGGCTACGTCACCGAGGCGGTCCTGGTGATCAAGAGGAAGATCACCGGCAAGCCGGTGGAACGCTGATCGGACCATGCCCTCGGACCCGCAGACGCTTCCCTTCGTCACCGTCGCCATCGGCACTTACAACCGCGCCCGCTGGCTGCGCGAGACCCTCGCCTTCCTCACGCGCCAGGATTATCCCGACGACCGCTGGGAACTGATCATTGTCGACAACCGTTCCACCGACGACACCCGAGCCGTGGTGGAGTCCTTCGCCAACGCGCCCAAACCGCCCCGCTACGTGTACGAGGAGCAGCAGGGGTCCAGCTACGCCCGCAACCGCGCGATCGCGGAGGCCCGAGGCGAACTCGTGATCTTCACCGACGACGACATGCTCGGCGACGGTTCCTGGCTGCCGGCGATCGTCGAACCGTTCATTCGCGCCGGCAACGAGCGCGTCGGCGCCGTCGGCGGCGAGGTCATTCCCCATTTTCCCGACGGGCTGCCCCGGTGGCTCGACGGCCAGTGGGAGCCGTTCAACTACCGGACCGACGTCGGGCCGCTCAAGCCGACGCAGCTGCCGGCCACGGCCAACCTCGCGTTTCGCGCGTCGGTCCTCCGCGAGATCGGCGGATTCCGCACCGATCTCGGGCGCTTTGGAAACCGACTCACCGGCAGCGAGGACCACGACCTCGTGCGACGCGTACAGCGCGCCGGATACGAGATTTGGTTCAGCCCGGCCGCCGGCCTGAAACATCAGATCCCAGCGAACCGGCTTACCTTCAAGTACGCGTTCCGCCACGCCTTCGACTCCTCGCGTTCCCGCGTGATCGAGCGCAGTTCGCGCCCCGGCACCGGCATGCCATGGCTGATCTCCCGCGTTCCGACGTACTGCCTGCACGTGTTGATGTGCGCGTTCCTCAGCCTGCTCAATTTCATCGTGTTCAATCCGGGCGGCGGCAAACGCTGGATCACGCGCGGCGCCAAGGGCGCCGGCTACCTGACCGAGTGCATCTGCGTGATCCGCGACCGCCTCCTCGGGCGCCCGATCCCCCAGTAACCCGACTTCGCACGCCATGGCCGAGCTCCGAATCCTGCTGGTCAACCGCCACATGAACATCGGCGGCGTGGAAACCTATCTCTACCGCCTCGCAGCAGGCCTCGTCGCGCGCGGCCACCGCGTCGGCCTGCTCACCGAGGGCGGCCTTTGGGAGTCCAAGGTGGTCGAGGCAGGGGCCCGCCTGCACAAGGTACCCTCGCTCGCCGGTTCCTGGCAGAACGTCCTGCCCGAGCTCAGCGCCGTTGGCTACCAGATCGTCCACGCCCACAACTACCATTCCGCCCGCGTGGGACGCCGCCTCGCGGCCGAGCTGCACCTGCCGTACCTGATGAGCGTCCACGGCCCGCGCCCCAGGCTCAAGCAGCTGCTTTTCCGCGACTGGAGCCGGACCGTCGTGGTCATGAGCGAGGGCGACCGCGAGAATATTGCCTGGCCGGGCGGCGTATCCAAAAATCGGATCCTCCTCGAGTTCTACGGCATCGACACCGACCGTTTCCATCCCGGGATCGATCCGGCTCCGCTCAGGAACGAGCTGGGTCTCACGGCCGGCACTCCCGTCGTGGCGTTCATCAGCCGGTTCTCCAATCGCAAGGCCGATGTCGGTCACGCGCTCCTCGACGCCGCCCCGGCGCTCGCGGCTGCCGTGCCGGGTCTTCGGGTGCTGCTCGTCGGCGAGGGCCCCGAGTCCGCCTCCCTGGCGGACCACGCGGCCCGGGTGAACGTCGGACTTCCCCAGCCGCTCGCCCGGATGATCGGCCCGCGACGCGACGTCGAGCACTTCATGAGCCTCGCGACCGTCGCCGTCTGCACAGCCAACACCGCGCTCGAGTCGATGGCCTGCGGAACGCCCACGATTGCCGCCGGCCGCACCGGTTTCATGGGGCTCGTGACGCCCTCGAACTTCGAACAGGGCCGCACCCTTTGTTTCGCCGACCACGGACGCTCGCCCGAGCCCGTCGCCGGACACTGCTTCGAGCGGGTCCTTCCCCCGCTCCTCCGCGATCCCGACGCCGCCAGGCCCGCGGCGCGGGAAGTCGCGGCCATGATCGCCGAACGCTACTCCGTGTCCCGCATGGCCGAGGCCATGGAACGGATCTATCTTCGCGAGCTCAAGCCCCGCTCCGCCTGACCGTGCCGCTCCTCGAGGTCAACGATCTCCGCATCCGCTTCCAGACGCGCAATGGCGTCGCCCGGGCGGTCAATGGCGTGGATTTCTCGGTCGAACGCGGCGAGATCGTCGGCCTCGTCGGCGAATCCGGCTCGGGAAAATCCGTCACCTGCGCCTCGCTCATGGGCCTGCTTCCCTCGCCGCCCGCTCACGTCGACGCCGGGCGTGCGCTGTTCGACGGCATCGACCTGCTCTCCTGCAGCCAGGCCCAGGCGCGCTCGCTGCGGGGTCGGCGCATCGCGATGATATTCCAGGATCCCATGACCGCCCTGAACCCGACGATGCGCATCGGCGACCAGGTCATGGAACCGCTCCTGATCCACGGCCGGGGCACCCGCCGCGAGGCGCGCCGCCGTGCGGGCGGGATGCTCGAGGCCGTAGGCATTCCGGATGTATCCAGACGGCTCGGACAATACCCCCACGAATTCTCGGGGGGCATGCGGCAGCGCGCGATGATCGCGATGGCCCTCATCGGCAACCCCGAGCTGCTCATCGCGGACGAGCCGACGACCGCGCTCGACGTCACCATCCAGGCCCAGATCATCGATCTCATCCGCGCGCGGCAGCGTGAGTCCGGCATGGCCGTGATCTACATCACGCACGACCTGGGGGTCGTCGCCAGCCTGTGCCATCGGGTGAACGTCATGTACGCGGGCCGCATCGTCGAGAGCGCGCCCGTCCGCACGCTGTTCGCGAATCCACTTCACCCCTACACCCATGCGCTGAGGCGCTCGCTCCCCTCGGCCAACGAGCGCGGCTCGGTGCTTCCGACAATCCCCGGCACTCCGCCCGATCCCTCGAATCTGCCGCCGGGCTGCCCGTTTGCTCCCCGTTGTGAGCACGCCAACGAGTCCTGCCGCTCGGGATCCGCGCCCGCCCTGATCGAGGTCTCTGCAGGGCACCGGCACGCGTGCCCGAGGTCCGCCCGGGGCGAAATCAACCTCTGATCGAGTCATGGCCGCCCCCATCCTCGAGGTCCGAAACCTGTCCACCCGCTTCGTGAAGCGACCCGGTCTGTTCTCGCGTGGTCCGGCCGCGGTCGTCCATGCCGTCGACGACGTCTCGTTTGCGCTGGCGCCCGGAGAGGTGCTCGGCCTCGTCGGAGAATCGGGCTCGGGAAAATCTACCCTGGCGCGCACGATCCTCCGGCTCACCCCAGCCCACCAGGGGAGCGTGATGCTCGAGGGCCATGATTTTCTCGCCCTGGACGGCGCCGCCCTCGCCAGCGCCCGCGGACGAATCCAGATGGTGTTCCAGGACCCCTACGCGTCGCTGAACCCGCGCATGACGATCTTCGACGCGCTGGCGGAGCCCCTGCTCGTGCACCGAAAATGCGCCGCGTCCGAGGTCCCCCAGCGCGTCGCCAGGCTGATCGAGCGCGTCGGCCTGTCCACCGCGCATCTACGGAAATACCCGCACGAGTTTTCCGGCGGCCAGCGCCAGCGCATCGCAATCGCCCGCGCGCTCTCCCTCGACCCCAGGGTCCTGATCGCCGACGAACCGGTCTCAGCCCTGGATGTTTCGATCCAGGCCCAGATCATCAATCTCCTGGCCACCCTGGTCCGCGAGCTGGGCCTCAGCCTCGTGTTCATTTCGCACGACCTGTCCGTCATCAAGCACCTTTCCGACCGGGTGGCCGTGATGTACCTGGGCCGCATCGTCGAACAGGGCGAGGCCGGGCGCGTGATCGGCTCGCCGGTCCACCCGTACACGCGCGCGCTGGTGAGCGCGATCCCGGTTCCCGATCCCGATGCGGTCGGCCGCTCCCGCATCATTCTCCCGGGAGAGCCGCCATCGCCCTACGCGCCCCCGCCCGGCTGCCCCTTTCACCCGCGCTGCCCCTACGCCATCGACGCCTGCCGTGCGATTCGCCCGGCGCTCGAATCCATCGCCGGTGCCCATGACGTGGCCTGCCTGCGATCCCGCGAACTCGAGCCGTTTTCACCGTAATCGGCGGCGTCGGCGCCTGACACGAGCGCCTCCGCCTTATTGTTAGAGCTTCGCCGACTTTGATGGCTGAAGCGGAGCGTGCAACGATCACGACACCCCATGCGACTCGCCCTCTTTATCGCCTGCCTCGCTCTTGCAGTGTTCGTTCCGCCGACTTCCGTCGCCGCCACACCGCTGACCAAGACCCCCGCTGCGACCTCCACCCGACGGGCGCGGATGCAGCAGGCCGCCGAGGTCGACTGGGCCGCGACGCTGAAGACCCTCGGGCTCACGGTGCCCGCCCTTCCGCCGCCCGACATCGACCCTCATCGCCCCGCGGGCACGACCCGGGTTCAGGGGAGTCCGTACAACTGGACCGACGGCAATCCAGGACACACCATCGTCCGCTCGGGCTGGGGGCACTGGAACAACTACGACGAGTCCCGCGCCTGGATCGGTCCGCTTCCGGAGGTGCTGACAACGGACGACGGGCGCACGGTGACCACGCCCGCCCTTTGGTGGAAGGTCCGACGCCCGGAGCTCCTGCGGCTGTTCGCGACCGACGTGTATGGAAAAATCCCCGACCACACGCCCGCCGTCACCTGGCACTCCTCAGCGCCGCAGTCGGCGGCCGACGGCTCGGTCACCACCCGGTGGACCGGCCTGATCGACAACCGAGCCTACCCCTCGGCCCATCCGCGTATCGAATTGTCGGTGACGCTCCCCGCCGGGGCGAAGGGTCGGGTCCCCGTGGTCGTGGTGCTCGACGGCGGATTCCGGTTCCCGGGCTGGCGCCCACCTCCCGGCCCCACCCCGCGCGACCAGGTGCTTGCCCGTGACTGGGCCTACGCGGTCTTCACCACCGCACCGCTCCAGGAGGACTCGGGCGCAGGGCTGCGAACCGGGATCATCGGCCTGGTCAATCGCGGCGCGCCGCGCAAGCCGGACGACTGGGGCGTGCTCGCAGCCTGGTCCTGGGGCCTGAGCCGCGCCGCGGACCTTCTCCAACGCCTGCCGTCCATCGACAGCCGCTGTCTCGCGCTCGAGGGGCATTCCCGCTGGGGCAAGGCCGCCCTTCTCGCCGCAGCACTCGATACGCGCTGGACCGCGACCTACTCGAGCTGCTCCGGCGAATGCGGCGCCAAGCTGCACCGCCACGACATCGGCGAGTCCGTGGACAACGTGTGCGGTCCCTCCGAATACCACTGGATGGCGGCAAATTTCCTGCGTTATGCCGGCCACTGGAATCGAATTCCGGTGGACCAGCACGAGCTGATCGCCCTCGTCGCCCCGAGGGCCCTGTTGATCACCGGCGGCACCGAGGACCTCTGGTCCGATCCCGTCGGGGAATTCCAGGCCTGCGTTGCCGCGGCGCCGGTTTACCGCCTGCTGGGTGCACGCGGGCCGGGAACCGCGGTGATGCCAAGCCCCGACGTCGCACTCGACCGCGGCGACCTCGCGTTCCGTCTCCACCGCGGCGGCCACACCGACCTGCCGGACTGGCCCGTCTTCCTCGATTTCGCGGCGTGCCATTTTCAGCGCCTGCGGACCGGCACTCCCTAACGCAGGCCGCCGATCTGGCGCAACGCCTCGTAGGTCGCAATCCCCGCAGCCGTGCTCAAATTCAACGACCGTAGATTCGGATTCGCATGCGGGATCGTCACGCGCTGCGCCTCTCCGATCTCAGCATGAAGCCACTCCGGCGCACCCGACCCCTCATTGCCGAACACCAGGGCGTCGCCGTCGGCAAAGCGGACATCCCAGAAGCACTGCCTCGTCTTCGTGGTGAACAGCCACAGACGCGACGGCGCGACCGGGCTCGCGCGAAAAGCCGCCCAGCTCTCATGCTCGTGCACGTCCAGCGCATGCCAGTAATCCATGCCCGCGCGCCGCAGGTTTCGGTCCGTGATCCGAAAGCCCAGGGGATGGATGAGATGAAGCCGCGACCGGGTCAGGGCGCACATGCGACCGATGTTGCCGGTGTTCTGCGGGATCTCCGGACAGTAGAGCACGAGGTGAAGCACACCGCCAGTGTTCGGGCCGGTGTTTGGTGTTCAACCTCCTTCAACTTCCCGCACCCATTTCGCGTCGCCCCGGCCCACTGCGTAAAATTACACAAGCGATCTGCAGGATCGTTCTTTAGCTCTTGGCGTACCGCGTCGATCATCTAGACAAATTTTTCGCCCGACTTGAATCCGACCGCGCACAAATCACTCGTCATCATCGACGACGAGATATCCTACCTGGATTATCTGGGAGACCTGATGTCGGAGCACCTCTCGTGTCCCGTGCACACGTACTCCCGCCCCGGGGCCGCGCTCGAGGCGATGCGCAGGCTCGATGTGGGCGCGGTCGCGACCGACTACTACATGCCGGGCATGAACGGCCTCGAACTCGTGTCGAAGGCCAGAAGCATCGTCTCGGGGGTGCCCTTCATCCTCATCACGGGCCACGGAGCCGAGCTCGTGGCCCGCGGATTCGACGACCTTCCGGAAGTGCGCGCGGTGCTCAACAAGCCCTTCACGTGGCGCACCCTTGCGGATGAGGTGATCCGGCACTGGCCGATCCAGCCCGCACCCTCGATCCGCGAGGCCTAGCGGCGCGCCTTCAGGACCTTCCGGGCCTCCAGCAGCTCGGAGCGCTTTTTCAGGTCCTCGCGCTTGTCGAACAGCTTCTTGCCCGTGCACAGCGCGACTTCGATCTTCACAAGCGCCTCCTTGAAATACATGCGGAGCGGCACGAGCGTCCGCCCTCCCGCCTCCAGCGCCATCGCGATCTTCCTGAGCTCATGCTTGTGCAGCAGGAGCTTCCGCTTGCGACGGGTGTCGTGATTGAAACGGTTGCCCCAGGCGTACTCGGCGATGTGCATGTTGTAGAGCCACAGCTCGCCCTTCTCCATGCGCCCGAATGCGTCGTTGATCTGGGCCTTGCCTTCCCGGATCGCCTTCACCTCCGTGCCGCGCAGCGCCACGCCCGCCTCGAACTTTTCGTCCACGAAGAAGTCGCGCAACGCCTTCGCGTTGCGAATCTCCGCGTGGCGCGGATCCTTCTTCTCCTTGTTTGCGGCCATGGTTGCTATCGCTCAGGGAAAATCAGACTGACCGGGAACGCAATTCCCTCCTCGCCTCCCCAAAATGCCAAGGCGGCGCCTCCTTTGCAGGACGTGCGCCGCCGTCGGGATCGCGCGACTTGAGTCGGACTCAGTCAGCCTGCGCGACGTCGAAAGTGATCTTTGCCTCGATGATTTCGCGGAGCGCAATGTCCTCGGGCGAGAGCTTCTCGAGCGATTCCACAAGCGGACGGTTGCCGCGCTTGAGCTGTTTGACGCGGCGCGAAACCACGTTGATCAGCAGGTTGGCGTCGGGAATCGATTTGAGCGCTTCCTTGATGTAGTCGTCTCTCATATCAATGGATTGGAAAATTTGAAACAGCCCTTGCTAGGGTAAGCCGCGCGCGGGTCAAGGGTGAAATCCCGGCCGGTTCGAGTCTGAGCGATGCGGATACCGCGCCGGACCGCCCCCCGGTGCGCCCGAAGGCGGACCCCACGCCCGCAGAGGAAGCCCCTCCACGGGCGCTGTCGGGACACCGGATCATTTCTGGTTCTGGCCGTTGTGGCAGTCGCTGCAGGTCAGCGCCGGATCCAAGTCGCCGCCCGGGTGCTTGAACTCGAGGCCCGTGGGCGCCATCCGCGTCAGCTCCGCCCCTCTGCCCTGCGAAAGGATCACGTGGCACATGTTGCAATCGCTGCCCTTGACCATCTCCTTGCCGTCCGTGCTGACGTGGTTGTCGTCGTGGCAACGGAAGCAGCCGAGCCAGTCCTTGTGGCCGATGTCGTTCGGATACGAGCGCCAGTCGGCCTTCATCTCCGGGAAGAAATTCTCGCGGTAGCCGGACTGCAGCGCGGCGACTATGCCGGGCACTTCCTTATCACCCTTGTATTTGCCCTCAATGTACGCGGCGATGCCGCTCATCGCGTCGCTCTCGGTCTTGTACTTCGCGCTGATGGCATCCACCGCATTGCGCTTGAGGAACGGCAGATTGGTCGGGATCGCGCCGGTGGCCATCTCCCCTTCGACCACCTGATTGGCGGTCTTCATGATGTGGGCGGGGTGATTGTGGCAGTCCATGCAATCCATCACGCGGATCGATGCGGCGGGGGGCTCGCCCTTGAAATCGGGGGTGCGAAAGACGGTGACCTTGCCATCGCGCGAGGTGACGCGAACCCAGGGGATGTTCTGGCGCTGGCGGTCCTTCGCGTAGTACTCGACCTTGTTGGCGACATTCATGTGCCAGTGGATGCCGCCGAAGGGCCCATGCCCGGGCTGGCCGCCACCGACGCGCAGCAGCAGGCGCACCGTGTAGGGCGTGTTGTTCTTGTCGCTCAGGTAATGCTGGTAGGTGCGATCGAGGCTGCCCGTGAACTTCTCGGGCCAGTGACACCGCTCGCAGGTGTCCTGCGCCGGGCGAAGGTTCGCCACTGGCGTCGGGATCGGGCGCTCGTATTTGTTGAAAATGGTCGCGTACACCTGATAGGCGCCGCTGAGCTTCGATTTCACGTACCAGGAGGCGCCCGAGCCGATGTGACACTCCGCGCACGACACCCGCGCGTGCGGCGACTGCTGGTAAGTCGTGTACTCCGGCTGCATCACGCCGTGGCAGGTCTCACCGCAGAACTGCACGGACTCGGTGAAGTGATAAGTCTGATAGCTTCCGAATGCGGTCAACAGCAGGAAGACGATCGAACCGGAGCCGAAGATGAGCAGGAAGCGCCGGTCGCGGGGGCGCGAGAAATCGATGGAGAGCGCGAAAAGCCCTGTTTCCACCTGCGCTCCATGGGCGCGCTGCCGACGCTGCATCCACCACCCGACAAAGATCAACGCGAGGCCGGCGATCAAGAAGGCCGGCGCCACGATGTAGGTGAGGATTCCAAGATACGGATTCCCGTTGTGCGCCATCGTGTCCATCGCCACGAGAAACAGGAACGCAAACAGGCTGCCGATCGCCAGGATCGAGCCCGCCAGGCTGACCCAATTCTTGAACGAGGACGGGACGTCTCTCTTGGACTCGGAATTTGGAGTGTCGGGATTCATGACAGGACGGAAGAAGCAGGAGGGTTGAGGCCGGAAGGTTGACGGCGGATCTCGTCACCGGAAAAAACAATGCCTGTCGGGCGGACAGGCATTGTTTGCAAATTGGCGGGATCGGAGGGGCGTCCCCCCGAACCGCGCGCGAAGTCCGCGATTATTTCTTGGCGAACGAACGAATGTGTTGGACGAGCGCCTTGGCCTCATCAGGCGTCAGGTCGCCCTTGAAGGGCTTCATCACCTCGCGCCCGCCGCGTTTCACGCCGTCGAGGATGTCCTGCTCGAGCTGGGCGTCGGTCTTGTCGGCGAGGGTCTTGGCGTCGGTATAGTCCTTCAGGTGGAGCTTGTGGCCGATCTTGGTGTTGCCGGTGCCGTCGGCGCCGTGGCACTTGGCGCAGTGGTTGTCCCAGTTGTCACTGGCTGACGCGGCATTGAGGAGGGAGGCGGAGGCGATGAGCGCCAGCGCTCCGAGAGACGTGACGATGAGCTTTTTCATGGAGACGTGTTTTGAGTCTGGGTTTTCGCCCGGCGCTCCCGGAAACCGATCCGGGTGGCGGCCCTGGCGGATAAATCGTTTTTTGGAAGTGGAAAGCGCGGCGTCGATCGGAGGCGACCGGCGCCGCGCCGATGAGAACAAATCAGAAAGCCTGGGTCAGGCCGACGTAGGCCAGCGGGCCCTTGTAGTTGGTCATGCCGCCGGTCGTCTCGTTTTCGCTGTAGTAGTAGCCGACCTTGGCATTGGCCACGAGGGTCGCGGTGATCTTGTGTTTGATGCCCGCGGTCATCGTGTACTCCTTGATTCCGGCGCCGTACGGCACGGTCGCGAAGGCAAAGCTCGGGTTGTAGTTGTTCGCCCGATAATAGGTGCCCTCGAGCTGCACGTCGGTGTCCTTGTCCATCACGAAGCCGACGACCACGTTGCCATCCCAGTAGTTGTTGTCCGCATTCTGGAGCACGACGTTGGCGTTGCCGCCCGCCGAGGGATACGACGTGGAGATCGTGTCGAACACGACGTTCACGTTGCCCTGGACATAGACCTGCTTGTTGGGATTCCAATCCACGGTCTCGCCGAAGATGTGGTTCTTCGAGTCCATTGACTGGTACTGTGCGGTGGCGTCGGTGGTGACGTCCATCTGGCCGACCTGGCCGATGTAACGGGTCGTGAAGGTCAGCGTAGGTGTGGCCTTGGCGGTCGCCGAGAGGGTGACTCCGTAGAAGTCATAGCCCAGCACGAAGAAGGTCGTCGCGCCCGTGTTGTCGGCGAAGCTGTTGCGGTGGTCCTTGTAGAAGGTCTCCGCGCGGAAGGTCAGCGAATCGGTGGCGACCCAGTTGGCGCCGATGCGGTAGTGGCCGTGATTCTCGCGCACGTTGTCCGAGTAGCCGGAGTACGAGGGGAAGATCACGGTGCCGTTGCCGCTCAGGCCGATGTTGCTCGCGCGCTCGTAGCCGGGCGTGTAGCGGTAGTCGGCCGAGCCATACAGCGAGACGCGCTGGATGCCGTTGTAGCGGACGTCGATCTCGGGAATCCAGGAGTTCTCCTTCGCATGGCTGTTGTTCGGGGCGGTGAACGGCTGGGTCAGTGTGGAGCCGGTCGCCTGGTTGATCAGGGTGTCGGTGTAACCGAGGATGTTGTATCCGCCCGTGATGACCTGCTCACCCTTGAGGGCGACGTCGACGAACAGATCCTTCACCGGCTTGAGGTGGGCGCCGAAGTTCGCCGCGAGGTTGTCGTGGCGCATCTCGCCAGCCACCGTCTGGTAGGTGTAGGCCCCGCGATAGCCGACCGTCAGGCGGCCGCCTGGCGCCGTCACCGGACCGGTCTTGGTGTTGACCGTCATGTTCAGGAGACGACCGCTGATAAGGTCGCCGTTGCCGTGCTCATACCGGATGCCGGCGAAGAGCGCGACCTTCTCGTTGAGCTGCGTGTCGACCTTGCCGCTGAAGATCATCGAGTCGGTCTTGTTGCCCTGCTGGTCGTAGCCCCAGATCGGGTTGTTAACCAGCGTGCCGGGGATGAGCGAAAGCGGACTGGAAGGGATCGCCGGATACGGCTTCAGCTCACCCGGATACCGGTTCATGTAGCGCGTATCCAGATTCTCGACGCGATTGCCAACGACGCTGACCACGATCGTGGTGTTGTCGTTGACCGTCTGGGTCATGGTCGCCTCGAGTGTCTGCTGGCGCTCGTCGATCTGCATGTATCCCGGGACGATCTTACGGTCCGACGAGATCGGGTTGAAGCTGCCGATGCTGTACACCGGGATGCCCGTGAGGTCCGTGTCACCCCAGATGGTGGAGTCCTTCTGGCCGTCGCGCAGCTCGTTCGAGTAGCGGATGTGGAAGACCGGGGCGTTCGGGAGGTTGATCGTGACGTCCGCCCAGAAGCTGGCGCGGTCCGTGGCGAGCGCCTCGTTGGGAAGCGGATTCCACTGCTGGTTGATCGGGAAGAACCCGCCCACGCCGTCGTAATAGGTGCGGAAGCGCTTGTATCCGACTTGCACGGTGCCGACGTCGTCCTTGGACAGGGTGAACTTGCCCAGGTAATCCGCGGTGCCGGTCAGCAGGTGTCCATCGAACTGCATGGTGGAGTCCTTGGACAGCTGCTTGCCGATCCGCATGTCCTCGATGCCATAGACGCCCGTCTTGTAGTTGCGGGTATCCTTTTGGTAGGCGGCCTTGTCGCCGGAGGGCGACGAGACCTGCGCGGACAGCGTGATGTAGTTGTTGGTGAACTCCGGCATCGAGTCTGCTCCGCTTGAGGACGACTCATCAGCCTGGGCGACCGAGGTGAGGGCGAGCAGGCCACCGGCCACGAGACCGGCAGTGCGGGTCAGGAGAGAATATTTCGAGTGCATGGCTTGGGTAGGCGAAGGTTAGTAGCGGAGGGCCTTGCTGGCGTTGGAGCCGTGCACGGCCTCGTGGCAGCCTGCGCTCCAGCAGGTGCCGTTCTGCAGGCGGGTGCGGTGGTCTTCGCCGCCCAGGACGATTGTTCCGTTTCCGGCGACCGTCGGGTGTTCGAGGTGGCACTTGACGCACAGGTTGGCGTCGCGGGCGACGAGCATCTTCTGGTTAACCGTGCCGTGCGGGTTGTGGCACACGGTGCAGCCTTCGCGCATGGCGTTGTGCTCGAAAATGAACGGCCCCTTCTCCTGCGTGTGGCAGCGGGTGCAGGTGGCGTTCTCGTCTTCGAGCGACATCGCGCCCTGGCCCTTGATCGCGTCGCCGCTGTGCGGGTCGTGGCAATCCGAGCAGGACATCTTGCCGGACAGCACCGGGTGGCTGTTCGGGAGACTGAACTCAGCCCGCTTGTCGAGATGGCACTTGAAGCAGGTCTCCGGATCGCGGACCGGGTTGATGATGTTTCCGCGGCCGCCGCCCGCCTTCACGTGGGCGCTGCCCGGACCATGGCAGGACTCGCAGCCGACCGCGACGTTCGGGCCGGCTCCCTGAACCATCAGACGCGCATGCGTCGAATTCTGGAATTTGGCGATGACGTCGTCATGGCAGGGCGAGCACTGGCTCATGCCGACGAGCTTTGCTCCTCCGTTTTGTCCAGGAACCGCGATGGGTCGCTGGGTCGTCATACAGGCGACAAAAACAAGGCTCCACGCCGCCAAAGCGGACGTGATAGCCCAGGGTTTTAGAAGTTTGCGAATATGAACGCGCATATACGGGTTAGGTTGATGGGCCGAGGTAATCGGTTAGGCTGTACGGATCGGGTCGATTAGTTATGAAACTCTGACCTTCCAGAATTCCTAAGCATCAATCCATCTAATGCCATTTGAAAGGATCCCCGTTTCTTGCGAATTTGATGCCAGTTTTTGATCAGAACCAATGCTGGTTTTACCGGTCACATCGCCCGCAATTTACTGGATTTCATCATCTTCTTAATCCCGAATAAAAGCGTTCCGCGCACTTGCGCTGAGAACCATTCCCAGTCCCTTTTCTCATTTCTATGCAAATCAAGCGCTGGTCGCTCTTATCAGTTCTGCTTGTCCTGCTCTCCTTTTCGGGTGGCTGTGCCACCTACGTCGCCCATGTGGCGCCAGGGATCGATGCATCCCAGCCGCACCGCTTCTTCGTGGTGCGAAACCTGGACGACAATCACCGCATCGACGTGATGATCGTCGACGCGCTCAAGGCCGAGGGCAAGGAGGCCGAGTACGGTCCCTTGACCATGGTCCCCTCCAAGGTCGATGCCGTGATCGGCTACCGCGACCACTGGAGCTGGGACTTCACGGACCATCTCGTCACGCTCTCAATGGAGATGCGTGACCCAGTCACGGGGAATGGCCTCGCGTCGGCGACCTATGTGTCACCCACCTCGCTGCGCACGCCCGCAGAGTCGGTCGTGTACAAGCTCGTCGGGGAAATGCTCCACCAGAAGGGGAGACCACTTCCCAAAAAGGCGAAATGATCCCGGGCCGCCTTTGGGCGGCTCCGCCCCCTACTCGACCGTGACCGACTTCGCGAGGTTGCGGGGCTTGTCGACGTCGCAGCCGCGCTCCACCGCGATGTAGTAGCTGAGCAGCTGCACGGGCACGCTCGCGATGATCGGCAGCACCGCCTCGTGGCAGTCGGGGATCGAGATCACCTCGTCGGCCAGGCCGGCGGGGATCTCGCAGCCCTCGGTCACGATCGCGATGATCTTTCCCTTGCGCGCCTTGATCTCCTGCATCGAGGAGACGAGCTTGTTGAAGATCTCGCCCTTGGGCACGAAGAACACCGTCGGGCACTGCTCGTTCACCAGGGCGATCGGTCCGTGCTTCATCTCGGCCGCGGGATAGCCCTCCGCGTGGATGTACGAGATCTCCTTGAGCTTGAGCGCACCCTCCAGCGCGATTGGAAACAGGGACAAGCGCCCGAGGAACAGGAAGTCGCCGTATTGTGAGTAACGTTTCGCGATCTCGCGGATGCGCGGCGCCTGCTCGAGCGTCTTGCGCACGAGGTCCGGCGTTCCCTTGAGCGCCTGCACGTACGCGGCGCCGTCCGCGAAGCTCATGTCGCGCAGGCGAGCCACATACAGGGCGAACATCGCGACGATCAGCAGCTGCGAGGTAAAGGCCTTCGTCGAAGCCACGCCGATCTCGGGTCCGGCGTGCTGGTAAATGCCTCCGTCGGCCTCGCGCGCAATGGTTGAGCCGACCACATTGCAGATCGCCATCACCTTGTACCCTTTTCGCTTCGCCTCGCGAAGCGCGGCCAGCGTATCGATCGTCTCGCCGGACTGGCTGATCACGAAGAACAGCACGTCGCGGTCGAGCGGCGCGTTGCGGTACCGAAACTCCGAGGCGTAGTCCACCTCCACAGGGAGACGGGCAAATCGCTCGATCAGATGCTCCGCCACCAGGCAGGCGTGCCACGCCGTGCCGCAGGAGGTGAACACCAGCCGGTCGATCATGCGCAGGTCCGCCGCCGTGATGTTCAGTCCGCCAAACTGCGCCGTGGAGCCGTCCTCCGAGAAGCGTCCGCGCATTGCGTTCTCAAGCGCCGCGGGCTGCTCGAAGATCTCCTTCTCCATGAAGTGCGCGTGCCCGTTGAGCTCCGCGTCCTTGATCGACCACGTGATTGTGTCCACCACTGGAGCCACCTCCGCCTGGTCGATCGTCGAGATCGCAAAATCGGTCGGCGTGAGATGCACCAGCTCGCCGTCCTTGAGGTACACGACGTTGCGCGTGCGGCTCACCAGCGCCGAGGCATCCGAGGCCAGCAGGTACTCCGAATCCCCCACCCCGAGCAACAGCGGCGAACCCTTGCGCGCCGCCACGATCTCGTCGGGGTTGTCCACGCACACCACCGCGATCCCGTAGGTACCCTCCACGTGCAGCAGCGTCTTGCGCACACTCTCGAAAAACCGGCTGTGCCCGGCAGTCTCCTGCTCCTTCGCGTAATGGTACGCCACCAGGTTGCACAGGACCTCCGTATCCGTCTCCGACTGGAACGTGTAGCCCTTGCTCAGCAGAAACTTTTTGATCGAGGAGAAGTTCTCGATCACCCCGTTGTGCACCAGCGCCAGCTTCCCGTCGCTGGATACGTGCGGATGCGCATTCGCATCCGTCACCCCGCCGTGCGTCGCCCATCGTGTATGACAAATGCCGCAACGTCCGGTGAACGAATGCCGCGACGCCTCGCGCACCAACACGTCCACCCGCCCCACCTTCTTCGCCACGTCGATCCGCCCGTTCTGCAGCACCGCCAAACCCGCGGAATCGTATCCACGATACTCCAACCGCTTCAACCCTTCGAGCAGGATGGTTGCCGCCTTGTGTTTACCAACGTAGCCGACGATGCCGCACATGTGTATTGGAGCTGATTACGATTAAATTGGCTCGCGAAATTAGCGTTCTCTCTAAACCTTCCACAAGGCAATTGACACTTTATCCCATGACAATCGATCAAAGTATTTTGTCTGTGATCATGGGCGGTGGCCGCGGCACCCGCCTGTACCCCCTCACGATGGAGCGCTGCAAGCCGGCGGTCCCCCTGGCCGGCAAATATCGCCTGGTCGACATCCCAATCAGCAATTGCATCAACGCCGGCATCAATCGGATATTCCTCCTCACGCAGTTTCACACGGCATCGCTCCACCGCCACATCCAGAGCACCTATCAGTTCGACGGTTTTGGGGGTGGGTTTGTGGACATCCTCGCCGCCGAGCAGACTGAGTCGACCAACGACTGGTATCAGGGAACCGCCGACGCGGTGCGCCGCAATCTTGTCCATTTCCGCACCTTCCCGCACGACTACGTGCTGATCCTCTCGGGCGACCAGCTCTACCGGATGGATTTCCGGAAAATCATCGCCCAGCACATCGCCACGAAGGCCGATGTCACCGTGGCGTCCATCGCGTTCCCGACCTCCAAGGTCGAGGGGCTCGGCCTCATGCGCGTCAACGATGAGCTCGCAATCACGGAGTTCGTCGAGAAGCCCAAGGATCCGGCCATCATCGAGGGCCTCGCGATCAGCCCCGCGATCGAGTCCCGGCTGACGCCGTCGACCGAGAAGCGCTGCCTGGCATCGATGGGCATCTATGTATTCAACCGGGCAGCACTGGCCGAGGCGCTGGACAATTCGATGAAGGATTTCGGCAAGGAGGTGATCCCGTCGCTGCTCGGCCGGAAACGTCTCTACTCCTATATCTTCGAGGGCTACTGGGAGGACATCGGCACGGTCCGCGCATTCTTCGAGACCAACCTGGCGATGACCCAGCCGCTTCCGCCGTTCAACTTTTTCGATCCCTCGGGCAAGATCTACACGCACTCGCGGCAGCTCCCGCCGGCAAAGCTCAACCGCTGCAACGTCGACCACGTCGTCGTGGGCGAGGGCTCGATCGTGACCGACACGAACCTGCGCCGTTGCATCGTCGGCGTGCGCTCGTTCATCGACGAAGGCACCCAGATGGAGGATGTCATCATGATGGGCGCCGATTATTTCGAGGAGTGGGACGTGCAGAAGGCGAACGTCGCGAAGGGCATTCCCCAGATTGGCGTCGGAAAGAACTGCCGGATCCACTTTGCGATCATCGACAAGAACGCGCGCATCGGCGACAACTGCTCGCTGTCGCCCGACGGCAAGCCCGACGGGGTTTACGCGGGCGGCGCCGTGATCATCCGCGACGGCGTGCTCGTCGTCCCGAAGGGACAGGTCATTCCGGCCAATACGGTCGTCTGACCCGCATCGGTCCGCACTTTCGAGCCGCGCCTCCGACGGGGCGCGGCTTTTTCATGCCCCGTGGACCGCATGGGCGGCCCCGGCAGGGCTCAGGACTTCTTGCTCCGCTCCTCCTTGAGGATCGTGTAGATGATCACGCCGAAACCTCCCACGATCATGAAGAGCGAGTAGAAGGTGCCCCGGCTGAGGCCCATGATCGGTGAGATGCCGTAATCCGGTTCGCGAAAGATTTCGCCGATGGAACGGGCGATCGCATAGGCCACCAGAAACTCGCCCGTAAGCCGGCCCGGCGAGCGCTCGACGACTGGCGTCTTCCAGAACCGCCATTGCATATACGCGAAGAGCAGGATGCCTTCCATGCCCGCCTCGTAGAGTTGCGACGGATGACGCGGGGGAATCATCGAAATCGGCGTTCCCGGAGGAGCGCTTAGCGGAAAGATCATCGCCCACGGCACGTGGCTGACCTTGCCCCAGAGTTCGCCGTTGATGAAGTTGGCGATGCGTCCGAAAAACAGGCCGACCGGCGTCACCGACGCGATCACGTCGGACACGTGAAAAAACGGGATCTTGTTCGCACGGGAAAACCAGATCAGCGCGATCATGACGCCGACCAGGCCACCGTGAAACGCCATGCCTCCGTCCCAGACCTTGAAGACTCCGAACGGATCGGTCGGAAAGCTCTTCCAGTCGTCGTAGAGGAAATAGTGCCCCAGCCGTCCACCGACGAGCACGCCAATGATCAAGGCCATCATCAGGTCGTTGACCTTTGCGGCGGGCACCGCGGACCGGCCCTTGCGCGCGTACCGCACGCACATCCAGGCGGCGACGACAAAGCCGAGGACGTAGGCCAGGCCGTAGTAGCGGATTCCAATCTTGTCAGTGAAACGAATCAGGAACGGGTTGAGGTCGTGCACCCAATAAGCAAGCGGCGCCAGCGTCATAAGGAGGCAGAAGGTTCACTGGGTCGCCCAAGATTGCCACTCCAATCTTGCGTGTCGGATTCCGCTTTTCCCTTGCCGCCCGGGCACCCCGCCCGCCTAGGCTCGGACATGAGCAACTTGAAGCGCACGCCCCTTCGCGATTTCCACGCCGCCCATGGCGCCCGCCTGGTCGACTTCGCCGGCTGGGAGATGCCCGTGCAATACCGCTCCATCCTCGAGGAGCACAAGGCCGTGCGCCGCGGCGCCGGACTCTTCGACGTGAGCCACATGGGCGAGGCGGACGTCCGCGGCCCGGGTGCTCTGGCGTTTCTCCAGAAGCTCGTCACGAACGACGTCTCGAAACTCTACCCCGGGAGAGTGCTGTATTCCCCAATGTGCTACCCCGATGGCGGTGTGGTCGACGACCTCCTGGTCTACATGCGCGGTCCCGAGGACTACTTCGTCTGCATCAACGCCTCGAACATCGACAAGGACCTGGCGTGGATGGCCGAGCAGGCCCGTGGATTCGACGTCACGTTGACCAACCGGTCCGACGACTATGCCCTGATCGCCGTACAGGGGCCCGCCGCCGCGGGCATCGTCCAGACCCTCACCGGCGCAAAGCTCGGCACGATTCGTTATTACCATTTCGGCGAGGGCACGGTCGCGGGCATCCACTGCCTGCTGAGTCGCACCGGATACACCGGGGAGGACGGTTTTGAGCTCTATCACGCGGCCTCTGAAGCGCCCCGCCTCGCCGAAGCCCTCCTCGAAGCCGGGGCATCGCGCGGGTTGGAGCTCGCCGGCCTGGGCGCCCGCGACAGCCTGCGACTCGAGGCTGGGTATCCCCTTTACGGACACGAACTCAGCCAGACCATCTCCCCAATGGCCGCCGGCCTCGGATGGACGGTGAAGCTCGACAAGGGCGGCGATTTCAACGGCCGCGAGCCGCTCCTGAGGCAGAAACGCGAGGGCTGCGGCGAGAAGGTGATCCACTTCCGCACCGGCGACCGCCGCATCGTCCGGGCGGATACCCCGGTCCTCGGCGCCGAAGGCACGCAGGTCGGCCGCGTCCTTTCGGGGACGCTCTCGCCCATCCTCAATGAGGCGATCGGATCCGCCCTGGTGACGACCGCCGCAGCATCCGCCCCCCTGTCGGTCGACATCCGGGGAACCCTCCTCCCGTTGACCCTCGTCAAGCCGCCGTTCGTCACCCTGCCTGAAAAAGCCTGAGCGCAAAACCTGATTGCAGGCTTCCGCCAATCCGACAAAAACGCAGGTGCCCCCTACCTAACATGAGCAACATTCCATCCGACCTTCGGTACGCGAGATCCCACGAATGGCTGAAATTGTCCGGCGACGGCACCGGGCTCGTCGGCATCACCGACTACGCCCAGAATTCGCTCGGCGACATCACCTTCGTGCAGCTTCCGAAAGTGGGCACGCTGCTCAAGGTCGGCGACAGCTTCGGTGTCGTCGAATCGGTGAAGGCTGCGTCCGACATTTATGCGCCCGTCGCTGGCGTCGTCCAGGAGGTCAACGAAGTCCTCAACGGCAAACCCGAGCTACTCAACAGCGATCCCTATGGCGCTGCCTGGCTGATCCGCCTGAAGCTCGCCGCGCCCTCCGACGCGTCGGCCCTGCTCGATTCCGCCGGCTACGCGCAGATGCTCGGTTGACCGTCCTAGTCGCGCACCGCGTCGCACGCGGTGCCGACGGTGTCAGAGCCCCAGCAGGATGGCGCAGAGGTCGTCGCCCGACGCGGCGGAGCCCGAAAAACCGCGCACCTGCGACAGGATCGACTGGAGCGAGACCTGCAGGCCCTGGCTGTCCATCGAGTCCAAAGTCCGGGCGAGCCGCTCGGGGCCAAATTCCTCGCCCGCCCAGTTCTGCTCCTCCTTGAGTCCGTCGGTGTAGAACAGGAGCCGGTCCCCGGCATTCAGCGAAAGGCTTACCGCCTCGTAGGTCGCTCCCGGGATCAATCCCAAGCCCGGTCCGCATTCCGCGGATACCAGCGGGCCGGCGGGATTCCCCTGACGGCGTAGGAGCGGCCAGGGATGCGCCGCATTCGCCACGGTGATCATCCCCTCGTGCAGGTCGATCGTCGCGTACAGGGCGGTCACAAACCTCGGGAAACTCGGCCGGTCCAGCAATCCGCACAGCCGGTCATTGAGCGCTGCGATCACCTCGGATGGATGGACGGTGTGTGCCGTGACCTCCGCCAGGAGGCCGCGCAGCAGCGTGGTCACGAGCGCGGCTTTCACGCCGTGTCCCATGACATCGCCCACCAGCAGCCCGAACCGTGTCGGCGCCAGGTTCACCAATTGGAAAAAGTCGCCCGCCAGGTGCGCGCAGGGCTCGTACGCGAACGCGATGTCGGCATTGAGCCGGGCGGAGCCTGAAAGGGAGTCCTTCACGGTCTGCACGCTCGCTGTCATCAGCTCCTGCTGCATCTCGCGCGCCATTGCGAGTTCGGATTCCATCACCCGTGTGCGCACCTCGAGCTCACGCTGAGCACGCACCGCCCGCTCCTCGGCCAGTTTCTGCGCGGTGATATCTGCGGACATGCCAACAATGCCCTGCACCCGGCCCTCGCGGTCAACCAGCGGAACCTTCGACAGGAGCATCCACTTCCTCTCGCCCGAGGGCGACTGATCCAGGTCCTCGCGATTGAGGATCGACGACCCCGATTGCAGCACCTGCAGGTCGTCGGCGGCCACCCGGGCATCGTGGGAATCGCTCACGATCTCGTCGCGGCGACGTCCCTCAACCTCCTCGGGTTTCTCGAAACCGAGGTAGCGGCGGTAGGCTTGGTTGGTGATCGTGAAGCGCCCCGTCTGGTCTTTCACAAAAATCCGGCAGGGCAGAATGTCGATGAGGGTCTGGAGCAGGCGATGCTGGGCCTCGAGCGCCTCGTGGGCGAACTTGGTGTCCGTCACATCGCGTGAGATTCCGAAGGTCCCCACCGGCTCGCCCGTTTCGGAGTAAAGCGGAAGCTTGGTCGACAGGCTCCAGCGCTCGCGCCCGTCGCGGTCATTGCGCTCCTCCTTGCCCACGAAGCCGACGCCCGTGCGGACGATCTCCCGCTCATCTTCGTCCTTCTGGTGCGCAAACTCTTCCGGGAAAAAATCGTAGTCGGTCTTGCCCACCGCCTCGTCCGGATTTGCGAGTCCGAAGAACTCCGCCTGAGCCCGGTTGATGCAGAAGAAGCGGCCCTCGAGGTCCTTGAAATAGACGTGGTCGGGAAGGAGCTCCATCAGACGCGCGAAAAACAGCGCGCTGTGCGAACCGTCCGGACCGCCGAGGTTTTTGAATGGCAATGGGCTCATGATATCCCCCGCCTGGAACAAGCCGGGAGAGGGAAAGGAGGCACTTCAATCCAACCAACCCGCGGCATGCAACGCCATGTTTCCTCTTTTTTGCCGGACGGTCCTCAACGACGCCTGGGAGCGCTGGCGGTCCTCAGGACCTCGACCATGCGGCGGAAGTCCTCGGGCAGAGGCGCCCGGATGTCCATGGCCCTTCCGGTGATTGGGTGCAGGAAGGCCATGTGTTCCGCGTGAAGCATCACGCGCGGCGGCTGTTCCGGGAGGCGCGGGTCCGCCTTCCAGCCATAGACTGCATCGCCGAGCAGGACATGCCCGATTGACTTGAGATGAACCCGGATCTGATGCGTGCGGCCGGTGTGGATACGACAGCGCAGGAGCGCCGCGATCGGCGGGAATGCCTCCACCCGCTCCCAGTCGGTTCGCGAGGGGCGCCCCCCCTCTCCCACCGTCATCCGATGACGGTGGATGGGATGCCGGGCGATGGCCCTGTCGATCACGCCGGACAGCAGGTCCGGAACGCCCGCGATCAAAGCGAGGTACTCCTTCTTGAGTTCGCGCCCCGCGAACTGGCTCGCGAGGCCACGATGGGCGGCGTCCGATTTCGCCACGAGCAACACGCCCGAGGTCTCCTTGTCGAGCCGGTGGACAATGCCGGGACGCTCCACGCCGCCGACCCCGCTCAACTCGCCCTCGCAATGCGAGAGCAGCGCGTGCACCACCGTGTCGTCGCCCGTGCCCGCCCCTGGATGGACGATCATGCCCGCGGTCTTGTTGAGGGCGATCATGTGCTCGTCCTCGAACAGCACATCGAGCGGGATGTCAGCCGGGGTCAGGTCGGTCTCCCGGGTGGGCGGAAGCGCGAACTCGATCACGTCGCCAGAGCGCACGTCGTCCTTCTTCGCCAGTATCCGTCCCGAGCAGGACACGAGTCCCGCATCGAAGGCGCGTTGGATAGCAGTGCGGCTGTGTTCCGGAAACGCCTGCGCCAGGATCTTGTCGGCGCGCTGCGCGCGAATGCCCTCGGGGACGGTGTAGGATTCAGCCATGGGCGAAGGGGCTGCGTCGGTCAGGAACCGGCCTTTGCGAGCGCCTGCTGGAGGCTGTCAACCAGCTCCTTGAGCCCAGGCGTGCGAGCCTCGAACGACGGTCCGAGGCCGGCCTTCCCGAGGCTCTCCGAAGTCTGCGGCCCGATACTCCCGTAGAGCGGCTGGCGTGCGTTTCGGCCGAGCTTCAAGGCATCGCCCTGGGCCGCGAACGACTCGACGGCTGATGAACTCGCGAAGAGCACGGCGTCAGCGCCCTTCTCGCGAAAGGCCGCCGCCGCCGGGTCGTTGGTCAGGTCCGTCTGCTCGGTCTTGTAAACCTGGAGGCGGTCGACGATCGCACGCGCCTCCTCGAGCTTCCGCTCCAAGACGTCGCGGTTGAGGTTGCCGGTCACCATGAGGATCTTCGCGCTATCGAGGCTGCCCGTCTCGATCAACGCGTCAGCCAGGCTCTCGGCCGTGGCGCGCTTGGGCTGGCACTCGACCCGAAGATGGTAGGCGCGCACCGCCTCGGCGGTCGTCTCGCCCACGCAGGCGATGCGCATCAGGCCGAGCGAACGAATGTCGTCAAAGAGACGCAGAAATTGGTCGAAGAAGAATCGGACGCCGTTCGCGCTGGTGAACACCATCCAGTCGTAGCTGCCCAGCTCGAGCATGCAGTCGGCGAGCGTCTGTTTGTCGATCTCGGCGGACACGGTGATCAGGGGAAGCTCCAGCA
This sequence comes from Opitutaceae bacterium, assembly GCA_027310745.1. Classification (GTDB taxonomy): domain Bacteria; phylum Verrucomicrobiota; class Verrucomicrobiia; order Opitutales; family Opitutaceae; genus MWDT01. The sequence continues at coordinate 106,696 of DAIDAF010000022.1, read as the reverse complement.
CCTCGGCGCCGCGCTCCTCTAGCAGGGTGCGGAGGCTGCCCGATTGCTCGGAGGCCCGGGTGATGGCAATGCGCCGGCCGGAGAGGGAAGGCTTGGTCATGGACTGCGAAAGGATTGTGAAGCGATTGGAATCGGCGGCTCAGCGGAGGCCGAGCGCGTGGAGGACCCTCGACGCGGCCGCGTCGGGCTCCGCGAAATCGGTCGCGGTCAGGTCGAACCTGCGGCGCCCGCAGGACTCGTGAAACACGTGCAGGGAGTCGCCCGCGACGTGGGCGGCGAAGGCGGTGTGACATCCGCCGCCGAGTGCGGTCTGGAGCGCGCGTTCCACGACCACCGCGCGGGCGGTGGCAGAGTCGAAGGCGCGTGCGAACCGGGACTCCTCGCCGGCCCGGCACTGGATCCCGATGGCGGCCTGACCGACCGCGGGCACCATCTGGTCGATCGGCAGGGGCACGAATTCGAGATCCGGCCAGGACGCGATCCCGAGCCGGGCCAGGCCGGCCGCCGCGAGCATAGTCGCATCGGCCACATGGTCGCTGGCGATTTTCCTGAGACGCGTGTCGACGTTTCCGCGGATCTCGCTGAACACGGCCCTCGGATAGATCGTGGCAAGCTGCAGCCGCCGGCGCGGGCTGCCGGTTGCGATCGTGGCGGGGACCGGCGTGTCCACCCGCCGCACCAGCACGTCCCGGGCATCGGCGCGTGGCATGTAGCCCGCGATTGCGAGCCCCTCGGGCATTTCGCCGGGCAGGTCCTTGGTGCTGTGCACGGCGATGTCGGCCTCGCCGCGAAGCAGGGCCTGTTCGAGCTCCTTGGTGAACAGCCCCTTTCCACCCTGCTGTTCGAGTGACCATTGGGTCTGCCGGTCGCCGGTTGTCACCATTTTCATGAGACGGGTCTCGACCCCGAGCACAGCGCGCAGATGCGCCGCGACCATTTCCGTCTGCGCGAGTGCGAGCGGACTCTTGCGGGTGGCAATGACGAGCGAGGACATGGGCCGAAGGATCGGGGACGGAGAAACGGGAATCGAGTCGGAATTTTCACATCGGCACCGGACTCCGGATACGAAGAAGGCGGCCCGGGGGCCGCCTTCTTCAAACGGAGGGTGCGCGAACCGCTCAGTACGCGGCCTGGACGCCCTTGATGTTCTTCTTGGCCATCCAAGGCATCATGCTGCGAAGGCGGGCACCGGTCTTCTCGATCTGGTGCTGTTCGCCCTTCTTCAGGAGCTTGTTGTAGTTCTTCAGACCGCCCTTGTACTCCTTCACCCACTCGCGGGTGAACTGGCCGGACTGGATCTCCTTGAGGATCTTCTTCATCTCGGCCTTGGTCTGCTTGTTGACGACGCGCGGGCCGCGGGTGATGTCACCATACTTGGCCGTCTCGGAAATCGAGAAGCGCATGCCAGCGATGCCGGACTCGTACATGAGATCGCAGATGAGCTTCAGCTCGTGCAGGCACTCGAAGTAGGCCATCTCGGGCTGGTAACCGGCCTCGACGAGGGTCTCGAAGCCCGCCTGGACGAGCGCCGAGGCGCCGCCGCAGAGCACGGCCTGCTCGCCGAAGAGATCCGTCTCGGTCTCTTCCTTGAAGCTCGTCTCGAGCACGCCGGCGCGCGTGGAGCCGATGCCCTTCGCCCAGCCGAGGGCGATCTTCTTCGCCTGCTTGGACTTGTTCTGGTACACCGCGATCAGGGCGGGCATGCCCTTGCCTTCGGTGTAGAGGCGGCGGACCATGTGGCCCGGGCCCTTCGGGGCGACCATGATCACGTCCACATCGGAGGGAACCTTGATCAAGCCGAAGTGGATCGAGAGGCCGTGCGAGAAGAGCAGGCACTTGCCCTTGGAAAGATTGGGGGCGATGTCCTTCGTGTAGACGTCCGCCTGCTTCATGTCAGGCAGGCCGACCATGATGACGTCCGCGCGGCGGACCGCCTCGGCGGTCTCGAACACCTCGAAGCCGTGCTTCTCAGCGACGGCCTTGGACTTCGAGCCCTTGTAGAGGCCGATGATGACCTTGCAGCCGCTATCCTTGAGGTTCAGCGCGTGCGCATGACCCTGGGAGCCGTAGCCGAGCACGGCGATCGTCTTATTGGAGAACACGCCGAGATCGGCGTCTTTGTCGGTGTATACTTTGGCAGGCATGTTGAAAGGAATCCGCTGTTGGGAATTCGTGATGCGTTTGAGGTTGGGATGCGTGGTTGTGAGACGTGGCGAGCCGAACTCAGCGTTTGAGCGCGAGGACGCCCGTGCGGGCGAGTTCGAGGATGCCGAAGGGATCCAGAAGATTGAGGAAGGCGCCGACCTTGTCTTCGGCACCGGTCGCCTCGACGATGACCGAGTCGTGGCCGACGTTCACGATCTTCGCGCGGAAGATGTCGCAGATCTGCATGATCTCCGAGCGGGTCTTTGAGCTCGCCTTCACCTTCACCAGGATCAGTTCGCGAATGACCGCCTGTCCCTCCTTGAAGTCGACGACCTCGACGACGTTGACCAGCTTGCGCAGCTGCTTCACGGCGAGGTCGAGCGAGGACTCGTCGCCCTTGAGCACCACGGTGATCCGGGACAGCGAGGGGTCGTGGGTCGGGGCGACGTTGAGCGAGTCGATGTTGAAACCGCGACCGGAAAACATTCCGGCGACGCGAGCGAGGACGCCGAACTTGTTTTCAACGAGAACCGAGATCGTGTGGCGCATCATGGGAACTTATTTGAGTGGGATTTGCGGCAGGCGAAGTGCGAATGGTGGACGGCGAGGGACTCGAACCCCCGACCCCCTCGGTGTAAACGAGATGCTCTAACCAACTGAGCTAGCCGTCCGGCTAGAGGGCCCAGCTAAGCGGGAGCCTCGGCGCTCTGGCAAGGGTTTAATCCTGCCGCGCCACGCCGGAAGTCCGAGGGAGCGAGGCTTCCGGCGTCCGGGTGAAATCAGGCGCGCTTGGGCTTGAGCCAGCCCTCGCGGATCATCAGTTCGGCGTTCTGGACGGCGTTGAGCGCGGCGCCCTTCCAGAGGTTGTCGCCGCTGACCCACAGTGCCAGTCCGTTGTCCAGTGCAGTGTCCACGCGGATACGGCCGACGCCGCACTTAACCTTGCGGGCAAAGTCCAGCGGGGTCGGATATTTCCGGTTCGCGGGATCGTCCACCAGTTCCGCCCCGGCGAACGCAGCGACGGCCGCACGGGCCTCGGCGACGTTGACCGGGCGTTCGAACTCCGCGTTGACGGCAATCGAGTGGGCGCGGACGACCGGCACGCGGATGCAGGTTGCGGAAACCTTCAGGTTCGGGAGGCCCATGATCTTGCGGCTCTCGATCATCATCTTGTTCTCCTCGCCCGTGTAGCCGTCGGCGCCGAAGGAATCGATCTGCGGGATGAGATTGTAGGCGATCTGGTACGGATAGACCTTCTTCACGACCGGCTTGCCGGTTACGATGGCATTCACTTGGTCGTCGAGCTCACGCACCGCCTCCGCCCCCGTGCCGGACACGGACTGGTAGGTCGCCGCAAAATAGCGCTTCAGGCCGAAGGCCTTGTGCAGGGGCCACAACGCCATGAGCGTCACCGCGGTCGAGCAGTTCGGATTCGCGATCAGGCCCTTGTGGTTGCGCAGGTCCTGCGGATTGATCTCGGGGATCACCAACGGGACGTCGGGCTCCATGCGGAACGCCGAGCTCTTGTCGATCACCAGGCAGCCCGCCTTGATCGCATCGGGGGCAAGAGCGCGCGTGACGGAACCGCCAGCGGCGAAAAACGCCACATCGACATCCGCGAACACGCCCGGCTTCGCCTCTTCCACCGTGTAGGTTTTGCCGGCGACCGTGACCTGTTTGCCGGCCGAACGAGCCGACGCAAAAAGGCGCAACCGGGCGAACGGGAAGGCCCGCTCGTGCACCAGTTGCAGCAGTTCTTGACCGACGGCACCCGTCGCACCGACGATGCCTACCGTGAAGGACGATGCATTGCTCATAAGTTCACCTGTCGAATGGGTCACCAAAACTTGTGATCGCCTTGGTATCAAGCCCACAGAACGGCTCCTTTATGTGCGGATCGCCACGCACACGCTGCAGTTCTTCCGAGGCAATTCGCTGGTAAAAGCCTATCCGATATCCACTTCCCGCCGTCCACCCTCCAATGTAAAAGGGTCCCTCGGAACGCCCCGCGGCCTGCACGAAATCGCCGAGCGGATTGGCGGGGGGCAACCGCCCGGCATGGTGTATCGCTCGCGGATTCCCACCGGCCAGCACTTCAGCGAAATCCCGGGCGCCGACCAGGAGACCAACCTGATCACGAGCCGAATCCTCTGGCTGCGCGGGCTGGAGCCAGGGGTGAACCGTGGGGGCGAGGTCGACACGTACGACCGGTACATCTACATCCACGGCACCAACCACGAGGCCCGCATCGGCGAGGCCTTGAGCGCAGGCTGCGTGCTCATGCGCAACCTCGACGTGGTTGAGCTCCACGAGTGGGTCCGCCCCGGCGACCAGGTGATGATCGTCGATTGAGCGACCGCGCCCCTCAGCGCCATTCGTGGCGCGGATAGCGGCGCGACAGCTCGGCCTTCACCTTCGGATACATGTCCCGCCAGAAGCTGGTCAGGTCCTCGGTGACTTGGATCGGACGCTGATTGGGCGCAAGCACCTCGATCTTCACGGGCACACGGCCGTGGCCGATCGCGAAGCGACCCTCGACGCCGTAGAGCTCCTGTATCCGCGCACTCAGCACCGGGGGGCCCTCGGGGTGGTAGGTGATCTTCGCACGGCGGCCGTTCGCCATCGTGAGGCGCTCCGGTAGGTAACTGTCGAGGACCGCGAGCTGCTCGGCGGTCAGCCAGTCGCGCAGGATCGGCATCACGGGCTTCTCACGCACCCCGCGGGCGCTGGTCTCGCCGTAGCAGATTTGCTCCACGAGCGTCGCCCGGTCGGCCTCCGTGAGCACATTCACCTCGAGCTCGGGGAACCATTCGGCCAGGCGGTTCACGCGCACGATCCACTGCTCGACGGTGTCGTCCCAGGCCTCGATGCGTATCCGCCCGGCGGCGACCTCGCGCGTCAGCAGCGCCGCCGCCTCCGAGAGCGGCACGTCGTCCGCGCTGGACTTCGCCTCGAGCACGAGGTCGCGGAAGCGCTTTTCGCGGCGCGCGACGACGCGCTTCGAGTGCTCGTCGTAGACCACGCCGCGCACGGCGACCAGATCGTCGGGATACAACTCCTTCAGCCAGGCCTCCTCGATCGCCGTGCCCAGGCTCAGCAGCACGTTCACCTCGCCGCCCCTGCCCTCCACCTCGCTGATCTCCGCGGCCACGATTAGCGGCGCGGACTGCACCGCGCTCTCGCGAGCCAGGACGCCGCGGCGGCCGTGCACGACGTCGCACCGAAGCGTGCCCTCATCGAGCCGATGCGCCACGTGGTCCGAGAAGCCGGCGAGCACGCACTTTCGAACCTCCGCTCCATCGACCCGATGCTCGGCAACCGAAAGCCCCTCCTTCTCCGCGATCTCCAAAAATTGCTCGAAGAGCGGACCCACCTGCCGCGCCGCCTGCGCGTGGATTCCCAGGCGGCGGCAGGCGTCGAGCTGGTATTGGTTCCTGTCGGCATAACGCCAGGCGCGCATCAGCAGGAAAAAGTCGCTCTCCGGCTCGTCGCCAAGCAGGTCCTCGCGCGCACGATCGACGTCCTTAGGCACGCCTCGGAGGAGAAAATTCCGTCCCTGCGTGAGCGCCGCCATCAACGCGACCGAGCGCACGCACCCGCGACGGTCCGCCTCCAGAAACATGCGGGCGTAACGCGGATGCACCGGGAAACGCAGCATGCGGCGTCCCAGTTCCGTGATCGTCGAGTGCCCGCCGCCGCGTGGGGCGGCCAGCGCCCCGAGGTCGATCAGCAGCCCCTCCGCACGCTCGACCGCTCGCGGGTCGGGCTTCTCCAGCCAAGGGAACCCCAGTAGATCGTCAATGCCGCCCGCCTTGAGCGTCAACACGACCTCCGCGAGATCCAACCGGCGCACCTCGGGCAGCTCCTGCCTCGGACGCTGCGCGTGCTCCCGCTCCGTCCACAGCCTCAGGCAGACGCCCGGCGCCGTGCGACCAGCCCGCCCCGCCCGCTGGTCCGCACTGGCGACCGAGATTCGCTCGATGAGCAGGGTGTTGATTCCCCGGTTCGCGTCGTATCGGGCGATGCGTGCGAGCCCGCAGTCGATCACGGCTGTGACGCCGTCGATGGTCAGCGAGGTCTCCGCGACATTCGTCGACACGATGATCTTGCGCGCGTCATACTTGGCCACCGCCCGGTCCTGCGCATCCGGCGGAAGCTCTCCGTGAAGCGGAAACACGACGCACCCGCGCAGCGCGCGGCTCCCCTGCACCGCCTGCAAGGTCCGCGAAATCTCGTAGGCACCCGGCATGAAGACCAGGAGATCGCCGGAGGTCGAGTGAACCGCCTCCTCACACGCGCGCGCCGCCACATCCCAGACCGGATCGACGTCGAAGTTCGCGCTCTTCGGAAGATAACGGATGTCCACCGGGAAGCTCCGACCCTCCGACGTGAGCATCGCGCACGGCTGGAGATAGTCGCGCAACACCTCCGCATCGAGCGTCGCGGACATGACGATGATCTTCAGATCCGGCCGGAGCGTGCGTTGGATCTGCAGCGCCCGAGCCAGGGTGATGTCGCCGTACAAGTGCCGTTCGTGAAACTCGTCGAACACCAGCACGCCCACGCCGCGAAGCGCGGGATCGAAGGCCATCTGCCGCAGCAATATCCCCTCCGTGACAAACCGGATCAGGGTCGCATCGCTCACGCGCGCCTCCAGGCGGATCTGGTAGCCGACCAGCTCGCCCAGCTTCGTACCCAGTTCCTCAGCGACGCGCCGCGCCAGCAGCCGGGTCGCAAGCCGCCGCGGCTGGAGCACCGTCACCTGTCCGGACTCCAGGAACCCGTGATTGAGCAGCATTTGCGGGATCTGGGTCGACTTTCCCGACCCCGTCGGCGCCTGCACCACGGCGCGCCCTTCCCGCCTCAGGGCCTCGATCAGTGAGGCCTCGAGTTCGTAGATGGGAAGGTCGCGGGGAGAGGCAGTCGGCATGAAGGTCGCGAACTAACAGAAGCCGGGCCGTTCAAGGCAAGCCCCGTCCTGAAATGCCCCTTCCCGGCACGCCCGACCCCACGCCTAGGGGAATCACCCTAACAGGATTTTCTCGCGCGAAAAACGAAGTGGAATTCCAATTACGCCGGCATGACGATTTCGGTGAAACCGATCATGATTTTGCTCGCGGCGCTGGCCGGCTTCGCCGCGCGTGCGGACGCCCACGACGCCTACATGATGGGCATGTACGTGGGCCGCTGTCCCGAGCCCAGTCATGCCAGTTTCCAGGAAGCTTGGAACCGCGCCGAATCCGCCGCCGCCGCCGAACGCAACGCATTCGTCGTGGTAGGTTCAGGCCCCTCCATGGAGCCGCTCTACCCCTCCGGCACGGTCCTGGTCGTGAAGCAAGTGCCCTACTCGAGCCTGAAATCCGGATCCGCCGTGGTTTACGTGAATCACGAAGGCAAGCCCGTGCTGCATGTCCTGGTCGCGTTGACCTCCGACGGCTGGCGCGTGGCAGGACTCAATAATCCAGGGGCGGACCCCGGCGGCGTCGACGCCGGGAACTTTGCGGGTCTCGTCGTCAGCGCGTTCATTCCCGACGGCCCCAATCCCCTCGCCCACGTCGAGCGCATCGCGATGCGCTGACGCCTGTCCGGCGGGTTACGTGCGAACCGTGAGGAGTTCGCATCGCACCGCGCGACCCTGGGTGGGATCGAATTCGACGACCGCTCCGGAGAGGCGAACGTCGCCCTCAGCCACGTCGAATCGCCGCGGCATGCCGTCGAGAAAACGGCCCAGCACCGGAGCGATCTCGCGCCCCAGCACGCTTGCATAGGGGCCTGTCATGCCGACGTCGCACATGAACGCCGTGCCCTTCGGCAACACGGCGCCGTCCGCGGTCGGTACATGGGTGTGGGTTCCCAGGACCGCGACAGCCCGGCCGTCGAAATACCAGCCCATCGCCTGCTTTTCGGACGTCGCCTCCGCGTGAATCTCGATGAACGCGCCGTCCGCCAGTCCGGCCCCGACGGTCCGGGCAAGCAGCGCATCCGAGCAGAGGAATGGACACTCGCCCTTCATGCCGACGAAATTGCGTCCAAGGACCGTGAATACCGCCAGGCGGTAGCCGTTCTTCTCGAGAATCAGATGGTCGCGCCCCGGACACGCCGCCGGCAGGTTCGCAGGGCGGCAGACCCGCGGCAGGCCCCCGATCTCGCCCTCCCAGCCGCGCTGGTCCCACACATGGTCTCCGAGCGTGATCGCATCGACCCCGGCTTCCAACAGGCTCCGCGCGATCGACCCGGTGATGCCAGAGCCGGCGGCGGAGTTCTCGCCGTTGGCGATCACAAAATCCAGCCCCAGTTCGGCGCGCAGCGTCGCCACCTTGGCGACAACGATCTCCCGGCCGGGCCGGCCCACAATATCACCGATGAACAGCAGCTTGAGCACCGCCGCACTCTGAAACGCCGCCCCCCTGGCGCAACCGCAAAACCGCACTTGCCAGACGGCGGACCGATGCGCTTCCCTTATCGCTCCCCGCAGGCAATCTTGACCCATCTCCTTCGATCCCTAGCCAGCAAGCCGCCTCAATCCGTCCTCCAGAGTTGTTTTTCCGCCTGGCATCGCTCTCTTTGTCCGCTTCCGCAAAAACCTCACTTTCCAAGTCATGAAGAAATCCGCCAAGTCCTCCCCCGCCAAGAAGTCCGCCAAGGTCCGTGAAATGAATGGCGCCGACTGTGTCGTTGAGTGCCTTCTGCGCGAGGGTGTCGAGGCGATCTTCGCCTACCCCGGCGGCAGCTCGTTGGAACTTCACCAGGCACTGGCCCGAAGCGGCAAGGTGCGCACGATTCTTCCCCGCCACGAGCAGGGCGGCGCCTTCGCCGCCGAAGCCTACGCCCGCGCCACAGGCAAGGTCGGCGTCTGCATGGCGACCAGCGGCCCCGGCGCCACCAATCTCGTCTCCGCAATCGCCGACGCGTACATGGACTCCATCCCCATGGTCGCGATCACCGGCCAGGTTTTCCAAAAATACATCGGCAAGATGGCGTTTCAGGAGACCGACTTCTTCGGTCTCACCCTTCCCATCGTGAAACACTCCTTCCTCGTCCTGAAGGCCGAGGATCTCCCGCGGGTGTTCAAGGAGGCCTTCCAGATCGCCCTAAGCGGCCGCCCGGGCCCGGTCGTCATCGACATCCCCAAGGACGTCCAGCAGGCGCGCCTCGTGCCCCAATTCCCCGCGACCGTCTCCTTCCGCAACCCGTGGCTCGGACTCGAGCACCACGCCTCCGACGCACAACTCGACCAGGTCCTCGCGCTGATCGCCGAGAGCCGCAAGCCCATGCTCTACGTCGGCGGCGGCATCATCGCCGCGGACGCCGGCAAGGCCCTGAAGGCCTTCGCTGAAAAGACCGGTATCCCCGTCGCCACGACGCTCATGGGCGTGGGCGCCTTCCCCGAGACCCACCCGCTTTCCCTCCACTGGTTCGGCATGCACGGCGCGGCCTACAGCAACTGGGCCGTCGACCAGTGCGACCTGCTGCTCACCTTCGGCGCCCGCTTCGACGACCGCATCACCGGCGACGTCCACAAATTCGCCCCCGCCGCGAAAATCGTCCACATCGACATCGACGCCTCCGAGCACAACAAGAACAAGCGCGTCCAGCTCCCGATCGTCAGCGACATCCGAATCGCCCTCGAGCGCCTCAACCAACTCATCGCCGGACGCAAGTTCAAGGCCCCCGACCTTTCGGCCTGGCACGCCCAGGTCAACGAGTGGAAGACGAAGTATCCGTTCACTTACGACAAGACTTCCCGCTACATCCAGCCGCAGGAGGCCATCCAGACCCTCTACGAGCTCACCAAGGGCGACGCGATCATCACCACCGGCGTCGGCCAGCACCAGATGTGGGCCGCACAGCACTACCGCTGGGACAAGCCCCGCCGCTACATCAGCTCGCTCGGCCTCGGCGCCATGGGCTTCGGCTACCCCGCCGCCCTCGGCGCGAAGGTCGCCTGCCCGGACAAGCAGGTCGTCGATATCGACGGCGACGGCTCCTTCCTGATGAACGTCCAGGAACTCGCCACGGCCAAAATCGAGAAGATCGCCGCAAAGGCCATGATCCTCAACAACCAGCACCTCGGCATGGTCGTGCAATGGGAGGATCGCTTCTACGGCAGTCTGCGCGGCAACACGATCCTGGGCGACGCCAGCAACATCGGCAGCCCCGACAATCCCGGCGGACTGTACCCCGATTTCGTCAAGATCGCCGAGGGCTTCGGCCTCAAGGGCCGTCGCGTGCTCCGCAAGGAGGACCTGCGCCCCGCAATCCAGGAGATGCTCGATTCCGACGAGGCCTACGTGCTCGACATCGTGGTGCCCTACACCGAGCACGTGCTCCCCATGATTCCCGCCGGCCGCTCCGTGAAGGAGATGCTGCTCGAATAAGGAGCCCCGCTCCGCTCCGCCTTTCCAGGGACGCGTCTTCGGGCGCGTCCCTTTTTTCTAAACGCGCGCCTCGCCGGCCCGCAGCTGTCCGCACGCCGCCGAGATATCGCGCCCCCGCGGCCGGCGAAAATGAGCGACCACGCCCCGCGACCGAAGCACGGCGATGAATTCATCCATGCGCTCCAGCGGACACGCCTCATAACTCCGCCCGCTGAGTCCGGGACCGGTTGGATTGTAGTGCAGGAGATTCACGTGCATCCGCCTCCGCGAAAGCAGGTCCGCCAGCATCGCCGCCTGCGCGGGTGAGTCGTTCACGTCCTTGAGAAGGCAATACTGCACGATGACCGGCAGGCCGCTCGCGGCTTGATACCGGTCCGCCGCCGCGAGGATGTCGCCGATCGCGAATCTCCGCCCCGTCGGAAGCAGGTGCGCCCGCGTCTCGTCGTCGGGCGCATGCAGAGAGACCGCGAGATTGACCCTCAGCCCCTCTGTCGCGAGCCGGTCGATGCCTGCGACCACGCCGACGGTCGATACCGTCAGCTGTCGCCAACCCAGCGCGCCGAGCTCGGCCCCTCCGATGCGGCGGACCGCCTCGAGCACCGCGTCGTAGTTGTGCATGGGTTCGCCCATGCCCATGAAGACGATCGTCCGAAGTGTCTTGCCCACCGCGGCCGCCTCCGACCGCAAGCGGAGAAACTGCTCGACGATCTCGCCCGGCGTCAGGTTTCGCTCCAGTCCGCCCTGCGCGGTCGCGCAGAAATCACACCCCATCGCACATCCCGCCTGCGTCGACAGGCACCCCGCCACCCGATCCTCGCGATAGTCGCTCATCATCACCGCCTCCACACTGCGACCATCCGGATACCGCAGGAGCAATTTCACGGTGCCGTCCGAGGCCGTCTGCCGCGACACAACGGAGGAGGAAAACTCCGCGCGCTCCCGCGCCAGCCGCTCGCGCAGCGCCCCCGGCACGCGCAACTCGTCCCACGGCACGCGGCCCGCCGCCTCGAAATACCGCCTCAACACCCTCCCGGCATGGGAGGGCTTGAATCCCCACGATACCAGGTCCTCCTGGAACTCGGGGATGCGATAGTCGGCGAGCGTCGGCATTCGCACACCGGTACCGCCCTCCGCACGATGCGCAACACAAAGCGCGCGCCGATCCCGGTCAATCGCCCCGCTGCGACTTCGCCAGATCCGCGACGAACGCGTCCTGCGCGGCATACTGCTGTTGCCGCTTCATGGTGTCGTACGACGCTTGACTCCAACCATCTGGTTGCGCCCCGACGAGCGCGTTGGCCTTGTCGGCCGCCTGCTTCGGCGTCAGCGACGGATCCTTGGCACGCAGTTCGTCGGCCAGGTTGTAGCGACGCAGATTTGGGTTGGACCAGCCGAGGGATGTCGGCGGCGGAGGCGGATGGTTGAACGCCATGCCGCCATGCGCGCATCCGGAGGCGCAAGCAATAATCAGGCACGCGAAACCCAGGACTGGCAGGTGGCTGGCTTTCATCGGGTAGTGGGGCCGCCGAACCCTATCCATCGTGAGGCGAATGGCAAGCGCCTGCGAGGCATGCCCGGCCTTGTGAGCTCGGAAGATCGCCTTCCCTGCCGCCCGTTTTTCCTCTTTGGTGAACCCGTGAAAGCCCGCGACCTCTTCAGCCTGCCCGACTCGCTCGCCCTGTTCGAACCGTTCTTCGACGCCGACGCCGAACCGTGGGCCTGGCTCAGCCGAATCGGCGAGGCGCTCGCGGCGCGCATCCAACCCAACGCGCCCAATGGCTACCCCGCCGGCGTGCACATAGAGGGGCCTGTTTACATCCATCCCTCCGCCCGGCTCCCCCACACCGCGACGCTCATCGGCCCCATCTGGATCGGCCCGGGCACCAAACTCATGCCCGGCTGTTTCCTGCGCGGCAACGTGATCGTCGGTGCCAACTGTGTCGTGGGCCATTGCGCTGAGATCAAGAACGCGCTGCTCATGGACGACGTCCACGCGCCCCACCGCCCCTACATCGGGGACTCCATTCTCGGCAACTGCTCCCATCTGGGCGCCGGAGTCGTCCTGTCCAACCTGAGGCTCGACCAGAAACCCATCACCGTCCGCCTGCCTGACGGTCGCGCCATCAACACCGGCCTCCGCAAGTTCGGCGCCCTGCTCGGCGAAAAGGCGGAGGTCGGATGCAACGCCGTCCTCAACCCCGGCACCATCCTCGGACGACGCGCGCTCGTGGCTCCCTCAATCACACTCGGTGGCGTGGTGCCCGATGCCACCATCGCCCACGCCCACACGTCGGTCCGACTCGTTCCGCGCCGCGACTGAGACCGGCCAGTCGGCCGCCCAGCGAAGGCTTGCCAAGCGTCCCCCCCGGCCGTCAAGAATCCGCCGCCATGCGCATTCTTTCCGGCATCCAGCCCTCGGGCACGCTCCACATCGGGAATTATTTCGGGATGATGAAACCCGCCATCGAGCTCCAGGCTCGCGGCGAGTGCTACTACTTCATCGCCGACTATCACTCGATGACGTCGCTCACCGATGCCTCCGTGCGCCGCACGAATACGCTGAACGTCGCCCTCGACTTTCTCGCCTGCGGGCTCGACCCGAAGAAGAGCGTGTTTTTTCGCCAAAGCGATCTGCCCGAGGTCTGCGAGCTGACATGGATCCTCGGCTCCCTCACCCCGATGGGCCTGCTCGAACGCGCCCACAGCTACAAGGACAAGACCGCCAAGGGCATCTCTCCCAATTTCGGCCTCTTCGCCTACCCCGTCCTCATGGCCGCCGACATCCTGCTCTACAACGCGAACCTCGTTCCCGTGGGGCGGGACCAGAAGCAGCACGTCGAGATGACGCGCGACATCGCCATCAAATTCAACCAGACCTACGGCGAGACGTTCGTCGTCCCGGATCCCGAGATCCGCGGCGAGGTTGCCACGGTCCCCGGCCTGGACGGACAGAAGATGAGCAAGAGCTACGGCAACACGATCGACATCTTCGGCGAGGAGAAGGCCACGCGGAAGAAGATCATGTCGATCGTCATGGACAGCCGCACGCCGCAGGAGCCGAAGCCCGACGCCGACAAGAATCTCGCCGTCCAGCTGCTCAAGCTCGTGGCGCCCGCCGACGTGTCCACCGACATTGAGAACCGTCTCCGCATCGGTGGATACGGCTACGGCGACCTCAAGAAGGCACTCTTCGAACACTACTGGACCTGCTTCGCCCCGTACCGCGCCCGGCGCGCCGAGCTCGCCCAGAACCTCGACCACGTGAATCAGGTCCTCAAGGACGGCGCCGACCGCGCCCGCTCCGTCGCCAGCGGCGTCCTCGCGACCGCCCGCAAGGCCTGCGGGCTCGCCTGATTGCCCGTGCCACAGGCATCGCCTGCGTGGTCGTGCCCAACGCACTGACCCGCGGCCATGTCTTCGAAGGGGCCTTCGCCATCGGAGCGAGCGTCGACGCGGCACCCCTGGGAAGCAAAAGGGCGCGATGTCCTTGGACACCGCGCCCCGAAATACCAAACCGTGGTCGCGACGGGACTCGTGCTCAGCCCTTAGTCGTCCAGGTGTCCTTGAGCGTGATCGTGCGATTGAACACGAGTTTGCCGGGTGCCGTATCCTTCGGATCGAGCGCGAAGTAGCCCAGGCGCTCGAACTGGAACCGGTCATCCACAGTCGCACCGGAAAGGCTCGGCTCGAGCTTCGCTGTCAGGACGTCCAGGGAATCCGGATTGATGTGCGCCTTGAAGTCGCCGTCCGCGTCGGGCTCGGGCACGTTGAAGAGGCGGTCGTATAGGCGAACCTCCGCACTAACCGCGGTCGCCGCGGCCACCCAGTGGATCGTCCCCTTGACCTTCTTCGTGGAATTTGAGCCTCCCGCACGCGTCTCCAGGTCGGCGGTGCAACGCAGTTCGGTGATCGCGCCGATCGCATCCTTCACGACCTCATTGCAGGTGATCACGCAGCCGTACTTCAGGCGAACCTCGCCACCGGGACGGAGGCGGAAGTACTTTGGCGGCGGGACCTCCATGAAATCGTCGGCATCGATGAACACTTCGCGCGCCAGATGGAGCGTGCGCAACCCCGCGGCGGGATCACCGGGATTGTTGACGGCCTCGCAGGGCACCGTCTGCCCCTCGGGAATGTTGGTGAGCACGACCTTCAGGGGCCGCAGCACGGCGAACCGGCGCAGCGAGCGGGCGTTCAGGTCGTCGCGGATCGCATGCTCGAGCACGGCGACGTCGGTCAGCGAATTGAATTTCGTCACGCCAATGTTCGCCGCGAACTGCCGCAGCGCGGTCGCCGGCACGCCGCGGCGGCGCAGGCCCGAGATCGTGGGCATGCGCGGATCGTCCCAGCCCGAGACGATCTTCTCCTGCACGAGCTGCATCAGCTTGCGCTTGCTCATCACCGTGTAGCCGAGGCTCAGGCGGGCAAATTCGTACTGGTGCGGAAGCGGGCGCGGGAGGCCGAGGCTCTCGAGGATCCAGTCATACAGCGGCCGGTGCACTTCGAACTCGAGGGTGCAGATCGAGTGCGTGATGCCCTCGATGTAGTCGCTCAGGCAATGCGCGAAGTCGTACATCGGGTAGATGCACCACTTGTTGCCGGTGTGATGGTGCTCAGCGTGGCGGATGCGATAGATCACCGGATCGCGCAGCCAGACGTTCGGCGAACTCATGTCGATCTTCGCGCGCAGTGTGCGGGCTCCGTTCGGAAACTCGCCCGCCTTCATGCGCTCGAAAAGCGCCAGATTCTCCTCGATGGACCGGTTGCGGTAGGGACTTTCGATGCCCGGCTTGTCCGGCGCGCCGCGATACTTGTCCGTGTCCTCGGGGCTCAGGTCGCAAACGAAGGCCTTGCCCTTCCGGATCATCGCGACCGCAAAGGCGTAGATCTGGTCGAAGTAGTCACTCGCGAAGAACGGCTCCAGGCCGCCCGTGCCGCCGGCCGACTTGGGATTGACCGCGCCCAGGAAAAAGTCAGTCGACGCCCCCGTGCCGGTCTCCTCGGGCAGCTTGCCCTTCGGCTTGAACCCCAGGCAGTGGTCCGCCCAGCCGGCGATCAGCCACTGGACGTCCTCCATGATCGACTCGACGTACTCGACATCCTCCTTCGTCGGATTCGTGTCGTCCATCCGCAGGTTGCATTGGCCGTTGTTCTCGCGGGCGATGCCGAAATTCAGGCAGATCGACTTGGCGTGGCCGATGTGCAGATAGCCGTTGGGCTCGGGGGGGAAGCGCGTGACAATCTTCGGGTAGCGCTTCTCCGCGACGTGCTGCGAAACGATATCGCGCACGAAGTCGCTCGGAGCCTGTGACGGCGATGCGATGGCGTCCTTCTCAGAGGTCATGGGGCGCGAACCTGTGCAATCAGCATGCCAGTGGCAACGTTAAGATTGCGGGGCGGACGCACGCCCTCAAACGACGATCAATTGCCTTTGGTGCGCGCCCCGCGCCAGCCACGGAACGCCTCGACGGCCACGGGCACCAGCGAGATCACGATGATCGCGAGAATCACGACCTCGAAGTTCCGCTTCACAAAGGGCTGGTTGCCGAAAAAGTAACCCGCGTAGCTGAACAGGTAGATCCACGCGAAACCGCCCAGGATGTCGAACGGCAGGTAACGCCGGTAGTCCATGCGCCCTACGCCAGCCACGAACGGCACGAAGGTACGCACAATCGGGACGAACCGGGCCATGATGATCGCCCGCCCGCCGTATTTCTCGAAGAACGCGTGTGCGCGCTCGAGATGTTTTTTGCGCAGCCAGATCGAGTCTTCGCGGTGAAACACCGCCGGCCCGATCGCGCGGCCGATCCAGTAGTTCATGTTGTCGCCCAACACCGCGGCCGCCCAAAGCAGCGCGGCCACCACGTGCACGCTCAGCCCCGCCTCCGCTTTCGCGCAGATCGCGCCGGTCGCAAACAACAGCGAGTCTCCCGGCAGGAAGGGCGTCACGACCAGGCCTGTCTCAGCGAAGATGATCAGGAACAGGATCCCGTAGGTCCAAAGCCCATACTCCGCGATGATCGCCATGAGGTGGACGTCGATGTGAAGGACGAAATCGATGAGCTTCTTGATGAGGTCGATCATGGCGGAATCCCCGCAGCCGCGGCGTGAACAAAAAAGGCAGGCGCATGCACGCCTGCCTTTGGAAAAGGGGCAAGAATGCTTTAGACGTCGGGCTTGGTCTTACGAAGACCCTGCACGCGGTCGCCGGCCTTCCATTGGCCGCGCTTCTTGAGAATCTCAACGCGCTCGTAACGCTTCAAGACGTTGCGCTTGACGACGATACCACTGGAACCCTGGAGGCTTTTGTGCTGTGACATGGCAGAAAGTGATCTGAAGTTGTGAGTTAAAGGGTCGAGCTTGTAGGAACCGCGATGGCCCATGACAAGTATTTTTCTCCCACATGCTCGGCCCGGACGACCACCCACTCCGGACTGGAATAGGGGTGATGCCGCTGAAGATGTACCTCCAGCGACGATTGCTGAGACTCCAAAAACTTGAACATCAGGCGGTATTCTTCGGACCGTTCCACCTTGCCTTCCCAACCGTAAAACGACCGAACCGGTCCATCGATTTGGACGCAAACGGCGAGGCGATTCTCGACGACGTCCGCCGCGATGCGTTCCGCGTCGGCCAGCGTGGCGACGGTTGTCCAAGCGACGAGCATGGCGCCACTCAGCGCCAAACCCGGGGGGAAGACAAGTGAACACTGACCGCCCCGCCCCGCCCACCAAGACGTTTTTCGTGGTCTACAGGGTGATTCGACATTGAATGCCCCCATGCGCCCCGACGGCCCCTCTTCGAATGACGAACCCAATGAGTCGGCAGCTTCGCGTCGGAGGGAGTTTCGGAGGATCCTCCTGCCCTACGTCCTGTTCTCGGTGCTATGGATCACATTGTCCGATCTGCTTCTCAACGCCTTCGTGTCTTCACCGCGGGTGCGCACGGAGCTCTCCATCTACAAGGGATGGCTCTTCGTGCTCGCGACCGCCGTCCTGCTCGCGATCCTGATTCGCGCGGAAAGTCGCCGGCGCGAACGCATACGCATGGCCCGGGCGGAATACGAGCGGAAGTACCGAGCGATCTTCGACTCGGTCGGCGAGGCGATCTTCGTCCACTCGCCCAAAGGCGGTTTCGTGGAGGTAAACCGGACGGCAATCGTCATGTTCGGCTACGATTCCGAGGCGGAGTTGCTCGCCGCTGACGTGTCCGCCATCAGCGCCCCGGGGCCCGAGTTCTCCGGCGAACGTGCAGGCTCCATGGTCGCGGCCGCGATCAACGAAGGACCCCAGCTCTTCCCCTGGCGCTCGCGCAGGAAGGACGGCTCCCTCTTCTGGAGCGAGGTGTCCCTTCGCAAGGTCACCATGGACGGCCGCGACTACGTGCTCGCCGTGGTGCGCGACGTCGATGCCCGCCGCCGCATCCAAGAGGAACTCCGCGCCTCGCAGGAGCGCTTCGAAATCCTCTTCCGGGAATCGCACGACTACGTCGCGATCGTGAACCACGACAACGGCCGCATCATCGACGCAAACGCGAACCTCACCCGGCTGTACGACGACCGTCGGCAAATCGTGGGGCGACCGATTCTCGAGGCGGGTATCTGGAATTCGGAGGCCGACCGCCGGGCATTCCTCGACGCCCTCAGCGCCGGTGGCGGGCGCCTCGAAAGTTTTCCCGCGCTCATGAACCTGGGGACCGCCGGCCCCCGCGACTGCCTGATCAGTGCCCGCATCCTGTCCATCGACGGCAGGCCCTCGATCTTCACACGGGCGCACGACGTCACCGTCGAAAAGCGGACCGAGGCCGAACTCGTGCGCAACAAGGCCTGGCTCGAGCGCGCTGAGCACATCGGTCGTCTCGGCGCCTGGACGGTTGACCTCCGGACCGGCCGCGTCTGGGCCTCGCCGGAGGCCCTCCACATCTATGGCCTGCCGGCCGGCGAACTCTCGTACGCGGAGGTCAAGGACGCCGTGCTGCCCGCCCACAGGGCCCTGATGGATGCGAAGTGGGCCGGCCTCGTCGAGCGCGGCGAGCCCTACGACGTTGAATTTCAAATACGCAGGAAATCAAACGGCGCCGTGGTCGACATCCACTCGGCGGCCGAACTCGACCCCGCGAGCCGCCTGGTGTTCGGAATCATCCGCGACATCACCGAGGAAAAGCGGACCCAGGCGCGCGTGCGGCAGCAGGCCGCCCTCCTAGACATCGCCAATGACGCGATCTATGTCCGCACCCTCGATGGCGCGATCACGTTCTGGAACAAGGGCGCCGAGCGGCTCTACGGCTGGACGGCCCAGGAGGTCGCCGGACACCCCACTTCCGATTTTTTCGCCGGCAACGAAAAACAGGCCGACGCGACCCAGGCCGCGCTCCTCGCGGAGGGATCCTGGACCGGCGAGCGCACCCACGCCACAAAGGATGGTCGCGAGGTCACCGTGCTCGCGAGGCTGACCCTCCTGCGCGACGACTCCGGCACTCCGCAGGCCGTCCTCGCAATCAACACAGACATCACCGAGCAGAAGCGGCTCGAGGCGAAATTCCTCCGCGCTCAGCGGCTCGAGAGCCTGGGCGCGCTAGCGAGCGGCATTGCACACGACCTCAACAATGTCCTCGCCCCGATTCTTCTCTCCATCCCCCTGCTCAAGGCGGAAATCGTGTCCAGCGACACCCTGTCCGTACTCGAGACCATCGAGGCCAGCGCCCGCCGCGGCGCCGATGTCGTCAGGCAGGTCCTCACCTTCGCCCGGGGCCTGCCCGGCGAACGCACGTCCGTACCGGTCGGGGCAGTCCTCGCGGAGATCGTCAAGATGGCCCGCGAAACCTTCCCACGAAACATCGCCATCTCCCTGAGCGAACCTCCCAAGCTCTGGCCCGTCACGGGCGATCCCACCCAGGTTCACCAGGCGATCATGAACCTCATGGTCAATTCCCGCGACGCGATGCCGCGCGGGGGCAGCCTCACGCTGGGGGCGGAAAACCTCGGGGTCGCCGAGATGCGCGCCCGCGAACCCGACGAGCCCGCCGGCCCGCGGGTGTGCATCCGAGTCTCCGATACAGGCGTCGGCATCCCGGCCCGCTCAGTCGACAAGATTTTCGAGCCCTTCTACACGACCAAGCCCCCCGGCCAGGGAACCGGACTCGGGCTCTCCACTGTCCTCGGCATCGTGCGCAGCCACGGCGGATTCCTCAGAGTCCGCTCCAGGGAGGGTTCCGGCACGACGATGGAGATATACCTCCCCGCCGCCGTGGCGTCGCCCGGGGCGCCGGATCCCGGTAGCGCCGCCGCCCCGGCAACGGGCACCGGCGAACAGCTCCTGCTCGTGGACGACGAGAACGCCGTGCGCGAAATGCTCAAGCGCGTGCTGGAACGAAACGGATACAGGGTCCTTGCGGCCGTCGACGGTGCCGAGGCCGTCCGGCTCTTCGTCCAGAACCGCGCGCGCATCGCCGCCGTCATCTCGGACATGATGATGCCCGGCATGGACGGCCCTTCGCTCGTGAACATCATCCGGCAGTTCGACCGCTCCATGCCGATCATCGGGATCAGCGGGATCGGCGACAGGGCCGCGATGGACGCGGTCAATTCCTCCGGCCTCTCCGCGTTTCTCATCAAGCCTTTCGGCAACGAACGCCTGCTCGAGGCCGTCTCGACCGCCCTTGCCGCGCGCCGCTCCACTGGCGCCTGACCCGCCGCTTCAGATGGCCCCCGCGGCCTTGATCTTCGCGATCAGGCCCGTCGTGCTGAAGCCGGGCAGGAACGGGAGGAACTCGATCCGCGCACCGACTTCTAGCAGCGCCGAGCGCTCGCCCGCGTCGAGCTTTTCCACGGTGTAGTCTCCAGCCTTGCAATACACGTCCGGCCGGAGCGCGCGGATCTCCGCGGTGAGCCTGGGCTCGTGGAACAGCACGACACCGTCGACAAACTCCAGCGCCCCGAGCGCATAGGCGCGCTCGATCTCGCCCTGCACGGGACGAAGCGGCCCCTTCAGCGCCCGCACGCTTGCATCGCCGTTCAACGCGATCAGCAGCGCGTCCCCAAGCGTCCGCGCCTGCCGCAGGTAATGCAGGTGCCCCGTGTGCAGCAGGTCGAAAACCCCGTTCGTCAGCACCAGCCGCCTGCCCGCCGCGCGCAGCGACTCGCGCCAGGCCACGGCGCCGTCCAGGGTCATCAGTTTCGGATTTTCCAGGTTCATCACTCGCCCTGTATCAAGCCGCCCCGCCCACCGCCTGCAACCCCGGAGTGCCGGCCTCGATTGGCTGTTGCGCCCGTCCGCGTTTTCCCCTTCCTCCCTGATTCCGTCACTCCCGCCCGCCGTGCTTCGCTACATCCTCAGGCGCATGCTCGAAACGATCCCCGTGCTCTGGGCGATCGTCACGCTGACTTTCTTCATGCTGCGCATCGTGCCCGGCGGTCCGTTCACCGCGGAAAAGGCCGTCACACCCGAGGTACTCAGGAGCCTCGAGGCCCACTACGGGCTGAACAAGCCGCTCTATCGCCAATACCTGGATTACGTGGACAGCCTTCTACACGGGGACCTCGGACCGTCGTTCCGATACTCAAACCGCTCCGTCAACGAGATCATCGCCGACAAGCTCCCCGTATCCATTGAGCTGGGACTGATCTCCCTCGCGGTCGCCCTGGGCGTCGGACTCACCGCGGGGATCCTCGCCGCGCTGCGACGCAACACCTGGATCGACTACGCCGCCTCCACGACCGCGATGGTCGGGATCTGCGTGCCGACTTTCGTGATGGGTCCGTTGCTCGTGCTCGTCTTCGCCATCCACCTCGGCTGGACCAACGCCACGGGCTGGTACTCGCCGCTGGATCGCGTGCTGCCCTCCATCACCCTGGGGCTCGCCTACGCCGCCTACATCGCACGCCTCACCCGCGCCGGCATGATCGAGGTCCTCTCCCAGGACTTCATCCGCACCGCCCGGGCCAAGGGCGCCTCCGAGCTGCGCATCGTCTTCCGCCACGCGCTCCGCGGCGGCCTCCTGCCCGTCGTCGCCTACCTCGGCCCCGCCACCGCAGGCATCATCACCGGCTCGTTCGTCATCGAGACCATCTTCCAGATCCCCGGCCTCGGCCGGGAGTTCGTCAACAGCGCCACCAGCCGCGACTATACGCTCGTGCTCGGCACCGTGCTGGTGTACGCGGTCTTCATCGTCCTGCTCAACCTCGCGTCCGATCTCGTGCAGGCGTGGCTGAACCCGCGGGTGACCCTCGACTGACCATGGCCTCGTCGAGCGGCACCCTCATCCCGACCGATCCGGCCAGCTCCCTGTGGCGCGATGCCTGGCTCCGCCTGAGCCGCAATCGGCTCGCAGTCGCCGGAGCCATCGTCACCGCCCTCCTGTTCGTGCTCTGCTTCGTCGGCCCCCTGTTCTGCCAGCCGTACTACGAACAACACCTTGGTATCGGCGCCACCCCGCCCTCCGCCGCCCACTGGCTCGGCACCGATACCCTCGGGCGCGACCTGCTCTCACGCATCCTCTACGGCGGACGCATCTCGCTCATGGTCGGCTTCGCGGCCTCGTTCGTCGCGCTCACCATCGGCGTGTCCTATGGCGCCGTTTCCGGCTACTGCGGCGGCAAGGTCGACTCCGTGATGATGCGCATCGTCGACATCCTCTATGCCCTGCCCTTCACAATCTTCGTGATCCTCGTGATGGTCTTCCTGAAGGATCCAATGCGCGCCTTCGACGCCTGGCTCGCAAAGTTCTCCTGGTTCGCCGGCACGCAGGGCATGGGAAAAATCCTGGCGCTGTTCGCGTCGATCGGTGCCGTCGAATGGCTCACGATGGCTCGCGTTGTCCGGGCCCAGGTCATGGCGATCCGAAAGATGGATTATATCGATGCAGCCCGTTCTCTCGGCTACGGCCGCGTGAGGATCATCGTGCGTCACCTTCTTCCCAATACACTTGGCCCGATCGTCGTCTATGCCACGCTCACCGTTCCCGCGGTCATGCTGCTCGAGGCCTTCCTCAGCTACCTCGGGCTCGGCGTCGACGCGCCGATGAGTTCCTGGGGCACGCTCATCAAGAACGGCGCCGAGCAGATGGAGGTCTACCCGTGGCTGCTCATCTTTCCCGCCTCGATTTTCTCGGTGTCCCTGCTCGCCCTCAATTTTCTCGGCGACGGCCTCCGCGATGCGCTCGATGTGAAGTCCTCGAAGGACTGAGGCGCTGTGAATAACCTGTGGGCAACCTTGTTCCCACGTTGTTCACCACCTGGGCCGGTGAAGAAGTCGTGAAGAACTTAACCTTTCCATTTCGCGCACTGACAACATGTTCTCACTCGTTCTTTGGCAGAACGATCGAGAGCGCGGCGGTCTGAAAACACCGCCGAAGGCGCGATCGGGATAATCCCGGGCAACCGGGGAAAATTCCGCGGCAGCTGGAGCCGCGCGAATCCTCTGCACCTCACCGTGCGGCAGGCAGGTGTCACCAGCTCCTCTGGACGGTGTCACGACCGTCTTGAAACGTGATCCAGGAGCTGCGAGGCGAGGCGCGATCAGAAACCGCGTCCGAGCCCAGTCAAGCCCGCCGGGAGTTTCGACCGGCAGGCTGACACAGTAACCCAGAGGGTTTCGGTTGCTACTGTGCTAACCGGCACGCAACTGCGGCATCCGGCGGGACGACCCCGCCAGAAGGTCCCGCGTCAGATCGATGCGGGACGCGAAAGGGTGACGTGGCGGCGGGGAGCGAGTGCGCCTGGCAAAGCGTGCAAACCTCCTACTTGGGGCGGTGCCGTAAAGCGGCATCACCCAACTGCGATACCAAGGCAACCTGAGAGGTAAGAGGTCAGACCCGTAACGCGCGGTCAACGCCCGGTCAAAAGCCGGGGCCGCCCGCGTGGCAAAGGTGCCGACGCGACAGATCGAAAGATCGCAGGCGTGTCCGCACCCCGTCTGGCGAGCTCGCCACCGGCAGGTGGCGGCCGAACCAGGCGAAGAGGCCTCACTCGACAAATCCCAGGTGGAAACATCCGGGACGGTCCCGCCATGAGACCGAGACCACTGCTTGCCGCGGTGAGTGGCGTCGGGGAGCATACGGCCCGCGAAAGCGAGTGCGCCCAACGTATGCGCCGGGAAAGAGCGCGTGGCGAACGCCCACCCCCAAGTTTGGCCCCAGGACCTTCGGGTTCTGGGGCCTTCTTCGTTTTTGGAAATCCCCAGGTGTCAGTGAACCGCGGATACCGCCGGCACCGGCCAGCCCAGCCGCACGCGCAGGAAATTGTCCGTGTCCTTCACGATCCCTTTCTGCCAGGGGTCGAACAGCCAGAATGGATGCGGCGTGTCGGGGAAAACGATAAAGCCCGTCGGTATGCCCAGCGCGCGTAGCTCCGCCTCCATCCGCTCACGGCCCGGCAGGAGCGGGCTGTGCGACGTGCTTCGAATGAAGAGCGTCGGCGCACTGTGCGGGTTGACGTGGTAAATGGGCGACGCTTCGCGCCAGACATTCCAGCGCTGCTCAAAGGATCCGCCCAGGAAACGCGTGGGCGAACTCGGCTTGTGACTCTGCTGCGCCAGCATCGAGGGCGCGGTGAAATCGGCGAGGCCGTCGATATCGACCGCCGCCTGCACCCACCACGTCCGGCTCGCCGCGGTATCATGCTCTCCCGTCCAGGCGCTGATCAACGCGGCCAGATGGCCTCCCGCGGACCCGCCCATGATCGCGACGTGGTTGACGTCGATACCATAGGTCCCGGTGTTATCGCGAAGCCAGGCGATCGCGTGTTTGACGTCGTCCACCCCGTTGGGGAACCGGCCCGCAGGCCCAAGGCGATAGTCGACGAGCGCCGCCACGTAGCCGATCTGCGCCAGGCGCAGCGCGAGCGGCTTCTCCATGCGGCGATCCCCCGATTCCCAGCCTCCGCCGTGAACGATCACCATCAGCGGACGGACCTGGTCGTCGTCCGGTCGATACACGTCGAGCTTCAGCACGTCCGGGCCGACGCGTTCGAACACCACGTTCTCCGACGCCCGGACTCCGGCCGGAACCTTGTCCGAAATCCAGGTCGCGTCCGGCCTTGCGCCGTGTACGTCCGCGTAGGCGTTCTCCATGGTGAATCCACCGCCTGCGGCAACTGCACGCCCGGCCGAGAGGCAGACAGCCGCCGCGCATCCGGAAATCGCCGTCCACCTCAATAAGGCCCGACTGAGCGACCGGTTCGGTTGAAGTTGATGGGCACACCTGCACACCGCGGGGTCGTCGTGGGTCTTCATGACCGAGACTCTAGGCGCCCGAACCGGAAGTTGTTCAAGTAAAACCGCCCCCGGTTTTTCACCGCCCGACTTCCCGGATCATCATGTGACCCCCATTCCCAATGGTAGTCGGCGATTCAATACCAGCAAGGCGACCGGGCTTGTAGCGAACCCGACGGAGCTAGGAATGGTCCGTTGCGTCAGCTGTCCCGACCAAGCTGCGTCCCGATTTCCACGTCCTGTTTCGGTTCGCGCCAGAGCCGGTCTTCGTGCGGCTTCGCCGCGACTACGCCCGGCAGGCTTCTGCGCTGTTCTTCTTATTTGTCCGGCTTGCTTTCTCACCGGCGGAGCCAGGCATGGTCCGTTGCGTCAGCAACGACGAAGCCTGGTGGTAGGTGGTGGATTCGAACCACCGAAGGACGATGTCCAATTGATTTACAGTCAATCGCGTTTGGCCACTTCGCTAACCTACCGAAGCCAAGGAGGGGGCGGAACGTCGCGGGATCGCGCGATAAGTTCAAGGTTTTTTTCACAGTTCTTGCCACGCCTCCGGAGGCCGAACACCTTCGTCCTCAGGCAAACCGGCGGCCACGATGGAATTTCCATTCAACAACAACGAGCACGGGCTCTGGCAATACCTGCTCGCGGTGGCAGGGGGGATCCTCGTTTTCTTCGCGGTCGCCAGGCTCATGAGCGAAAAACGCCAGCCGAGCAATACCGTGGCATGGCTGCTCGCCATCGTCCTCATTCCCTGGCTCGGAGTCCCCCTCTACCTGCTGCTCGGCGGGCGCAAGCTGCGCCGGCTCGCAGGCCGGAAGTCGATTTTCAGTCCCGTCCTCCCGGGCTCCACGCCCTTTGCAGCCGCAGCCATCCAGTCCCCCGCAGCCCAGATCATTGCCGCCGCGGGCGCCTGTCCCGCCCTCGCCGGAAACAGCATTCGTTTCCTCACCGACGGGGAAGAGGCCTACACCGCGCTCGAGCACCAGATCCGATCGGCCACGACTTCGATCGATATCACCACCTTCATCCTCGCCCGCGACGACACCGGCCGGCGGTTCATTCGCCTCCTCGCCGACCGGGCACGCGAGGGGGTCCAGGTCCGTCTCCTGCTCGACGCCGTCGGCTGCCTCATCTCAAGCCACGGCTTCTGCGATCCCCTCCGCGAGGCCGGCGGCGAAGTGCGCCGGTTCATGCCCGTGCTTCCGTTCTTCTCCACCCGCGGCTCCGCCAACCTCCGCAACCATCGAAAAATCGCCGTATTCGACCAGCGCCACGCCATCGTCGGCGGACACAACATCGCCCGCGAATACATGGGGCCCGGGCATTATCGGAAGCGGTGGAAGGATTTTGGCGCCGAGATCCACGGCCCCGCAGCCGCGCTTCTCAACGAGGTGTTCCTCGCAGACTGGTCATTCGCAAGCGGCCAACCCGTGGAAAGACTTCGCGAAAACCTCCCGCCCCTCCCCCGAGAGCCGGCCGGCGAGAGCGCATTGCAGGTGGTTGCAAGCGGCCCGGACATCGTCGGCGACCCCCTCTACGAAGCCATCCTCTCCCTGATCCAGGAGGCCGAACGGAGCATCTGGATCGTCACCCCTTATTTCATACCCGACGAAGTGCTGCTTCGCTCGCTTATCGTTAAAGCCCGCGCCGGGCGCGAGGTGGTGCTGATCATTCCGGCCCGCTCAAACCATCCCGTAACCGACTTCGCCCGGCGCCATTACCTGCGCGAACTTCAGTCCGCCGGAGCGCACATCCGCCTCTACGGGCCGGGCATGATGCACAGCAAGGCCATGATCGTCGACGATCGCTACGGCATGCTCGGCTCGGCCAATTTCGACCTGCGCAGTCTGTTCGTGAACTTCGAGATCGGCGTGATGGTGTATTCGGAAGCCGACGCACGCGCGATGAAGCAGTGGGCGCTTCAGCTCCTGTCGCGCTGCCAGGCACCCGCGGTCCGGCAGACTCGCCGGGCGCGCGTATTCGGCAATGTTGCAGAGGAGCTCAGCCGTCTGCTGGCCCCCCTGCTCTGACCCGGCCCCCGAATCAGGGGCGCAGCGCTGTCAGCAGCGACTCGACCAGCTCCGCGAGCGGCACTTCGTGCTCCTCGCGGTTCTGAAGGTCGCGCACCTTGGCGCAGCCTCGAGCCACCTCGTCCTGACCATAGATCACGGCGTAGCGGGCTCCGGATTCAGCGGCAGCCTTGAACTGCTTTCCAAACGCGAGCCCGCGCAGCGGATAATCCACGCGGACACCCGATGCCCGGAGCGCCTGCAGTGCGGGAAATGCCGCCATGCGCTCGGCTTCACCGCCCAGCACGAGATAGACGTCGGGTGTATTGACATAGGCTGGCATCAGCCCGCGCTGCTCGAGCAGGAGGGCAAAGGTCATGTCGCCGATCGCAAAGCCAACCGCGGGGAGCTCCGCGTATCCCAGTTTTCCGACCAGATTGTCGTACCGCCCACCTCCGGCGAGCGCACGAAGTTCGCCCTTGCGATCAAAGGCCTCGAATACGAACCCCGTGTAATACGCCAGTCCGCGCACGACGCCCAGGTCGACCTCCACGAACTCGCCAAGCCCCATCGCTCCCAGGTTGGCGATCAGACGTTTCCACTCGTCCAATCTCCCCTGAACCTTGGCATTCTGGAGCGGCGCCATAAGGGCCTCGAGCACGCTCATCGATTTCACCGCCAGAAGCGCCAGCACGCGTTCGCGCAGGGTCGCGTCGAGAGGACCGAATTGCGTCTGATAGTCCTCAAAGGCCTTGTCTCCGACCTTCTCGTACTTGTCGACCGCACTCAGGATCGCACGCGCCCGCGGGTCGTCCAATCCCAATGCCTCGAGGTAGTAAAACCATAGATTGCGATCGCTCAGGCGGATGTAGAAGTCAGCCGAGCCCAGGCCAAACGCGCAAAGCGATTGGATCAGCAGGGCGATCAGCTCCGTCTCCGCCTCGATACCGGGCTCGCCAAAGAGGTCGGCGTTGAACTGGAAGAAGCAGCGCCCCCGCCCCTTCTGCATGCGTTCATAGCGATAGAACTCAGCGATCGAAAACCACTTGATCGGCCGTTTCAGGGTTGCGGCCTGCTCGCCCACCAGACGGCACACCGTCGGGGTCATCTCAGGCCTCAGCGCCACTTCACGCCCACCCTTGTCGGTAAAACTAAATAGTTGCTGTTCAATCTCCGGCCCCGACTTCGTGCGATACAGGTCGAGCGGCTCCAGCACCGGCGCATCGTACTCCTGAAATCCAAACGTCACGGCAGTCTGGCGCCACACCTTGAACAGGTGATTGCGCCGGGCGAGCACGTCCGGATAGAACTCGCGGAATCCAGGCAGGGTCTGAAACGTCGGCATACAGGCCAGAGCGTTGCGAAATTCCCCCGTCCTGCGCCATCCAAAAGTCCCCAAAAAACTGAACCGGGCTTGGGGGCCCGGTTCGGTTCGAGGAGGGAAGACGTCTTAAAGCTGTCCCAAGTCGATCTTGCCCAACTGTTGCTTGAGGATCTTGCCGGCCTTGAACTTGACGACCGCGCGTTCGGGAATCACGACCTCGGCCTCCGGTTTGTTCGGATTGCGGCCGATGCGCGACTTGCGCCGCTGCACTTCGAGCACGCCGAAATTCCGGAGTTCGACATTCCGTCCATCCGCCAGGGCCTTCTGGATGATGTCGAGGGTCAATTGAACAGTCTCCACAATCTGCTTCTGTGGGAAGTTTGTCTTCTTATAAATATCGAGGACGATCTCGCGTTTCGTGAGGTTAGTGGACATATGGTTCCTTTTACTGAAGCGTTAAAACGCGTTAAGTTATTTACGCATTATGGATTAGGTCAATAAGAAGTCGCGGAAAAATCCGGGGTATTTTTACGTAAGTTGTTGATCCTCTTTTCCGAACTTGCCCGCGGGCGCCCGGTGGTTTTCGAAAAGGCATGCCCGACCCAAAGGCCGTCAACTCCATGTTCTCGCGAATCGCGGGGCGCTACGATGTGGCCAACCGCGCGTTGAGCGGAGGGCTGGACCTGTGGTGGAGAAAACGGCTGGTGTGGGCGGTCGCCAAAGCGGGTCCGACCGAAATGCTGGATCTGGCCACCGGCAGCGGGGACGTGGCGTTTGCACTCGCGAGGGGGCTGCCCCCCCGGGTCGGGATTCTCGGGATGGATTTCTGCCAGCCGATGCTTGACCAGGCCGAGATCAAGCGCCTCAGGGACGCCGATCGCTACGGGCGTGTCCGGTTTCAGCAGGGCGACGGCATGTCCCTGCCACTGTCCGATGCCTGCGTGGACGGCGTCACTATCGCGTTCGGGCTGCGCAACATGTCGGACCGTGCCGTCGCTTTGCGCGAGATGCGCCGCGTGCTCCGGCCGGGCGGGCGCCTGTGGGTGCTCGAGTTCTCCCAGCCCCACGCCTGGTTC
Organism: Opitutaceae bacterium; assembly: GCA_027310745.1. GTDB lineage: Bacteria > Verrucomicrobiota > Verrucomicrobiia > Opitutales > Opitutaceae > MWDT01. The sequence goes on along the minus strand of DAIDAF010000022.1, from coordinate 77,557 downwards.
CGCCCCGCGTACCTCTTCTACCTGCGGCACATCCTGCCCCGGTTCGCGGCGCTCATCACCGGCGACAAGGCCGCCTACGATTACCTCAACCGCACGATCGAGAGCTTCCCGGGACGCGCCGAGCTCGCCCGCGAAATCGCCGCCGCCGGCTTCTCTTCGGTGTCCGCCAAGGCCCTCTCCCTGGGCATCGTCGCACTCCACGAGGCTGTAGCCTGAGCGCATCTGAATCCGGATTCTGAATACCTCCTGGCGGTGCGTGAGAATCCCTTCTACCACCCCCGCGGGACATCTCCGCGCTTGCATCGACCGACTGCTGCAGCAATTTTAATGCCGTGGCCGCAACAAAGTCACTTTCTAACATCATCTCCTACGAGTTAACCCGGAAGATCGCCGAGGGAGGAATGGGATTGGTGTACGAAGGCGTGCAGCGCGGCGCGGGTGATTTTGAGAAGCGGGTGGCGATCAAGCTGATCCGAGAGGAGTACTCCTCCATCGAGGCGTTTCAGCGCAATTTCATCGGCGAAGCCCGGCTCGTGGCCGACCTCATCCACACCAACATCGTCCAGACCTACCACCTGGGAGAATCGGACGGCGGATACTTCATGGTGATGGAGCTGGTGAGCGGGGTGAATCTCGAACAGTTCCTGGACCGCCACGTCGCCCTGGGCCGGAAGGTCCCCTGCGATCTTGCGGCGTTCATCGTCTCCCGAATCGCGCGTGGTCTCGCCTACGCCCACCAGAAACTGGGCCTCGATGGCCGCGCCCTGGGCATCGTGCATCGCGACATCGGACCGAGAAACGTGATGATTGCGCTCGAGGGTGACGTAAAACTGACCGACTTCGGCATCGCGAAGGCCCTGGACCTCATGTACAACGAGGAAGGCAAGGTCATCGCGGGGAAGGACGAATACCTGTCACCCGAGCAGGCGACCCGGTCGGTCACCGACGCACGGGCCGACCTGTTTGCCCTTGGGATCGTGCTCTCCGAGCTCCTCCTTGGACGAAACGTATTCCGTGGCGCCACACGCGAGGAATCGCGACGCAATATACTTGCAATGGAGATCCCACGGTTTTCTGCGTTGAGACCCGAGGTTGGGGTCCGCCTTGAGGCGATTCTTCAGCGTGCCCTCACCCGCGATCGCGCCAGGCGCTACCAGAGCGCCGCAGAGATGATGACCGATCTCGAGATGTACCTATACAGTGATGGCTACGGCCCGACGAATGAGAAGCTCGGGCAGTACCTCAGGAACCTGATCGCCAAGGCCCCCCATGGCGACGACGAGACTTTCGCACCCGGGAGGCTCACTGCATGAGCGGCACAGGATTCGGACAGCATCTCCAGCAGCGCCAGTCGCAGCAGCTCGTCCTGGCGCCTCAGTTGCGCCAGTCGCTCAAGATCCTTCAGGTCGCGGCGCTGGACCTTCGCACCGTCATCCAGGAAGAGCTCCAGGCCAATCCCGTGCTCGAGGAGCTCCCCATGGAGAACACGAGCCTCGACTCCGACGAACCGGCACCGAAGGAAAAATCCGACTTGTCCGAGCGCGACCAGGCGGAGGACGAACGGCGCGAGGAGATGGATTTCTCCAAGGAGTTCGAGGTTCTCGGGAAACTCGACGAGGACTGGCGCGATTACATGTCGCAGGCCGGCGGCGCGCAGCCCTACACGTCCGAGGACGCCGAACGGCGCCAGCATTTCTTCGACTCCCTCGTCAGCGAGGTCTCGCTGCAGGAACACCTCGTTCGCCAGGCCGAGCTCGCAGACCTGGAACCTTCCGTGCTTGAAGCGATCCGCTACCTCGTCGGCTCCCTAGACGACCGGGGCTTCCTCACCCAGCCCCCCCCCGACATCGCCCTCCAGACCGGCCTTCCGCTGGCGTCGGTGCAGGAGGCGGTCAAGACGCTCAAGCAGTTCGAGCCCGCCGGCATCGGCTCGCAGAATCTCGCCGAGTGCCTGCTCGCTCAGCTTACCGCGAAAGGCCGCACCGAGTCGCTCGCCTCACGCATCATCAAGCACCATTTCGAGCTCCTCACGCGGCGACGTATTCCGGAGATCGCCCGGAAGCTCGGCGCGCCGCTGCACGAGATCCAGACCGCGATCGAGGAGATCGGAACCCTCGACCCCGCCCCGGGCCGCCGCTTCGCGTCCGATAGCAACCGGGTCGTCGCGCCGGACGTCACGGTCGAGCGCGACGGCGACAAGTGGGTCGTCATCCTCAACAACGACTTCATTCCGCGCCTTCGCATTTCCAGCACCTACCGCGAGATGATTGCACGCGGCCAGCTGAGCAAGCAGGAGCGCGACTACCTGCGCGAGCGCATGCGCTCGGGAAAGTTCCTCATCAGCTCGATCGAGCAGCGCCAGCAGACCATTGAGCGGATCGCCCGCGAGATCGTGCGCGTCCAGGAGGAATTCTTCGAACACGGAGTGTCGCACCTGAAGCCGCTCACGATGACCCAGATCGCCGACACGGTCGGCGTGCACGAGACCACCGTCAGCCGCGCGATCGCCAACAAGTACATGCGCACGCCTCACGGTGTGTTCGAGATGAAGTTCTTCTTCACGCCGGGGTACCAGAATGAGAGCGGCGCCTCCGTCTCCAACAAGAGCGTCAAGGAGATGATCGCCGACCTGGTGGCCCTCGAGGACAAGTCGTCGCCGCTGAGCGACCAGGAGATCGTGGCCAAACTCACCGAAAAGGGGCTCACCGTCGCCCGGCGAACAGTGGCCAAGTATCGCGAGGAGCTCGGGATCATGCCGAGCAACCTGCGGCGCGACTACAAGGAATGAGCCACGGTCGAACCTCGCGGACCATGGACCTCGTCGACCACGACCTCATCTACTTCACGGGACGCGTGCAGGGCGTCGGCTTTCGCTACTCGACGCTCCAGGTCTCGCGCGAGTACGAAGTCTCCGGATACGTGCGCAATCTTCCCGACGGTCGCGTGCAGCTCGAGGTGGAGGGTGCGCGCGCCGAGATCGACGCCTTCGTGGAGGAACTCTCGTCCCGGATGCACGGCTACATCCGCAAGATCGAGCGCAGCTCCCGCAAATCCGGCCGGGAGTTTGCCGGCTTCACCATCCGATGAAGCCCGCGCCCCGCCCGCCCGAGGTCCGCGCCGCAGGCTGACACACCAGGCCGCGCCGTTCCCTTTCACTGTCCGTCCCAATCCCATCCCCCGAGTGAAAATCGACATCCCCTACCTTCTCCTGACCCTGGCCCTCCTGCTCATCCCACGCCAGATCCTACGGCGTGGGTTCACCGTAGGCCGGAGATCGAAGCGTGGACACGACACCACAAGCCCCAGGCTGCAGCGTCAGCCGGGCGACCACGGTCTGCGCATGAGGGAGGAGTTCAGGAAGGTCCGCAATTACATCGACCTGCTCCGGGCCGGCGTCGGCTCGATCTGCGTCGTGTCGGTGTGCATCGTCGCACAATCCCCGAATCCCGGCGCGGTCGCACTGCAGGCCGCGATCCTGGCCTTGGCGATCCTGATCCAGACGGTCCGCATCGAAGAGCGGGTGTCGCTCTACGCGCCGGTGTTCTTCATTGCCGGAATTAATGCCGGCATCGACGGGGTGCTGCCCGCCGCGCTCGGGTTCGTCGCGGCCTGGGTACTCAATCCGCTTCTTCCCAACCCGGCGACCTTCCTCGTCGCGATGGCCCTCTGCACGGCCGGTTTTCACTCGGCGGTCTTCGGCCTGGGGGACCACCTGTTCGTGCTCCCGCTCGCCACCGCGGCGCTGCCGATTCTCCTCAGCGTCATCCTTCGCCGCCCCCTCTCGGGCCTCAAGCACCACGCTCGCGCCTGACAGCCATGTCCGAAGCTCCCTCCCCGTTCCGCACCTGGTTCGCCGCCACCCGTCCCCGGACCCTGCCGGTCTCCTTTGCGCCCGTGGTGGCGGGTGCCGCCCTGGCGCGCCGCGACGGCGCGCTGCGACCGCTGCCGCTCGCCCTCTGCCTGGGATTCGCGGTGCTCGCCCAGATCGCCGCGAACTTCGCCAACGACTACTACGATTTCGTGAAGGGCGCAGACACGGCGGCGCGGGTCGGGCCGCGGCGCGCGGTGGCCGCCGGACTCGTCTCGCCCGCCGCAATGCTCAGGGCCACCTGGCTCACCTGCGCCGCCGCCTTTGTGGTGGGGCTCGGACTGCTTCCCTATGGCGGCATTCCCCTCCTGGTCGTGGGCGTCGCCGCCCTGCTTTCAGCGGTTCTCTACACGGGCGGTCCGTATCCTCTCGGCTACTACGGCCTCGGCGACGTCTTCGTCTTCATCTTCTTCGGCCCGGTCGCCGTCTGCGCGACGGTCTACGTGCAAAATGCCCACGTGGGCGCCGATTCGATCCTCGTCTCCACCGCGGTCGGGCTGCTCGCAGCGAACATCCTCGTCGCGAACAACTATCGCGATGCCGACACCGATCGCGCCGCCGGCAAGCGGACGACGGTCGTGCGGTTTGGCCGGGGCTTCGCGAAAGCCCAGTTTGCTGCCGCCCACATCCTCGCCCTTGCCGTTCCGTTCCTCCTGGTCGCGGACGGCTATGCGCTACAGCCCCTACTGCTAGCTCCCTTCGTCCTTCTCGCGGCCTGGGCCTGGAGCCTGTGCCGCCGCCTCGTGCCGACGGCCGCACCACGGCAGCTGATCGGCGTGCTCGCCCAGAGCGGGCTCTATGTCGCCACCTACGCCGTCATGCTGGCCGCCTACCTGGTCATACGCTGAAGGCTCAGGCCTTGGGCGGAATTGGATGACGGGCCGGAAGGATTCTGACGATGAGCACCATGTCCCGATCCCGGTTCCACAGGGCGACCGCGCGGTGCCACCGCCCCAGCAACGGAACCCGGTCGAGCGGACTGCCCACATCGAACGCACTGCCTGCCCAGAAGCCCTGCGGCATGCCGACCAGCACTAGCGTCTCCCCCGCCCGAAGCCGCGCGACTCCCGCCGACCGGGCGCCGCCGAAAATGGTCTCCGCCGCCGGTCCCTGCGCATCGGTCCGCCTCCCCTGCTCCGTGCGGGTCTCGCGAGGCGATTGCGACACGATCCCCTGGTAGCTTGAGGCCTGCAGGTCGAAGCGCAACCCATCGACCCTGGCGTCGGCGCCCACAGTCGGCGTCAGCACAACCTTCCATTGCGGGAGCAGCGTGTCGCGTCCCGACCGCGCGTCCGCGTCAACCGCGGCATCCGACCGGGAGGCCTGCGTCTTCAACGTGAGCGTCGTGGGCTCGCCTGCCTCGACGGACAGGCGTGGCGACGCGAGCAGCCGGCACCCCTTCATGGCAGCCAGGGTGCGGACCAGCAGGTCGGGATCGAAGTTGGCGGAGAACCCCATCGCGCCCGTTGAAACCGGTGCGAACGCCGCGGACTCCTTCGAGCTGCCGGCGACGATGGCCTTGTAGATCCGAACCTGGTCGGAACTCAACAGCGTGCGCCCCGGACGCTGGTATTCAGGCCTGCCGTTGCGATCCAGGAGAATTCGGCCCCTGCGTTCACGCGCACGCTGTGCGAGTCCCGCCCACGCCGCACGCACATCGTCGACGACCGCATTCGGCACCTCGAGCAGCTCCAGCTCAATGTCCAAGGGAGGTGAATACGCGTCCGCCGGCCTCGCGGCTTCGGTCGAAGCGGCGCCGCCATACTGGATCGAAAGCACCGGGGGAATATCGTCGACGGATATCGCCGCCACCCGCAGACGATGCTCCACGTCGACCAGTGCGGCACTGATCTTCTGCCGGAGCGGCTCGGTCAGAGGATTGGAGGGAAGGACGGACTCGATCTGGCGCAGCTCCTTCAGGGCCTCGCGATGACGGTCCTCGGCGATCAGGTCTCGCGCATGCGCGAGACGGCGTTCGACGCGCACCATGTCCTCGTTCAGCCGCGCAGTCTCGTCCGCGGCCAGCTGCGCCGCATCAGCGTCGGTGGCGCGCCAGAGCCGCGACGGCGCGGCGGGCAGCGACGGGGTCGCGAGATCCGAGATGGCCGGCAGCGCGGGCGTTGACAGGAGATCGGGCGTCGGGGCCGGCTGCGGGGTCGCCGTCGGCGCCGGTGCGGCCGGCAATCCCGAATCGCCGATCGGAGCCGGCGGCGGAGGCGGAGGCGTCGGGTGCAAGGCAGCCTGCTGGAGCCTTTCGACCGATTGGATCAGCCTCGTGATCTGCGGATCGTTCGGCGCCAGACGAGCGAGGTCGGCCAGCTTCGTCAGCGCGACCTGGAAATCGCCCGTGTCGCGCGCCTCGAGCGCCTCCGACATCAGGCGGATCTTCACGTCAGTCGCATCGGGTTTGCGTTCCCGCGCCTGCAACTCCCGGGACGCCATCGCGCCAAGCACTGCGGCCGCCGCCAGACAGGTCAGTCGCAATCGCATGGGTTTTATCGCTTTGCCGAGACTCATCCGCACGGGTGTTCGCCAATTTTCCGCATCAAAGGAGCCGGCGGGCGGGGAGTCGATACCGATCAGCTGATTTTTGTCGCATCGGTAATTTTGGATACCGTTCCCCCCGCCAGTGTTCAACGGTTCCCAAAGCCGCGGACGGGCTTGCACTCCTGTGCGGATGGGGTGTTGTGCAGAACGCGTCCCATGGCCCCTGTCCCAACCCTCAAGCACAAGCTCGCCGTGCTGGTCTTCATCGAGAATGAACAGGGCGAGCAGTTACTCATCAAACGCCGGAAATCGCCAAATTTCGGCAATTGGAGCCCGATCGGTGGCAAGGTCGAAACCGACCAAGGCGAGTCACCGTTCGAGTGCGCCGTTCGCGAGACCCACGAGGAGACCGGGCTCGAAACGCGCATTTCGGACTTTCACCTGTTCGCAATGATCTCCGAGAAGGCCTACGAGGGCGAGGCACACTGGCTGCTCTTTCTGTTCCGCTGCCGAAAGCCTATCTCCTCGCTTCCCAACAACATCGACGAAGGCGACTTCGGTTTTCACCCGCGCTCTGCCGTCGGGGACCTTTCCATTCCCGAGACCGACCGGCAGGCGCTGTGGGACATCTGGGACCAGCATCGTGACGGCTTCGTCGCCCTCCGGGTCGACTGCTCCCGACCGGGCGGCCTCGTGGTCGACGTCGAAGAAGCGATGCCCCCGGGTGGGCGACGCTGACCTAGTAGCGCCGGGCCGGCCCGGTTCCACTTCGCGATTTGCGTTTCTGATACCATCGCACTAACTGGAGAATTCTTGCTGACTCGATCGCCAATTCCCATTTCGCAGAACCCTCTCTTTTCACGTGAGTAAACCGTCCGCAGACTCCCAACGCGAACCCGCTGCCTCGCCGCACATTTCGCCCTTCGTGAACGCCGCTGTGAACAAGGCTCTCAAGCCGTCACAGAAGATCGACTTGTATCGCCAGATGGTGCGCATACGACGCTTCGAGGAGCGCAGCCTGCGCGCCTACCAGGCGGGCAAGATCGGCGGGTTCCTGCACCTGTACATCGGCCAGGAGGCCGTCGCCGTTGGATGCTGCTCGATGATGCAAAAGGATGACCATGTGATCACCGCTTACCGCGATCACGGTCACGCCATCGCCGTCGGCATGGACACCAAGGCCCTCATGGCCGAGCTCTTCGGCAAAGTCACCGGATGCTCCAAAGGCAAGGGCGGTTCGATGCACTACTTCGCGCCCGACAAGAACTTCTGGGGTGGCCATGGCATCGTGGGCGGCCAGATTCCCCTCGGCGCAGGCCTGGCTTACGGCGTGAAATACCTCGGTCTGAAAGGCGCCGCGATGGCCTTCATGGGCGACGGCGCCGTGAACCAGGGCGCCGTGCACGAAGCCTTCAACCTGGCTGCCCTCTGGAATCTGCCGGTGATTTTCGTAATCGAGAACAACCGCTACTCCATGGGCACCAGCCAGGAGCGCTCGTCGGCCGGCCAGACCCTCGCCGAACGCGCCGCCGGCTACAGCATGGCCTGGGACGTGTGCAATGGTCACGACGTCTATGAGGTTCGCGAGAAGGCCGACAAGTACCTGACCCTCGCCCGCGAGCAGAACAAACCTTCGGTGCTCGAGATCGATACCTACCGCTATCGCGGTCACTCGGTTGCAGATCCGGATAAGACCTACCGGTCCAAGACCGAGATCGAGGAGTACCAGCGCACCAAGGACCCGATCAACCTGTTCCGCGCCTGCCTGGAGGCCGAAGGCGTCCTCACGAACGAGATCATCGAAAAGATTGACGGCGAGGCGCGCGCCGAAGCGGACACGGCCGCCGAATTCGCCGAGGCCAGCCCGTACCCAACCGTCGAGGACATTACCAAGGACATCTATTGGGAAGAGGACAATCCGTCCCAAAAGGTCTCCCAGGGCACGATCATCTTCGAGTAATCGCGCGGCACACCGTCACCCACCAACGTTTCCCTTTCCATGCCTGTCATCACGTACCGCGAAGCTTTGAATCAGGCTCTTTCCGAAGAGCTCGAGCGCGACCCGCGCGTCTTCCTCATGGGTGAGGAAGTCGGCCAGTTCAACGGGGCCTACAAGGTCTCTGAGGGCCTGCTCGCCAAATTCGGACCGAAGCGCATCGTCGACACCCCAATCAGCGAGGCCGGCTTCATCGGCCTGGGCGTTGGCGCCTCGATGCTCGGCCTCCGCCCGGTGATCGAGCTCATGTTCTGGAGCTTCTACTCGGTCGCCTTCGACCAGATCCTGAACAACGCAGCCAACGTCCGCTACATGTCCGGCGGCCAGATCAACTGCCCGATCGTCATCCGCGGTCCCGCAAACGGCGGCACGAATGTCGGCGCCACCCACAGCCACACGCCGGAAAACGTCTGCGCGAATCACCCGGGCGTGAAGGTCGTCGTCCCCGCCACTGCCTACGACGCCAAGGGCCTGCTCAAGGCGGCGATCCGAGACAACGACCCGGTGATGTTCATGGAGAACACCATCCTTTATAACGACAAGATGGAGGTTCCCGCCGAGGAATACCTGATTCCCCTCGGCAAGGCCGACGTGAAGCGCGAGGGCAAGGATCTCACGATCATCGCCCACGGTCGCGCGGTCATCCAGTCGCTCAAGGCCGCGGACCTCCTTCAGGAGAAACACAACATCTCCGCCGAGGTGGTGGACCTGCGCTCCATTCGTCCGCTCGACGAGGAGACGATCCTCAAGTCCGTCCGCAAGACGCACCGCGTCCTCCTCGTCGAGGAGAACAAACCGTTCTGCGGCGTCGACGCCCAGATCGCCTACATCATTCAGGACAAGGCATTCGACGACCTTGATGCCCCCATCAAGCGTGTATCCGCAATCGACGCACCCCAAATCTACAGCTCGCCGATGGAAAAGGAGCAGTTGCCAACCCCGCAGCGCATCCTGACCGCCGCCCTCGGCGTCTGCCGCTGAGCAACGCGCACCGCACCCAGGCAAAATCAAACCCAGCCTCCCTATGGCCCAGATCATCGATATGCCAAAGCTCAGCGACACCATGACGGTGGGCACGCTGGTCAAATGGAAGAAGAAAGAAGGCGACGCGGTGAAGAGCGGCGACATGCTCGCCGAGGTCGAGACCGACAAGGCGACGATGGAGCTCGAGTCGTTTTTCGACGGCACGCTCGTCAAGATCTTCGCCTCCGAAGGCTCCCAGGTCGCGATCGGCGCCGCGTTGTGCGCGATCGGCAAGCCCGGCGAGACCGTCGAGGCGCCCGCCACAGCTCCCAAGCCCGCTCCTGCGGCAGCTGCCCCCGCTCCCGCTGCGGCGCCGGCCCATGAACCCGCTCCGGTCGCCCAGCCCGCCGCCCCGGCAGCCCCCGCCCAGCCGGCTCCCGTCGCTCCCGCGGGCCGCGTCAAGATCTCTCCCCTCGCCCGCAAGATCGCCCAGGAAAAGGGCATCGATTTCCGTCTGATCCAGGGTTCCGGCCCCGGTGGACGCATCGTGCGCGCCGACGTGCTCGCCGCCGAAAAGAGCGGCGTTTCCGCACCCAAGTCCTCGGGTGCCCTGCTCTCCTCGGGTTCCTCCGTGGCGCGCGGACCCATCCAGGTCGAGCGGGTCGCTCCGGTCTCCAACATGCGCGGCACCATCGCACGCCGCCTCGTCGAGTCGAAGACCCAGCTGCCCCACTTCTACCTCGAGATCGAGGTGGACGCCGGTCCGGTGGTCGATCTGCGCAAGCAGCTCAACACCGCCCTCGAAGGCGAAGGCGTGAAGCTCTCCGTCAACGATTTCATCCTGAAGGCCTCCGCCGAGGCGCTTCGGCAAGTCCCCGCGGTCAACGCGTCCTGGGAAGGCACCCAGATCCGCTACCACGGCGGCGCCCATGTCTCGATGGCCGTCGCGATCGAGGACGGTCTCATCACTCCGGTCATCCGTGACGCCCACGCGAAATCGCTGTTCCAGATCAGCACCGAGGCCAAGCAGCTCGCGAAACTCGCCAAGGACAAGAAGCTCCAGCCCGCGCAGTTCACGGGCGGCACCTTCTGCGTATCCAATCTGGGCATGATGGGCATCACGCGCTTCAACGCCATCATCAACCCGCCCAACGCAGCCATCCTGGCCGTCGGCACCACGGTCGAGAAGCCCGTGGTCAAGGACGGGGCCATCGTCGTCGGCCAGCGCATGTCGCTGACGCTCTCCTGCGACCACCGGGTCGTGGACGGCGCCATCGGGGCCCAGTACCTGGGCGCCCTCAAACGCCTGATCGAATCCCCGGCGCTGCTGCTCCTCTGAGCGCGCACCGCGCAAAAAAGCCCGGCCACCAAGGCCGGGCTTTTTGTTGGAATGGATAGGGTCTCAGCCCTCCGCGCGGGCCTTCGCGTCGGCCTCGATCAGAGCCTTCATCCGATCGAGATCGACTTTCACCGCAGCCTTCACCGCGGCCAGCTCGGACGCGCTCTTTACGTCCGCCCGCGCGAAGATGTAGAACTTCATCTTCGGCTCCGTGCCCGAACCGCGGGCGGCGAAACTCATGCCGTTGGACAGGGTGACGAAATACAGGTCCTGCTTCGGGATCTGCTCACCGTCGGGATCGTTCACGACCTCGACACCGAAATCCGTGAACTTCGTCACCGCGACCTCGCCGAAGGCCTTCGGGGGCGACGAGCGGTACGTGTCGAGGATGCGGCGGATCTTCGCAGCGCCCGTCGCGCCTTCGTAATACAGGTTGATCACGCCCTCCTGGTAGAAGCCGTTCCTGAGGTAGATCGAATCCAGGTACTCGGGCACCGTCTGTCCCAGGCTCTTCACGTGCGCGCAGATCTCGGCCATCATCAGGCACGCGGCGTTGCCATCCTTGTCGCGCACGAAGTCGTTGCCGAGGTAGCCGTAGCTCTCCTCGCAGCCGAAGGCGTAGAACGTGCTCTTTTCCTGGAGCAGCCGGGCGCGCGTCTCGAACGGCGTCGCGTCGTAGTCGAGCGCGATACCCTCGGCGAGCATGGCCGACTTGAGCGCGTTCTCATACCGGAGCTGCTTCGAACAGATCCACTTGAAACCCGTGAGGGTGTTGATGACCTTCACGCCGTGGCTGCGGCCGATCGCGTCCTGGAGCTGGGTCGTGACGAAGGTCTTCACGATCGCGACGCGGTCCGAGCCGCCCTTCGGGATCCAGCCCATCTCCTTGTACTTGCTCAGGCGATACTCCGCCATGAGCGAGCCGATCTGGTTGCCGGTGAGCAGGACCATCCGGCCGTCGCGGTCGCGGACGGCGCAGCCCATGCGGTCGCAGTCGGGATCCGTGCCGACAACGAGGTCGAGCCCCTTGGTCTCGGCGAGCTTCACGGCCATCGCCAGCGCCTCGGCGTTCTCGGGGTTGGGCGACTTCACGGTCGGGAAGCGTCCGTCGAAGGCCTCCTGCTCGGCCACCACGTGCACCTCGCAGCCGGCCTTCCGCAGCAGCGGCACGCTGGCGACGGCGCCGGTGCCGTGGATGTTCGTGAACGCGACGCGCACCCCGGCCCTGCGGCAGAGCTCGGGATCGAGCATCGTCTTGTAGGCGACGGCGTGATACGCCTCGTCCGCCTTCGCCCCGAGGAGAATGACGCGAGAGATGTCCTTGTCGAGATAGGCCCGCAGGTCCGCGAGCGGAACTGCGTTGACCTGCTGGACGATGCCCTTGTCGTGCGGCGCCACCACCTGGGCGCCATCGGAGAAGTAGGCCTTGAAGCCGTTGTCGTGCGGCGGATTGTGGCTCGCGGTGATGACGACGCCGCAGTGGGCCTTGAGCCAGCGGACGCTGTAGCTGAGCTGGGGCGTCGAGCGCGGGCCGTCGAAGATAAAGGCCACGCCGCCCAGCCGGGTCCAGGTGGACGCGGCGAGCTCACAGAAATGCCGGGAGAAGTGCCGCACGTCGTGCGCGATGACGAGTTTCGGGGCGTCGTAGGTGCCGGCCGCGTCGAGGTAGCCCTTCACATGCCGGAAGAGCCCGAGGGTCGCGCGAACGAGCGTGAAGTCGTTGAGGACGTTGCAGCCGATCGCGGCATGCTCAGGGGCTCCGTTGGGCCCGCCGGCGCCCTTCTCGGCCTGGGTACTGACCACACCGACCGTGCGTCCGCGCATGCCACCGGTGCCAAACTCGAGGTAGCGGTAGAAGCGATCGTTGAGCTCCGACCAGGCGCCTTGCGCGACGAGTTCGTCGATGCTCGACACTGCCCATGCCGGGAGCCCTGCCTGAAGCCAGGCGGCCAGGTTTTCCGCGGTGCTGGACATGAGCTGTCCCGACTGCGCGGCCTTCGTGATGGTCTCTAGGGTGTTCATGAAATTTACGATTCCTTGGTGGTCTGTCCGCACCCGATCAAAGGCGCAGGCCGTCGCGAAGCTCCGGCTTGGGATTCAACTTCGCCCAGGCCTCCGTGAACGAGCGCTCGTCGTCGCCAAACAGTGGCGACACCTCGAGGCTGATCGTCGGCAGTCCCGTCGCATCCACCTGGATCGGGGCGCCCACGGCCTTGAACCAACGGGCAAACTGACGCAGCTGATCCTCGCGGCAGGTTTTTGGCGAATCGATGCCCTCCGCGTTCTTCACGGGCGAAAAATCATCGGCGCGACCCGTCTCGATCACCACCGGATTGTGTGCGAACGGCAGCGCGTCGAAGACGAACATCTCGAATTTCACGCCGTTGGGCTTCTCAGGACGAACCGCATTCCCCGCCGCGTCGACGCAGGGGATCTTCTTGTCGGCCCGGTGAAACGGCAGCGCGGCATCGGAGCCCGACGCCATCCGGCGCACGAATTCGCGGTCGAGCACGTGGATCGCAATGCTGCCGGCGAGATACCGCAGCGCCTTCGTCGACGGATCGACTTCCTGCTGCATCGCCACCGGCAGGTCCGAGTACTCCACAACCACAAGCCGGCCACGCTGGATGCAGAAGTGCCCGACCTTCTCGCCCGCGTAAGCCTTGGGCACCATCTTGCTCGACATCTCGGAGTTCGAAAGCAGGTGCCAGCCGACAAAGGCGGGGTCGATACATCGCACGAGGGGATTGTCGACCTGGAAGTAGCTGATCACATCCACGCCCTCGGCCTTCATCAGGTCCAGCGCTCCGCTTCGCGCCAGCGCACGCAGGGAGCCGCCGTGACCGTCGGGCGACATCGCGATTGAGTCCTTTTCGGCCAGCAGGATCCTGCCATCGAAATCGACGGCGGGCATACGGCCCTGGCGGAAGAAATGCACGCGTCCCGAGTCCAGGCCGAAGAACCGGTTTTCGGCAAAGAACGCCTCGGTCGCCTCGTGATTCTGGTGGCTGGTCATGATGAACCAGTGGATCGGCCGGCCGTACCGGAGTCCGGCGGCGCGGATCTTCTCGGCAAACACCTGGAAGAGCGACTTCCGGCTCAGAGGGGTCACCGGATAGGTGCCCTTCGGCCCGTCGTAACCGAGCCGCGTGCCCTGCCCGCCCGCCACCGTGAACGCGGCCACGCGGCCGGCCCGCAGCGCCTGTTCGCCCGCCGCCGTCGCGCGGTCCCAGGCCGCCCGGTCGCCGCCCCGCTCCGGAAGCGAAACGAAGGGCGCCGGCGACAGGTCCGTCAGGTCGACCGTCGCCGCCGAGCCCGTCTTGACGAGCGACTTCACAAGGCGGTCGATCTCACCGAGATCGATCTCGCCAGCTTCCGCCAGAAGCCGCCGCTGGGCGTCGGCCGGGAGGCGGTCAAAATGGGCGAAGACGTGCCCTTGTCCTGCTGCCGCAAATGTGTCGATGAGGGATGGCATGTTGGAGGCGCGAATGGCCGTCGATTTGAGCGGAGCCATGGGAACCGCCGCAACGCTATTTCTCCCGCACCCGACACTCTTTCGGGTTACGCCCAGCCTATTGGTCGAATCGGAAGATGAACTCGTCGGGCTTCGCGTACATCAGGCGCTTGCGAATGACGTGCTCCACGTACTTCGGGTCGTGCCGGAGGCGATCCAGGACCTTCTGCTGCTCCTTCAGGCGGAGCTGGAGCTCCGCGAGGCGTTTCTGACTCCGAGCCTCGACCTGCTGCAGGCGCCGGTACTCCGCGCGCGTCTGCCAGAAGAACACCGTGGACATCCCCACGATGGCGACAAAAACCAGCAGGTAGAGACTGACGATGACACGGCGGACGTTCACGAAAGGAAAGTGCCCCACTAACACGGCAAGGGCGGGGGCGAGTAAAGGACAATCCGGCAAACCACCGCCGCCGTTTTGGCGTGCCTTTTGCGGCGCGGATCGGCAGCGTTCGGCACCATGTATTTGAGCTTCTACGGGTTCAAGGAGCTTCCATTCAACATCACCCCGGACCCCCGCTTTCTTTACCTGAGCCCCACGCACCAGGAGGCGCTCAATCACCTCAAATACGGCGTCCAGGAGCGAAAAGGGTTCATCACCCTGATCGGCGAGGTCGGCTGCGGGAAGACCACGCTCTGTCGGCGTTTCCTGAACGAGCTCGATCCCGCCCACTTCGACACCGCGCTGATCCTCAACCCGCGGGTCACCGAGACCCAGATGCTCAAGGCCATCCTCACGGAGCTCGGCGAGACCAGACTCGCGCGCTCCCAGGTCGATCTCGTCGCCCAGGTCAACCGCGTGCTTCTTGAGCGGATCGAGCGCGGACGCGACATCGTCCTGATCATCGACGAAGCCCAGAACCTCGCGGTCCACGTGCTCGAACAGGTCCGGCTTCTCTCCAATCTCGAAACCGACCGCCAGAAGCTCCTCCAGATCGTGCTGATGGGCCAGCCGGAGCTCAAGGCGGTGCTCGCCCAGGACGGACTGCGTCAGCTGCGTCAGCGAATCCTCGTCCACTACGAGTTGCTGCCGCTCACGCAGGAGGACACCGCGCACTACATCCAGCACCGCCTCACGCTCGCGGGAGCCCAGGGCCGACCCTATTTTTCCGACTGGGCCATCCGGGTGCTCCATCGCGCCAGCGGCGGCATACCAAGGGTCCTAAACAACCTCTGCGACAAGGCGCTGCTCTCTGCCTTCGTCCGCGAGTCCGACGAGGTCACCTACTGGGACGTCCGACGCGCGGTGAAGGACATGAAGCGGTTGACGGCCTGACCGCGCTGCCCACCTTTACTCTAGCGATGAGCCTGATCAACGACGCCCTCAAGAAAGCCGAGCGCATGCGCCGGGAACAGGCCGGACAGACCGACGCCTCTGCCACCCCCGAGGCCGAAGCCACGCGCAAGCAGAAGGTCTCTCAAATCGGCCGGCTCGTCGCGATCGTCGCCGGCGCCGCCGTGCTCGTCTGCGCGTCAGTCTTCATCACCCTGCGCATCGTCAACAAACCCGTCGCAGCCATCGCCGTTCCGCCATCGAAGCACGTGCTGGACACCGCCGGAACTGCGCCGTCCGTCGTCTCGGCCAAACCCGCTCCGAGCCAGCCTCCCGTGTTGATCGAGGCCAAGCCGACCCCAAAAATCGCGCCGGCCGCCAAGGTCGCAAAGGCACAGGCCCCGCTGATAGTGATGCCGGGATCCATCGTGCCTCCGACCCAGCCGCCCCCGGGGCCGATCCCCTCCAACGTGCCTGCCAACCCGGCTCCGATCATCGCGTCGACTCCGGGCTCCGGGCCCCAGATTTCCCTGGACGCGGTCACCGACCCAACCGCCTTTCCACCCGCTTCCCAAAACGCCAAGGGTTCGCCCCAGGTCCAGGCCTTCGTGAACAACCTGAGGATCCTCGGCATCCGCGCCGACGGAAAGGAAAGTCGCGTCCTGATCAACGATCGCGTCTACAGGGTCGACGACATCATCGACCGCTCCACCGGGCTTCGACTGATCGAGGTCAGGAACGACCGCCTCGTCTTCGTCGATCCCTTCGGCGTCCGCTACACCCGCAATTTCTGATCCGCGCCCGCGAATCCACAGAGCGGTTACGCGGCGAGCGTGCAGATGCCGCCCGCGGTTTGCGGGCCCCGTCGAAATGAGCGCTGGAAAGCCCCTAAGATTTCTCTTGCAAGGCGACGAGGCATCCCGCTTCTTGACCCTCCTCTTGTTTCGGGCCGTAGCGTAGCCTGGTAGCGCGCTTGCATGGGGTGCAAGAGGTCGTGAGTTCGAATCTCACCGGCCCGACCATTTTTGAGGACAATCCCCACCGCGCCGAATTCGGGCGGTTTCAGGTTCGGCGAAGCCGGCAGACCGTGAAGGTCTGATCCGCAAACCCCTTCAGCGTCGAATCTTCGATTTCACACCCAACCCGGGACTCTTCGTCGGCCAGGAGCGCATCGACCTCGGGGTCCGCACGGACCGAGTCCGAGACCACCAGGTCCGCCCCGGTGCTCAATTCGCAGAGGCGCGCCGCCAGGTTTGCGGTGGTGCCAAAGTAGTCCAGGCGGTCGTTCTGATTGATCGCGATGCAGGGGCCGTGATGGACGCCCGCCTTCAGGCGCAGCGGTTCCGTAAGCCCGGCCACGCCCGGAGGCGGCTCCCACGGCGCCGCCGAGGCCGCGAGCGCGAGCCGGCGCTGTGCGGCCAGGATCGCCCGCAGCGCGGGCGCCGGACGCGTGAACACCGCCATGATCGCGTCGCCCATCGTCTTCACGATAGCCCCGCCCGCCGCCGCCACCTCCGTCCTCAGCACGTCGAAGTGCGTGAGCACCCGGCTGAACGCAGGCGCGTCGCCAATCTCTCGATACATCTGGGTCGATCCCTTCAGGTCCGTGAACACGATCGTCACGCTCCCCACCGAGATCTGCTCCCCCGGCCTCAGGACTTCGCTCGTGAACAGGTCGCGAAACAGCTGCAGCGAGGTAACCTCCGCCGCGGTCGTCGACTGGTCCGCCCCCTCAAGTCGCTCCACCACGGCCACGCGCGGCTCGGCGCCTCGGTTCGCGATCTCGAGCCCCGCCCCCGGCGCCACCGCCGGCTCGCCCGTCGCCAGGGCGTCGAGGTCGAGCGCCAGGACCCCGGCCTTCGCCGCCGGCTCCACGCGAAACGTCTGCTGCCGCCCCGCCGTGCGAAGTACCCGCACGCGATAGCGGCCCGGCTCGAGGGCGGGCGCGAGGCGGCCCAACTCGCCGGGCTGCAACGCCTGCTGTGCGACGATGTGCGGCGTGAGCCTCGGGCCCCCGATGCAATACTCCTGCCGCGCGACCGCGCGCACCGCCGGATTGGGCGAAAACGTCAGTTCAACCGACTGGTCAAAGTTGCTCGTGTAGTCGATCTGGCACGCATCGCAGTGCACGGTCGCCGGCAGCGAGGACAACGAAGCATTCGTCGACTTCGCCCCACGGCACATCGGACACAGGATGTCCCAGGAAAAGTCGAGGAGCCCCGCCCGCGTCGCGTTAAGGAACAGCGTGAGCACCCGCCGTCGGTCCGCCCCCCACTCGTCCGCCACGGCATACGGACGCATGCGCACGAGCGCCAGGTCGTCCGCCTCGAGCACGCGCGAGAGCAGCCGCCCGACCAGCTCCGGCGGCTGGCCGGCGCGCCTGAGCCAGGTATCAATCGATTGGACACGGTCGCGCGCCCCGCCGGCGAGCGTCACGGGGCCGACGATGTCGGACTTCCTGACCGCGCGGCCAGCCAGCTGGTCGTACCGCCGGAACACGCGGTCGAACGGCAGCCGGAACTGCAGGTGGTGCGCACCGACGCGGAGCGCCAGCCATCCGAGCGGGCCCGCCGGAATGAACCAGGTCTGATATCGAAGCTCCGTACCTCCGTCGCCACTCGGCGTCAGGTCGCAGCGGGCACGGATCACCGTGAACGGTCCGCGCGTGAAACGCCGGATCACGCCAAAGCTCCTGGGCACGACCCAGTCGAAGGGGCGTTCGTCCCATTCGATCACCAGGCCCAGATGCCGCGCCCTGAGCCGGCGAGTCCCGGACGGCTGGACTCCGCGCACGGCGTCGCCGGTAAGGATTTCCACCGAGGGGAAGCCGCAGTCCCGGTTGAACCGCTCCGTGTCCGCCACGAGCGGCCAAAGCGCGTCCGGACTGGATTTCAATTTCCAGGTCCAGTCGGCGTGAAACTCGGAATAAGCCATGGGGTGCGCGCGAGGGGTTCCCTTAACCTACACAACACCGCGGACGACGCAACGGGGTGCCGGCGCGGGCCGCTCAAACCTGTGTCACGAGGCCTTCGCCGCCGCTGCGAACGCGGCGATGATCCCGTCGAAGCTGCCGTTGCTGAAGAACACGACGACCCTCGGTCCCGACGCGGGGCCAGCAGCGATCACGTCCGACTTGAGTCGCTCTAGCAGCAAGGGATTGCTCGCGAACGCTCGTCCGGCCACGCCTTTCATGGCGAGGCGCGCGACGACCTCGTTCACGTCAAAGCGTTCCTCGTCGCGGAGTTTTTCGGCGCGATTGACTGCCCCGAGGTAGACGTCGTCGGCCAATGCCAGCGACTCGATGAAGCCGCCCTGGAGCGCGCGGGTCCTCGCGGTGTTGCTTCGAGGTTCAAAGACCGCCGCGATGCGGGCGCCCGGAAATCGCGAGCGAAACGAACGCAGGGTCTCCGCGAGTGCCGTGGGATGATGCCCAAAATCCTCGATCACCGTCAGCGCGTCCGTGCGCACAAGGACCTCCTGCCGGCGTTTCACCCCTCGAAACCGGGTGAGCGACGCAAGCGACAGCCCCCGGGGATCGGCCGCCGCTGTATCCACGCCGGGCAGCAACGAAAGCCCCGCCGCAGTCGCCGCCATGGCGGCATTGCGCGCATTGAATAGGCCCGGGAGTTTCCACGTCACTTCCGCCCAGGGCTGTCCCCTCCAGCTGAGCCGAAACGAAGCTCCCTCTGCGTTCTCCGAAAAGCCCTCGATCCTCACGTCGTTGCCCTCGCCCACGCCGACCCGGACCACGCGGGTCCAGGGGAAGGCGCCGAGCGCGCGGAGGTTCTCGTCATCGCCGTTCATCACGATCCAGCCGGATTTCGGCACGATCCGCGTCAGGTGCAGGAAGGTCCTCTGGACGTCCGCGAGATCCCGGAAGATGTCCGCGTGATCGAACTCCAGGTTGTTCAACACCGCGACGCGCGGCGCGTAGTGGATAAATTTCGAGCGCTTGTCGAAGAAGGCGCTATCGTACTCGTCGCCCTCGATCACGAAGGGATCCGACTTCGCCCCGAGGTGGTTTCCTCCCGGCGGATCGATCGGCACGCCGCCGATCAGGTAGCCGGGATCGCGCGCGTTTTCCCTGAGCAGAAAAGCGGTCAGCGAGGTGGTGGTCGTCTTCCCGTGGGTGCCGCACACAACGATGTTGTCGCGACGCTTCAGGACGAACTCATGGAGCATCGCAGGAAGCGAAAGATACGGAATCGCGCGGCGGTCGAGGAGCCACTCCACCTCGGGATTTCCGCGACTCATGGCGTTGCCGATGACGACGCACTCGGGCGCGAGCCGCTCCAGCCGCGCGGGATCGTACCCTTCATGGAGCTCGATCCCCGCCTCGGCGAGCACCGTGCTCATCGGGGGATAGATCCCGGTATCGGACCCCAGCACGTCGTGCCCCGCCTCCCGCGCGAGCAGCGCCGCATTCCCCATCGCGGTCCCGCAGATTCCCATGAAATAGATCCTCATCGGACCGAGGATGCTGGTCGATCGGCGCGGAAACGAAAGCGGTTTCTGCACGAACGGACACCCCTAGCGCGGACAACCTTTTCGGCAAGGCCGGCTCGCAGCGCTCGTCTCGGAACGGTCAGTTCGGGCCGAAGCGGCCCCGGTCCTGATGGCGGGGGAGCTTGAAGTCGGGCATCAGCGGTTTCACCGGATCCACCGGCCAGGAATGGCCACCTCCGGCGGGCTTGCCCGGCTCATCGCCCGGCACACCCGACTCCGGGTATCCCCCGAAGGTCATGCCCGCGAGATCGCCCAGGGAGACAGTCTCGTCGGCAGCGCCAGCGACAAAGGCTTCGTCAGCCTCCACCGCATGCACCGCATCGCGCGACGCGCCTCTCATGATGCGACGCAAGGCCCGGATCGCACGGTGAAGCTCGGAATGACGCAGCCCGATCGACTCATTCGCCGCCATCAGCGTGGACGCGATCTGCGCACGGGATGCGGCATCCCGCCGCAGGTCTTTCAGAGTCGCCATGAGTCGGCGGCTCCTCGGCGAAAGTCCTCCCTTGGCCGACGTGTAATTGGAACCGTGGTCGTGGCCCCGGCGGGCTACGAGCTCCGCCGAAACCTCCTCGAGTATCGCATCCTGCCGAATGAGCCCCTCCGCCAGCATCGAGAGCGCCGGACGCATGGCCTCCTGCATCAGGCCCGCTCGCTCCAGAATCTCCTCCGCCGCATCCATGCGAACGCCCATCGGACGCAGCAGGTACAGGCGGCAGAGTTCCCAGAACGCCAGGGTGCAGACCGCCGCAGCGCCGACCACCGACCCCACCAGCAACCAGGGGCTTTCGGACACGAAATGGTGCGTCACCACCCCGAGCGCGATCGCACAAAGGCTAACCAGAAAAAGGAGGATCGCCGTTCTCGCGAGAATCCGCCCCGGAGGCACCAGTTTCGTTTTCATGCGACCATTATGCCCTGACTGGCTCCGGAAAGTGTCACGAAGCGGTCACAACCTCATGCGCAGTTTCCGCCGCCCGCGATGGGTACATTCCGACACTTTACGCGCACTCCTCGAGCGTTACGTTATCTGAAATCCCATGGCGAAAATCCTCATCGTCGAAGACGACGCGACCACCCGGGCGCTGCTTCGGGCCGTGGCCCAGTCCCAGGGTCATCGGGCGACGGAATGTCGCGACGGTGCCGAGGGACTTCGCGTCGCGATGGAGGAACGCCCCGATCTCGCCATTCTCGATGTCAACCTTCCCGGGCTCAGCGGTCTCGAGGTCTGCGCAGCCCTGCGCCGGGCGCACTTCGGCGGCGCCATCATCCTCGTGACAGCCCGCCAGTCGGTGGAGGACCGCGTCCGCGGGCTCGGCGAAGGCGCCGACGACTACCTCTGCAAGCCTTTCGACATCCGCGAGCTCACGGCGCGCATCGCAGCCTTGCTCCGGCGGGGCGAGCGCACCGCCGCACGTCAGAGGGCATGTCGGCTGGGCGACATCGAGGTCGACCTGGGCCAAAAGGTCGCCCTCAAGGACGGGCGTCCCTTCTCACTCACCAAGACCGAATGGTCGCTTCTCGAATTGCTGCTCGAAAACGAGGGTCGTCCCGTCAGTCGCGAGCGGATCCTCGACAGCGTGTGGGGCTACGAACATTTCCCGTCCACTCGCACCGTCGACACCCACGTGTACCGCCTGCGCCGAAAGCTTGGTGGCGAGGTGGGAGCCCTGATCCGAAACGTGCACGGCGAGGGCTACGCCCTGGCGCCCGCCCCGCACTCGCACGGCGACTGAAAGAAACGCAGTCGAACCGCGGGCACGGGCCGCTACAGGCCGGATCGCCACGAAAGTCGCAACGTTTCAGGGGCATCGGCTTGGGGTAGCGTGCGCCTAGAGGCGCGCTCCGATCGGTGTCTGCATTCCTGGCGTCTTGGGCTTGGATTTCACGGCGGCTTGGCCTTCGCGACCCCTGCTTCTGTTCACGTCACCCACCGAATCCAGGTTCAAACTCCAGTTGCGTTCTTGCGACTACACCAGGCTCGCGGGATCGACATCCAGGATCTCGGTCATTCCCTCCGGCCAGGGAAACTCGGCGCGGAGGCGCGCGAGATCGGCCGCGATTCGCGTCACGCTCGCCACAAAATACCACAGCTGCCAGCGATACTCGTCCTGGATCTTCTCGATCGGCGACGGCGCGGGACCGCGCATTTCGATGCGCCCGCCGAGCGCCTGCTCCACGTGGCGAGCCCACTGCTCAGCCACGAACGCGAGTTTCTCCGGGTTGGGCCCCCGGAAGAGATGCTGGATCAGGTGACGGGCCGGCGGGTAGCCGAACTTCGTGCGAATATCGATTTCGCGCTCCGCAAACCCGTCAAAATCCGCCTGGCGCGAAAACTGGATCGCGTCGGACTGCGGGGTGAACGTTTGCACCACGACCTCGCCGGCGCGGTCGCCGCGACCCGCACGGCCCGCGACCTGGACGAGCAGCTGGAAGGTGCGCTCTCCCGCGCGGAAATCGGGCACGTGCATCGAGATGTCGGCATCGATCAGGCCGACCAGGGTGACGTTCGGAAAATCCAGGCCCTTGCCAATCATCTGGGTCCCCACCAGCAGGTCGATCTTGCCCGACCGAAACTCCCCCAGCACCTCGCGGAAACGGTGCCGCTTCGACATCGTATCCGCATCCATCCGTTCGATACGCGCCCGGGGAAGCACGCGGCGCACGGCCTCCTCGACCCGCTGGGTGCCGAGTCCGCGCCAGCGAATTTCGGGCGTGCCGCACGAGGGGCAGCGATCGGGCGCCCCGCGCTGGTGTCCGCACAGGTGACAGCGCAGGGTCTCGTCGCTGCGATGGTAGGTCATCGCGATGCTGCAGTGCGGACACTCCTCGACGTGTCCACACTTCGTGCACTGCATCGAACTGGAATAGCCCCGGCGGTTGATGAACAGGATCGTCTGCTCGCGCCGCTCAAACCGGCCCTGCATCGCATCCACCAGCTTGCGCGACAGGATCGGAAGCCCGCGCTGCCTCGCCGCCTCGATCCGCATGTCGACGACGTCGATGTGGGGAAGCTGGCGCGAGTCGATGCGCTTCGTGAGGCGGAGCATGCGATACCGCCCCGCCAACGCGTTCGTATAACTCTCGAGCGAAGGGGTCGCGGAGCCCAGCAGGCAGAAGGCACCGGCCAGCTTCGCGCGCATGACCGCCACGTCCCGACCGTGATAACGCGGCGTCTCGTCCTGCTTGTACGCGGGCTCGTGCTCCTCGTCGACGACCACCAGCCGCAGGTTCTGCACGGGGGCGAAGATCGCCGAACGCGCGCCCACCACCACCTTCGCCTCGCCGTTCGCCAGCGCCAGCCAGCCGTCGAGGCGCTCTCCGTCGGTGAGGTGATAATGCCACACGACACACCGATGCGACGGCGCTATCTCCTCGAGCCGGGACCGCAGGCGCGCCACGGTCTGCGGCGTCAACGCGATCTCCGGCACCAGGAAGATCGCTCCTCCGCCCGACGCCAGCGTGCGCTCGATCGCGCGCAGGTATACCTCCGTCTTGCCGGAGCCGGTTACACCGTGAAGCAACGCCACGCCGAACTTGTCCTCCGCGAGCCGGGCATCCACATCCGCCACCGCGATCCCCTGCTCCACCGTGAGCTCAGGCGGCTTCGAATTGACGCGCTCGGCCGAGGAAAAGTCGTCCGAGTAGGCAACTCGCTCCACCCGCCGGACCTTCTCGGACACCCAGCCGCGCTTGACCAGCGCCTGGATCACCGCAGGCGTCACTCCCAGCCGCGCCGCCAGCAACGGCCGGGCCAGCGGCTTGAACTGCTGCGCGAGGAAGCGGTACACACGGACCTGCTGCGGCGCCCGGCGCGCCACCTGTTCGAGCTCGGCCTCCGGGACCTCCCGGGCAACAGTCACCAGCCGCTCCTGGCGAAGCCCAACGCCCGCGCGCACCGGCCCGGGAATCATCGTTTCGATGATCCCGTCGAGCGGCGCCACGTAGTACGCCGCCATCCAGCGCGCCAGCTCGAGCAACTCCGGGGTCAGGGCCGGAAACGGATACACGACCTCGAACAGCGGCTTGAGCTTCTCGACCGGAAAATCCACCGGCGGCCCCTCGACCGCAACGATGCCCAGCACCGGACGCCTCCCGACCGGCACGCGCACGAGCGAACCGATCCGAATCTCGGCGCAAAATCGCTCCGGCACCTTGTAATGAAGGAGCTTGTCGAAGCCGGCGAGCGGATGGACACCCACGATCGTCATGTGCGGTACAGGTGCTAGCCGGTCAGCCTTCCGAAACGGAGACAAAAAAGCCGCGCCCAATGGCGCGGCTTCGAAAATTGGGAGGATGCCGTCCTGCGGAAGGCGTTACTTCCAAAAGTCGTCGGCCTTCGGCAGCGCCTTGCCACCCTGGGCCGCCGCCTTCTTCGCGCCGGCGGTCGCAGATGCTGGATGACCTGTCTTGGGGGCGGCCAGCGTGTGCTTGACCGGCTCCTTGGCCTGCTCGGATTTTCCAGCCTCGAGCCCCGACTTGTGCGAATCGCCGCCGCCAAGGAATGGCGCGGCACCAGTGGTCGTGTTCTCCGCGAGCGTCTTGGCCGAGCCGTTGGTCATCGCGGTCAGCTCGGAGATCACGCCCTTCAGGCGCACCGTCTGCGTATTCAATTCGGTGGCCGCGCTCGAGGTCTCCTCCGCCGTGGCGGCGTTGGACTGGGTGACGCGATCCATCTCGCCGACGGCACGGGTGACCTGGTTGATGCCCTCGTTCTGCTCCTTCGAGGCCATGGCAATCTCGGCCACGAGTTCGTCGACCTTGCGGACCTTCGTCGTGATCTCGTCGAGGCTGCGGGCGACCTTCTCGCTGATGCGGGTTCCCTGCTCGCTCTTCGAGGTGGCATCCGAAATTTTCTGCGCGGTCTCGCGGGCGGCCTGAACGCTGCGCTGGGCCAGCGCGCGGACTTCATCGGCGACCACCGCGAATCCGGCGCCGGCCTCACCCGCGCGGGCGGCCTCGACGGCTGCGTTAAGCGCGAGAATGTTGGTCTGGAAGGCGATCTCGTCGATGGTCTTGATGATCTTGGAAATCTCGGAGCTCGATGCCTGGATGGCCTGCATTGCCTGCTGCATCTCGCGCATGTCGGTCGCACCGGAATCGGCTGCCGTGCGGGCCTGATTGGCAAGCGCCTTGGCATTCTCGGCATTCTCGGCGTTGCGGCGGGTCATGCCGGCCATCTCCTCGAGCGAGGCGCTCGATTCCTCGAGAGAAGCGGCCTGCGAGGAGGCGCCGTCGGCGAGGGCTCGACTGGCGTTGGTCACCTGGCCCGCGGCCGCGGCGGTCTGCTCCGCATCCTCGGCCAGGCTCTTCGAAATGCGCATGATCGGTTTCGTCACACTGCGAACGATCCAGATCGCGCCGATGACGCCCAGTCCGACGCCGATCACCGTCACGATCAGCACCAGATAGTCAAAGCGGCTCTGGGCGGTCTTGGTGTCGTCACCAATCGTGGTCTGAAGCGAACCAACGGACTCGCGCACCGACTGGATCTTCGAGGCAAATTGAGGGGCCAGCTTGTCGAGCTGGGTATTGACGAGGTCGTTCCTTTGCTGGGCATAGCTGACCACCTTGTCGAACGACGCGACGTAGGTGTGGCAATCGTCGAGCAGCTTCGCGAGGAGCTTCATCTTCGCGGGATCGGCCAGGGACGCGTCGAGGTCGGCGGCCTGCTTGAGCTCCTTCTGAATCACCGCCACCTCCTTTTCGAGGTCGGTGAACGACGCCTTGGCCTTGGCGGCGATGGCGGGGTCGGAGGTCAGATGGAAACTGTTCACCGCGGTGAGGCCCTCGAAGAGGCTCTGGAGCGCGGACGAAGTCTTGAACGACGCGCTCATGTCGCCGCTCTGGCGGGCCGAGGCCAGCATGCCCTTCAGGGCTTCGATCATCTCGGCTGACTTGGGATCGAGCACCTGGGAGACCTCCTGGTTTCGCAGGTTGCGAAGCTGCACGATCTGGCGAAATGCCTTGTCGTACTGCGTGAACAGCTTCTGCGCATCGGAAAGCTCCGCCGAGCGCTCGGGATCCGTCACCGTCGTGGACGACTGCGCGAACACGTTCTGCAGCGCCTTCTGTTCCTTGTCGTACGCCGCGAGCGCCGAGTCGCTTCCGCTCACGAGATACTCGTTCACGTCCATCCGCAGCGAAAGCATCGAAGCCTCCATCTGCGAGACGAGGTTGGTCTCCGCCGTGCTGGCCGAATACTGGTCCAGCCCCTGGCCCGATTTTTTCAGGGCGATGCGGGTGATGACAGCGACAACGCAAAAGATGAACAGAACCGCCGCAAAGCCTGCTGCGATGCGACGGCCAATCGTCAAGGAACGAAGTTTCATGGATACTGGAATGAGGCGACTAGTGTGTGACGGGGTGGAGATGGGGTGGCTCGGACGGTCTACTCGTCGTCGAGATTAAAGCGAATCGGAATGGTGACCCGGCATTTCACGGGTTTTCCGCCGACCTGGGCCGGACGGAACTTCCATTGCGAAATCGCCTTGATCGCCGATTCGTTGAACCCCGAGTTGGTCGACTTCTTGACCTCCGGATCGACGACATTTCCGTGTTCGTCGATGACGAAGGTCACCGCGACGATGCCCTCGACACCATCGCGCTTGAGCTCGAAGGGATACTCCGGGCGCAAGGTCCTGATGGGAGATGGCTTAACGTCGACGTGGGTATAGACGCCGTCGGCTGGCTGGGCACGCAGACCTGAGATCAGTCCGAGGAACAGGAGGAGATACGATAAACGGAGCAGCATGCTAGGATATGAATGGGAACAGGTTTTCTAATAACTAGGTGACCAAATCACATAACTCACTCGACGCACAAGGATGCATGCCACCGGCACAGGCAGGAGTGGGGTTGCAGCCATGATGCGTAAACTCGTTGGGTTCCAATACTTCGCGGTAGGGCGTGACGATCAGGATCCGACGAGCTCATTGGGTATATCGGCTCAAGTCAGCGAGACTGAAGCGCCGCATGTGCAGCGGAGACTGAAACATATTTCTCAGCCCAACCCTTGAGCTTGGACTGCTCCTCGGGACTCAGCGTCCGCACGACTTTGGCAGGCGAGCCGAGTACCAGGGAGCCGGGGGGAATGGTCGTCCGGGGGGTCACCACAGCCCCTGCGCCGACGATGCTTCGGGCTCCGATGACCGCGCCATCGAGCACGGTGGAGCTCATCCCGATCAGGCACTCATCCTCGATGGTGCAGGCGTGCACGATCGCGGCGTGCCCAATGGTACAGTAGCGGCCTATGACCGCGTCGAGATCGTCGGCCAGGTGCACCACGACGTTGTCCTGGATATTGCTTCCCTCCCCGACAATGATTCGCGCAATGTCCCCGCGCAGGACCGCGCCGTAGAAGACGCTGGACTTGGGTCCCAGCGTGACATCCCCGACCACCGTGGCATTGGCTGCCACGAAATTGGCCCGGGCAATGTCTGGAGTGCGCCCGAGGTGAAGGGCGAGTCGATCTTCGACAGTCATACCGACCATTCTCAGTCCGGATGGGCCACGGCAAGCAATCGCTGCCATGAATTTAGCAGATATTTACAGACCTTTTACTCCAAAGAAAATTCCGGCTGGCCGTACCGTCGCTCCGCCTCAGCCAGCGTCGATTTCATGCCGTACTCGGACAACAGCCGGCAAAATCCGGCAAAATCGAGGGTGCCCGCGGCGGCGTTTCCGACCGACAGGGCCAGGTTGAGCGTGGTGAGCTTCAGGTTCAGGCGCAGCCGGTCCGCAGTCTCCGCGATCGGAGCGCGGAATCGCACGGGTTCCACTTCGCCGGCGTGCGCGATAATGCCCTCGAGCGATCCGAAACGGTCCAGCCACTTGGCCGCCGTCTTGGGCCCCACGCCCTCGAGGCCGGGGATGTTGTCCGAGGTATCCCCGACAAGCGCGAGGTAATCGGCGATCTGGGTCGGCGGAACGCCGAATTTCTCCTGGACACCCGCGGCGTTCATGCGGCGCCAGCCGATCTTGGGATTCGCCGACGGAGGCGGCAGGAGAATCCAGATCCGATCCCCCACGATCTGCGCAAAGTCCTTATCCGAGCTGGCGATCACGGCCTCGCCCCCGCTCCTCGCGACGGCAATCGCCTTGGAGGCGAGCAGGTCGTCGCTCTCGACGCCCTCCTGCTCCACGCCGACCAAGCCCATCGCCCGTGTCAGCTCCTTGATGACCGGGATCTGCCGCTGCAGCGCCTCGGGCATCTCTTCGCGCTGCGCCTTGTATTCCGGGTGCAGCGCCAGCCGGTCCTGGGCGCCGCCCAGATCGAAGAAAACCAGCGTGGCGTCGGGCTTCTCCTCGTCCTGCATGCGCCAGATCGACTTCACCCAGCCGTGCAGCGCGTTGGTCGGGAACCCGTCGGCCCGGTTCAACTCAGGAATCGCGAAGAAACAACGGTAAGCGAGATTGAAGCCGTCGATCAGCAGCCACTTTGCCATGGGGCGGAGGCCGGTGAACGGCTCAGACGTTGATCGCGCGCTTGACGCGCTCGAACATGGTCTCGACCTCGCGTGCGCAGGCCTGGAGCATCTCGGCGTCCATCTCGAGTGCGACCAGCGCCGCGTCGTGATTCTGCCAATACGTCGTCTCGCCGGGCAGCGCGCCGTTGATCTGCGCCGATACGACCGCGGCCAGGTGCATCAGGTAGGGGAGCGGCTCGTCGCCCGAGGGCTGGCAGTGCAGCTTGATGCCGTCCAGCAGGTGCTGCGGCATCTTCCAGCTCTGCATCAGGAACACCGCAGCATCGAGGCTCGAGAGCCCGAAGGCCTCCTTCTCCCACAGCAGGAGTGGTTTGCCCTCGCCGGAGTCGAGGTAGCTCTTCCACAGCATGGGGCGGTCGACCAGGATGCGATGGAGGGTGACCTTGCCGACCGAGCGAAGCAGGCCCGCCGTGTACGCCGTGCGCACGTCGCCGAAGGCGTGCCGGTGCGTGAGCCACTCGCAGGCGAGCGCGCTGCAGAGCGAGTCGCTCCAGAAGAGGTCTCCACTGATTCCATACACCGACAGGAAATTCGCGCAGAGCTGCTGGGCCGCCACCATGCCGACGAGCCGGTTCACCTCCCGGAAGCCCAGGCGCGTGATCGCCTCGTTCAGGTCGCTGCACGGGGTGCGGAAACCGTAGAAGGCGCCGTTCGCCAGCTGCAGGACGCGGAAGGAGAGCACGGGCTCCAGGCGGACCAGCTCCGCAATGTCGTCGAGCGAGGCCTCGGGGTCGTCCAGCATCCGGTTTACTTGCGCAAAAACCTGGGCCGTCGTCGGCAGCCTCTGGGCGGCGGCAAGCACATCCTGCTTGGTCAGAAGATTATTCTGGCCACGGTTTGCGGCGGAAGGACTGGGTTGCATGAAGCGGGGAGGAGTCGATGACTGGGTGGAAACGTCGGTAGCTAATTACAGGCCGGTTTTCAGGGGGCAATCACGCAATTGGGAAATTCAGGGGCCCCGTCATCCTGACCAGGGGTCCAAATCAGCCCACGGTCACCGGATCGGACCGGTTCGGATGCCCCGCCCGGGCCGGCGCCACCCAGCCAAGCCGGGCCGCCGCGGCCGCCACGTGAGGCGGGATATCCTCTCGCACGATCCAGCCCCGATCCGGGTAGAGCACGAGGCGGTCGAGCTCGCCGAGGAGCGTCGCCACCAGATCCTGCCCTTTCGTCCGGTAAAGCAGTTCATCCGTCGCGTAGTTGGATTCCGGGGGCATGCACCAGGCTTCAACCTCCGGGACGAGTTCGCGGAACGTCAGCCAGACACGCCGCATCCGGGCGGGGGTCGCCACCAGGATCGCCGAATGCAGCCCGCGGCCGAAGGCTCCCTGCGGATGCTGCCGGAGGAGAAGGTCCGCGGTGAAACGGATGTTCTCACTCGTGTTCGTGGACTGGTTCTCACGGATGATCGCCGAAGCGGCCACGCCCGGACGCGAGCGGGCGATCTCCGCGGCAAAGGCGTCGGCCTCGGGCATGCCCAGGTCGGCGGTGCCGGCGCCGATGCCGCCTGTCAGGACGATCAGTCGCGCGCGTCCCGCCGATCTCAGGTCGGCACAGCGCCGCGCGATGCGCAGGTCGAAATGGCCGAAGCCAATGACCGCGTCCGCGTCCATCCACTCGGGGAGCGGACGGTGCGCGGAAAGATAGGCATGGAGCAGCCCGGCAGCAGCCAGGTCTTCTCCGGTCAGGAGGGACGGGGTATTCATGGTTAGGAGACGGACCTGGCGGTCCGCCGGGGTCCGCCCACCCTAGCCTGTTTCAGGCCGCTGCCAAGCCTGCTCGACCGGCTCAGGCCCTGCGCGAAAAAAGTCCGTTGAGCCCGGCGATCACCAGGGGCGCGGCGGGATTGGTTTGGGGATGCTCCGCCACAAGGCGGCGAAACCGTTCCTCGTATTCAAGGTAGAGCTTCGAACCCGTGTCGCGATGACGCGCGAGCGCAGTGAGCAGCAGCAGCCTCGGGACCGGGTCCTGAGCCTGCTCCACCGCCTGAAACAGCATCGAGTCGAACACCTGTCGCTCGCCGAGAAGGACGGGGCCGTGCTCGTCGCAGGCCAGCGCCGCAACCGCGACGTCGAGGGTCTGCGTCCTTGCCAGCATCTGCGCCGGAAACGCGTCCGCCGTGAGCGGACCGGCCCACGAGGGCGCAGGCTGGGGCTTCGCCCCTGCGTGGTCGACGGCGACCTTCGCCAGGCGCTCCGCGAGTGAGCGGAACGTGCGCTCCGGATTCTCAGGCATGCACGCGCCATCCAGGTCGACAATCACCTCGCGCGTGCCCGGATCGATCACCTGGAGGGAGAGCCGCCACAGGGGCCGCGTCGCGTCCACGTGGGGGTTTACAACCAGGGTGCAGCCGCCACCCACCGCGCCCGCCACGCTCAAGGCCTGGGACACGTCGTACGGCGCGCTCGAGAGGACAAAGCCGGCCCGGCCCGCCACGCGCAGGAAGACCGCGATGCCGCGCGCGCTCGTCGCCAGGTGGACCTGTTCCGCCAGGAAGAGCGCGAACGATCGCCCGAACACGCCCTCCCTGCCCTCGCGTTGCGCGCTCACCTCGGGAGATTCGTCGATCGAGTCGAAGGTGAAGGACGGAGCGATGATACCGATGCGGGGCGCCGCCTGCTCCTTGGGCGTGAGCAGGCGACTGAAGCCCTCGCGCTCCATCGCCCACACCGGCCCCTCGAGCGGGGCGCATTGGAGCTGGAGTTCATTCGACTCGCTCGGTTCGGCCTGAGCCAGAGCCCGGTCGTCCGCAGCCTTCTGCCAGCCGTCGAGCGCCTGCTTCCAATCCGGGACCTTGAGCCGGTACAGGGATTCGATCACGCCGCGGGCCTCGTCCACGCGGTTGAGCGCCAGCAGCGCACGCAGGAGATTGCTTCCGACCGCCAGGCCATGCTGCGACGCATCGAACTGCGGGAGCACCAGGTCGAGCAGTTCCGCGAGTTTGCCCCGCATGCCCAGGTCTCCGCTGATCTGCACGAGCATCGCGGCCGGCGCGGGCTTCACCTTCGAGAGCGCAAGGGTGTAAAGGGCCTTCGCCGAGCCGAGGTCGTCGTCATCCAACGCCAGCCTCGCGAGCCACAGCTGGGCGCGCCAGCTCCCGGGCAGCACCGCCACCTTCCGCAGGAGCGAGGCGACCGCGGGCGCACCCTCGCGCGCCTCCGCCTCGCGGGCGGCCCAGACGAGCGCATGCTCGCCGTTCGGATCCGCCTGGAGGGCGCGCCAGAGCAGCGCTTCCGTCTCGTCCGTCTCGCCGCGGCGTTGTTTCACTTTCGCGTAGTTCACCAGCACGAGCGCGTGATCCCCGTGGTCGCGAAGACAGGCCTCGAACACCGCCGCCGCCTCGTCGACGCGGCCCAATTCAAAGTAGGTCACGCCCAGGAGCACGGCGCCGCTCGCCTTGTCGGGACAGATTTCCGCAAACCGTCGCGCGGGTTCCAGCATGTCCGCCGCGAAGCCCGCCCCCAGCTCGGCGGCCACGATGGCATAGAGGCCGTTCGGATTGTCCCAGGCCGCCTTCAGCGCGGCATCGCGATGCTCGCGGCGCCACTCGTCGCGGGTGATCCTGCGCTCGCGACCGTATTCATCGAACACCGACACGAGTTCCGGCAGGGAGGCGGCTTCGGACTCGACGACCGCCGGCGTCGGAGACTTTGCGGCCGGCGCTTCCGCGGCGGGTTCGGATTCGGTCAGGCCGAAAAGCTTTCGAAGGAAATTCATGAGGCTGAGCCCCCCAGACAACGCGTTGTCCTCCGGCGCGCAAACGCGAAATCCCGCCGCGCGAACAGCCCCGACCGACTCAGGATGGGTCCGAGAGCGACTTCAGCTTGTAGTGCAGCGTGCGCCGGCTGATGCCGAGCAGCCGGGCGGCCTGGTCGCGACGGGGCGTCACGCGCTCGAGCGTCGCCCGGATCACCGCCCGCTCGATCTCGGACAGCGTCATACCCCGTCTCACCGAGAGGAGGTGATCCTCCGGCGCGCCGGAATCGGCGCCTCCCGCGGGGGGCGGGGGCGCATACGCGGCACCGATCTGCCGCTCGCGCACGGTGACGATCAGGCGCTCGATGAGATTGCGAAGCTGCCGGATGTTTCCCGGCCAGGGATGGCTCGCCAGCCGTTCCATGAACTCCCGCGTGAACTGCTTCGGCGCCCGGCGATGGCGGGCGCTGAAATGCAGGTTGAACGACTGCACGAGCGCGGGAATATCCTCCCGCCGTTCGCGGAGCGGCGGGAGCTGGATCTCGACAATGTTGAGCCGGTACAGCAGGTCGGACCGGAACCGGCCCTGGTTGGACCAGGCCGCCAGATCGCGGTTGGTCGCCGCCACGATTCGGACGTTGGCATGGACCGTCCTCGGGCTGCCGACGGGACGATACTGGCCGTCCTCGAGCACGCGCAGGAGGTCGCCCTGGCCCTTGGGCGACAGATCGCCGATTTCGTCGAGAAAGAGCGTGCCGCCCTCCGCAAGCCGGAACGCGCCGGGCCGGTCGCTCACCGCCCCCGTGAACGCGCCGCGCACGTGGCCGAAGAGCTCGGTCTCGATCAGTGTATCCGGAAGACCCGCACAGTTGATCGCCACAAAGGGCCCCTGCGAGCGCCGGCTCCGGTCGTGCAGCGCCCGCGCGACGAGTTCCTTCCCCGTGCCGCTCTCGCCCGAAACGAGCACCGGCACCTCCGTCGCCGCCACCTCGCCGATCGTCGCCGATACCCCGCGCATCCGACCGCTCGTGCCGACAAACACGTCCGGGTCGTTGTGCCGCTTCAGGCTCAGCCGGAGGCGCGGGTCCTCCGCCACGAGGGACTGACGCTCCAAGGCGCGGCGCACCGCCTCCGCCAGCGCCGCGGCGTCCACCGGCTTCGGCAGGTAGTCGCAGGCTCCCTGGTGGATCGCATCCACCGCCGCCGAGATCGTCCCACCGCGTCCGCAGAGAATGAACTCCGTGTCGCGGGAGATTGCACGCACCCGCCGCATCAACCCAAGCACGTCGGCCGTCCCGGCCTCGAAGCCCTTCACCACGAGATTCACCGACTGCTGCGCCGCATACCGCTCCGCCTGCGCCGCTGAAATCGCCGTAAGCACCCGGTAGCCCTCCTCCGCCAACATGGCCGAGAGGGCGGCGAGATCATCGGGATTCCGATCATACGCAACAATGGTGATTTTCGACGGGTTCATCGCGGGCAAATCCTGAGTGCATATCCTGCGCACTTCGAGCGCAAATCTTGCGCAATTTGATTCGCTCGGCCCTCGAAATCGAGGAACCGTCCCTTGCTCCATCGGCGCAACCATCTTCACCAGTATTGGTTACAACTCCGGCCTCCTTCGTGGCATCGGCAATGCAATGAGAGAGGGCGTCATGTACTCCGCCGAAGTCCTGAGCCAGCTCCGCACACTGAACTGGCTAAGCCAGGAAGCGCGGCGTCTGCCGTTCGACAGCGCCGAGCGCCAGATCCTGTGCGCCCAAATCGAAGCCCTGCGGGCCCGGCTGCCGCTGTCGATGCTGCGGCACCACGACGACCGCGCGAAACGGAATCTTCCCAGCATCGCGAACATCCAGGAATCGTGCTGCGGCTACTGCCGCTCGGAACTGCCGGAAGGGACGCTTCACGCGTTGATCCACCCGGGGCGTTTCGGGGTGTGTCCCAACTGCGGCGTGTTTCTTTGGTCCGCCTCGACCGCCGAAATCGTCTGGGATGAGGAATTCCCTCCCGAGCGCCCCGAGCCCCGTAAGCGTCGCAGCGCCGCAGCCCGGCCGCGCACGACGCCCAACTGCCGCGCTTCGACAGCTGCGACCGGCAGTAAATCCGGCACGACCGCGCCGCGGTCGGATGCCACCAAACCGGCGACGCAGCACGCGGACGCATGACGGCGGGGCTCCTGCTCTCCCTCGCCGGTCTCGGCGCGCTCGCGGGCGTGCCCACGGGACGTTTTTACCCGCGCCTCTGGTTGACGCTCATGCTCGGCGCCCTCGCCTGCGTCTTCCTGGCGGCTTTCCCTTCCGCCTTTCACGGCACCACCTGGGATTACCGGAGTCTCGCCCCCATCGCCGGAAGCCGGGTTCACCTGCTGCTCGATCCGCTGAGCGCGCTGTTTCTCCTCCTGCTCGCCGTCGTCGGCGCCTGCGCTACCCTGTTCAGCCGCGGGTATTGGAGGGACTCCGACCACCCGCGGTCAGCCGCGACCGGACGGGCTTGGTGGAGCCTGTTCCTTCTCTCGATGGGATTCGTCGTGCTGTCCGCCAACGGTCTCCACTTCATCCTGGCCTGGGAATTGTTCGCGGTGAGCGGCTACGCGTTGATCACCCTGGACCGGCGCACCGCATCGGTCCGCGCCGCCGGCTGGTTGTATCTGGTCGCTTCGCACGCGGCCACCCTGCTGCTGTTTGCCTTCTTCGCAGCCGTCGCCGCCCATGCGGGCTCCTGGGATCTCGGTCCCATGAGGGACCAGGCCGCCCTCGCTCCGCTTTTGTGGATCGCCTTTGCCGGTTTTGGGATCAAGGCGGGCCTGTTTCCGCTGCACATCTGGCTGCCGTCCGCACACGCGAACGCACCCAGTCACGTCTCGGCGATGCTTTCGGGCTTCTCCCTGAAGCTCGGAATCTACGGCATCCTGCGGTTTTCGGGCTGGCTTCCGACGCCCCCCGACGCGGGCTGGGTGCTCGCGGCGCTCGGGCTCGCCAGCGCCGTCCTCGGCGTCGCCTTCGCGCTGGGCCAGCATGATCTCAAACGCCTGCTCGCCTACCATAGCGTCGAAAATATCGGCATCATTCTGATCGGCCTGGGCTTCGCCCTGATCGCAATCCATCACGGGAGCCCCTCCTGGGGCCTGCTGGCCCTCGCGGCCGCCCTGCTGCACGTCTGGAATCATGGCCTGTTCAAGTCCCTGCTCTTCCTCGGGGCGGGTTCGGTTTATGACGCCACCGGGACGCGCCAGATGAGTCGGCTCGGCGGACTCGCGAGGCGGATGCCCTGGACCGCGGCGTGGTTTGCCGTCGGCGCCGCGGCAATCTCGGGTCTGCCGCCGCTCAATGGGTTCGTGAGCGAATGTCTGCTCTACCTCGGTCTCTTCGACGCCACGCAGGCCCGCGGACCGTCAGCGTGGGCGGCCATCCCGTCCGCCGTGCTGCTCGCCATCACCTCGGCCCTGGCGCTGGCCTGCTTCGCCAAGGTCTGCGGTGTTGTCTTCCTCGGGGCGCCTCGCACGCCACGCGCGGCATGCGCCCACGAATCCCCAAAGCTCATGCTCGTCCCGATGGCCGTCCTCGCCGCCGCCTGCGCCCTGATCGGCCTCGCTCCCTTCGTCGTCTGGCCGGCCCTCGCCCACGCTGCCCAGTGCTGGAACCCTGCCTGGCAGGCCTCGCCGGCACCCGCCTTCCTGCTCCGCATCTCGGGAGTCCAGACAGTGCTCGCCGTGCTCGCCGCAGTCACCGTGCCGATGCTCCTCGCCCTGGCCCGGCGCTCGCGGCGGACGGCGGTCACCTGGGACTGCGGCTACGCCCAGCCGTCACCACGGATGCAATACACGGCGCAATCCTTCGCCTCCACGCTCACCGGCTGGTTCTCGGCCGTCCTTCGCCCGCACCGGGTGGACGCACCGCCGGCGTCGTCATTCCCCGCGGCAGCCTCCCGCTCCTCCCATACGCCCGAGACCGTGCTCGAGCTGATCGTCCTGCCGGTCGCGGCGGCCATTGAGCGGATCGCCCTCCTCGCCCGCCGGCTGCAGCACGGCCGGGTGCAGTCGTACCTGCTGTATCTGGTCGCCGGACTCGCGGCCCTCGCCATCCTCATCTGGTCCGCCGCGCGGCCATGAACGCTCTCATCGCACATGAACCCTTCATCGCTCCCGCTGCTGCCCGGATCCTCTCCGAGGCGCGCGGACTGACACGCCCGCCATGTACCTGAATCTTGTTCAAATCGCTGAATCGTTCGGAGTCCCCGAACGGGTCGTGGAAGGATGGATACGATCCGAGGGCTTGCCGCACACCCTCGACCGGGGGCGCCTGCTGTTCGACCGCTCCCAGGTGGCCGAGTGGGCCGCCGGCCACGGGCTCGCCGCCCGCACGGGATTCCTCGCCCCGGTGGCGCCGGCCTTCTCCACGACGGTCCGCCTGGAGCCGCTCCTGCGGTCCGGCCGCATCTGGCGCGACATCGCGCCGGAGGGGGTGCCCGGCGTGTTCGACCGGGTGATCGCCGCCCTGCCTGCCGCGACGCCCCCAGTCCGCGACCTGCTCGCCCGCCGGCTGCGCGCTCCGGGCGGTGTCGCCTGGGCGGCCATCGGCGGAGGGCTCGCACTTCCCCACCCGAGCGCACGCGTTGCTCTCGGCCGCGATTCCGGCACGCTCGCGCTGCTCTTCCTGAACGCCCCGCTGTCGCTCGCCGAACCGCCGCCGGATGGCATCGCGGTGACCACGCTGTTCTTCGTGATCGCTCCCTCGCCCCGCGCACATCTGGACCTGCTCGGCCGATTGAGCCGGTCCCTGGCCTCGGGCCCCATGCGCTCCCTCCTGTCCGCATCCGCGTCCGACGAAGCGATCTTCGCCGCCCTTCGCGCCGACGACGAGGCCGCATCCAACGGAGGCGAGGCTCGATGAGCACCGGAATCCTTCTCGGCGCGGCCGGCTGCGCCGCGTTTGCAGCCCTCCTGCTCGGGCGCTGGCTGCCCCGCCTGTGGCTGGCCTGCGTGTCCGTCGCGGGCGCGGCCGCCTTCGCGGCCTCCGCGCGCGTCCTGTCCGGCAGCGGAGAATGGCAATGGCGGAGCGTCTGGACG
Organism: Opitutaceae bacterium; assembly: GCA_027310745.1. Lineage (GTDB taxonomy): Bacteria > Verrucomicrobiota > Verrucomicrobiia > Opitutales > Opitutaceae > MWDT01. Next base: position 40,364 of record DAIDAF010000022.1, on the reverse strand, counting down.
CTCGGTGGCCAGCCCGTGCACCTGCGTTTCGACGCCCTGTCCGCCCTTTTTCTCGCGCTGGTCTCAGTGGTCGGCGTGGCGGGCGCCGTGTACTCCCGGTCGTATTGGTCCGATGAACACGCGCCCGACTCGGCCCCGCGCGGGCGGGTCGCCTGGATCGCCACGCTCATCTGCATGACCCTCGTGCTCACGGCTTCGAACGGCCTGCACTTTCTCATCGCCTGGGAGCTCTTCGCGATCAGCGCCTATTTTCTCCTGGTCCTCGACGGCGACAACGACGAGGCCCGCTCCGCCGGCCGGCTGTACCTGGTCGCCTCGCACGCGGGCACCCTGTGCCTGTTCGCCTTCTTCTCCCTGCTCGCCTACCGGACCGGCAGCTGGGACCTTGGCCCGATGCAGGGCCAGGCGGGCGTGGCACCGCTGTTTTGGCTCGCCCTCCTGGGCTTCGGCGTGAAAGCGGGCCTCTTTCCCCTCCACATCTGGCTGCCCTCCGCCCACGCCAATGCGCCCAGTCATGTGTCCGCGCTGATGTCGGGCGTCGCGATCAAGATGGGCATCTACGGCATTCTGCGTTTCAGCGGATGGCTGCCCGCACCAGCGCCCGCGGGATGGGTCCTGGTCGGCGTCGGAGCGATCAGCGCCCTGTACGGCATCGTGTTCGCCTTTGCGCAGTCCGACCTCAAGCGCCTGCTCGCGTACTGTTCGGTCGAAAACATCGGGATCATCCTGATGGGAATCGGCGGAGCCCTGATCGCCGCCAGGGACGGCGCTCCCACCTGGGGCGTGCTCCTTGCTGCCGGCGCCCTCCTCCATGTCTGGAACCACGGCTCGTTCAAATCCCTGCTCTTCCTCGGCTCCGGCTCTATCATGCACGCGACAGGGACGCGCGAACTCAGCAGGCTTGGCGGTCTGTGGAAGCGCATGCCCTGGACCACGGCGCTGTTCGCGCTCGGCGCCGTGGCGGTGTCCGGTCTTCCGCCTCTCAACGGCTTCGTGAGCGAATGGCTCGTCGCGCTCGGCCTGTTTGGCGCGGCGGCGAGCCGCAGCTCCGTGGTGTGGATCGCGGCGCCTGCGGCGATCGCTCTCGCGGCAGCGGGCGCGCTCGCCCTGGCATCGTTTGCGAAAGCCGCCTCCGTGGCGTGCCTCGGCGCTCCGCGCTCCGATGCCGCGGCGTCGGCACACGAATCCCCGGGGTTGATGCGCGGCCCGATGGTCGCGCTAGGTGCGGTGTGCGCCACTCTCGCACTCCTGCCTTCCGTCCTCTGGCCCGCGCTCGCACGGGCTGCCGCCGCCTGGGATCCCGCCTACACGTCGTTCGCAATGCCCGCCCCCCTTGCGTTCCTCGGAGGCCTGCAGGCTGCGATCGCCGCGGCCGCGGTCGCCGCGGTGCTCGTGCTCACCACACGCGCGGGCCGCGCCGGCTTGCGGCGCGCTCTGACGTGGGACTGCGGATACGCAACCCCGGCGCCGCGAATTCAATATACGGCCGCTTCCTTCTCGGGCATCGCCGAGGGCTGGTTCGGCTGGCTGCTCAGGCCAGACCGCCACGCCGTGCCGCCGCGCGGGATACTTCCCGGGGAGGCCGCTCGCACCCAGAGAGTCCCCGAGACGGTCCTCGAAAAGGTCGTCGGTCCGATCGGCGGCGGTGTGCTGTGGGTGTCGGCCCTCGCTCGCAGGCTCCAGCACGGGCGGCTTCAGGCCTACCTGCTCTACATTCTCATCGGGTTAATCGTCCTCGGAACCGCCGTATTTTTGGGAGCACTCCTATGACCACCGCACTCGCCATCGTCTGCCGGCTCGCGCTCTGCCTGCTGCTCGCCCCCCTGCTGCCCGGCATCATCAACAAGGTGAAGGCCTGGGTCGCCGGCCGGCGCGGCCCGCCGGTCCTCCAGCTCTATTTCGACCTCGCACGCCTCTGGAAAAAAGGCGTCGTGATCAGCGAACTCGCGTCGCCTGCGTTTCTCGCGGCACCCGCCGTCGCCTGGGTGGCCATCGTGGTCGCCTCGCTGCTCCTTCCGCTCGGCCCCGCCGGCGCCTCGCTCAGCTTCAAGGGCGACTTCATCGTCCTCATCTACTGCCTCGCCCTCGCCCGCTTCTGCACGGTCTGGGCCGCGATGGAAACAGGCTCCGCCTTCGAGGGCATGGGCTCCGCCCGCGAGGTCAGTTACGCGGTCCTCTCCGAGGCCGCCATCATCACGGCGATGCTCGCGCTCAGCGTGCAGACCCGGAGCCTATCCCTCGCGGTGATGCTCGCCCCCGCGACGGGCGCCGGGGCGCTCCTGCTCGCAGGCGGTCTCTTCACGGTCCTGCTCGCTGAAAACTGTCGCGTGCCGTTCGACGATCCCAACACCCACCTCGAGCTGACCATGGTGCACGAGGTCATGATCCTCGACCACAGCGGTCCGCCGCTCGCCGTCATCCTCCACGGAGCATCGCTGAAACTTCTGCTCTTCGCCCTGCTGCTCACCCAAGCCGTGCTTCCGACCGGACACCTGCCGCATCTCTGGGCCACCTTCGGGGTCGTCGCCGGAGTGCTCATCGTCACCGTCGGCGTAGGGCTGGTTGAATCCCTGCTCGCCCGCTTCGCATTCCGGCGGGTGCCTTTGCTTCTCACCACGGCATTCCTGCTCTGCCTCTTCGCATTGCTCGTCGCCTGGAAGGGAGGTGCCGCATGAACGAGACCCTGAATTTCCTCGTCGGCATCGCGATGGGACTGAACCTCCTCGCGCTGGGCAGCAGCCGGCTGCCCTCGCTGATACGAACCGTCGCGGCTCAGGGCATCACGCTCGGGGTGATGCCGCTTCTCATCGAGCACCGCCTCGAATGGCCCGTGGTGCTCGTCGCCTGCGCAACGGTGGTCGGCAAGGGTTGGGTGATCCCCAGCCTGCTCCGGCGTGCCATGCGCACAGCGAACATCGATCGCGAGATCGAGCCCTTCCTCGGTTTCGTTCCGTCGCTTCTCCTCGGTGCCGGCGGCACCATCGCCGCCGTCGCCCTCTCCCGCGCGCTTCCGCTCCTGCCCGAACACGTGGGATCGATGCTCGTGCCCGGCGCTCTCGCGTCCGTGTTGACGGGATTCGTGCTGCTCATTGGACGCACCAAGGCCATCTCCCAGGTCTGCGGCTACCTCATCCTCGAAAACGGCATCTACCTGTTCGGTCTCCTCCTGATCCGCGCCACGCCGATGCTTGTCGACGCGGGCATCCTGCTTGATGTAACCGTCGGCATCTTCGTGATCGGCATCATCGTCGACCGCATCCAGCGCGCCTTCGACTCCCTCGACACACGGAAACTCACCGTGCTCCGCGAATGAACTCCCTGCTTCTGATCATCATCCCCGCCGCGGGCGCGCTCCTCGCCGCCGTCTGGCCCAGCGACCGGACGCGTCCCTGGCTGCTGCCGGCGGTGGGCGTTGCGCACTCGTTTGTCGCGCTCTGGCTGCTGATCGCACCTCCGCCGGTCGCCCCGGACGCCTGGCTCGCCTTCGATCCACTCGCGCGCGCCGTCCTGCCGGCGGTGTCGCTCCTGTTCCTGTTCTGCTCGTTCTACGGCGTGAGCTACCTTCGCCTTCGGCCCGAGCGACCTAACCGGAGCTTCGTCTCGCTGTTGCTCGCGGTGCTCGCGCTGCTCAGCACCGCCCACCAGGCGCGGCATCTCGCGCTGCTCTGGATCGCCACCGAGGCGGTCACCCTCGCCACGGTCCCGCTGGTGCATTTCAACGGCACTCCCAGGGCCTTCGAGGCCACCTGGAAATACCTGCTCGTCGGGGGGACCGGCATTGCGCTTTCGCTGCTCGGTTCGTTCTGCCTCGGCTACGCGTCGCTGCGCGGGGGCGGCAGCGGCAACCTCACCTTCACCGCGCTCATGACCCAGGGCGCCGCCCTCTCGCGCCCGTGGGTCCTCGCCGCCTGGGTGTTGTTGCTCATCGGATACGGAACCAAGATGGGCCTCGCCCCGATGCACACCTGGAAACCCGACACCTACGGCGAGGCCCCTGGCATCGTGGGCGCCCTGCTCGCGGGCGGCGTCACCACGGTCGCCTTTACCGCCATCCTCCGCGTCCACGCCGTCCTGGTCGCCTCTGGGAACGGCGCGATCGCCGACCACTCGCTCATCGGCATCGGACTTCTCTCCACGCTCGTGGCAGCCCTCTTCCTTCTGGGTACCCGCGACTTCAAGCGCATGCTCGCTTACTCCAGCGTCGAGCAGATGGGCATCCTCAGCCTGGGAGCCGGGCTCGGCGGCGCCGGGGTCTGGGCCGCCCTGTTTCACGTTTGGAGCAACGCCCTCACCAAGGGATCCCTGTTCCTCAGCGCGGGCAATATCCGGCGCGCCGCAGGAGCCCGCACCACTGACGAGGTTGCGGGCATGGCCGTCCTCACCCCGCGCTCCGCGATGCTGTTCGTCGCGGGCATGTTCGCCGTCACAGCCTGCCCGCCCTTCGCTCCGTTCTTCAGCGAGCTGTTGATCGTGCGAACCGGCTTCGCAAACGGCAGCGGTGCCGCGATCGCCATCTTTCTTGCCTGCCTGCTTCTCGCCTTCATCGGAATGACCCGGCTGGTCTTTGCCATCGTCGACGGTCGCCCACGCGGCGAGGCCCGTTTGCCGGGACGTCGTTTCCCTGAAACCGCGGGCGTCATCCTGCCCTCACTCGCGCTGCTGGCCCTCTCCCTCTGGCTCGGCCTGTTCACCCCCGAAGCGCTCCGCCACGCCTGGTCAGCGGCGGTCGCCCAACTCTTCCCCGCGTCATGAGCGCATCCTCCTTCGCCCTCCTTACGAATGGATCCGCCCTTCCTTGGGGCGACCTCCCTGAGTGGCCCGTCGACCGGTTCGTCGGTGAGATCGCCGCCCAGCTCGGCCGCGGCGGCCGGCTGTGCGCGTATTTCGGCGTGACGGACGGCCCAGGCACGCGACTCGTCGCCCTGGTCGCGTTCGACGCCGACAACCTGCTCGCGGCCGCGCGAAGCGAGCCATTCACCGGAGCCTTTCCCTCGCTCACGCCTTCCCACCCGCAGGCCCACCTGTTCGAGCGCGAAATCCACGAGCAGCATGGACTCACCCCCGCGGGCCACCCCTGGCTTAAGCCGGTCCGCCGCAGCGCCGGACGCGCCCCCGCGAACGGCGAGTTCTTCCGGGTCGACGGCCCCGAGATCCACGAGGTCGCCGTGGGGCCTATTCACGCAGGCATCATCGAACCAGGCCACTTCCGCTTCCAATGCGACGGCGAGGAGGTGATCCATCTGGAGATCGCCCTCGGCTACCAGCACCGCGGTGTGGAACGCGCCCTCGTGGGAGGACCTCACCGCGCGACTCAGGCCCAGATAGAAACCGCCTCGGGCGACGCCACCATCGCCCACGCCACCGCCCACGCCATGCTCGCCGAGGCGCTCGGCGCAACGGAGCCCCCGCTTCAGGCGCAGTGGCTCCGCGCGGTTGCGCTGGAGCTCGAGCGCCTCGCCAACCATACCGGCGACCTCGGCGCGCTCGCCAACGACGTCGCCTTCCTCCCCACCTCCTCCGCGTGCGGCAAGATCCGCGGCGACTTCCTCAATCTCACCGCACTCGTGTGCGGCAACCGCTTCGGGCGCCACCTGGTTCGCGCCGGCGGCTGCAGGCTCGACTTGGAGACCGAGCGGGCGGCGACGCTTCTCGGTCGCCTGAAGACCGCCCTGGCCGACGTCGAACAGGCCGCCGCCTGGTTCTGGGACGCCGCCTCGGTGCGTAGCCGGTTCGAAAATACGGGCACCGTCTCCGCCGCCCAGGCCGCCGAAATCGGCCTCGTCGGCCCCGCCGCCCGCGCCTGCGGACTGGTCCGCGACGTTCGGTACGATCATCCGGCCGGCTGGCACCGCCTCGCGCAGGCGCCCGTCGCGGTGTGGCCGAGCGGCGACGTCTTCGCCCGGGCCCGGGTGCGCACCCTGGAAATCCAGCGTTCCGGCGCCTTCCTCGTGGAGCAGCTCGCAGGCGCCCCCGGCGGTCCGACGCTCGAGCCCCTCACGCCTCCCGCTCCGGACACGTTTGCCGTCGCTCTGGTCGAGGGCTGGCGCGGCGAGGTCTGCCACGTGGCCCTCACCGACCCCGCCGGACGTTTTCGCCACTACAAGATCATCGATCCCTCGTTCCACAACTGGATGGGACTTGCCCTCGCCCTTCGCGGGCAGGCGATCTCCGATTTCCCGATCTGCAACAAGAGTTTCAATCTGTCCTACTGCGGCTTCGATCTCTGATCGACCGCTCCCCCGCCATGTTCGTCGTCGACACCCTCTCCCATCGCCTCAAGCGCGGTTGCGAAACCATGGATTACCCCCGCGGCCCCGCTCCCGCGCTGCCCGACCGGCACGGCGGCGCATTGCGGGTCGACGCCTCCAAATGCGCGGAGGGATGCAGCGCCTGCCTGCCGGTGTGCCCGACCGAAGCGCTCACGCGCAAGGCCGGAGAGCCCGTGGTGCTCGACCTCGGCCGCTGCACCTTCTGCTCCGCCTGCGTGGAGGTCTGTCCTGAAAATTCCATTACGCACACCGGCGACCACCGCATGGCCGTCCGGCGTCGCGAGGACCTCGTCCTCGGCGGACCCGACGCCCGCGAACTCGTGCTCGGCGCGGCCCTCGACGAAAAGCTCCGCCGCCTCTTCGGACGCTCCCTGCGCCTGCGCCAGGTGAGCGCCGGCGGCTGTGCCGCCTGCGAGGCCGACACCAATGTGCTCGGCACCATTGGCTGGGACCTGGGTCGCTTCGGCATCCAATTCGTCGCCTCGCCCCGCCACGCGGACGGCCTGCTCATCACCGGACCCGTCACGCAAAACATGGAGCTTGCCCTGATGAAGGCCTGGGATGCGGTTCCCGAGCCCAAGCTCGTCATCGCCGTGGGCGCCTGTGCGATTTCCGGCGGCCCGTTCGTCGGCCATCCGGAGGTTCGAGACGGCGCCGCCTCCCTCCTGCCCGTCGACCTGTTCATCCCCGGCTGCCCGCCCCACCCCCTCACCATCCTCGACGGCCTCCTGCGCCTGCTCGACCGGCTGGATGGGAACGAGTCCTCGGCACGGAAGGCCTAGGTCCGGACATTCGACTTCACCGACGAACTCGTCAGCCTTCCCGCGCATTCATGGCCCTGCCCCGCCTCCAATTGCTTGCTTTGCTCGGCTCACTCAATCGCGCGCACACTCCCCTGTGGCTCACCGGAGGAGTGGCGGTCGATTTTCTCGTGGGGCGCTGGACGCGGGAGCACAAGGACCTGGACCTGATCGCGCTCAGTCCGGACCGCGCAGGCCTTGAATCCGAACTCATCGCTCTGGGATTCCAGACGGTCTTCGACTCAGGCTGGAACACCCGCTGGAGTTTTCACACCGAGTCCGGCCCGTCCTCTGACCTTGAGATCATCTTCGTCGAGCCGCTCATTCCCGACACCGGAACCCTCGTGATCGCTCCGAACGACCGCGCAGGCGCCCGGCCTGGGCGGTATCCGCTGCTTCCTTACGCCCTGGCCCCGGAACGGCGCGCCTGCATGGAAGGGATAACGTTCCGCGTCTGTTCGGCCGAATACGAATGGTGGGCCCGCCACCGCAGCGCCGCACTCGTCCCCGGTCGCACGCTCGAACCCAAGATCGCACACGACCTCGGCCTGCTCGAAACGCTCGTCCCCGCCGAACGGCGCGCCGCCCTCCTCGCGAGCATGACCTAGGCGGCGCTGTCGTCCAACGTGCCGGATAGAAGACCTTCGTTAAACCACGGTCACTCCGAGGACACGGACACGCCCCACTGACGATCCCCCCGGGAGTCAGGAGTTTCTGCCCAAGACCTCTGAGCTTTGAACTCTGATGTCTGTCATCCGTCTCCTAACCTCTGACTTCCGGCTCTCCCCGAGTCCTCTGTGCCCAGTCGATCAATTGAGGCTTATAGATGAAGTGCGGATTCAGAGCCCACTTCGGAGGTGAATCGAGTTGGATGCAAAGCCCGCGCGCTACTGCCTCCGCCCCAGGAGCCTTATCTATCGTTCAAATTTCCACTGCCTTGCTTAGGTTGAACTTTCCCCCGCGGTCGGAGGTCACTCTCCGAAACCGTCAATCGGCCCGATCTCTCGCGTTCTCGTACCGACCTCATACCTTGCGTCTATCCACATGGCCCCGATTAACACAGTCGTTTCAGGCTGCCCGAGTCGGAAGTCGGCGCCGGGAGGCGCCAGGCCGACCCACCGTCGCGCCGCCATCACGCGCGCTGGAATCTTCGGCGTTCTGCTTTGGCTGCTCGCCTTCGTGCTCGCCACCCCCGTGCTCGCGCAGCCAGTGGCCCCAAGCCCGGAGGACCTGCAGCAGCTCCGGGCAGATCTGCTCCGACGCTCGGCCACCTCGCTGCAAGCGGCCATCGCGACGCCCACGCTGTCGGTGGACCTCAGCACACGAGCCGAAGCCCGGGCCTTCTTCCGCACACTCTACGGCTTGTCCGATAATATTCCGATCCAGTGGACAGGCAGCCTGACTGGAACGCCCGGCACCTCCGCCACGGGCACTCCGGGAACCACCGCTGCGGCGTTCAAGGACGCCGTGCAGCTTCGCATCAATTGGTTCCGGGCAATGGCCGGCGTGCCGGCCTCGATCACATTCAACGATACCTACAGCTCGGCGGACCAGCAGGCCGCCCTGATGATGTCGGCCAACAACACGCTCAATCACAACCCGCCCTCCACTTGGCTTCTCTACACCTCCACGGGGGCCAACGCCGCGTCGAACTCGAACCTCAGCCTCGGCAGCGATGGCGCCGACGCGATCAGCGCCTACATGGTCGATTACGGAAGCAACAACGCCGAGGTCGGGCACCGGCGCTGGCTTCTGTATCCACAAACCCAGACGATGGGCACGGGCGACATTCCGGCCACCGGCAGCTTTCCCGCGACCAACGCCACGTGGGTGATCGATGGATACTATGGCACCACCCGACCCGCGGTGCGCGATTCCTTCGTGGCCTGGCCACCGCCCGGCTACGTGCCCTACGAGGTCGTGTATCCGCGGTGGTCCATCTCGTATCCCGGCGCAGATTTCTCCTCCGCAACCGTTTCGATGACCCGAAACGGGTCGCCAATCCAGGTTTCCGTCGCCGCCCCTGCCAACGGCTACGGCGAAAATACGCTGGTCTGGGTTTACGACGGACTCGACGCCAACACCGTCGAGACTCCGGCTCCGAAGCCTTCGGCCGACACCGTCTATGCCGTGTCCGTCAAGGGCGCCCTGATCAACGGCGTCAGCACCAATTTCAACTACAACGTGACGGTGTTCGACCCCGCCGTCGCCGGGCCCGGCGACGTGCCTGTATCCGTGAGCGGAACGACACAGCCCAGCGTGAATCAGCCGGCCGCCTACAGCGTGGCACTTCCGCCCTACTCCGCCAATTTCCAGTGGCGCACCGTCGCCTCCGCTCCCTTCACCGGGACTTACGGCGCCGAAGGCGGGCTGCAGGGAGTCACCGCCCAGACAACCGGCACCTACGCGGTCGTCGACACCTCCACATCGGCGGCCGGCTCGGCCTCCTACCATCTCGCACAACCGACGCTCGACACCCAGATCCTCACCCTTCCCGGCACCTACTCCTTCGCCTCGGGCCCGGCGTCGCTCACCTTCGCGAGCCGGTTGGGGTGGGCATCCACCACCCAGACGGCGCACGTCCAGATCTCCCTCGACGACGGACAGAACTGGACCGACCTCTACACCCAATCAGGCACCAATTCGGCCGGCGAAACCAGCTTCGTGGCTCGATCCATTCCACTGGACGCCTATGCCGGGCTCACCTTCCAGATCCGGTTCACGTACACTTATGACGGCGGCACCTACTATCCGCAGACCGACTCGGGCGTGGGCTGGAATCTCGACCAGATCTCCTTCGCCGGTATCAGCAGCGCCACGACAGGTACGGCGTCCGCCATCCAGTCGGGCACGGGGTTCAGCTACACGCCGGCCTCCACCGCCACCGTCGGCCTCCAGGCCCGTGGAGTGCTCTTCGGCACCTATGGAATGGACTGGGGCACGGTCCTGCAGACCACGGCGCTGGCGACGGCGGGCACGCCTCCCTCCATCACGACACAACCCGCCTCGGTGACCGTCAAATCCGGCCAGTCCGCCTCGTTCTCCGTGCAAGCCGCAGGCACCGCGCCATTCGCCTACCAGTGGTACAAGGACGGAACGGCGATCGCGGGCGCCACCTCGGCCACCCTCACGCTTTCCCCCGTGTCGACCTTCAGCGCAGGCGGATATTCCGTTGTAGTGTCAAACGGCAGCGGTTCCGCCACGTCGTCCCCGGCCACGCTCACCGTCATCCCGGTCAACCATTTCCTCGCCATCTCGACCCGATGCTATGTCGGCACCGGCGACTCGATCGGCGTTCCGGCGTTCATTCTGAAGCAGGATGCCATCGTCCTGATACGAGCGGGCGGGCCGTCGCTGGCCAACTACAATGTCGCCAACGTTCTGGCCAAGCCGAAGCTCACCCTGTTCGACGGCAAGAGCATCCCACGCCTGTCGAATCAGGGCTGGCAGAACGCCCCCGTCTATCTGAATGGCACGACCGTCGCTGCCAACGGCGACTATGGCACGTCCTACGACCTCAGCCAGATCTCGACGGCCGTCGGCGCCTACACGTTCACGACAGCGGACGACTCGGCGGTGGCGGTCAAACTTCCCGCGGGCGTTTACACCGTGCAGGTGACCGGAGCCGACGGCGGGTCCGGCAACGCGCTGGCCGAGGTCTACCTTTATCAGCCCTCCACCGACACAGCGACGGGCGACCGATTCTCCGCGATCTCGACGCGCTGCTACGTCGGGACAGGCGACTCGATCGCGGTCGTGGGGCTCTCGATACAGAAGAGCGCAAAGGTCCTGCTTCGGGCCGTGGGGCCATCCCTGGCGGCCCAGGGGGTATCCGGAACCATCGCCAAACCCAGCATCACGCTCTATGACGGCAAGGGCAACGTGATCGCCTCGAACACCGGCTGGGAATCCGACGCGGCGCAGGCCACGCTGATCGCCCAGGCGGCCGCCGCCGTGGGTGAATTCCCGCTCACCTCGCCGGACGACTCCGCCCTGCTCGTCACCCTGCCCGCCGGTCTCTACACCGCCCAGGTGAAGGGCGCGGATGGCGGCAGCGGCAACGCCCTCGTCGAGGCCTATCTGGTTTCGGATGGGAATTGAAAAGTGAACCAAAGAGAAATCCTCCTTCGCCAAGGCTACGGAGGACAAGCGGAGAGCACAGGGAATACCAGAAGGCAGAGGCCAGATTCCAGAGCCCAGAAGTCCCAATTTCAAAATTCCCGAATTTCAACGTCTTCTCGGTGTCCTCTGTGCCTCAGTGGTTCAAATCGCACGTTTCAGCCCCAAGCCTTCCCACTCCCTGCCCAAGCCTTTGCGAACGCAATCACCTCAACCCCGCTTGTGTAGTGAACGACTGGTGACGCTTCATCGATCGAGAGTCCCGATGCCGCGAACAACCCGTTCTCTTGGATTTCGACCTCCGCCTCTTGGAGCGGCCATGGACGGTGATGGACGTCAGTCGCGCGAGTCCGACCGCAAAGTCCCGAATACACCCGGTAGCGCTCCGTGGCCCAGTGTTCAAAGGTGCCTGGCCGCGCGAGAAAGACTTCTCCGCGGGACGAGTAGGTTCCGCGAAATGCGGCACGCCCATCCGGGCGCCGGCTCATGAGCATGCCGCCCTTGGCGGTCTCCTCCAGCCGCATGGCCGCTCTGAAATAGGGGAAGCCGTAGAGACCGCGACCCGCCACCACCAGCGGCCAGCAGGCGGCGTCGAGGTTGAAGAACCAGACACCCGGGCAGCCATCGCGCACCACGTAGGTCCGCAGATTCAGTTCCGGAAATCGCCGCCACGGCGGAACGCCCGGCAGTCCGCGCACCATCATGTCGGTCATCTGGAACGGCACCACACCGAGCCACGCAGAACCGTCAAATTCATCGACGGTCAGGTCCGGCGGTATCCGCGGCCTAAGCACCGCGGCGTCGATCCTATGATGAATGAACGCCAGTCGCTCCCAGCGCATGCGCCACAGCCAGGGCCCGCAGGGCAAAGGCCAGGGACGATGTTCGGTATGGGCGAGCGAGGGATGCATTAAGACCTGCCCAAACCAAACGCCAACACGCGCGCATTTTCAATTGCCTGCATCGCCCCGATGCTCCGCAGCGGTTTCCATATTTCTACGGAGAAACACCTTGTCGGTCGGAGTCAGGGCGAGGTAGTCGATCAGCACCAAGACGCTCAGCACGAGCGCAATCGGCCAGTAAACGTAGAGCATCACAACTGCCAGGACGAACAACAACTTGGTCGATATCCGCATGCGGCGCTGAGCCTCGAGCTGGACGCCGACAGGTCCGTCGCTGACAATCTTGTACCCGCGCTTCAGATACACGCCGAGCGGGTGCGCGGAGAGCGCCGATGAATCCACCGGCTGCGAACCTTCTGGGGTAAGGAAGGGCATGGCTGGGTCTGGGGTTGAACTTGCTCGTCGGAGGCTGGTCCGGCACCGACGACCGGGCGCCGTCGGCGGGATCTTCACTAGCGCAGACGTGGCGTCCACGCAAGGCGGAGGTCCGCGTTCCCGAAGGCATCCGGCATTAAACCTCAAAACAGCCTTGCACTCCCACCACCAAGGGATGCACTTCCCGATGCCGGTCGGCCCATAGGGTCGCCGAAATCTGCGCCTGTAGCACAATGGATAGTGTATCGGTCTCCGAAGCCGGTGATGTGGGTTCGATTCCCGCCGGGCGCACCAGTCTTCGCTCGCCGCGAAGCAAGAGTCGAAGACTGGTGCGGCGTAGCTGACAGCGAAGCCGGGCGCGGCCCCTGCCACGACTTGGCAAGCCAGTCATTCGCGCAGCGGACCAAATACTACGCGCATACATTGTGCCTAACCTAGCACGCTTTGACGGCCGTCTCCTGTCATGAGTACAGGTCCCTGCTCCACCCCGGCCCTCGCGGACCGGGGCTAGAATCAATCTGGCTTGCCTCAGATGTGCACCGCTTCGCCCACCGAGGCGGCAGCGGCTTCCATCAGCGCCTCGCTCAGGGTCGGATGCGCGTGGATCGTGTGGTGGATGTCCTCCACACAGGCCTCGAGGCCGATCGCGAGTCCGTATTCGGCAATCAACTCCGTCGCCTCCGATCCAATGATCGTGGCTCCGTAAATCTCGCCTGTCTTCGCGTCGGTCACGACCTTGACGAAGCCGTCGCTTTCCGCCGAGGCGACCGCCTTGCCGGAGGCCGTGAACGGAAACTTGCCGATTTTCACCGCGTGGCCCTTGTCCTTCGCGGCCTTCTCGCTCAGGCCCACGCTGGCAACCTGCGGCTGGCAATACGTGCAGCCGGGGAACACGGTCACACGCTTAGGCTTTCCGTGGCCGAACATGCCATTGACGGCGTTGAGCGCCTCAAAGGTCGCCACGTGCGCGAGCCAGGGCGGTCCGATGATGTCGCCGGCCGCATAGATGCCCTTCACGTTGGTCTGGTAGTCGTCACCGACCTTCACGTATCCGCGGTCCAGCTCGAGCTTCACCGCCGGGGCGAGCACGCCGTCGAGATTCGGCACCACGCCGATCGCCGAGAGGAGCAACTCCGCTTCGACTTCGGTCTTCTTGTCGCCTGCGACCAGATCGACTTTCACGGACGATTTTCCGACCCGGAAATTCTCGCACTTGGTGCCGGTGTGCACCGCGATTCCCTGCTTTTCGAACGAGCGCTGGAGGACCTTGGAGACCTCCTCGTCTTCGACCGGAAGCACCTGGTTGAGCATCTCGACGAGCGTCACCTTTGCGCCGAGCGAATTGTAGAAATAGGCGAACTCGACGCCAATCGCGCCCGCGCCAACGACGATGACCGACTTCGGAAGCACTTTCGAGGCAAGCGCCTCGCGGGAGGTCATCACGCGGGTGCCGTCAACCTGGACGCCCGGGATCTGGCGCATCCGGCAGCCCGTGGCGATCAGGATGTTTTTCGCCTTGAGAAACTTCCCCTTGGCCTCGCCCTCGACGATCGAAACCATGCCCGGAGCGCTGACCTGGGCTTTGCCGACGACGTAGTCGACCTTGTTTTTCTTGAACAGGAACTCGACACCCTTGGCCATCTGAGCCGCCACCGCGCGGGAGCGGTCGACCACCTTTTCAAAATCGAAGGTCACGTCCTTGGCGCTGAGACCGAACACGTCGGCTTTCTTGAACTTCTGGTAAAGCTCCGCGCTCTTGAGCAGCGCCTTGGTCGGGATGCAGCCCCAGTTGAGGCACGTGCCGCCGGCACGCTCCATCTCGATGCAGGCAACCTTCTTGCCGAGCTGCCCGGCGCGAATCGCGCCCGCGTAGCCGGCGGGACCGCCGCCAATGACGATGAGATCGTATTCCGTGTTTTCAGCCATGGTAGAAAATGACTTTGGTAAGACGGTCATCATCACCCAAGTGGCGGTCAAACGCAAACACCGCCCTGGAGGGGGCCTTCAACCACGCTAATGCCCGCAAGGCGGCGCGTTAGATATCGATCACATCGCCTCCGCCTGCCTGCGACGGTGGCGGGGGCCCGCGGCGACGCGGCGGAGGCGGCGGGCGGCGAAAGGCCGACAGCAGGAAGTTCGTTGCACTCACCACGAGCGACCCGCCCAGTGCCGAACCGAAGCTCGCGACGTGAAAGCCATCCACGAGGCGGCCAACCAGCATGAACAGCAGGGCGTTTATCAGGAACACGCCGATTCCGAGCGTCATCACGATGAACGGCAGCGCAAACAACATCAGCAACGGCCGGATGACTGCGTTGAAGAAGCTGAGCAGGATCACCACCACCAGTAGCGGCACCGCGCCATCGCAGGAGAGCCCCGGGATCAGGTGAGTCGCCAGAGCAACGCCGATACCCAGCACGACCCAGCGCAGGAGCAGGTTGCGGAAGGATGGATTCATGTGCGCGGCGACCATCCCCCACCCGACCGCCTCCGTTCAATAGAAAAACGAGGCAGCGCCCGCAACAGGCCTTACGCGGCCGCCCGCCATCCCGTCACCTTTTGTCGTGATTTCAGCCACCTTGCGTGCAATCAACGAGGTACGCAGTTAATGAACCTCGTCGTCGTCCAGGATTATCTTCGCAGCGGGGGCACCGAGCGCCAGTCGGTCCTCCTGGCCGACGCCTTTGCCGAGCACGGGCACACCAGCACGCTGCTGACCTTCCGCCCGGGAGGGACGCTCAAGCCAACCCTGAACCACGCGAGGCACGTGGCGCTGCAGAGGTTCGACACGCGCCTCGACTGGTGGGCTCCTGGTCTCCTGCGAACACTCGTTTCCCTGCATCCCGATGCCGTGTTGTGCATGGGTCGGATGGCCAACAGCCGCGGGGCATCGATCAAGGCCGCGCTCACCCGGGCATGCGTGATCGCGACGATGCGCACGGGAAAAGCGCTGCCCTGGCTGTACCGGCGCTCCCTGCTGGCGGCCGACCACGTGATCGCAAACAGTCGCGACGCGGTGGATACCCTCGTCGATGCGTACGGAGTCGATCGTGCGAAATGTTCGGCGATCGCAAACTCACTCGTGTTTCGCGAGACCCGCGATGCCGCCTCACAGCGCGCGCGGCTGCGGGAAAAATGCGAAGCCGAGGCGTCGACCGTCGTCCTGCTGTGCGTTGCGATGTTCCGGCCCGAAAAGAACCAACGGGAACTCATCGAAATCGCCTCGGAGTTGCCGCGCACGATGGATTGGCAACTGTGGTTCGCGGGCGACGGCCCCGAGCTGGCGTCGTGCGAAAAGGTCGTCGACGAGCTCGGCCTCGGGCGGCGGGTCAGGTTTCTCGGTTGGATGAAGGATCCGACCCCCGCGTATGCCGCCGCCGACGTCGCCGTGCACGCCTCCCGCAGCGAGGCGCTCTCCAATTTCCTGATCGAAGCACAGGCACACGGCCTGCCGGTCGTGGCGTACCAGGCTCAGGGAAACCGCGAGTGCGTGGTGCCGGGGAACACGGGACACATCGTCGCCCCCGGAAACGCCGACGCATTTCGTTCCGCCATCCTCGAATTCGCGTCAGCAGATCCCGCCGCCCGCGCCGGCCGCGCTGCACAGGCCCGGCGTTTCGCCCGGGAAAGTTTCGATCCCGACAAACAGATCCGCGCCTACCTGGCGCTGATCGAGCGCCTCTCCATCCGCTGACTTCCTCCGATCCGGCTGCGCTCCTTCCCCCATGAGCCATCTCGACGAACTCAAACGCCAGCGAGCCTTGATTGCCCAGCACCTCGACTGGCTCGATCGCCAGATCGCCGCGGAGGCTGGAAGTTTCGAAGAGCCGCCGCCAACTGCCGCACCTGCGCCCGAGGCCGAAAACGACTTGCTCGCCGTGCCGGCGTCCTTCGTCGCCGAATCGCATCAGCGCGTGGGCGATGCCAGGCGCGGCTGCATGGTCGCGTTCGGACTTTTCCTCCTGTTGCTCGGGATCGCGACGGTCATCGTCTATTTCGTCGGCTACCGCCGGTGAGCAGACCGCCCCGTCCGGGGCTCGTCAGCTCTTCCTGGCCGCGCGCAAGGGTGCCTTTCGAACTGTCTTTCCATCGACCCAGGAGGCACCGACCAGCGTCGCGCGGGGGAACTCCTGCACACCGCATTCGTTGTTGTGAATCTGGCTCACGACCATGTCCACGGCCGCCTCGCCGGTCACAAAGTTGTGCTGGTTCATCCCTGCGATGTCCGGCCTCGTCTCCCGCCATTCCAGCTGGATGACGCCGACGTCCTCCGGCACCCGGAGCGAACGTGCGGCGAGCCACTGCAGCACGACGTTGTAGAGGGTGAAGATGATGTCCGGCTTGTGCTCGTCGAACCAGGCATTGAACACCTGGGAATCGCGTTCGCGGTCCATCGGCGCTGACAGGATCGGAATCTGCGCGACGGTCGGAAACGTGCGCTGCCCCGAGGTGAATCCGGCCGAGAAGCGGCGCTCGACCAGCGCATCGATCACGTCGTCGATCACGAGCCCGGGACGCGAATACCCAAGCCGCATCGCCTGTTCGAAGGCCATGAGCGCGAGGTTGTGATGATCCACGCAGCAAAACGACAGCGCCGGGTCGCGCGTCCGCACGCCCGTGACCACCGCAGGATAATGCTGCCATACCGGCAGGAGCGCGGGCGGCAGGCGGTTCTGGTCCATCAGGCCGACAAGAATGATGCCCCGGATGCCGCGCGCGGACAGGATCCGCAGCCAACGCTCAGCCGTGAGGTTTGGGTCGTGCAGCCAGAAGCGGTCAAAACTATAGCCGAGCTTCTGGGCACGCGTCTCACACCCTTCCACGTAGGTGGGAATCGTTGGATGGCTAGTCAGCGCCTTCGGGTCGCGGTTCGCATTCACGAGCGCCAGCTTCGACTGGAAGCCTGCCGTGCGGCTCGCCCTAAGCTGGGCCATCAGTTGGGACACGATCGCGTTGGGCTGATACCCCATCTCCTCGGCCGTCTTCCGAATCAGGGCACGGGTCGCCTCGGGGATCTGGGGATTTCCGCGCAAAGCGAGAGAGACGGTATTTTTTGAATACCCTACTTTCTCGGCGATGTCGCTCAGGGTTACGCGTCGCATGGAAAAGCGCAGATTACTGTAACATCACCGCCGGCGTGCAAGGCGTAAACCACGCAACGCGGAGATGTTCGCTCGCCAACCGGTCCGGGACTCCGCTACACCACGCTGCCATGTCGGACCCCTCGGCCAACCTCTGGCAGCAAGCACTCGCCTTCAGCCAGGCCGGACGAATGGCTGAAGCCGAAGAGGCTTGCCGGCGACTTCTCGCCGTCCAGCCCGGCCACGTCCTCGCCCGGCGCATGGCAGGTGCGCTCGCCCAATCCGCGCGTCGACACGCCCAGGCCGCCGAAGACTTCAGGATCGCCCTCGCCGCTCAGCCCGATGACGCCGACCTGCTCTTCCAAGCCGCGCTGTCACTACGTGCCCTGAGTCGGCATGCGGAAGCCGTGGACCTCCTCCAGAAGTCCATCCGACTCCGCCCCTCCCACGCTGAGTCGCGTCACCAACTTGGCAACGCGCTCCGCAGGCTGGGACGCCATCGCGAGGCACTCCCGCATCTTGAGGAAGCCGCCCGGCTCGCCCCGGGCTCCGCCGTGACCTGGCTGAATCTGGGGGTGACCCAGCTCGAGCTCGACCGTCCCGCCGAGGCGGCGTCCTCCTTCGAACACGCGCTGGTCCTCGATCCGTCGATGCCCGAGGCCCACAATGTCCACGGCAACGCACTGCTCGCACTCGGACGCATCGCGCCCGCCCAGGCCGCCTTCGAATCCGCCCTGCGGCTGCGCCCCGACTACGCCCCCGCGATCGACAACCTCGCCCGGAGTTACAAGGCCCAGGGACGGGTGCCGGAGGCGCTCCCGCTGTTCAAGCGCGCACTCGAACTCCAACCCTCGCCCCCCTCCCACAGCAACCTGCTCCTTGCACTGCACTATGTGCCCGGCTCCGGTCCCGCGGCGATGGCGGATGAACACGCGCGATGGGACGCCATGCATGCGGCGGCCCTGCCCGCGCTCCCGGCTATCCCAAGGCGAAACCCAATCGGCAGGAGGTTGAAAATTGGATACGTTTCGGCCGACTTCTGCCAGCACGCGGTCGCCTTCTTTTTCGAACCCGTCCTCGCGCACCACGACCGCTCGCGCTTCGAGGTCACCTGCTACCACGTCGGCACCACCCAGGACGCCACAACCGTCCGACTCCGGGAACTCGCCGAACACTGGGTGGACGCGGCGGCCCTCGCCGACGACGTCCTAGCCCGGCAAATACGCGCCGACGGGATCGACGTCCTCATCGACCTCGCCGGGCACACGGCCCACAACCGCCTCCTGGTCTTCGCGCGAAAGCCCGCTCCCCTGCAGGTCACCTGGCTGGGGTATCCCGACACGACCGGACTCCGGGCGATCGACTATCGAGTGACCGACGCCTATTGCGTCCCACCCGGCAGTCCCGCGGAGGCGGGCTCCGAGCGGCTGCTGCGCCTCCCCGAGGTCTTCTGCTGCTACCAGCCCCCGGGGGGCTGCCCGACCGTGACACCCCCGCCTCCGGCTGGGCCGGACCGACCGTTTCGGTTTTGCAGCTTCAACAACCTCGCGAAGATCTCGGAGGCCGCCGTCGAGGCATGGGGCGCCATCCTGCGAAGCTCCCCGGACTCGCAACTATTGATCAAATCCCCCGGCGCCGGCGACCCCGACACGCAGGCACGGCTGCGGGCGCGACTGGCGGGCCACGGTGTGTCCGAAGACCGGATTGAATTCAACGGGGACAGGCTCGGCATCCGCGCCCACCTCGAGCTCTACAACCGCTGCGATGTCGCGCTCGACACGTTTCCCTACAATGGCACCACCACGACCTGCGAGGCGCTCCTGATGGGCATGCCCGTGGTGGCACTCAAGGGGGACTCGCATGTGTCGCGGGTCAGCGCCGATTTCCTTTCCACGGTGGGACTCGCCGACCTGATCGCCGACGACGTCGAGCAGTACTGCCAAATCGCCGTCGAGCTTGCCAGTTCCGCGACCCGGCTGACGGCACTGCGCACCGGTATCCGGGGGCGCTTCCTCGCCAGCCCGCTGTGCAACGCGGCGCGGTTCACGGCCGACTTCGAACGCAGCATCGTCGCCCGGTTCGAGTCCGTCCCCTGACCAGCCGAAGGTCTTCAAAGTTGCGCTCGCCTTGCCGCGCCGTCGACGGATCATCTGCGCGCCGGACTGATCCAGGTTCACATGGCCCCCAACCAGATCATCAATCTCCTTCAGCTCGCCGCAGCCCACCACAAGGCGGGCCGTCTCGCGGAGGCGTCGAGACTGTATGCGCAAGTGCGGGCGGCGGCCCCTTCGCTCGCCGAGGCCTGGCAACTCGGGGGCCTCGCCGCGCAGCAGCAGGGGCGCGCCCAGGAAGCCGCGACACTGCTCGCACAGGCGCATCGTCTGCAGCCGAAGAACGCCGATTTTGCCGCGCAGCTGGGCGCGGCCCACGCGGCGGCGGGCCACCCGACGGAGGCCGAAAAGGCCCTCCTGGCAGCCATCTCGCTCAAGCCCGACCACCCGGAAGCCCTGGCAAACCTCGGGTTTGTCTGCCAGCTGCTGAACCGTATCGCGGACTCGAAGGCCTGGTATGACAAGCTCACCCAGGTCCACCCGAAACGCGTGGAGGGTTGGAACGGCCTCGGAACCTCGCTGGCCCTGCTCGGACGGTTTTCCGAGGCCGTCGACGCATTCCAAACCGCACTAAATCTCGCCCCGTCCAACATCAGCGCGCTGTTCGGCCGCGGTCGCTCCTACCTCCAATCCCACTGCGTGCCCGAGGCTCTGCGAGATTTCGACGCCATCCTTGCGCGTCAACCCAATCACATTGACGTCATCAACGACCGATTGTTCGCCCTGAACTACCTCGATTCGATGTCGCGCGAGGAACTGTTCACCGAGCACCTGCGGTTCGGACACCTGGTCGAAACACCGGCGATACTTGCCGCGCACGCAAAGATCCGCTGGCCAAAACCCTCCGACCCGGAACGGTCCCTCCGCGTCGGCTTCCTCTCCTGCGACCTGCGGCGCCACTCCGTGGCCTATTTCACCCTGCCATTGCTGGTCCACCTGGACCGGTCCCGCTTCGAGGTCGTGCTTTACCACGATCACTTCGTAGAGGACGCCGTATCCGAACAATTGAAACAGCATGCGACACTCTGGCGGAATTTCGTGGGCCAGTCCGGCGACATGATCGAGCGGACGATTCGCAGCGACGCAATCGACGTGCTCATCGACCTGGCCGGCCACACGGGACTCAACAGGCTTCCTCTCTACGCAAGGAGGCTCGCCCCGGTCCAGGCAACCTATCTCGGCTATCCCAATACGACCGGGCTGCGCACGATGGATTACCGGCTCAGCGATCCAATCGCCGATCCGCCGGGAGACGCCGACCCGTTCTGCACCGAGCGGTTGCTCCGGTTTTCGAGCACCGCCTGGAGCTACACGCCCTCGGCCGATGCTCCCCCCGTCGCTCCCACGCCCTGCCTCGCCTCGGGTCAGGTCACGTTCGGATCCTTCAACGCGCTCTCGAAGGTCAATGCCTTCACGCTCTCACTCTGGCGCCGCATCCTCGAGCGGGTGCCCGGAGCGCGTCTGCTGTTGAAAAGCTACCAAACACCCGGCGACACCTGGACGCGCAAGCTCGCCGAGGCCGGAATCGATCCCGCCCGGGTCACCATGCTCCAGCAGGTCCCGTCCGTCGCCGGACACCTGGCCTGCTACGGGCAACTCGACATCGCGCTCGATCCGCATCCGTACAACGGCACCACCACCACGTGCGAGGCCATGTGGATGGGCGTGCCGGTGATCACCCTCGCGGGCGATCGGCATTCGTCCCGGGTCGGCGCCAGCCTCCTGACCTCCGTCGGGCACCCCGAGTGGATCGCATCATCGGCCGACAACTACGTCGAACGAGCGGTGGCACTCGCGAGCGACGCCGGCGCACTGTCGCTCGTCCGATCCACGCTGCGCCGCGACATGCTCCGTTCCGCTCTTCTCGACCAGCCAGCACAGGGCCGCCGCTTCGGCGAGGCGATCCGGACGATGTGGCGCGAGACATGCGCCCGCCTGCAGTCCAGACCCTGATCGAATTCAGGCCCGGTCCCAGACTCCGGCGATGCGCGTCCCGCACTGCCGACAACGGCCGTCCACCAGGTCCATCCGACTCACGGCGAACCCGTCCCGCTCCACGACCGCCGCCCGGCACCCGGGACAATGGGTCGTCCCCGCATCGGCCACTTCCCTGACGTTCCCCAGATAGACGTACCTCAGGCCGGCATCCCGGGCCGCTGCCCGCGCATCGACGAGAATGTCGAGCGGGGTCGGCCGGAGATACTCCAGTCGATGTTCCGGATGAAACCGGGAAAAATGCAGCGGCGTATCCGGTCCGAGCTCACGCGCAAGCCAGTCGCACAGGCGGCGTATGTCGTCCAGGCGGTCCGTGTAGGTCGGCACGATCAGATTGATCACTTCCACCCAGATTCCCAGCTCACGGTAGCGTTTCAATGTCGCCAGGACGGGCTCGAGTTTGCCCGAATTCAGCTCGCGGTAGGACTCCGGCGTAAACCCCTTCAGGTCGACGTGCGCGGCATCGATGCACGTGGCAAGGTCGCGAAACGGACGCTCCTCGATCGAACCGCAGGTCACCAGGATGTTCGCGAGCCCCGCCGCCCGGACTTCCCTGGAACAGTCCTGCGCGTATTCAAAAAACGCCGTCGGCTCCGAATACGTATACGACACCGACCTGCAGCCCAGGGCAGTCGCGAGTCCGGGGACATCCTCGGGAAAGAGACTGAGCCTACGAAGCTCGTCCGGCCCCAGCCCGGACTGTGGCGGGGTCCGGAGACGCAGCTCAGGTCCGTCCGGATCCTTCGTCTCCTCGGGCTTCTTCTGGGAAATCTCCCAGTTCTGGCAGTTCAGGCAGCGGAAGACGCAACCGGACGTCGCCAGCGAGAAGGTCCGCGAGCCAGGCAGGTAATGGTACAGCGGCTTCTTCTCCACGGGGTCCACGTGGATCGCGCAGGGATTCGCGTAGGCGAGCGTGTAGAGCGTACCGCCGCGGTTGACCTTGTTGCGACAATGACTGCGGTCGCCCGGAGTCAGGAGGCAGTTGTTGGGGCAGACCTTGCACTGGGTATTTCCGTCGAGTCGAAGGTAATGCCTCGCTTCCTTCACCCATCCGCGACGGGTCCACGCTCTCCAAGTCCCTTCGTCGGGAGCGTCGCCCCTGAAGATGTCCGCCGAAACCTCTTCGGCCCCGAATCGACTGATCAGACGCCCGAGCCACGACTTGGCCGCCAACGGGTTTCCAAGGGTCGCAAAAAGGGCCGCCCCTGCGCCACCGGCGATCCAGTCGCGTCGCGTCATCCCTTTTCCCGGTCTGTCCGAATCCACCCCCATCGCACCATCGCAAGATAGACCGACGGCAGCACGTGCACGAGCACCAACGTCGCCAGCGGCACGTGCAGCAGGCGGTGGAGCGCAAGCGCCTCCTCCTCACTCGCAAGCATCCCCATTCCATAGCGCCCGCTGATCGCATAGCCGGTCGCGAAGAACGCCAGCACAACCGGGATGAGCAGCCAGCCCGTCCACCGAACCACTTTCACGGAGATGCCGCGGAGGGTTGTCATGGGGAAAGCGGAACTCCCGCCCGACCGCGAAGGCTCGTGAGCGCGACCAGTCCGTTTGCCAGGGCCACGAGCGCACAGACTGTCGTCACGCCCATCGCAGGCACGAGCCAGCCACTCGCCAGCCACGCGCCGATCGATGCGCCAAGAAGGTCGGCCGACACCAGCCGCCCGCCCCTTCCGGCGACTTCCGGCTGAGCGGAGGCGATCGCAAACAGCGCACCCACGGCCCAGGCCACCGCCACCGTCCCCGCGGCGATCAGGATCCATCCGCCCCACGCCCAAGCCGCCGTCCCGGCCATCCTTCCCGCTCCCTTCAGAAGCGCTGGTATCAGCGCCGCCAACACAGCCACGAGCGCCGCGCCGCCGGCAGGCCCACCAGGCCCCCGCCCTCTGGCGCCAACCCAAGCGCCCGCCGCCATCGCGATCATGAATAGCCCCATGAATACGCCGACCTGACGGTAGAGGGTCCCAAACAGGGTCTGGAATCCCATCAGGATCACCAGTTCGAGAACCGACGCGGAAAAGCCCCCCACATACAACAGGCGACAGGGAACCGACGTTCGCACGACCGCCACTCCAAGCGCAACCGAGAGCGCCGCGCCCACCAGCCAGGCCGGAGCACCGCCAAAGCGGCCCGCCCAGCGGTTCAATACGCGACGACAGAGCACCGGATTGAAATCGGTGTTCGCCCTGGCGCGCTGCAGCGAAGCCAGCTCCAACGCGCCGGTCCGCTCGGGCGTCACTGTCGCCAGCAGCATTCCTCGCGTCACGTGGATCGGTCGAACTCCCGCGCCCTCGATCCGCGACGCGATGTCCGCGTAGAGCGGACCGTCGGAAGCCACAAACTGGATTCGCCCCGACGGCAACACCCTTACATTCCCAAACACGCTTGCCAGCGTCGTCCGTTCGCTCGCAAGCATCGCCGCCAGGTCCGGACTCAGGGAATCGGCATAGCGGGCCATCCCAAAGGCCAGCACGCCGCCGAAAGACAGCCGTCCGTGAACCGCCCTGAAGAACTCGATGGTATGAAGACGGTTGAGCAGCACCGTATCCGGATCTTGCGATACGACGACGATCAGGTCGAATTGGGACCGTTCGCGCATCACGAAGCGGCGTGGATCGTCGATAACCACCCTCAGCCGAGGATCGGTCCACGCCTCCGGGAAAAGACGCCGGGCGACGCCGACCAGGCCGGGGTCCTGTTCAACGGCGACGACGTCACGAACCTCCGGATACTTCAGCACCTCCGTCGCCACGCCCGAGGCCACGCCGCCCAACAGCAGGACCCTCCGCGCGTCGGACCGCTGCGCCATTGCAAAATGAGCCGCCTCCTCGGCCGCCTCCGTGTCCCCGACCGCAACCGCCGGTCTGCCGAGGACGTAGAACGTCACCTGCCCGCCCCCCTCCGCGGCCACGATTCGCCCATAAGGCGATTGGATGCGCGCCAGGATGCGTTCACCCGGAAAACGCCACGCCGTGCTGGGCTCGTCGGGATCCAGCTGCCCCCAGGTCAAAGGCGAAACCGCCAGCGCTGCTCCCGCCAGCGCGGCGGTCGCCACACGCACCATCAGCCCAGCCGCAAACCACGCCCACGCCAACTGGATTGCGGAAAAAAACGCGATTGCCTGAAACGCCGTCAGGTGTCGCGCGAGGGCGAGTCCGAAAAGCATCCCGCCAATCGCTCCACCCACGGTGTCCGCAACATAGATCGCTCGAATCCAGGAGCCCTCCTGTCGGACCGCACACCATCGCGCTACGAGGTAGCCCGCACCCACGCAATAGGGGGCGAGCACCCCGCTGGCGAAGAGCAAGGCCCCCGTCGCGCCGATCGCCTCGCCCCGCTGAAACAACAGATCCCTTCCCCCACGCACCGCGAGGATCATCGCGAAGGGCATCAGTGCCAGCACGCATTGTACCAGCCAAAGCCGACTTCCGCCGGTCTTCCTCCGCCCATGGGCCGCACCCAGCGCAGCGCCCAGTCCGCCAAACATCAGCCAGGCGCCCAGCACGATTCCGATCACGAGTTCGTTGGTCGAGAGCACCTCCCACAACTCACGCATCATCACGAGCTGCGTTGCCATCGCCGCGGCACCCAGGCATCCCGCCGCCACGACGATCCGGCCGGCCGAGTCTTCGCGACTTCCGGGCAACCCCGCGGGACTCTCACTCTGCGTGTTCACCCTCCGCCTCGCTGAAGGATTCGACCTGATAGGTGAAAACTTTCACTCCCGCGCCGCGCCACTCATGCGCACCACACCCTGCCTTCTCCGCCAGGCTGTTGAGAAACGCCACCTTGTCCCTGAGCTGCTCCCATACCTGCGGAAGATAGGTCGCGGTCCGGCGCCCGATCTGGAGGACGACTCCGTCACGCCCGGCATTCAACTTCGCCAGGAGTTCGTCAGGTCCGGAGAACTCGAGCGCGACCGGCGTCGTGAGCACGCTGACCTCAATCTCGATGTCTTTCACTTCCGACGCCGTGACAGCGCCAAACCGCGGATCCCTGATCGCCGCACTCCGCGCATTGTCGGCCACCGCCTGACACAAGGGTTCCTGGGCAATGATATGCCCGATGCAGCCGCGCAGTCGTCCGCCCTCCGTCAGAGTCACGAAACACCCCTTTTTCTCCCGTAGCGCGGGCGGAATCGTTGCCGGATCGACTTCGATGGACTTTCCAGTCGACGCCGCCTCCCCCAGTGCGCGCCGCGCGATCGCGAGCAGTTCCCGACGTTCCTGGGCTGAATGCCTCGCGACGCCCGCACGCTCCCCTGATCCTTCCCCAAAGGCGATCGCCGCATAGCCGACCACCCTGCCCTTTCCGCCTGCGGTGTCGCCGCTGTTGCGGTAGTCGAGCAATTGGGCGTGCCAGCCGCGCTGCTTCGCCAATTCGATCAAGGTCAGCACCGGAATCCGCCCGCACGCCGAGTCGGGGGCTATGCCCGACGGATCTAGGCGGCAAATCGCCTCGACGCACGAGTGATCGAGCCGCCGCGCGTCCGCATAGCTGCGATAGTGGCTCAGGTCCGTGCTCACGACGATCAAGGTTTTGTCATCGATGACCTGCGCGAGGGCCTTTGCCGCTGCGACAGGATCCACGTCTCCCATGATGACGGGAATGATCTCCGCCCCCGGCATCGCCCGCTGGATAAACGGCACCTGCACTTCGTCGGCGTGCTCCCACGTGTCCGCCCGGTCGTCGCCCGGTTCGATCGCGGCGCGGTGCACGTCTTCCCACCAGGGCGGCCGCCTCACGTCGCAACGCGGTTCCAGTTCAAATGGCGGCAGCCGTGCCAGCAGGCGCGCCCGCTTCGAGACGACCGCGTCGCCGAGCGGGGTTCTGAACACGTCCGCGTCGGTGACCGAGGCGGTTTGAAGATACGCCGTATGGCTCGGAGCCAGGATGATCACCGTGGAGTACCCCCTGCCCTCGCACTGGAGATACGAGGCAGCCGCCACGACACCTGAGTAAACGTATCCGGCATGCGGGCACACGATCGCATGCAGGCCCGGCATGCGCTCCGTCTTCACGGCCTTCGCAAGCAGGTCGTCGATCTGCCGGCGCAGCATGCCCGACTCGGCAGGATAGAAGATGCCCGCCGCCGATGCCTCGCGCACCTTTCCCTTCGCACCGGTCTCGCCGGTGAATACGACAGCGACGCCCGCCGCGGAGTACCGTGTCCACCGCGCCAGCCTCGCGACCAACATACGGGGTAAGTTTCCGGCCATAGCGCGGAGATTGAATCCTGTCCCTCCTCAAAGCGCGAACCAAACCCACCACCGTCGGCGCCCCCGGCACTACCCCTTGGAAGCGCACCACTGGCGCCAGCAATCGCGAAGCGCCGCCCCAACACGGGCCGCCTGGGTGGCATGATCGCACAAGAGGCTCGAACGCATCAGCTCCCGCAGGCCATGCCGTTCGGTCGCCAGGGCCGACCGGCCGCCCGCGAGTCGAGCCGCAATCGCGACGTAGTCGTCAGCTGTCCGGGCAATCCATTCGGGTCGCCCCAGGGCCGTCAGCAGGCTGGCCCCAACGCGGGCCGCATGCCGGTCGCCAGCGAGGCTCACCACCGGCACGCCCATCCAAAGCGCCTCGCAGGTGGTCGTGGTTCCGTTGTACGGCGACGTGTCCAGGGCGATGTCGACCTTGGAATAGACGTCCAGGTGGGAGGCTTTTCCTCCGACGAATCCCCGCAAGTCCACGCGGTCCGGCTCGATCCCGGCGCGCCTGAGCCGGTCGACGACCCAGGTGCGAAGCTGCGGTTCGTCGAGCGCCCTTGCCTTCAGGAACAGGCGCGAGTCCGGCACGGCTGCGAGCACGCGCCCCCACAACGCAAGCAGGTCGTCGTTGACCTTCGTGAAATTGTTGAACGACCCGAACACGACGCCCGCCCCGTCGGCGCCCGGAGAAGGCGACACGGCCGGCGCATCCGGCGGGGCCGAGTAACTCCAGGCCGTCGGCGAAAACCGCACCAACCGTTCCGTCGCGAGGCGGTCGGCCTCTCCCGGAGGGTCGGTGATGGCGTCGACAAACCGGTAATCCATCGCGGCAAGTCCGGTCGTATTCGGATATCCGAGGTAGGTCACCTGCACCGGCGCCACCCGGTGCGCAAAGACCTCCAGACGATTCAGGCCCGTGTGCCCCGCCAGGTCCACGAGGATGTCCGGAGCATCGCCCCGTATCGTCGTTTCGACTACCGCGTTGAGCTGTCCTCCGAAATTTCTCCACAACGAGGACAGCCCCCTCAGGTGCGCGCTCATCGCATCGGACAGGTAATGGTCGTGATAGAGGACGACTTCAAAAGCCTCACGGTCGAGGCATCGGAGAAGAGGTTCGAGGAAATAGGCGACCGAGTGGTCGCGCAGGTCGGGCGACAGGAACGCCACGCGCAGGCGTCGTCCTGGATCGCGCGAGCAGGCGAAGTCGCGCGCCGGCGCCGCGCCCATCGCACGCCCAAACGCCATATGCTCCGCATAGAGCTGCTCTCTCGAAACGGACGGGAGGCAGTTCATCGCAAAAAGACGATAACTCCGCGCCGAATGTTTGGACGGATCCCGGGCGAGCACCTCGCCGAAGAGCTGGACGGCCCGCTCGACCTGGTGTCGGCGGTGACAGAGGGTCGCCAACCCGGTCTTTGCATCGAGGTGATCAGGATCGACCTTAAGGGCCCGTTCGAAACAGGCGCCGGCCTCGTCCACCCGTTCGATTCCGAGCAGGGTGGTTCCATAACTGTACCACGCCGCCGCATTCGCCGGCTGAAGCTTCACGGCCCGCTCGTGCGCAGCCACCGCCTCATCGACGCGCCCCTGCTGCCGCAGAACCGACGCAAGATTGTCCCACGCCATGGCGTTCGTCGGAGCCACCGACACCGCATGACGAAGCGCCGCCTCGGCCGCGGGCAGATCTCCCATCGCAAGGCAGGCGACGCCGAGACACAGGGCACTCTCTCCCGCCCTCGGCGAGAGTCGGAGCGCCTCCCTGAACAACGCGGCAGCCTCGGTTGGCTGGTGGTTGAGAAGCGCGATCATTCCGCCGAAATGCCAGGCCTCCCGGCACGCCGGAGCCAAGCCCCTCACCCTGCGGTAACACTCTGCCGCCTCTCGAAGCCTGCCCTCCTTGTGCAGGCGGACGCCCTCCGAGAAGACGGCCTGCCAGGAACCACCCGACGCTGCGGACAAGCGATTGGAATCAGCCATCGGCGTCTCAACCCGTGCACAATTCCAGGAGCCGCCGCCCCAGCTCCTCGCCAAAGAGTTCGGGCGAGGTTGCGCGGTTCCTCACTTCGAAGCCCCTCTGAAGAGCAGACTTGTGGCCCGCCCTCGCGGACGCGTTCCGGGCGAGCTCGAGGGCTTTCGCCACATAGGATTCCGTGGTCTCACAAATGAGGTCGGTGACACCAAACTCCCGTAGCAACGCCGCGGAAAAGTTCGATCTAAACGACGTTCCGCTCTTCGCCACCGACGGAATGCCCAGCTCCAGCAGATCGAAAACCGCCAGGCTCCCGGCAAACGGAAAGGTGTCCAGATAGACGTCTGCGATGACCTCGATGTCCTTGACCGCCTGTCTGGTAGGCTGTCCGGGGGCGATGACGATTCGATCCCAGGCCACCCCGTGCTTCTCAGCCAGATGCCGTAGATTTCTCTCGAATGCGACCCTTGGAAATTGGCTGGTCCAATTCGGATTGTAGGGCATCAGGACCAGACGCGAGCCCGGCAGCTCGCCCAGAATGCGACACCAGGCGTCCAGGCACTCGTGGCTGATTTTGTAGCTCGAGGCCGCGTTCAGGAACACAACCTCGTCGGGCGCCAATCCAAATCTCGCCCGTGACAAGGGCGCCGAGCGAGCGGACGGTTCCCCGCTGTAGTCCATGCATCCAGGCGGCCCCTGGATCTCCAGGATCTTTTCCGAAAAATGTCCCCGACCGGCCGGCGTCAATGCATGGCTTCCGGCCATAAAATAGTCGGCATGCCTGAAGCCCGTCGTCATCGGCGAGCAATACGAGATGACCTGCTTCGGCGCCAGCCTGTGCGCCGCGATCAGCGCCATCGGGTTGGTCACTGCCGTCACGTTTGTGCTGATGATCGCGAGGTCGAGCTGGGCCGCGCGAATCGCCGCGACCTGCTCCCTGACCGAGTTGGGGAGCACGTGAAAGTGATCCACCTTTGAACGGCAGTACGTTTCGACCGGGCCAGGGTTTGAACTCAACGCAAACAGCGAGATTTCAAAACGCTGACGATCCAAATGAAGGCTGCCCGCGGTCACATAGGTCTCGGTCTGATGGCCGAAATGCTGGCTGATAAACGCCACCTTGATCTTCCTGCCCGTCGTTTGAAGACGGGGGGCGGAGTAATCCACGGCACAACCGGACATCTCCAGAAATCGCTCTATGAGCCTGGCACGCGCCTGCATCCAAGGCCTCGTGTTCCCTTCCGCGACGTAGAGCGGGATGCAGTTGTGGGACGCGAGGAAACACTCCAGGACCTCCCGCGCGTCGTTCGGCGGCGGATTTTTCGAGGTGTAGGCAGACACGGCGTCCGCCACTCGGTTGAAATGCGCCCCGCAGTCGTCCGCCTCGGCGGGCGCCGTCAGGCAGTGGGGCATCTTCAGGAGATACCTGAGAATTGGCAGCCTCAGCGGTTCCGGGAGTTGTTCGAGCCGAGGAAGCTGGTCCAACCGCCAGGGAGACGTGACCAGGATTTCGGCAAACCAACGGATCGTCCGGTCTCCCCGCCATACGCCCAGCCTTTGCCTCAGGACCGGGGCGTCATGGGTGAAAAACGAGGAAGTCAGCAGAGACTTCATCGTCTCCAGCTCAGCGGTAGAACCTGCGGACGGCGGCGATGCATTGGCCGACTTCTCCAACGCTTCGAACACCTTTTCCCGGGCCAGCGACAGGACCGCGACTGCCGACGCATCGGAAGGATCCGTCTCGAAGCACCGCGCCGCGTCCTCAAGAGGTTTGACCGGACCTGGCGCCCCGGCGGGCGAACCGGGCTTGAGCAACTCCATGATCGCCTCGACCCGTTTCACGACATCGGGGGATTTCGACAACGCGATCACGTCCTTCAGGCAATTCAGCGCCTCTCGCTTCTGGCCGGAATCGGCCAACTTCCGGGCCGCCTCAAGCAAGGCGTCGATCCTTGCATTGGGGTCCTGTACGACCGCCGCTCCCGCGGGGGCTCGATGGAGGCTCAATATCTTCTCCGCTGCCTGTACTGTGCCAGTCGGATACAATCTCGGATGATTCGCGACGATCTGGGCGAACATCACACGGTAATGTTCCTGCGCCGTCGTATTGCGGCTCTTCTCCTTCAGCCGGTAATGGAACAGGACCTCGGGGATGCGCTTTCCGTAAAATCCCAGCTCACCGCAGCTGATCCAGAACTCCCAGTCCTCGAGTCCCAGGTTCATGTTGGCCTTGAATCCACCGGTCTTCTCCCAGGCCACGCGCCGGAACATCGACGTGCACGTGAACAGATTCTCCTTTTCGCAGAGGTGCCTGAAATCGTACTCGAGTGCCCGGCGCACGCCCTGCACGGCGCCGAAGTGGTCCCAGTCGCTGTAGGCGATCGCAACCTTCGGATCGCCGTCCAGAAGCCCGGCCATGCGCGCGACAGCATTCGGCGCGATGCGGTCATCGGCATCCAGCGGCAGGATGTAGCCGGCCCGCGTGGCCGCTATCGCCCGATTCCGCGCAGCTGACGGACCGGCGTTGGCTTGGGAGACCAAGGTGATCCGGCATCCCGGATTTTCGGCGATGAGGGACTTGGCGACCGCCGTGCTGTCGTCCGTGCTGCCGTCGTCGACGATCACCAGCTCCCAGTCGGCAAACGTCTGCTCGAAGACGCTCTGCACGGCCTCGCGCAGGTATTTCCCCTGGTTGTAACAGGGCATCACCACGGCGACACGGGGTGTTGCGGTCGCGCTCATGAGATCGTCTTCCTCACACTCATGCGTCGAAACAGGGGAAACAGCGGGAATAGACGCGATGCCCCTTTTCCTTGAGCGTCACGTTTTCATAGAGCGCCTTGTTTCGGTGGAAGTACGGCAGGTTGGCCCCATAGTTCGTCTTCCCATGGTACTGATGCACCACAAACGGATCGTCGATGGTCCTGATGTCGAGGCCCATCCGGGTGACTCGCGTCAACCAGTCGTTGTCGTCAAACGCGATCCCATTTGCGTACCGCTCGTCGAAGCCGCCAAGCGACTCCAGATCGCGGCGGTGGAGCGCCGCGCAAAAATGATACTTCGTGGGCTTGTGAACCGAATGGTTGTACCAGGCCGACTCTCCGTCGTCGACCGTGGCGCGCTGGGCGATCGGCTCGAGAGCGGCGCGCGCGGAGGACTGCCAAGTCGCGGACGCAGGATCCACCGCATGTAGGCGCCGGGTTGTCGGCTCGTCGACCGAGTAGCACGCAAAATTGACGTAGCGGCCGGGCACGACGTTTTCCGCCACCGCCGCGATCACGTCGCCGAGATGGAGGCACTCGGGATTCTGAAGAACGATGATGTCGCCTGTCGCCAGATTGAAGCCGCGGTTGAATGGAATGCACGAATTGCGCCACCACTTCTCCCGCGGGTCGATCCGCACCACGGTCATGTCCAGTCCCGTCAGCCCGCCCAGATCCTCGATGCGTTCCTCGTCCCGGGAGGCGTCGTCCACTGCGATGACCTCCACGCTCGCCGCCAGGCGGCTCGCTGCAATCGTCCGGAGCGTCCTCAGAAACAGGGCGCGCCGGTTGTAGTAGGCGGTGACGACGGAGATTTTCATTGGATTGTCAGTTCGCAGACGCGCCGAGCCGCGGCAGCTGGGTCACGTAGCCCTCCTCCGTCCGGATGGATTCATCCAGACCGTGCGATGGACATAGGGGGTGTAACTCACGACGATGCGGGCGACCTTTTCGGAGACGTTCGGCGCATCGTAGTCGCGCACGAGCCGCAACGTGCGGTCATGGCTGCGCCCCTGGCTTCCCAGGACGCCCAGGCCCATTCTCACGGTCTCGTAATCCAGCCCCGTCATCATCACGCTGCCTTCTTCCATGCCCTCGGGGCGTTCGTGGGCGTCGCGCAGGTTGAGCGCGGGAAAATTCAGGATCGACGACTCCTCGGTGATCGTGCCGCTGTCCGACAACGTCGCGCATGCCTCGCACTCGAGCTTTACGTAGTCGCAGAATCCCAGCGGCTTCATGAGTTCGATCCGGGGATCGAGCGCGAGTTGCGCTTCATCGAGACGCTTTCGCGTGCGGGGATGCGTCGACACGATCACCCGCCGTCCATGGTCTTTGGCGAGCGAATTCAGGATCGTGACCAGATTTTGGAGACGCGGCAGCGAGTCCACATTCTCCTCACGGTGGGAGCTGACCACGAAGTAGTCCTTTGGCTGCAGGCCGAGTTTCGACAGCACTGAGGACTTCTCGATCTTCGGAAGGTAATGATGGATGACCTCGAACATCGGACTGCCAGTCCTGATCACCCGATCGGGCGGAAGCCCCTCACGCAGGAGGTACTCCCTTGAAATCACGCTGTAGGGCAGGTTGATGTCGGAAATGTGGTCCACGATCCGGCGGTTGATCTCCTCAGGCACGCGCTGGTCGAAGCAGCGGTTGCCAGCCTCCATGTGGAACACGGGAATCTTGTGACGCTTCGCCGAATACGCAGCGAGGCAGCTGTTGGTGTCACCGAGGATCAGCACGGCGTCAGGCTGCTCGAGCCTGAGCACCTCATCAGATCGCGCGATGATGTTCCCCACGGTCTCCACGGCCGAGGAGCCGGCCGCATTCAGGAAGTGGTCGGGCTTCCTCAGCTCGAGGTCGTCAAAGAAGACCTGATTCAACTCGTGGTCGTAGTTCTGTCCGGTGTGGACGAGGACATGCTCGAAATACCGGTCAAACGCGGCGATCACCCGCGACAAGCGGATGATCTCGGGGCGCGTTCCAAGGATGGTCATGACTTTCATGTGAGGCGGGGCTGGTTCGGCGATTCACTCACCACGGGTGCAAATATGCAATCGGGGCGCTGTGGATCGAATATTTCGCTGGCCCAAAAGAGCGTCACCAGCTCGCCGCTTCCAACGTTTTCGATCGAATGCACCCAACCCGGAGGTATGTCGATCACCCGCAGATCAGTTCCCGCGACCGAATACTCCACCACTTCGCCGCCCTCGATCCTCCTGAACCGCACCAACGCCTGCCCGTCCAATACCAGGAATTTTTCGGTCTTGGTGTGATGAAAATGGTTTCCACGGGTGACACCCGGATTCGTCCTCGATACGAATATCTGGCCGAACTGCTCCGACTTCATAAATTCCGCCAGCACCCCACGTGCATCCGATTTCTTCTGCAGGTCGTAGGCGAATCCGTCCTGCGGCAGATAACTGAGATAGGTGCCATAAAGCTTTCGCATCCAATCGCCCTCGAGTGAAGGCATGACGAGCGACTCTCGCGAGGCGCGGAGGGATCGAAGCGTGGACGCCAACTGCCCCAGGGTGATGCAATGGGTGGGCCCCACCTCCCGCAGTTCACTCGACCCCGCCGGGGGCATCGCCTCGCCGCGGACGAGGGCCAGAAACGCCGCCGTCACGTCGTCGACGTGAACCAATTCCATGGGTCGCGACTCGTCATTCACCGTGATCGGAAGGTCGCGGGCCAGGTTGTGACAGAACGTGGCGACCACCGAATTGTAGTTTGGACGACACCACTTTCCGAATACGTTCGTCAGGCGAAAGATGACTACCCTGCCCCTTCCATTCGAATCCACCCAGTCCTTGAGCACGGCCTCGGCTCGCAGCTTGCTGCGACCGTATGGGTTGTCCAAGGCGGCTTGGGTCGACGAGGCATAGGCGATCAGTGGCGGCTTGGACCTTGACGTCCGTTCACACAGTTCACGCGTCGCACCGACATTCTCCGCCTCGAATTCGGACTCGTCCTGAGGCCGGTTCACTCCCGCCAGATGAATCACCACGTCGGCCCGGCCGAACGCCTCGCTGCGATCCGCCTCGGACGTGGCGCGGGTGACCGCCAAAACCTGAACCCGGTCTTCACGACCGAGGGCATCCACGACATGACGACCAATGAAGCCGCCAGCCCCGGTGACCACCACGACGGATTTTTCTGATTGGCTCATTCGGGAAGCCGGCAACAGGGGGAACCCCGGCCCAGGGCGGGTTCTGTAATCCTCAATGAACGCGGGCAGGGGCTCATGCCGTCGCCTGTTGTGTTGGAACGTTCCTGAAGTCCACGGCCCTGCGGATCTCCTCGAGCTGGAGCAGCAGCTGTTTCATTTCCTCCACGCCGAGCCGATGCGTGTTGTGTGAATGATACCCCTCGACCTCGGCGGGTTTGGAGGACCCCTTTGAGAAATAGGAGCTGTAATCCAGGTCCCGGTTGTCGGCAGGCACGCGATAGTATCCGCCAAGATCGTCGGCCCGAGCCATCTCCTCCCTGGTGAGCAGGGTTTCGTACTGCTTTTCGCCGTGGCGCGTGCCGATGACCTTGATCGGGTTGTTCGCGCCGAGCAGTTGTTTCATGGCCTCTGCGAGCACCGCGATCGTGGCGGCTGGCGCCTTCTGCACAAAAAGATCGCCTGGCTGCCCATTGGTAAACGCATAGAGAACGAGATCAACCGCGCCATCCAGCGTCATCATGAAACGTGTCATCTCGGGTTCCGTGATCGTGAGCGCCTTGCCCGAGGCAATCTGCTCCAGGAACAGCGGAATGACCGAGCCGCGCGAGGCCATCACGTTGCCATATCGGGTGCCGCACAGGATGAGTCCCTGGCTGGCGGCGACCCGCGACCGTGCCACCATGACCTTCTCCATCATCGCCTTTGAAATACCCATGGCGTTGATCGGATAGGCCGCCTTGTCGGTGCTGAGCACGACCACTCGCTTGACGCCGCGGGTCGCAGCGGCCCGAAGCACGTTGTCCGTGCCGAGCACATTGGTGCGAACCGCCTCCATCGGGTAAAATTCACAGGAGGGCACCTGTTTCAGCGCGGCGGCGTGAAAAACGAAGTCCACGCCGGCCATTGCCTCGTCGACGCCATCGATGTTGCGGACGTCGCCAATGTAAAACTTGAGCCGTGAGTTGCTGTATTGGTGCCGCATGTCGTCCTGCTTCTTTTCGTCGCGGGAGAAGATGCGGATCTCGCCGATGTCCGTATTCAGAAACCTGCGAAGGATCGCATTGCCGAAGCTGCCGGTGCCTCCGGTGATGAGGAGGGTTTTTTCCTTGAATGGGCTGTTCATGATTTCGGGGCGATGCGAGGTTCTCGATTGTTGGAAAATGTTGGATGGGAATCCAGCGAGGATCGTCAACGCGACGGGCGGACCCGACCAGTCGCCGGGGTTCCACCGGGTCTTCCGTAAAGGCCTTTTTCGGCGAGCATCTTGAATACCTGATCCACCATGGCGGCAGACGAGGCATCCGGCGCCGCCTTCTTCGCCATGTGGAGGTAGCTCAGCGCCTCGCTGAGTTTGCCCTGATTGAGCAAGGTCTGAAACCGAGCCATCGCTTGTTGGAACGCCGAGGAGGCCTGGGGGTTCACTCCACCATCCACGCCCTGCGGAAGGCGGATCCGCGGGTAGACCTTCACGAGCGCCTCCGCCTCGTCAACCAACCTATTCGAAATCCTCTTCGCACGTGCCGTACCAACGATCGTGTCCAGCTGATCGAAGACCTCATGGGCGACCACGCGATTGTCGCGGATGTATTTGTTCACGCTGAATTCCTCGAATCCAGGCGTGGCCGAATCCAAGACCATCGTGGCGAGCGCCGCGCGTGAGTTCTCGACGAGACCCGCGCGACACCGGGCAATCCGTTTCGCCGCGACACCATTTTCCTCATACAACGCCAGCAGCTCCTGAAGCCTGAGGAGCACGAGTCTCGGCACTCCCGACAGCCACTCCTGCGCGCCCCAGAAGGCAATGCTGACCGGCGTTCCCAGGTAATAGGCCGGCTTCCCTACCATCGTTTGGGCATAGACCATGGCATGCGGGTAGGAGCCTTCCAAGGTATGGAATGAACCTCCCCACGAACCGCTAAGCGAGGAAAACTCCCGAGGGTAAGCCCTCCAGGCTGATGTCCTGGACACCCCGCACATCAGAGCGCCAAGAAACACTTCGTCGACATTCGGATCGACCAGTTCGTCGAACGCGGCGAGTTTCCTATCGCCCACGTATTTTCCCTTGCGCGGTCCGTCGGTCGGGAAGTCCTCTCCATGAACGATTCCATCGCGCATCTTTGCCGTATACTCGTCGGCGCCGCGAGGGAGCGTGTTCGCAAATACAAAATGCACCTCCGGATTCGTCCGAAGCACCTCCAGGACCAGGCGCACGCCTCCCGGCAGCACCAAATCGTCGTCGCCGATCAGCCAGGTGAACTTCCCTTGAGCGAGTGTGGACGCCAGGATCTGGATATTTCTGAGCGGTCCTTCATTTGTCCTATTCCGTGAGTAGACTATGGGAAACGTCTCGCTGCAGCGCCGGACCATCCCGCCCGTGTCGTCCGGCGAAGCGTTGTCCGAAACGACGATCTCGACCTCCTGCTCCAGACCCGCGCATTGAACGACGATCGAATGCAGCAGCGAACGTAGTTTCGGCGCTCGGTTGTAGGTCGGAACGCAGATGGAGAGCAATGGCTCCGATCCGCGAGTGGCAACCGGCCGATATACGTCGGCGATTTCCTTTCCGAAAAAGACAACCGGCGCCCTGTCAGCGAATTCGTCCATGTGATCGCCTTGAAACTGTATAGCCTAGATCCGACGGGGTCACGCGCCCTGTGCACCTGCGACAGCGGCAAGGTCTTTCACCCGCGGGTCATCGGGCGCCAGCTGAACGGCGACTGCCGCGATCTCCCGGATCATCTCCGCATGGCCGGCTTCGCGGGCCATCTCGCCCAGTGTAAGCCAACCCTCGAGATTCGAGTGATTCAGGCGTAGAGACACTTCGAGGGCCTGTAATGCGTCTTGACGCTTGCCGGCGCCGCGGAGCGCGAGGCCGAGTTGATACCAGATATCCGCATTCGCAGACTGGCGCTCGACAGCCGACAGCAGACTGTCCGCAGCGCGGTCGAATCGATATTCGGCCATCAGCACACGCCGGTGCAGCCCGCGAATCACCGGGTCAGCCGGGCAAGCCGCGACGGCCGGTGCAAGCGAGGCCGCAGCCTCGGGCGCAAATCCGCTTCGAAGCTGCTCCTCCACCGAAACCCGCAATTCGTCGAGATTCGTCCCGAGCAGGGTCGTTATTGGAGCGCCACCAGCCGGAATTCCTGGACGTCCATTGGCGGCGACTTCGTCAAAGGCTTTCTCGAGCAGGGCACCTGCGGCGTCGGCAAAGGCAACCGGATCGCCGCACGATTCGGCGTTTCCAATCGACACCTTCAGTTCGCCACGAAGGTTCGCGCGTTCCTCGGCGCCTCTCCCAAGCCTCACGGCATTCGTTACGAAGTCTTCGGCGCCCGCAGAGACATACCCGCCGAATCCCAGGCGACTCATGGCTGATGCCCCCGGCGCCGGATGCCCGAGCGCCGCGAGACTCGCCAGCACGGGCAGCCCAGCCTCCAAGGCCAGCAGGGATCCTTCCCCCTGGCTCACGGGCCAGGTATCGAGATAGAGATCCGCCACCTTCAGCAGCGCGAGCACCTCGGATTCCGAGGGCAGCGCTTCATTCGAAAGGATCAGTCTGGACTCGTCCACACCATGGGCCGACATCACTGGGCCCACCAGCCCGCACAGGCGACCCAGCGCCGCCTCGGATCCATCCTCGGGATGATAGGAATAGACCAGCAGCCGAGAATCAGGCACCGAGGCGAGGATCCTCGCGACGCAAGCCAGCCACTCAGGCGTGAGATTCCGGAACGGGGCAACCGCTGCGTAGACCACCGCTTCAACTGGAATACCAAGCCCCTCCCGTGTCCATTCAGCCGTTAAAGGCGTGCGCGACGAATTCGACACGAACGAAACACCCGCCTCCGGCATGACCGCGAGCCTTTCGGTGTAGTGCACTGATTCCCGCGCCGGGCTTTCACACGCATCGATGATCGTCAGGTCAGCGTTCGGTATGCCCGACGTCATTCGCGTCTCGTCCAATACGACCTGGACCGGGGCGACCCGGTGAAGCGCCAGAGCCGTCACCGGATCTCCGCCCCGCGTCACCCTCGTGAAGAATACCAGCACGTCGAACAGGCCACCGCGCAGCACGTCGACGGCTTCGCGGCCCGCGTCGCCGAGAACGCGGAGCTCACCGACCCGTGTCGCCACATGTCCGGCTAGCGCTGAACTGGATGGCGTCACTGAAAATAGAATACTCTCGTACCTGCGATCGTCGAGATGCTCGAACCAGGGAAGCGCCGCGCGCACCCAGGACTGATTCTCGAGCGACTCGATCACAAATCCGACCTTCAACCTGCGGCCCTCCCGCGGCAGCACGATCACATCCGCGGCCTCCTTCGTCACCCCGTTCACAAGGGAGAGTATCCTGGCACGAATGGCGAGAATCTCGCGCAGGGACCCCGTGCTGTTGCACAGGAGCGTGCAGTCTCCAGCCTGGAGAAACTTATCCACCAGTCCCCTGACTGCGGACGATCCCAGGTTGGCATCCACCAACCTCGCAATTTCCCGCAGGCGCCTGGCGTAGTGCTCAGCCAGACCATCGGCCTGCCCGGTCTCAGCAAGCAAGGGCGGCAGCCGAAGCAGGCATTCCGTGTAGACCGGCCACAACCACATGGGCGTGTCCTCAATCCGGGGAGCGGACTTGAGCTGCCACGCCGGCGCGACCAACAAGGCCGAAAGTAAACCGGTCCAACCTGCCTTGCAGGCCTTCTCTGCATCGTTCAACAGGTCGCCACCGACGGGCCTGTCTACAAATCCCTCACGCACGAAAAACTCTACAATCCCGCAGGCGGCCTCCACTTCAGGTCCCGTCTTTTGGTGACCTGGGAGGCCTCGAATCGCCCTGACACATAAAGTCTGCAGGCTTCGGAGCTCGTCCACGGCGGCAGTCGCGTTCGGGTTCGAGCGCACCGCCTCTGCCAAGCCGGTGATACGAACAAACAAGGACGTCGGGACAGGAGCCGAGGGCTCGGCGAGGGGAGAATGGGCAAGGGTCATAGCGGTACGATCTCTAGCTTAGCAGGGTTTGGGCTCAATTGAGTATCACAAGCGTTAACCATTTTTTTTCAATATCTTATGTCGTTTTTAAAACGACTATTTTTCCCAGCCACCTCCGCCTGTTCCTCGATCTGCACACCGGTCGATTTGACCCGGCAAAAGCTGCCGGGCCCCTGTGATATAAAAACCAAACCCCGGTCGCGTTGCCACGACCGGGGTCAGGAAGAATATGTCAGCCTTAACAAAGTCGGCGTTCTCCGGCCCGGGGATCGCTCCCTTCACCGCTCCGCCCCAGCCTTCGCCTCAAAGAGGCGTCAGCGGTTGGGAGTGATCCTCGTCCGGTCCGCCTCCCTAGTGTGGAGAGCACGGGCCGGACGAGTCAGAAAACGCTCGTTATTCTAACGACTGCCTATCCTTAGGTTAGCCCAAGAGCCTCAGGGCCGACTGGGACGACGTGTTCGCCTGGGAGAGCATCGCGGTGCCGGACTGCACCAGGATGTTCCAGCGGGCGAGCTGCGTGGACTCACTTGCGACGTCGACGTCGGTGATGCGGCTGTTGGCCTGTTCGAGGTTGGCCTTGTTGGTCGTCAACAGATCGTTGGCGAAG
>DAIDAF010000033.1:0-61861 GCA_027310745.1 Opitutaceae bacterium | reverse complement strand
GCGGCGGGGGCCGGAGCGGCGGGTTTCGGGTGGGGACGGGCGTGTTCGGGGGCGGGTGCCGAGGCACCGTTCACGGCGAGATGGCGCTGCGATTCGTCGGTCGTTGAGATTCGGATGAACGGGCGACCGCTCTGGACGATGTCTCCGGCGCGGCAGTAGATCGCAACCAGGGTGCCGTCGCAGGGGGCCTCGTATTCGAATACGGACTTATCGCTTTCC
This sequence comes from Opitutaceae bacterium, assembly GCA_027310745.1. Lineage (GTDB taxonomy): Bacteria > Verrucomicrobiota > Verrucomicrobiia > Opitutales > Opitutaceae > MWDT01. The sequence continues at coordinate 61,642 of DAIDAF010000033.1, read as the reverse complement.
AACTCGGCGATCTTCTGGCCCTTGGCGAGGGTGGCGCCGGGTTCGGTTCGGACATCGATCACGGTCAACTCGCTGACGGTGGCCCCCATGGAGGGCATGGGCACATCGATAAGGAAGGAATCCATGCTGAATGTGGCAGTGTGGAGCTGGACGAGCCGGTGCGTCAATGCCCGGGGCGGGTGTGACTGGAAAGTTTTTGAGACGGGGCGGCCACCTGTGGGGCCGGCCTAATAGGTTTCAGTAGATGAACTAGCGAACTGGCGAAGGCTCAGAGGCGGCAGGTTCGCCAGACGGCCAGACAACGGGTGAGCAGGGCGGGCAGCTCGGCGAGGGGGATCATGTTGGGACCGTCGCTGATGGCCTCGGCGGGGTTGGGATGGGTTTCGATGAAGAGACCGTCGGCACCTGCGGCGAGCGCTGCGAGGGCGAGAGGGGGGACGAATTCGCGTTGTCCGCCGCTCTTGCCTCCGGCGGCGCCGGGGAGCTGGACGCTATGGGTGGCGTCGAATAGGGTCGGGCAGCCGTTGGCCTTCAGGATGGAGAAGGAGCGCATATCCACGACCAGGTTCTGATAACCGAAGGTGGTGCCGCGCTCGGTCTGCCAGATTTCGGCGCTGTGGCCGTCGCGGAGTTTGCCGACCACGAACTGCATTTCTTGTGGGGAAAGGAACTGGCCCTTCTTCACGTTGACGGTGCGGCCGGTCGCGGCGGCGGCGAGCAGGAGGTCGGTCTGGCGGCAGAGGAAAGCGGGGATCTGAATCACGTCGCAAACGGCGGCGACGGCGGGGACCTGGGATGATTCGTGGACGTCGGTCAAGACGGGGAAGCCGAACTCGTGCTTGATGAGGTCGAGGAGGCGCAGCCCTTCATCGATGCCGGTGCCCCGGGCTCCGGCGAGGGAGGTGCGGTTGGCCTTGTCGAAGGAGCCCTTGAAGACGATCGACAGCTCCGGCTGGGATTTGCGGAGGGCGTCGAGCTGGGTGGCGACTGCGCGGCAGACGCGTTCGTTCTCGAGGGAGCAGGGGCCGGCGATGACCAGGAGTTTGTCCGGGGAGAAGATCATGAATGGGTCCACGAAACCCCCGGCGCGGGTGGCTGCAAGCCTTTGGATTGCGGCTCCGGCGCGTGTGCGACTTAGTTGGTCGGTCCGCGCGGAGCCGGAGCCGGTCAACGTTTGACCTTGCGGGCGGGTTTGGCGGCCTTGCCCTTGGCGCGGTTGCGTTTCTCGCGCACGGCGGCGGCCACGAATGCCGCGAACAGGGGGTGGGCGGCGTTGGGTTTGGACTGGAATTCAGGGTGGAACTGGACGGCGAGGAACCAGGGATGGTTCTTGATCTCGACGATTTCGACGAGATTGCGGCGCGGGTTGACGCCGCTGATGACGAGGCCGGCCTTTTCGAGTTGTTCGACGTAGGAGTTGTTGACCTCGAACCGGTGACGGTGGCGCTCGCGGATGGTGGGAAGCTTGTAGGCCTTGTGGGCGAGGGTGCCCGGTTTGAGCGAGCACTCGTAGCTGCCGAGGCGCATGGTGGCGCCCTTGTCCACGATCTTTTTCTGCTCCTCCATCATGTTGATGACGGGATGGGGGGCCTGGGGATCGAACTCGAGGGAGTTGGCGCCCTTCAGCTTCAGGACATTGCGGGCGAATTCGATGACGGCGATCTGGAGGCCGAGGCAGAGTCCGTAGTAGGGGATGCCATTTTCGCGGGCGTAGCGGGCCGCTGCGATCTTGCCTTCGGTTCCGCGGTCGCCGAAACCGCCCGGGACCAGGATGCCGTCGAGGCTCTTCAGGATGGCGAGGCCGCCCTTTTTCTCCAAGTCCTCGGCGTCGATGCGGCGGACGCTGACCTTGCAATTATTAGCGATGCCCGCGTGGGTGACCGACTCGTAGACCGATTTGTAGGCATCCTGGAGCTCGATGTATTTGCCGACGACGCCGATGGTCACCTCGTGGGCGGGGTTCTTGATGCGGCCCACGATTTCCTGCCAGACGTTGCGCGGAGGGATCGGAAGCTTGAGACCGAACAATTCGAGGACGAGGGAATCCATGCCCTCTTTTTGGAGTTGGAGTGGGAGCTCGTAGATCGACGAATCGACGTCGCGGCACTCGATGACGGCCTTGACGGGGACATTGCAGAACAGGGAAATCTTGTCGCGCAGCTCGTGGTCGAGGGGGTGGTCGCAGCGGCAAACGACGAGGTGGGGCTGGATACCGATCTCGCGCAGCTTGGCGACGGACTGCTGGGTGGGCTTGGTCTTGAGCTCGCCAGCGGCCGCGAGGAAGGGGACGAGCGTGACGTGGATGAAGAGGACGTCGTGGGGGCCAACCTCAAGGGCGAACTGGCGCATGGCCTCAAGGAACGGCAGCCCTTCGATGTCGCCGGTGGTGCCGCCGATCTCGGTGATCAGCACGTCGACGTCCTTGCCGCCGGCATAGATGCGTTGCTTGATCTCGTTGGTGACGTGGGGAATGACCTGGACGGTCTTGCCGAGGTAATCGCCCCGTCGCTCCTTCTGGATGACGCTTTCATAGACCTGGCCGGAGGTCAGGCTATTGAGACGCGAGAGGCGTCCGCTGGTGAAACGTTCGTAGTGGCCGAGGTCGAGATCGGTTTCCGCACCGTCTTCGAGGACATACACTTCGCCATGCTGGAAGGGGCTCATCGTACCCGGGTCGACGTTGAGGTAAGGGTCGAACTTCTGGATGCGCACTTTCAGGCCGCGCATCTCGAGCAGCGCGCCCAATGCGGCCGCGGTGAGCCCCTTGCCCAACGAGGAAACGACGCCTCCCGTGACGAAGATGTATTTCATCGCGTCGGGTAAATCGTCCGGGGGGAGGGCGCGCAAGTTTTTTGCGGTCCCGTCGAGCGAACATTGCCGGGGCGCGCTCAGCGTTCGCGTTCGGCCATGGCTGCGCGGTGCAGCTGCCAGGAGTTCCAGATGTTGTGCCAGAGCACGTAGAACGTGGGACCGAGGGCGACGAGCGGGTTTGCGTAGACCAGAGCGAGATAGATCGTGAACGCGGTGTTCTTCTGACCGAGCGACTGGGCGGCTTCGCGGGCAAAGTCGGGACGCCCGATCAGACGGCCGATGCCGAAATTGGCGATGCACAGCAGTGCGGAAAGCGAGCCAATGAGGGCGAGTGTGGGGAAGGGCAGGGACGTCTGGCCGCGCAGGAAATGGGACGCGTTTGAGATGACCAGGAACAGGTTTGCGATCCAGATCGCGAATGAGAGGTTTCGGAGGCGCACGGGCCAGCCCCTGGCCGCCGGATGAATCGTGCGCGTGATCCAGGCGGCGGCGATCGGCAAAAAGACCACGAGTGCGACGGTGCTGAAGACCCGCCAGACCACCTGGCCTGCGGCAACCCCGAGCACGAGTGGAATCATGACGGGCAGAAGCAGCGCGATGACGAGATTCGTCAGCAGAAACACGGTGACGACGTACTCGGCGCGTCCGCGCATGAAACTGATGATGACGGTCGCCGCGGTGGCAGTCGGGGCGATTCCGGCGAAGAACAGAGCGAGGGCGATTTCACGTCCGCCGGCCGCATAGCCCGCGCCCCAGGCGAGGAACCCCAGCGCGATGTTTGCCCCGAGGATGGCGAAATTACTCGCGCGGAGCCTCAGCCCCGAAAGCGGCGTGTTCAGGAAGACGATATAGAGCATCGTCATCACGAACCAGCGTACCAGGAATACGGCTACGTTGGCCTGGGGCAGGAGGGCGCCGGCGAGGAAGGCGACGATGATGGCGACGGTCCGGGTGTAGGCGGTCTTCAAGATCGGGGGCAGACGGCAGCCAACCGGCGTGCGCTCGCTGAGTCAATTAGGCGTCGCGCCGGCGCGCGGTCATCGTTGAACGCAGGGCGACGACAGCTGGGGCCGGCCGGTACCGGCCCCAGGGTCCGTGTCAACCGAGCGTGGCCACGATGGTGGCCCCGTCGCGCAGCGCGGTCTCGGGGATGAGTCCGGGGGCGTGGGGCTTGCCGTCGATGGTGAGCGACGTCACCCCGCGGTTGACGCCCGCGGGATTGCGCACCTCGAGGTGGAGGGTCCGGCCGCGGAAGACGCGGGTTGCGGTGAAGCCAGGCCAGGCCTTCGGGATGCAGGGATCGATGCGGAGCCCGTCGAGTTCGGGGCGGATGCCGAGGATGTGCTGTGCGGCGGTGAAGGTGCTCCACGAGGCCGTTCCGGAGAGCCAGGGAACGCGGGAGCGCCCGTATTTCTTCGAGGAGGGGGCGTGGGTGCTCTGGCAGTGGACGTAGGGCTCGATCTCGCGGATGTCGGCTCGGTCGTTCTGCGCGGCGGGCATGAAGGCGCGGTAGTAGGCGTAGGCCTGGTCGCCGTTTCCGCGGGCGATCTCGGCAAGCACGGCCCAGCTCTGCGTGTGGGAGAAGATGCCGCCGTTTTCCTTGTTGCCGGGGTTGAAGAGGACGGCGCGCATGACCTTGACGGGGGTCTTGTCGAAGGGCGGATTGCACATGGCGACGCCCCAGTCGGAGGCGAGGCGATGCTTCACGGTGTCGAGGGCCTTGTCGGCCTGCTCGGGTGTGGCTGCTCCGGAGAGCACGGCCCAGGCCTGGGTGTTCAGGTAGACCTGGCCCTCGGGATAGTCCTTCGTTCCGAAGACGGTGCCGTCCTCCGCGATGGCCCAGATGAACCACTCGCCGTCCCAGCAGACCCTGCGGATCCTGTCGTCGAGTGTCGCCAGCTCGGCGAGGGCCCAGGCCCTCTCGGCGGGGCGGCCGAGCGTGCCGGCGATCTCCGCGTAGGTCCTCAGCCCATACCGGACCTGGAAGGTGACGAACACGGACTCGCCCTTGTAGCCGAGCTTGAGGCAGTCGTTCCAGTCAGCGAGCAGGCCGCACGGGAGGCCGTTCCGACCGGTCCGCTCAAGGTTGAACTCAAGTGCGCGGCGCATGTGGCCGAGGACGGTGGCCTCGCCGGTGTCGGCGTAGGGCACGACGACATCGTAGAATGCGGCCTCGCCGGTCTCGGCGACGTAGGCGGGTATGGTATTGAAAAACCACTGACAGTCGTCCGATCGGTAGTGTCCGGGCGGGGTGGGTTTCATCGAGCCCGGCTTGTGCGACCAGGGGCGCACCTCGGGTTGGGCGCCGCCGGTGGAGTCCTGGGCGGAGATCATGAGGATGAGCCGCTCACGGACGAGGGAGGGAATCATGCCGCAGACTCCGAGCATGTCCTGGACGGTGTCGCGGTAGCCGAAGCCGTCGCGCTGGTCGCCGGTGTACACCAGCGAGCAGGAGCGCGACCACTCGAAGGTCATGAGCGCGTTGTAGGCGTTCCAGACATTGACCATGTGGTCGAAGTCGGGGTCGGGGGTCTTAACCTGGAGGGTGGCGAGGATCCCGTGCCAGTGTTTCTTAAGGGCCTCCAGCTCGGCCCTGCAGCGGTCGACGTTTCCGAACTCGGCGCGGACGGCGGCGCCGACGGTCTCGGATTTTCCGATACCAAGGAGCACGAGCACGTCGGCGCTCTGGCCGGGGGCGAGCTCGAGGTCGCTCTGGATGGCGCCGCAGAGGTTGTCGGAGAAGGCCTCGCTGCCCGTGCAGGCGCCCGCGGTGACCGCGGCGGGCCTGTCAAAGCCGTTGTAGGTGCCGAGGAATTTCTCGAGGTCGCAGTCGTGGCCGGCGATGTGGCCGCCGACCTGGGTCATCCACCACCAGCGGCTCTGGTCGCGGTTGGCGAAGTTGCCGGGATCCTCGGGCAGGCGGCCGCAGGACGAGGCGCGGATGAAGCCGTCGCGCCACGTGGACTCGGCGACGTACATCACGTACTGGAGGTTGAGCGTATCGTTGAGGAGGCTCCACTCGGAGGCGAACTCGGCGAAGGAGAAGGTGCTGAGGCGGCGGGGGGCTGTGCCGGTGTTCGTGACGCGGAGCCACCAGTACTCGAACTCGCGCTCGAGGGGCACGAAGTAGGTGGCCTCCGTGCGGATTCCGCGGTACTCGGACTCGATGACCGCGTAGCCCATGCCGAAGCGGCAGGTGGATTTGTATTCGGAAAGTGGTTTCCCGACCGGCTGCCAGGCGGCGGTCCAGAAGTCGCCGGAGTCGCGGTCGCGGAGGTAGAACTGCCTGCCCGGCATGTCCATGGGCACCGAGTTGTAGCGGTGGCGGAGGAAGCGGCCCTCGGCGGGCGAGCGGGTGAAGGAGTAGCCGCCGGCGTTGTTGGTGATGATGCCGCCGTAGCGGCGGGATCCGAGGTAATTGGACCAGGCCCGGGGTGTGTCGGGACGGGTGATCACGTATTCGCGCGCGGAGTCGTCGAAATGGCCGTAGTTCATGGACTATGAGGGAGACTCGCAGCATGGAGCTGCGGAAGTCCACGGGAACCACTTCGTGGTTGATACATTAGGGCGGGGCGCACGAGTGTGCACGCCGCGGCGGATCAGGAGGCCTTCGGAAGTCCTGCGCGCTCGAGGCAGCGCGTGAGGGCGTCGCGTGCGAAGGGCTTGGAGATGAAGGCCGTGGGTTTGGCGTCCGCGAAGCGCTCAAGGCTCAGCTTCTCTGAGAATCCGCTCATGAGGATCACCGGCAGGTCCGGCGCGATGCGGCGGATGGCGGTGAACGCGTCGTGTCCGTCCATGCGGGGCATCACCAAGTCGAGGAGGACGAAGCTGAGGGCCTTGAGGTCGCGCGTGACGCACTCAACCCCCTCGACGCCGTCGGAGGCGACGATGGGCCTGAAGCCGAGGCTTTCGAGCGTGCGGGCGACGACGGCGCGGACGCTTTCCTCGTCGTCGACGACAAGGACCAGGCCCTGCCTCATCGCCGCTGCGGGCCGGGATGCGGTGGCCGGCGGCGTGGACGCGTTGGCGCCGTAGGCGGGTATGATGACGCGAAACACGGTTCCCTGTCCTGATTCGCTGGATACCTGGATCGCGCCGCGATGGGCCTTCACGATGCCGAGCACGGCGGCGAGCCCCAGGCCGCGGCCGGTGAACTTGGTGGTGAAGAACGGTTCGAAGATGTGCTGGCGGATTTCGGCGGGCATGCCCGATCCGTTGTCCTCGACCTCGACGAGCACGTAATCTCCGGCGGGCACGTCCTGGTCCTCGAAGTTGGCGCGCAGCTCGGGCTGGTCGAAGTACCGGCTTTCGGTGCGGACGAGTATGCGCCCGACGCGTTCGCCGATGGCCTCGGACGCGTTGATGACGAGATTCATGATGATCTGCCGAAGCTGGGTGGCGTCGGCCTTCACGGAGGCGACCGGGCGCTGGAGCCGCAGGTCGAGCGTGGTGTTCTTGTGCAGGGAGATCTGGAGCAGCTGGGTCGTCTGGTCGATGAGGTCGGAGAGATTGACTGTGGAGAAGGCGAGGGGACTGCGTCCCGCGTAGGCGAGCATCTGCTGGCACAACTCGGCGGCGCGTTCGGCGGCGCCTTCGATCTGGGTGAGCGCGGCGTTTGCCTGGATGTTCTCGGGGAGATCGAGGCGTGCCAGGCTGGCATTGCCCATGATTGCCGTGAGGAGGTTGTTGAAGTCGTGGGCAATTCCTCCGGCGAGCACGCCGATGCTCTCGAGTTTCTGGACCTGGAGCATTTTTCGCTCGCCCTCGATGCGCTCGGCTTCCGCCTGACGCTGGCGGGAGATGTCGCGCATGATCAGCGAGAACGTGACTCCGTCGCTCTCCGCCTCGCGATGTGGCAGGAGCACGATCGAGACGGGCAGGTCCTTGCCGGCCGCGCCGACGAGGATGAGTTCGCCGTGCCAGAACCCGGATTCGGCGGCGGCGGGCATGGCCTCGGCCTGGAGGATGCGGGCGCTGCGGGGTGCGAACAATTCGGAGAGCCGGCGATCTGCGGTGGTGCGGGCGCCCAGCTGGGCGAGCAGGGAGCGAAGCGAGGCGTTCGCATAGAGCAACTCGCCGGCCGTGTCGGCGGTCGCGATGAAATCGGTGTTGGCCTCGATGATATTGAGGAGGCGATGGGTTTCGGCCTCGGCTAGCCGGGTTTCGGTGATGTCGGTATGCGTGCCGGAAACCAGGAGCGGGCGGCCGTTGGCGTCGCGTGCGACGGTGGAGCCGCGGGCGATCATCCAGCGCACGTGGTTGTCGCGTGTGCGGATCCGATAGGCGACCTCGATGAGAGCTGAGCGTCCCTCGAGATGTTCATGAAGGGCGGCCGAAAACCGGTCGCGGTCCATGGGGTGGACGAGGGAGGCCCAGCCGGCGAAGTCGGAGGTGGGGCCGGACGCGGGCAGGCCGGTGATGGCGGACCATCTGGCGTTGAACGAGACGCGGTTGCGCGCGATGTTCCAGTCCCAGAGGCCGAGCTGTGCGCCGTCGATCACGCGTTCGAAGCGGGATTCGCTGGCTGCCAGTTCGCGTTCGGCTTCGGAACGTCGGGTGACCGCGGTGCCCAGGCCGAGGCCGACGACGGCAACTGCGAGCTGAAACAGGAGGAAATTGATGATCAGGTAGGTGGTGCTCCCCGTGATGTGCATCCCGATCATGCCGCCCATGGTCACGAGGAGCGTGGCGATCGTGGCTCCGGGCAGACCGTGACGAATGCAGATCCAGATAAGCGGCAGGAAGCACAGGTAAAACGCGTTGTAGTTGCGGAGAGGCCCGAATTCGAACACGAGCCCGAGGCAGGCGAGGAGCACGAGCATCTCCACGCCGAACAGGGAGACTTCGCGCAGTGTGCGCAGCCAGGGCACGCGGCGCGCCCGGGCTTCGGGATTGATGAGGGGACCGGCGAAGACGAGGGCGAGCGGGACGACTGTGAGCAGGCCGCTGACGTCCCCGATCCACCAGCGGAGCGAAGAGTGGATGAGGTCCGAGGCCGAGGCGTAACCCAGCGGAATGAGGACTCCGGTGCCGACGAAGGCGAGGAGGGCCGGGGCGCCCAGGATGATCGAGGCGAAGGTAAAGGCACGATCCCGGGAGTCCGGCATGAGCCCTCCGCTGCCATAGCGGGTCATCAGCCAGGCCGCTCCCGAGTAATTGAGCGTGATGAGAAGCGGGAAGAGGAACGGCGCCCACCAGACGTGGAAACCCGAGGTCAGAAGTGCCGACGCTACATTGGCGGCAAAGACGATCGGGGCGTAACGGATTCCCAGAAGGAGGAGCAACGACAGGGCGAGGCCGGCAGGGGGGTACCAGAGCGAGATTCCCGGAGCCACCTGGAAGAAAGTCGCGGACGCGTCCGCTGCGAGGTGCAGGAGGACATAGACTACGCAGGCGACTACCTGGGGTGTGGGGCGTTGCTTGGTGCCGGTCACGGTCAGTTGGACGCGCGAAGGCTCACCAAGGACCCGGCGACGATCAAGCTCTTAGGGCGGGGTGCGGAAAATGCTTACCGGGGCAGATTTCCGCCTGCAGCCAGACTCCGGATACAAGTCGGTCACGCAGGTTGTCCCTGCCGCACGATTGGAAGGTCTATCTCGACGCGAAGGCCGGGACGATCGGTGCGATTCGCCGCGCTGAGCGTGCCGCCGTGAAGGGTCGCGATGCTCTGCGCGATGGCGAGCCCGAGTCCGTGGCCGCGTCGCCCGGGCTGGGGCGAGTCCCTGTCGGACCGGTCGAAGCGGACAAATCGCTGGAAGATGCGATCGATCTGGTCGGCGGGAACTCCGGGACCCTCGTCGGTGAGGTCGAGGTGCCAGGCTGAGCCGTCCACGCGGGCGGAGAGACCGATGGATCCACCCGGCTTGCACGCACGAACGGCGTTGGTGACGAGATTGAGGAGCAGCTGATGGATGAGCGTGGGCTCGCATTCAACGATGGCCGGGTCGTTGCGCAGGACCGAGAATCGCACGCCCTTTTCCTCCGCGAGCGCTTCCGCGTCGCCCGCGAGGCCGTCGACGATCGAGGCGGTGGTCACGCGGCTCATCGGGGCCGACCATGCGCCGCTCTCGGTCTTCGCGAGGAACAGCAGGCTCTCCATGATTCGGTGGAGGTGTTCGATATCCTCGAGCATGTCCTCGAGGTGGGCTGCGCCCGCAGGGTCGGAGGCCAGGGATGGACGCAGCCGCTCCGCGTTGAGTCGGATCAGCGCCAGCGGAGTCTTCAGTTCGTGCGAGGCATCGGCGGTGAATCGCCGGCTTTGATGAAAGGCGGCCTCCAGGCGGTCGAACATCTGGTTTAACAAGAGGGCGAGCGCGGACAGCTCGTCGCGTCCCTCGGGCAGCGGGATACGCTCGCTGAGGTTGTCGGCCCTGATTCGCAGGGCGGTTTCGCGGATCGCGCGGATCGGGCGTAGGGTCACCCGGGCAAAGGCGCGACCGATCGCGAGGCTCGCGAGGGCGACGCAACCGAGGATGATCGCGGCGACCCGTTCATAGTCCTCCATCACGTGCAGGAGCGGACTGAGCGTACTGGCGATCTCGTAGTGGAGCCCGTCCGCGGAGTAAGCCGACAGCCTCACGCGGCCGAGGCCCGGGAGCGTGACCGTTTCATGGACATCGGAGCCCTCGACGTGCGGGAGGACCAGCGCTCCGAGATTTGCGGAGCGGAAGATGATGTTTCCGGCGCTGTCGTGAATCTGGGTGAAATACAGCCCGGCGTCGTTGTCGGTGTCCTGGCCGATTCGCTTTCCGATCTCGCTGCCCTTGATGCCGGGTTCCGCACGGATCATCTGGCTGAGCTCGCGAAATTCGCCCTCGTGGAGCACCTCGAGGCTGTGCTGCCCCTGGGAGGACAGCACCCAGCCAACGAGGATGAGCACGACGGCGGTGGTGGCGGTCGTGACGAGCGCGAAATGAAACGCGAGCCGGGCGGTGAAAGTGCGGCCGAAGGACATCAGGCGAGTTGGTAGCCGGAGCCGCGCACTGTCCGGATCAGCTGCGGTTCGCCGATGTGCTCGAGCTTTTTGCGAAGACGGCGAATGTACACGTCGATGAGGTTGGTCTCCAGGTCGTAGCTGGCGTGCCAGACCTTTTCCGCGATGGCGGTGCGTGTCAAAACCCGGGAGGGATTCAGCAGGAACAGCTCAAGTAGGGCGAATTCGCGGCTCGTGAGCGCGATTGGGCTGCCGTCGCGGGTGACGGTGCGGGCGAGCAGGTCCACGCGAATGCCGCGGTGGGTGAGGACGGTGGCCTTGACGCCTGCCTGCCTCCGAAGCAGGGAGCGAATTCGGGCGAGCAGCTCCTCGATGCTGAATGGTTTCGGAAGGTAGTCGTCGGCGCCGAGGTTCAGGCCCCGGATCCGGTCCTCGACTGCGTCGCGCGCGCTGAGGATCAGGACGGGCTCGTTGAACCCGCTCTTGCGCCAGGTGCTGAGCAGGTCCAGTCCGTCGCCATCGGGGAGGCCGAGGTCGAGCACGATGGCGTCGAACGGCTCCTCCGCGATGGCGTCGGTCGCCGCGGCCGCGGTGGTCACGTGTTTGGCCGTATAATTCTGTTCGACGAGCGCCTTTTCGACGAAGGAGCCCATCCGTGCTTCATCCTCTACGATCAGAATTTTCATGCTGTGCGAGCCCGTGAAGGACAACGACTCGCGCTGCGAGTGCCCGAAGATCGCCATCCGTCAGGTACTCATGGCCGGCCATCGGAGTGCCCGCGATGCCAAATTTGATGAGGCGCATCAGGTCGGGGATCGAAACCTGGTGATTCGCCGTGGATGCGAGAACAGACCAATGGCCGGACGAAAAATCGGGCGGGCGCTGTGAAAGCAGGTGAGCGACCGGTCCATTCCCGCGTCCCTGTTCACCGTGGCAGCCTGCGCACAAGGTGGTCCAGAGCCTGAGACCCCGCTGGGGGGCCACCGCCTGCGGCAGTGAGGGGCGCCATGAGGCGATCTGCGCGGCGCGCGCGGCTTCAAGGCCACGTCCGAGGGTGGCCAGGTAGGCGACGAGCGCGGGGCCCCGTGGATCTCCGCGGGCGAAGAGCGGGGCGTAGGACGGCATGGTTGACGCGCGGTCGATCGCCTGGGGATCCATCAAGTGGATACGGTTCCACTCCGGGGTCCGGCGGAGTCCCACGCGGCTCAAGTCGGGTCCGAGCCGGCGGTTTCCAATCAGTGGAGGGCGACCCGCTGGCTGGCCTCCCGCCGGACCGATCGGGCCCCAGTCGAGCACGTCCGCAGGGACGTCTGCGCGCAGGTATTGGGAGTGGCAGGATATGCAGCCCTCCGCGACGTATACGCGCCGGCCGAGCGCGGCCGCCGAGCCGGCCCTGAGCGATGGCGTGACACCAAGCATGAGCGCAAGCACGAGAACCGCGGGGAGTCTGCGCAGACGCCCGAGCCCGAGCGCGGTCAGCGTCCCCGACGCGATGAGAAACGAACTCGGGATCGTGGCGAGATGCTGGACCATGCCGATGCCGAGCGCCGAGGCGATCCATCCCGCCACGCAAAATAGGAGGGCGGCGATCCAGGGGCGGCCTCCGCGGGCTGCCCACCAGACGAGCGCCGTGGAGTACAAGGACACGCCTGCGGTGTAGGCCCAGCGGGCGTCACCTTTGAAGGACGTACCTTGAATGAGTGCTTCGCACGCAAGCGCCAGGAGGACCCAGGCGCCGCCGAGTACGAACCGCGGCCAGTTTCTGTCGAGAAACACGCCTGCAAGGCAGGCAGCGAAGAAATGCATCAGGGCGTTTCCCCACAGAATGCGTTCGCCGGCCCAGGTGCTCGTTCGAAGTGCGTCCGAATGCTGGATGACGAAAAACGCAGCGGAGTCCATCCAGACCAGGGCGGAGAACACGATCAGCGCCGCGACAATGCCCGTCGTTCCGCCCGGGGTGCCACTCTTGGCCTCTTCGTCAGAGGGTCTCGGCATGCCTGCGACGAGGCAGGCGAGACCTCCTGCGGCAGCGACCGCTCCGGCCGCCAGTGACTGCGCGGTCGCCGAACTCGAGAACAGCGGAGGAACATTGGCGAGCGCGTAGGCCGCGCCCGTGCCGACTCCGATCACCCTGCCGAGGAGAGAGAAGGGAACCCAGTGGCGCAGGCTGCTCGCAAGGGTCACCGTCGCGCAGCCCAGCGCGAGTCCGGAGGCTGCCGCACCCACCCAGGCGGCGGGCAGGCCGGCCCAACGTGGTGCGCTCGCCGCCAAGGCACCCCCCGCCAGCAGGCACCACGCCAGGGTGCGCGAGGGGGGGAGGACACGAAAATAGCGCGCGCCACCGAAGCTCCCCACGATTCCCCCGAACACCAGCCCGGTCATCGTTCGTTGGGCGGCGAGCGTGGTGCCGCCTGCGAGGGCCAGCAGCGCAAATTCGGAAAAGAGCAGAAAATAGAAATACGTGCAGGCGATCGCGAACGTGGCGACGACCGTGGTGCGAATGGAGGGCTGGTCCGGTCGAAACGCCATCGTCACTCGGGAGACCGGAGCAGCCAGCCCTGTGCGGCGGCGAGTCCGAGGTCCGTGATAGCGACGGTCAGCCATGCCGGCGGCAGCTGGCCCGTGATCACGGCGACCAGACAAAAGGTGCCCACAAACGACCGGAACAGGAGCGTGGTGCCGAAGACCACCCTGAGCCGCTCCACCGGCCGCGCGAGTGCCCACAGGTACGAGGCTCCGACCGCGGCCACGAACGCGCCGATGAATCGCAGGTAAACCAGGGCCTGCTTGTCCGGCCCAGGCACAAGCATGAGCTCGAGCGTCAGGCGCGGGAGGAAGGTCAACCCAATCCCCGTGCATAGGTCGAGAGCTCCGGCCAAGAGGGCCAGGCGCCGTGCGAACGTGGTGGTTTTCATGAGCTGCGGAGGACGGGCGATTTTGGGCGAACGATCGCGGCATGGAGCCAGACCAGCGCGACAGCCGCCATCAGCAATCCTGCCGCCAGCCGCGTGAACCAGGCGAGCCGGATCAGCGAGTCCCCGACGAACAGGGCATCCGGCTGTGCGATTTCCCGCAGGCCCGCGAGAACGGTAGCCCCGATGTGGACCGTGACGCCGGCCTGCCAGGCGGCGAAGCTTCCGCGGCCGGGTGCGCGATTTGGATCCAAGCCCAGCAGCAGCGCCCAGCCAGCCGAGCTCAGGCATGCGGCCATCGCCAAATGGGCATGGGCCACGAGCATCTGCGTGAATTTGAAACGCTCGCCCAGGCCCGGAAGAAATCCGATCCAGCCGGTCACGAGCAGGAGGCACCACCACGCAAAGGCCGCCGCGAGCCAAGGTCGCGCCGCGTCGGGCCAGAGGTAGCTGCGAAACAGGGTCCAGGTGAGCGGAGCCCAGGCGAGCGGCAGGGCGAGCAGGATCACTTGGGACAACTGGTGATTCGACACGTCTCCGTGCGGGGCGGCCGCGAACACTGCGGCCATGACGGCCAGGATCGCCCAGGGGACGAGGACACGTCGCCTCGAGGAGCGCCGTGGCTCGCGCGGCAGGCCGAGCAGGATCGGGGCGGCGGCGTAGATCGCGATCAGGCCGAGGTTCGAGCCCAGCAGGCTCGTACCGGTCGCGCCTCCGCTGTCCGGATTGACCGCCGGGTAAACGGCAGGCGAGGCCGCGTGGATGAAGATGAAAGGGACCGGCAGGAGCGCCGCCAGCAAGAGCCAGCGCGCCGCGAGGGCACCCGGTGCCAGGCGGCCGCGGGAGTTCTCGCAGCGGCCGGCGAGCACGACCCAAAGCGCGAGCATGGCCAGGGGCAGGAGAGGGATGGTCCAGCCGCTCCATTCCATGAACGGCTTGGAGCCCGATCCTCCGCCAAGCCACGAGGCCGCGCCCGCCGCGAGTGCGAGCGACCACGCGGCAAGGCAGGTCCGAGACGCGAGAATCCCGCCAAACATGTCGCTGTCTTCCGGATACCAGTGGAGCAGCAGGCCGACCAGAGGGACGGCACACCAGCCGTAGAGCGCCGTGTCGGCGTGAACCGGATACCAGCGGCCGTAGGTCAGCGGGGCGAGAGGGACGGACAGGCGGGGGAACAGCTGGAGCATCTGCAGGAGCACGCCGGCCAGGCACGTGACTGCGAGCCACCCCAGGGCATGGAGACGCACCGGCGGCGGCCCGGAGGCGTCACTCGGTCTGCAGGACTCCATGACGCAGGTGCAGCATGCGATCGCAGGCCTCGGCAAAGCGGCGCTCGTGGGTGGCCACCACCAGGGCGATGCCCTCGTGCCGGGCGAGGTTCCTGAGGAGCGCGAAGACGGTGCCTGCGGTTTCCTCGTCGAGGGAGCCGGTCGGCTCGTCGGCGAGCAGGACCTTGGGCGAATTGCAGAGGGCTCGGCAGATGGCGACGCGCTGGCGCTCTCCGCCGGAGAGATCCTGGACCCGGTGACGCAGCCGGTGGGAGATGCCAAGCGCGTCCGCGAGCTCCCGGACCCGTCGTGCGGTTTCGGCGCGGGGCCGTCCGTCGGCAAGTGCCGGCACGCGGACGTTCTCCTCCACGTTCAGGTCGGGAATGAGGTTGTGAAGCTGGAAGACGAAGCCCAGCTGGCGGCGTCGGAGTGTGAGCCGGGCCTTCTCGAGCCCAGGGTCGCTGCCGCACACCGAAACCGAGCCGCGGTCGGGCATATCGAGCCCGCCGACGAGATGGAGCAGGGTGCTCTTGCCGGAGCCGGAGGCGCCCCAAAGCGCGACGGTCTCGCCGGCGTCCACGCGAAGGCTGACGCCCCGCAGCACCGGCACGCGCCCGGCGTCGTAGCTCTTCCAGGCGTCGTCGACGCGAATGAGTTCGGTGCCCGGTTCACTCATAGCGAAGCGCCTCCGCAGGTTGGATACGGGTGGCGAACCAGGCCGGGTAGAGTGCGCCGGCGACGGCCGTGAGGACGGCGGTGGCGGCGATACCCCCGATTACGGCGGGGCCGGCCTGGGCCTGGAGATAGCCCTGGAAACCGGGCAGCCGGGGCAGCACAGCCAGCGCTGCAATTCCGAGCGCGAGCCCGGCGCAGAGGCCCGCAAGCGCCACGGCCAGCGCCTCGGTGAAGATCATCGCGGCGACCTGTGCGCGTGAGAACCCGCAGACGCGCAGCACGGCGATTTCCCTGATGCGGCTGAACACCGACAGCAGCATGGTATTCGCCACGCCGAGACCGCCGAGGACGAAGGCGCACACGCCGACGGCCCAGGCGGTCGTGCGAAGGATCCGGAACGAGTTGTAGCTCGAGTTAAACTCCCGGTTCTCCAGCGCCGAAAGCGACGGAAAACGCGCCAGCACCGTACGCTTGAAAGCCTCACCCTTTGAAGGATCGTGGAGTTTCACCGCGATGAGCGAGCTGACACCCTCGCGGTGAAAGAATCGGCGCGCCTCGGAGATCGGCATGAAGACGCCGCCGTCCTCGAAGCCGTTCGCCGCCTTGAACACGCCGCCGACACGGAATCTTCGAGCGCCGATGGGGATCTCCGCGCCGAGGCGGGCCTTCAGGAAGGCCGCCGCGCGGCTTCCCAGGAAGACCGTGTCGCGGTGGGTTCCAAAATCGGCGCGGTTCCCCTCGAGCCAGGTCGCCTTCTCGAGACGCGGATCGTCGGCATCGATGCCGAAGCAGGTGATGACGGGGTAGCCGGGCGACGAGACGATTCCGAACAGCAGGCGGTGCGCGCTTTCCACGTTGGGCATGGCCCGGATCGCGTCCGCTGCGGAATCCGGTACGGAGCTGAAGAACAGGTCCGAGACGTTGCGTTCGAAAACAAGGTAATGACTGTCGGTGGACAGGATGTGCTCGAACATTCCGATCGCCCCGTTCACGAGCGAGAGGACGGAGAGCATGGCGGCGACGCCGAACGCGATTCCCGCGGCGCCGATCGCCGAACGAAGCTTGTGCCGGAGCAAGTTGGTCGGTGCCAGTGAAAGGAATCGCATGCGGAGGTGGCTTGGATCCGGGGGCGTGGCAGGTCAGGCCGCCTGCGCGCCGGCGCCCGACGGGCGGAAACGCACGCGCTGGAATTCCGCGAGGAAGGACCAGCCCAGGCCCGAGGCTGCGAGGCCCGCGATGCGGCGTTCTGCGAGACCCGCAAGGCGGAGCGCGCGAAGGCGCGCCGCAGGAAGGCCGAGCACCAGCGCAAGGTTTGGCCGTCCGAGCAGGCGATCCCGCCCGGTCGACTTCCCGCTGGCTGCGTCGCTGGAAACCAGGTCACGGGCGTCGTCCAGGGCCTGGTAGGCCAGGCTCCAATACACTGCGATGGCGCGAAGCGCGGACCGCTCCCGGGAGGTCGCCCCTCCGGCGATTGCCGGGAGCAGGAGGGCGAGGATAAAGAGGCCGCCGGTCTTTCGCAGGGCGATCCGGGCGGTGTCGCGGGCGTTGCGGATGCCCGCCGAGTGACTGAGGTCCGCTGCCTGCCCGCCTGCAAGCCCGCGGGCCCCCAGCGCCTGGTCGATCAGCGTCTGGCATGCCAGGCGATCACGCTCAGGGAGGCCGGCAGTCGCGGCGCCCAGCAGCGTGTAGGCGCGGCTGATGAGTGTCAGCGAAACCAGGATCGCGGCGCCTTCGCCGTGTTCGCGATGCAGGCAGGGCCGGCCCCGGCGCGTCGACGCGTCGTCCATGCAGGGCAGGTCGTCGAGGATCAGCGACGCAAGGTGGAAGTACTCGATGCCACACGCGATCGCCTCGGCTTCCGTTTCGCCGAGTCCGCGCTCGAGGGAGGACTCGTAGGCAAGGGCGGCCCGCACCAGTCCGCCGGGATTCGAGGTGGCGCGCAGGATCGCTGCGTTCAGGCCGGGGTCACCCGAGCGGTCGCGCGGCGCGAGATCGATCAACGCCTGGCTCAGGCGCTGGCGAATTGAAAGGAAATCCATGGGCCTCAATTCGCCGTCGCCTGGAGATGAAAGTGGATCACCACCACCGGATCGACCTTGAGGAAAAGCGCCACCCGAATGATCGGCAACCCGTAGTCCCGGGTATCCAGTTTGGCCGAACCGTCGACCGCATAGGTCTTGTGATCGGTCGTCACGGAGACGGGAAACGTGATCTGCCGGCTCACCCCGTGCATCGTGAACGTCCCAGTGACGCGGTACTCATCCTCGGATGTCTGTTTCAGCGAACCGAGCACGAACGAGGCATCGGGATAGCGAGTGCTCTGTTCCCACGAGAGCATTTTCGCATCGCGGTCCGATTTCCCGGTTTTGAGATCCGAAAACGCAAAGCTCAGGCTGGCCGAGCCGATTCGCCCGTCGACCGGGTTGATTGCGATCGCGGCCTTGTAGTGCGACAGGGTTCCCACAAACGAATCCACGGTTGCATGGACGGCGACGTCGATCCGGCTCTGCGCAGGGTCGACGGAAAGCGACTTGAGATCGGCAGCGTGTGCGGCCGATGAAACGGTGAGTATCAGGGCGAGGACGGCGAGCGGTCGTGTCAACATTCACACCTATTCTGCCACATCCACATGAACCCGCCATGAACACGAGATGAATTCCGGTTCATCCAATGGGCTGAAAAGATGTCGTCGCAATGAGCTGGTGAACGACGCCCTCGCGTCCGGCAATGCTCTCGTAAATGCCGAATCCCCGTACTCGAAACGGCGCGGACGCGTAGTCGGCCAGGCGATGCAGGTGGGGCTGGAACACGTTGGCGGGGTGGCCCCTGCGAAGCCGTGCGAGCGTCACGTGTGGCTGGAAACTGCGGAGTTCGTAGGGAATCCCCTCGCGCAGCAGTGTGTCGTCGATGCGCTGGCGTAGCTGATGCAGCCGGGGATGGCCGTCGCCCACGCCGACCCAGAGCACTTGGGCCGGTTCCCCCGGCGGGAAGGTGCCGCAACCGCCCAGGGCCAGCAGGAAGGGTTCGACCCGGATGCCCGAAAGTGCGGCGGCGAGCGTCTCCAGCGATTCGCGCGGTCGTTCGCCGAGAAACCGCAAGGTGAGATGCAGTTGGCCGTGCGGCGTCCAGGCAAGCGCATGGGATGGTTCCGCATGCGCCGAAAGGTCGTCGCGGATGGGGTCGGGCAGATCGATCGCCAGGAAGATCCGGGCCATGTGTGCAGTGTGACCCGCAAGCGGGACGGGTCGAGCCGGTGCGAGTGGTCAGGGCGCCACCTGCGTGATTCCCCAGCGGACGGCCAGGGCCTGTCCCACAGGGAGGTTCCCATCGTTCGGAGGGAGCTCCCGATGCCGAAGGACGTCGAAGCCAGCCGATTGGAGCGCGACCAGCGTCCGCTCGAGCAACAACCGGTTTTGGAAACAACCGCCCGACAGGGCGACGCACCCAATGCCCGCCTCACGGGCGACGGATGCGATGGCGCGCGCCAGTCCCGCGTGAAACGCGAAGGCGAGCGACGACGCATCGCTGCTGGTATCGGACTCGGCGATACGCTCGAGCGCGGGGCCCCAGTCGACGACGAGTCGGTCGGGGGTGGGGCCGGTTCCGAGGCGCATCACCGGAAACGGGAGCGGAGCGACGCCCGCGTGGGCGCCCTCGGCCGCCGCCTCGAGCGCCATTGCCGACTGGCCCTCGAATCGATTGACCAGCCCAAGCCCGAGCAAGGCCGCCACGCCGTCGAAAAGCCGCCCCGCGCTGGTCGTTGTCGGCGCGTGGAGCCCGCGGGTCGTGATGTCGGAGAGGAGCTCCGCCTCGGTCTCCGAAAACCCGAGACGTGTCTGCGCGATGCGTTGCGCCGCTTCGCCCTCGCCGTCCAGGGTCGCGAGCAGTCCGAGGGCCGAGCGCCTGGGTTCGCGCACCGCGGCCTCGCCGCCCGGCAGACGGAATGGGCGGAGACTCGCGACGCGCCTGGCGCTGCGCAGGTCGCGGTCCACCAGGATGAATTCGCCGCCCCACACCGTGCCGTCGCAGCCGTCGCCTGTTCCGTCCCAGGACACCCCGAGCACGCGCCGCGGGCCGCCTTCGTGTTCCGCGAGACAGGCGAGCACGTGGGCGAGGTGATGCTGCACGCGCGTCACCGGCACGCCCGCGGCGATCGCGTGGCGGGTCGAGGCGTACCCCGGATGTGCGTCGCAGGCGATGCGCCGCGGGTGTTCCCGCAGCAGCGACACCATCAGGTCGATCGCCCGCCTGAACGCGTCGAGGGCGGGCGCGCCCGTGAGGTCCCCGATGTGCGGACCGAGCGTCAGGCTGCCTCCCGATGCGAGTCCGACGGTCGATTTCATGTGCCCTCCCACGCACAGCAGCGGTTCGCCGTCGGCGGCATCCGCAGGCAGTTGGAACGAGCCTGGGGCCAGTCCACGAGCTCGCCGTAGCACGATGGGGCCGCCTGGTCCCGGGCGAAGCACGGAGTCGTCGACCGGCCTTGCGATCTGGCGGTCATGGGCCAGGAACACGTCGGCGATCCCTCGCAGGCGTTCCATCGCCTCGGCGTCTCCGATGCACAACGGTTCCTCGGACAGGTTCCCGCTCGTGGCGACGACGGGACCGGCCAGGCGCGCGAGGAGCAGCACGTGCACGGGCGAATAGGGGAGCAGGGCGCCGACGTGCGGATTGCCCGGGGCGACCGAAGGCGCGAGCCCCGCGTCCGTTCGCCGGCGCAAGAGCACGATCGGGGCCGCGGGTCCTCGCAGGAGCGCGAGCTCTACGGGACCGGCCTCCGCGTGGCGGAGTAGTTCCTCCTCGGAGGGAAACATGACCGCGAGGGGCTTCTCCTCGCGCCTCTTTCTCCGCCGCAGCTCAGCCACCGCCGGCTCGCTCATGGCGTCGACCATGAGATGGTAACCGCCGATGCCCTTGACGGCGGCGATTCCGCCGCGACGGACCAGCTCGGCGCACCGTTCGACGGCGTCCTCCCCGAGGGCGATGCAGTCACCGGAGGAGTCGGACAATCGCAGCGTGGGACCGCAGGTGGGGCAGGCGTTGGGTTGGGCGTGATAACGCCGGTCGCGGGGATTCTCGTATTCAGCCCGGCACTCCGGACACATCGCGAATTCCCTCATCGTGGTCCGCGGCCGGTCATAGGGAAGCTCGAGGAGGATCGAGTAGCGGGGGCCGCAGTTTGTGCAGTTGATAAATGGATACCGGTGCCGCCGGTCGCCCGGGTCCGTGAGTTCGCGCCGGCAATCGGGGCAGAGTGCGAGGTCGGGCGTGGCCTGGACGCGGGCCGGGCCGTCGCCTCCGTCGCTGTCGAGGATGGCGAAGCCGGCCGGGGCGTCTCCGTGCGCGTCGCCGGCGGGTCGGGATTCCACTGCGGCGATCCGGGCCGCCGATGGCGCCTCGGACCGCAATGCCCACTCGAACTGGTCGAGAACGTCCGCTGGAGCCACTGCGAGAATGGAGACTCCGTCGGGCGTGTTGCGAACCCAGCCGGACACCCCGGTGCGCGCGGCGAGGCGCGCGACAAACGGGCGGAAACCGACGCCCTGCACCACGCCGCCCACGGTGATGAGACGCCGGGGGGCGTCCGCTCCAGGAGAAGGAGCCATCGCGATCAGGACGCTCCCTGCAGGTAGGCGAGCCAGGCGTCCATGCCCTCGCCCGTCTTAGCCGAAACCTCGAAGACCTCGGCCTGCGGCGCGGCGCGGCGGATGTTTTCGAGGGCGAGTCCGCGGTCGAATTCCATCGCTTCCGCCACGTCGATCTTCGTCAGCAGCACGGCGTGCGCGCTGCTGAACATGGGCGGGTATTTCAGCGGTTTGTCCTCGCCTTCGGTGCAGGAGACCAGGGTGACGCGCCGGTTTTCGCCCAGGTCGAAGGAGGCCGGGCAGACGAGATTGCCGACATTTTCGATGAACAGCAGCCGCACGCCGGCGAGCGGCACGGCATCCATGGCCCGGGAGACCATCGATGCGTCGAGGTGGCAGGCGCCGCCGGTGGTGATCTGCGCGACCGGCACGCCAGGACGCCGGAGCCGGCGGGCGTCGTTTGCCGTCTCCAGGTCGCCCACGAGGACGGCGGCGCGGAGGTCCGGCGGGAGGAGGGCGAGGGTCTTCTGGAGCAGGGTGGTCTTCCCGGCGCCGGGCGAGGACACGAAGTTGAGGGCCCGGATGCCGAGCTGCGCGAGGCGCCGCCGGTTCCGCTCGGCCCGCCGGTCGTTCTCGTCGAGGATCCGCAGGTTCAGGTCCACGGTGCGCACGCCCGGAAGTACGTCGCCCGGCGGGCGGGGGAGGGTGTCGTCGGGATCCCTGACGTCGACGATCACGACCTCGGGGTCCTCGCTGTCGCGCGATTGGAGGGTTTGATTTGGGGTATTCATGAAAAGGTTACGAGAGCTCCAGGCGCGCGAGCTCGAGTTCCCTGCCTCGGAGCAGGGCGGCGCCCAGCGCCCCGCAGCGTGGGCACTCGAACAGAAGCCCGTTTTCGGGCGTGTAGTCGCTTGAGCAGGACGAACAGCGCGCCACGGCGGGCACGGACTCGATCTCGATCTCCGCGCCTTCCGCGGGACCGCCCGGCAAGAGCAGCTGCAGCGCGAAGTCGAGCGCGCCGGCTTCGATGCCGGACAGCGTGCCGACACGCAGCACAATCCGGTGTATCCGCGTGGCCCCGGCGCGTCGCGCCTGCTCTGCGGCCTGCTCCAGCGCGGCCTCGGCTATGCCCGCTTCATGCATGCCCCGACCCTTGCTCTGGCGCGCCGGGCTGTCCAGCGGACTAAATGGGATCGGACCTGATTTATGTCTTGCCGGACGCATTACGCAGCTTATGCAGAATATTAGAAAGATAAGATATTATCTTATCATGCAACCACCCCTTGCGCTTTGGAAAAACCAGTTTACCGGGCGCAGCTCCAATGAATGCTCTTCCTTCTCCGACCCAGACCGGAGGACCTACGCTCTGGGAAGAAATGCGTGCGCGCGGCGTGAGCCGGCGTGATTTTCTGTCGTTCTGTGCATGGATGGGCGCCCTGCTCGGGCTTGAGTCGACCGGCGCCGCCCAGATCGCGAAGGCCCTCGAGACCAAGCGGCGTCTCCCGATCGTGTGGCTGCATTTCCAGGAATGCACCTGCTGCAGCGAGTCGTTCATCCGCTCCTCGCACCCGATCGTAGCCGACATCCTCCTCGACAAGGTGTCGCTCGACTATTCCGAGACACTTCAGGCCGCCGCCGGATTCCAGGCGGAGGAGTGCATGCAGCGAACGATGAAGGAAAGCTATGGGAAATACCTGCTGATGGTCGAGGGCTCCGTCCCGATGGCCGACGACGGCATTCATTGCTGCGTCGGCGGCCGGAGCGCCCACCAAATCCTCGAGGAGGCGGCGGCCGGAGCCATGGCCATTGTCGCC
Organism: Opitutaceae bacterium; assembly: GCA_027310745.1. Taxonomy (GTDB): domain Bacteria; phylum Verrucomicrobiota; class Verrucomicrobiia; order Opitutales; family Opitutaceae; genus MWDT01. The sequence goes on along the minus strand of DAIDAF010000033.1, from coordinate 38,644 downwards.
TGGGGAAATTGTGCCAGCGCGGGGTGCGTGCAGTCCGCGCGTCCCAATCCGACCAGCGCCACCCCCATTCACAAGCTCGTCGCGGGCAAGCCGGTGATCAATGTCCAGGGATGTCCCCCCATCGCGGAAGTGATGGCCGGAGTCGTCGTCCACCTGCTGGCCTTCGACCGCATCCCGCTGCTCGATTCACTCGGCAGGCCCAAGGCCTTCTATTCGCGCCGCGTCCACGATACCTGCTACCGCCGTCCGAACTATGACGCGGGCCTTTTCGTTGAGTCCTTTGACGACGAAAACGCCCGCAAGGGCTATTGTCTCTACAAGATGGGATGCAAAGGGCCGACGACCTACAATTCCTGCGGCGTCATCCGCTGGAATGACGGTGTCAGTTATCCCATCCAATCCGGCCATGGCTGCCTGGGCTGTTCCGAGGCGGGCTTCTGGGACGCCGGTTCGTTCTACAACCGCCTGGCAAGTTTCCCGGGCTTCGGCATCGAGATGACCGCCGACAAGATCGGCCTGAGCCTTGGCGCAGCCGCCGTGGCGGGCGCCGCCGTCCACGCGGTGATGACCAACATCCGCAAACACGACGACATCGGCCAGCATCCGGGCGAAGCGCCCGACGATGTCGATCCTCCCAGCCAATCGAAATCCTGACCCGCTGACCCCACGCCATGAGCACGAAAATTGTTGTCGATCCCGTCACGCGTATCGAGGGGCACCTCCGCATCGAGGCCGAGGTCAAGGACGGCCGCATCGCGGACGCCTGGAGCGCCGGCACGATGGTGCGCGGCATTGAGATCATTCTCAAGGGGCGAGACCCCCGCGACGCCTGGGCCTTCGCGGAGCGCGTCTGCGGCGTGTGCACCACGGTGCATGCGCTCGCGTCCGTCCGCTCGGTCGAGGACGCCCTGAACATCACCATTCCGCCCAACGCCGAGCTGATCCGGAACCTCATGTTCTGTGCGCAGTACATGCAGGACCACGTGGTTCACTTCTACCACCTGCATGCGCTCGATTGGGTGGACGTGGTGAGCGCCCTGAAAGCCGATCCCGAAGAGGCGTCGCGCATCGCGCAGAGCATCTCCGACTGGCCGAAGAGTTCGGTCGGCTACTTCCGCGACCTCCAGAAACGCCTCACGACTTTCGTGGAGAGCGGCCAGCTTGGCATCTTCGCAAACGCCTACTGGGGACATCCGGCCTACAAGCTCCCGCCCGCCGTCAACCTAATCGGGGTGGCGCACTACCTCGAGGCGCTCGAGTGGCAGAAGGAGATGGTCAAGGTGCACACGATCTTCGGCGGCAAGAATCCACATCCCAACTACCTCGTTGGCGGCGTGCCATGCGCGATCAACATCGACGAGGCCAACGCCCTCAACGCCGAGCGTCTCGCCTTCGTCGGCCGCCTGTTCGAGCAGGGACGCCGGTTCATCGAACAGGTGTACATCCCCGACCTGCTCGCCGTGGCGCCGTTCTACCTCGACTGGACCGAGATTGGCGGCGGCGTGAGGAACTACATGGCCTACGGCGATCTCCCGACGAACGGGTTTGCCGACATCGGGCGCTTCAAGTTCCCGCGAGGCGTGGTACTCGATCGGGACCTCTCGAAGGTGCACCCGGTCGATCCCCACGATCCCGACGGCATCCGCGAGGAGGTCAGCCATTCGTGGTACAAGTACCGCGGCGGCGACGCCCGGGGTCTGCACCCCTGGGAGGGTGAAACCGAATTCAACTACACGGGTCCCCGGCCGCCTTACGAACATCTCACCGTCGATGGAAAATACTCGTGGCTCAAGACCCCGCGTTGGAAGGGCCATGCCATGGAGGTCGGTCCGCTCGCCCGGCTGCTCGTCGGCTATGCCTCGGGCAATGCGGAGATCAAGGACGCGGTCACCGAGACGCTCGCGGCGCTCAAGGCGCCGCCCTCCGTGCTGTTCTCGACGCTCGGTCGGACCGCTGCGCGCGGCATCGAGACCAGGCTGGTTGCCCGCTGGGCGGGCGAGTTCTACGACCAGCTCATCGCCAATATCCGAAATGGCGATACGCGCACCTTCACGCGCGACCGCTGGGAGCCGGACTCCTGGCCCTCCACGGCCCGCGGCGTGGGCGCCACCGAGGCGCCGCGCGGCGCGCTGGCACACTGGCTCGTGATCAAGGACCGCCGAATCGAAAACTACCAGCTGGTCGTGCCGAGCACCTGGAACGCCTCCCCGCGCGACGCGGAGGGCCAGCGTTCGCCCTACGAGGCCTCGCTCATCGGAACGCCCGTCCACGATCCGAAGCAGCCGCTCGAGATCCTTCGCACGATCCATTCGTTCGACCCCTGCCTTGCGTGCGCCGTGCACCTGTACGACGACACCGGCAAACCGCTGCAGACCGTCGAAACCTCGCCGGCCGGGCAGTGCGGGAGGTGAGCCATGAAACCCTCCGTTCCCCAGGCCCCCCCCCACGAGTTCCGGCGCGTCTACGTCTGGGAACTCCCGGTCCGATTCTATCATTGGATCAACGCGCTGTGCATCCTCGTGCTCGCCGCAACCGGCCTGATCATCGCCCATCCGCCCGCCTTCGTGCAGGCCTCCGAGGCGTCGTTTAGCTATTGGTTCGGCACGGTGCGATTTGTGCACTTCGTTACGGCCTACGTGTTCGTCTTCAACTTCGCAGTCCGCATCTATTGGGGTTTCGTGGGCAATCGTTACGCGGACTGGAAGAACTTCCTGCCGCTGCGACGCGCCCAGTTCCGCGAGGCGGCGGACGTGATGCGCGTGGACGTCCTCCAGTCGCGCAACACGCCCGTGCACGCGGTGGGTCACAACGCGGTCGCGTATTTCACGTACTTCGCGATGTTCCTGGTCTTTCTGTTCCAGGTGTTCAGCGGCTTCGCGATGTATTCGGCCATGAGCACGTCGTGGTTCCCCAAGTTGTTTGCGTGGATCACGCCGCTCTTCGGCGACGAGTACGCGCTTCGGCAGTGGCACTACGCGGCGACCTGGTTCTTCCTCATCTTCACGATCATCCACGTCTACCTCGTGTTTTATCACGACTACGTGGAAGGCCACGGCGTGATGTCATCGATGGTCGGTGGGTGGAAGTTTGTCGACGCCCGGGTCGACGAGGCGGGCCGGCCTGCGGACGGAAAATCATGGTTCAGCGGAAGGCGCAGGGTGCCGCCGCCGGAGAATCCATCGTGATGGCCAACGTGGTTGCCGCGATTGCCCCTCAAGACTGCGCTTTCCTGGTTGCGGGCCTAATTCCATGACGGACGCAATTCTCGAAGGCGGACCAATGTCGCCGGCGCCGATCCTTGTGCTCGGCGTCGGCAACATCCTGATGGGCGACGAAGGGGTGGGAATCCATGCCGTCCGCCAGTTGGAGGGCGAGCGCTGGCCCGGGCACGTGACAATCCTCGACGGCGGCACGGGCGGATTCCAGTTGCTGGAGCACTTTCGGGTCTACCCCCGCATCGTGCTAATCGATGCCACCCGCGATGGACAACCGGCCGGTACCGTGCGGCGATTTCGCGCGCGAACGCCGGCCGACTTTCCCCCGGCGCTCGGCGCACACGACGTCGGCCTAAGGGATTTGCTCTCGGCATCCGCCCTTCTCGGCCCCCTGGGCGAGATCGAGGTCGTCACCATCTCGGTGGAGAACCTCGAGCCGATGTGCCTGGAGCTCTCCGGGCCTGTCGGAAAATCCCTGCCGTCGGTGGCGGCGATCGTGCGCGAGATCGTCGGTGACGACCAAGCCCGTTGACCCCTCCGCCTGGGCCACCATGCTGTCGTGCTACGTCCGCCCGCCACCCATGCAAGAGAACTCTGCCCCCTCCTTCTCCTGTCCGATCCCGCTGGTGCGCACCGACGAGATCCAGATCGCCCACGGTGGAGGAGGACGCCTGACGCAGGATCTGATCGACCGCGTGTTTGCTCCCGCGTTTTCGAATCCGGCCCTGGACGCGCGGCATGACGGCGCCCTGCTTCCCGGGTCGGGCGCGGCGCGGATCGCGGTGACGACGGACTCCCACGTGGTGAGTCCGCTCGTCTTCAAGGGCGGTGATATCGGGTGCCTGGCCGTGCATGGCACCCTCAACGACCTGGCGATGTGCGGGGCTCGGCCGCAGTGGCTGAGCGCCGCGTTCATCCTGGAGGAGGGATTGCCCATGGCGACTTTGGAGGGCGTGGTGAAGTCCATGGCCTCCGCGGCTCGGGAGGCGGGCGTGTCGATCGTAACGGGCGACACCAAGGTCGTCGAACGTGGGAAAGGGGACGGGCTCTATGTGGTGACGACCGGAATCGGCATCGTTGAGCACGGTCGGGTTGTCGCGCCGTCGTCGATACGTGCGGGCGACGTCATTCTGCTTTCGGGCGACATAGGCCGCCATGGCATGGCGATCCTGGCGCAACGGGAAGGGCTTGCGTTTGAGTCTCCAATCGAGAGCGACACCGCGCTGCTGTGGCCTGCCGTCGAGTCGCTGCTCCGGGCGGGTGTCGACGTGCATTGCCTCCGCGATCTGACCCGCGGGGGGCTGGCGACGGCGGTCATCGAACTGGCGGAGGCGGCCGGACTCGCAGCGTGGTTGGACGAAGAGCGGATTCCCGTGACTGAGTCGGTGCGCGGGGCCTGCGAGTTGCTCGGGCTCGATCCGTGTTACGTGGCGAACGAGGGGCGTTTCGTGGCGGTCGTGCCGGAATCCGACGCGGAGCGCGCGCTCGGCATCCTGGCAGGGGCAGCCCCGGGCGGTCCCCCGTCGAGGATCGGCGCGTTTCGGGCGGGACCGCAGCAGACAACGCTGCGCAGCGTCGTCGGCGTGGAACGAATTCTCGACCGGCTCAGCGGGGAGCAATTGCCCCGGATCTGCTGAACCTGGCGCTCGGACTCAGGCGCTCGCGACGGACCTTGCGCGGTACCTGTAATACGCAGAACAGGCGCCCTCGGTCGAAACCATCGGCGCCCCGAGCGGGCGCTCCGGCGTGCAACGCGTGCCGAATGCGGGACACTCGTGCGGCTTCCGTGCGCCGCGCATGATGAGGCCGCTGATGCACTCGGTGGATTCGCGGCTTCCGCCCCCGCCCACGCCGAAGCGCGCGGCGGCGTCGAAGGCGCGAAACGAAGACCGCAGCGTGTATCCACTCTTTGGAATACCGCCGATCCCGCGCCAATTCCGGTCGCAGACCTCGAAGACCTCGCGCATGACCGCCTGGGCCCGCGTGTTTCCCTCGGGGCGGACGGCCCGTGCGTAGGCATTCGCCACTTCGGCGCGGCCCGCCTCGAGAAGGCTAATGCAGGCGAGCACGCCTGCCAGGATATCGAGCGGTTCGAAGCCCGTGACGACCATCGGCACGCCGAATCGCTCCGCCAGCGGACCGTATTCGGAGATTCCCATGACCGTGCAGACGTGGCCCGCCGCGAGGAAGCCCTGGACCCGATTGTCGGGGGAGGAGAGGATCGCCGCGATCGCGGGCGGCACCAGAACATGCGAGACCAGGAGGGAGAAATTGGTGAGCCCGAGCTTGCGTGCGTGCAGCACGGCCAGCGCGTTCGCAGGGGCGGTGGTTTCGAATCCGACGGCGAAGAAGACCACCTGCCTTGCCGGGTTGCGCGCGGCGAGTTCGACCGCGTCCAGGGGTGAGTACACCATCCGCACGTCGCCTCCGCGCGCCCGGGCCGTCAGCAGGTCGACACCGCTGCCTGGCACACGGAGCATGTCGCCAAACGAGCAAAGGATCACCTCGCTCCGCAACGCCAGTTCGACGGCCGCGTCGATGAGCTCGATCGGCGTCACGCATACCGGACATCCCGGACCGTGGACGAGCGTGATCTGCCGCGGAAGCAGTTCATCGAGGCCGAACTTCACGATGCTGTGCGTCTGTCCGCCGCAGATCTCCATCAGGGTCCACGGGCGCGTGACCTCGGCGGCGATGGCTTTTGCCAGGGCCGACACCTTCGCGGCATCGCGATACTCGTCGACGTACTTCATGGGCCCGCGCGCGATTCCGCGCCGGGCGACTCGAGTTCCTCGATTTCGCCCATCGCCTTGAGGTAGTCGAAAACCTGCGCGGCCTCGGCCTCGTCGACCACGCTGAGCGCCATGCCGACGTGCACGAGCACGTAGTCGTTCACGCGCGCCTCGGGCACACAGGAGAGGCTGACCTGCTTGATGACGCCTCCGAAACTTACGCGCCCTGTCCGAAACAGGGGATCATCTCCCTTGATATCCAAAATCTTTCCGGGTACGGCGAGGCACATGGGGCAGGCCCGAAGGCTGGTCGGACGGTGGCGCTGTCGCAACGGCAAAGTCGCCTCGCGGCCCGGGAAAACCTCACTCGTAGGACCGTTGTTCGCGCCGGAACTGGTTGACGCTGGCCACCACCCCGTCGACCACCACGATCGCAGTCGTCACCTCAACCTCGATACGCTCCGTGGTCGGAACGGCGGCTTCCATGGCCCGGAAGCCTCCGCTCGAGAGAGGGTCGGTATGGCTGGTGATGACATGCATGGTTCCGGGGACGTAATTGACGCGGTGGTCGACCACGTGACGGTAAACCCACACCTCGGCAGTATGGCCCTTGATCTGGTACGGACGCACTTCGGCCGGCGGTCCGTGATGAAGGCGGACGTCTTCGACCCGAGTACCAACCTGGATCGCGGAAAGCCCAAGTGTCGCCCGGCGTCCCTCAAGCGACGTGTCGGGCGTGGAAACCCCGGTGCATCCCGCCCCGACTATCGACAGGACGCCGAGCAAAACCCCGATGTGCGGCAACCTTCGCATGGCAATCGGTAATGAACCCCGCGCGCAACCGGGGCCCTTCACCGGTGGCCGTGCGCCTAGGGGTGGGGATGGTGATGCAGCAGGCTGTGCGGCTTTTCCAGTCCGTGCGCCAACATCAGCGACTCGTCCGCCATCAGCGTCCGGGCGTCGCCCGACGCCACCACCCGCCCGCCGTCCAGCAGGACCACTCGTTGGCAGAGTTCGACTGCGAGTTCCAGGTCGTGGGTGGCGATGACCTTGGAGCCCGGCAATTTCCGCAGGAGATCCTTGAGCTCCCGGCGGCCGCGGGGGTCGAGCCCCGCAGTGGGTTCGTCGAGCACGAGCAGGGCGGGATCGCAGGCCAGCAGGCCGGCCAGACACACTCGTTTCTTTTCCCCGTGGCTGAGGCGTCCGGGCTCCCGTCGGTCAAACCCCGCAAGGCCCACCTGCTCCAGGCACTGTTGGACGCGTTCACCCAGTGCCCGTCCCGTGACTCCGAGTTGGACCGGACCGAAGGCTACGTCGTCGAACACGGTCGGCGCCACCAGTTGGTCGTCGGGGTCCTGGAACAGAAATCCGACACGGCGCCTGATTATCGCCAGGTTCTCGTCGTTAACAGGCTGGCCATCGACGTGCACGGAGGGTGTCCGCGGCGGACGCGCAGGCAGCAATCCATTGAGGTGCAGGAGCAGCGTCGATTTTCCCGCGCCGTTCGGACCCAGCAGGCCGACGCATTCGCCCGGGGCCACCTCGAAGGTCACGTCCGCGAGCGCCCTTGTGCCGTCCGGGTACGCGTAGGACAGCGAGTTGACCGAGAGTGAGGGGGTCATTTCCACCCCCTTGAGGACATCGCCATGTAAACGCGTTCCGCCCGGGCCAGCCCGCGCAGAAACAGGAGGGCCACCACGTCGCCGTGCAGGCGCCACTTCAACCGCCGCGCGGGCACGAAGGTCCGGCTCGCCCGCGCTCGCTGCAGGCGCCGCGATTCCTCCTGCATGAGCGGAAGGTAGCGCCACATCAGTGCGATGACGTCCGCGGCAAGGGCGGGACACCCGAGTCGGCGCAGCGCCGAAAGCAGATCCGTCGCCGAATACGCCCGGGTGAGCACGGTTGCGGCCCCGAGGCACAGGTGGCTCTTCACGACTGCGACCAGGAACGGTTCCCGCATTTCCGGGCGCAGCGCCGCGCCGATGCCGAACCCGACCAGGAGAACCTCGAGTGCGAGAAAGCGGGCTAGGGCGGAGCGGATTCCGCCGCCGACGCGGATCCACGCCAAAAGCAGGATGCCGGCGGGGATGAGCTCGTAGGCCAGGTGTGCCGCGGGAATGGCGAGAACGGCGATGGAATAGGCCGCCATCGCCGCAAGGCCGACCTCCGCTCCCGGGGTTTGCCTGCTCATCGGGTCAACTCTTCGCTGTTTCATGGTGCTCATCGGCGGCAGCGGCGCGGCGCGTCACGAGTCTCGCGAGTAGCCAGGAAAGTCCGAAGGCCACCAGCGCCCCGGCGGCTCCGGCGACGAACACCGCCGCTCCCGGGCTTAGTCCGGCCAGATGGTATTCAGGAAACAACGACCACTCCACTGGATTTCCCGCCCGGGCCGCAAATCCCAGTCGGTGCGCCACCGACTCGAGACCGTCGGGCAGGAAACTGGCAAATGGCGCCACAAAGACGGCGAGCGCCGCCCCTGCGATCGCGACGTAGCCGAAGCTCGCCCCACTAGCTCGCCGCTCGAGCAGTTCCGGTCTTAGGCGACCGATCGCGCCGAGGGCGATTCCAGTGATCGCCGCCTCGCCCAGGCCGATCAGCATGTGCACGCCGGCCATCGCCGGAAATGCGAGATTCCACGGAGCGGTGCCCGCAAGCGCCAGTTCGCCTGCACACGCGGTCGCCGCCGCCACCGTGCCGCACCACGCACCGAATGCCGCCGCCGTCACCGTCGCCTTCATGCGGTCCGCCGGCAGCAGTCGAAGCGCCATCCGATAGACGGCCCAGCCGACCATCGTGTCGACAATCCCCATGTTGAGGAGGTTGGCACCGTAGGCCGCAAGGCCTCCGTCGGCGAAGAGAAGTGTCTGGACGGCCAGGACGCAGGCCATGACGACGATGGCCGACGACGGCCCGAGCAATACCGCGCACAAGACTCCACCAAGCAGATGCCCCGAGGTCCCTCCCGCGACGGGAAAGTTCACCATCTGCGCCGCAAAGACGAAGGCCGCAGTCACGCCCAGTGTGGGCGCGGAGCGGCGCCCGGTCGTGCGTGCGACGTCACGTAACGCGACAGCCACGCAGGGGAGCGCGATAGCGCCCGCCAGAAGCGAGGTCTTCATGTCGAGAAATCCGTCGGGAATATGCACGGGAAGTGGGCCAGGGTGTGAGTGTGGCTGAAGGTTGGATTCATCCCTCCCGTGCTTCAATGCCGATTCGGGTTGGCCCGGGTTTTTGAACAGACAAAGCCGGGGCGCTGTGTTTAGGTCGCGTCCCCCTTATGAGACCCATCGTGAAATCATTCCTTCGTCCCCGTCTGATGTTCCTGGCGCTCGCGGCCGCTGCCCAGTGCGTCCTGTTCGCCGCCACCAGGCCCGACACCGTCATTCCGAGCGATTCAAATTTCAAGGCTCACCCCGAATGGAACGAAGGCTGCGTCCAGCGGCTGAAGGACATGCAAGGAAAACGCTGCGACGTCATCTTCATCGGAGACTCCATCACCCACATGTGGAGCAGCGTCGGATTGAAGGAGTGGAACTATTACTACGGTGACCGCCACGCCCTGAATTTCGGCGCGGGCGGCGACAAGACCCAGAACGTACTCTGGCGCCTCGACACCTGGAAGGTCCAGGCCTTCCGACCGAAGGTCGCTGTCGTGATGATCGGCACCAATAATATCGGTTTCGATTCAGCGCCCGATATCGCAACCGGGGTGAAAGCCGTGATCGAGAAGGAGCAGTCGCTCTATCCTGGCGTGAAGACCATCCTCGTGGGCCTACTCCCGCGCGCATTTTCTCCCGGCGATGCTCCGCGCGTCGATGCCGTCAACGCCCTGATTCGCCATTTCGACAACGGCAAAACCGTGTTCTTCCTGGACGTCGGCTCGCACTTTCCTCGCGAGGGCAATACCTACCTCGGCCTTGGTCCTGACAAACTCCATCCCTCGCCCCTCGGCTACAAGGTCTACGCCGAGACGCTGGAGCCCCTGATGGCCCGACTGCTCGGTGTGGCGCCCAAGCCTCCACTCTGAACGACGTTTCTTTGGCCCCTCGTTTCCGAATTTGTCGGAATCGAGGGGTCTTTTTTTGCCTGAAACCCGCGCGGCAATTGCGCCGGAATCCACCGGACGCGGTGTCAGGGGAATCGTGTTACGCTCCGAGCATGGTACTGCTCTCTGCCACTTTTGACCGATCGCCCGTTGCACCAACCCCGTTCCTGCGCGAGGGTTTGGCCCCCCGGACTCCCATGGCCACCCGACTTTCCGAAGACCGAATGTACGAACGTGTGCTCGCGAGTGATGCCGCGTTTGACGGACGCTTTTTCTTCGGAGTTTTGTCCACCGGGATCTATTGCCTGCCGTCCTGCCGTGCGCGCAAACCGCACCGGCGCAACGTGCGCTTCTTTCCCAGTTGCGAGGCGGCTCGCGAGGCGGGACTCCGGCCCTGCCGAAAATGTCATCCAGACGATTTTGCCCGCGGCGCCGATCCGGTGCTCGAATCGGTCGAGTCCCTGGTCGGCGAGTTGAGGGCTGCACCAAGCCGCATCGCAGACGTGCGCGCGCTGGTCAGTCGGTCCGGGTTCGGTTCGTCCCGACTCTTTGAACTGATACGCAGGCATTACCACGCCACTCCGGCGGAGCTGCTGATTCGCGCACGCGTCGCCTCCGCACGAACGCTGCTCGAGACCACGGAGCTGCCGCTGCTCGAGGTCGCCGCAGCGGCGGGATTTGAATCGCAGTCCACGTTTCATGATCAGTTCAGGCGTCGGAACGGGATGACACCCTCGGACTTCCGCGGTCTGAAGGATGCGCCGTCGTTTGATCTCGCCCTGCCTCCGGAGTACCCGCTCGGCCATCTTCGCAGGGCCCTCGGTCGGGATGAGCAGAGTCTGACGGAGCGTCTGGAGGGCGACACTTATCGGGCGGTGCTTCACTTTGCGTCGGGACCACGCCTCATCAGTGTCCGCCTGAAGTCCGATCATGTGACCGTTGAAACGCCGGCTGGGACTGCCGTCCAGGCTCATGCTGCGGTGATTGGGATTCTCGGCCTCGAACAGGACGCTCCGTCCTTCGCTCGCCTGGCCCGGCGGCTGGGTTTTGCGCGCCTCGTCCGCGAGCGCGAGGGATTGCGGATCGTGCAGACTCCAACCGTTTTCGACGGGCTCCTGTGGTCCATCGTCGGACAGCAGGTGGCCTTCGGGTTTGCCTGCACGCTCAGGCGACGGCTGGTGGAGCGAGTGGGGCGGGGAGACTTCGATGGACTTCGGGCGCCGCCAACCCCGGCCGATGTCGCTGCCCTCGAGGTCGACGATCTGGTTCCCCTCCAATACTCGCGCCAGAAGGCGTCCTATCTCGTATCCATTTCCCGGATGATCGCCGAGGGCCGGCTCGATGCCGAGGGGTTGCGAAACCAGTCGGCAACGCGTGTCGAACGCACTCTGCTCGCTCTCCGCGGACTGGGACCCTGGTCCGTCAATTACGTCATGATGCGCGCCCTGGGTTTCCTGGATTGCGTGCCCTACGGAGACACCGGCGTGACCAGTGGGCTACAGACGCTCTACAACCTCGAAGTGCGGCCGGATGTCGACGCCACGCGCCGTCTGATGGAGCCCTTCTCTCCGATGCGGAGCCTTGCCACGACGCATCTTTGGCAGATCAACCGCCCTTCGCCATGACACTCGGTTTCTTCACGCTTGATACACCGGTCGGTGCGTTTTCAGTCGCGTGCGCCGCCGACGAGTCGGTCGTCGCCACCGCGTTCGGAGACGTCGAGGTGCTCGCCCGCCGACTTCCGCCGGGGACGCGTTTAGCATCACGGCCTCCGGTATCGGACGTCTCGAGTCAGGTTGCGGCCTACTTCGGCGGGGCGTTGCGTGAGTTCTCGCTGCGGCTCGCGCCGACCGGAACCGCGTTTCAACACAGGGTCTGGCGGGCACTTCAGGATGTGCCTTACGGCGTGCTGATGAGCTATGGCGAACTCGCCCGCGGAGTGAAGTCGTCGCCGCGTGCGGTTGGGCGCGCGAACGCCACGAATCCGATCTGCCTGATCGTGCCCTGCCATCGGATTGTCGGCGCGGACGGTTCGCTCACCGGCTATGCATTTGGAGAGGTGATCAAGCGCCGCCTCATCGATCTGGAGCGCGCATCCGCACCGGCCGCGATCACCACGACCTCGGGGCGTGCGAGTCCGTCGCGGCGTTGAGGGATTTGGAGGCCGAGCCCGGCCAGGTGAGCTCGACCACGAATCGCTCCGGCTCCTGACGGATTTCAAAGCCGCATCCGAGCGCTGCGGCCAGGGCGCGCGCCACCCGCAGTCCGATGCCGATGCCGTGCCGCGGTGCCGGGTTCGGCGCGATCCGGTTCGCGATCCGGCAGAGAACCCCCGAGGAGGTGCGCTCGACCGCGATCGCGATCGGCCCTGCACCGTGCTTCATCGCATTCGTCAACAGGCCGTGCAGCACCTGGCGCAGGTATCGGGGATCTGATGACACGCATGCATCATCGTCCTTGGTGAGCTCGATCGCGCGGTGTTGGCTCTTGGCCCAGAGGTCGTAGGACTCGAGCATGTCGATGAGAAGTCGGCCGGGTGCGAGCTCCTCGAACTTGAGCTCGAGACGGCCCTGCTCGGCGGTGGCGAGCAGGAGGCATTGGTCGACGTAGTCGGACAGGCGGCGAAGTTCGTCCTGAAGTGATTCCGCGAGCGCCGGCTCGATCTTCCCCTCCGCGTCCTCGACCTGCAGGCGGATCAGCGTTAGCGGGGTGCGGAGCTCATGGGCGACCTGCGCTGAGAATTCCGTCAGCTGCCTGAAGGAGTCTTCCAATCGCGCCAGCAGCAAGTTGATGTTGCCCTCGATCGCCTCGAACTCGCGATCGACACTCCGGACATGGAGCCTCCGCTTCAGGCTCGTGGGGCCGATCTCGCCGAGCTGGCGGTTGATGTCGGCCACGGGACGAAACGAACGCGTCGCGAGCAGGTATCCGATCGCAAGCGAAAGCGCAACGACCGGCGCCGCGTAGAGGATGGTGAGATGCCAGAGTTCGCCGACAATGTCGCGAATCTCCGCCTCCGAGTAGCTTCCGTGCAGCGTCCAGTCGGAGTGCCCTGGGTGGGCGCGCTCCCAGCGCTCCACCCGGAGTTCGTGCTGGAGATGCACGTACGTGACCCCGAGGATCACGCCCAGCACGCTGAGGAGGCTCACCGCGTACCAGCACGCGATCCTCCATCGGAGCGATCTCATGGAGCCGGCTCCTTGATGGCGTAGCCGATGCCTCGGATCGTATGGATCAGAGGCGGCCAGCCGGCACGGTCGATCTTTTCCCGCAGGTAGTTGACGTACACGTTCACCACATTCGTGCCGGAGTCGAAGTGCTGGTCCCAGACGTGCTCGATGATCGCCGTCTTGCTGACTGGTTTCGGCGACGACACCATGAGCAGCTCGAGCAGGGCGAACTCGCGGTTGGTCAGGGCGATCTCATCGCCTCCGCGGTGCGCCGTGCGCGCCAGCAGGTCTAGTTCCAGATCCGCGACGCGAAGGTGGTCCGTGGGCTCGGAGCGCTGACGGCGCAGGACGGCTCGAAGCCGCGCCTGAAGCTCGACCATCGAGAAGGGCTTGCCGAGGTAGTCGTCGGCGCCCGCATCGAGACCCCGGACCCGGGCGTCGACGCCGTGGCGAGCGGTCAGGAAGATGACCGGCGCACGGACGCCCTTCCGTCGCAGTTGTTTTAATACAGCGACGCCGTCCTGGCCGGGCATCATCACGTCGAAGACCATGGCGTCGTAAGGATAGGTCTCGCCCAGCCAGAGCGCCTCGCCTCCGTCTGCGGCGACATCGACCGCGTAACCGGCCTCGCTCAGGCCCTTCCGGATATGCTCGGCCACCCTGGCTTCATCCTCGGCGACTAGAATGCGCATGCCCATAGGAAACCAGATGCGCCCCCGCCAGGCCAGCCTTCAGGCCATGGCGGGAGAGGATCAATCGTCGTCGCGATCGCGGTCGACGCGCGCGGGCGAAGCGGCCTTGCCGTCCGCTCCCGGATTGGTGGCGGTGCCTCCGGCGGCCAGCACGCCTGCACCGTGACGATAGACGAGTTGCCCGCCTCGGTGCCCGGTTTCCACGACGCACCAGGACGCCCCCGCGGCGGCGATCGCCGTGCAGGCTCCCAGGGCTCTCGCGGTGCGCGGCATCCGTCCCACGGCGACGGCCGCGATTCCCAGTGCGGCGGCGACAAGCGCCGCCGTCCGCGTCCTTTCGGCCCAGTCCTCGTGCTCGTCGAGGACCGATCCGGCGGTCTCGCCGACCAGTTCTCCTTCGCGCTCGCCAGTGCTGACCGATACGACGGCCCCCGCTGCACCGAGCATCAATAGGACGGCTCCGAGCAACGGCAGGTGCCAGCGGCGGGTGAATGCGGCGACGATCGCCACCGCGCATCCCAGGAGCAGGAGCACGATGGGAAAATGCACGACGGCGGGATGAAGGGGACTGGGAATCGAAAACATGGCCGTAGGTCTCCGTTGCTCAGTCAACCACCACGAACTTGTCGGACGTGCGCCGGCACACCGGGCATTTCTCGTCCGGCCGTGCGGTCACCGTGTTGCCGCAGATGGTGCACACGTAATAGGTCGCAGGGTCGTTCCTGCCGAGCTGGTCGAGGGCGGTCTGGTAGAGCTTGGCATGTTCCTTCTCGGCGGATACCGCAAAATTGAAGGTGCGAACCGCTTCGCGCGCATCCTCGGCCTTGGCCGTGTCGATAAATCCGGGATACATCGTGTCGCGCTCGTAGCTTTCGCCCTTGATGGCGGCCTGCAGGTTCTGAGCCGTCGTGCCGACGGACACGGCGTCGAGCGCCTTGTCGTCGAGCGCCCCGCCGGCCTTGAGGATGACGGCCTTGTGGTTGTCGCGATGAATCTCCTCGGCGCGCGCTGCGGCGCGGAAGAGCTTGGCGACCTGGCCGTATCCCTCCTCATCCGCCTTTTGGGCGAACGCGAGGTAGCGGTGGTGCGCGTTGTTCTCGCCGTTGTAGGCGGCGTTCAGGTTGTCGACGGTCGCCTGCGAGAACGTGGCGGCGCCGGCGGGCGCCGCGATGAGCAATGCGGAGGCAATGAGTGTGAGGATTTTGATTTTCATGCGCGCCCAGCCTAGCAGGTCGCGCATTAGAAAATCCCCGTCACCCGGATTAGAGTTTTCTTATGCGAAATGTCGGCCGGACGATCGAACCGGTCAGTGCCAGCCACGTACCAGAAGAAGGGGCGTGGTGATGCTGTGCCGCACGTGCCGCGCCGTGCTTCCAAGGAAGAGATCCCCCAGAAATCGGTGGCCGTGTGTGCTCATCGCCACCAGGTCACAGCCATTCTGCTTCACCCAGCGCACGATCTCACGACCGGGATCTCCAAAGGCGAGTGCTGTTTCCGCTGAAATGCCAGCCACGGCAAACTCCGCGCGGATGCTCTCGAGATAGGTCTGGTCCTCCGACACCTCCGGGCTTACTGCGTCGGGTCCGAAGAGCCTGGCCGCCCAGCCATCCGCCACGTGTAACAGCACGATCCGGCTGCCCATCTGCAGCGCGAGCGGCTTGATGTGTTCCACGATCGCACGGTCGGTTTTCGTGCCGTCGAGCGTGACAAGGATCGTCTTATACATGGTGGGGTGAAAATCAGCCGGCGATGACCCGCCAGGCCTCGCGGAAGGCGTCCGGCAGGCCGTAGATGTCCATCACCGTGATGATGATCGCGCAGCCCCAGCCGGCCAGCATCAAAAAGAGACCGTTGCGCCATTTGCCCATCCGTTTGGCTGAACTGGTGAAATGAAGGAGGGGGAACATCGCCAAGGGCAGCTGGATCGCTAGCACGACCTGGCTGAGAGCCAGTAGGTCGGTGACGCTGCCGTCGCCACGGACGCCAATGATGATCACCGCGGGAAGGATGGCGAGCGTCCGCGTGATCAGCCGCCTGACCCAGGGCTGGATTCGCCAGTGCATGAAGCCCTCCATGACCACCTGTCCCGCAAGGGTTCCGGTGATCGTGCTGCTTTGCCCGCTCGCAAGCAGGGCTACCGCAAACAGCGTGCTGGCCGCCACCGTGCCGAGCAGCGGCGCTAGAGTGAGGTATGCGATCCGTATCCAGTCGCTGTCGGCCGTGAGCCGCACGATCTCGCCACCGGGCAGGATGACGCTGTCCTTGCCATAGAACACCACCGCAGCCAGCACGAGGATCGCGGCGTTGATGAAGAACGCGCCGACCAGGGCGGTTGTGGCATCGATGGTATTGAAGATCACCGCACGTTTCACGGAGGCGTCGTCCTTCTGGAGTCGCCTGCTCTGAACCAGTGCCGAATGCAGGTAAAGGTTGTGCGGCATGACCGTGGCGCCGATGATCCCGATTGCCACGTACAACATGCCTGCGTGTCTCAGACTCGGCGATACCAGGGCTCGTCCCATCTCCAGGAAATCCGGATGGGTGGGGGAAAAGACGAAGATCTCCAGGAAGAAGCACACGACGATGGTTGAAACGAGCAGCAGGACCACCGCCTCGATGGTCCGCATGCCCAGTCGTTGCAGTCCCAGCAGGAGCAGGACGTCGAAACCCGTGATGATGACGGCCCAGAAGATGGGAATGTGAAACAACAGGTTCAGCGCTACCGCGCTGCCGAGCACCTCCGCCAGGTCACAGGCGCCGATTGCGATCTCGCAGGAAAGCCAATTCGGAATCCGCGTCCATTTCGGGTACCAGTCCCGGCAGCACTGGGCCAGGTCTTTTCCGGTCACGACGCCGAGCCGGGCCGAGATGATCTGCATGAAGATCGCCATGAGGCTTGCGAGCCCCACGACCCAAAGAAGCGCGTATTTGAACTGCGCTCCGCCTAGGAGATCGGTGCCCCAGTTTCCGGGATCCATGTATCCTACGCTCACCAGAATTCCGGGTCCCACAAATGCCCGCCACTGCTTCCAGAAGCCCGCCCGAATGTCGGGCACCGACACCGAGCTATGCATGCCCTCGAGGGAGAGGTGATTTGAATCCCCGACGATCTCGGACTTCCGTGACGGTTCCTCGCTCATCGCCGACGCCGCTCCCCGGCCATCCGGCCACGCCCGTCGCTGTATTCGCCATCCGACTCCCGATTGAGTGCAGGCTGCATATTGTAGCAACTGCTACAGATTGGATTACGGCGTTGTCAATGCGAAACACTTTTGTTCTTGTGGCGGGATGGACCAGCCGGCCGCCAAGGCATCGAAGCAACCTGCGACCCCGCATCGAGGAAACCTCAGGAAGACGCGGGAAGAGCATGCCCGTGAGACGGCCCAGGATTATGTCGAGATGATCGCAGACCTGATCGCGGTGCAGGGGGAGGCCCGTGTGATCGAGCTTTCGCGTCGCATGGGAGTCACGCACGTCACCGTGATCCGAACGATCCAGCGCCTACAGCGCGAGGGGCTCGTGACCACGCAGCCGTATCGCTCGATTTTCCTTACCGCAGAGGGCCGCCGGCTTGCCCGGGAATCCCGGCATCGACACGAAGTGGTGGTGGAGTTCCTGGAGGCGCTCGGGGTGCCCAGCACCGTGGCGGAAGCGGATGCCGAGGGGATCGAGCACCACGTGAGCCGTGAGACGCTTGCGGCATTTGTCCGCCACCTCGAGAAGCGGAGAGGATCCTGAGTCAAGGGACTCCAACCCCCTTCGCGATGGCCTGTCGTTTGCAACTTTCGGCATTTTCAATGGGTTTGGGGGGAAACCGCGCGCCCGAGCCGCTGTCCGGTCCGTGCGCATAGTCCCTCTGAGCCACAGCCCTTTCATGAAACGCATCGTCTGTCTCATCCTCCTGGCCACGCTCCCACTGCTGGCCTTCGCCGGTTCGAAATCCCTGTACCAGGGGCCGGACTGGTCATTGCTCGATCGCTCGTCCGCGGTCTCGGCCGCCGCGAAAATCACCCCCCAGAAATACCCGAATTGCGACACGGCCATCGTCGACCAGCGGTCGATCCGCGTGTATCACGCCGATGGGACGGGTGAGTGTCAGGACGAGACCTACACCAAGATCCTGACGGAAAAGGGACGGAGCGGCAGCACCACGATGACCTTCCCGTTCGAGATTCCCTATACCTCCGTCCAAGTCGTGAAGCTCGAGGTCCTCGACGCGGACGGCACGGCGCATCCCGTCGATGTGGCGGCGAACTCCCGGGCGAGCATCGACCAAAGCCAGATGCAGATGAACATTTACGACCCCAATTCCCGGGTCCTCACGGTCAGCATACCTCACCTCGCCATCGGCCAGACGATCTATTCGGTCGTGAGGACCACGATCGAGCGTCCGATCATCGCCGGTGAGTTTGCCGATGACGAGTTGTTCGAGAGCGAGGCGTTCACGCGCCACATTTCGCTGGTCATCCACGGCCCGGCCTCAAAACCCCTCGTGCGCATCGCGCTCCGCAATGAGGTTCCGGGCACCGTCACGTCGAGCCAGGGCAGGGACCCCGACGGCGGCCTGGTCTATCGTTGGGAGGTCTCGGACGTGCCCCGCATGTACGACGAACCCGACATGCCGCCGCAGATCGTCGTGCTCCAGCACCTGTCCGTCAGCACCACGCCCAGCTGGAAGGACGTGTCGCGTTGGTACTGGAACATCAGCAAGCCCCACCTGGAGGCCGTCAGCCCCGCGCTGAAGGAACGGGTCGCCTCGCTGATCGCCGGAAAGACGGGCGACATGGACAAGATCAAGGCACTTTTCTACTACGTGTCGCGCAATATCCGATACATGGGCATCACGCCCGAGAAGGACCGCCCCGGCTTCGAGCCGCATGACGTGTCCATGACCTATTCCCGCAAGTACGGCGTCTGCCGCGACAAGGCTGCCCTGCTCGTGTCGATGCTCCGGGCCGCCGGATTCCCCGCCTATCCTGTGCTGGAGAGCTTCGGCGTGAAGAAGGACCCGGAGATCCCCAATCCCGATTTCAATCATGCCATCGTGGCCGTGGACCGGGGCGCCGAAGGATACCTCCTGATGGATCCAACGGACGAGAACACCGTGGACCTGCTTCCGGCTGAGGAGGGCGACCAGAGCTACCTCGTGTGCCGGCCCGAAGGCGATGTGCTGAGGACAACCCCGGTGAACAATCCGGACCTGAACCTCATGCGGATCAACACGACCGCCTCGATGGATGCGAATGGTCGGATCACGGCCGAATCGCATCTGCAGTTCGACGGAATCAACGACAACGCCTACCGGCAGGCTCTGCTTCAGATGAAGCGCGACGAGCGCTGGCGCTTCTTCGAGGCGATCCTCAAGCGCGCGATTCCCGGCGCTGTGGTCGAGTCGTTGAAGGTCAAGCCTGACAACCTGCTCGACGCATCCACGCCTCTCTCGGCGGATATGACCTTCTCGGTGCCGAGCGCCGCCGCCTTTGGCGATTCATGTGCCCTCGTCGACGTGCCCTGGGTCGGCAACCGCACGGGAATCATCAATTTCATCCTCGAGGGAGCCACGCTCGACCACCGGAAGTATCCGCTCTATACCCAGGTCACCTGCGGTATCAGGGAAACGGTGACCTTGCATCTCAATCGGCGCTTCGCAGGGGTGCTCTCCCTGCCCAAGTGCGAGCCCGAGAACGACGAATGCCTCGATTATCACCGGACCTACTCGCTCAAGGACAGGACCCTCGTCTGCACGCGTGAGCTCAAGACCAAGCTGGTTGAGTTTTCGCCGGCCCAGTACCTGAAACTGAAGCGTATTCTGGCGGTGATGGACACCGACGATCGCAAGGCACCGCTGCTGCGTCTTGCTCCCGGCGCAGCAATCGCCGGAACCCTCGCCGCAGGTGGCGTGCTGCCGCCGCCCGTGTCGGACGCTCATGTCATCGAAGTCGACAAGGACATGGTGGTCAAAGACGCCCATTCGGCCACGCTGACCGTACACTACATCAAGAAGGTGCTCAGTTATGGCGGCAAGAAGCGCGAGGCCGAGGTCAAGATTCCCTACAACCCGGCCACGGAGGAGGTTCGTCTTGTTGGCGCAACCGTCACGGCGGCAAACGGGCACAAGGAGACCATCGCTCCTGAGGAGATCAACGTGATGGATCAGGGATGGAACTCCTCGGCCAGCCGCTACACGGGAGGAAAGATTCTCGTTGCCAGCCTGCCCGGCGTCGAAATCGGGTCGGAAATCGACCTCACGTACCGCGTGCGTTTCCACGACATGCCCTACCTTTCGGGCGTGGAGTCGTTCCAGCTTGGTGACGCCTGTGATACGAAGACCTTCACGTTGACCGCTCCGGCGACTCTGCCCGTGATTCGTCACGACGAAGCGCTCGACAGCTCCGTGGTTGCAACGGCCACCCGGTCCGGCCCCCTTCAGATTCAGAAATGGGTCGCCTCCCATATGCCGGCCACCCCCACGGAATGGCGGACTCCGCCTGATTGGGCCTTCCGCCCGAGCGTAACCTATTTTGTGGGCGATCCGGGTCATTATGTTCAGTCCCTTGAGACCGATCTCGTCGCCCGCGCGGAAAAGGGCGCTCGGGCGGCGGTGCTGGCAAAATCCTTGGTGAAGGATGCGAAATCCCCCAGCGATGCCGTCATCGCGATCCGCAATTACGTCGCCACCTCCATCCGCCTCGCCGGTCCGCCGTTTGACGATCTGCCTCTTTCGGAGCTGTCCAATGCGGACACGACGCTTTCCGACGGATACGGCCACGGGGCCGATCGGGCGATTCTCCTCTATGCGATGCTCCGGGCCGCCGGGTTCTCCCCTCGATTCGTCCTGGCGTCCATGCTTCCTGCGATCCCGTCGTTCGAAAATGCCAACCGGAGCCTCGCGCTGCTCGGAAACTATCACGACGTGCTCGTGCAGGTGCCGCTCGCCGGGGGCGTTGTTTATCTCAATGACACCGACCAGTACGCCCATCTCGGCGCCACGTCCCACGACGGGAATCTGGCCGTACTCCTGACGGACGCCAAACCCATGGTCGTCCACGCGACCAAGGGTTCGAGCGGCAAGACCGAGGAGAATTTTAGGATCTCGGTGGGCAACAGTGGCAACACCCGGATCACCATCACCCGCCGGTTCTTCGGCGCCGATTACGGATTGCGGAAGAAGTTCTTCACTGAGCTGCCGCCCGAAGAGCGCAATCGCTACTACCAACAGGTCGTCGCGAGTGTCTCGCAGGGAGCCCGGCCGGTGGGAGCGCTGATGACGCGCTTTGACGGCTATCCCGGCGTGGAATCGTTCACGGTCGATGTGAATGCCTACGCGATCCGCGATGGAAACTATCTCTATTTCGATCTTCCGGCGGACCTTCGGCTGTTCCCAACCGCCACGGATCTTCGCGCGCAGCCGTTCTACCTGCCGAGGCCCTTGGTGCGCATCATTCGATCCGAGGTTACGTTCCCGTCCAAGGACTGGCACATCCTGATCGCGCCCAGGAGTCGCGATGTGGCGGCGGCGGACGGATCTGGCCGCGTGGTCGTGGACGCCAGGGAACAGCCCGGCGGCATCTCGATCGAGCACCGGCTGTCGATTAATCCCAGCATCGTGCAGTCCACGGATTATCCTGCCTTGGTCCGACTCGAAAACACTCTGGAGGATGAGTCGGCCCGGGCGATTGTCGTGGACACCGGTGCTGACGCGCCTGCACCTCAGCCCACGTCCAAGACGCCGTGATCGGAAAATGACTCCCCGCCGTACCTCTCTCGAGGGAGGGCGGGGGGGCGTTTGGAGTCGCCAGGTGGTTCGAATTTCGAATCGGACCGCCTTATTGTTACCGAAATTCCCAGGGCGTCCGGATAAGTAGTTGGAGATAAACGGAATGAAAAATCCTATTTCCTTGAATTCGGGCGCCTTATCGGCTCTTGTATCCGCCGTACGTAGGATACTGCGTTAGGTGACAGCTTCTGGTGAAATCGTCAGATGGACTATCTGAGTCCGGTGATGATATCGAAACCCGATGGTCGGGAACGGACTGGCAACGGACCGGAGAGACTACGATATCAACACATGCATAGTTCCAAACTGTACGTCGGAAATCTGTCCTTTAAGACGACCAGCGAAGAGCTCCAGGCTCACTTCGAGCAGTGCGGCTCCGTGACCGACGTTTACATCGCCATGGATCGCGACTCCGGCCGCCCGCGCGGCTTTGGTTTCGTGACGATGGGCACAGGCGACGAGGCCAAGCTGGCCGCGGAGAAGCTGAACGGCGTCGATCTCGGCGGCCGTGCGCTGACCGTCAACGAGGCGCGTCCGAAGGAAGAGCGTCCGGCTGGCGGCGGCGGCGGCGGCTTCGGCGGTCCCCGTCGTAGCTTCGGCGGCGGTGGCGGCGAGCGTCGCGGCTTCGGCGGCGGCGGCGGTGGCGGCGGCTTCCGTGGCGACCGTCGCTAAGCGACGTCCCGCGCATTAGCGCACCATTTGAATTCAGGCGGACTTCGGTCCGCCTTTTTTCATGTCCGTTTGGCTCCGCGCGGCCGGCGCCTCACAACACGGCGTCTCCCGGCGGTCTCAGGCACGACGTCGGACTAGCGGGTCCGGCGGGTCGATCGGCAGCGAGATGCCGTTTTCGAGCATCACGATCCGACGTTCCTTGTAGAGAGCGCCGATCGCCTGCTTGAAGGCCTTCTTGCTGCACGAAAACGCGGCGCGGATATCCTCTGGCGTGCTCGAGTCGTCATACGGCAGCCGTCCGCCCTTGGCTTTCAATTCGTCCACAATGCGCTCCGCGAGGGGACGCACACGCGAATAACCCGCGGGATCGAGCGCCAGGTCGATTTTACCGTCTTCGCGGACCTGTTTGACGTAGCCTTCCGTCTTCTGTCCGTGGAAAAGGCGGATGCGCAACTCGGTGTGATACAGGAGGCCTCGGTGGGCGTTTTCCACGATCGCCTCGTATCCGAGGTCGGTTTCGCCGATGATCAGCAGATTCACCTTCTCGCCCTTGCGGTACGTCGGCTCCTCGCGACTTAGAAACCGATTGAGGCGCATCGATGCGATGATGCGCCGCGAGCGCTCATCCACGAGGATGTGCACAACCACCCAGTCTCCGCGACGAACACGACCGGCCTGTTCGCGAATCGGAAGGAAGAGATCCTTGTTCAATCCCCAGTCCAGAAATGCGCCCATCTGGGGGTCGACACTCACGACTTGGAGCGTCGCAAATTCGCCGACAGATGCAAATGGCATGCGAGTCATCGCAATCGGGCGATCCTCGGAATCGCAGGTGACGAAGACCTCGACCATCGAGCCGACCGTGGTGCCGGACTTCACGTATTGGTTGGGCAGCAGGATGTCCCCGAGGTTTTCGCCATCGAGGTAGAGCCCCTGTCGGGCAATGCGCAAGACGCACAGGGTGTTCTTCTGTCCGAGATTTGCCATTGGTTGTCATCCTGCGCTGCCGGGATACCCGAGCGCACGCAAAAACGTCTGCATGACTTCAGACCTTTACGAATCGCGCTGCCTAGGTACGATCGCTGATCCGTTTTCAATCGGAGATCCGACGCGCGCAGCGCATCCGTCCCGTCATGCGGGAGGAAGGATCCGGTTTGAGGAGTCAACATGAGCAACGCACGATCAACGCCGCCTGAAGCTACCTCCAATGCGCCCGCACCCGGGGCGCCTGTTTCGGCTGACACCGGCGGTGGCCGGCGCCGCCGAATCCTGGTGGGCGTGGGTGTGCTCGTGGCGCTCGGAGTGGGTGTGTTGGCGTACTGGTTTTTCTTCATGCGCGGCATCGTGTACACGGACGACGCGCGCATCGGTGGGCACATGGTGGACGTGGCGCCGGAGGTGAACGGTACGCTGGTGTCGGTCGCCGTTCACGAGGGACAGTACGTGCACAAAGGGGAGGTGGTCTTCCGCCTCGATCCAGCGATCCCCCAGGCGGCGCTCAACCAGGCTGAGGCGGCGCTGAAATCGGCCCGGGCCGACGTCGCCGCGAACCAGGCGTATTACGAGCGCGCGGTGAACGGCAACCGGCCTGAGCAGATCAAGGCCGCCGAAGCGACCTACAAGGGGCTTCTCACGCAGGAGGAGCTGGCGCGGATCGATTTCGCCAGGGCGCGGCAGATGTTCAAGGGCGACTCGATTTCCCAGGATACCCTGGATCGGGCGAGGACTGCGTATGAGTCAGCCCGTCAGGCGCGCGACAATGCGGAGCAGAACCTGATCCTGCTCCAGCGCGGATCGCGTGCCGAGGATATCGCCGCGGCGAAGGCCGCCCTCGAGTTGTCGCAAAGCAAGGTGAAGGAGGCCGAAGCCGCCGTGGAGGGAACCACGGCGGCCCTTGCGCGTTACACGGTGAAGGCTCCGTTCAGCGGGTGGGTCGTGCGCCGCTGGCTCCAGGAGGGGGCTATGCCGCTTCCCGCTCAGCCTGTCGTGAGCCTGTTCGATCCTGCGTCGCTGCGAGTCGACGCTAATGTCGAGGAGCAGGACCTTTCCGGAGTCCAGGTGGGCGATGAGGCCGACATTTCAATCGACGCGTATCCATCGCTGCACCTCACGGGCCGCGTGACGCGCATCATGCGCGCCGTGAATTCCGAGTTCAGCCTGATTCCCTCGGAGGGCGTCGCGGGCACCTTCATCAAGGTGACACAACGCGTGCCGATCGAATTGTCGGTCGTGGTTCCGCCGGATCTGCCGATCGGCCCAGGCCTTTCCGTCGAGGTCCATATCCACTCCGACACCGCGACCGCGGGGCGGAAGCAGGACTCAGGCGCATGAGCGGCGTCGAGGATCCGCGGGCCAACCGCTGGGCGGTGCTGATCATCGTCGTCCTGGGCACCTTCATGGCCATTCTCGACGCGAGCGTCGTGAATGTGGCACTGCCGCACATGATGAGCTCGTTTGGCGTGGACCGGGAGCAGATCGAGTGGGTGGCGACCGGCTACATGCTAACCTCCGCCGTCGTGATGCCCTTCATGGGGTGGATTGCGACCCGCGTGGACTACAAGTTTCTCTACCTGAGCTGCCTCGCGCTCTTCACGCTGGGGAGCGTGGCGTGCGCCTTTTCGTGGAGCTACGGTTCACTGATCGCGTTCCGGGTGATCCAGGCGCTGGGAGGTGGAGGTATCCAGCCGACCGGCATGGCAATCGTCGCCGAGCTCTTCGAACCGCACGAGCGGGGCAGGGCGCTTGGCATCTACGGCACCGGCATCCAGGCGGGACCGGCGCTCGGGCCGACGCTGGGGGGATATCTCACGGACACCTTCAACTGGCGGACCATCTTCTCGGTCAACCTGCCATTCGGCATTGTCGTACTGATCCTTGGCATGATCATCATGCGTCCGCTCAAATCGTCGGGAGCCCGCCGTACGTTCGACTTCGCGGGATTCGGATTTCTCGCAATTGGGTTGGTGGCCGGCCTGACTGCGCTTTCGAACGGACAGATCAAGGGATGGGACTCCAGCTACATCCACCTCTGCGAGGCATTGACGGTCATCGGGTTCGTGATGTTCGTAGCCGTGGAGCTCGCGGTGGAGCATCCCCTGATCGATTTGCGGCTGTTCCTGGTGCGCAACTTCAGCCTGAGCGTGATCCTGACGATTGTCCGCGCCATCGGCCTCTTCGGGAGCGTTTTCCTGTTTCCGCTCTTCCTTGAGAACCTGATGGGTTACACGCCCGTGGACACGGGGCTATGGATGATTCCAGGCGCGATCGCGGTTGCGCTTTCGATGCCGGTGGCGGGTTGGCTCGCTGATCGCTACAAGCCGTCGTACCTCATCGCGATCGGGTGCGCGATGCTCTCGATGTACCTGTTTTTCTTCGCGCAACTCGATCCGCTTTCGGGCTCCATGGCGCTTGTTTGGCCACAGGTGCTGCGCGGCGTGGGCCTGTCGCTGCTGGTAGCGCCCCTGATCGCGGCGGCGCTGAATTCGGTTGGGCGCAAGGACGTCGCGATGGCCAGCAGTTTTCTCAGCGTCTCCCAGAATGTCGGCGGGGCGATCGGTATTGCGATGATCAATACCTTCGTCACTGACGCGATCCAGCGCCACGCGGTGCGGATCGGAGAAAGGATCCCAGTCGAGTCGGCGCGGTTCTTCTCCAGGCTCGGGCTCAGGGCTGAGTCGGTCATCTTTCGTCATGAGCCCGGAATCGTGGCCAACCCGCAGGTGAAGGTCATGTTCGTCGCGGGAAGGGCCATCGAGCGTCATGCGCAGGTGATGGCGTACGACAACGGATTCATGCTCGCCGCACTCATTGTCCTGGTCGTTGGTGTGCCATTGGGACTCCTGTTCAAGCCGGCGCGGCATCATGGGAACGGAAACAAGGAGGCCGTGGCCGGGGAGTAGTCGGCTCCGAGCAGGGCGCGTCACGCAGGGATCCTTTGAGAGGCGGGGTTGATTGGGGGGCAGGTAAACTTCAACCAAGGCTCTTCAATGGAACGTCGCGAATTCATCCGCACCCTGTGTTCGGGCGGTCTCTGCTCCTGTGTCTTAGGTGTTTCGACCCTCCATGCCTCGGGGGACGAACCGGCGGCGAAGGCGGGGGCGGAAGACTGGCGGCTGCCGTTCGCACAGGAGCGATATGCCCGTCTGCTTGCCTTGATGGGCGCAAAATTGAGTCCAGCCGAGCAGACCGAAGTGCTCGAAGACCTCGGTCGCTACTGTGCCTCCCGGTCCGGCATGGCCGATAAGTTCAAGGGGAATCCGGAAGGTTTCGTGGACGAGTTACGCCGTCGGTGGCAGGCCGAGGTGTCCTACGAACGAGGGCGAGGGCGGGTCGAAATCGCTTTCCCGCCGTCCGGCGAGTGCGCGTGCCCGCTGCTGCGAAAAGGGCTGGCCCCGGGTACCGCCTGCGACTGCTCTGCGGGCTGGCAGAAGCAGGCGTTCGAGGAAGTCTTCGGTCGGCCGGTCGCCGTGCGAATCGTCAGCACCGTGCTACGCGGAGGCGATCGGTGCCAGTTTTCCGTGATGCTAGCCGACCTCTCGGTCGTGTCCTGATGTTTGGGTAGAAAGTAGCCCCGGCCTAAAGGGGAAGGACCGGGGCTTCGAAAACCGCGCAGGACGATGCCCCGTCAGCGGCTTACGATCGACAGCCTGTAATGTGTCACACGGGGCTGGGCGGCGGCGACCTCTCGCTTCTCGATTCCGAGTTCCTGGTTGTGGAGGGCGTCCACCAGCGCCGTTGTCGCGGCCTGCACCGAGGGATCCTTGTCGAAGGCCAGCTGGGTCTGGATGCCTCGCCAGGCAAAGAACCGCCAAGCGGTGTGCTTCCAGCAGAGGTCAAGCACGTGCCAGGCCTGATTCATCATGGGCGTTTCGTAGTTGGCGAGGTTGATGCCGCCGGCGAGTTCGAAGGACTCGAAGGTGCCGATGTACTTCCCGTCAATCGAGAGGGCGTATTGTGCGGCAGGGAGGCCTCTGACCTTGAGCGTCTGCTGGTCGAGATCACGGTAGAAGTGCGAGAGCTTGATCATCAACGCCGCCGCCGGATCCGTGTGGCTCCAATCCGGCTTTGGAGCCGGCGTGAAGAAGCTCAGTGAACCCCAGTCGCGCTCGGTCGGAGGGAACTGTTTCCACTGCTCATGAAGTCCGAGGATCGGGAATGGCAGGCAGTCGTCGTGCTGCGTCCATGAAAGGCTCGCGCCGTCGCGGCTGAGGTCGGACACGGTGGTGTTCTCGGAGCTCACGACCTGGTGCGCGGCGCCATCGATCGTGACTGCCGTGACGGTGGGGGAAGCGTTCCATGCCTTCAACAAGGCCTGTGCCATCACCAGTTCACCCACCGGCGAGGGGTGGATCCGCCCGGGCAGAACCTCGCCGGCGAGCTTGGGGTTCTCCGCTTGCGCCTTGGTGAGCACGTTGAGCAGGGGAGTCATGAAATCGACGCACTCGAGGTGGTGGCGCGCTGCGAGCTCGCGGACGAAGGCCGAATAGCGAAGAAGGACCGCGTTGTAGCCGCCTGGGAAAAACGGGGCTTTCGTGACGTCGTCATAGGGCGTCGGCTGGATCAGGACGATCCGTACTCCGGGCAGGTGCTGCTGGAGCGACTCGATAATGTGCTCATAGCCCTTCCGGTAGACGTCGAAGATTTTCTGGTCGAAGGGCCGGTAGCTGGCGTCGTTCATGCCGAGCATGATGGTCACGACGTTCGGTTTGAACGGGAACACGTCGCGCTCGAGGCGGGTGTCGATTCCGCCCGCCCAACCGCCGGTGACCTTGTCGCCGCCCACGCCGGAATTGACGAACTCGACCTTGAGTCCGGGGTAGCGCGTGCGCACGAACGCCTCGACGTCCATGCCGTAGAACCGCTGCTCCGTGATGCTGTCGCCGTAAAAGCACACCCGGTCGCCTGGCTTCAGGGCGAACTGGGTCGATTGTGCGGCTTTGGCTTGTGGCGCGAGAACCGCCGCGAAAAGGCCTAGCGCCAGGGCTATGCCTGACGCGAGCCTGGGACTGCGGATCGATTGGAGGTTGGGCAACTGGGTTTTCATCGACGGAAACGGTGTGCGCTTTTCCCAAGGTCGCAAGATGGAGGATACGTCGATTCAGTGGGGCTAGGCATCCCGCGCCTTCCGGACTTGCCGAGAAATCGTGATCACAGGCTCGCAGTGCCCGGGCTCGTGGTTAGGGTTCCAGCGGCCCTCTACGCAGGGCGGCCCCGGCTACCCACTCTCCATATCCACCCCATGAGTACAAGCGAATCGCTGGATGATATCGTGATCGAGCCCAGGGTGGTCCGCTGGACAAGACTTACGTTCACAGCGGGCCTGCTCTTCTGGCCATTCTTTCTGCTGGCTCTAACCTTCATGATGGGACCTCCGGCGGGGACGGGCACCGCAATGGCGGAGCGCCGGGTCCTGGATGCCTGCGTTTGGCTCTATCCGGTCGCGGTCGTCGCAGCTTGGTCGCTTTCAAAGCGTGCTATTCGGGCCGGCCAGTCCGACCCGGTTTGCCTGCTGCCATGGCTCCTGCCCGCCGTGCTCTTTGCGTATTGGCTGGTCTATTTCACGCTCTGAGGACGTCCGCCGCGGCTGTGATGCCGGACTGCACGTGGGCCGCGGGTTTGCTCGGAGCCGGACGTTCTCAAGTTAGAATGAGCACCCTCTCGATTGTCGGTGCATGCGGGGCGCATGATTGGGGAACGGTCTTTCTCCGTTTCCCCATGAAGCTCCTCACCGCCTTCCTGCCTCGCACGTTCCGGCTGCTTGCCGGTCTCGTGGTGGTCTCCGCATTCACCGCGCTTGCCGGCGCCTATCCGTCGGGCGGTCCCTATGGTCCGCAGGCCTGCGACTATCCGCTGCCCAAGGTGAGTGGGCGCATTTACTTCGTCTCGCCCGAAGGCCGCGCCGGCGCTTCCGGAGCGACGCTCGCGGAGCCCACCTCCCTGGCATCGGCCATCGACCGCGTCGTCACCGGGGATGCGATCGTGATGCGGGGTGGTGTGTACCGCACGGGCGATCTGGAGGTGAACCAGGGCATCCTGATTCAGGCCTACGGACGGGAGCATCCCGTGATCAACGGGAGCCTCGTGGCGAAGGATTGGATCCGCCAGAAGAACGGCCTCTGGCGCACGAAGTGGCCGCATCTCTTTCCTGGCAAGCCCGCCGACTGGTGGAGGCGTGGAAGCGTCGGGCGCCTCACGCCGCCCTATCGATTCAACATGGATACCGTCTTTGTCGACGGCCAGCCGCTGCACTCGGTGGGCTGGGAGGGCGAGTTGGACAGCCACAGTTTCGCCATCGATTACGACTCGGGCACTGTGTACATCGACGTCGATCCCACGAAGCACGTCGTTGAAATCACAGCGCACGATGGTGGACTCATACGCACCATCAAGCCCTGCCATGGCAAGGTGTCCGATGGAAGGGGCCTGCGAATCCGCGGAGTTTCCTTCACCCAGTTCGCATATCGGGCGCTGGAGATCGAGGGGCACGAACCCGAGGGCAAGGCGGATCCGTCGACCTACGGAAAGGACGTCGTCGGCTCGCTGCTCGAGAACGTTTGCATCACGAAGTGCTCGCGCGTCGGCGCCTATCTGCGCGGCGACGACCTCGTCGTTCGGAACTGCCTAGTCAGCGACACGACGACCGAAGGCCTCTACATCCTCGCGTCCAACAACTGCCTGATCGAGCGAAACATCGTTCGTCGCAACAACGTCGACGACATGCAGGGGTATTTCCCCTGCGCGATAAAGATATTCAATCAGACGCACAACGTCGTCTGTCGCGACAATCTGATCATCGACCAGCGTCACTCGAACGGCATCTGGTACGACGTGGGCAACGTCGACGCCGTCGTGGTCGACAACTGGTTCGAAGGAGCGATGACCGGCTTCTTCTTCGAGATTTCCAAGGGCGCGATTTGCGCGGGTAACGTGTTCGTGGACTGCGACGAGGGCGTGAAGGTGCTCAACAGCTGTCGGGTGCAGGTTTATCAGAACACGTTCGTCAACAGCCCCGCCACTTTCGAGCGCACGGAACGCAGCGCAGTGGGCGACCATTTCGGCTGGCATCCCAGCACCGGCCCGGACGTCGACCAGCGCGTGGGGCATGTGTTCGTGGGCAACCTCATGGTGACGCGGCCCCCGTTTGAAGACGCGATCCTGCGGATACGCCAGTCGCCCGTGGTCAACGCGCGGCTGCGCGACCAGCAGATGAAACGGGTGGATGGGAATCTCTACGTCCGGGAGGGTGCGCCTCTGAAGGCTGCGTTCGAATGGGGACCGGCCGAGGGAGAGAATGTCTCGATTCCCTACGCATCCCTGGCCGCACTCCGCGCGGCGCATCCGGAGTGTGAACTGCACGGCCAGTGGCTGGAACTGGAGTCGGGCTGTTTTCTTCGTTCGTGGGAACTGAAAGACTATCGCCCGCTCGCGGGGCTGATGCCCGAGGCGATGACCCATCATCCCGCCGATTTCCTCCCGAAGCAGGCGCTATCACTCCTCGGGCTCGCGACTTCGGACGGCCTGTGTCCGGGGGCATACCCGGTCGCTCGATGAGCGTCGGTTGACACGCTTGGTGCTCTGGCGTCGACGGTTCAGTTCGAGCTCGTCGACGCCGCGGAACCGGGGAGGAGGTCGACGTTCCTGATCTCGAAAGTCTGGACGGATTTCGCGGGAGTCGAACACGTGAAGCATTTGCGCGAGAGGATCACGTCATCGTGTCGCACATACAGTTCACCGCCATCCGTCGTCGTGAGCCATCGGATGACCGGGCCGGCGGCCGCCGCGAAGCGGGTCAGGTCGTAGGTGACGGACCGCGCGGCACCCGGATTTTCGGTCACGATGATGAGTTTCCCTTCTCGTGCGTCGTAGGCTGCCACCGAATTGGGATCGCCGCTGTCCAGAATCGTCATCCCGCTCCGGATATGGCGGCAGTATTGGGCGAGGACATAGTACTTGGGATTTGCGGGGCCGATCCAACGGTCGCCCGGATTTGACTGCACGAGGCCCCAGCCACCGCTGTCGAGCGCCTGCCAGTAGCACCAGGCGGTCATGTGCAGCTCGTGGAAATCGCGATCGAGGTTTGCCGCCATCGTTATCCCGGAGCCGTCCTTGTCGCCGTATTCGGAATTCCACAACTTATTGCCCGCGACCGCAGCGTGGAGCGCGGAGCGCGGGCCGGCGTCATATTGGTAACCGTGGACGTTGACGCGTCCTACATCGGCGCGCGTGCCGGCGCTGAAGCTGTTCCAGGTGTCGAGGGCCTGCTGATAGAACGATTCGTCGGACGCGGAGACAACCGTGGTGGCCAGTCCCCGGCGTGAGAGCTCTGAGTGCAGGTCTGCGATGAGCTTCGCCTGCAGTGCCGGCGAGAAGTGGCAGCCCTCCTGGGTGCCCGCGGCCTTCCACCAGTTGGCCGTGGGTTCATTGAAGGGTTCGACGCTGGTGAAGGTGATTCCCCAGTCATCCCGCGCGTGCTGGGCGATGGTGGCAAGGTAGAGTGCGTGCTCATGTTCGAAGGCAGGTGCGAGATTGTCATCGGTGCCATTGGCGGAGCCGGACGGGTTGTGGTTGGCGCACATCCACCACATCGGGGAGTTTGAAAAGAGTTCGAAACGGTCGGCGCCCCGGTCGCGAGCCTTCAACAGCATGGCGCGTTGGTTGGCATCCGCGTTCCAGTTCCACGCGGGCGACGCCGGGTCGGAATCGCCTCCATAGGTCCAGTATCCCTCGATCTGGCGAAAGGCTGGGATGTGGGGGGAGACGACCATCGTCGCGCCATCAACCGCATTCGGGCTGCAGGCACCCGCATTGTAGCGGACGATGTTAAGACCGAGCCCGGGAAGCGTCGCGTTGGCTTCCTTGAGGTAGGTTGGTTTCAGGGTGAAGACCAGGTCGGCAAGGTCGTCGCGCTGGCCGAAGACATTGGCCCACCAGCACAGCGAGACGCCCCATCCCTCCCAGGTGCCCCAATTGCTTTGGGGATTCACGACTGCGGTTACTTCGGCGCGCCCGGTGGACGCAGCAAGCAACGCGACGACCGCCGCCAACAGCCGAAGGACAGCCTTTGGACGACGGCGGGGCGGGGCGGCCAGGGGAGCGAAGAGGGGATTCTCAAGCGACATGGCGAATGCGCTGGCGGCAGAGCAGCGGCGCGCATTCCGGACATAACGCGATCGCTGGGAAATGCGACCAGGATCCGCCCGTACAAGAGCCTGTTTCGCCTTGGATAGTAATGTGACACCCGCGGCGGACCCTGCTTGGAAAATCAACGTAAAATCGGCGATTGAATGGAACAGAAGGGAACGAAGAACAAACTGCTCACCACAGAATTGAGAACGTTGATTGTTTCACCGTTTGGGTGAGTCGTTTTTGCTCGGTGATTTCGTTCAATCTCTTGGCTCGCGGCATTCTTGGTTGTCTTCGTTTCCTTCTGTTAACTGCGTTTCTTAAAATGAAACAGGCGCGGGGCCGAAGCCGCCGCGCCTGTCGAAAACGTAGCCGTGAGAGGGACGCTCAGGTCCGGCTCAGGCCGAGCAGGAACTCCGCGTTGGTCCTGGTCTTCTTGAGCCGCTGGATCAGCATGTCCATCGACTCGATCGGTCCGAGACCCTGCATCGCGCGGCGCAGTGAATAGATCCGCTGGAGCTCCTCAGGATGGTAAATGAGCTCCTCCTTGCGGGTGCCGGAGCGGTCGATGTTGATCGCCGGGAAAATGCGCTTGTCGGAGAGGCCGCGGTCGAGGTGCAGCTCCATGTTGCCGGTGCCCTTGAACTCCTCGAAGATCACCTCGTCCATGCGGCTGCCGGTGTCGATGAGGGCGGTGCCCAGGATCGTGAGACTTCCTGCGCCCTCGATGTTGCGTGCTGCACCGAAGAAACGCTTCGGCTTCTGAAGCGCCGTGGCCTCGATGCCGCCAGACATGATCTTGCCCGAGTTGGAGGCGAGCGCGTTGTAGGCGCGCGCCAGGCGGGTGATCGAATCGAGCAGGATGATCACGTGCTTTCCCATCTCGACGAGCCGCTTGGCCTTCTCGCTCACCATCTCGGCGGCATGCACGTGGTTTTCGGGCATTTCGTCGAAGGTGGAGGAGATGACCTCGCCCTTGGTATGACGCTTGAAGTCGGTGACCTCCTCGGGGCGCTCGTCGACCAGCAGGATGAGGAGGGTGGCCTCGGGGAAGTTCGTCGAGATCGAGTTGGCGATATTGTGCAGCAGGACAGTCTTGCCGGTGCGTGGAGGAGCGACGATGAGACCGCGCTGGCCAAAGCCGATCGGCGTCAGAATATCCACGGCGCGCATGGAAACGTCCTTCACGTGGACCTCGGGAGCCTCCACGTGGATTCGGTTGAGCGGGTAATAGGGGATGAGCTCCTCGAAGGGAGTGATCTTGGCGAGGTTCGCCGGATTGTCACCCATCGCGGATTCTATCTTCACCGTCGCGGCGCAGCGTTCGCCCTCGCGCGGGGCCTGGGCGACGACCGTGAGCTCGTGACCGCGCTTCAGGCCGTAGCGCTTGATCAGGGACTCCGGCACATAGGTATTTTCCGGATACAGGCGGTAGTTGACATGCCTGTGGACGATGAAGCCGTAACCGCGATCGTTCAGATCGAGCCAGCCGCGATCGGTCAGCAGGCGCTTCCCGGCGGCGGCAGCGGTAAGAATCTTCTCGAGCAGCATGCGGCGAGGTGGCGGTGCGCCTTCGAGCGGCAGACCGAGACTGCGGGCGATGGCGACGAGATCGCCGACGGGTTTGGCGTAAAGATCGTTGAGCGCGATCGGGGCCCCCTGGGCCTGGCTGGCGAGCTCGGCCGCCTGGGTGTCGAGCGCGGCCACGTCAGCGAAGCGGCCCGCGTCGGGCAGGTCACCGAACTGCTGCGAGTAGCTGGGAGGAGGCGGCTGCTGCGGGGCCTTTTCATGCTGTCCGTGGCCGCCGCCATGTCCGCCGCCCTGGCCGCCCTGGCGCTGCATCTGCTTCCACTTCTTTTTCTCCTTCTTGAGATTCTTCCAGTAGTTGCGGTCCTTGATTACAGGACCCTGGCGCTCGCCTGACTGGCCGCCCTGGGCAGGGTGGGAGGGGGTACCGCTGGGTGCCGGCTGTGCATCCTGGGCCTGCGAAGGCTGATTTTCCGCGGCGGCAGGTGCCTCCTGAGGACGGGCGGCCTCGGCGGTTGCTGCCGGTGCGGGATTTTCGGACTGCTCGGTTTCCCTGCGTTCGGGGGCAGTGGGCGCACTCGCGGGTTTGGCCTCCACGGCGGGCTCGCGCACTTCGGGTGCCGGGGCCTCGCGGTGTGCCTCTGGTTCAGACGCCTGCGCGAACAACTCACCAGTCTCAGCAACGGGCGAACCGGCTGCCGAATCATCGTCCGTCTTCGATTTGCGCGTACGCACCCGCTTCACGGGCTGCTTGGACACTTTTTTCGAGGTGGACCGTGAACGGGTCGGAGTATCGCTCTCGTCGGAGTCAGTCTTTGGAGGAAGGGCCATGGTTGATAAATCTAGGTCGTGGAAAATAGCAGTGAGCGACGCGAGGCGGATTGCCTGCAACGGACTGCGATCAACTCCACTTGTCGCTTCAGGAATTCACGCGTGCCGTCGTTGGACAGCACGAAGTCGGAGAGTTCAATTTTGCGAGCGAGTGGAAGTTGCCGGTCTATCCGCTGCCCGGCCAGCGTGCGGTTCATGCCACGCTGTTCCAGCCGGGCGAGTTGCTGACCTGAAGAACAGGCAACGCAGACGACGAAATCAAACCATTTGTTGAGTTCTCTTTCGAAGAGGAGCGGCACCTCCACAACCCATTCCGCATCGGGGGCTTCCTTGATTTGGGTTGTCCATCGGCGATGAACTTCGGGATGCACGAGCTCCTCGAGCCAGCGCAACTCGGGGGCGTTTTCGAATACGACACGGGCCAGTTTGGAGCGGTCAACGGTCCTACCGGTGTCGGCCATGACTCCCGAGCCAAAATGTGTCGCGATGGCATCGATGATTGCTGGATCCGTGAGAACTTCGTTGCGTACGATTTCATCACAATCGATTCGCCGGAAACCCAGCTCCTCAAACTGCTTCGCGGCCGTGGATTTGCCGCATCCGATCCCTCCGGTAAGTCCCAAAATCATGGTCACTCAAATCGAGACCGTGAAGACTTGGCCTCGAGGGTCCAAGGTTCAAATGATTAATGCCATCGATTGGCGAAGACGGTGGCTTCATATCCGCCCGATCGGTTTTTGAAATCCGACGCGCCATGGAAAATAGGATTTGATCAATTAACGACGATAAAAAAACTTGTCCTTTAATTTCATCCGGCCTCTGTTCGGGGCGTCATGCTTGCCACGCTCACGTCCGCTTCGCTTCAAGGGATTTTCGCGGAATCCGTTCAGGTTGAGGTCAACACCGGCGAGGCGGGTCTGCCCGAGATCGTGCTCGTGGGCCTTCCGGATGCCGGAGTGAAGGAATCCGAGGACCGGGTGACCTCCGCCCTGGGCAACAGCGGCTTTCGCATGCCGCGCCTGCGAACGACGATCAATCTCGCCCCGGGGAATCTTCGCAAGGAGGGGCCGATGTACGATTTGCCGATCGCGCTCGGAATCCTGGCTGCGACCGAGCAGCTGATTTCGCCCACCTTGGGCGATTATCTCATTGCCGGAGAGCTGGGGCTGTCGGGTTCGACCCGCCCAGTCCGCGGCGCACTGGCGTTTGCGCGACTGGCACGAGCGCTCGGCAAGCGCGGCATTTTGCTGCCTGCTGCGTCGGCGCCTGAGGCGGCGCTCGTCGACGGTATTGATGTCTTCGCGATCGATTCGCTCGACCGGGCCTTTCGATTTCTGGCAGGTGAGGTCACGCTCGCGCCACTTCCCCGGACGGCTGCTGCGTCGGCGCCATCGGGCAGTCTGATCGATGCGGATTTCTCCGAAATCAAGGGACAGGCCACGCTTCGACGAGCGGTGGAGGTGGCGGTGAGCGGCGGCCACAACCTCATCATGATCGGCAGTCCCGGAGGAGGAAAGTCGATGGTCGCAAAGCGCATTCCCACGATCATGCCTCCGCCGTCGAGCGACGAATTTTTGGAGATTCTCTCCATCCATTCCGCGGCGGGGCGCACGCTCAACGGCGACATCCCCTGGGCATCGCGTCCATTTCGGGCTCCGCACCACACGGTTTCGGATGTCGCACTCCTGGGGGGCGGAACCATACCCGGCCCGGGGGAAATCTCGCTCGCGCATCATGGCGTGCTCTTTCTCGACGAACTGCCCGAGTTCAAGCGCAGCGCCTTGGAAGTCCTCCGCCAGCCGCTCGAGGACGCCACCGTGTCCGTGTCGCGCAGCGCGGGCAAGGTGACCTTCCCCTGCAACTTCATGCTGGTGGCGGCCATGAATCCGTGCCCCTGCGGCTATCTTGGCGACAAATCCCGGGAATGCCGCTGCACGCCGTCGCAGATCCAGCGCTATCGGGCCAAGGTATCGGGGCCGCTCCTGGATCGCATCGACATCCATGTGGAGGCGCCGCCGGTGAGTGTGACGGAGCTGCGCGGCACCGAGACCGCCGAGACCTCGGCAGTCATTCGGGAACGTATTCAACAGTCCCGTACACTCCAGGAGGCGCGGTTCAAGGGCACGCCGGTCCTCACCAATGCCCGCATGAGTCACCGGCAGATTCGCGAGCACTGCGCGCTCGACGCGAAGCTCGGCGACCTGCTCCAGCAGGCCATGGAACGCCTCCGTCTCTCAGCCCGCGCCTACGACCGCATTCTCAAGGTCTCCCGCACGATCGCTGACCTGGCATCGAGCGATCGGATACAGGCACCGCACCTTCTCGAGGCCATCCAGTACCGTTCGCTCGATAGGAGCCTGTTCTACTGAGTAATCACACTATCACGGACCTCCTTCGCACAGGGACGCGTAGGTGCGGAAGCGGGTCTGCCATTTCAGAGATGATTCGAATACGCCGCCGAGTTTTTCCGAGCGGTCCGACTTTCTCCTGTAACTTCCATGAAAATACACCTCGCTCTCTGTGTCCTGTTCGTAGGCATTTTAGGCGCCTGCTATCGTCAGGCCCGTTCGTTCCCGGGCTGCTGGCGCTTCACCGAGTTATCGCATGGCCGTTATCGATTCGAGGTCGGCTCGCTCGGTCCCGACGGCTTCACCCCGTACACCTCGGAGGTTTTTGAGTATTCCGGGCAACTTCACCAAAGGTCCGAGCTCCGACCGGTGCTCGGCAAGGCCCTGTTTCCGCTGTCACTTTGGACCGGCCTGGGCTCGTCCCGCGGTTTTCGCCGGTCCAAGGAGGTTTGGGTGATCAATGGCGTCCCGTATGTGGCGATCGAGCATTCGGCATCCGCGGCGTTCGGGCCATCGTTTCAGGATTCGTCCAGTGGCCGGCGATCTTCGACAACGCCGCCGGCATCACCTCCGCCATCATCGACCGACTCCTTCACCGCGCTCACACCGTCGTCAGCGACAGCAAATCCTACCACATGAAGGACCGCCTTCAGGAAGAAAACCCAAGCTGATGCAACCCGCGTCGCTGGTGGCGATCCTCGCCATTGGCGCCGCCGTCCCGCCATGTCGACTTCTTGCCGCCAGTTTTAGGTCGAGGTTCGTTCCGCCGCTCATACAAGGACTTCGAAACCCAGTCATTTTTGAGTTTGCTATACACGTATAGCGCAGGATGCTGGCCTTATGCTCGCCATTCGCTTGGACAAAGAGATCGAGGAGCGTCTTGCCAGGCTCGCCCGTCGGACCGGACGCACCAAGACCTTTTACGCACGCGAGGCCATTTTGGAGCATTTGGAAGATATGGAAGACACGTTTCTGGCCATCGAGCGCATCCAGGCCAAGGAGCCGACCTATTCCCTCGATGAGGTGAAGCGTGAGCTGGGTCTGTAGATTTTCTGAGTCCGCAAAACGCGAGTTGTCCAAGCTCGATCGCCAAGGCCAGAAGGACATCGTCGCTTACTTGGAGACCCGGATCGGCACGGGCGAGGATCCCAGGCGTTTTGGCAAGCCCCTCAAAACCGATCTGGCCGGCCTTTGGCGTTACCGGGTGCGCGAATACCGCATCCTCTGCCACATCAAGGACGAAGTGCTGCTGGTCCTTGTGGTGTCTGTCGGACACGGCAAAGATATTTACGACTAGTCGATCCAATTGGGCCAAGTTGGCTTCCTGCGCTCGTCGCCAGGAACGGGCCATGAGAACCGACCCTGCTCGAGGCGCTTCGCCAGCACCCACACCCCTGTGCCGTCCCAGTACAGCAGTTTCAGACGCGTGCGCTCCCGGTTCGTGAAGCAAAACACCGCTCCGCGTTTCGGATCCTCCTGCAACTGCTTCTGCGCGGCGGCCCACAAGCCGTCG
>DAIDAF010000020.1:0-414491 GCA_027310745.1 Opitutaceae bacterium | reverse complement strand
ATTTGCTCGCGCGTGCTTTTTGATTCGGTCATGTCCTTTTTCGGACGGGTCATGGTTCTTCCTTCGTTTGGTGGTTTTTGGCTTAAGCACCTAACCACCTACCATGATCCGTCTTTTTGCTGAAGTTTTCGGACACTACCTCGTCATTTGCGGCCGCAGATTCAGCGCTGGGGAGCGGTGTGTCCGCAAGGGGACTTCGTTTTGGGCGACTGCCGTCGCCAGCCAATGAGCCTCAGTTGGTTCTGTGAATTGTAAAAATGATGCTTCGAGGTGCTCTTATCTTGACGCAGGTGGGGAAAAGTGGGTTGAAATGGGGAGGTTTGGGGCAGTCGCGCGCCCGTCTCCATGGCATCCATCTCAAGAGTCCTCTACACCGGTAGTTTCCGGCATAACCTCGACGACAAGGGTCGGCTTACGATCCCGTCGGCGTGGAGGAGCTCGCATGAGGAAGCGGATCAGTTCCTTGCGACGCCGAATCCGGACGGGTACATCTCGGTGCTTCCGCCGGCCGAAGTGGCCAAACTCGTGGAGAAGATCGCCGCGGTGCCGATGGCCGATGCGGAGGCGCAGGCCCAGATCGCCAATTTCTTCGCTCAGTCGCAGTCGTTCACCTTCGACAAGCAGGGGCGCGTCGGGCTGGGGGAGGGACTTTTGCAGCATGCGGGCATCACCAAGGAGGCGGTGCTCGGCGGCTCGTTGACGAAATTCAACATCTTCAGTCCGGAGCGATGGGAACAGCTGCGAAAGCAGCCGGGCGCCGCCAATCCGGCGGGCTTCCTGAGTCGGTACCAAATCTAGGCCATGAGCACCGCTCCCCATCGCCTCCCGACTCGCGCCACGGTCCCCGCCGGAGCCCGACTCGGGTGCCACCGCCATTTTACGGTGGTCGTGCCCTTCCTTCGCAGCAGCTACGCGCTGCGTTCCGTGCTGTTCACCGCGGTGCGCGAGGCGGAGGCCGACGCTGATTTCCGGCTGCAGCGCGGGGATGCCGCGGACGCCAGCCTTCGCAGTGAGGACCTGCCGCATGTCGCCTGAGGCCTCCACGACCATGAACCCGGGTCACGCATCCGTCCTGCTCCGCGAGGTGATCGAGTTTCTCGCACCGCGGCCGGGCACGCGCTTTCTCGACTGCACCTTTGGCGGTGGCGGGCATACGCGCGCGCTGCTCGACTCCGCCCCCGGAGTGAGCGTGATCGCGCTGGACCGTGATCCCGAGGCCCGCGAGCGCGCCGCCCGACTTTCGGAGGCTTACGCCGGACGTTTCGAGCTGGTCGATCGCGACTTTGGGCGCCTGACCGAACTGCCGTTTGGAGGATTCGACGGGGTGCTGTTCGATTTTGGCGTATCGTCGTACCAGCTCGACGCGACGGAGCGCGGCTTTTCGTTCCGCACGGATGCGCCGGCGGACATGCGCATGGATCCCCGTGCGGGCGTGCCGGCGGGGCAGTGGCTCGAAACGGCGACGGAGGAGATGCTCGTTCGGGCCGTGCGCGACTACGGCGAGGAGATTCACTGGCGTCGAATCGTGCGGGCGATCATGGCCGCGCGCGGAACCGGGAGCCTGGCGCGCACCGCCTCCCTGGCTGCGCTGATCGCGGATGCGGTTCCTGCGAGGGACCGGCACGCCTCGAAGATCCACCCGGCGACGCGCGCGTTCCAGGGCATCCGCATTGCGGTGAACGACGAACTGGGCGCGATCGAGCGGGCCTTGCCCGCCGCCTTCTCGAAGCTCTCCGCAGGCGGCGTGCTGTGCGCGATCAGCTTTCATTCGCTCGAGGATCGGATCGTCAAACAGCAGTTCCGCCTGTGGTGCGGCCTGCCGGTCGATTCGTCCGACTCGACCCCCAAGGACCTTCGCAGCCGCGTGGCCGAGCCGCTGACGCGACGTCCCGTGACACCGGGCGACGCCGAGCTCGAGGCCAATCCGCGCAGTCGCTCCGCGAAACTCCGAGCCCTCCGAAAACTTTGATCTTCCCCCGCGCTTGCCCGCGCGGACCACCCACATCCCCCGCCGCTCCGTACGCCGGCCCCTCCATGAAACACTCTGAACCCCATGCCTTCGTCAACCAGCTCCTGGTCTACACGCTCGCGATGATCGTGACCAGCGGCTCGGTCGGACTCGGCGCCGTCTGGCTTCGTTACCAGATGGCCGCAACCGCCAACCGCATCAAGCAGACCGAGGCGAGCATCAGCGACTGCCAGCGCCGGCTCGACGAGACGGTCACGCAGATCGAGACGGAGAAAAGTCCCGACGTGCTGCGCCATCTCAATGACGACCTTCATCTCGGGCTCGTCGAACCGAAGGAGGCCCAGGTCAACCGGGTCGACGAGGACGTCGAGGCCCGCCTGGCCGCCAAGCGCAACAGCGACCTGCTGACCGAGAGCAGTCCGGCCTTTGTGGTGTTCAACC
This sequence comes from Opitutaceae bacterium, assembly GCA_027310745.1. Taxonomy (GTDB): domain Bacteria; phylum Verrucomicrobiota; class Verrucomicrobiia; order Opitutales; family Opitutaceae; genus MWDT01. The sequence continues at coordinate 412,081 of DAIDAF010000020.1, read as the reverse complement.
CGCAGCTGGCCCAGCCCGCGACTCCGGCGCAATGAGACGCGGGTTTGCATCGAATTATCGCACCGCGGTGATCGCCGCGATGATCGGGCTGTGCTTCGCCTCGATCGCCGTGAGGCTGTACTACCTGCACGTGCTCGATCGCGCGCAGTTCCTGAAGATGATCGAGAAGGCGCGCTATGCGATCGACGTGGAGAACGCCCGCCGCGGCGACATCCTCGATTCGCGCGGAAACCTGCTTGCGACCAGCAATTCCCAGGTGGTGCTGGGCGTGGATCCGCAGGCCGTGCAGACCGAAGACGAAAAGAAGTGGCCCGAGCTCTCGGCCCTGATCGGCGTGCCGCTTTCGGACATCCAACGCATTTTCCTGACCAAGACCCGTCCTCCCGAGATCAAGTCCCCCGCGGCGACCGCAGCAACAGCAGCAGCAGCGGCGACCAAGCCGGAGGCCGCTGCCGACCAGAAGCCGGTCGACGTCAGCGTCGGGCCCAAGTTTGAATTCAACCTGGCCGACGATGGCAGCGGGAAGACCACGGTGCCGTCCGAAGTGCTCGACGACCAGCTGGACGAGAACGGCCAGCGGCCCATCCGCTGGGCCAAGCTTCGCGACGACCTCGACGAGTCGGTGTACGACCAGGTCATGAAGCTTCACATCAAGGGCCTGTACGGCAACCGGGTGTACCGCCGCGCCTATCCGCACAACTCGCTGGCCGCGCACGTGGTCGGCTTCGTGAACCACCAGAACGTGCCTGTCATGGGCATCGAGAAGTACGCCAATTTCTACCTCGCGGGCCACAACGGCTGGGTGGTGACGGAGGTTGACGGACGCCGCCACGAACTCGCGCAGTTCCGGACGCGCGAGGTGGATCCGGTGGATGGATACAACGTGGTGCTGTCGATCGACTCGGTCGTGCAGGACATCGTCGAGCAGGAGCTCACGTATATCGGGGAACACTTCAAGCCGCTCAAGGCGACCATCATCGTGATGGACGCGCGGACGGGTTTCATCCTGGCCCTCGGCAACTATCCGACCTTCAACCCGAACGAATACCAGAAGGCCAGCATCGCCTCGCTGACCGATCCGGCGGTGTCCGACGTGCTCGAGCCTGGCTCGACCTTCAAGATCGTGGCGACGTCGGGCGCGCTTCAGGAGGGGCTGGTCAACCCGGAGACCACCTTCGACTGCAATGACGACACGGTGGTGCTCGACGGGAAGGTCCGGCGGCTTCCCCGGGACGACGAGCACTTCGACCACCGCCTGACGCTGCGCGAGGTGCTGTCGCACTCCTCCAACCGCGGCGCGTTCCGCTGCGCGTACCTGCTCGGGCCGCAGAAGTTCTACGACTACGCCAAGAAGTATGGGTTTGGCGAGTACACGCATTTTGCACTCGGGCCGGAATCCCGCGGCGTGCTGATCCCTCCTGACAAGTGGGACGGGCTCACGTTCACCCGCATGCCCATGGGCCATTCGGTCAGCGCGACGCCCCTGCAGATCACCTACGCCATGGGCGTGATCGCGAGCGGTGGCGAGCTGCTGCGCCCGCAGGTGATCCAGGAGATCCGCGACTCGCACAACGAGGTGGTCTTCCGCTACGGGCGCGAGGTCCGCCGGCGCGTCATCAGCCGGCGCACGGCCGAGACGATGGCGGCGATGCTGAACTGGGTCACGGTGCCGGGCCAGGGCACCGCGCCGGCCGCGGCCATCCCGGGCTTCCAGGTGGCGGGCAAGACGGGCACTGCGGAGAAGATCATCAACGGCAAGTATTCGAGGACCAAGCACGTGGCCTCGTTCGTGGGATTCTTCCCCGCGAGCCGTCCGGCGATCGTGATGTCGGTGATCGTCGACCAGGCCTCCGCGAACCTGCCGGGCGGCGTCGCCTACGGCTCGATCGTGTCGGCGCCCTCGTTCCGGCACATCGGCGAAAAGCTCATCCAGTATCTCAACATCAAGCCCGTGGACGAGACCCAGCGGCCGCCTTCGCTGCTCGCCCTCAGCTCCCGCTAACATGATCGGATATCTCACCGCCGACGCAGCCCTCGTCCACGCCTTCCGCACCCAGCCCGCGGGCCGCGGGGCGGGGCGGCGCGCGCTCGGCCAACGCATCTTCAAAATGGCACCCAAGCTTTCCGACTTTTTCCAGCAGGACGAAATCGCCGCCGTCCGGGGCGAGCTCGACCGGCCCATTTCCGGCATTGCGATGGACAGCCGCCGGGTGGTCCCAGGCAACCTCTTCTTCGCCCTGCCGGGGCTGCGTTCCGACGGCACGCGCTTCATCGACGAGGCGATCGGACGCGGCGCGGTCGCGGTCGTGGCGCAGCGGATACCGCTGACCGCGCCGGCGAAGGTGACCTTCATCCAGACGGAGGATCCCCGCGGCCTGCTCGCGCGGGTGTCGCAGCGCTACTTCAAGTTTCCCGACCGCGACCTCCGGATGGTCGGGGTCACGGGCACGAACGGCAAGACGACCGTCACCCACCTGATCAAGCACCTGCTCGAGGAGGGCGAGAAGGTGGGGCTGCTCGGGACGATCTCGTACGACCTCGGTGCGCGTTCGGTGCCGTCTTTCAAGACGACGCCGGAGTCGCTCGACATCTACGGGATGGTTGCGCAGATGCGCGATACCGGCTGCCGCACGGCGGTGATGGAGGTGAGCTCGCACGGCATCGACCAGAAGCGCGTGCAAGGGATGCAGTTTGGCGTGGCTGTGTTCACGAACCTGACCCGCGACCACCTGGATTACCACCACACGATGGACGAGTACTTCGAGGTGAAGGCGCGTTTCTTCACAGGCGGGGTGGGCCGAATTCCGGAGGTGGCGGTGGTCAACCTGGACGACCCCTACGGTGCGCGCCTGGCCGCCCGCCTGGCGTCGGAGCATCCCACGGTGCGGGTGGTGACCTATGGCGAATCGCCCGAGGCGATGGTGCGGGCGGAGGAGGTTTCGCTGGAGTTCAAGAGCACGGGCTTCCGGCTCGCGTGGCCGGACGGCTCGCTCCGGGTCGAGTCGCCGCTCATCGGTCGGTACAATGTGAGCAACCTGCTCGCGGCGTTTGCTGCCACCTGGGCGATGGGGCGTTCGCCGGTCGCCATGGCCGCACGGCTGCCCTCGTTTCGGGGCGTGGCGGGGCGCATGGAGCGGATCGAAGGAGGCCAGGCCTTCAACGTCCTGGTGGACTACGCGCACACCGACGACGCCCTGCGCAACGCGCTCGGGATGCTGCGCACGATCACCCCCGGGCGCCTGCTCGTGGTGTTCGGCTGCGGCGGCAACCGCGACCGCACGAAGCGGCCGCTGATGGTGAAGGCCGTGCAGGAGTTTGCCGATTTCGCCTTCGCGACCGCTGACAATCCCCGCAGCGAGGGGCTGGAGCGCATCTTCGAGGACATGCGCCAGGGCGTCACCGACCCGGCGAAACTCACGTGGGTGGATGACCGCCGCCGTGCGATCAGCCTTGCGCTCGACATGGCCGGGCCCGGCGACTGCCTGCTGGTCGCGGGCAAGGGGCACGAGAGTTATCAGGAATTTGGAGACACGGTGATCCCGTTCGACGACCGCCAGGTCGTCCGCGAGCTGATCGCCATCAAATCGCTCAAGGAGACGCACTCCTGAGTCCCTCATGCCCGCCTTCCAGCCAGACCGACTTGCCGAATGGGCGCGTGGAACCTGGACCAGCCGGCCCTCCGGGGCCCTGACCGGGTTCTCGGCCGATTCGCGCCGGATCGGGGCGGGGGAGTGCTTCGTGGCGCTGCGTACGGACCGTCGCGACGGTCACGATTTTCTCAGGTCGGCGATGGAGGCGGGCGCGAGGGCGGCCATCGTGTCGCGGGCGGATCCCTCGGTGTCGCTTCCCCAGCTGGTCGTTGAGGATCCGCTGGCCGCACTGCAGGCGATCGCCCGGGCGCACCGTCTCGCCTTTGGAGGCCGGGTGGTGGGCATTTCCGGAAGCTGCGGCAAGACCTCGACGAAGGAACTGCTGGCCCTGCTGCTGGGCGGGCAGGAGGGCGGGGTGCTCTCGACCGAGGGTAATCTCAACAACCACCTCGGCGTGCCCCTCACGCTCACGCGCATTGATCCGGTTCGTCATCGGTTTGCGGTGGTCGAAGCGGGGATCAGCGCCGAGGGCGACATGGACTCGCTTGCGGCGATGATCGAGCCGGACGTCGCGATCATCACCCTGGTGGCCGAAGCGCATCTCAAGGACCTGGGCAGCCTGGAGGGGGTGGCGCGCGAGAAGGCGAAGTTGCCGCGCGCGGTGAGGGCGGCGGGCATGGCCGTGTTTCCGCGTCAATGCGCGGACCTGCCCGCGTTTGGCGAACTGGGCGTGGACCGGATGATCCTGGAGCCGGCGGACGTGATCCGGCCCGCGGTGCCGCCGAAGGACGTGGTGTATTTCACGGTGACCCAGCGCGAGGAGACGACGGCGATCGCGATCGCGTATGGACCGCCACCCCCGCTGGTATTCACGCTGCGCAGGGTATCGCCGGGCATGGCGCAGAACGTGGCCCTGGCGATTTGCTCGGCGCTCTGGCTCGGGGTAAGCCCGGCGACGATCCAGGAGCGCATCGGCGGGTGGGGGCCGGCGCACTGGCGCGGCGAAGTGCTGCGCGATGGCGGGCGCCTGCTGTACGTGGACTGTTATAACGCGAATCCGGCATCGATGCGGGATGCGCTGGCCAATTTTCGCGACCTCGCGTCCGCCGCGGGTCCGTCGCTGTACCTGCTGGGATGCATGGAGGAGCTGGGGCCCGAGGCGCCGGCGTACCACCGGGGCGTGGGCCGTTCGCTCACCCTGCGCCCGGGAGACCTGGCGGTGCTGGTGGGGAGTGAAGCCGCGAGCCTGAGGGACGGCCTGCTGGAGGCGGGTGCCGAGCCGGATCAGGTGCGCGTGATCTCCGACGCCGCCCAGGCTGCCCCGATGGTGGCCGGATGGACCGGGTCGGTGTTCGTCAAGGGGAGCAGGAAGTACCGGCTCGAAACGGCGCTCGAGGGCGCAGCCGCCGAGGCGGCCCACTGATTTCCATGCTGTCCTACCTGGCCAACTACGAAAACATCTTCCACCCGCTGCGGCTGCTGCGGTACCTGACCGTGCGCACGCTCCTGGCGGCGGCGACCGCGCTGATCATCGGCTTCATCATCGGGCCCTGGCTCATCCGTCGGTTCCGCTCGCTGAAGTTTGGCCAGCACTACGACGACGACCGCACCGGCGACCTGGCGAAGCGGTTCGACAAGAAGAACACGCCGACGATGGGCGGGCTGATCATCTTCATCTCGGTGTTCCTCTCGTCGGTCCTGTGGGCCGCGCCGAACGTGTGGGTGTTCGTGAGCCTGTTCGTGTACACCGTGCTCACGGTGGCGGGCTGGCGCGACGACTACCTGAAGGTGGTGCACAAGAATCGGGACGGCATCTCCTCGTGGGAGAAGATCGGCTGGCAATCGCTTGCGGCGCTGGGTGCGGTGGTCGTGCTGCTGCTTCATCCTGAAAGCACGCACAAGATCCGGGAGTTTTGGGTACCATTCGTGAAGACCGCACTGATCCCGTCGATGCCCTGGTTCCTGCTGCTCTTCCTGATGTATTTTTGGATCGTTGGCTTCAGCAACGCGATCAACCTGACGGACGGCCTCGACGGGCTGGCGGTCGGATGCACGATCTCGGTGGCGCTGGTGTTTGCGATCATGGCCTACGCGGCGGGCAATGCGCGCATGTCGGACTACCTCCTGATCAGCTACGTGCCCGGGACGGGCGAGCTGACGGTGGTGCTCGGGGCGCTGATCGGCGCGTGCATGGCGTTTCTCTGGTTCAACTCGCATCCCGCCGAGGTCTTCATGGGCGACACGGGGTCGCTGGCGCTGGGCGGGCTGATCGGCGTGATCTCGTTCATGATCCACCAGCCGCTCACGCTGGTCATCGTCGGCGGGGTCTTCGTCTGGGAGGCGCTCTCGGTGATCCTGCAGGTTGGATTTTTCAAATACACGCGGCGCGTATCCGGGGAAGGCCGACGGCTCTTCCTGATGGCGCCGATCCACCACCATTTCCAGAAGAAGGGCTGGCCCGAGACGAAGGTCGTGTTGCGCTTCTGGATCGTGTCGCTGGGCTTCGCCCTCGCGGGTCTGGCGACCCTGAAACTTCGCTGACGATGAGCCTGAGGATCCCTGAGACGCATGCCTCCCTGCTCCGCGCGCCGGTCGCGGTGTTTGGCGGCGGCGTGAGCGGATCCTCGGTTCGCGACCTGTTGGCGAAGATGGGGGCGGAGGCGGTCGTTTACGACGAGCGGGCCGGTGCGGGGGATCGCACGACGTTTGGCGAGGCGGAGTCCTCGGCCCACCGGCTGGTCGTCTTCTCGCCGGGATTCCCAGCGGGGCACCGCTGGCTGGCGCTGGCCCGGGGCGCGGCGTGCGTCTGCCTCGGCGAGCTGGACTTTGCGTGGTTGTTCTGGCGCGGACAGATCGTCGCAATCACCGGGACCAACGGAAAAACGACGCTCACCGAGTTCCTGGCCCACGCGCTGAAGCAGGCGGGGCGCGAGGCGTTCGCGACGGGAAACGTCGGCTACTCGTTCAGCCGCCTGGTAGCGGAGCGCGACGGCGGCGCGGACGGTGAGTGGGCGGTGTGCGAGGTGAGCTCGTTCCAGGCGGAGGCGATGACCCTGTTTCGTGCAAACGCGGTGCTGTGGACGAATTTCGCGGAGGATCACCTCGAGCGGCATTGCGGGCTCGAGGCGTATTTTTCGGCCAAGCACAGGCTCGTGCTCCAATCCCCCGGCGCGCTCGTGCTGGCGGGGAGTTCCGTGCGCGCCCATGCGCAGCGGCTCGGCGTCGCGCTGCCCGCGGGCTCGCTCGTGCCGACGGAGGGCCTGTTCCCGGACGAACGTCTCGCCGGCACGGTGTTCGAGCACTACCCGCAGCGGGAGAACTTCGTCATCGCCTCGGCGTGGTGGAGTCGCAGCGGCCTGCCCGCGGACCTGCTCTACGCGGCGGCGCGGACCTTCAGCCTGGGCCGGCATCGCCTGGCGAAAGTGGGCGAGGTATCAGGCGTCTCGTGGTGGAACGACTCGAAGGCGACGAACTTCCACGCGGTGGAGGCGGCCCTGGCCCGGTTTCGCGCCCCCGTCGTGCTGATCGCCGGCGGGCGGGCGAAGGGCGGCGACATCGACGGCTTCGTCCGTCGGATCGCACCCAAGGTTGAGCATGCTTTCCTGATCGGCGAGACGCGGGCGGCCCTGTCGGCAGCCTGTGTGCGCCATCATGTTCCATACACCGACTGCGCCTCCCTCGAGGCTGCGGTCTCCGCCGCCGCCGCGCACGCCCGGCCCGGCGCGGACGTGGTCCTCAGCCCGGGCTTCGCAAGCTTCGACATGTTCCGCGGTTACGACCACCGCGGCGATGTGTTCGAAAATCTCGTTAAAAACCTCGGTGCGCGAATTGCCGCGCCGTAGTCTTGGATTTACAACCAAACCCAAACTCAATCCGTCCATGAAAGTTCTCAAAATCTTCGGCATAGTCGCGGCCGTCCACGCGCTCGCCTTTCTCATGATCATGGCCAACCCCGGCTGCAGCACGAAGCCGAAGTCCACGCCGCCGCCGCCGGTGGCGGCCACGGATACGGGCTCTGGCTCGCCCACGATCTCCGTGCCGTCCGGCCAGTCCTCGTCCGGCGGAGACGCCGCGCCGATCGCGTCGGCCCCGATGTCGAACGACACTCAGGGACTCGGCTTCGACCCGAATGCGCCCGCCAGCGGGCCCGCGCTTTACAGCCCCACGCGTCCGGGAACGGCCGCAGCCGCGGCCCTCCAGCCTGCTCCGGTCGAGCAGATGACGCCGGCCACCACCGTCACGGTGGAACGCGGCGACAGTCTCTGGACGATCGCCCACAAGAACAAGATTTCCATCGCCGACCTCCGCGCGGCCAATCACCTGAAGGCCGGCGCCGTGTTGCAGATCGGGCAGAAGCTGATCGTCCCGTCGAAGGCCGTTTCCGCCGGCGCGGCGTCCGCCGCCCCGGTCGATCTCGCCGCGCCGCGCGCCGAACAGGCGGTCGCGTCCCGAACCGGCTCGGTCAAGCACGTGGTGAAGCCCGGCGAGACGCTCGGGTCGATCGCGCGCAAGTACGGTGTCCGCGCTGGCGACATCGCGGTGGCGAACAACATCTCGAACCCCGCGATGATCCGCGTGGGTCGCGAACTCATTATTCCAGGCTGGAAGGCTCCGAAGTCGGGCCAGTCGCGCTCGAAGCCCGCGAAATCGGTCCCCGTGTCGCAGCAGCCCGTGCCACAACCCGACGACCAGGCTTCGGCGCCGTCCGCCGCACCGGCCCAGTCGCAGTCGACCGCCCCGGTGATGCCGCAGATCGGCGGCCCGTCGTCCGACCAGGATCTCGATGCCGGGCTGAAGAAGTCGGGACAGGACGGCTCAGTGCCGGTGATCAATGTTGACGACGGCTCCGGCTCGTCCTCGGACTCCGGTTCGACGGTGCCCGCCGGCACGAATTCCGGAAGCCAGCAGAACCAGAACAGCAACTGAGCGACCTTTGGATTCGACGATGTCCGCCGCCGCGCCCGCGCCTTCCGGTTCGCCGCAACGCCTCCGCCTCACCCTCACGCCCGCGGCGGTCATCGTCCTGTGCTGCATCGGTCTGACGGTGCTCGGATTGATCATGCTCTTCAGCGCCGGCACGGCGTTCAAGGAGGGGCCCTACTACTACTTCAACAAGCAGCTCATCGGCGTCGTGCTCACGATGGCGTTGTGCTGGGTCGTCAGCCGCCTGGACCTGGAGAACCTGCGGCGGTTCGCTTGGATTGTCGGCGGGCTGTCGCTGTTTTCCTTGGTGGCGGTGCTGATCCCGCACATCGGAATCACGGTCAAGGGCAGCCGGCGCTGGCTGGGGTTCGGTCCGCTGCGAATCCAGGTGTCGGAATTTGCGAAGATCGCGATGGTGTTCTGCCTGGCGCATTACCTCGCGCTCAACCAGACGCGGATCCATGAGCTGCGGCGCGGATTCGTCTACCCGCTCGCGATGATTTGCGGATTCGCGGGCCTGATCCTTCTCGAGCCGGACTTCGGCACGGCGGCACTCGCGGTGGCGGTGGGGCTGGTGATGCTGTTCCTCGCGGGGGCGCGCTGGCGCTACATCCTGCCGACCATCGCGGGGGTGTCCCTCGTGTTCACCCTTGCGGTGCTCCACAACCCGAACCGACTGCGCCGGTTCACGGCCTTCCTCGACGTGCAGGGCAATCGCCAGGGGGGCACCTATCAACTGTACCAGGCGCTCGCGGCCTTTGCCTCCGGAGGCGTCGATGGGGTGGGCCTCGGCCAGGGACGTCAGCAGCACAAGTTTCTCCCGGAGGCGCAGACTGACTTCATCTTCGCGGTGGTGGGCGAGGAGCTCGGCCTGTATTTCACCGTGGGCGTGGTAGCGCTCTTCTCGATCATCTTCGTGGCGGGCCTCATGCACCTGCGCAAGGCGCCCAACCAGTTTCAATTCCAGATCGTCCTCGGCTCGCTCCTGATGTTGTGCCTGCAGGCGATCATCAACCTCGGCGTGGTCACGGGCATATTCCCGACGAAAGGCATGTCGCTGCCCTTCCTCAGCGCCGGACTCTCGAACCTGCTCCTGATGGGCATCTTCGTGGGTGTGTTCCTGAGCACGCAGCGGACCTGGGGACGCGCCAAGCTGGCCGGACCGGTGCGCTCGATACGCGAACTCCTTTCATGAAGAATTTCCTCCTCTCCTGCGGCGGCACGGGCGGACACCTTTCGCCCGGCATCGCACTGGCCGAAGGGCTGGTCGCGCGGGGTCACCGGGTGACGATGCTGATCAGCCAGAAGAAGGTGGATGCGCGGCTGATTGAGAAGTATCCACATCTTCGATTCCTGCGGATTCCGGGTTCCGGGTTCGGCTGGAGCCCGGCGAAGCTGGTGCGCTGTGCGGCGACGCAGACGCGCGGCTTTGCCTCGAGCTGGCACATTGTGCGGAGCCTCGCTCCGGACTGCATCCTCGGCTTTGGCGGATTCACGTCGGCGCCGCTCGCGCTGGCGGGCGTCCTGAATGGGGTGCCGGTCGCGCTGCATGAGGCGAACCGCGTGCCAGGACGGGCCGTCCGCCTGCTCAGCCGGTTTGCCACCCGAGTGTTTCTTCCGCCGGGCGTCGAACTGCGGACCGCGCGACCCTCGGCGATCCGGCACGCGGGTCTTCCGGTGCGCCGCGAGATCGTGCGCCTCCCGACCGAGGCCTCGCGCGGCGCGCTCGGCCTGTTTCCCCACGGCAAGGTGCTGGCCGTGCTCGGCGGCAGCCAGGGTGCGGCGGCGCTCAACCAGTGGGTGCGCGACGAACTGAACGCGCTGCTGGCGGATGGGATCCAGGTCTATTGCGTCACGGGCCTGGGCAAGGACGTGCCCGAGACGATCGAGCAGCGCTCCCGCGGGGGCGTGCCGGTGCGGGCAGTATTTGTTCCGTTTTGCGATCGCATGGCTGAGCTCGTGTCCGCGGCAGACCTGGTCGTCTCGCGCGCTGGCGCGGGCACGATCGCAGAATTGGTGCGGTGCGGCACGCCGGGGATCCTCGTGCCGTTCCCCCACGCGGCCGACGACCATCAGCGTGCGAACGCGGCCTACGTTGAACAGCAGGGCGCGGGGGTCGTGATCGAGCAGGCCTTCATCGCCTCGCTTCGTGCGGAGGTGCGGGACACGATTTTCAACGACTGGCTGCTGACGAAGTTCCGGTCCAACCTCCAGCGGCTCGAGCGGGCGAACTCGCTCGAGATGATGCTGGACGACCTGGAGGCGATCGCCTCGGGCGACACTCACGGCGGCGCGGATGTGCAGCCGCCGGCCACGGCCTCCGCCACCCAATGACCGACGCGGTGATCAGGCTTTTTGGACGCCCGGTGGAACGGATTCACTGTGTCGGCGTCGGCGGCATGGGTGTTGGTCCGCTCGCCATCTACCTGGCTGGGCGCGGCCTGTCGGTGTCCGGAGAGGACGACGCGATGACGGAGGCGATGCGCCTGCAGCTCGTGCGCGCGGGCGTGTCGGTGGGGCCGATGCCCGCGGGCTGCGACCTGCTCGCCTGCTCGTCCGCCATCCGGCCGGATCATCCCGCCGCGGTGGCCGCTCGGGCCGCCGCGATCCCGATCGTACGGCGGGGCGAGCTGCTCGCTGAGGTTGCCAAGGGCCTGCGCCTGGTCGCCGTCTGCGGGTCGCATGGCAAGACCACGACGACCGCGATGCTTGCGCATGCGCTGCGCCGGTCCGGGTTTGGGGCGGGTTACATCGTGGGCGGACTCTTTGCAGACGAGGCGCTGCCGCCGGCCGCGGCGGGATCGAACGACTGGCTTGTGGCGGAGATCGACGAGAGCGACGGCACGATCGAGCGGTTTTCGCCAGAGATCACGGTTGCGACGAACCTGGACTGGGACCATCCGGATCACTATCGGACGCCGGAGGCGCTGGAGCGGACGTTCGGCGACCTGTTTCGACGTACGCGGGGAATGGTCCTGGTGAATGCGGCGTGTGCGGCGTCGGGGCGCCTTACGGCGGGCCTGCCCGGGGCGGCCCGGTTCGGCGGCGAGGGCGAGTATTCGTATCACTTGGACGCTCAGGACGAGGCCGGGCTGCGCCTGCGGTTCGGCGGACGCTACCGTGTATCCGGGGCGCGGGTGCGGGCGAGGGGGGCATTCAATGCGGCCAACGCGGCGGCGGCGCTCGCGGCGGCCGAGGGCATGGGTGCCGTCGTGTCGGAGGACGCGCTGGCGGACTACCCGCCGGTCCGGCGGCGGCAGTCGGTGCTGCATGCGGGGCCCGACTTTGTGGTGATCGAGGATTATGCGCATCATCCCGCGGAGATCGCCGCGCTGCTCGGGAGCCTCCGCGCCCAGCTGCCGCCGGGAGCGCGCCTGGTCGCCGCCTTCCAGCCACACCGGTACAGCCGCACAGCCCAGTTCAGGGAAGCCTTTGTCGGTGCCCTGGCGGCGGCTGACTCGTTGCACCTGCTCGACGTGTATCCGGCGGGCGAGGACCCGGTCGAGGGTGGGCGCTCGACGGACCTGGCGGAGGCGTGCCGCGCCTCGGGCCGGGCGGAGGTGTATCACCACGGATCGGACGGCGCGGCGTGTTTTTCGGCGATCGAGGCCTCGCTCCGGCCTGGCGATCACATCGCGGTGGTGGGCGCCGGCGATATCGACCAGATGGCCCGCGCCTGGCTGGGCAAGCGAACCTGGGACGCGCGGGCGTCGTCGCTGAAGGCGAGCCTGTCGCCGGACACGAGGATTGAACGCGAGGAACCCTTGGGACCGAAGACCACGCTGAGGGCGGGAGGAGCGGCGCGACTCTTCGCGGAGCCGGCCTCGGTCGAGGACCTGCGCCAGCTCGTTCTCTTTGCCGGCCGGGAGCGGGTGCCCTGCCTGTGCCTCGGCCGGGGATCCAACCTCGTCGTGCCCGATGAGGGCGTGGACGGCCTCGTACTCTCGTTTGCGCATCCCTCATGGTCGCGATTTGAGATGCAGCCGGACGGCCGAATCTGGGTCGGGGCGGGGCTTCGCCTCAAGGCCCTGTGCGGGCAGGCGGCCAAGGCGGGGCTGGCCGGTTTCGAGTTTCTCGAGGGCATCCCCGGAAGCGTCGGGGGGGCCCTGCGGATGAATGCGGGCGCAATGGGCGGCTGGATGTTCGACATCGTCGCGGAGGTGCTGTTGATGACCCCCGAGGGCAGGGTGGAAACGGTGTCGCGCGACAAGCTGACGGTCGATTACCGGTCGTGCCGCGAGCTGATCACCTCCGTCGCGCTCGGAGCGCTGATCAATCCCGTGTCGAAGAGCGAATCCGAGGCGATTTCGCGGAAGATCGAGGCGTACCGCCTGCGGCGCCAGGCGAGCCAGCCTCGCGAACCGTCTGCGGGGTGTGCGTTCAAGAATCCCCCGGGCGATTTCGCCGGGCGACTCATCGAGGCTTGCGGCCTGAAGGGCCGACGCGTCGGGGACGCGGAGGTGTCGGAGGTCCATGCGAATTTCATCATCAACCGCGGCGCTGCAAGCGCCGCAGACGTCATCGCCCTCATGCGCCTCGTGCGCTCCGAAGTGAGGGCGCAGACGGGATTCCTGCTCGAGCCGGAGGTGCTTCTCTTCGGCGGCGACTGGAGCCGCGTTCTCTAACTCTTTGCTTCAGACACCATGGCAACTCCGATCGTCGTACCCGGTTTCACCCGACATCCACTTCAACGAAGGCTTCTCATGTCCAGACATCCCATCGTGGCCGTCCTTTGCGGAGGCACCTCCGCGGAGCGCGAAGTTTCGCTAGGCTCGGGCAAGGCGGTGGCGCTCGCCCTTGCCCGCAGTTTCCCGACCTGCCTTTTCCAGGTCGACCAGCCGGTACTCCCGGCCGGGCTCGATCCGCTCAGGCACGTGGTCCTGTCGACGCTCCATGGCACCTTCGGCGAGGATGGCGGGATGCAGCGCCTGCTCGACGTGGCGGGCGTCCACTACGCGGGCTGCGACGCATCGTCGTCGGAAGTCTGCTTCAACAAGGTCCGCACCAAGCAGCGGGTGGTTGAGCAGGGCGTCCGGGTGTGCCCTGGCATCTCGTTCGACCGAGATTCCCGGCCCGGGGCTGCGGCGATCGTGGGGGAGCTCGGGGAGCAGCTGATCCTGAAGCCCTCGTGCAATGGCAGCAGTGTGGGGCTGAGGGTCATCGGATCCCGGGCCGAACTGGAGACCGCGCTGTCGGACATCGAGCCCGGTGAATGGCTCGTCGAGCGGCGCGTGGTCGGCCGCGAACTGACCGTGGGCGTGCTCAACGGCCGCGCGATGGGCGTCGTGGAGATCCGGCCCAAGTCGGGACTTTTCGACTACACGTCCAAGTACACGAAGGGACTGACCGAATACCTCGTGCCCGCTCCGATTCCTGAGGAGACGGCGGCCGAGGCGCGCCGTGCGGCGGAGTCGGCGTTCCGCGCGTGCGGCTGCAGGGACTACGCGCGGATGGACTTCATGCTTTCCGAGAAAAACGAACTCTTTTTCCTCGAAATCAACACGCTCCCTGGCATGAAAGACACCAGCTTGCTGCCCATGAGCGCACGCTGCGCGGGACTCGACTACACGGCACTGGTGCGTGAGTTGATTGTGCCGGCATTGGAGCGGTTCAAGGCGGCGGGAGGCATCTAGGTCGATGAGCGAACAGCCCGGCATCTTTCCAACGGCGCGTTCCTGGCGGGAGATTCCCCAGGAGGTCGCTCCGCGCGCCATGTCGAAGACCGGGCGCCGGCGCTATACGATTGCGATCGCGAAGGTGGTCGCCGGCGTCGCCTTCGCGGGCGCGGTCACCTGGGGCGCCGTGTCGCTGATCACCGCGATCGAGTATCACCCGGCGAGCATCGCACGCGCCGACGATGTCGGCCCGGTGAAGCCCATGCCCGACTTCACGACCGACGGAGTGCTCACCGCGGAGTGGGCGGCGAAAACGCTGGCGATCCCGAAGACCGCGAGTCTCATGGAGCTGAATCTCTCCCTGCTCCAGTCGCGGTTGCTCGCCTCGGGCCAGGTGCGGGTGGCTGTGCTCGAGAAGCGCTTTCCGGATACGCTGGTCGTGAAGCTCAACGAGCGCACCCCGGTCGCGCGCGTGATGGTGCAGGACGGCTCCAGCGCGCCGACGATGTATTTCGCGGCCCGCGACGGCGTGGTCTTCCAGGGCGACGGTTATGCCCGGTCGTTCATCGAGCAGCTGCCGTGGCTCGACGGGGTGCATCTGGCGAGGCAGAACGGTCGCTTTGAGCCGATCCAGGGCATGGACGCCGTGGCCTCCCTGATTGCCCAGGCGCGCTACGAGAGCCAGCATCTGTATTCACTTTTCCGCGTCATCTCGCTGGCGCGCTTTGCGAGCGACGGCCTGATCGAGGTCCGCTCGCCGGTCTGCCAGAGCGTCGAGTTCACCACGCATGAGGATTTCTTCCGGCAGCTGGCCTACTTCGACTACATCTGCGACGCCATGAAGCCCACTCCTGACAATCCGCTGGCGCGCATCGACCTGAGCCTGGGCCGGAACGTGCCCGTGGCGTTCCGCGATCCGGTGGGCTCGCATTCGAAAGGTGCCGTCACCCGGTCGACACAGGTGGACGCCAGCGCCGATGCGCAGCACGGTTCCGCAATCACCTTCCCATCACTCTTCCAGCGCAATCCCACGCAACGTGAGCTCTAAAACCCGTTTCATCGGAGCCGTCGAAATCGGCACATCCAAGATCACCGTTCTCATAGGAGAATACACAGGCCGCGAACTGGCCATCATCGGATACGGCGAATGCCAGTCGCGCGGCGTCGTCAAGGGCACCGTGGTCGACTACAAGGCCGCGAGCGAGTGCACGCATTCGGCCCTCGAGGCCGCGGAGCAGGGCGCCGGTGAGCGCATCGACTTCGTGTTCCTCGCCCAGTCGGGCAGCCACATCGAAGGCTTCTACAACGAGGCCTCGGTCAATGTGAAGTCCGCCGACAACATGGTCAGTCAGCTCGACGTCGACACGGTTTGCTCGCTGGCGACTGCGAAGGAACTGCCGGCCGGCCGCATGGTGGTGCACAATCTCCGCCGTCCTTTCCGTCTCGACGGACGAATCGTGCCGGGCTCCCCCGAGCACCTCGTCGGGCGCCGGCTGGAATCGGGTTACTGGATCGTGCACGGCCAGGAGAACAAGCTGGCCGACGGCATCCACGTCATCCGGGGTTTCAATCTTTCGGTGCGCGAGCTGATCCTCTCCGGCCTGGCCTCGGGGCACATGGTGACGACGCCCGAGGAGCGCCACAACGGCATCCTCTCGATCGACATCGGCGCGGGCACCACCGACTACGTGCTCTATCGCGACGGCTGCCCCTTCGTCACGGGCGTGGTTGCGGTCGGCGGCTCGCACATCACGAACGATGTGGCGATCGGGCTCCGGCTGACCGAAGGGCAGGCCGAGAAACTCAAGATCCATCATGGCCGGGCGATGATCGCTCCCGGTTCCAAGGGCGAGAAGGTGTGGCTCGACGGCAACTTCGCCATCGGCGACCGCCAGTTCCCGCGACACACGATCGAGCAGATCTGTGCGGCGCGGACCTGGGAGATTTTCGAGGTGGTGAAGAAGAAGCTCGGACCGTCGTTCTCGCCTGAGAAATGCGCGGCGGGGGTCGTGCTGACCGGCGGAACCTCCAAGCTTCCCGCGATCGCCGAATGCGCCGCGAAAGTGTTCGGCGTCCCGGCCCACCTCGGCGAGGCGCCGTCGACGGTCAGTCAGAACCTGCGCGAGCCCGGCTACAACACCGCCCTCGGGCTTCTCTATTACGGCCTGTCGTCCCAGACGGAGGCGGCCCCGCGCTCCGCGCACCGCAAGTCCGCAAACCTCTTCCAACGCATCCTCGCCGGCTTCTGAACCCCGCCATGGACTCCGAACTTCCCCTGGAACAGTCCCTGCTCACCGACCGCGACCTCGCGATCAAGCTGGTAGGCGTCGGCGGCGGCGGCTCGAATGCCGTCGACCGGCTCAAGATGGACAATCTCGACCGCGTGCAGATGGCGGTCGTCAACACCGACCTCCAGGCGCTCTCGGCCTCCCCCGTGCAGGAAAAGGTGCTCATCGGCTCGGGTGTGACGCGCGGGCTGGGCGCGGGTGGTGATCCCGATCTCGGCCGCGAGGCGGCGGAGTCGGATCGCGCCAAGATTGCCCCGGCGGTCAAGGATCAGGACCTGGTCTTCATCGTGGCCGGCATGGGTGGCGGCACCGGCACCGGTGCGGCGCCCGTGGTGGCGGAGATTGCGGTGGAGCAGGGCGCGCTCGTCATCGCGTTCGTGACGATGCCGTTCAGCTTCGAGGGGGGCCGCCGGCTCAAGCAGGCCGAGGAAGGGCTCGCGGCGCTGCGGCGTGTCGCCGACGCGGTGATCCTTCTTCCCAACAACGTGCTGCTTCAGGAGGCTGCTGAAAACGAGAGCGTGCTCGACTCCTTTGCGCGCGCCGACGAATGGATCGGCCGCGGCGTGAAGGCGATCTGGGGCATGCTGCTTCGCACGGGCATGATCAACGTCGATTTTGCCACGCTCCGTCAGGCCTTCCAGTCGCGCGGCGGAAAGACCCTCTTTGGACTCGGCTCGGGCGAGGGCGAAAATGCGTCGGCCCGGGCGATCGAGAGCCTCCGGCTCTGCCCGCTCCTGGCCACGCCTGAAAACGCCCGCAAGGCCGACCGCCTGCTCGTGAACATCACTGCGGGACCGGATCTGGCGACGCATCAGGTCAATGCACTCATGCAGGCGATCACCGAGGAGTTCGGCCTGGACTCGCATGTCGTCATGGGAGCGGTGATCGACGAGGCGATGAAGGGCCGCGTCGAGGTGGTCGTACTAGGGACGACCGACATTGGCGGCCGCGGTCGCTCGACCGTGCGCAGCCCTGCCACTCCGCTTCGCGCGCGTCCATCCGCCCGCCCGGCCCCGGCGGCGGCGCCTGGTGCCGCCTCGGAGACGCCCCGCTCCGACGATGCGGGCGTCGCAGTGGTCGCAGAAGGCGCGCCTGCCGCCGTGGCAGCCGCACCCGCGCATGTGGCGAGCTCCGCCCCGGCAAAGGCTCCGGCGCAGCCGGTGTCCGCAGCCAAGCCCGACACCTCGCAGGAGGAATTCTCCTTCGGTGAAGTGGAGTCGCGCGGACACTTTGAGAACACCGACCGCAACCTTTTCGAAGGTCAGGATCTCGACGTGCCCACCTATCTCCGCAAGGGCATCAAGCTGATGCTCTGACGGGAAGGAAGCGAGGAGTGAGAAGCCCGTTCGACTTCGCTCAGGGCAGGCGGGAAGAGAGAAGGATTCTGGCGGAGGTGAGGGCGAGTGCCTTGACCTGGAGTGCGGAGTCACCCGAAGGCCCTGAACCTGTCGAATGGGGATTCCGCCCTCGGACACGAGCCTCGGCTCGTGCCTTGAGGTTTCGGATTCCGATACCTCCACCGCGAACGGCGCTCAGAGCGGGATTCCGGGGCCGGCGGTGCGGAGACGGTCGATGGCGCTGCGGTATTTTTCGGTGGCCTCCAGCGGACTGCTGCAGGTGCAGTCGAGGTCGCGCAGGCGGCCGTCGTGAATCCCGTAGACCCAGCCGTGGACGGTCAGCTGTTGGCCGCGGTCCCACGCGTCGCGGACGATTGTGGTCTGGCACACGTTCGCGACCTGTTCGACGACGTTGAACTCGCAGAGGCGGTCGCGGCGTTCGGTGGGGTCGGCGATGCTGCAAAGACAAGCATCGTGCTTTTCGCGCACATCCTGGACATGCCGCAGCCAGTTGTCGGCCAGGCCGACGCGTTCGCAGCGCATGGCCGTGCCGACGCCGCTGCAGCCGTAGTGGCCGACGACCATGACGTGTTTCACCTTCAGCAGATCCACGGCAAACTGGATCACGCTCAGGCAGTTCAGGTCGGTGTGCACGACGATGTTGGCGATGTTGCGGTGGACGAACATCTCTCCGGGCATCAGTCCCACGATCTCGTTTGCAGGCACGCGGCTGTCGGCGCAGCCGATCCATAGAAACTCGGGGCTCTGCTGGTGGGACAACTTTTCGAAGAAGGCAGGGTCGGCCGCGCTGATCTTTTCGGCCCAGGCTTTGTTGAGCTCGAAGAGGTTCTTTAGTTTTTGCACGTTCCAAGACTTTCCGGAAAAGGTCGGATGTCTAGACGGGATCGCCGATTTGTCGGGGTCCGCTCCTCGAACTCAGGCCGGATTCCGGGAGCGCTCGGCGGACTCGCGCCGATAGCTGCGGATCACGTGGGCGACGATGTCGTGAAACGGACGGCTGTCGGTGAGGATCATCGTTCCGGCCGAGCGGTAGATGGGTTCCCGCTCCGCGAAGAGCGCGCGCAGCCTGGCCTCGTGGTCGGCGACATTGAGCAGGGGGCGGTTCCGATTGGTCGCAGTGCGCTGAAGGAGGGTTTCGATCGAGGCGTGAAGGCAGATGATGATGCCCCGGCTCCGCACCAGCTCGAGCATGCCGGGCTGGACGATGAGACCCCCGCCGCAGGCGACGACGCAGCCATGGTCCGGGTGTCCCTGTTCGATGAACTCGCGTTCCATCCGCCGGAAAACGGCCTCTCCCTGGGTTGCGAAGATCTGAGTGATGGGCATGCCGGCCTTAGCCTCGATCTGCTGGTCGCTGTCGATGAGCGTGAGGCCGAGCTTCTGTGCGACAGCCCGGCCGACCACCGTTTTACCGGCGCCCATGAATCCGACCAGGTACAGATTTGGGTTCGACGTGCTCATCGTCCCGATTGGTAGAAATCGGACCTCCGCTCTGCGAGGATAATCCAGATGAACCTCAAAGCCTGAATTGAACCACAGAGCAATTCACCTTCGCCGAGACCAGGGCGGACGGCTGCGCCGCAATCGGAATCCGAGAAGGTAATGGCCACAAAAATCGCAAAAAGGCGCCCGGGGTGCCGACTTTGAACGGAGCTCGCTTATGAGCGCACCCGACACGAAGCCGATGCCCCTGGAATTTTGTGTTGTTCGAGGCTATTCCCTCAGCCCGGCGTCGAGCGGCCCTTCTTGATCAGGGTCTGCGTGGCGGCGAGCAGTTCGACGGTGCTGAACGGTTTGCTGATGAACGCGTCGACGTTGGCCTGGATCTGGCGCTGGGTCTCCGGCGAATCGAGAAATCCGCTCACGGCGAGGATCGGGACTCGGCTTCCTGACGCGCGGATGGCAGCGACGAGGGCGGGACCGTCCATCACCGGCATGAGCACGTCGGTGACGACCAGTCGGATCTCCGCCGCGTTGCGCTTGAAGACCTCGAGCGCCTCGGCGCCGTCGCGCGCGAGCAGGGCGCGATAACCGCCCTTTTCGAGGGCGCGACGCATCACGAACAGCACGTTCTCCTCGTCGTCCACGAGCAGGACGAGTTCGCCGAGTCCGGATGAGGTGGCGACCGTCGAAGCGGGAGCCGGTGCCTCGGCGCGGGCCTCGATCACGGGGATGAACACCCGGAAGCAGGAGCCCTTGCCGCGCTCGCTCTCGACCTTGATGAAGCCGTCGTGACTGCGGACGATGCCGAGCACGGTGGACAGGCCGAGCCCGGTGCCCTCGCCGGGCTTCTTCGTGGTGAAAAACGGATCGAAGATTCGCTCGAGATGGGAGTGGGGGATGCCCGAACCTGTATCCGCGACGGACAGTACAAGGAAGATGCCGGGTTTTCCGTACGGGATCCGGGCGGCCTCCTGCGCGCCGAGGGCGAGTTCGTCGACCCGGAGCTCGAGGATGCCGCCCGCGGGCATGGCGTCGCGTGCGTTGACGCACAGGTTGAGGAGGATCTGATGGAGCTGGGTGGCGTTGGCGCTGATGGGGCGCAGGCCCTCCGAAAATCCGCAGCGCACCTCGATGTTCTTCGGGAAGGTCTCGCGTGCGATTTTCACCATGTCGAAGACGATGGGCTCGACGCGCAGCGTCTCCTTCCGGGCGTCGCTGCCGCGCGCGAACGTGAGCAGCTGTTGGAGGATCTCGGCGCCGCGGCGGGCGTTGACCTCGATCGTGTCGACGATGGCGATTGAATCGGGATCCGAGAGTTGCTCCCGCAGCAGGGCGGGGGCCATGAGCATCGGAAGGAGGATGTTGTTCAGGTCGTGGGCGATCCCGCTCGCGAGCTGGCCGACGCTTTCAGTGCGCTGCGTGCGCAGGAGCTGCTGCTCCAAGCGGCGCTGCTCCTCGACGTCGCGGAAGATTCCGATGTATCCGGTGATCTGCCCCAGGGCATCGCGGAGGGCCGAGGTGGTCAGCATGACCGGGAAGCGGGATCCGTCCTTGCGAATGTAGGACCACTCCATCTCGCGGATGATATTGCGGTCCGCGGTGGCGATGAAGGTGCGGAAGCCGGGTTCGACGGTCGCCTTGAGCTCGGCGGAGAGGGCGCGTGCGCGGTCGGCCACCTCGACGGGGTCGTGCCAGAGGGTGGGCTTCTGCCGGTTCACGAGTTCCGCGGCGGAGTAGCCGAGCATTCGCTCCGCGGCCGGATTGAGCATCTGGATCGTGCCGTCGGGCGCGGACGCGACGATGCCGTAGGCGGCGTTGTCGAGGATACTCCGGAGCCAGCCTGTCAACGTCTGGAGCTGCTGTTCGGCGCGCTTCCGTTCCGTGATGTCGGTGAAGACGGCCATGCGGGCGTCCTGACCGTCGAACTGGATATCGTGGGAATTCGAATACACCGCGATGTAGGAGCCGTCGCGGCGGCGGTGATGCCATTCGCCGGTGTGGGTGTAGCCCCGCAGCTGCGGCACGATCGTGAGCACCCGTTCGCGTTCGGAGTCGGGGTGCAGGTCGGCCACGCGCATGGCCAGGACTTCCTCCCGGGTGTAGCCGTAGTGGCGCAGGAAGGCCTCGTTGCTTGCGAGCAGCCGGAGCGAGGCCCGCTCGTAGATCAACATCGGCGCCGGGTTGTTTTCGAACAGGAGCCGATAGCGCGCCTCGCTCTCGCTCAGGGCCGCGGTTCGTTTCGCGACGATGTGGCGAAGCGACCGGTTCCAACCGAAGAGGAAGACGATGACGAGCAGGCCGGCGCCTGCGGCGTAGGCGATGTAGGACAGGTAAGGCACGCTCGCGATGCTCGTCCCGTACCAGCGTTCCTCGATGGCCTTGCGCTCATCCGGGGTGATCCGGTCGAAACCCGACTGGACGAGCTTGAGCAGGGTGGTGTTGCCCTTCAGGACCGCGCGGTGAAAGGCGCCCCGAAACACCGGCTCGGAGCGGCGAAACTGGGCGTCGAGCCCTTCCTTGTTGAGGTAGTAGATCGCGGGGGGATCATCCATGACAAAGATGTTGATCCGCCGCTGGCGCGCCGCGTCGATGATGCTCTTGTAGTCAGGGTAAACGAGCAGGTGGCTGACGCCGTGCTGCTTCAGGAGGTCGAGCGCGTAGTCGCCGTCCTTCACTCCGACGGGAAAGCCCTTCAGTGAATCCAGGTCCGTGATGCCCGCGATGTCGCTTCGAAAGAAAATACGGGTGTTGATCGGCTGGTAGGCCGGGGTGAATTCGAGGAATTTCTCGCGGTCAGCCGTGTCGAAGATCGTGTCGATCACGTCGAAATTCCCGGCCTTCATCCGTTGCAGTGCCTGGCTCCAGTTGAGCGCGTCGAGTTCGACGGGCACTCCGGTCTTTTCCTGCCAGAGATGCCACTCGTCGATGAGGATGCCCTGCAGTATGCCGTTCTCGTCGGTAAACACGAAGGGCGGGTAATTGTCGTCCATCGCGACGCGAATCGCTTTCGGCTGGGAAGCAGATCCGGCGCCGGCGGCGGCGCGCACCCGAGGGGCGAGGGCGGAGGCGAATGCGAGCAGCACGACGCACCACGCCGGAATGGCGACACCCGTTCGCCAATTTCCTCCTAGATGTCCGCCCCTCATACAGCAGGCCTTGTGGGATGCGTGCCGCATGACTCCAGCACAGCTGAAAGCCCCTAGGTGGCGAGCCCCAACTTGCACGGGCCGCCCTGTGGCGCGTACTGCCCTCTAAAGATTTAACTCAGTTCCCGTTGAAAGGCGTGTGGGCGGGGTCAGTGTATCCAAGCGGACTCGACGCGTTCTTCCGAGCGCAACTGTCGACTGCCGCATTTCAACCCCACTCGAACCATGTCGCATCCCCCTCTGTCCCGGCGCCGGTTTCTCGGCGTCTCCGCCGCCGCCGCGGGTCTTCTGGCCGGCGCCCGCCTCAATCTCACCGCCGCGGAGTCCCAGGTGGTGGCTTCGCCGAAGATCCCCCGCTGGCGCGGCTTCAACCTGACCGAGATGACCGGCGGGCACCGGGGGCAACGGTTTCACGAGCGGGATTTCGAGTGGATGGCCGACTGGGGATTCACGTTTGCCCGCATTCCCATGTCGTACTGGTGCTGGTCGAGTCCGGAGAACTGGATGCAGATCGACGAGAGTGCCTTCGCCCCGCTCGACGAGGCCATAGCCTTTGGAAAGAGGCATGGAATCCATCTCAACCTGAACCTGCATCGCATCCCCGGTTACTGCGTGAACGGACGCGAGAAGGAGCCGTACCAGCTCTTCGACAGCCCGCACGACTCGATGGAGCGGGCGCTCGAGGCGGCGGTCCACCACTGGACCTTCATCGCGCGCCGTTACCAGCACCTGCCGTCGACGCAGGTGAGCTTCGACCTATTCAACGAACCGCCTTGGATGAAGGACCAGACGCGCTACGTGGAGATCGCCACGCGCCTGGTCGCGGCCATCCGTTCGGTCAACCCGGATCGAATCATTTTCGCGGACGGAGCCGACATCGGTCAGACGCCGGTGATGGGCCTCGCGCACATGGGCCTCGTGCAGAGCACCCGCGGATATCTTCCGAAGATGATCAGCCACTACACGGCGACCTGGGTCCCGCCGGCGGAATTTGAGTCCACGGCGACGCCCACCTGGCCGATGCGCGACAAGACCGGCAGGCTCTGGGATCGCGAGACCCTGTGGCAGGAGCTTTATCTCAAATGGAAGCCCCTCGTGGACCTGGGCGTGCCTGTTCACGTCGGCGAATGGGGGTGTTTCAACCACACGCCGCGCGAGGCGATGATGGGCTGGATGCACGACATCCTCTCGGTTTGGAAAGAGGCCGGCTGGGGCTGGGCGATGTGGAACCTGCGCGGTGCCTTTGGCGTGGTTGACAGCGCGCGCCCAGGCACCCGGTACGAGACGTTCCAGGGGCATCAGCTCGACCGCGAAATGCTCGAGCTGCTGCGGGCCAACTGAGCCTCCGCCCACGGCGATCGCGTTCCCTGGATAAAAAGAGGCGCCCGAGGCTGGGGAGGGCCGTCGGGCGCAAGCGAGATGAGTGGAACTCGCTCGTCGGAGTCGACCGAAGCGACGACTCCAACGATCTCTGATCGGCGTACTGTGATAGTTCACCTAATCTTGACAATTAGAAAATGGAATCTGCTTTGACCGTGCGGATCCGCCCCAATTTTGGGCCCTCGGGGCTTCGGCGGGATTCGGGCTCTTGTCGGTGTCCGGACATGGTTCGGGGCCGGCGGTAACCCCTAACGCCGGCCCCGATAGTTTTCTGCCCGTCTCTACAGGCGGGCATCCATGTCTCCCTGGATGTCTCCCTAGGGGAGACCCCATTTGACCTGTGCGAGTGGAGTTAAGCAGGGGTCATGCCAACTGCGGCGCGAGTGCTCGCGAGGTGCTCGATTGCATTGGGGGTGGGCGATGCATTGAGTGCTCCTGCTTCCTCCCATGAACGACACCGACTCCCCGACTGCATCCACCGTCGATGGGTCCGCCGCCGAGGCGGGCCGTCATGCCCTCCGCTTCCACCTGCCCCATGTTCATCTCGCACCCGTCTTCGGCGACGACTGGTTCGCGCTCAAGGCGGAGCGGTTTGCGCGGTTCTTCGGGACGCCGCGATTCCTGGTGATGCAGACCGTCGTGGTCGCTGCCTGGATCGGTGCGAATGCCGTCGGCTGGGTGCGGTTCGACGTCTATCCGTTCATCCTGCTCAATCTCGGTTTCAGTCTGCAGGCGGCCTATGCGGCGCCGCTGATCCTGCTCGCGCAGACGAGGCAGGCGGACCGCGACAAGGCGAACGCCGAGGCCGATGCGCACCACCGCGAGGCGCTCGCACAGGAAAACGCCCGCCGCCTCGAGGAGGCGGAGGCGCAGCGGCGCCAGCTCGCCTCCCTGCTCGAGCAAAACACGAAGCTCACCGAACTCACCCAGGACCTCAGCCGGCGCATCGAGTCGCTGACGCTCGAGCTCCATCGCAAGCTCGTGCTGGATCGGACCGAGGGCCGCTGAGCCCGGTTGAGCGCGGGACGGGGGGCGATTTGCATTCCGTGGTCACTCGCGCAGCATTTCGACATGCCGGCAGCGTCCCCACGCAATCCCCGGGCCCGCGCGCGGGCCGACCATCCTTACCAGGCGTTCTGGGAACCGCTCGAGAGCGACCACGGCTTTGAGCTGAAGCCGATGTTCGGCGGAAGGGCGGCCTATCTCGACGAACGGCTCGTGCTGCATTTCACCGCGAAGGAGGAGCCTTGGCGGGGCGTGCTGGTCGCGACCGACCACGAGCGTCAGTCGTCCCTGATCGCCGAGTTTCCCGCGCTGGCGCCTCATCCGGTGCTGCCCAAATGGCTGTATCTGCCGGAGGAGCACGAGCAGTTCGAGCGTGTGCTCGGCCGGCTCGTCGCCTTGGTGAAGGCCCGCGACCCGCGCATCGGCGTCGCGCCCTCGCGTCGGCGCCGCTCGCGGGCCTCTCGTTTTCGGCCCGACCAGATCGGCGTGCGTTCGCCCGAGGCGCCGGGACGGCAGGAGCGCCGGGTGTCGCTCGCTGAATACGAGGCCGTCCGCACGGCGCTGGAGGGGCGGATTCCCGCGAAGGGGGCCGGCGTCGGTGTCGACGGATTGCTCGAGGTTCTGGCGGCCGGGCCGCTTCGGACACGGTTCGGTTCCCGGAGCGCACTGGCCCGCTGGATCCGGGTTGTGACTGGTGATCTGGAGGTGCGTGGCGTGCTGCGCCGCCGCCCGGGTCACGGCGACCCGCGCTGGACGCAACCTCGCTGATGCTGCACGACGCCGCTTGTCGAATTGCTGAAAACCGTTAGCGTTCCGGGTTTTCGTGAACTTGCCCCGCTCACAAAAAATGCCGCCCGCCGTGCGCCGCCGCCGGCCGACCCTGCACCTGCTGCATGGCCTGCCAGGCGCGGGAAAGACTCGGTTTGCGCGCATTCTCGAGCGGGAAATCGGAGCCGAGCGCTTCACGCACGATGCCTGGATGCATCGACTCTTCGGCGCGCGCCCGCCCGCGGAGCGCTTCCACGATTACCACGTCCAGGTTTCGGCGATGATCTGGGACCTCGCGGAGAAGGCGCTGCGCCTGAACCGCGACGTCATCCTGGATTTTGGCTTTTGGACGCGCCGCGACCGAGACGAAGCGCGGGCAAAGGCGGAGCGGCTCGGCGCACGCGTCAGGCTCTACGCCCTGGTCTGCGACCGGGCGACCATGCTGGAGCGATTGCGCGAGCGAAATCGTGTGGAGGACCCGGAGTCGCTTCCGGTCGACGAACCTACGTTTCACGCCTTCGCCGCCGCACTCGAGGCGCCCGGAGCCGATGAAGGTCCCGTGCAGGTGGAGACGACGACTCATGGCTATCGCATACTCCAGTGAGCGCCGCATTTCTGCGGCGGAATTTGTGGATCTGTTGCGGCGTTCGACCCTCGCCGAGCGCCGCCCCGTGGACGATGCCGACTGCATCGAGCAGATGCTTCGGCATGCGAACTTGCTGTGCACGGCCTGGGACGGGGACAGGCTGGTCGGGGTCGCGCGGTCGGTGACGGATTTCGCCTACTGCTGCTATCTTTCGGATCTCGCCGTGGACCGCGCCTGTCAGCGGCAAGGCATCGGGCGGGGCTTGATCCGCGAGACGAGTTCCCGGCTCGGGCCTCGGTGCAAACTCATCCTGCTCTCCGCGCCGGCGGCCGAAACCTATTATCCGCACATCGGATTCCAGCCTCATCGCTCCGCGTGGGTGCTTGCGGCAGGGGGTGGCGGGGCGCAGGCCCGCTGAAACGTGCGCTCCGGGGCGGGGGGCGGTCGCCGCGGCGCCAGTTTTCGGGGGCAGATGGCGGATTACGCGGATCGGCCTGTCGTTCAGTGCAGCGTGTTTGCACAACGTCCCAATTCCCGGTGCGATCGGAGGTTTCACGAGTCGGTCTGGCGGCCCTCCGGCCGTGCCCATCCTCGGTCCGCGGACGCGTGCCAAAACATGGATTGAACTGGGTCCGGTTTTCGTGCGTGTTGATCCCCTTTGGCTTAAAACTCTCCCAGATGAAGATCCTCGTCACAGGCGCGGCCGGTTTCATCGGCTATCACGTATGTCAGCGGCTCACGCTGAACGACCAGGCCGAGGTGCTCGGGCTGGATTGCCTGAACGACTATTACCCCGTCGAGCTCAAGCGCGCCCGTCTGGCTCAGATAGAGAACCGCGAGAACTTCCGCTTCATCCAGGCCGATTTCGCCGCGCCCGACGTGTTTCGCTCGATCTATGAGCGTTTCGAGCCCGACTACGTCGTCCACCTCGGCGCACAGGCGGGCGTGCGTTACAGCGAAATCAACCCGAGCGCCTACGTGCACAGCAATTTGGTCGGGTTTGCCAACGTGCTCGAGTCGGTGCGCCAGATGCCGCCCAAGCACACGGTCTTTGCGTCCTCGAGCAGTGTGTATGGCGCGGACGCCCAGGTGCCGTTTCGCGAGGACTCCGCGCTGGGCAAGCCGCTCTCGTTCTACGCCGCCACGAAGCAGGCCAACGAGGCCATGGCCTTCGACTACGCCCGCAACCACGGCGTGTTCGTGACCGGCCTGCGTTTCTTCACGGTGTACGGACCCTGGGGACGTCCCGACATGACCCCGATGCTGTTCGCCAAGGCGATCCAGGAGGGACAGACGATCAAGCTCTTCGGACAGGGCCACTATCGGCGGGATTTCACCTACATCGACGACATCACGGAGGGTGTGATCCGCGTGCTTCTATATCCGCCGGAGACGCGTCCGACGCCGCCGTACCGGGTTTTCAATCTCGGTCACAACAATCCGATCGAGATGATCGAATTCGTGCGCGAGCTCGAGGCGGCCATGGGGCGCAAGGCTCTGGTCGAACTCATGCCTCCGCAGCCGACCGAGATGCCGGCGACGCGGGCGGAGATCAGCCGGGTCAAGGCCGCCGTCGGCTATGACCCGAAGGTCTCTCTCCAGGAAGGCGTGCGCCGGTTTGTGGAGTGGTACCGGGGCTATTACGCCTGAGGTCCCTCGCCCGGTTACCAGCCGCCGCCCAGCGCCTTCACGAGAGTAATGCTGGCCGCGTAACGCTGTGCCTCGAGTTGTGAGGCGAGGCGTTCGAACTGAAGCGCGCTGCGTTCGGCGTCCATGACCTCGAGATAGCTGACAAGCCCCTCACGGTATCGGAACTGAGAAAGGGCGGCGGCCTTGCGGGCGCTGTCCACGGCCTGGCCGACCACCCTGGCCTGGGCGGCCAGGGTGCGCAGCGCCGAAAGGCTGTCCTCGACCTCCTGGAATGCGACCAGCACCTGTCCTTGGTAACGCGCCGCCGCTTCGCGATAGGCGGCCTTTGCGCGCTCGTAGTTGGCGCGGTTCCGTCCGCCCGTGAAGATCGGCAGCGAGATCATGGGCGCGAAGGACCATTGGCTGCTCGTCGAGTGCAGCAACGAGTCGAGTTCTGAGCTGTTGTACCCGGCCGAGCCGACGAGCCGGATGTCCGGGAAGAAGGCCGCCTTGGCGACGCCGATCTGGGCGTTCACGGCCGCCATGGTGCGCTCGGCTGCGGCGATATCGGGCCGGCGTTCGAGCAGGTCGGAAGGCAGGCCCACGGGCAGCGCGGGCGGTTGCGTCACGAGTGGCTTTTCAGCGATGACTTCGAACGACTCCGGCAACTGGCCGCAAAGCACCGCCAGCGCATGTGTCAGGGCGGTGCGGCGCTGTTCCAGGGCAAGGAGGTCGTTTTCCGCCGAGGCTAGTTCGGTCTGGGCGTTGAGTACGTCGAGCTCGCCGCTCGCGCCGCCCGAGAACCGGATGCGGATCAGCTTGAGTCCCTCCTTGCGTGTGACGACGCCAGCGCGGACGACATGGATCTCGCGGGCGAGTGCGCGCAGGTTAAAATAGGCTTGGGCGACATCGGCTTGCAGGCCCAGCAGGGCGGACTGGTAGAGCGCGTTCGCAGCCTGCGCCTGGGCGCGCGCGCTCTGGTCGAGCCGGCGCACACGGCCCCACAGGTCGACCTCGTAGCTGAGGTCGAGCGGGAGTGAGTAGGAGTCGGTCGTGTAGGCCGAATGGCCCACGCCCGGGGGCACCTGGCGATGGCCGGAGTAGCGCGTGCGGGAGCCGCTGGGGTCGAGCGAGAGCTGGGGAAGGAGGTCCGCGCGGCTGACGTTCGCGAGCGCAAAGGCCTGGTCGCGGCGGGCGGCCGCGGCTTGGAGATTGGGGCTCGCCTTGGCGGCGAGGGTCTCAAGGCGGTCGAGCTCCGGGTCGCGGAAGACCGTCCACCAGTCTCCGCGCGGCAGTGCATCGCGGGGCTCGGCGACCTTCCAGGGGCCTTTCTCTGCATACGCGGCCGCAACCTTCGGTGTCGGCGGCCGGTAATCGGGGCCCACGGCGCAGCCCGCAAGCAGCGCCATGGCTGCGAGGAGGGCGGCGCCCGCACCCGATGCGAGGCGAGTGTAATGACGGGTGAGTGCGCTCATGTCGGTTCAGCGCTTGGCGCCGGCGGGAAGTT
This sequence comes from Opitutaceae bacterium, assembly GCA_027310745.1. Classification (GTDB taxonomy): domain Bacteria; phylum Verrucomicrobiota; class Verrucomicrobiia; order Opitutales; family Opitutaceae; genus MWDT01. Next base: position 382,843 of record DAIDAF010000020.1, on the reverse strand, counting down.
CGACCGACACGTGGGCGCCCTCCACCAGGACGTCGCTGGGACTGGCCACCACGAGATCACCGGCGTGCAGGCCCCCCAGCACCTGGATCTGCGAGCCGAAGTCGCGGCCCAGCGTGACCTGCCGGAAATGCACGATGCCCGACGCGTCGACGATCGCCATGAAGGTGCCGGTGGCGCGGACGATCACCGCGTTGGACGGCGCGAGCAGCGGCGGCTGGGCCGTCTCGAGCTTCAGGACAACCTGGCCGAACATTCCGGCGAGCAACTCGCCCTTGGAATTGGGAATCCGGATCTCGGCCAGCAATGTGCGCGTGGTGGGGTCCAGGGCGCCCGCGACGCGCACCACCGTTCCCGGAAACCGGCGCCCGGGAAACTCGTTCACGAGCACGTCGGCGTGCAGTCCCGTGTGCACCGACCGCACGTACGATTGTGGAATCGACACGTACACGCGCAGGGTGCCGGTGTTGGAGACTCGGAACAGCTCGCGGCCCGAGGAGCCCGAGGTGACCAGCGAGCCCACGTCGACGTTGCGGGCCGAGATGACGCCGTCGAATGGCGCCACGATCGTCTGGTATCCGACAAGCTGGGTCAGGCGGGCGACGTTGGCCTGGGCGGCCTGGAGGTCCGCCTCTCGGGCGTGGTAGGCGGCGACCTTGTCATCCACGTCCTGCCGCGCGACCGCATTGCGCCGGCCGAGGGACTCCCAGCGAGTGGCGCTGATCCGGGCGAGTTCGAGGTTGGCCTCGGCCTGGGCGAGGGCGGCCTTTGCCTGGTTGAGCTCCTGGTCGACTTCCGGCCCGTCGATGACCGCGAGCGGTTGACCTGCCTTCACGTGGTCGCCGAGGTCGGCGAGCAGCTTGCCCAGGTAACCGCTGGTCCGCGCATACACGGGCACGTCCTCGACGGCCTCGAGGCTCGCCGGGAGGGAGAGTTCCGTCGCGGCGGGCGCCCGTCGCGCGGGTACCACGGAGACCGTCGGATGCGACGAGTGCCGCACGGTTGCGGCAAGCACCGCGTCGTTTTCGAGGCGCGGGCGTATTCCCGCGAAGTACACGAGGGCGCCTGCGCCGATGAGCGCGGCAAGCAGGACGAGTCGGGTGGAAGGCTTCATGGAGTCGGAAGTCGATTCGTGGATACGAGATGGTTCACTGGCCGTGCAGGTGTTTCGCCTCGGTCAGCTCCTCGTCAATGGTTTCGTCGGGCCGATGAGCGGCCTTCTTGCGGAGGGTCGCATAGACTACGGGCACGAGGAACAGGGTGGCGACCGTGGCGAAGAGCAGTCCGCCGATGACCGCGCGCCCCAGCGGTGCGTTCTGTTCGCCGCCCTCGCCGAGACCAAGCGCCATCGGGAGCATGCCGATGATCATCGCCAGGGCGGTCATCAGCACGGGACGCAGGCGCGTGTTTCCGGCAGCCAGCGCGGCCCCGCGGGCATCCTTGCCTTCCTTCCGTTGGTCGTTGGCGAACGTCACCACCAGGATCGAGTTCGCCGTCGCCACGCCAATGCTCATGATCGCGCCCATCAGCGAGGGCACGTTCAGCGTCGTTCGCGTGAGGAACAACATCCAGATGATGCCGCTGATCGCACCGACCAGGGCCATGATGATGATGAAGGGGTCGAGCCAGGACTGGAAGTTCACGACCATCAGGAGGTACACCAACACGATCGCGAACAGCACGCCCACGCCCAGGTCGATGAACGAGGTGCGCATGCTCTGCACCTGGCCGCGCACCTTGATGTACGATCCGCGGGGCAGCCTGGCGTTTTCAGCCTTTACGATCCGGTCCACCGCCGACGCGACGCTGCCGAGGTCGGTTCGGTCGACATTCGCATACACGTCGTACACCGGTTGCACGTCGTAGTGGCTGACCACAGCCTGGGTCGAGGTCAGATGAACCTGCGCCACGTTGCTGAGAAGCTGCGGCGTACCGTTGCGGCCGGCGTCCGAGACCGGCGTGGCCTTGAGCGCCTCGATCGAGTTGACCTTGTACTGCGGCACCTGGGTCACGACTGAGTATTGCACTCCGTTCTGCGGACTGAGCCAGAAATTGGGCGCGGTCTGACCCGAACCGGACAGCGAGATGAGCAGGTTGCTCGCAACGTCCCGTTCGGTGAGTCCGAGCTCGGCGGCCCGGCTGCGGTCCACGTCGACTTTCAACGCCGGGGCGTCGACCACCTGGAAGATGTGCACATCCACGGCTCCGGGCACCTGCGACAGCTTCTGGGTGATGTCCCGCGCGATCGAATAGTTCGCGGCGGCTGCGCGACCGGTCACCTGGATGTCGATCGGGGCGGGCAGGCCGAAGTTGAGGATCTGGCTGACGATGTCGGCGGACTGCGCGAAGAACGTGCAGTTCGGGAACTCCCGGTTGAGGCGTGCACGCAATTCGCGCACGTAACGGGCGGTGGGGCCGTGCTTCTTCGGGTTGAGCGAGACGAGGATCTCGCCGTCCGCGGCGCTGACGGTCGCCGAGTCTCCGAAGGCAAGGTTGATGCCGCTGTTGGGAAGGCCGATGTTGTCGAGGATTGCGCCGAGCTCATCCTTCGGGATCACCTGCCGGATGACGTTCTCGACCCGGGCGAAGATCTGTTCGGTTTCCTCGATGCGCGTGCCCGGAGGAGCGCTGACGTGGAGCCGGAACTGGCCCGCGTCGACTGCCGGGAAGAAGTCCTGGCCGAGGAAAGGGACCAGGCATAGGGTCAGCGCCGCAAACCCGAAGGAGGCGAGGGCCACGCCGCCGCGGTGGTCGAGCGCCCAGTCGAGCGCCCGCGTGTAGGCCGCCTTGAAGCGCTCGAAGTGCCGGTTGAACCGGACGTGTATCCGCCAAAACAGGTCGCCCTTCGGCTGCGGCTTCCCGTCGACCGGATGATCGTGGAGCACCGGCTGCCCCTGCAGCAGGTAGTGGACGAAGGTCGGCGCGACCGTTCGCGAGAGGAAATATGAGGCCAGCATCGCGAAAATCACCGACATCGCGAGCGGGCTGAACAGGTAGTGCGCCGTGCCCTCCAGGAAAAACACCGGCACAAACACCACACAGATACACAGCGTCGAGACAAAGGCCGGCACCGCGATCTGCTGCGCGCCGTCGAGGATCGCCTCGATCAGCGTCTTCCCCATCGCATGGTTGCGGTCGATGTTCTCGATCGTGACCGTCGCGTCGTCCACCAGGATGCCCACCGCGAGCGCGAAGCCGCCCAGGGTCATCACGTTGATCGTCTGGCCAAACACCGCCAGTCCCAGGATCGCGCAGAAGATCGACAGCGGTATCGAAAGGGCCACGACAAGGGTCGTGCGCCACGTTCCCAGGAACAGCAGGATCATCAGCGCCGTCAGCAGGGCGGCTATCACGGCCTCGCGCACGACGCCCTCGAGGGCGGCCCTCACGAACACGGATTGGTCAAACTGCGGCGTCAGCTGCAGCGCCTTCGGGAGGGTGGAGCGCACGCGGGGCAGCACGGCCTTGATCCGGCGGATGACGTCGAGCGTGGAGGCGCCGCCGCTCTTGAGGATCGTCAGCAGCGCGCCGCGTGTGCCGTCCTGGCGGACGATGTTCGTCTGCGGCAGGAATCCGTCGCGCACCTGCGCCACGTCCCGGATGTAGACGAGGGTGCCGTTGACCTTGCGGATTGGCAGGTCGCCCAGATCCTCGGGACGCGCCGGACCGCCGTTGAGCAGGATGCCGTACTCCCGGCGACCGATCTTCGCCGTGCCGGAGGGCAGGGTGAGGTTTTGCGCGTTGATGGCATTGCTCACGTCCGCGGGCGTGAGGCCGTACTGCTGGAGTTTCGCCGGATCGATGTCGACCTGGATGCTCCGGACCTTGCCGCCCGTGGGCAGCGGAATCGAAGCACCCTGCACCGTCGCAAGCTGGGTGCGGACAAAGTTGAGGCCCAAGTCATAGAGCTGCTGCTCCGGCAAAGTGGTCGAGCCGAGGCCGAGCTGAAGGATCGGCACATTGGACGCGCTGTACCGGATCACCAGCGGTGGCGTGGTGCCGGGCGGGAGCACGCGCAGGATCGTCTGGTTGACCGCCGTCACCTGGGCCACCGCCGCATCCACGCTGGCGCCGGGGTGGAAATACACGCGGATCAGCCCGATGCCGTTGAGAGATTCCGACTCAATGTGATCGATGTCGTTCACCGTCGTCGTCATCGCGCGTTCGCTGATCGTCACGATGCGCTTCTCCATTTCGGAGGGCGTCAGTCCGTTGTAGGACCAGATCACCGACACGACAGGGATGTCGATCGACGGGAAGATGTCTTTCGCCATTCGCAGGGCCGTGACGAGGCCCAGGATGACGATCAACAGTGCCATCACCGTGAACGTGTACGGTTTCTTGAGTGCGAGTTTGACGATCCACATGTGAAGCCGGGAAGACGATTGCGGAGCCCTGCGGTTGCGCGAAAAGGCCGGGAACGATCGTTGAAAGCATCCGAAAATCAACTCGATGTGCATCCGCAGAGCACCGTTTGGAGCCTGTGGTCGATGTAAATCCCAGTAACTGCTGGGATTAAACCCGGCTCAAATGTGCGAGCGGAACGCTCGGGATAAGGCCCGTGTGGAGCCGGGACCTTGCCCGAGCCCGACGGACATGCGTGGGCCCGCCAGCTGCGCTGCGCCGAGAGCCTTTGCTTCGTTTTTGAGTTTCCTTGTCCGCCCGGGGAGGTCCCCAGGCTCGGTTCAGCTTAGGGTCTTGCAAGGCCCCGGGGCAGGTGATCTCTCAACCGCGCGAACCCCTCCCCGCGAGCGCACGGGCATCCTGCCCGGCGAGGTTCTCATTTCCCCCAAATGACACTGCACGCCGTCGATATCGCGATCATCGTCGCGTATTTCATCCTCTCGATCCTGGTCGGTTTCTGGGTCGCCAAGCGAGGCGCCAAGGATCTCGACTCCTACTTCCTCGGGAGCAAATCCCTTCCCTGGTACATCCTCGGCATCTCGGACGCGTCCGGCATGTTCGACATCACCGGCACAATGTGGCTGGTGTACATCCTGTTCGTGTACGGCCTGAAGAGCCTCTGGCTTCCCTGGCTCTGGCCGACCTTCAACCAGATCTTCCTGATGATGTTCCTAAGCGCCTGGGTGCGGCGCTCCAACGTGCTCACGGGCGCCGAGTGGATCCAAACCCGCTTCGGCCGCAACCGCGGCGCCAACTACGCCCACTTTTCCGTGGTCGTCTTCGCGCTCGTCAATGTCATCGGCCTGCTCGCCTATTCCTTCATCGGTATCGGGAAGTTCGCGGCCGTGATGCTGCCCTGGCATTTTACGCATCACACCACGGGCCTGTTCACCGACGAAAACATCTACGCGATCATCATACTCACGCTGACCTCCGTCTACGCGATCAAGGGCGGCATGTTCTCGGTCGTGAGCACGGAGGTCATGCAGTTCACCATCCTGACGGTGACCTCGTTCGTGATCGGCATCGTCGCGATGATGAAGGTCTCGCCCGAGATGATCGCGCATGTGATTCCGGCCGGCTGGTCGAATCCGTTTTTCGGGCTGCACCTGGACCTCAATTGGACGGGCATTCTCGACAAGGCCAACGATGCGATCAAGCAGGACGGCAATTCCCTGTTCGGCGTGATCTTCGGCATGATGTTCTTCAAGGGAATCCTCGCCAGCCTCGCGGGTCCGGCCCCGACCTACGACCTGCAGCGTGTGCTTGCGACCCGCAATCCGCGCGAGGCCTGCATGATGAACGGCTTCGTGAACGTCGTGCTCTACTTCCCCCGTTATCTGATGGTGGCGGGCCTCACGGTCCTGGCCCTCGCATTCTGCATGCCTGAGCTGCGCGCGATGCCCAAGCCAGACTTCGAGAAGATCCTTCCGATCGTGCTGTCGCAGGACGTGCCCGCGGGCGTCGTGGGTCTGCTCCTTGCGGGTCTGCTGGCGGCGTTCATGTCCAATTTCGCCGCCACGATCAACGCCGCCCCGGCGTACATCGTGAACGACATCTACAAACGCTTCATCAATCCGGACTCCACGTCGGCGAAGCAGGTCTGGCTTAGCCGGGTGTCGTCGGTCGCGGTGCTGATTGTCGGTCTTGCCCTCGGTCTCCTGACCACGCGCATCACGGGCATCATGATGTGGCTCGTCGGCGCGCTCTACGGCGGCTTCGTGATGGCCAATGTGCTCAAGTGGTACTGGTGGCGATTCAACGGCTTTGGCTATTTCTGGGGCATGGTGGGCGGCATCCTGGGCGCCATCATCATCCCGCCGATCACCGACTGGGTGATGGGCTACACGGTCAACGCGCTCTACACCTTCCCCGCCATCTTCGCCCTGTCCGTGCTGGGCTGCGTCGTGGGCACGTTCATGAACCCCCCTGAGGACGAGGAGGTGCTCGTCGCCTTCTACAAGAATGTTCGTCCCTGGGGCTTCTGGGGTCCGATCCGCGACAAGGTGGTGCGCGACGACCCGAGCTTCCAGCCCAACACGCATTGCGCCCGCGACCTGACCAACGTCGGCGTGGGCATCATCTGGCAGGTGAGCCTCGCCGCGCTCCCGATCTACATCGTGCTGCGCGACTGGCGCGCCGCCGGCGGCATCCTCGGCCTCGTCGTCGTGACGACTGGCATCATCAAGTTCAACTGGTATGACAAGTTGAAGGACATCTGAGGAAGAAGCCCGTTCGACTTCGCTCGGGGCAGGCGAGGTGCGAGAAGCCCGTTCGACTTCGCTCAGCGCAGGCGGGAATCGAGAAGGATTCCAGCGGTTGGCGAGTGCGCTGTGGGCTGCCTTAACCTGGAGTGCGGGATCACCCGAAGGCCCTGAGCCTGTCGAACGGGGATTCCGCCCTGCGCGGGAGGCTCGGCCTCCCGGCCCGTCTGGAATCCGCGTCACTCACCCAATCAACGCTCTCAATCCTTTGGTAAGCGGTGTGTTCTTCGTTTCCTTCGTTGCCTTCTGTTCATCCCAGTATGCAGTCCGCCTCATCCCTTCCATCCCCTTCATCCCTGTAAATTCCTGCCTTTCGATTCGGGCCTCAAACGCTTCTGGATCCTAGCTCCTAACTCCTAAATTCTAGATTCTGGATGCTCGATTTCCACTTCTCGCCTGCCCTGCGCGAAGTCGAACGGGCTCCTTCCTCAATGCATCTTGCTGAAGCTCGCGCTCAGCTGGAATACCGCGCTGATGATGGCGAAGGCGATGAAGCCGACAAAGATGAAGACCGAGGCCATCACGGCACTGGCGATCACGCGGGTGATGCCCTGAAGTTCCCGCGACAGGCGCAGGCGGTAGTTCTTCGCGATGTCCTTGAGGCTCGGCACCACGTTGCCCGTGTTCTCACCCACCGCCAGTCGGTCGAGCACGAGATCGGGAAAACACTGCGTGCGGCCCAGCGCGTTCGATAGCGCCTCACCCTCCATGACGCGCGTGATGGCGATGCCGAAGGCGCTGCGGTGAACGAGATTTGAAATCTGCCGCTCGGTCATCTTGAGCGCCTCGGCCGTCGTGATCCCGTTCTCGAGCAGCACGGAGAGCGTCTGGCTGATCGCCAGGACCGTCTGCGAGGTGATGAAGCTGCCGAGGAACGGCACGCGCAGCATCCAGGCGTCGCTCTTGGCTCGGCCCGCGTCGGTCGCCCGCCAGCGCCAGAACGAGATCGCGACGAACACACCGACGCCGGCGATGATCACGCCGTAATCGAGGGCAAAATGGGAGAGTCCGACGAGGATCTGCGTCGATACCGGCAGCTTGCCGCCCAACGACGTCAGTAGCGTCTGCATCCGGGGGAGCAGGAAGAACAGGAAGAAGAGGATGACGCCGCCGGCCACCAGGAGCATGAACACCGGGTAGGCGAGGGCGGACATCAGTTGCCGCTGCATCTCGCGCTGCTCGGTGAGGTGCGCGATGAGGCGGATGAGCGTGTCGTTGAGCGATCCGGTCGTCTCGCCCGCGGCGATCAGGTTGATCGTCGAGGTGTCGAAGACCGCTGGATACGCGGCCATCGCGCCCGACAGCGACGCGCCCTCGGAGATCCGCTCCCAAAGCCCCTGGCAGAGCACCCGCAGGGCGGGATCCTTCAGTCGGACCGAGAGAAGCCGCACGGCTTCGCCCGCGCTCAGTCCGCTGGCGGTCAGGTCGTGGAGCGCCTCAAGGAAGGGAAGTCGCTCGCGGCGCTTCGGCGCGCCGGATCCGGAGGAGCCCGGCGACGGCGCGGCAGCCCGCGGCTTTTCCGTCGCCTTGCCCTCCCGTGCCCGGCTCTGCGGCGCCGACGCGGTCTGCTCGGATATCGACGACACTGTCAGCCCCCGGGCGGCCAGCATGCGCAGCGCATCGCGGCGGTTCGGCGCCTCGATCGCGGCCCTGACTGCGGTTCCGGCCCGGTCGCGCGCGGAGTAGGTGAACGACGGCATGGCTCGCGGCTTACTTGTCGCTCGTCGTGATGACGCGCAACACCTCTTCGAGCGTCGTGTGTCCGGCGCGCACCTTCTCCCAGCCGCTCTGCGAAAGGGTCCGCATGCCGTGGTCGCGGGCGCAGTTCGCCAGTGCCCGCGTGCTTTCGCGACGCAGGATGAGGTCGTGCAGCGCCTCGTTGGGCCGGAATATCTCGAACAGACCAATGCGGCCGCGGTACCCCGTGTTGCGGCAGCGGTCGCAGCCGACCGGCGCCTTGAGCGTTTCGACGCCCTCCGCCTCGGAGGGATCGACGCCAAGGATCGCGAGCGTATCCAGAAGTTTGGTGCGGTGGATCGGCTCGCTCCGGCAGCATTCCGGACAGAGTCGGCGAACCAGGCGCTGGGCGATGACGAGTTCAATCGCCGAGGCCACCAGGAAGGGCTCGATGCCCATGTCGATCAGTCGGGTGATCGCTCCGGGCGCGTCGTTCGTGTGGATCGTGGAGAATACGAGATGGCCCGTGAGGGAGGCGCGGATGGCGATGTCCGCAGTCTCGCGGTCGCGGATTTCGCCGACCATGATGACGTCGGGATCCTGGCGCAGCACGTGGCGCAGTGCGCCGGCAAAGGTCAGACCGATCTCCGGCCGCACCTGCATCTGGTTCGCGCCGGCCACCTCGTACTCGATCGGGTCTTCGATCGTGATGATGCGGAGGTCCGTCGAATTGATCTTTCGCAGGAAGGCGTTGAGCGAGGTGCTCTTTCCCGAACCGGTCGGGCCCGTCACCAGAATGATGCCGTGCGGGTAGTCGAGAAGCTCCAGCACCTGCCTCTGTTCCTCCGCGCTCATGCCGAGCCGGTCCATCGAGTACGCCTCCTTCTTGGTGTTCAGGAGGCGCAGCGAGATCGACTCGGCGTAGATCGTCGGGATGGTCGAGACGCGGATGTCGAGGTTGGCGCCCTCGGCCTTGAAGTTGATGCGTCCGTCCTGGGGCAGGCGTTTTTCGGAGATGTTGAGCCGCGCCATGATCTTCAGGCGCGAGATGATGGCGTCCTGGAACCGCCGCAGGTTTTCAGGCACCGGCACGGGCACGAGCAGGCCGTCCACGCGGTAGCGAATGCACAGCTGGTTCTCCTGAGGCTCGAAATGGATGTCGGTGGCGTGGTCGGCGATCGCCTGGGAGATCACGTCGCTGACGAAGCGGACCACCGCCGCATCCTCGTCCACGATCTCCTCCTCCTGGGGCAGCGCGTCCGGCGCGATGTAGGCGTCGTCGCTGTCCTCGAGCGAACCGGAGCCGACGCCAAAGGTGTCGACGATCAGCTGGTGGACGCGTTCCGCCACGGCGAGGTGCCAGACCTGCGTGCGCGGAGTGAAGGTCCGCACCCAGTCGACGACCGTGTCGTCGGGAGGCCAGGCTGCGGCGAGGTGGAACGCAGCCAGCCGGTTGTCGCCGGACTGCTCCTGGTCGATATCCTGTGTGTCGTCGCCCACCTTGATCGGGATGATCTGGTAGTCGTGGGCGAGGCGGGCGGGAATCAGGCCCCGGGTGACCGGGTCCGTCTCGAGGTTGGAAGCCACGTCGAGCCCTGCGGATTCAGCCACGAGCGCCAGCGCCTGGGACTCGGGAATCGCCAGCGCCTTGGCCACCATAGACATACGCTGCCCACACGCAGTCTCAATTACCGACTGTAACTGGTCGGAAGACAAATTTAACCGAGTGAGGACTTGTGCGGGCAGCATGTTCTAGTTGGCTAGTTATCGACTAATATTCATATACTTCTATCATTCCAACGCCCTCTGTGGTTGCTGTCAAAACAGCAGTGTATTCGCCAGCTGGCAAGGTTTCGACAATTGCGGGTTCGTTGTCCATCGTCGGGTGTTGTGGATTCGCCGCGATGACATCGGTGTTCCACGCGCTTTTCCAGCTTTCATTATACTCAACGACGTGTCCTGTGCTGTCGTAGAGTGTTAGTGCTAGGAGGCCGCCCGCGGTGTCGGCTATCCCATAATTGGCTAGTTCAGGGCCCTTGCCGGTGATGATTACTCGCTTGGCTCCCGATATGATACTGAATCCAACGGTCAATGTCTTGTCATAAACACCCACTCTGGCCCGCGTAGATATCGCGGTTAACTTTGAGCCTGGGTCATTGGAAATATCCCAGACCTCTAGAAGTCCAACCGATCCGGTCCCGTTGTTCTTCAGCATCAAGGTGCGAACTCCCGGCGAAAAGGTGTCTAATATTGCAGCTTCGCGGGGATTGCCTGGTGCTTGGCCGAGCTGGGTGATTTCGTTCGCGTTTGGTCCGGATTGCCAATCATTATTCGATTCGACTAGTTGGCTGCTGGAGTTGTAAAGCTCAAGATATGGATCAGTGATTGTGTTTGCGACTCCCAGCGCAGATAGGCTGGGGCCCTCGCCTCGCATTAGCAGCGTCTTGTTTGTCGTGCCAGACGTGATGAAGCCGGATACCATGACGTCGTTTCCTGTGCCGACAAATCCGCGAGTAGAGATTCCGTTTATTCGGGAATTGGGATCTGATTGGCGGTCGATCTCCTTGATTTCAACGGTGACGGAGCCGCTTGTCTCGAAGCTATTTGTTGCGTTGAAATGAATGGTGAGGGTCTTATTTTGGCTGTAAACAATATTGGGGTTGTGGATGGTTTCTATGTAGATTGTGTTCTTGTAGCTTCCTGTTCGGTAGAAGGTGGTGTGCTTGAATCCAAGTGTGCCGTCCTGCATTTGAATAGGGTTTGTGACATAGGTGGTTCCGTTGTCATACGGCGATTGCCAACAGATGATGCGATAGTCGACTCCGTAAACGGCGGTCCCCGATATTGTGTATAAATTTTGCTCGAAGTACGAATTCCAATCGGTGCTGTTATTGGTTGAGACGTGCTGCCGGATTTCGGTGGGGATGGTGGCAGTACTTCCCTCTATGGCTCGTTGATACGATGTCACGGGCATGCCTTGCACCGTGTTGAATGAGAGATAAGGGTCGTTTGCGCGGGCGGCAGCTGGCCATAACAATGACGCTGTTAGGCCAAGTAGTATTGTGCGGATGGCTGATTTCATATGTTTTATTTTTGTACCTAGCTGGTGTGCTGGTATCCGCAATATAGTATCTCATGGTGTTCTCCTGTCACCCTCGGAAATCCCCTAAAAATAGGGGCTCGGACCTGTGAATGGCCTGGGTTCGTGTGGTCTTTAGGCGGCTTTCGTATTAGGACCTGTCTGCGTGCGTAAGCCGCTTGGGACATTACCAAGAACGCGCCAACCTTAGTCTTTCTTAAAGAGCTGCCAGAAGGGTTTCTTCGAAGGAGGGGGAGGAATTTTTTTCCCGAGTATGCCCTCGACGTCTTCTCGGATAGGAAGCCTCGAAATCGTTTTCATCGCACCTTGATCATCTTTGTCAGGATTGGTCAGAATCGTGGGCCTGATAAAGAAGATTAGATCGGTGCGAGTAGTCGATTTTGTACGTGTCCCTAACAAGTCGCCAATGAATGGAATAGGGCCAAGGCGGCTGGTGGACCGTCTGCGTTCTGTCTTCTGAAGGCCACCAAGGACGACGATTTGGCCGCTATGCACGGTCACGAACGACGTGGTGGATCGCGTCTCAATGTCGGGTTGCGCATTCCCGTCGATAATGACATCGGCCAAGGGGTCACTGACTGTCTGATCGATATCCATCTGAACGCTTCCGTCGTCGCCGATGAGCGGAGTGACCGTTAGCGTGATACCGATGTCCTTATAACTGACGTTGGAAAGGTATCCGCTTCCCACGGTGTTCGTCCCAACCGCGGTGTTTTGATAGCTACTGATTACAGGGCGCTGCTCGACCACCTTGATCGTGGCTTTCTTGTTATGCGTCGTGACAATGGTCGGATCCGAGAGAATGTTGGCCATTGAAAAACGCGGGGTTGTCGAAAGGCCTAAAATTCCGGACAACGTGTATCCAGGGTGGTCGAGCGAAGCAAATCCCGAGGGAGTGGTGCTGCTTGAACCAGTTGAACCTGACGCCGCGCCTCCTCCCACTGCCAAGCCGGCCGTCGAACCCGCGAAACCGACCAGACGATTGCCTTGGAGTTGAAGGCCCAGTTCGTCGATTCCAGATTGAAAGTTGTTGGTGAGTTTCACCTCAGCGACAACGACCTCGATGCGGACCTGCGGCAAGATGACGTCGATCTTGTCGACGAGCTGCTTGATGAGGCGGATGTCGTCCTGGGTGCCATTGACGATCACGGAGTTAGTGCGTTCGTCCGCCAGGACCGTTACGATTGAGCTAAAGGACGTCGACGGACTTGCGGCCTGAATGCTTGCAGCCTGCGCGAGATTCGCGGGTCCGCGGTTGTTGGCCTGGGGGCGCGAGATCTCCGATTGGGCTCCAATTTTCTGGGCGGCGTTGTTCTGGCCGCTGATCACCTGGGTGAGCAGGCTGGCGACGTCCTTGGCGTTGGCGTGCTTGAGGTAAATGACGTCGGTGCGGGTGTTCGGGTCGGCCTTGATGTCGAGCCGCGCGATCAGGTCGTCGAAGAATTTTCGCTGCTGGGGCTCGGCGACGAGGATCACCTGGTTGGTGCGATCGTCAGCGGTGATGGTCGGCGTGGCGCCGAGCTGACCCTGCAGGGTGGGGTTCTGCATGATCAACTGGATCTTCTGGACCAGGTCGCTGGCCTTGGCGAACTTGAGCGTGTAGAACTTCGGCTCCGGCGCGGGCTTGTCGAGTTTGTCCATCAGCGTCTCGATGCGCTGCAGGTTGCTGATCGTGTCCGTCACCAGCAGGGCGTTGGCCTTCGGAAACGGAACGATCGCGCCCCCGACGCCCGGCGAGACCAGTCCGTTGATCTGCTGCTGGAAGTCCTCGATGCGAAGGTATTTCGGCTGGAAGAGCTTGGCGGCGACACGTCCGCTGGGAAACAGGCCGAGGGTGGATCCTGAGATGAGTTGCGGGGCTTCGGTCTTGAGGGCGGCGAGCGCGACGACCTTGAAGTAGTGGTCGCCCATGGGCGTCACGCCGATGTTGTTGAGGCTGAGGACGGTCTCGATGACCTGGATGGCCTCCGAGCGCGGGATCGGGCGCTTGATGTCGATGGTGTAGGTGGTCGTCGGCAGCGAGGCCGGGCGAATGATCGAGCGCCCGCTGAGCATCTCCAGCATCGAGAGGACCGAATCGATGTCGCCGTCGATGAGCCTCAGGTTGGGGATGATGTCGGAACCAGAGGGCTTGGTGGTGGCAGGCTTCGCGGGTGCGGGAACGGGGGCAACGGGCTGGGCGGAGGCTGCGGTGGCTGCGACGGCCAGGAGGGCCGCGACGAGCCAAATGCGGAAGGGGCGCTGAATCATGCGATAAGGAGGGACAGGGGCCGGAATCCGGTAATCAGAGGGAAAAGCTTCCCGCTTGTAAATTGCGAAGCTCGAAGCCGAGGGCGCTGGGCAGGCCTCGCGATGCGGGCCGTGGCGGGAAATGCATTGCGCATAGGACGCGACGGCGACGAAGAAGTTTCCGATTCCTGCCTCGTCCCGCGGGCGCGCCCATCAAAAACGGACGTCGCATTGCGCGCGCTGACGCATCCAGTGGTCGACCAGCACGAGGGCCGCCATGGCCTCGACGATCGGCACCGCGCGCGGAAGGACGCAGGGGTCGTGGCGGCCGCGGCCCATCAACTCGGTCTCCTGGCCATGGACGTCCACGGTTTTCTGCGGGCGCAGGATCGTGGCGGTGGGCTTGAATGCGACCCGGAAGATGACGTCCTCGCCGTTGCTGATGCCGCCCTGGATGCCGCCGCTTCGGTTCGTGGTGGTGTGCACGGCGCCGTCGCGCATCTCAAACAGGTCGTTGTGCTCGGACCCGCGCAGGAAGGTGCCGGCGAATCCGCTCCCCAGCTCGAATCCCTTCACGGCCGGCAGGGAAAGCATCGCCTTGCCGAGGTCCGCGTGCAGGCGGTCGAAGACCGGTTCACCCAGCCCCGCGGGAAGACCGTGGACGCGGCACTCGATGACACCGCCGACGGAGTCGCCCTCGGAGCGCACCTGCTTGATCCGCTCGATCATTCGCGCGGCGGTCTCGGCGTGCGGGCAGCGCACGGCGTTGGCCTCGATCTCGGAAAGGGTGGGGAGCTCCGTCAGCGCGCCCTCGGGCGTGGCGATGTCGTGGATACGCGTGACGAACGCGCGGATCACCACGGGCTTGGAGGGAATCGCGAGTGCGAGGATCTTCTTCGCGATCGCTCCGGCAGCCACGCGGCCCACCGTCTCTCGCGCGGAGCTGCGCCCGCCTCCGCGGTGATCGCGGAGACCGTATTTCGACTGGTACGCGAAATCCGCGTGCGACGGGCGGAAGGTGTCCTTCATCTCCGAATACGCCCCGGGCCGCTGGTCGGCGTTGGGGACGAGCATCGAAATGGGCGTTCCCGTCGTGTGCCCCTCGAAGACGCCCGAGAGGATCTGCACCTTGTCCTCCTCCTTGCGGGGCGTGACGATGTCGCTCTGGCCCGGGCGGCGGCGGTCGAGTTCGATCTGGATCTCGTCCGGGGTAAGCGGGAGCTTGGGCGGGCAGCCGTCGACGACGACGCCGACGGCGGGACCATGGCTTTCGCCCCAGGTGGTGATCGTGAAGAGTTTTCCGAAGGAACTGGACATCGCGGTGCGTGGGAGTGTCAGCGCAACCTGCGGCCGCTTTCAACCCCGAATGCGGGCGGGCTCAGGGTGCGGCGAGCAGGGCGTCGACGACGACGGGCCCCACGGTCTCGTGCCGGTTGTAGTGGTCGTAGATCCGCCGCCGGTCGGCAGTCGGGGTGGCGAGCGCCTGCTCGCAGGCTTCGCGCAGGCTCTTGAGATCGCCGTGGGCGTAGCGAAGGAGCAGGCCTTCGGCGGCGAGCTCGTCGAGCCGGCCCCCTTGTCGCGAATTTTCCGATACCGGCACGAGGCCCAGGCATCCCGACCAGAATGGGCGGTCGGTGTGGGTTCGGGCCATGGCGGGCGTCGTGAACTTGCGGCCCTCGGGACAGAGGCTGGCCTTGAACCGGGCGCCGAGCGCCGTGCGGTCGCCCACCGCGAGCGAATGGTCGTGGATCGCGACGAAGCGATCCTTGAAGGTCTCGCGCAGGAAGCTCACCTGCCGCTGCCGATGGGGCGTCAGGCCCATCTCGGATCCCAGGAAGACCAGCTTTTCCTCGGGCTCCTCGACGAAGGGGGCGGAGAAGGGGACCAGATTGGCGACCCAGCTCCGGTGTCGCACCAGGCAGCGCGGGGAGAGCCGAGCCTGACCTGCCGGGTCGAGGGGAAACTCGTCGTGGATCAGCACCGACAGGTGCGGGGCGATCTGCGAAAAACACGGCATCGCCCGGCTCGCCTCGTCGAAGGCGTAGTAGAGGATTCGGATCCCGCGCGCGGCGAGCGCTCCGAAGACCTTGCCGGCCAAGTGTTCGAGTCCGGAGGGGTGCTGTCCGTTCGTGATGAACCACCATTCCTCCCCGGGCGGGATGGCGATTGAAAGCAGCTCCGAAAACCCCTGGCGGCCAAGCACGAGCGCGGGCGGAAAATCGATGTCCGGATGATCGAGCGAGGCGAAGCAGCGGGTGCTTTCACCGTGCCAGTCGGCATCCAGCCGCGCCATTGTCTTCATCTTCACGTTGCCCGGCTCGGCGATGCGCGGCCCGAGGTCGAGCGAGGGGAGCCGGCTGACATAGGTCAGGGCATCCTCGAGACCTTCGGCCCAGGGATTGTAGTGGATGACGCGAAGCGTGCGTCGGGCGCGGTCGGGCATGGCGGCAAGAGCGCAGCGTGAAAGCCGCCGCTGGGGAAGCGAAAAAATGGGCGCGAACCAAACGGGGATTCACAGGGATGGGCGGAAAAAGCTGAAACGCTGAAAAGCTGAAACGCTGAAATTGGAGTGCGTTGCTAATCGATGTGGAGTGCGGTGACCTGGCACCGTCCCGCGCATGCGGGAACGCGAGGCTGGACTCGCGCCCGGTAGGGCCCGATCTCCGAGCGGGCCGCGTTCGAGGGGGCACCTGGGGGACGATTGTCCTCCTGTCCCTTCCGCGAACTCTTAAGGTTTTCAACCTTGGGAGTCTCAAACCACAAGCCCGCATCCCTGGCATTGCTGATCGAAGCCCGCTTCGTTCCCATTAGTTCAATCCGGATGGGTGTCCTACATCCCTTCCATCCCTGTTAACAAAAACGAACACCCGTGGCCGACGGATCAGCCACGGGTGTCAAAAGGGATGGATGAAGGAGCCTTAGACGGCCTTCTCGATCTTGCCGGCCTTGATGGCCTTCACGGAAACCAGCATGCGCTTGGTGCCGCCGTTGGGAAGCTTCACCTTGACGCGCTGCAGGTTCGGACGGAACTTGCGCTTGGTGATGCTCGTCACGTGCGTGCCGATGCCGCCGCTCTTCTTGCTCTGACCTTTGCGGTTGATGATGGAGCCCTTGACGGGGCGTTTGCCTGTGACTGCGCAGATGCGGGCCATGTGTGGAATTGGTTAAAAGGTCGGGAAGTAAAGACCCGGACCCGCGTTAGGCAAGGGGTTTTTTTGAGGATCGGATCTTGGACTGGAATTTAACAGGGATGAAGGGGATGGAAGGGATGGGGGAGGGAAAAGCTGAAAGCTAAAACGCTGAAAGCTGAAATTGGAGTGCGTTGCTAATCGATGTGGAGTGCGGTGACCTGGCACCGTCCCGCGCATGCGGGAACGCGAGGCTGGACTCGCGCCCGGTAGGGCCCGATCTCCGAGCGGGCCGGGTTTGATGAGTTGTCGTTTGGGGCTCGGAGGACGGCCATCCGCCTGTCCCTGGCGGACTCTTTCTCCATGTGGATTCTGCTTCCGATGTGGAGTGCTGAGCCTCGGCTCAGCCTTTGGACGCGAGGCTGGACTCGCGCCCGGTAGGGCCCGATCTCCGAGCGGGCCGGGTTTGATGAGTTGTCGTTTGGGGCTCGGAGGACGGCCATCCGCCTGTCCCTGGCGGACTTTCTCTCCATGTGGATTCTGATTCCGATATGGAGTGCTGAGCCTCGGCTCAGCCTTTGGGACGCGAGACTCGACTCGCGCCTCGGGGGGCGGGATCTGAAGCCTTGGGATGGTGTTAGCGCAGCGGGTTCTCCCAGGCGATTCCGGCAAAGCGGCCGAAATCGGCGTCATTGGAGTACACCTTGCCGCCGTGCTCCTCGGCCAGAGCGGCGATAAGGGCATCGGTGCAGAGATTGCCACCGACGCCGCCGACAGCCAGCAACTCGAAGAACCGGAGAAAGGTGGTCGCCTCGGGAGAAAGAAGGCGCACATGCCCGCGTTCCAGCCAAGACTCCACGCACTCGCGCGCCTGGACGACGGTCATCGGGTTGTCGTTGAGCGTGGGGTGAGTCGTCAGCCGGACGAATGCGAGCACGGCGATCCAGGGAAGGCCGACCGGTTCGTAGCCGGAGAGGACGGATTCCCACCACGCGCGGGCCCTGCGGTGTGCCGGCGCGGTGCGGTCGTAAGCGTATACGAGCAGGTTGACGTCGGGAACGATCACGGTTTGCGGGCGGTGGCCTCGGCCTCCACCTGGTCGTAGAGTTGATTGAGACTGACCCCACGAAAACCCGGCTTGAGTCCGAGCGCGTGCGGACGGACGCGGAACGGACGTTGTGCCCGCGCAGGCTGGCTGGCTCGGGCGAGCCCCAGTTGGAGGGTTTCCTCGACCACCGCTCGGAATGGACGACCGGATTCGGCCGCCCGGCGCCGCAATTCACGGAGCAGCGCATCATTGATGCCAAGAGTAGTTCGCATAACGGCATCATGATGCCTCCAGTCATCCGACCGAGCAAGCCGGGAGTGGGCCGGGAGATCACGGTTTGCCCTGAGGCCCTTCCTGGCCGACGCCCTCCGATCGCAACGACCTGGGTGGGCGAACTGGAATTTAACAGGGATGAAGGGGATGGAAGGGATGGGGGACGGAAAAGCTGAAAGCTAAAACGCTAAATGCTGAAATTGGAGTGCGTTGCTAATCGATGTGTGCGGTGACCCGGCACCGTCCCGCGCATGGGGGAACGCGAGGCTGGACTCGCGCCCGGTGGGGCCCGAACTTTGGGCGGGCGGCTCCCGACCTCCGACGAAACGCCTCATCTATGGTAGGGCCCGATCTCCGAGCGGGCCGGGTTTGATGAGTTATCGTTTGGGGCTCGGAGGACGGTCATCCGCCTGTCCCTAGCGGACTCTCTCTCCATGTGGATTCTGCTTCCGACATGGAGTGCTGAGCCTCGGCTCAGCCTCTGGGCGCGAGGCACGACTCGCGCCGCCCCGCCGGAGAAAAGTCGCCTGTCCCTTCGTGCCTACCTCAACAGGCCGGACCCGCCCAAGCGCTTTCATCAGCCAGTCCTTCCAGGCCCTCCATCCCGGCTAAAATCGTTTGGAGATGGTTTTTCTGCCTGAACCTTGCGGACTCCCCTCCGCTCGGTGGAGCGGAGCGACGCCGCAAATGGAGTGTTTGAGATACCACGCTCGGAGTTTCAATCCACGCTCCGCTCGGTGGAGCGGAGCGACCGGTGCGGTCCTCGGAATCCACGTTTCCGACGTGTTTCAATCCACGCTCCGCTCGGTGGAGCGGAGCGACCGGCGATCCGACGCTGATCAGCTTCTCCGCCTCTGTTTCAATCCACGCTCCGCTCGGTGGAGCGGAGCGACCCTGTTGGTGCCGCTGGCCCTCATCTTGAAGGTGTTTCAATCCACGCTCCGCTCGGTGGAGCGGAGCGACGCCGTCTGCGGGGGCGTGGTGGTCGGAGTCATCAGGTTTCAATCCACGCTCCGCTCGGTGGAGCGGAGCGACTGTCGGGATCCCTCCGGAGCGCTGCTTGGATCCTGTTTCAATCCACGCTCCGCTCGGTGGAGCGGAGCGACGGCGCAGCGTCATGAACTCGCCAACCGTTGCGTTGGTTTCAATCCACGCTCCGCTCGGTGGAGCGGAGCGACCCACCGCGAGGGCGGAGAGCACGGTTTCGTGGGTGTTTCAATCCACGCTCCGCTCGGTGGAGCGGAGCGACCAGAGGCCGACGGATCAGGGAGACGACCTTCTCGGTTTCAATCCACGCTCCGCTCGGTGGAGCGGAGCGACATGCCTCCAAAAAAGGCCGTCTCCTTCCAGTAAAGTTTCAATCCACGCTCCGCTCGGTGGAGCGGAGCGACCGCAGTCATGAATGGCGCGCTCCGCACCACGATGGTTTCAATCCACGCTCCGCTCGGTGGAGCGGAGCGACGTGAGAGCCTTCGCCGTGCTGCATCTTCGACTCCGGTTTCAATCCACGCTCCGCTCGGTGGAGCGGAGCGACATGGTCAGCGGATAGGTTCCCGCAGCCTTCGAGGTTTCAATCCACGCTCCGCTCGGTGGAGCGGAGCGACGGGTTTTGCCGCCACCGCCTATGTCCTCACGAAGTTTCAATCCACGCTCCGCTCGGTGGAGCGGAGCGACTCGCCGAGCTTGAGCTTCGCGGCCTTCGCCTTGTGTTTCAATCCACGCTCCGCTCGGTGGAGCGGAGCGACGGATAGAAGCGCATGCAGCGCGGGGCATATCTCGTTTCAATCCACGCTCCGCTCGGTGGAGCGGAGCGACGCAATGCCCTGCCGATTGTGCCCGAATCAGACCAGGTTTCAATCCACGCTCCGCTCGGTGGAGCGGAGCGACCTCAGCCGCGATCAAGCCTGGGTCATCACCCTCTGGTTTCAATCCACGCTCCGCTCGGTGGAGCGGAGCGACGATCGGCGTTTCGGTGGAGGATCAGAAGCGCGCAGTTTCAATCCACGCTCCGCTCGGTGGAGCGGAGCGACCGTCGCTGTAGTTGGGATCGAAGACGTAGGAGGCGTTTCAATCCACGCTCCGCTCGGTGGAGCGGAGCGACGGTGTTGGAGAGGGTGGCGATCGAGAACACCTGGTTTCAATCCACGCTCCGCTCGGTGGAGCGGAGCGACCGGCTCGCGCCGAGGACAAGGTGCAGTCGTCCGAAGTTTCAATCCACGCTCCGCTCGGTGGAGCGGAGCGACAGGCCAAGGACCTCGACGCGACCGCCCTCTTTTGTTTCAATCCACGCTCCGCTCGGTGGAGCGGAGCGACCCTCATCAACCTGAGGTCCTGAAGGCACTGCGCGTTTCAATCCACGCTCCGCTCGGTGGAGCGGAGCGACGATGAAATTGGCACCCACGCCGAGATCATCGCTGTTTCAATCCACGCTCCGCTCGGTGGAGCGGAGCGACCCCCTGCCCCCGACGACGGTACGCTCCACCTCGTCGTTTCAATCCACGCTCCGCTCGGTGGAGCGGAGCGACCTCCATCCCCTTCTTCTACGACGGCGACTTCTCGTTTCAATCCACGCTCCGCTCGGTGGAGCGGAGCGACCAACTCTCCTCCCATGTCCGAAACCAACACCGAGTTTCAATCCACGCTCCGCTCGGTGGAGCGGAGCGACCACGATCACCGAGTCAGCCGATGGAAAACACATCGTTTCAATCCACGCTCCGCTCGGTGGAGCGGAGCGACCACGAACGCCGATCTCCTCGCCCGGCATGGCATGTTTCAATCCACGCTCCGCTCGGTGGAGCGGAGCGACGGACCAGATCCCTAACGCTCTGTGGGCTCCAGTGTTTCAATCCACGCTCCGCTCGGTGGAGCGGAGCGACCCACATGGCCCACGGCCATTCGATCCACCGGGGGTTTCAATCCACGCTCCGCTCGGTGGAGCGGAGCGACCCACGCACGAGCAGCTTGCCGCCCTCACTTGGGTGTTTCAATCCACGCTCCGCTCGGTGGAGCGGAGCGACGAGTCACCCCATACAAATACAAGGAGTGACAATGTTTCAATCCACGCTCCGCTCGGTGGAGCGGAGCGACCGGCGGCAGCCACCGCGATCAATGCCTGAATATAGTTTCAATCCACGCTCCGCTCGGTGGAGCGGAGCGACACCGCCCGACCAACCAAAATCTGTGGTTCGAAATGTTTCAATCCACGCTCCGCTCGGTGGAGCGGAGCGACTCGCGAACGCCATCGCGGCGCTCCCCAACGGAGGGTTTCAATCCACGCTCCGCTCGGTGGAGCGGAGCGACCCGATGCAAAGCCCTCTAGGGATATACGCCCTGTTTCAATCCACGCTCCGCTCGGTGGAGCGGAGCGACGCGGCCGTCCCCTCGACGAGCGCGAACGTCGGAGTTTCAATCCACGCTCCGCTCGGTGGAGCGGAGCGACGCCCAGCGCACCGCCGAGATCTCCCAAGCCAAGGTTTCAATCCACGCTCCGCTCGGTGGAGCGGAGCGACCCTCGGGCGCGGCGCCCTGGTTGAGCCACGCGAGTTTCAATCCACGCTCCGCTCGGTGGAGCGGAGCGACAGAAGCTCAAGCAGTACCGCGACGCCGTCTTCAAGTTTCAATCCACGCTCCGCTCGGTGGAGCGGAGCGACACATGCTGCCGTGACCTCGACAACAATCTACCCTCTGTTTCAATCCACGCTCCGCTCGGTGGAGCGGAGCGACGCAACGCGGCCAATCATGGGCGTTCCATGGAAGAGTTTCAATCCACGCTCCGCTCGGTGGAGCGGAGCGACATCGCATCAATGCCGATGGCACTTCGTGGGGGAAGTTTCAATCCACGCTCCGCTCGGTGGAGCGGAGCGACATTCAATAGCGCCGTAGCTCCTCCTTGCTCCATGTTTCAATCCACGCTCCGCTCGGTGGAGCGGAGCGACGCGAAAGGCACCTCAACCTGACCATCACCGACTGTTTCAATCCACGCTCCGCTCGGTGGAGCGGAGCGACGAGATGAGTGTATCGCACCTGGCCTAGTGTCGCTGTTTCAATCCACGCTCCGCTCGGTGGAGCGGAGCGACGGCTGGCTCGCCGCAAGCGTCAGCAACAAGTCACCGTTTCAATCCACGCTCCGCTCGGTGGAGCGGAGCGACCACGGACCCCGAAAAGGGCGAGTTCCATATCACGGTTTCAATCCACGCTCCGCTCGGTGGAGCGGAGCGACACTGTGCCGATCGTAATACATGCTCAGCGGGGCGTAGTTTCAATCCACGCTCCGCTCGGTGGAGCGGAGCGACTCGACCGATGCGCAGCCGGTGGCGAACTTCACGAGTTTCAATCCACGCTCCGCTCGGTGGAGCGGAGCGACAAGCCGCGATAGAGCTGAAGCGCCAGGGCTTTGGGTTTCAATCCACGCTCCGCTCGGTGGAGCGGAGCGACAGGTCGTCCCGATTGTTACCTGTGTGTCAATCAGTTTCAATCCACGCTCCGCTCGGTGGAGCGGAGCGACGACTGTCGGTTCCCAACCCGTGAATGAACCAAGTTTCAATCCACGCTCCGCTCGGTGGAGCGGAGCGACCGTCATCATAGACGGCGTCGCGGATCTCGTCTTGGTTTCAATCCACGCTCCGCTCGGTGGAGCGGAGCGACCTCCGAAAAATTGCGAATCGAGAAGCCGATAGGCGTTTCAATCCACGCTCCGCTCGGTGGAGCGGAGCGACCGCAGAGGTAGAGGCGCTCGGGATCGATCGAGGAGTTTCAATCCACGCTCCGCTCGGTGGAGCGGAGCGACCGTCGCGGTTCACGCCGATGGCTGCTAGGACGTGGTTTCAATCCACGCTCCGCTCGGTGGAGCGGAGCGACGCTCGCTCAGGTGGAAGCCCAGCTCGCGAAGTACGTTTCAATCCACGCTCCGCTCGGTGGAGCGGAGCGACGCAGGAGATGGCGCAGTGGAATGCAAAAGCAGAAGTTTCAATCCACGCTCCGCTCGGTGGAGCGGAGCGACTATAGGGGGGGCGGGGTTGTCGGTAACAGCCAATGTTTCAATCCACGCTCCGCTCGGTGGAGCGGAGCGACTCGGCTCACCGTACGAGGTGTTGCGATCCCCGAGGTTTCAATCCACGCTCCGCTCGGTGGAGCGGAGCGACACCAAATGATTTCGCGCAATCGCCAATGCAAAGGTTTCAATCCACGCTCCGCTCGGTGGAGCGGAGCGACAGGACGATCGCGACTGTACGGTGATCCTCACCTGGTTTCAATCCACGCTCCACCGAGCGGAGCGACAGGCCTCCGGGCTCACACTCTACGGATACGCGAAGTTTCAATCCACGCTCCGCTCGGTGGAGCGGAGCGACTCGACGAGGATGCCGCGGAAGACCAAGATCCCGAGTTTCAATCCACGCTCCGCTCGGTGGAGCGGAGCGACACATTCCGACGAGACCCACGATAGCGAGTCTGTTGGTTTCAATCCACGCTCCGCTCGGTGGAGCGGAGCGACCTCCATCGTCGCGAAAAACGAGCCTTTGCGGTAGTTTCAATCCACGCTCCGCTCGGTGGAGCGGAGCGACTTCACCTCGAAGCGGCTCTCGAATGTCGATTGGGTTTCAATCCACGCTCCGCTCGGTGGAGCGGAGCGACACCGGGTCGGATGCCTCAGCAAGATAAAACTCGGTGTTTCAATCCACGCTCCGCTCGGTGGAGCGGAGCGACCCGATGCAGAAGGCCCGCTCGGCGGAATTCGCGGTTTCAATCCACGCTCCGCTCGGTGGAGCGGAGCGACAGGTAGCGCGGGCCCCTTCGCCTACCAGGCCATTGTTTCAATCCACGCTCCGCTCGGTGGAGCGGAGCGACCACGTTCAATGCCAGCAATTGAACGCAAACGGGTTCTGTATCCAATTTGCGAACCTGTCAAAGATCGGCATTCCTGAACTCACGAGATTCAGCATGCGCCCATCTAGGCTCGTTGGAGACAATGGCTTACTCGTTTTGCGAAACGATGCCTTGTTCACCGAAGCATCCGGTTCGCAACTGACGGGGTGACCAACCAGCTTACAGCGCCAATGTGTCTTCCACTACGTTCAAGGCCGGCTTCACTCCGTGATGCTCAATCTTCTTCGTCGCTTCCTGGTCGATGAAATATATCCGCAGGGAATCCTGCGTCTCGTCAATTTCGGCGAGCAGCCTTTGTTTCAAATCCACCCATTCCTTCTGTCCGAGCTGCATCTCGAAGACCGATTTTTGCACCCGCACTCCGTAGGATGTGCAGGCTTTGGCCACGCGCCGGAGCCGACGCGCTCCCGCCCGCTCGTCGCGTGTGCTGACATCATAGGTGATCACCAAAAACATGGATCTTCCTCAACTAAACAAGTGAGGCGTATAGTCGACTTCCGAACGGAGCGCACGTGAGAGGAGGCGTGCCTGGATGAATACAAGTTGCCCTTGCCGCACTGTCTCCCGGAAGAGAGGGTGTACCGCCTCCTCCATCTTCCTTTGCTGATATGCGCTCACAAGAGCCTTCCTAGCCACATCCGTTAGCTCAACGGCACCGCCGTCCCGTTCAACGAACTGCGCCGGCTTCAATTCGCCGCGGTTCAGCAATGTCAGCGCAAGGCGCTCCACCCACGGGCGGAATTCCTCCATCAGGTCCAGCGCCAGCGATTCCCTGCCGGGCCGATCGGCGTGCAGAAATCCCACAAAAGGATCCAAGCCCGTCGCCGTCAGAGCCGATACACAGTCGTGCCGTAGCAGGGCGTAGAGAAATGAAAGCACCGCGTTCACGGCATCGCGAGGCGGCCGCCTGTTCCGTCCATCAAATGGATACGCTGCCCGAAAGGCCGGGCGTAGGTGGCGGCCGAATACCTCGAAATGGATCGCGGCAGCCCTTCCTTCCACCCCTCGGATGACGTCCAGGTTGTCTTCCGTTCGGCTGAGTTCTCGCAGGAGATATGCCTGCACGTCGGCCGCGGTTCTGAGCAGTCCCCGGTCTTCGTCCTCGAGGGCGTCGCGGGCGCTTCGCGCGAGCAGCCAGCGAGTGTTCTGGAGCTTTCCGGCCACGAATGAGCGAGCGAGCGCCGCCGTCCGGGAGAGCGACGATGCGGCCGCGTGTTGGTCGCGTCGCAGCAGAACTGACCCCTGGGGGACGCCCTCCACTCTTGCCTCGAGTCGGCCCCAGTCGGTGAAAAAGCAAATGCTCGCTCCGTTCTCCCAACAAAGCCGCATGGCCGACGGTGAAACGTAGATATCAGATCCAAAGACAAAGACTGACTCCAAGTTGTGAACAGGCAATGAGAGCTTGAGCTGTTTATCTTGCTCGACCCTCAGCGCCAGCCCGTCGCGGCGCAGCGAGAGCCCGGGGCTGAGCAGATAAAGGACGTTTTGCAGGGTTTGGGCCATGGTTTGATGAATCCGGCTCCCCTCAGGTGTAGTCGCGAGGTTCGTACAACTGAACTTTGGGTAGGTCGGAGGACTCGGGAAGGCAGACGCCGTGCAGAGAGCAGCCTTCGCACTGGGGCTTGAGTGTGGCGGGAGGCGCCGAATGTCGTGCGAGCGACACGCGCAACGCACCAACCGTCGCTGCGGTCAGAGCCCGGAGGTCCTTTCCAAAGGCGATCTCCGAGCGTTTCGATGATGCTGCGTGAAATACCAGCCCTGTTTCGATGCGCAGACCGAGCATCTCCTCCAGGGCCAGTGCCTGGGCGCAGAGCTGTACCTCGTCGTTGAACCAACGCCGCGCCGGCCCCTTTTTGTATTCAACAGGCCGAGCTTCGACGATTGCTCCCGAAGCGGGATCGCGTCGGACCTCTACAAGGTCGGCCTTTCCGGCCAGGCCAAGCGAGTCGGAAAAAAGCGGCAACGCCCGCAGCAATTCCCAACCTGCACGATGTTCATACCCTGGAGTGTCGACGGACTCGTGAATGAGCGTGCCCATCGTCGTGTGCTCGTTGTCCACGAAGACGCCTTCCGCGTGGATGAGGTAGGCACGGCGTTCGCAATAGAGATGATGGTTGAGCGCCGACAACGGCAGCGAATCGGGCGCTGCCGGACCGACTCTCTCCACCTTGGAGGCCTCTGCCATGCCGAGCCTATAGAAGCTCCAGCACCTCAACATTTGTCGGGATGCCAGAGCGATCGAGCGTCACGGAATAGTCGCCGAATGAGCGGGGAACTTCGTCGGTGCCGACACGCGTGATCTTGAGAGTTTCAAACAGCTTATGCGCAGGCGCATTGCCAAGTGAGCTCTGATGCTTGAAGACGATCAGCTTGCGGGGTGCCATGAGTCCGCGGGTTGCCGAACGGTCGTGATCGAACATACCCTTCAGGGCGTCCCACAGCAGCGCGAGGTCGGTGTCGGTGAAACCGGTGCCGGCGGCTTCGTGGGCGGATACAAAACCGTGGGTCAGGTAGAGGCCATAGGGAACGATGGATTTGCGGCCCATGGTGCCCGTGATGTTTCCATCTTTCGCGATCTGTTTTTCGGCATCCTCCTGGTTCGTTACGGACTTTCGGGTGATGGCGATCTCCTGCTGGAAGATCCGGTCGACTGATCTCGCGAAGGTAAGCTGGACCGGACCACGGACCTGGCCGCAGTTGTTTTCCTTCATCGACATGACGGCGCCGAAGGTGCGGACGTCCCAAAAGTGGGCGCACATCCATTGGCGCGCTTTGACTTGATCGGCATATTTCTTGTCTGCGGATTTGGCGCCGATTGCCGTATATGCCTGCTCGTGAAGCGTGTTGAGCACGCGCTTTTCGGGACCGCCCTTGGTCTGAAAATAGATCTCGTAGCCGGCTTCTGCGGACTCGGGCGTGGCTGCCTTGGCCAGCAGCACATAGTCGCGAATCTTCCGTTTGATGGCTCCGTCGGTGACGAGGCCACGATAGGTCTCGGGGTCGACGCGCGGGAGATTGCCGGCATCGGGGTCGCCGTTCGGATTGCCGTCCTGAACGTCGAAGAGGTAGATGAAGTCGTAGCGATTGCTGATGGGCTGGCTCATGGTGATGGAGTCGTAAGTTTCGGGTTTGAGATGAGAAAGACTGGACTATTCGGCCACGTTGGCGGCGAGGTCTTCATCGGCCTCTGGTTTCTCCTTACGAGCGAGGATTCGCTGATAGTAGAACCCTAAGGCAAATTCGCCCTGTTCGGCGGGGTCGTGTGTGTCCTTGAATCCGCCCTGTTCGACTATTCCGCTGACGATGTCGGTGAGTTGTTCGTCATACCAGACGGCGAGTCCTGGATGCTCCTTGCGGATTTTCGAAAGGTGGGGCTGCGCCTTGGCAACCAGACCGCCAAGGACCGCGGCCGGGGTGGCGGACGCCGAACTGTAGAATTTGTCGATCACGGAGGCGTTTCTGTCGCCCAATGCCTTGGCTTGGATGCCGTGGAGCACGCGAAGGAGCCTACCGGAGCGGAAGGCTCGTGAATTTTGGATATGGTCGTCGATGGAGGACATGGTCGTGAGCTTGAGTTCGGTTTGTTGGAAAAAATGTCGGCGGAGAAGCATCTGGATCAGGGCCGCCCGGGGCGGGGAACAGTCGCCCGAGGTGGAGATCCGACGGCAGGCTGTGGCGATGAGCTCGAGCGGAACCGGGTAGCATCGGCCGAGCAGCGCACAGGAAAAGAGAAGCGTCCGTTGGCGGGCCAATTCGGGAGTCGAGTCACCTTTCCCTTCAAGAGCCGCCACTAGCTGCCAGAGAGGCCATCGCGAATGTCTATCGCCAGGCTCGGCGAGGCGCCGGCGTTTCTTCAGGTCCTTGGTCTTGTCCGCCGGATCGAAGATAGCCCTGTCAAGAGGGATGAGTAGATCTTCGAACCATGTGCGAAC
Organism: Opitutaceae bacterium; assembly: GCA_027310745.1. Classification (GTDB taxonomy): domain Bacteria; phylum Verrucomicrobiota; class Verrucomicrobiia; order Opitutales; family Opitutaceae; genus MWDT01. Next base: position 354,908 of record DAIDAF010000020.1, on the reverse strand, counting down.
GTTCTCGATGGCTTTCGGAAGGGGTTCGTCGATCCAGCCTCGGATGATGCCACGAGCTGAGCTGCCGCTCAGGGCGAGGCAGTAGAATCTGGCTTTCATTGCGTCGGTCCCGGCTGGTATCGCACCGACTTGGGGGCTCCCAAAAACCTTCACCGCCGCCTGCGGAGAATCCGAGAGCGGAGCGGCTGCTGTTGTGTTCGCGACCTCCAGCGACAACCAGTCCGAACCTTCCGCCGTTTCGGGGCCAGTTCCTTCTTCGACGGCCTTGGCAGGGTTGGCCGTGAAGTCAGGCTGATCGCACCAGAACAGGTAGATCGTGTCGGTCGTGCGGTAGTGGTGATCCGGATGCGTCTTGTCGCCGAGGTAGTTGGTCGCCCGGATATAGCCTTCGACGGCTTCCTCGGACATGGGGCTGACAAGCGACTTCTCAAAACCATAGGAACCGAATGCCGGCTTGTCGCTGGAGACGAGTGCCACGCCGCCGGGTAGACCACCGGGAGCAACCTTGATCCGGGTGCCGTGGGTTCGGACGGGAGTGCAGAGGCGGCCGGTCACCATGCAGGGAACTAGCGGATCCGTGGAGCTAGCCGCGGCGGACTCGCGCTTGGCGGCGCATTTTCGCCGCCACCAATCCTTCAGAACGGTCCATTCAATCAGATAGCCGTCGTAGCCCTCCACCCGGAAGGTGATCCAGTCGGACACCTTTAGCTTTTGTGCATCGAAGGCGGCTTTCACAGAAATACGCGCCGCTTCATCCGAGGCCAGGTTATCGAGAAACCGCGTTACTGCGGTGATGCCTGCATGGTCGGTCTCGGCGGCGGCGGTGCGAAGTTGTTCGAGGAAGAGTAGTTGAGTCTCGATCGTCAGGCGCTTGGCCTCGGGATCCAGACCGGGAATCACGCGATTGGCGTTGTCGGCTCCCAGGTAGGCGATCGCTGCAGAGTTTCGGGAGGCTATGCGGGAGACTGGTTTCTTCACCAGGTTACCCTTCTCGCCCACAGGAAAAACTCCTATGAGCGTGCCGTCCGGCTGGAGGTCGAAGTGGGCGTGGATGGTTTGCTCTGTAAAATCAAGGTCGTCGAGAAGACCTCGAGACTGGGCGAAGCGATGGAGTGCGGGAAAGATCATGACTCAGGCCCGACGAAAGAGGTTTCTGCGCATGGCGGTGACATCGAGGACGCCTTTTTCGAGGCGGGCGGGGGCGAAGAGGGCTGACTCTGGCGGCCGCGCCCCGACCGGGCCGTCGGTGGGGAAGTCGAGGTCATAAAGCATCACGCCCAATTCTCGGGACTCCTCTGCTGGAGTTTCCGAGCCGTCGGGCAAGGCGAAGAACGCGGCGAATTCCCGGATACCGAAGCAGGGCTGGCGCACGCATTGACCTTGAGAGGCACGCCTTGCGAACATCTCGCGATATTTGGCGGGTGGATTTTCAGGGGAGGGAACCTTGACGATCAAGCGGGCCTCGAGCAGGTAGGCCACATCGCGGAGAATCACGCTATTACGTTGGGTGCGGTTTTCTCCCTGAACGTCGTCGCGGCCGGCGGAATCGACGAGGTACGGTTCGTAGTCGGAGGCATCCTTCATCCATGCATTGACTCCGGCAGAGCCTTTGACCGCGACGGTGCCTTGGATTTCGTTTCGTCGAACAGACATGAAACGGATCGGCTTAAGGACAGTAATCCGGTCGAGTTCGTAGCGAATCTGGGGTTTCCAGAGAATGGCTTCGAGAATGCCGCGTGCTGCGGACGGGGTGATGACCGGGTACGAGAGGCGTTCGACACGAGCCTCGGGCGTGGTGAAACAAGCGAAGTCGCCCCAGACTTTCAGGGAGATCGAGGTGGCTACAGGCATGGTAGTGAGCTAGATTTGGCTGAAAGGTGAGAACTCAATTTCAGTTTCGTGAAGTGAGACCAATTCCATCTCCGGATTCGGAAGGGACCGAATATCGTCTAGATTGCCGAACAGGCGCTCTTGCAGGTCGTTGCACGCGATTTCGGGTGTATTTCCGTATCCATTTAATCCCGAGACAGCTGCGCAGCTTGCGACATAGCCCGTGTCGGGATCGCGAAAAATACCGATGACTAATCTGTACTTGACCATTTACCTTCTTCTGACCGATAAAAGGAGCCAAGGGCAAGCTAAATATCCCTTGGCATATTCTGACCGAGGCCAAAAGATGATCAGAAGACGGTAGGTTCATGAGGCTAAACTATTGGCTTCGTGTGGATTGAAATAGAAGTAGGTAAATGGTTCGTATTGAATAACGGCCGTCCGGAATTTCTAGATTTCGGACGGCCTGTTCCTTCTAGAAAATCGTATGCTTCCCGCTCAGCACGCCGTTTGGATCATAACCGAAACGATCGTCGTAGCTGTGTTGGGTTACTGTGACTCCGCACTGGAGCTTTCTGAGTATGCCAGAGCGTTCGCCTTTCAGAACCTCGGAAGCGCGTAGATTGAGGGATTGCCTCTCGATCGCGCGGCGTTGTTGGCGGCTCGGTGGCTCATATCCCTGATCTTCGAGGGCGGCGATCCAGCGGCGGCCCTCCTCGCTGTAGTCGGTGAGAACCGATTCAGTCGGCTCGTCCTCGTCGATCCACCGATATGTCGTGCCGAGGGTCCGGTGGAGCCGTTGTGCGCGCAGGTGGGCGATGCCGTATTTGTCACGTTCGGTGTCGTGATACAGCTCCCGGAAATAACGTTGGATCGCGTCGGGAGGGATCTCGCCTCCTTCACCGGAGGGCAGGAATTTCGATGCCAGCGCGGTAGCCCGTTTGTAGATACCGGGGGGAAGTGGTGCATCGGCGAGCGTAATCACTTCCACTTCGCCGAGACAGCGCCGTCCAGCGCTGTCTGAAAGCATCCCTTCCCGATTGCAGCGCCCCGCTGCCTGGAGAATCGAGTCGAGCGGACCCAAGACGCGGAAGACTTTTGGAAAATCGAGGTCCACGCCGGCTTCGATCAACTGCGTGGAGACGACGAGGCAGGATTCTCCCGGAGATACAAGCCGGCGGCGGATCTCGTTGAAGACGGTCTGCCGGTGCGCCGGGCACATGTAGGTTGAGAGATGGAAGATGTTCGCATCGGCGCCCAGGCGATGCACGGCATCAAAGAGCTCCCGGGCAGCGCGACGGGTATTGACGACGGCGAGCGCGCGATCGCAGGCTGCGACCCGACGGGAGAATTCTTCGAGGTCTATGGAAGTGTCCGAATAACGGATTCGGGTACGCCTGAATTCGGGCCGCTCGTGGAGGCGCCAGGTCTCATCAGGAGGGATGATCTCGGAGAGCGACGGGAACCCCGCCGGGAAGAATTCCCGTCGCTCGAAGGCCGGCTGGGTCGCAGTGCAGAAGACGAACGAGGTTTTCCCGTAGGATTGAAGCGCCTGGAGCGTTGCGAGAGACGGATCGAGCAGTTCGGGTGGAAAGGTCTGGCATTCGTCGAAGATCACCACGGCACCCAGTAGACGGTGCAGCTTTCTGACGGCCGAAGGACGATGGCTATGCAGGCTCTCGAAAAATTGAACATTGGTGGTAAGGATGAATGGGGCGTCCCAATTTTCGGCAGCGAGCTTGTTGCGCTCCGCCCGGACGTCTGGTGCCTCTTCGGATTCATCTCCGGTCTGCCAGTCCGCTAGGCTGTGGTGTTCCAGAATGTTTTCCTCTCCGAAGACCGACGCGAAGACGCGCGCGTTCTGCTCAATGATGGAAGTGTAGGGGATCACATATACGACGCGCTCAAACCCGCGAGCGGCGGCGTGATGGAGAGCGAATGCGGCCGAGGCCAGAGTCTTTCCTCCGCCTGTGGGAACTGTGAGCGAGTATGCACCTGGGGCCGACGAACGCCCGACGGCTGCGCAGTGGGCGGAGATCCGAGTACGAAGCCTGCCGAGAGACGTCGTGTTGGTGTCCGAGAAGCGCTTCAGGCGGTCGTTGAGTTTTGCCAACAACTCGGCGAGCGAGGCGTGGACCGGCTCAGGCCGGACCTTGCCAGCGGCTCTGAGAAAATGGCGTTCCGTGTCGAGGTAATCGGCGTCCGCCAGCGCAGAAAGTAGCAGGCGGACGCGGAGGTCTTCGGCAGCGTCTCCTCGCTCTGGAAATGGCGGAGAATTGGGTTTTGGAGGCAATGCAAGCCCGTCGGATCTGAACGCGGCGACCAGCGACTCCAGCAGCGCTCTTCCTGGGGGCGAGGACCCAAGGTCGTTTAGCTTTTCCGTGAATTCGGAGTCGAAGTTCTGCAGGCCCGCGTGATGACCGGCTATGACATTGGCCACATGGGGAAAACGTTTGAGCACAGCCGCACCGTGAATTGCGTGTGGCGTGCGCGGAGAACCTCTCTGGAGATACTGCTGAAAGCCCGGTTGGTATTTTCCGAGGTCGTGCAGCAAGCCAGCTAGGCGCGCCTCGTCAGCGGCTCCGAATGGGGCGGCGAATTCGGCGGCGATTTTTGCAACCTCCTCGAGGTGGGATCGGAGCAGCTGCCATTTTCCAGATTGTGCCGGCAAACGGTGATGTTGCTCGTTCTCCGCAGAGTGTGCGTAAAAGTCCACGGGGAATTCCGGACGATCCTTCTTATCGTCGGCTTGCACGGTCACACACTCCTTCGGGCCGACGACCTCCATCCATCAGTATTCCGCCCGTGTTCTCGAATTCTAAATCGAGTCCGTCCAGACATGGCAAAGCACAAGCATTCGTCACAAGCGTCTTTGGCGTGCATGATGGAAAAAAGTCGAAATCGGAACCGGAAGGATCCGAAATTTCTGGTGAATCTAGTCTTGAGTAGACTCCCACGTCGTCTGCCAAGGCAACGCTCATATTGCGGTCGAGAGCTCCGTTCTGGCCAGGATCAGGAAGCGCCGGTTCTGTACGATGAGCTTGAGACGTGCTGCGGTGGCTGACCAACCAATCGACCTATCCCTGTCCTTCGGGGCGTAGCTGGCCGCCCCCCCCACACCAGTAGTGCAGCGAGGTGGCCGTGTACATCGACGATATGCAGCTGATAGTCGCCCACCGGGTGACCGGCCCCGAGGTAATGGCAGTCTGCCAGCTGCTGATCGCTCGGTGGACTTCATTCCAACGCTACCAGAGCGGAAACGGGGTCAGCGGATTAGCCAAAAGTCAGAGCCCCTCTCATTTGTCATTTCCGGACCGATGACAAAAGACCGTCGCTGGAGCGAGAGAGCAACGGTGAGTCTGCTTTACCGTTGCCCTTCGGGGGGCGCCTTGCTTCGGTGCCGGGCTTTATGAAGCTCTGGTCGCAGTTTTTCGTTCCCACGCTCAAGGAGAGTCCCGCGGACGCCGAGATCACGTCCCACAAGTTGCTCGTGCGCGCTGGCCTCGTGCGCAAGCTCACTGGCGGTCTCTACACCTACATGCCCCTCGGTCTGCGCGTGATCCGCAAGATCACCGAACTCTGCCGCGAGGAGATGGATCGGGCCGGCGCCATCGAGCTTTGGATGCCCCACGTGCACCCGGTCGAAAACTGGCAGCAGGGGCCCCGCTGGGAGGCCGCACGCGAGATCATGTACCGCGCCGATCACGCCGGCGCCGGAAAACGCGCCCCGCGCGATCCCGAGTTCGTCCTGGGGCCCACCCACGAGGAGATCATCACCCCCCTCGTGAAGACGGAAATCACGAGCTATCGCGACCTGCCCAAGAACTTTTACCAGATCGCCACCAAGTTCCGTAACGAGATCCGCCCGCGCTACGGGCTGATGCGCGCCCGCGAGTTCATCATGAAGGACGCGTATTCGTTCGACGCCGACGACGCCGGCGCGATCAAGAGCTACCTGGCCATGAAGGCTGCCTACGAGGCATTCTTCGCGCGGGTCGGCCTGAAGGCCATCGCCGTCGAGGCCGACACCGGCGTGATGGGCGGCAGCTATTCGCACGAGTTCATGGTGCCCGCCGAGGTCGGCGATGACGACGTCGTGTATTGCGAGGAGAGCGGCTATTCCGCGAACCGCGAGAAGGCCAAGAGCGGCATCGTCCCGGCGGACCTCAAGGACGCCGAGCCCGCCGGCGCCGTCGAAAAGTTCGCCACGCCCGGCGTCGTCACCATCGCCTCGCTCGAGGCCGCGCCGTATTCGGTTCCCGGCGACAAGCAGTTCAAGACCCTGGTCTACGTCGGCGACGACAAGCCGTTCATCGTCATCCTCCGCGGCTGCGACGAGCTCGAGGAGGCCAAGCTCGGCAGCCTCGGCTTCAAACTCTTCCGTCCCGCCACGCCCGAGGAGATCGAACCCGTCCTGGGAGCCAAGCCCGGCAGCCTGGGCGCGGTGAAGGGCACGATCCGGAATCCCTCGGTCCTCGCCGGCGTGTTCGCGGACCACGCGATTCGCCTGATCGGCAACGGCGTGACCGGCGCGAACGAGGACGGCTTCCACCTGCGCAACGTGAACGTGACCCGCGACCTCGCGATCACGAGCTTCGGCGATTTCCGCACGGTCAAGGCCGGCGAGCCCTGCCCGAAGTGCGGCGCGCCGCTGAAGATCCGCCGCGCCATCGAGGTGGGCCACGTCTTCAAGCTCGGCACGAAGTACTCCGAAAAGTTCAACGCGGTGTACACCGACGACAAGAAGCAGACCCATTTCATGGAGATGGGCTGCTACGGCATCGGCATCAGCCGCACGATGCAGGCGATCATCGAGCAGAGCCACGACGCCGACGGCATCCTCTGGCCCTGGTCAGTCGCGCCGTTCCAGGTCCTGGTGTGCCTGCTCGATCCGCAGGACGCCGCGGCTCTCGAGATGGCGAAGAAGCTCGGCACCGCCGCGGAAAGCGCGGGGGCCGACGTGCTGATCGACGATCGCGCGGAACGCCCCGGCGTGAAGTTCAAGGATGCCGACCTGATCGGCCTCCCGCTGCGCATCACGGTCGGCGGAAAGGGACTCAAGGAGGGCGTGGTCGAGCTGAAGTGGCGCGACCAGAAGGAGGTCGCCAAGATCCCGGTGGCCGAGACCGAGGCCCGCATCGCGGACGCGGTGCGTTCGCGCGCCGGCTGAGCGCAGGGCCTGATTCGGGCCTCGTCCCGCGGCGCGAATGCGCAGGCGCGGGACGGAGCCCCTGTTTGGCTGGCTCAGGGCCTTTGGGAGGATCCGCACTCCATAGCTCCAGCCGCATGCAAGCTCTTCATTTTTTGAGTGCGGAATTTCGATTCCGCTTTTGACGGGCCGACTTGGCGGCTTGCAGCTCCGGAACGAGTGGGCTCGACCGCCCGCGGTGGAGGTTTCGGATCCCGAAACCTCCAGGCACGAGCCGAGGCTCGTGTCCAAGGGTGGAATCGCGGCTCCGCACTCCCAAAGCAGAACGTCTTCCGCCTTCGCCCTGGGACGAGGGGCTCTGCTCTCCGCCTTTCGAATCAGCGGCTACTGCCGCGATTGGTGCATGAGTCCGCGCAGACGTGACGCGGACTCGCGAGGAGCCGGGAGGCCTAGCCTCCCGCGCAGGGCGGAATCGTGATTCCGCACTCCAGGTCAAGGCACTCCACATCGTCCTCGCCAACCGCTGGAATCATGCTCGATTTCCGCCGAAGGCCTTGAGCCTGTCGAACGGGCTGCTCGCTTCTTTCCCCTCCGCTTTCCCGTGCGGCGTTGGCGTTGAGGGTGCGCTCGACAGGGGACGGCTGCGCGGCGAGACTCGCCGCGCATGGCCGGCGCGTTTCTTACCCTGATCTTTTTCGCGGTCACGGCGGTCTTCGCGGGTCGCTCCGCGCTGCTGCTCGGTCCGGTGCCGGCCAATCTCGCGCGGCTGGTCGTCGCGGCGCTTGTGCTCGGCTCGTGGGTCGCCTTCCAGGGCGGCGCAGCCGCGGGGCCCTCGGTCGCGGCCTGGCTATTTCTGAGCGGCGTGGCGGGTTTCGGCCTGGGCGGCCTGGCGATGTTCCAGGCGCTGCCGAGGCTGGGCGCCAGCCTCTCGATGCTGATCGTGCAGTGCCTCACGGTCTGGGTCGCGGCAGGCGGCGAGGCGGCCTGGCTAGGAACCCGCCTCGGTGCGGGCCAATGGGCGCTCGCGGCGCTTACCGTGCTCGGCGTGGCGATCGGGCTGATGCCCTCGAGCTGGCCCAGCCTCGAGCCGCGCGCCTGGAGGACGGGCGTGGCGTGGGCCCTGGTGTCGGCGCTCGGACAGGGGCTTGGCGCGGTGATCAGCCGCAAGGCCTACGCGGTGGCGCATCTGGCCGGGCGCATTCCCGACCCTGGCGAGGCGGCCTGGCTGCGCGTGCTCGGCGGGCTTGGGGTCGCCGCGGCGGCCCTCGTCTGGTGCGCCGCCAGGCGTCGCCGGGAAACGGATACGCCGGCCGACGGCGGCCTGCGCCGGGCCTGGCCCTGGGTTGCGGCCAACGCGCTCACGGGTCCGGTCCTCGGCGTGGCCTGCTACCAGTGGGCGCTGAGTTCGACGCCTGCGGGCCTGGTGCAACCGGTCGTCTCCGCGTCGCCGCTGCTCACGATCCCCTTCGCGCTGTGGCTCGAGGGCCGGCGGCCAAAACCGCGCTACTACGCAGGCGCCGTAGTCGCGGTCGCGGGCGTGGTGCTGCTGTCGCTGACCGCCTGACGCGGCCCGTTCAGCCTAAAGCCTGTAATCCCAAATTCAGCAGCAGACGTGAACAGAAGGAAACGAAGGTCACGAAGAACGAGCCGCTTAACATGAACCTGAATTCAGCGATTCAATGGAGCAGAAGGTGACGAAGTGAACGAAGGACAAACTGCTTACTACAGAATCGTGCGCTTTGATTGATTCACCGTTTGGGTGAGTGGATTTTCGTTCTGTGAGTTCGTGTAATCGCTTTGTTCAGCCTTCTTTGTTATCTTCGTTTCCTTCTGTTCACTGCGGTTTCCTGCTGGAATTTCGTCTTTTTCGTGGCGATTCCACTCAATAGTTCGGCACGAAGACCGGGCGGCCATCGATGCTGATGAAGACGCGGCGGGGTGGGATGTCCTTCAGGACGATCACCCGGTTGTCCATGATCTTCCGTGCCACGGGATCGTAGAGCAGGAAGCCGAAATATTCGTCGGTTGGCACCTGCACCAGCACCGGCGCTCCGATGTCGGTGGGTTTGTAGTCCTGCACCAGGTATGCGCCCTTGTTGCGCGCCGCTAGCACGATGGCCTCGGACGCCACGCCGTGTCCGACGGGGATGACCGTCGGCGGGTTCTTGGGGTGCACGAACGGAAAGTCCTGTTTCTCCTTCTGGGGCGGCGGATACCAAGCCTCGTCGGGGGTGTGAACCCTGGAGCTCCAGGTGTCGGCGAAGTGCTTGAATGGCGCGGGCGTGTGCCGGATCCGGTTGCCGGCGAGGAACACGGCGCAGGCGAGGATCAGCCACGAGAGCGTGGCGGCGGTCTTTGCCGGGGCGAGGTGAGGGGGAAGGCGAACCGGCTTGGCCGCGCTGTTGATGCGCCGGAGGTCCGCGTTGATTTCGGACAGCGCGTGGACGAGGTCCCGCTCGTGCATTGCGTGCTCTGCGTAGCCCGACAGCTCCTTTTCGCAGCGCGCGACTCCGTCCCACACGCGCCAGGGTGAGGAGCGTGGGGCGAATTCGATGACCAGCGGCTGGATCATCCCGGGGAACGCCGCCCGCAGTATGATTGCAGCGATTGCCGGCAGAAACGCGATGGGGAGGCCTCCCATCCCGGGCCAGGCGAAGCCGACCACTGCCGCCGCGAGCGTCCAGGTCAGGGCGATCGTGAGCAGTCCGCCGAACAGTATGGGGGCAAACCGAAGCACCTTGCGGAGTCGTCTCCAAAAAAGGATCGACGCCAGGAGCCGCCCGCGGTCCGAGAGCGCGGCCTGCTGACGTCCGTTCCATTCCTCGTGGGTGACGAACCCATACTTCTGCTGCGCGTTGGGCGTCATCCATGCGAGGATCAACACCTCCTCCGGTGCGTTGTTCTCGGCATTGAACATCGCCTCGATGTCCGCGTTGTCGCTGCGCGCGAAACGATCCTTGAGCGACTGACGTTCGGCCTGGCTCACGCTTGCCGCGTCAAACGCGAGCGTCCACAGGCGCATGATCTCGGCGGTCGCGCTGCGGGTCATCCATCGTTGCTTCAGGCAGCGTTCGAGCGCCCGCTGGGCCAGCTTGGCCGCGTCGCTCAGCATCCGTGCGGCGCCGGCATCGACCTTCTCGATGATCGGGACGACGGTTGCGTTCGTGAGCACCTGGATGAAGGGCAGGTGGGTGCCGGCGAATTTGTCCGCGGCGGCGAGATCGCGAAGATACAGGTTCTCCATCGCGCGTCCGCGGTGGACCAGCGGTCCGCCGGCGAGGCGCTGCAGGGCGATTGCGAGGACCAGCTCGCGGAGGGGGACGGCGGGGATCGACGCCAGGGCCGGCGACTTCGCGAGGGCCGAACTCTCGTCAATCTTTTGCGCCCAGGCCTGCATGCCCGGGTCGGACCGCACGAAGTGGGCGAGCGTGTCGGACTCGCCGCTGTCAAACACCTGGCGCCGCGCCTCCTCCCAGAACTCTTCCGTGCGCATGGCCTCGGCCGCCTCGGGGACGGTCCAGGCGCGGCCGCGCCAGCGAAACAGTCGCTCGTTTCGTCCGATCAGGTAACGCGCGGCGGGGCTCTCTCCCTGTATCCACTGGCGCACGTCCTGGAGGCCCCATCGTGCGTCCACGGAGGCGGTGAGCAGGCCGTGGAGAAGCAGGTCCACGCGCTTGTCGATGGCGGGCATGGCCTCGAGCCCGCCGGCCTTCGTCTCGCCGTGGGCCTGCTCGAGCAGCAGCTTCTCGGCGAATTCGCGGTCGTCGTTGGACTGGCGCGACATCGTGAAATCCAGCATGTGCTCGAGGATGTGCCGGCCGAGCACGAGCTCCTGAAAGACTCGGCCGACGGACCACCAGTCCCACACGAGCAGCCCCTCGCCGCCGGGCTGCGCGGGTGTGCCGACCGATTCGGGCGGACCGTAGAACGGATCCGTCGCGATCGGTACCGCCTCGGCCCGGGCGAACACGGTGACCGACTCCAGGCCCGCCATGACCAGGCGGGGTGGGCTGCGGTCCTCGACGACGTGGAGATTGTCGGGTTCGATCCGGCCGTGGATGAGCCCGCTGCGCTGCAGGCTCTCGATCCCGTCCGCCAGGTCGGTCAGCCAGGCCTTGAGCAGGTCGGGTGAGGGAGGCGGATTTGTCGCCTTCCACTCGGTCAGGGGAACGCCTCCGCAGTCCTCAAAAATCTCAAACCGACGGTCTTCGATCAGACGACCTTCCACCGGCTTGAGCAGCGACGGTGAGGTGCAGGCGCGGAGCCGGTCCCAGGCATCGTCGTGGCGGGGGTCGGGGGACCGGACCCAGACGATGACCACGTTCCTGCGGCTGGCGAGGTGGGTGGCGGTCCACGAGGGGCCGCATTGCGCCCGCTCAACCTGGCTGAGGACCTCGTAGGTCTTCAGCCAGCTTGCGCCGGGAGTGGGAAAACGGGCGTCCTCGAGTTGGGAGCCAGGGGAAGCTCCGTTCAGAGACTCGGGGGCGGGGGCGCTTTCCTCACTGGAAAAGTCGGGGTCACCCAGGTTGCTCATTCGGTCGACGGCGGTGGACGATGACGGACAACGCGTGGCATGCAAACCTGAGTGTTCCGCACGGTAAAATTACTACTTCGCCGCCGGCTGCGCGCGCCAGGCGTGCATGACCTGGAACTTGCGTCCCAGGTGTGCGGGATGCAGGAGCTGCACGAGGGCGAGCTTCCGGGGGCTGGCACCGCGGGCCTCGCGTTCGATCTCCGCGGCGATGTGGGCGCCGGCGTGTTTGACGAAGAACGTCTCCTGCGACTCGAGCGACGGTTTCAGGAACGACGCCCCTTCGAGCGCGTCCGCGATCCAGTCCCAGCACAAGTGGCAGGTCAGGTCCTGTTGCCCCGGCTGTGCGAGCAGGTCGGTGACCTGCCGGTGGCGGTGGTAGGCGCGCACCGTGCCTGCGGGGGTCTCGTGGGCGAGTTCGGCGAGGGATTTCCCGTAGTCGAAGGCGAGGAAGAGGCCGGACCAGGCGCCCGCCGCCAGGCGCGCGGCCAGCGCGGCCGCCGCCCGCGGGGCGTCGAAGCGGTAGCCGTCGGGCGCGTCGGCGGGCAACCAATTTTCGGATACAGGTCCCAGGAGCTGCTCCCCGAGTGCGCCGTCCTTCTCCACGACCCCGGCCTCGAGCCAGGCTCCCCCGCGGCGCACGAAGCGCCGGCAGGGTTGCGCGTCGAAGAGCTCGTTGGAAAACAGCACGCTTGCACCCCGGAGGTCCAGCGCATCGCCCAGGCGCAGGACCCTGCTCGAACCGAAGGGGTGGCCCACGCCTTCGAGAATGCCGCCCGCGGTCTCGGCGCCCACTTCGACGAACTCGAGCGCGGCCGGGTCGCCGCCATGATCGCGGACCAATTTTGCCGCCGCTGCCGCGACCAGCTCGCCGAATATCGGCCCGCTCGTGCTGGCCGTGTAGAAGTCCGTGTCCGCGCCGTAGCCCACGCGCCGCGCCTCTCGCCGGTAATAACCCACTCCGGGCTCGAAGAGCGCCAACTCCATGAAACGCTCGAAGCTCACGGCGCCCGCCGCCCCCGCCGCGCGGCGGAAACAGTCGAGGAATTCGGGCGAGGGTGAAGGGCTCATCCGGACCACAAAAAGGGAGCGGCGCGGTTGCGCAAAGCCCAAAACCGCGGCGGGTTCGGACCGGTCCGCGGCCTCGGGATTTACAAATCCGGAATTGCCACCCACAGTCCGCGCCATGCGCAGACGCCTCCTCACTCTCACCTCGGGAATCCTCATCGGATTCCTGCTGGCCGGCGCCGCCGTGCATTTCGCCTTCAGCTGGAATTTTTTCCCCGACCGCAAGCTCAACCGCTCGTCGGACTACGTGCGCGAGGTCATGCGTCTCGTGCACGACAACTACGTCGACCCCAAGACTTCAACCTACGACGACCTGGCGCACCAGGCCCTCCACGGCATGGTCGAGTCGCTTGACCCCCACTCGGAGTTCATGGAGGCGGCCGATTTCAAGGACCTCGACGACGAGATGCACGGCGACTTTGGCGGCATCGGAATCCAGGTCGAGGCCCGAAACGGGCGCATCGTCGTCATCGCCCCGATCGCCGGCACGCCCGGTGCCCGCGCGGGCATCCGGCGCGGCGACGAACTCGTCGCCGTCGACGGCGTGGCCTTCGATCGGAACACGAACATGGACGACGTCGTGGACCGCCTCCGCGGCGCCCCCGGCACGAAGGTGTCCCTCCGCGTGTATCGGCCGGAGACGCACAAGAACCTCAATTTCACGATCACCCGCGAACTGATCAAGGTGAAGAGCGTGCGCGACGTGCGCGTCCTGCCGGGCGGCATCGGTTACCTGCAGATCACCGAGTTTTCCGAGCGCACCGGCGACGAGTTCGATGACGCGCTCGACAGCCTGCTCAAGCAGGGCATCCACAGCCTGATCCTGGATCTCCGCAACAACCCCGGCGGCCTGCTCGACGCGGCCGTCTATGTCGCTGAGCCCTTCTTCAAGAAAGGCGACCTCATCGTCTACACCCAGGGCCGCAATCCGGGTGATCGCGACGATCTGCGCTCGGAAAACGACCAGGACCCGCTCGACATGCCGATCGCCGTGCTGATCAATGCGGGCACCGCGAGTGCTGCGGAGATCGTCGCCGGCGCGCTCAAGGACACACACAAGGCCGTGATCGTCGGCGAGCGGTCGTTTGGCAAGGGCTCCGTGCAGACCATCTTCAAGCTTCGCAACGGCGAGGGCATGCGACTGACAACCGCGCTCTATTACACCCCGAGCGGCATCTCCATCCTCGGCAAGGGGATCGTGCCCGACATCAAGGTCGTCATGTCCGCTGAGGATGACGCCAAGCTGCAGCTCCAGCAGTCGCGCGACGACCTGAAGACCCCGGCGCAGTTCAAGTCGCGCTTCGGCTTCGACCCCATCCCCGACCGGCAGCTCGAGGCGGCGGTCGACGCGCTGACGGGAATGGACATCCTTCGGGCCCGCATGGCCCAGCAGCCGCAGGGAGCGCAGCCGGCCCCGGCGCCGGCGGGCGGTGCGCCGGCCAAGTGACCTGACGGGTGCCATGATCCTTGCGCTTGAAAGTTCCTGCGACGAGACCGCGGTCGCCCTCTTTGATCCGGCGTGCGGGATCGTGGGAGAATGGATACACAGCCAGGTCGCGCTCCACGGTCGCCACGGCGGGGTGGTTCCCGACCTCGCCACGCGCGAGCACCTGCGCCAGTTTGCCCCGCTTCTCGCGGCGGCTCGTGCCTTGCCCGAATGGGAGCGGCTGGATTCGGTGGCAGTCACCCACGGGCCCGGCCTTGCAGCCTGCCTGGCAATCGGTGTGGCCGCCGCGAAGGCGCTTTCGATCGCGCTTGGGCGGCCGCTGTTCGGCGTCAACCACCTGCGCGGGCACGCCTGGTCGCCCTTCATGGCGCTGCACGCCGCGGCCCCGGGTTCGTTTGAGACCGCGCTCGCGGCCCACCTGCCGCACCTGGGGCTCATCGTCTCAGGGGGCAACACGCTCCTGTTCTCGATCGACCGGTCACGCAGGATCGCAGTCACCTCGGCGACCCGCGACGATGCGGCGGGGGAGGCGCTCGACAAGGGGGCGAAGCTGCTGGGGCTCGGCTATCCCGGAGGCCCGCTCATCGAGCGACTCGCCGGCGCCGGTGACCCGTCCGCCTTCGATTTTCCACGCGGCATCGGCGCGCGGGCAGACCTTGATTTCAGCTTCTCCGGTCTGAAGACGAGCCTCCGCTACCTGATTGAACGCACGCCCGTCGATCAGGTCCGGGCGCGCATGCCTGACCTGTGCGCCAGCTACCAGGAGGCCGTGGTCGACGCCCTGGTCCGCAAGGCGTCGCTCGCGCTGGGGCGGGGCAGGGAACCCTACCGCAGCCTCGGCCTTTCGGGCGGTGTATCGAACAATCGGAGACTTCGCCGCGCCTTCGCTGACCTGGCGGAGCGGTGCCGGATCCCGCTCCTCGCCGCGGAACCCAGGCATACCGGGGACAACGCGGGCATGATCGCCTTCGCCGCCTGGGCCGATGCCGGAGGCTGCAATCGCTCAGGCCTGTCCCTGCCGATCGCCCCCGATCTCGAGCTGGTCTAAGAAAGCGCGGATAATTTAACGAAGATAAATCGTGACACCCCGGCTGGTGGTGGCTGTGATGGGCTCGAAGCCCCGTATCCGCCATGATGTCACCCCAGCCGTGTTGTGTCGCAGAACTCCAGGGCGTTGATGGCCCGGTCTGCTTTCCCGAGCTCTTGATGCAGAAGATCTGGGCGGCGGGCGACTTTGCGAGAGACGGCCTGCGGTCGGTGGCGGGCGAACTCATTGAGATCCTGTCGGTGGGCCGCTGGAATCGGCTCGCGGGTCCGGATTTCGTGGGCGCCCGGGTACGCATTGGGGGCCGAGTGCTGCGCGGGGATGTGGAGCTCCATCTTCGGGCGGAGGACTGGACGGCGCACCGGCATGCGGCGGATCCGGCGTTTGACGAGGTGATCCTGCACGTGGTGCTCTTTCCTCCTTTCCCCGGGTTCCAGTGCCTGGCCCACGGCGGCCGGGTTGTGCCGACCCTGGTGTTGTTGCCCCTGCTGCCGCGGGACTTGGAGTCGTACGCCTTGGACGATGCGGCCGAGCGCCTGGCAAACCGATCCCTGTATCAGGCGCGCGAAGTACTGGGCCTGCTGGGACCCGAGCAGCTGGTCTGCGAGCTGCGGCGGTGGGCGGCGAACCGCTGGGCGCGAAAGGTCGCGTTTTCGCGACTTCGGATCGAGCGCCTGGGCTGGGAGCAGGCCTGCCATGCCGCCGCCCTCGAATGCCTGGGCTACCGGTTCAATCGGGCGCCGATGGTCGATGTGGCGCAGCGCTGGCCGCTCGATGCCTGGACCTCGGGACAGGCCGGTCCATTGGAAATCTGGCGCGAAATGGAGCTTCGGTGGAAGCGGCCCTGGGGCCGGCCGCACAATCATCCTCAGGCGAGGCTTACCCTTTATAAACAGTGGGTTACTTCTGTCCCGGACTGGTCTCACCGACTGCTTGATTTTGCAGCGGCTGCCGGGCCGGATCCAGTCGAGCCGGGCGACACGAAAACCGAGCGCAAGCGCTGCAGGCTGCGGGAGCGCCGGGAAGCGCTCCGCCTGCAGCTCACGGGGGGAGCCTTCACTGGTCCCCGGTTCGATACCTTCGTGTGCGACCACGGCTGGCCCCTGTTAGCGGCGCGGTTCGGGACCGAGATCGATTTGCGCGCCCTGTGGTTTCATTGGTATCCAGGCGATGTGCCGCTGCAGCATGCCCACTGCCTCCGGGAACTCGACCGAAATGCCAATCGCTTGCATCCACTTTGTGCCGGCTGGATCCAGGGATTGCTCGGCTGGTGCATCGATTGCGAAAATCAGGCTGCCGTCGATCCCGATCCGCGGCGATCTGATTCGTGATGCGCGGCTTGGAGCGTCGGTGCTAACCGTCCGGAATTTGACGGGTTGCAGGGCTTGACATCGATTCGCGGCGGCGGATACGGTCCGGGTTTCAATTATCTCACTTCCCAAAGGAGAGTGGGCCGCAAGCCCGCTTTTTTTTGTCCCGAAAAACAACCTATGAGCAACGAAATCCTATCCGTCTTGGAGTACATGGAGAAAGAAAAGGGTATCAATCGTAGCGATATGATCGCGACGATTGCCAATGCCCTGAAGACGGCTGCGCAAAAGGGAGTTAATTCGGGTCAGGAGCTCAAGATTGATATCAACCCCAAGAACGGTGCGCTCACGGCTTGGGCTTTGTTGAAGGTGGTCGATTCGGTCAGCAACCCCAAGACCGAGATCCACATTGAAAAGGCTCAGGCGCTGCAACCGGGCGCGGTCATGGGTGAGATCATCGAACGTGAAATCGATCCATCGACCCTTGGTCGAATCGCAGCCCAGACGGCGCGCCAAGCCGTGATGCAGCGCATCCGACAGTTTGAAAAGGATCGTATCTACGACGATTTCAAGGACATGGTGGGCAATATCGTTACCGGCACCGTCAGGCGCCGCGAGCGTGGCGACATCTATGTTGACTTGGGCAAGGCGGAGGCGTTGATGCCCGGCAAGGAGCAGGTTCCTGGCGAGGAGTACCAGCCCGGCGACCGTATCCGCTGTCTCCTGCTCGCCATCGACAGCACGCCGCGCGGCCCGGAGATCATTCTCAGTCGTGGCAGTCCGAAATTTGTCCGCCGCCTGTTCGAGCTGGAAGTCACCGAGATCGCCGATGGCACCGTCAAGATCGAGGCCTTTGCGCGCGAGCCGGGCTACCGCACCAAGATCGCGGTGACGTCCTCGGATCCCAAGGTTGATCCGGTGGGCGCCTGCGTCGGCGCCCGCGGCGCCCGGGTGAAGACTATCGTCCGCGAACTTGGCGGCGAGAAGATCGACATCATCAAGTTTTATCCCGATCCCCGCGACATGGTGGTCGAGGCACTCAAACCCGCCGTCCCTCGCGACATCGTGATCGACGACAAAAACCACCGCATCCTGCTCCGCGTTCTCAACGAGGACCTCGCGGTGGCCATCGGTCGCAAGGGGCAGAACGCCCGCCTGACCTCGCGCCTGATCGGCTGGCGCCTGGACATCGAGGAATTTCGCGCGGCCGGCAGCGACCCGCGCGGCACTGCGATCGCCTCGCTCGTGTCGTCCTATCAATTTGATCCCGCCATCGCCGCCCGTCTCGTCGACATGGGCATCAATTCGCCGGCCGCCTTCGAAGGCGTCGAAGCCGACGACCTCGCGGGCGCGGGATTCACGCCGGAGGAAGCCCAGGACATTGTCACTCGCGTCAACTCCGCCCACTAGTCCGTTGCCGTGGCCTCCGCGCCACGGCGCACTTTATCTATCGTCAGAGGTTTAGCATCGAATGAGCATCCGCATCCACGAACTCGCCAAGAAAATCGGCATGGACAACAAGGAGTTGTTGGCCCTGCTCCGGGAGCGCAAATTTGCCGTCAAGAGCGCTTCGAGCACCATCGACCCCATTTCCGCCGAGGCGATTGTGGAGGAATTCAAGGCAAAGAATGGCGGGCAGCTCGCCACGCCTCCGGCTGAAGTCTCCGCCGAGGTCAGCCAGGATGCCGCCGAGTCCGCCACCCCCGTGGTTCGGCTGCCGGTCGGAGCGATCGTGAAGAGCGCCGAAGACGTCGCCCGCGAACGTTCCGAGCGGGAACGCGCCGCTGCAGGCGCCTCCGTCGAGGAAGCCCCGTCGGCTGCTCCCGCCGCCAAGGCTCCGCCACAGGTTCCGGTTCCACCCAAGGCGCCGGCGCCCGCGCCGGCGATGAAGGCTCCTCCGCCGATCGTCGTTCCGCCGCGCCCATCCGCGCCGCCTCCGGTGGCTCCCCCGGTTTCCGCGCCCAAGCCCACGCATGTCGTCACGCCGGTCCCCCTGCGTTCAGCAGGTGCGCCCCCGGCCGTCATGACGCCTGTCCGCACGCCGACGCCGACTCCCCAGTCTCCGGCCCCAGCCCCGGCCCCGGCGCCCGCGCCGGCACCAAAGGCGCCGC
The DNA here is from genome assembly GCA_027310745.1 of Opitutaceae bacterium. Taxonomy (GTDB): domain Bacteria; phylum Verrucomicrobiota; class Verrucomicrobiia; order Opitutales; family Opitutaceae; genus MWDT01. The sequence continues at coordinate 336,417 of DAIDAF010000020.1, read as the reverse complement.
CTGTCCCGGTCTCAGTGTCGCGTCCGATCGCACCGCCTCCGATTCCGGCGCCTGCTGTGCCGATCCCGAGCGCCAAGCCGCCTCCCGTCCCGGCCATGCCGCAGGCCACCGGCAGTGCCGCCGCACCCGCACCCGCGGCTGAGGGCGATGTCCGTGTGCTACACCTGAAGCCGCCCATCGTCGTCCGCGATTTCGCCGCAGCCCTGGGCCTGAAGCCTTTCAAGCTCATCTCCGAACTCATGGAGATGGGGATCTTCGCCTCCATGACGCAGGGCCTCGACGAGGTTGTGGCCGTCAAGGTCGCCGAGAAGCACGGTTTCATCCTCGAGATCAAGCACCGCGGCGATGTCGCCCCCCAGCAGACCGCCAAGGAAAAGGAGGCCGAGAAGAAGAAGAAGGACGAGGAGGAGGAGGAAAAGAACCTCCAGCCGCGACCCCCGGTCGTGTGTATCCTCGGACATGTCGACCACGGAAAGACCTCCCTGCTCGACGCCATCCGCAAGGCCAATGTCGCCAGCGGCGAGGCCGGCGGCATCACCCAGCACATCGGCGCCTACCAGATCGAGTACGAGGGCAAGAAGATCACCTTTTTGGATACGCCCGGCCATGCGGCCTTCAACAAGATGCGCGCCCGCGGCGCCTCCGTCACGGACGTCGCGGTTCTCGTGGTCGCGGCGGACGACGGCTTCATGCCCCAGACCGACGAGGCCCTGAAGCATATCCAGACCGCTGGCGTCACCCTCATGGTCGCCGTCAACAAGATGGACGTGAAGGGTGCGAACCTGGACCAAGTGAAGTCGCAGATGCAGCAGCGCAGCATCACGCCCGAAGATTGGGGCGGCGACATCATCACCGTGCCGGTGTCCGCCATCAAGGGCACGGGCATTCCCGACCTCCTCGCGATGATCCTTCTCCAGGCCGAGGTGCTCGAACTGAAGGCCAATGCCAAGGCCGAGGCCTCCGGCGTGATCATCGAATCCCAGGTCGACGTCGGCCGCGGGCCGCTCGCCACCGTCATCGTCCAGCGCGGTACCCTGCGCGTCGGCGACGCCCTGATCTGCGGCCAGCACTGGTGCAAGGTCCGTGCGATGTTCGACGACAAGGGGCAGAATCTTAAGGAGGCAGCTCCCGCGACGCCCGTGCGCGTCATCGGCTGGTCCGGCACCCCTGAAAGCGGCTCGACCTTCAAGGCGGTCAAGAACGCCCGCGAGGCCGAGAACCTGGCCGAGGAGGAGCAGATGCGCCTGAAGAAGGAAATTGCCCAGGCTGCTGCCGCGCCCAAGGACATCTCCGTCGCCAACCTCTTCGCGGAGATAGCCGCCACCCAGCAGAAGACGCTCAAGGTCATCATCAAGACCGACGTCTTTGGTTCGTCGGAGGCCGTGCGCTCCGTGCTCGAGGCGATCAAGAGCGCCAAGGTGCAGCTCGAGATCGTCTCGATCGACGTCGGGCTCGTCACCAAGAACGACGTGCTCATGGCATCGACCGGCGGCGCCGTCATCGTGGGCTTCAACACGAAGCTTGAGAACGGCGTCACCCCGCTCGCCAAGCATCACGGCGTGCGTATCGAGACCTACGAGATCATCTACGAACTCGCCGACAAGGTCCGCGACATGATGGCCGACCTGCTCGATCCCGAACTCAAGGAAGCCAAGCTCGGCGCCGCGGAGGTCCGCGCCACGTTCCCGCTGGCGAAGGGCTTCGTCGCAGGCTGCCTTGTCACCGAGGGCAAGGTCACCCGCAACGCCTCCGCCCGCCTGCGGCGCGGACGCGAGATCGTCACCGAGGGCAAGGTCGCGACGCTCAAGCGCTTCAAGGACGATGCGAACGAGGTTCGCGCCGGCTTGGAGTGCGGTATCAAGCTCGGCGATTTCAACAGCTACGAAATAGGGGATGTCATCGAGTGCTTCGAAATCCAGAAGGTTCGCGCCTCGCTTTGAGCGGGGCCCCGGCGCGGCCTGAACCGCCCACGCGGCCTTCCGCTCCGTCACCATGAGCAACCGTCTGGTCAGAATCAACGAACTCGTGCAGCGCGAGGTCAGCGCGTATCTGCGCAAGCACTACCAATCCGAGTCCGCGAGGATCACCATCACGGGAGTCGACGTCGCGCAGGACCTGAAGACCGGCAAGGTGTACGTTTCCGTGATCGGCTCCGTCGAGGAGCGTGAGGCGGGCCTGCGCTGGCTGCGCTCGAAGGCGGGCGAGCTGCGCCGGCACGTCGGCGCCACCGTGGTCATGAAGTGGACCCCCGAGCTCACTTACCTGGCGGACGCGACGCCCGAGCGGGCGGCGCGCGTGCTGCAGATCATCGACGAGATCGAGAAGGGCGGCAGCCAGCCGTCGAAGTCCTGAACCCTGCATTGGTCCAGACCACGTGAGACCCTATTTTCCAGCGCTGACGTCGCGATTCGGGGACCTCGTGAAGCGGCTCGAGGGACGTCGCTGCGTGGTCGTGGGTCACGCCCGGCCGGATGGCGACTGCATCGGCTCTCAGGTCGCCTTGGCCCGCGCGCTGGCCGGCCGCGGAATCGAGGCCGTCTGTGTGAACGCGGATCCGGTCCCGCGCCGGCTCAAGTTCCTGCTGGGCGACACCCCGTTCGTGTCGGTCGAGTCCCTGCTCCCGAGGGCTTCCGAGTACGCCGCGCTCTTTGTCGACTGCGCCGATCACGGCCGGGCGGGAGAGCGGCTGCGTTCGGCGTTTCCGCGACCGGTGGCGGCCATCGACCACCATCTTTCCAACGAGGGCTTCGCGGAGGAAAACTTCATCGACTCCTCATCGGCGGCGACCTGCGAGATCCTCGCGGGGCTGTTCATCGAGTGTGGGCTCCCGATCGACCGCGACTGCGCGGCGGCGCTGTACGCGGGCATCCTCACCGACACGGGGCAGTTCCGGTTCAACTCGACTACACGTCTGACCTTCGAGCTCGCCTCGGAATTGCTCAGCCGCGGGGTCGACCCCGCCGACGTCGCGTACCACGTGTACGAGCGTGAATCGCTTGGGAAGATCCGGCTCCTCCAGCGCTTCCTGTCGACCCTGGCGATGGAGTGCGGCGGCCGCGTGTGCATCGGGCGCCTGCCGTTGGGCGTGTTCGAGGAGACGGGCACCTCTGCGGAGGACACCGAAGGCCTGGTCGACTACGCCCGCATGATCGACGGCGTCGACATCGGCGTCCTCATCGAGGAGCGCGGCGACAACACGGTGAAGGCGAGTCTTCGGTCCAAGGATCCAGCCTACCGCGTCGACCTGGTGGCCGCCGAATTCGGCGGAGGCGGCCACGCCTGTGCGGCTGGCCTCAATCTCAAGAAGAATGCCGAGGGATTTTATCAGAGACTCGTCGCCGTCCTGGAACACCGGATCGCTGCGGTTGACGCAGGGCACTGAAACGGCCCAAAGGCCGGGCGGGATGTCCGTTTGACAGCGGTCGCTTGGCAGCCCAAGACCGACCTTTCAAAATCACCACATTGCAGGCCGCGCTCCGGCGCGGTGTGCGTCCAACACGAAACCATTCGCAGCATTTGAATCGCAAAGACACAGTGGAAATCCAGCCGGCACCCGTTGAAAATGCCCTCCGCCTTCCGGAGAGTCCGGTTGCAGGGGGTTCCTCTCTTCGAACCCCTGGTCTCCGCGGTTCTGTTCCAACAGCCTAATCCTGGTTCATCGCCCATGCTCGGACCCACCAAAGAACTCGATGGCATCCTCCTGATCGACAAGCCGACCGACCACACGTCGCACGACGTCGTCGCCCGCGTCCGCCGAAAGCTCGGCATGAAACGCGTGGGCCATGCGGGCACGCTCGACCCCATGGCGACGGGCCTGCTCATCGTGCTTGTCGGCAAGGCGACCAGTGTGTCGCAGTACCTGATCAGCCTGGACAAGGAGTACACGGGCACGATCAAGCTCGGTGCCGTGACGAACACGCAGGACGCGGAGGGGGAGGTGCTTGAGACCCGGCCCGTGCCGCCGCTGACCGAGGATGGCGTGCGCACCGCGATGCGCGGGTTCCTGGGCGACCAGTACCAGACGCCCCCGATGTTCTCGGCGATCAAGATCGGCGGGGTGCCGCTGTACAAGAAGGCGAGGGCGGGCGAGGAGGTCGATCGCGAGCCGCGGTTCATCCGGGTGATGGCGTTTGAGCTGACCCGCTTTGCGCCGCCGGAGTTGGATTTCCGGGTGCACTGCACCAAGGGAACCTATGTCCGCACGCTGGCGCACGACTTCGGCCAGAAGCTCGGTTGCGGCGGGCACCTGAGCGCGCTGCGCAGGACGGCGATCGAAAAGCTGCGGGTCGAGCGTGCGGTGACGATACCGGCCCTGGAGGCGATGCCCCTGGCCGAGATTTCGAAGGTTCTGCTCTCGCCCCGGGACGTGGTGCCGACCTTTGCGCTGTGACCACGCGCTCCGACAGCCTCGGATTTTCGGACGGCGGCTTGATCCGTCGCCAGACTATGGATACCGGCCGGGTGGGGTGCTCCGGAACGGAGGATCTCGAATGAGCGCTCCGGTTGTCTTCGAAGGCATTGCCCGCGCCACGCCGCCCTCCGGGCCGCTACACCTGGCGATCGGGATGTTTGACGGGGTCCACCTCGGGCACCAGGCGGTCATCGCGTCGGCGGTGCATTCGGCCTCGCGCATGGCGGGGGTGGCTGGAGTGCTTACGTTCTGGCCGCACCCCAGCGCGCTGTTCAATTCGGCGAAGCGGACCCGCATGCTCATGGCGCCGGTGACCAAGCACCGCGTGCTCGCCGGGCTGGGCGTCGACCTGATCATCGAGCAGCCATTTGTGCCGGAATTCGCGGCGATACCCGCCGAGGAGTTTCTCGCCACGTTGAAGCGTGCGCTGCCTTCGCTCGTCGCCGTGTATGTGGGGGAGAACTGGCGGTTCGGCGCGGGACGCACGGGGGATGTCGCACTCCTGCTTCGGACGGCCGGGCCGCTGGCCCTGTCGGTGTTCAGCGCTCCTCGCGTGCATTTCAACGGGGCCCCGATCAGCAGCACCCGCATTCGCGAGGCACTCGCGGGTGGGGCCATCGAGGAGGCAAACGCGCTGCTGGGCTATTCGTATTTTGCCGAGGGTGAAACCCAGCCGGGACGAAGGCTGGGGAGGACGATCGGGTTTCCGACGTTGAATCTGCCCTGGGAGCCGGAAGCCATGCCGGCCTTCGGCGTGTACCGCGTTCGCGTGGCCAGGCCGGACCGAATGCGCTGGCTTCCGGCGGTGGCCAATTACGGACTTCGTCCCACGGTGGGCGAGGCGAAGGAGCCCCTGCTCGAGATCCATGTTCTCGGCGACTGCCCCTTTGCCTACCGCGATCGGATCGTCGTGGAATGGCTGCGATTCCAGCGTCCCGAGCAGCGCTTTTCGAGTATCGATGAACTGCGCGAGCAGATCGCGAAGGATCGGGAGCAGGCGCGTGCAGAATTTTTCTTGCCACGTTCCGGATGACTCCTCCTTACTCGCCGACTCCTGATTTTTGGACCCTTAGCTCAGTTGGTTAGAGCGTTTCCTTGACATGGAAAAGGTCACTGGTTCGAGTCCAGTAGGGTCCACCAGGCTACGTCGTTGCTACGCAACGGACTACGCCTGGCTCCGCCGGTCTGAAAACAAGTCGGATGAGATTGAAAAACAGCGCAGGAGACTGCCGGGCGAAGGTGCTGCGGAGCAGCCCGAAGACCGGCTGGCGCTCGAACCGAGTGAGCGCGTAGGAGAGCGGAGTAAAATGTCGGCGGGAAGGGGGCGTTGCTGCGCAACGGACTACGCCTGGCTCGCCGGCCCGGAAATAAGCCGGATAAGAATGAAAAACGGCGCAGGAGGCCGCGGGGGCCGACGGTCCACTGGTTTGATGCTGATTGCCGGAAGCTCCCCAACTACATGCCGTTCACTTCGGTGTTGTCATCTTCGGGGCGAGGCCTGAAATACGACCCGACCTTATCACACAATCATTCGCTTTGATGGCTACTTCTGCTCCCTTCAGCGGCGGTCAAAACCGCACACCGTATCAGCGGCGTTTCAACAACAACGATCCGTTCGCCAATATCCGCCGCAACCAACGCATCCGTGTTCCGGAGATCCGGGTGATTTCCCCTGAGGGCAAGCAGCTCGGGATCATGCCGACGCCGAAGGCGCTCGCGCTCGCCCAGCAGTTCGAACTCGACCTCGTCGAGGTGGCTCCCAATGCGCAGCCCCCGGTTTGCCGCATCATGGATTTCCACAAGTACGTCTACGAGGAGCAGAAGAAGAGCAGCCACTCGAAGGCGACCGCGAGCAAGATCAAGGAGATCGAATTCTCCGCCCGTATCGAACAGAACGATTTCACGACGAAGATCCGCCATGCTGAGGAGTTCCTCGACAGCGGCGCCAAGGTGAAGCTGCGACTGAAGTTCCGCGGACGTGAGATGGCCCACACCGAAATCGGTTTCGAGGTCATGAAGCGCGCGATCGAGGAACTTTCCGGCATGGGGCATCCCGACAGCGAGCCCAAGCTGACCGGCAAGCAGATCAACATGATGATTTCGCCGTATCCTGCGAACAAGCGGAAGCCGAGATACCTCCCGCCGGAAGCGCAGCAGAACGCGCCCGTCCAAGAGTGAACCGTTGACCGTTCGCCGCACTGTGCGCCTGGCTGTCTCTTTCGCCGCGATCGCCGCAGCCCTGGCGTTGGTGTCGTGTTCGACCTCCGCGTCGGCGCAGCGTCCGGTCCGGACCCAGCAGCCCCGTGCGGCGTATCCGGTGCGTGTCGCCCCGACGCGACCCGCCGCGATGCCCGCTTCGCCTTATGTGCCCCCGCGGGCGACGGCGCTGCGACGGGATGCCCAGTTTGAACCGGTCACTGTCCTGGGATCTCGGTTTGGGCTGAGCTTCTCCTGGCTCGACGCCGAGCACCGACGTTTCGCGCTTCAGAACCGGACCCAACGGCTCGAGTTTGAGCTGGATTCGCGCGAGTGCGAAATCTGCGGGCTGCGCGTCTTCCTGGGTGAGCCGGTGCGGCTGGTCCGCGGTGTTCCGGCCTTGAGCCGCACGGATCTGGACCTGTTCGTCACTCCCATCGTCCGTCCCGGCTACGGTGCTCCGCGCCTTCGCGCCGTGCACACGATCGTCATCGATCCCGGGCATGGCGGGCGCGACACGGGCAAGGTGAACAGCCGCCTTCACCTGATGGAGAAGACGCTGACCCTCGACACCGCAAAGCGCGTGAAGCGCCTGCTTGAGGCGTCGGGCTTTCGCGTCGTCTTGACACGGACTTCCGACCGCTACGTGGGGCTGGCCGACCGGCCCGAGGTGGCTGAGCGTTGCCACGCCGATCTCTTTGTCAGCATTCATTTCAACTCAGTCGTGACCGGTGCAGACCGGGTGACGGGCGTGGAGACGTTCACGATGACGCCCCAGGGCCAGCTCTCGACGGACGGGGAATCGGACCAGTTCACGAACATCTACAATCCTGGCAATGCGAACGACTATTGGAACACCGTGCTCGGAGCCTGCCTGCATCGCTCGGTGCTGGGCGAACTGCGCACGCCAGACCGGGGCCTGAAACGCGGCCGGCTGGCGGTGCTCCGCCTGGCGCAATGTCCCGCGACGCTGATCGAGTCGGGGTATCTGTCGAACGACACCGAGGCGCGGCGGCTGGCGTTGCCGCAGGTTCGGGAGCGGATCGCGGAGGCGATTGTGAACGGCATCAAGGCCTACGCCGCCGACGTCGAGGCGGTCCGCCGTCGCTAGCGGCGCCAGACCCATTCGGGAGACTGGGCGAGACGCGAGGAGGCCGCGAAGAGACCATGGAAACCCTGATGCGCAGGCTCGCGACGCTCACGGCCTTCGTCATGGCGGGGGTGGCATTTGCGGCCCCGTCGGCGGAGGGCGGCGCGTCGGCCGGGCGGGATCCCGCCTCGCGCGTCATCCTGCTCGCAAACCGCAACAATCCCGAGTCCGTCGAGCTGGCCCGCTATTATGCGGCGCGCCGCGGGATTCCGCCGGCCAACCTTTACACGTATCCAATGTCCTCCGACGAGACGATCTCGTGGCCGGAGTTTGCCAGTTCGATCTGGAATCCGCTGATGGAGGACCTGGTCCATGCCGGGTGGATCGACGCGATCCCGATGGACGTGGAGGATTCTGCCGGACGCAGGGACTATTCGGTGAACGGGGATCGCATCGCGTATCTCGTGATATTCCGCGGTGTCCCGCTTCGTGTGGCGGACGATCCCGCGATCCGCGACACCCCGTTTCCACTTTCGATCGCGAAACAGTCCGCGTTCCAGACCGACTGCTGTTCGGTCGACAGTGAATTGACGCTCCTGTCGCGGACCCTGCATCCGATCGTGAGCTTCGTGCCGAATCCGCTCTTTCACAACGTCGGCAGGACCGGCCTCGGCGACAACCGGGTGGTGAAGGTATGCCGCATCGACGGGCCTTCGCTGTCGGATGCCGAGCATCTGATCGACGACGGCATCGAGGTGGAGCGCCGGGGATTGATTGGGCGGGCGTATGTGGACAACGACGGGCCCTATGCCGCCGGGAATGCGTGGTTCGACAAGACGGCTGAGGAGCTCCGGAGGCTCGGATTTGACCTGGATGTGGACCGCAAGCCGACGACCTTGCCGATCACGGCGCGTTTCGATGCGCCGGCGCTGTATTTTGGCTGGTACGCGGGAGACGTGGACGGACCGTTTCTACTACCGGGGGCCCAACTGGCGCGGGGTGCGATCGCGTACCACCTTCACAGCTTCTCGGCCTCGACGTTGAGAGACCCGGGCCGCGGCTGGTGCGGCCCGCTCGTCGCGCGCGGGGCGGCGGCGACGCTCGGCAACGTTTATGAACCGCTGCTGCTGCTGACCCAACGGCCCGATTTCTTCTTGGAGGCGTTGGAGCGGAATTGGACGCTTGGGGATGCTGCGTATTATGCCACGCCGGCGCTCAGCTGGCAGGAAGTCGTGATCGGCGATCCCCTGTATCGCCCATTTGAGCGGAGCCTGGACGAACAATGGACCGACAGGGCGGCGCTGGGTGCGCGGCGAGCGGGTTATGTCGTGCTTAGGGAGATGAACCTCTTGGATGTCTCCGGACGGCATCGCGATGCGATCCGGATGGGCGAATCGGAGCTCGCAGTCCGGCCGAGCCTGGCGCTGGCCTACGGATTGGCGCAGCGTCTGGCTTCGGCAGGCGACGCGGCGGGCGCCAGGCGCGTGTTGTCGTTCGTGAAATCGGCGCCGCTGACCCGTGCGCAGGATTGGGCCGTCGTTCGCGACTGTGCGCGTCTGCTGGAAGGGAACGGCGGGGCGGATTCGGCTGTGGTGCTTTATGGCCGGCTGCTCGGACTCCACGACTTGCCTGCGGTTGAAAAGTCCTCGCTGCTTGCAGAGGCCGTGAAGGCCGCCGACGCTGCAGGGGCTCACGACGAGGCGGAGTCCTGGAAACGGGATCTGGCTCGCCTCCAGCCGGCTGGTTGAACCGGCGGATCACGACCCCGCACGCGGCCTGCCGAGGGGCGGTAGGGGTGCGTCACTTGTCGCATCGTGCGGCACTGATGGAGGAAAACGGGGCCGATTGAATCAGGCTTTTTGTAAAATATTCGTATATAACGGAATAAAAATCACAAAAGGGGCTAAATTCGGGGTTGCCCTATGTCGTTCATAGCCTAGGTTCGCGTTTTTTGTTGATGCAGTCGCACGGCCCCAAACGTGTCTATACTCCCCAGTCGCTCGAGTTTTGGTTTGAGAAACTGGATACTGACTGGGAATCCTCGTTCGCCCTATCGCAACTTGAAGAGGGGCGCCGCATCTATCGGGATGGCGAGGTGCGTGAGTTGGAACTTACTCATCATGATGCTATTGTGCATCGAAAGGTCGATAAGCACGATCAGTATGCCGTGATCGAGTGGAACGACGAGGGGTTGGTGGTCCGGTCGTCGTCGACCGATATGGAGATCGCTCGTGCGCTGGCAGTTGCGGGGTTGCATGAGATCGAGGAGCTCGTTGCGGACGAAATTTCGCCGATCCCCGAACTGCTTTCGCCCTCCGCGGCGGCGCGGTCGATCGTGTCCGAGGATTCGAAGCCCCTGGTTCAGGCTTCGGCGGCCGGTGCGATGGCGGCTTCGAATGGCCACGGTTTGGCACGTGCGGGTGCGCCGACGAATGGCAGCCGGGTTTCTACCCCGAAGGCTGTGGAAGCCGCACCCCGTCCGCTCAGGTTGGTATTCAAAACCAAGACCTCGGGTCTGACGTTCCAGACCTTCTGGATCGAATCCGACGGAAAGGCGCTGAAGCCGGCGCTGGGCAAGGTCGCGCATGCGGAGAACAATGGACACATCTCCAGTGTGGAGCGATCGAAGCTAATCGGCCTGGCGGCGTATGCCCGGAAGGCGCATTTCAGTTACGATCAGGAGAGCGGCATCTACACGATGGGCTCGCTGGTCGAGATACCGAATTTTCTCAAGATCGTGTTGCCGGCCTGGCGAAAGCTCTTTTCGGTCGAGCTCGACGACAAGGCGGAGAACCTGCTCAAGGGTACTCGGGCGGTTGAAATCGAGGCGGTGGCCGAAAGGCATTCGGGCAGCGGTGGCACTGCTGGCGAGGGGCTGAACCTTCGTTGGATCTTCCGCGCCGGCGAGCGGCTGCTCTCGGAGGCCGAAATCTCCGCGCTGACGCGCCACGGGGGCGCGCCGACGATCCTGCCGAGCATCGGCATCGTGGCTCTGGCGCCGGAGCGCTTCGAGGCCTACCGGGCCTGGCAGCAGAACGTCGCCGAAACGCAGGGCGAAGGTCCGCTATCGCCTTACCTGATTTTCTCCCTCTTCAACCAGGCCCGCTTCAAGCTGACCCTCACCCCGGAGATCGAGGCGTGGCGCCAAAGCGTGCTCGCGACGCCGTCCGAGTCGCCGGTTCTTCCCGAGCTCCTGCGTCCGTACCAGCGCCGGGGCGTTGAGTGGCTGCATCACCTGTGCGAGGTCGGCTGCCACGGTTTGCTCGCGGACGAGATGGGACTGGGCAAGACGCTCCAGGTCCTGGCCCTGCTCGCGTCGCGGTCCGAAGCCGACCTGCCCAGCCTCATCGTGTGCCCGGCGAGCGTGGTGCCCGTGTGGCGCGAGGAGATCGCAAAATTCTTCCCGTCGATCGCGGTCGACGTCCTGAAGGGCGGCCACGATTTCACATCCCGGAAGGATCCCGTGCTGTGGCTCGCGAGCTACACCCAGCTCCGCAAGCATCGCGCGCTGCTGGACGGAGTCCGGTTCGTCTATGCGGTGCTCGACGAGGGGCAGTTCATCAAGAACCCCGATGCGAAGACGACGCAGAGCTGCTTCGCGATCCAGGCGCGCCACCGGATGGTGCTGACCGGCACGCCGCTCGAGAACCGCCAGCTCGATCTGTGGTCGATCTTCCGTTTCCTGCTGCCAGGCCTGCTCGGGTCCCGCACGGGATTCGAGGCGGCGCTGCATCAGGACCGCAACGGCACCCTGGAGCGCCTGCGCGCGCAGCTCGCGCCGTTCATTCTCCGACGCACAAAGGGCGAGGTCGCCCAGGAACTTCCTCCGAAGCTCGAGATGGACCTCATCTGCCCGCTCACCGACGTGCAGCGCGCCGAATATGCTCGCATCTGCAGCGAGGGATTGGAGCGCCTGGGCGACGACGTCGGCGCCGCGATGCGCGAGAAGTCGTTTGGATTCCTCGCGCTGCTCACGCGCCTGCGGCAGACCTGCTGCGACCCGGACATGCTCCCGTGGAGAAAGGCGCCGCTGGCCGACTCGGGCAAGATCACGGTGCTGGTCGAGAAGCTCGCCGAGATCATCGGTGGCGGCCACAAGGTCGTGATCTTCTCCCAGTTCGTGATGCTGCTCGATCGCGTGCGCGAGGCGTTGATCCAGACCTATCCGGAACTGCCGCGTCACGAGTTGACGGGCATGACGCTCGACCGCCTGAAGCCGGTGCAGGCTTTCCAGACGGCACCCGGCGCCGCCGTGATGCTGGTCTCGCTGAAGGCGGCCGGCACGGGCATCACGCTCCATGCGGCGGACTACGTGTTCCTGCTGGATCCGTGGTGGAACCCGGCGGTTGAGGCGCAGGCCGTCGACCGCGTCCATCGTATCGGACAGACCAATACCGTATTTGTCTATCGCATGGTCACGGCGGGCACGATCGAGGAGCGCATCCAGGCGCTCAAGGCGTCGAAGAAGGACCTGTTCGACCGCGTGGTCGGCGGTCTGGGCGGCGACTTCGACCTCAGCCAGCATTTCTCGTCGCTCAACAGCCTGGTGCAGCTCACCGCGAACGCCGTGTCAGAGGCTGCGCCTGAGTAGAGGTCGGAGGTCAGAGGTCGGATGTCGGCAGACAGTGTCGGAGATCGGCGACCGTCCAATTTTCGAATTTCAGAATCTCGAAATTTCGGAATTTTTATCCGACCTCGCCGTTGAACCACAGAGAAGTCGGGAGTCGGGAGTGGGAAGTCAGAAGTCAGAGGTCAGACGTCAGAAGGCAGAGGTCGGATGTCGGATGTGGGATGTCGGTGGCGTCAGGCCGGGCCAGTCAGACGACGAACGGGTTGTACTTCAGCTCGTTGGCGACGGTGGTCAGCGGACCGTGTCCGGGGGCGAGCACGGTGTTCGGGGGCAGTGCGCCCAATACGCGGCGGACGCTGTCGCGCAGCCGGTTTCGGCAATAGAATGCGCAGCCGACGGAGCCCGCGAATAGCAGGTCGCCCGTGACGAAGAGTTTTCGGCACTGGCATCCGCAGACCGTCTCGACCAGGTAGCCGTTGTGCGCGGCGGCATGTCCGGGCGTGTGGAACGCGGTGACGGTGAGGTAGGGGCCGGCCCACTTTCCTCCGTCGGGCAGGGCTTGCCCGCACGGAGCCTCGGCGCCGGAAGGGATGAAGGCCTTTGGAATACGGAGATGCGACATGACCTCGCACAGCCCGCCGACGTGCTCTGCCTCGACGTGCGTCAGAAAGACGGCGTCGATGTGCTTGATCTTCGCGGGCCAGACGGTCCGCAGCGCATCGAGGCCCGGCCCGGTGTCGAACAGGAGTCCGCGTTCGCTTCCGCACTCGGAGACGATGTACGCGTTGACCACGCCGATGCCATGGGGCATGCGAAGCGGGTACAGGCAGAAGGGGAGACCGCCGACCTCGGGCTGCGGATAGCCTCCGCTCGCCACTGCGGACAGGCCCACCTCGTTCAAGGACAGTATGTGGGCCAGACGCGACACCTCCTCGCAGGTGAGGTCGCTTCGCCAGTCGAGCGCATCCTGCAACCGAGACAGCTCGATGCCCGCCGCGTCGGCGGTTTCTTCGGTGCTCATGCCCGCAAGACCCATCGCCTTGTCCAGGACGTCGCCGAGCTCGTCCTCGAGGGGGATGTGTTCGTGTGATTGGGCCATGACACTGCTAGGAGAGATCCAGCGCGACAGCCGGCCAAGGACAAAAGGTTCGATCGATGCTAAGTAAAAGTCGGGCAGGGAAATGGGCGTATCGTGTCGCCGGCTCCCGCTGCGCGGGGGCGAAGATTCGGCTTTGCTTTTTCCAGCGGACCGGCACCGTGCGCTGGTCATGGACACGACCCAGCAGGAAGTTCTCACTATCTTCAAGCGCACCCAGGCCTTGCTCGAGGGGCATTTCATCCTCAGGTCCGGCCTCCACAGCGGTCACTTTTTTCAGTGTGCGCAGGTGTGTCAGCACATGGATGCCGTCGAGCGTCTGGCCCAGCTGCTCGTGGGCAAGCTGGCGTCCCTGAACTTCCAGACGGTCCTGGCGCCAGCAATGGGCGGCCTCGTGATCGGCCAGGAGGTGGCACGTCAGGCCAAGGTCCGTTTCATTTTTGCCGAGAAGGAGAATAACGTGCTCGTGCTGCGGCGGGGCTTCAAGATCGCACCCGGAGAACGTGTGCTCGTAGTCGAGGACGTCGTGACGCGCGGCGGTCGCGTGGTCGAGTGCCTTGACATCATCCGCAAGCTTGGCGGCGAGGTCGCCGGCGTGGCGATGCTCGTGGACCGCAGCGCTGGTCAGACCCGCTTCGACGTGCCGGTCGTATCGCTGCTCGAGTTAAGCTTTCCGACCTATGCGGCGGACGCCGTCCCGGCGGAGCTGGCAAAGGTGCCGGCAACGAAGCCCGGAAGTTGAGCGAAGGCGGCGCGCTCTTGGAGCCGGCGCTTCGTCAATCCGGATCCGGCCGGTCCAGCGTCTCCACTGCTTCGGGAGCCACGGTCGTGGGCTCGTAGTCGGTGATGCGGCCTCCGTCCGATCCCCGGCGGAACGCTCCGCAGAGGCTGAGTGAAAGGCTTGCTGCGAGCGTCCAGGCCACCAGCTGGGGCGACGCATGCGATCGCGCAAGGATGTCCACGGCGACCGCGCCCATCGTGAGCATGGGGGAGGTGATTCCATGGGCCGAGGGTCCCGTGCCGAAGCGACGGGCGAAGAACCATCCGAACACCATCCGGCGCATCCCGTACAGTACCACCCCCGCCACGATTGCGGCGTAGAAGGGCCATGTCGCCAGGTACTCGAATCGAAGAAGCATCCCCAGGCCAAAGTAGAAGACCGGAACAAACATCCGATCCCTGAGCGGCTCGAGCTTGTGGTTCAGCGCGACCTCGGCGCCCGTCGACCGGCTGATGAACAGTCCGAGCACGAACGCCGTCTTCGGAGCGCTCAAGCCGAGGCGGTTGCCCAGCGCGCAGATCGCGAAGAGCGCCAGCACGAGCAGCGGCGTGTCGATCGTGATGCCTCGCTTGAGCGCATTCACCAGGGGCGGCACCAGGCGAATCGCGATGAAGGCCGCAATACCCGCCGCCACCAAGATTCCGACAAAATGCAGGAGCGAAAGCCACCACGCCATGCCCTCGATGATCGGGCCCATCGATGCGAGCGCCACGATGGTGAGCACTTCGATCGCCACCATCCACTCGAGGAACGCCTTGCGCCCGGCTTCGGTTGGAAATTCGAAGTGAGTCCACAGCACGTAGGCCATACCGACCGAGGTGCTCGCCAGCGCCACACCCGCTGCCGCGGACTGGGCGAGGGGAAGACCGGCCACCGCGAGTCCACCGGTGACCAGCAGCGCCTGTGGCGCCATCCAGGTGATGGCTCGCTGGAGCGCCACCCATGAGTCGCGACGCTCGGGCAACTCCACCTCGAGCCCCACCGAAAAGAGCAGCAGGATGAATCCGAGTTCCCCGATCTCCCGCCACGATTCAACCACCTGCGGGCTCATGAAGGCTCCTGCGATCATGCCCGCGACAATGTAGGAGGGATAAAGCAACCCCGGACGCCGGGTGCGGCGGCAAAGCCCCGGCAGGGACAGGAGGAGCAGGAGCAGAAAAACGGTGCCTTCCAGGAGCGTCATGGTCTCGTCGCGAACGATCGCGTCAGGCCTTCGCGCCGGTCGCAAGTCCGCTCGTCGTGTTGCAGCCTGTCAGAAAAGTCAGGTTCGTTTTCTGGCCCGCACCGCCCATCGCCCAAGGATTGTGATCCGACCGCCGACCCCTGCTCGGGTCCAGCGGCCAACATCCAACAACCGACGAAGGAGAACGAGCACCGCATGTCCATCATCCCTGAAGACACCTCCACGCTTCCGCGCATCGCCATGGTTTCCACCCATGGTTACGTTGCCGCCAACCCTCCACTCGGCGCGGCCGACACGGGAGGGCAGGTGGTCTATGTTCTGGAATTGTCCAAGAAACTCGCCCAGCTCGGCTACGCCGTCGACATCTGGACCCGCCGTTTCGAGGACCAGCCCGAAATTGATCAGATCAACGACCGCGTCCGTGTGATCCGCATGCCCTGCGGCGGCCATGCATTCATCGGCAAGGAGTACCTGGTCCGGCACCTGCCGGAGTGGGCTGAAAACGCCCTGCGGTTCATCCACCGCAACAAGCTGAAATACGTCTTTTTCAATAGCCACTATTGGGACGCCGGTTTTGCAACCCAGCGGCTGGCGGAGGCGTTGGACGTCCCGCATGTGCACACGCCCCACTCGCTGGGCATGTGGAAGCGCCAGCTCATGGAGCGAGATTATCCCGACGATGCCGCACGCCTGGAGTCAAAGTACAACTTCACGCAGCGGATCAACGAGGAGACGCAGCTCTACAAGAGTTGCGAGGCGGTGATCGCGACCACGCCCGTGCAGGTCGACATGATCGTCGGCGACTACGGTGCCAACCCGGAGCTGGTGCACATGATCCCGCCCGGGTACGACGACAACCGATTTTTCGCTATCAGCGCGGCCTCCCGAAAGGCCGTACGCGCCCGCCTCGGATTCGAGGGAAAGGTCGTCCTGGCCATCGGCCGTCTTGCGCGCAACAAGGGCTACGACCTTCTTGTGGACGCCTTTTCGCTGGTGGCCTCACGCATTCCAGACGCCCGGCTGCACCTCGCCGTGGGCGGCGCCGAACTGACCGCCAACGAACAGGGCATCCTCAATGAACTTCACGCCCAGGTCGCCACGCTCGGCCTCGACGGCCGGGTCACCTTCGGCGGATTCGTGGCGGATGCCGACCTGGCCGATCATTACCGTGCCGCCGACGCCTTCGTGCTGAGCAGCCGCTACGAGCCGTTCGGCATGACCGCGATCGAGGCCATGGCCTGCGGCGCGCCGACGGTGGTGACGACCCACGGCGGGTTGTATCGGGCAATTACCTACGGACGCCACGCGCTCTACGCCGACTCCTTCGACCGGGAGGACCTCGGCATGACCATCGTGAAGGTCCTCCGGCATCCGAGGCTCTCGGTGCGTCTGTCCCGCATGGGCGCGCACAAGGCGCGGAGCCTTTTCACCTGGACGGGCATCGCGCAGCAGCTCGTGAGCCTCATCGAGGAGCGCGCGACCGCGCTCGCCTTCACTGACAACGAATGGGACGAACCCTGGAACGACGGAGACTGATTCGAAATGCTTAATGACATTCCTCACGAAACCCTGATTCAACTTGCCGAAACCATTGCAATCGTGGCGGTCGCCATGTTCCTGTTTTTCGGCCTGAACGGACGCCTGCTGAGCTTTGCCAAATGGGCCAACCTGCCGACGCTGACCTTTGCCCCCGTCCGCCTCACGCTGCGCTACTCGATCCTGATCTGCGCGCTCCTGCTCGTGCTCGCGTGCTGGGGATTCCAGATCGGGACGATCGCGGCCGTGATGGGCTCGATCCTCGGACTGATCGCCATCGGCTTCGTCGCCGTCTGGAGCGTGCTCAGCAACTTCCTGTGCACCTTCGTGTTGATCGCCTTCAAGCCGTTCGCGGTGGGCGACGAGATCGAGATACCGGGCGACAACGTGAAGGGACGGGTCACCGACCTGAGCCTGATCTTCACGACCCTGCAGGTGAACAGTTCCGAGACGGTGTTGATTCCGAACAACATCTTCTTCCAGCGGATCTTTCGGCGTCGCCAGGGAACGGTTACAGTCGATCTCGACTACCAGCTCCGGCAGGGCCAGCCGCAGCCGGGCTCGGGCAATTGACCCGTGTTCGATCCTCCGCCTGGCTTGTGTCGCAACCGTAACCGAAACGAGATGTCTGCTGACTCCGCGAAACCCATCCGCCTCTTCTCCTCCGACCTGGATGGCACCCTCATCGGCAATCCGGAGTCCACGCGCCGCTTCAAGGCTGCCTGGGAATCCCTTCCCGCTTCGAGACGCCCGCTGCTTGTGTACAACAGCGGACGTCTGGTGGACGACCTTCGGCGATTCATCATCAACGGCACGCTTCCGGAGGCCGACTACTGCATCGGCGGCGTCGGGACCCAGATTTTCGACGTCCGGGCCGGCGCGTTCATCGATGAGTTCCATGATCACCTGAGCCAGGGATGGAATGCCGCGCAGGTCGGCGAGTTCATGGCGAAGGTGCCCGGCATCCAGCCGCAGCCCGATGAGTTCCAGCACGAGTTCAAATCGAGCTGGTTCCTCGAGCGCGCCTCGCCCTCGACGATCCGCGGCGTCGTGCGCCGGCTTCGCGAGGCGGGCCTTGCGGCGAACGTCGTGTATTCAAGTCATCGCGACCTCGATGTCCTTCCGTCCAACGCCACCAAAGCCGGGGCGCTGGCCTGGCTGTGCGAGCGGCTCGGCATCGGCCTCGACGAGGTCCTGGTCGCGGGCGACACCGGAAACGATGCGAGCATGTTCAGGCTGCCGGGCGTGCGCGGAATCATCGTGGAGAACGCCCAGCCCGAACTGTTCGAGGCGACGGTCGACATCCCGATCTACACCTCCCATCAGATCATCGCCGACGGCGTGCTCGACGGCCTGGTGCATCATGGAGTCATCCAGGCGCTGCCCAGCCGCGAGCAGACAAGCATGGGAGCGGACGAGATCGAGCCTGGTTTCCGGATGTTGTTTGGCGACTCCCACCTCGGCGTGCTGTCGGACAGCGAGCGCGATTTCCTGCGCACCGCGTACGACCGGGCCCTGATTGCGCTTCGCAAGAACATCACCCCGCTCGGCTTCACCGCGTGCTCCCTGGCCGATAACGTCTGTGTGGGCACCGATGCCAACTACAGGAGTGTCTGGGCGAGGGATGGAGCGATCACGATCTGGTCGACGCTGCATTTGGACGACCCCGACATCCGGGCGGCCCAGGTGGCCACCTTCGAAACCCTGCTCAAGGCGGTCACCTCGAATGGCCAGATCCCTGCCAACGTGAGGATCGAAGACGGCAAGGCCGATTACTCGGGGGTCGGAAACATCGCGTCGATCGACAGTGGCCTTTGGATCCTGATCGCGCTGTACGATTTTGCGGCCCACACCGGAGATCATACGCTGCTCTACCGGCACGCCGACCGCCTGCAGTCGATGATGACCTGGCTGACCGCCCACGACAGCAACAACGACGGCTTGCTTGAGATCCCGGAGGCTGGCGACTGGACGGACCTGTTCGGACGCAGCTACAACGTGCTGTACGACGAGGTCCTGTGGTTCCGTGCGAATCTCTGCTACGGCCGAATCCTGGAGTTCATGGGGCAGTTCGACCAGGCCTCGCAGTATCTGCGAGCCTCGCAGCGCATCCGGAGCCGGCTGCTCGATCTGTTCTGGCCCTCGACCAAGGATGCGCTCCAGGGGGAGCAGCGTCCGCATCGTTTCGCGGACCGCCAGTTTGCCCTGGGCGACACCCAGTACCTTCTCGCGGAGATCACGCCGTTTGCGTACAACTGGCGCTGCGACATTTTTGGCAACGTGCTGGCGTTCCTGATGAACCTGCTCGACATGGAGCGCGCGCGCACCGCCTTTCGGTTCATGTGGGGCGTGGGTGCAAACCAGCCCTGGCCGGTGGCCAACCTGTATCCGGTCGTCCAGGCGGGGGATCCCGACTGGCGGTCCTACTACACGGTCAACCTCCTGAATCTGCCGCACCATTATCACAATGGCGGCGTCTGGCCCTTCATCGGAGGACTCTGGGTGCGATTCATCCAGCAGCTCGGTTTCCGCGAGGTGGCGTGCCGGGAGCTCGTGCGGCTTGCCCAGCTCAATCAGCTCGGCCGCGACCAGGAGTGGGAATTCAACGAGTGGGCGCACGGCCAGACGGGCCGGCCCATGGGCAAGGCCTTCCAGGCGTGGTCCGCCGCCTCATTCCTGCGCGCCTGCCACGAACTCGACACGAAACCCGTGGCTGAAAACGCCTAGGTCGTTGGAAGAGTAAGGGTGAAACGGCTGCCCTTCGGGTTGGCCGCCTCGTAGTGAAGGTCGCCCCCGAGCACCTGCATGTAGGCGTGGGTGATCGCGAGCCCGAGGCCGAAGCCGCCTCGGCGCCGGGACCGCGCGTCGCCCGACCGAAAGAACCGTTCGGTGACCTTTTCGCGATGCTCGACCGGGATGCCGGGACCGGAGTCGGTGACGCTCACGTCGAGCATTCCCTCCCCGACGTGCACGGCCACCCGTATCTCGCCGCCCTCCGGGGTGTACTTGATGGCGTTGTCTACGATGTTCTGGAGGGCCTGGCGGAACAGCACCGGATCCGTCTGCGCCACGCATTCGATCGCGTCGATGAAGAGGTGCTGGTTCTTGGTCTCAGCAAGAATCGCGAGTTCGGAGATACACGTCGCCACGAGCTGGTCGATTCGAACGGGTTCGCGCCGTACCGGCTGATGCCCGCCTTCGGCGGTCGCGAGCTTGAGCAGGCGTTCAACCAGGAACTGCAGGCGCTGGGCCTCCTCGAGCATGCTGCCGATGATTTCGCGATAGTCCTGGGCGGACCGGCTGCTTCGAAGGCCGACCTCGCCGACCGATCGGAGCGTGGTGAGCGGCGTGCGTAGTTCATGAGCCGCGTCTGCGACGAACCGGTCGAGCGCGGTGAACGAATCCTCCAGGCGACCCAGGGTCCGGTTGAACACCGTCGCGAGTCGTCCGAGCTCGTCGTTCGGATTCTCGACGGACAGGCGCTGAGAGAGGTCCTTGGCGGTGATTTCCTCGGCATCGTGCACCATTTCGTCGAGCGGACTGAGCCAGCGGCGTGTGATGGCATATCCGCCAACGACCAGGAGCGAGACCACAACCGGGAGGGCGATGACCATGATCAGCAGAAGCGTGCCAAGCGGGTCGTCGAGGCGCTGGTGCACTCGCAACACGCGCATGGTCCAGCCGGGTGGGGCGCCCGGCACCGTCATCGGGACCGAGAGCGCTCTCAGCCGCAGGTTCGAGGTGACGTTGAATATCGAAAGATTGTCCCGTCCCGGTGGCGGTGCGAAGGGCAGGGAGTCGAGCTGGCTGTCCTCGAGTGGCCAGAGCCGCGCCACCAGGTGTTCGTGGGAGTCCCAGATCTCGACCCAGGGATGACGCCAGCGCTGGTCGTACCGAATCGGACTCCCGTCCCAGAGCAGGCTTTGGTTTGGTGCCACGCTCAGGTGTGCCTCGATTTCAGATAGGTCGCGGCGCAGCGCATGATCCAGCGGACGGGCCATCCGGCGCGCAACGAACAGGTAGATCGCGCTGCAAAAGCCCGCCATCAGCATCGTCCCGCCGAGCCCGTACCAGAGGGCCAGCCTAAAACGCAGGGTACGGCGTTGCCACCAGCGTTTCATGGCCGCGCCAAACCCAGGGAATAGCCGACCCCACGCAGGGTGTGGATCAGCGGGTTGCTGCCGTCGGGGTCGATCTTGCGGCGCAGCCGCATCATCTGCACGTCGATCACATTGTCGAGCGAGGTGAACCGGCGGCTCTGCTTCCACACCTCACGCTCGAGCATCTCGCGCGTGACGACCTGGCCCTGGCGGCGCATGAGGTACTCCAGGATGTCGACCTCCCTCGGAGTGAGCTGAATTTCGACCTCCGCGCGCTTGGCGATCCTGGCCCGCGTATCCAACTGGAGATCACCACAGCTGAGCTGCGTTCCGGGATTGAACGCCGATCGTCGCAGGAGGGCGCGGCAGCGCGCGAGCAGCTCCGCGTAGGCGAAGGGTTTCGGCAGGTAGTCGTCCGCGCCGCTCTCCAGTCCGATCACCCGGTCATCGACCGCGTGCCGCGCAGTCAGCATCATCACCGGCATGACGAGCCCGCGGGCGCGGGCCTGCCTCAGCACCTCGACTCCCTCGACGCCGGGAAGCATCCAGTCGAGCACCACCAGGTCGAAGGGCGCCGTCTCGAGCGTCCGGATCGCCTCGTCGCCGTCGCGGGCTGCGACGACCTCCCAGCCCTCGAGACGGAATCCCTCGGCGACGGAGTTTAGCATCTTCGCCTCGTCCTCGACGACGAGGATGCGCGGCGAAGGCGTTCCATGGGGCTGGGTATCGGATGCGTTCATACGCTGTCGCCCTTCGTGCCCGTTTCCGGACCGGTCGGCGGAGCGGCCAAGGTCGCGATCCCCGTCAACAGAGTCAAACCGTTGCAGCGCGGGGCGCCCGTGTCAGGACCGGGCGCCGAGCTTTGATTTTCCGCCGCCGTCGATGACTTCGTCTGGCGAGGCGTCGCGCTCCTGGAGGTCAGCGTCCTTCATCGTCCAGTGTTCGACGTGCTTGTAAACGATGGGCCGGCCCTTGAGCAGGGCGCCCTGGCTGCGGCAGAAGGCTTCGAGCGCGTCCTTGTGGTCGATGATCTCGACGCAGAGCGTCAGGTTGCCGTTGCCTCCCTCGGCGCCTGCGGAGCCGATTCGGCCGCCGTTGCTGAAGCCGTGATGCGAGGTGAAGGCGATGGCGCTGTGCAGGCCTGCCTTCTTTGCGGCGGCGATGATCTCGCGGTACACCGGGCGTGCGCCAAGCCGGCCCAGCAGGCCCTTGGCGGGCATCCGGTCGCGCGGCGCAAGGTAGATGCGGATTTTGCCCATTTCGTGTGAGACGATGTGGTGGGTTGTTTTCATGGGGTCGGAGGGAGAGTCGGTGGACGTGGAGGGCCCAAAGGCCCGGTCGATGGCGCGTGCGTACGCGAGATCGCTTAGGGTACTGTCGATCGAACGCGCCTCGGCCAGGCTGACGTCGGACGGGATCTCGGCGGAGCGCGACTTCGGCACGCCGAGGCGCTGGGAAAGATAGATGCTGGAGTGTCCGCTGAAGTAATACGCGATGAAGCAGGCGACGGCGTAATAGACGACATAGGGCGCGCCGAAGAGCTCGACGCCCATGATCGTGCACGCGAGTGGCGTATTGGCGGCGCCTGCGAAGACCGCGATGAAGCCCAGTCCGGCGAACAAATCCACGGGGAGCCCGAACAGGTGGCCGACCACGTTGCCGAGGGTTGCGCCGATGAAGAACAGCGGCGTGACCTCGCCGCCCTTGAATCCGGCGGCAAGCGTCACGGCGGTGAAGATGAGCTTCCAGCCCCAGCTGAAGGCTGTCGCGCCGCCGGGGTGAAACGCCGCCAGGATCGACACGCCGTGCGGATCGGGCGAGATGACGCCGATGCCGAGGTAGTCGCGGGTGCCCACCAGCCAGGTCAGGACGATGACGATCGCGGCGCCGAGCGCGGGTCGGAAGGGCGCGCTTGGAACGATCCGCTTGAACAGGTGCTGGAGTGCGTGCGTGAGTTCCGCGAAGAGTTTTCCGGCCAGGCCGAAGGCGATGCCTCCGAGCGCGGCGGCCGCGAGAAGGCCTGGCGTGAGCTCCGCGAAATGCCTTCCAGGCTCGGAGAACGCGATGGTGTAGGTCGGATGCCGTATGCCCCACGCGGCGCAGGTGGCGTCGGCGACGACACTGGCCACGAGGACGGGGACCAGGGCGTCGTACTCCATGCGGCCGATCACGACGACCTCAAGTGCGAATATGGCGCCCGTGAGCGGAGTGCCGAACACCGAACCGAAGCCGGCGGCGACACCCGCGAGCAGGAGAACGCGGCGATTCTCCGGTTTGATCCGGAACCAGCGACCGTAACCTGCGGCGAGACTGCCGCCCATCTGGACGGCCGTGCCCTCGCGTCCGGCTGAGCCGCCGAACAGGTGGGTCAGGATGGTTCCGATCATTACCAGCGGAGCCATGCGCGTGGGCACGCCGCCGCCTGGTTCGTGAATTTCCTCGAGGATCAGGTTGTTGCCGCGGTCCGATTTCCCGCCGAGCCAGGCGTAGAGTGCGCCGACAATGACGCCGCCCACGGGCAGCAGGTAGAGCAGCCAGCCGTAGTGCCAGCGTAGATGCGTCGCCCGGTCCAGCAGCCACAGGAAGAGCGCGCTGGCCGATCCGGCGAGGATTCCGACGGGCACGACGAGAATGGTCCAGCGGACGAGCTGGCGCACGTTGGCGAGGTGGACGAACGGGTCGAAGAAACGTTTCATCGCTTCAAGAATGGGGTGGCGCCGGGCAGCGACGCGGTGCCGGGCTCCCACCCATGCGGGCGGCAGGGGTCGGTGCTGCCGATTGGGGCAACAGGGGAGGATGGGCGTTTGCGTTGGCGAACGGACACGATGATTCCATTGGTAGGAGTCATCGGCCCCGACCTCGGTCGGAGCGGTTTACCCGGTTCGCGGGACGGCAGAATCCATTGCCGAATTCGGCGAAAGTGGAGAAGGGGCGAACTCCTGCAACCAAATTCGGGGAGTCTCAGCTCCCGGTTTTGTCGGATGAGCCCAAAAACCGCAATTGAACCACAGAGCAGAGATCACAGAGGCTGAAATCCAAGCGAGGGGCGGAATGAGCGCTCACCTCGCAGGTGAAAGAGATTCGATACAAAATTCCCGCCCAACTGCATTTCTCCATGTTCTCTGCTCGTCCGCCGTAGCCTTGGCGAAGGTGGGTGTCTCTGTGGTTCAAATCCAACTGCGTAATTTAGGATGAGAGCTCCCGATCCCGAGTATGAATCTTGGGGTGAACCGACAAAAAAGCCGCCCGGTAAGGCGGCTTCGGCGGATGTCGATTCCTGAAATGGTCGGGGCGGTGAGATTCGAACTCACGACCTCTACGTCCCGAACGTAGCGCTCTACCAGGCTAAGCTACGCCCCGATTTATTCCGGAAAGGGGGTCACGTTGGTGAGGCGGTCGCGGTGAAGCAAGCGCTTTTTCTACTCGTTCGGTGCGGGGGATCGGTTGCAGTCCCAAGAAACAAAAAGGGAACAGCCTCGGGAGGCTGTTCCCTCTGGAAACGGGACCTGGCGGAAGACTCAGCTGAGCTTGATGCCGCGCGCGTTGGCGAGGCGAACGAGCGCGTCGGCCATGTCGGAGGGGGTGACGGCCACCTCGACGCCGCACTCCTTGAAGACGGCGATCTTGGCTGCGGCGGTGTCCTCGGTGCCGCCGACGATCGCGCCGGCGTGACCCATGCGTCGTCCTGCGGGGGCGGTGGCGCCCGCGATGAAGCCGGCGACCGGCTTCTTGCAGTTGGCCTTGATCCAGCGCGCGGCCTCGACTTCGGCGGTGCCGCCGATCTCGCCGATCATGATGATGCCGACCGTCTCCGGGTCGTCATTGAACATCTTGATCACGTCGAGATGTGACGTGCCGTTGACCGGGTCGCCGCCGATGCCCACGCAGGTGCTCTGGCCGATGCCCTTGCAGGTGAGCTGCCAGACCGCCTCGTACGTGAGGGTGCCGGAGCGGGAGACCACGCCGACGTGGCCTTTCTTGTGAATGTAGCCGGGGGCGATGCCGATGCGGCAGCCGCCGCTGGACTGCGGGCCCGAGCCCGGGGTCACGACTCCGGGGCAATTGGGGCCGACCAGCCGGGTGTGCTTGCCGACCATGGCGCGCTTCACGCGGACCATGTCGCGGACGGGAATGCCCTCGGTGATCGCGACGACCAGGTCGATGCCCGCGTCGACGCCCTCGAGGATCGCGTCGGCGGCGAACGGAGGTGGCACGAAGACCGTCGAGACGGTGGCGCCGGTGGCCTTGGTGGCTTCAGCCACGGTGTTGAAGATCGGAACCTTCACGCCCGCGTGCTCAAAGACCTGGCCGCCCTTTCCGGGCGTGACGCCGGCGACCACCTTGGTGCCGTAGTCGATCGAGAGGCGGGCATGGCGGGCACCGAAATCGCCCGTAATGCCTTGGATGAGAATCTTGGTGTTTTCGTTGACGAGAATAGCCATGGGAGGAACGAGGTTTGGTGTCCCCAGTCGGTGCCGGCGTATCGACGGGATCGGTAGCGGCGGCGTGGTCGGGGACGTGTTCGGTGTCGTTGGGGGTTAGGCGACGAGTTTGACGATCTTCTGCGCCGCGTCGGCCATGCTGCTGCCGCTGACGATGGTAAGGCCGGAGGAGGCGAGGGTCTTGCGACCGGCCTCGACGTTGTTGCCTTCGAGACGGACGACGAGCGGGAGCTTGAGGCCGACTTCCTTCACGGCGTCCACGACGCCCAAGGCGATCACGTTGCAGTCCATGATGCCGCCGAAGATATTCACGAAGATCCCCTTCACGTTGGGGTCGTTCAGGATGATCTTGAAGGCCGCGACGACCTGATCCTTCGAGGCGCCGCCACCGACGTCGAGGAAGTTGGCCGGGTTGCCGCCGAAGTGCTTGATGATGTCCATCGTGCTCATCGCCAGGCCCGCGCCGTTGACGAGGCAGGCGATGTTTCCGTCGAGGGCGATGTAGGAGAGGTTGAACTTGGAGGCTTCGACCTCCTTTGGGTCCTCCTCATTGAGGTCGCGCAGGGCGACGATCTCGGGGTGGCGGAACAGGCCGTTGTCGTCGAAATTGAACTTCGCGTCGAGGGCGAGAACCCGCTCGTCGTTGGTGGTGATCAAGGGATTGATCTCGACCATCGAGGCGTCGGTTTCGGTGTACAACGTGTAGAGGCTGCGGAGCAGCTTGGCTGCGTTTTTGGATTCGGCGGGATTGAACCCGAGGGCGAAGATAACCTGGCGAACCTGGAAATCGGCGAGCCCGATGGCCGGGTCGATGAACACCTTCACGATCTTATCCGGGGTGTTCTTGGCGACCTCCTCGATGTTCATGCCACCTTCGGTCGAGGCGATGATGACCGGGCGGGAGCTGGCACGATCGAGCAGGATTGAGAGGTAATACTCCTTCTTGATGGCCGCGGCCTCAGTGAAATAGATCGTGTTCACCTTGCGGCCCGCGGGGCCGGTCTGGAGCGTCACCAGGGTGTTGCCCAGCATCTTGGAGGCGGCCTCCTTGGCCTCGGCCTTCGATTTGCAGACCTTCACGCCTCCCTTGTAACCATCAACGAAGGTGCCCTTTCCGCGGCCACCGGCATGGATCTGCGACTTCGCAACGATCGGCCCGTCGGGCAGCTTGGCGAGGGCGGCGTCGACTTCGGCCAGCGAGGCTGCCGGAACGCCCTTGGGAGACGGCACTCCGAATTTCTGGAAGAGTGCATGAGCTTGGTACTCGTGAATATTCATGGGAAAGAAAAGCTAATCAGATAGGCTAACGTCTGGCACATGGGCATCCTCCACGAAATGCTAAACCGTCCCGTAAAAGTCCCTATCAGGACGCAGCTGGTTGCCACTTCTGAGATTTAAGAAAGTCTTATGTGTAACGTGCATGGAATGACAAAGGCTGCGCTGAAAAAGGCAGCGAGTGCGGTGCAAGGACGATGAAGGCATGCTGCGTGTGTCCCACGCCGCACCGTGAAATTCCCCTCGCCGACACTCGCAGCTCCACTTTATCTGAACCGCCATGGAATCCCACGAGGTCTTGCGCGACGTTCTCAAGCAGGTGCCAGCCAAGCGGATCGCCGCCGAGTTGGGGCTGTCGCTGTCGCTCATCTACAAATGGGCCGAACCTCCCGAGGAAGGTGTGGGCAGCGGTGCGAACAATCCGCTCGACCGTGTGGGCCAGCTTTTGAAGGCCACTGGCGATGCCCGGATCGCCCAGTGGGTCTGCGAGCGCGCCGGCGGGTTCTATATCCGAAATCCCACGACCAGACGTCCCGACGAACCGTTGATCCCGCTGACCAACGACATCGTGCAGGAATTCGCGGACATGCTTGCCACCATCGCCCAGTCGGCCGGCGACAACGTCATCACCTCGGACGAGGCGCGTCGGATTCGCGAACGCTGGGAGGAGCTGAAGAGCGTCACCGAGGGTTTCGTCCGAGCCGCCGAGGAGGGCTCGTTTGGCGCGAAGCCCGCCTGACGCCGCGCCGCGATCAGGGCTTAGGCGCCGCCGCGGACGTGCCGAGGATTCCGTTCGCCACCGTCCGGGCGAGGAGCTTGGCGCCTTCGACAGTCGGGTGAACGCCGTCACAGAATAGCGATTCCTTCCCGATAAACGGCGTGCGTGCGTCGATAATGCCAGCCCCGTGTTCGCCCGCCACCTCGCGCCAGATGGCGCGGAATTTCGCGAGATGTTCCTCGTTGATGCCGTAGCGATTCTTGAACACGGGCACGGCGAGGCAGACGTAGACTTTCGGCTTCGAGGGAAGGCTCTGGAAGTGCTCGATCATCGCCGCCGCGTCGCGGGCGAAATCGGCCCGCCGGGCCCAGTTGTAGGGTTTCGAGTCGTTCGTCCCCAGCATGATCACCACGATCGAGGGCGCGAACGCATCGGCGTGGACCAGTGCCTTCCGCTTCCAGTAAGTGTAGTCGCCGTCCTTCAGCAAAGTCGTGGCCGACACGCCGAAGTTACCCACGTCGTACCCGCTTCCGAGGATGCGTCCGAGGTCGGCCGGATAGGATTCGGTCGCCGGGTGTTTCAGAAGATAGCCGTACGTGATGCTGTCGCCCACGCAGGCGACTCGGATCGGGCCCGCCGCGGCAGCGGAACCAAGGGCGGTCGCACACAGGCAGAGCAGGGCGGTGAGGATGGATTTCAGGTGGCTCATGGCGGTGAAAAGTCGAGGGGCGCTCAGGGGATGAACTTGCGCTGTCTCAGCCAGTAGAGGCAGTCACGATCCCAGGGCGGGGCGTGATGTCCGGGGCGGTTCAATCCCATGCCGTGGCCGCCTTTTTCGTAAATGTGCAGGGCAAACGGCACACCCGCGCGGCGAAGGGCCTCGGCGAACATCATGCTGTTCTCCATCGGCACGGTCTTGTCCTCGAAGGTCGACCAGATGAAGCACGGGGGCGTCTGCGCGGTGACGTGCTTTTCGGCCGACAATGCGTCGATCAATTGCTGCGACGGATGTTTGCCCAGCAGCAGCTCTCGGGAGCCTTCATGGGTGAACTTTCCCATCGTGATCACGGGGTAGCAGAGGATGCCGAGGTCGGGGCGCGAGCTCACGCGTTCGATGGGATCGGAGGCGTTCGGATTGCCCGCATCGAAATGCGTGAGGAGCGTCGCCGCCAGATGGCCGCCCGCCGACGAACCGATGATTCCAACCCGCGCCGGGTCGAGGCCGTCCCGCTGCGCGAATAACCGCACCATGCGCAGGGCGCGCGTCGCGTCCTCGAGTTCGACGGGATTCCGATACCCGTAGCGGCCGAGCCGATACTTGAGCACGTAGCAGGCGATGCCGTGCGCCGACAGCCACTTCGCGTAGCCTGCCCCCTCGTGATCGGCCAGAAGCCAGTATCCGCCGCCGGGCAGGATGAGCATGGAGGCGCCGTTGCGTTGCGCGACAGGCGGCAGATAGGGCGTCAGCGTCGGGATGTCCTCCGGACGATTGCCAAAGGCGCCTGGAGCGCCTTGGGGCCAGAGCGGGATGGGCGCTTGGGGCGGCTGATCGACGGCGAACAGCGGCATTGCGAGGGACAGGAAACCGGCGAATAGAGTGAGGCGGGCAAGGACCATTGGGGCGGGGAGGGGTTGAGGGCGTTTGTACCTGGGTTGGACGACGTTTGCATCGTTTTTTGTATCCGGCAATTCGACAGACTCGGATTGTGCCGTTTCGATCGAGGCGCCGTCGTCTGCCGGCGTTTACGCTCAAGCCAACTCCCACCATGCCCTCAGTTCCCGGTCTCCGCAGCGCCCGTGAAAAGGTCGGGCGGCTCGTCTATTTCGGCCGCATGCTCGACAAGGTACGCCTCCACGCCCGGGGGCTGCTCCCGCCTGACTTTGTGACGAACCTCGGCTACGGCGTCCCCCGGTCCCTCGATGGGCGTTGCTGCACGTTTCTCGGGGTCCGCTACGAGGCCCTGGTCGCACGCGTGCTGCAGGGTGGTTCGGACGAGGAGATCCTTGCCTGGGCCCACGCGAATGGGACGCCGCGCAGCGATGCGGACTGTGAATTATTCAACGCCTTCATGAGCAAACGCGGCTGGCGCGACGACGGTTCGGAGACGCTTCGCAGGCGGATCGTCGAGTTCGGCCTTACGGGCAAGCCGATCGACACCTATTTCGACCTCTTCGATTACGACGAAGGGCGCGCCTCGTGAGGCTGCGCCCTTCGTAGGATTGGCGTTCGCGCGCGCCGGCTGCCGTCTCAGTTGCCCAGGGCGGCGTAGAAGGTCTGGAGGTTGATCAGGGAGAAGATCTCCTCCTGTTGTTGCTGGGGCAGTTTCAGGAGCGCCTTGAAATAGCCGCGCGCCAGTCCGTCGGAGCAACCCTCGATGTAGTGCGCCGCGTCGGCCGAGCCCGTGTTGTGGTGCCAAAAGAACGTGGCGATCCCGGCCTGCACATCCGCATTGTTCGCACGAAGCAGCACATAGGCCTCGACCAACGCCTCCGCGGTCTTGGCGCCTTTCTCCCCGAGGAGCGGACGAAACAGCAGCGTGGCGTCCTCGCGGTCCGTGCCAAACAGCTGCGACGGCATGCCGTCCGGAGTGATCAGCAGCTCGGGATTGCGGGCGCCGAGGAGGAAGCCGACCTGCTGCTCGTGCCGTGCCCGATCCTCGGGCGTGGCGAGGCGCCGGTGCACGAATTCGAGCAGCGATTCCATCTGCGCCAGTTCGTCCGGCCTGGTCGGCGGACGTAGCATGATCGCCGCGGCGGGATTGACCAGGTGCTGTCTCAGCGTCGTCTTGGTCACGGGAAGCCGGTCGGCAAACTCCGCTGCGGCCACGGCCGCCGGAAAGATGGCCTTGAAAAGAACCGCGGATTGGCTCGTGACCGCGGGGTTGTCTTCGAGAAGACGCTGCAGGACGTTGAGCGCCATCCTGGCATTGGTGACAGGGTCTGGGCGCGGGCCCCGGGCGTCGCTGAGGAAGGAGAGTTGGGTGCCGTCTGGCGAGGCTGGGTTCATGGCGGGCTGGGCATCAAACTCTCGCAGGAATGAAGTGCAAGCAAGGCTTTGAAAATTCGCGGCGTGCCGGGGTTGCGGCTCCGGCGTCGGTGGCTAGGCTCAGCTCATGAGCGACTTCAACCAGGCGGCGGAAGGGAGCGAAGCCAAGCGTCTGTTTGGCAGGCTGCGCGACAACATGCGCCTGTCGATCAAGGGCAAGGACGACGTGATCGATCAGGTGCTGATCGGACTGGCGTCGGGCGGCCATGTCCTGATCGAGGACCTCCCGGGCCTCGGCAAGACCACACTCGCCTATGCGCTGGCGCGCTCGATGGACTGCGAGTTTTCCCGCATCCAGTTCACCAGCGACCTCCTGCCCGGCGACCTCACCGGCGTGGGCATCTACGACGAGGCGCGCCGCGAGTTCGTGTTCAAGAAGGGGCCGGTGTTCGCGAACATCGTCCTTGCCGACGAGATCAACCGCGCGACCCCCAGGACCCAGTCCGCCCTGCTCGAGGTGATGGACCGGGCGCATGTCACGGTCGACGGAGTGAGCCATGCGGTCGGCGAGCCGTTCATGGTCTTTGCAACCCAGAATCCCGCGGATCGAGAAGGGGCGTTTCCGCTGCCGGAGAGCCAGATGGATCGGTTCTTCCTGCGCATCCACATGGGGTATCCGGCGGAGGCGGACGAGATCGACATCCTAAGGACAGCGAGGATCGGCTACGACTCGATCCCTGCGAGGCCGGTCGCGACGCGGGAGGAGATCCAGCGGGCGCGTTCCGCCGTGCTCGGCGTCTTTGTCGAGGAGTCTGTGCTGTACTACATCCGGCAGATCGTGGCCGCGACGCGCGGCGAAGCGGCGTTCAGGGCCGGCATCTCGGTGCGCGGCGGGCTGGCGCTGAAAGTAGCCGCCCAGGCGAGGGCACTGCTGGACGGCAGGGATTTCGTCATCCCTGACGACGTCTCCGCCCAGGCGGTGCCCGTGCTCGCGCATCGGCTTGCGCTCGCCGGGCCGCGGCGCGAGGCGCTCGAGGAGCGCCGCGAGACCGGAGAGCTTCTCCTCAGGCTGCTCGCATCGATCCCGCCGCCGTCGTGAATTCCCCCGTGCGTCAAGGCTCAGTCTGGCACCGCCTGGTCTGGTCGCTGATCTACCCCCGCCGCTCCATGCGGGCCGAGCCCACCGCTGCGGGCAGCGGGCTCGTGGCCCTGTCGCTCGGAGTCGGCCTGGCGGCGTACAACTCGGCGAGCAACATCCTGTTCCTCGCCCTTTCGCTGCTCATGTCGTCGCTGGTGGTCAGCGGCATCCTGTCCTGGCTCAATCTCCGCGGCCTGGAGTGGCGCCTCCTGGTGCCTCGAAACGCCAGGGCCGGTTCGACCTGCCCGATGTCGGTGATCCTGCGTAACAGGCGCCGCCTCATGCCCGCCTACGACCTCACGGCCGAGTTCGAGGCTCGTCCGGCTGCGGCGGCTACGGCGGTGGGCTTCGCTCCCAAGCCCGAGGATCCAGGCCGGCTTCTGCGCCAGCTCTGGCGGGCGACGCGTCCTCCCGGCCGCAATCCAACTCCCTCCGCCGACCTCGGCGTCGCACTCCAGCCCGGCGGCGAGCGAGCGCTGACCTGCCAGTGGACGCCCGCGCGGCGCGGCGAATGGGAAGTCTCGCTGGCCGCCGTGCGTTCCCAGTTTCCCTTCGGCTTCCTCAGGAAACGCGCCGCGCTGGGGCTCGGCGTCCGGCTTCTCGTGCGTCCTGAACCAATCGCCTGCGAATGGGATTCCGGAGCCGTTCGCTCCGTCGCGGCAGGCGGGGCTCGTGCGACTTCGATCGGTTTCGGTCCGGACCTGCATTCACTCCGCCCCTACAGGCATGGAGATTCGATGCGCCT
This sequence comes from Opitutaceae bacterium, assembly GCA_027310745.1. Lineage (GTDB taxonomy): Bacteria > Verrucomicrobiota > Verrucomicrobiia > Opitutales > Opitutaceae > MWDT01. The sequence continues at coordinate 304,150 of DAIDAF010000020.1, read as the reverse complement.
GATCCATTGGAAGGCCAGTGCGCGGGTGGGGGAGTTGATCGTCCGCCAGAACACTGCGGAGGCGGCCGAGGGGTGCTGGTTGGAATTGGACCCCGCGCTCTGGTCGGAAGGCGAAGCCTTCGAGCGCGCCGTGCGATTGACCGCCTCGGTCGCGGAGCGGCTTTTCCGGGAGGGGCTGCTTGCGGGCTGCTCTCTGGGGAACAACGAGGTCCGACGCTGCACGGGACCCCGGGATTTGGAAGCCGCCCTGGATCGGCTCGCCGTGGTCCGCGCGGGCGTCGGAGGGCCGGCAATCGTCGTCCCTTGGAACGAAACCGCGGTCGTCAGCATCGTGCCCGAGGGAACGGAGGGAGTGATAGCCCATGCCGGAAACCGGATCATCGCGAGGGCTTGAACTGGCGGACCTCCGCCGCGTGCAGTGGCTCCTGGGCGGCGCGCTGGTGTTCGTCTCCCTCGGCTCGCTGCTCTTCCTGCAGGTCGGAGCCTGGAGCCTCCTGGTGGCGGTGCTGCTCGCCACCGGCATTGCGCTCGTCCGGCCCGACCTTCCGGGCAGGCTTCCGCTCTGGGTCCACCGCCTGGCGTTCCCGGCGGTGCTTGTCGTGTTCGCGTCTGAACTCTGGCTCACGGCGGACCTGTTCCAGTCCCTGGTGCATCTGGACCTGCTGCTGTTGTTGTATCGGGGTTTTTTCTACAGGAGTCGGCGCGAGGACCTTCAGTTGATCCTGCTCGGCCTGTTCCTCCTGATTGTGGCCGGCGTGGTCACATCGTCCCCGGCCTTTGCCCTGCAGCTCCTGGCCTTTGCCGCCTGCGCGCTGGCATTGCTGTTCACCGCGACGATCGCGGATGCCGCCGACCCGGGGGCCAGGGCTCGGAGACTGCCGCTGTTCATTCCCACCTACGCGCGGAGTCGGCCGGACTGGATCGAGGGCCTGCGATGGCGCGAGCTTGCGCGGAGGGTGGCAAGGGCCTTCGACTGGCGTCTGGCCGGCTGCGCCGTGCTCCTCTTCGGCTGCGTCGTGGGCATCTCCGCGCTGCTGTTCGTGTCGATCCCACGCTTCGACCTCCGAGACAGTCTTTTCCTCGAGCGCTTCGCACTCCATCGGGCACGGACCGGATTCAGCGACACCATCCGCTTTGGAGACCTCGACGAGATCGGCCGCGACACCTCGGTGGCATTCAGCATGGACGTCTCGAACCGGGCCCTAATCCCGTCCATTCCCTATTTCCGCATGCTCGTCCTCGACCAGGTTCTGCCCGAGGGCGGATTCCGCATGTCTCCGTTCATGCGCCGCCGCCTGCTCGCGCGGGACTACCACGCCGCCTACCTCTCCGGCGACCGCGCCGCGGCCGCCGCACCCGGGGTCTGGACCTTTTATCTGGAACCCGGGGTGAGCCGCTATCTGCCCCTTCCCGGACGCTTCGGCGCGATCCGATTCCGCGGACTCCAGCGGCTTGAGTACGATCCAGAGGATGGGATTCTCGCGCTGAAATCCGACCCGCTCTCGATGACCGCCTATCGGCTCGAGGGAGTCGCGTTCGATGGAATCCGTGCCGATCCACCCTTCAGGCGGCGGTGGCAGGCAGTGCCGAAGGACGCGAGGCGCGTTGGCGTGGATACCGCGCGGCTGGAATTGAGCCTGCCCGTGGACCAGGCGTCCGCCGCCCGCCTCTCGGAATGGGCGGATCGGATCCGGGCGCGCACGCCCGGTCGAGCCGACCCCCGGCTCTTCGCGCTCGAGGCAACCGACTGGCTGCGGTCCAGGCATGCCTACGCGTTGAGCAGCGCGATTCCGCAGGGGAGAGGGGATCCACTCGTGCGCTGGATGGGTTCGACTGCCCCCGGCTATTGCGAGCTGTTCGCCGGCGGACTCGTCCTGCTGTGCCGCTCCGCCGACATCCCGGCGCGCGTGGTCGTGGGGTTCAAGGGTGGGGCGTGGAACGCGTATTCGGGAAGCTTCACAGTGAGAAATTCGGACGCGCATGCCTGGTGCGAGGTCTGGGATGGAGTGGGCGAGTGGATACGCGTGGATCCCACGCCCGGAGCAATCCCGATGGCCGGCGTCGCCGCGCCGGCGGCGGCCCGCGTGCGCGACTGGGGCGACGAACGCGGATTCTCGGCGCGCCTCGAGGGGCTCCGGGTGTTTTGGTATCGCAGGATCGTCAGTTTCGACGCCCGTGATCAGGAGAATCTTGTGCGGTCGGCCCGGGACTCCGCGGACGCGGCCCGGCGACGCACGCTGGAGCTCGTGGATGGCGCGATGCGCCGCCTGCGCGGCGCGTGGGTGGCGGTGTGGAAATCCGCCGGAACGGGTGCCGTGGCGGCGGGTGTGGTGATCGGGGTCCTGGGCCTTTTCGCGGTGTGGATCCTGCGGCTCAGGACGGGCGGCCTCGTTCCCGGCGCCCGCGTTCAGGCCCGTTCGGCCGAGGGACGCGTCCGACGCGAGGCGGGCCGTTGGATCACCGTGCTCAGGAAACGCGGCCGCTGGGACTCGCCGGAGGAAGGCATGCCCGACCTGAGAATGGCTCTTCTTACACTCCGGTTTGGCCGGTCCGAACGTTGGCCGGAGGCCCGCCGCTGGTTCCGTTCCGCGCGTCACAGGTCGGGACGCCGCTCGCGCCGTGGCTCCCGTTCAGGGTGAGAAGGTATTGTTGTCTTCGTCGGACTCACCCGGCGGTGCGGGAGGCATCTTTCCCGCTGCGCGTTGTTTTTCCACCCACCGCTCGAGCATGGCCCTAGCGATCGGCGCCGCATAGAAACCGCCCGCAAAACTCTCGTCCGGCACGTCGCCCTCGACCACGACGGCCCACGCGACCTTCGGATGGTCGACAGGGGCGAATCCCACATACCAGCCCAGTTCGATCGTGCCGCTCTTGTACACCGTCTTCCCGTCCTCGGTCACAGGAAAGCGAACTGCCTGCTGCGCCGTGCCCGTCTTCGACGCGATCGTCAGGCCTGGTACCTTGCCCCAGCGCCGCGCGGTTCCGGTGAGCGGCACCCGTTCCATGCCCTCGATCAGCGCCTGGTAATCCGCCTGCGGGACGCCGATCGGCGCCGTATGCTGGGTCGGCCGATTCGGCTCATGCAGAATCGTAGGCTTCGTCGTCACCTCGTCGCGGGCCAGTGACGAGAGCAGGCAGGCCATCTGGAGCGGAGTGACTGCGATCATGCCCTGGCCAAACGCGAGATTCGCCGTGTCGCCCTGATACCAGGGTTCGCCCTGGGTTTTCTTTTTCCAGGCGGGACTTCCAATGTACATCCGCTTCGTCTCGTGCGGCAGCTCGATCCCGGTCGGGCGATCCAGGTGGAAACGCCGGGCTTCCGCGACGATCGCATCCACTCCGGTCTTCAGACCGTAATTGATGAAGAAGGTGTTCACGCTGTGCTCGATCGCCGTCCGGAAGTCGATCTTGCCCGTGATCTCGCCCGACGCGTCGTGGAATACGTGGTTGCCAACCAGATACGTTCCGTTGGTCGTGTACGTGGAATCGGGCGTCAGGGTGCCTGCTCGGAAGCCGGCGATCGACGTGACCAGCTTGAACGTCGATCCGGGGAGGTAGAGCCCGCTGATCGCACGGTTCACCCAGGCCTTGTTCTGGTCGATCTCTGCAACGTCCTCGTGGCTGATCCGCGGTGAGAACTTGTTGAGGTCGTAGTCCGGTTTGCTCGCGAGCACGAGCACCTCCCCCGTGTTCACGTCCATCATCACCGCCGCCCCCGTCAGGTCGCCGAGCGCCTTTTCAGCGGCCAGCTGGAGGTCGATGTCCAGCGACGTGTCGAGGTTCTTCCCCTGAACCGGAAGGCGCTGCTCGAGGGGCGGATTGATCCGGAAACCGGAGGGGTCAACCCGGTAGATCGCGCCGCCGGCCTGCCCCTGGAGCACCGAGTCGAACTGAAGCTCGAGTCCGTCGCGACCGGTCGCTCCCTTGATCTTGAACGTGGGCAGGTCGTCTCCCGGAAGCCCCTCGGCGTCGATCTCCGTGTTGTTGCTCACGTATCCGAGCGTGTGCGCGGCCGCGGATCCGTACGGGTAATACCGCTCGCTCGAGGTGTAAAGCTGCAGCGGGGAGTTCACGGGAAGCTGTTCGATCAGCTTCGCATACTCGTCGGGAGTCAGGTCGTTGATCAGGATGTACGGCAGCAGAAGCTCGCGCCGGAAGTGCTTGGACAGTTCTGCCGTGTCCAGTTTCTCGTGACGCCCGATGAGCGCGTTGACCTGGTCCAGGTAGTGCTGCACGACCGTTGCCCGCGCGATGAGCTCCATCTGGTGGGCCGTCGGCATGTCGCGGTCGCCCGCCTCGCGGTAGTTCTTGCGAATCTGGATGAACTCGCGCCGGAACTGGCTGCGCAGTTCATCGAGATAAAGCACGATCGCGAAGCGCGGTTTGTTCCCAACCAGGAGGCGTCCCTCGCGGTCGTAGATGTTGCCCCTCGGGCCGGGCACGATGATACGCCGCTGGTTCTGCACTCGCTCCGCCTCGTGGTACGAGGACGATTTGATCAGCTGCTGGTAGGCGAGCCCGGACACCAGGATCAGAAGCATCGCCCCGAAGATGAAATGGAAGACGAATACCCGCGGCTGGAAGGTCGTGTGCGTCTCGACCAGCGCGCCGCTGCGGGAGGCCAGGTTCTGTCGGTCCGATCTCATCATTTCTCGCCCGGAGTGTCGCCTCGGAACGCCTCAGCGCTCGTCCGTGCCGTGCCTTCGGAATTTCGGCGGGGTGGCCAGTTCCAGCGTCCGGTCCTGAAGTGCGAACGTCCAGGGTGCAACGAGCACGACGACCACCGTTGACATCCCGAGTTCCCACAGGCTCCGCGTCACGAGGAACCGCCACTGCGCCATTCCCCAGAAGTGTATCACCGCAAGCACCACATACATCGCCGCGTTCGCCGTCGCAGCCACGGCCGACTGGACCTTCAGCTCGTCCCACATCAGCCGCTGTTTCCACAGGTGGAGCAGGCAGTACGCGAGTCCAAAAACCAGGGCCTGCTGGCCAAATGGAACTGGCGACCAGGCGTCAAAGATGAATCCCGCCAGAATGCACGCGGTCAGGCCCTCCCGCGGCTCAAGCTCCAGTCCCGCATAAGTCACGAACAGTCCGCCTCCGAAGAACGTGATCTGCCAGGCCCCGAGCGTGTGATTGAACGCCGTGATCAGCGTCCAGAGGACGAGGTGACAAAGAAAAAGAGCCGGGATGCGGAGCACGGCGAATATGCGACGGCGGCCGCCTATTTGGGGTTGATGGGTACCAGGACCGTGACCTCGGTCAGCGATGAGAGCCGCGAGTCGAGCTTCACCTCGCCCGATTTGAACAGACCGTCCGGGCTGGGATCGGCCTTCACGATGTAGCCGATGGTAAGGCCCGGTGGAAAGACGCCACCCAAGCCCGACGTCACCAGGCGCTTCGGCGCGATGGAAGACGCAAAGATGTCGAGCGGCATGAACTCCACGGTTCCCATCGGCGGGGCGAACGAGGTGTTCAGGCCGCCCTGATAGCTCATCGGCCGTGAATCGCCGTCCACGACCGCCGCCAGCCGCACGTTGGGCGAGCTGATCAATTCGACCACCGACGTGTACGCGTGCACTTCGGTGACGCGCCCCGCAATGCCTCCGGTGAACACCACCGGCGAACCCGGAAGGATGCCGAAGTTGCGGCCCTTCCGGATCACAAGCCGCTGCCACCAAGTCGAGAAATCGCGGCTCACCACGCGCGCCGGCTCGGACCGGTATTCGGCGAACGACGGCAGCCGCAGCAGGGCCTCAAGGCGTTCGATTTCGCCGCGCAACGAGGTATTTTCCTGGATCCGCAGCTCGTAGGCTGCATTCAGCCGGGCCAGGTCACGGCCCGCCTCGATCAATGCATCCTTCGAATGCAGCCGTAGCGACCAGTATTCCTGCAGGTCGCGGGCATAGGACGCAGCCGTCTCCATCGGCGCCTCCATCTCGAAGAAGCTCACCCGCATCACGCTCTTGACCGCCACCGGCAGCAGCAGCCAAGCAAGCACGAGGATGCCAAGCGCCGCAAAGGGCTTGGCTTGGTCGAAACGTCGACGTGACAACGGTCAGGTCTCCCTGCGTCCCGGCAAATCGCCTGCGGACGCCATCCTCACAGGTTCTGCATCACCCAGTTGAGGTCGTTGAGCACCGCGCCGGTCCCGTTGGCCACGGCAGAAAGCGGATCATCCGAGATCGTCACGGGAAGCCCGGTCTTCTCGCTGAGGAGACGGTCGATTCCGCGGATCAGGGCACCGCCCCCCGCGAGCACGAATCCGCGGTCGACGAGGTCGGCCGAGAGTTCGGGCGGGCAGCGCTCCAGCGTCACACGCACGGCGTCAACGATGTTTGCGATCGTGTCCGAAAGTGCCTCGCGAATCTCCTGGGAGGTGATGTGGATCGTCTTCGGAAGTCCCGCAACCGAGTCGCGTCCCTTCACCTCGAGCGAAAGCTCGTCGTCGAGCGGGTAGGCGGAGCCGATCTTCACCTTGATCTCTTCCGCCGTGCGTTCGCCAATGAGCAGGTTGTAGGCCCGCTTCATGTAGTTGATGATCGCCATGTCGAGCTCATCGCCTGCCACGCGAATCGATTTGCTGAATACGATGCCGGAAAGGGATATGATTGCGATCTCGGTGGTGCCGCCGCCGATGTCGACGATCATGTTTGCCGCGGGCTCCTCAATCGGCATGCCCACGCCGATTGCCGCAGCCATCGGCTCCGGAATCGTGATGACGTCGCGTGCGCCCGCATGCAGCGCCGAGTCCTTGACCGCGCGCTTCTCCACTTCGGTGATGCCGCTCGGAATCGCGATCACCACGCGGGGATTCACCCGGAAGGAGTTGTTGCTCACCTTGCGGATGAAGTACCGCAGCATCGCCTCCGTGACGTCGAAATCCGCGATCACGCCATCCTTCATCGGCCTGATGGCCGTGATGTTGCCCGGGGTGCGCCCAAGCATCCGCTTGGCCTCCTCGCCGACCGCACGCACTTTGCGGGTGCTCGTGTCGATCGCAACCACCGACGGTTCGCGCAGGACAATGCCCTTGTCTTTGACGTAGACCAGCGTGTTTGCCGTGCCGAGATCGATTCCGACGTCGTTCGTGAAATAGCCAAGAAGGTTGGATGCCATGATATGCGAGCAGGGAGGGCGCGGATCCGCTCTTGAAAACGAATCTCCGCAGAGCGTGAGTGTCAACGCGGTAAAGGCCCGACCCTCCAGTCTTTGACGAATCGCGATGCGAGGCGGCGCGTCCGGTTCGAGGCCACAGCTCCGAGGGATTTGCAGCGTGCATGAGAAAATTGGCCGCAATCCGGACCTCGGCTGGACAATGCGCGGCCCAAACCACCATGCTCGCTCCCGGAGCATGGAACCGATTCTTTTCATCCAGGATTTGGCCGTGATCCTTCTGATCGGAGGCGCCGCGGGCTGGATCTGCCAGCGCCTCGGCCTGTCGTCGGTGGCCGGTTACCTCATCGCCGGCTGCATCGTTGGCCCCCATACTCCCCCATTTGCGCTGGTTACAGATATACCCAGGATCCAGACGCTTGCGCAGGTCGGGTTGGTTTTTCTCGTTTTTTCGATAGGGCTGCGACTCAGCCTCAGTCGCCTCAGGCGCATGGGGCTCGGGCTGTTGCTCGCGGTGGCCGCGAGCGCCGGCATTCTCTATGCCCTCACTCGTGTCGCGGGAAGCGCAGCGGGCCTCGGGAATGTGACCACCCTGTTCGTTGCAGGCATGCTCATGGTCTCGTCCTCCGCGATCATCAGCCGGGTGCTCGCCGATGCCCGCATCACCCATGAGCACGCGGGCCAGCTTGCGCTGGGAGTCACGGTGCTCGAGGACATCGTCGCCGTGATGATGCTGACGTTGCTCAGCTCGATCGTGCAGTTCGGAGGGGCCAATCCGTCCGCGAGGCTGGGGGAGACCCTCACGCTGCTGGTTGCCTTTGTGGTGCTCGCGGGTGTCGTGGGCCTGTTGCTGGTTCCCCGCCTGCTCCGGCGGATGAGCGCATTTGCAAGCGACGAGCTTCAGGCCCTCGGAATCGCCGGTCTGCTGTTCGGGATGGCCTTGCTTGCGCAGCGGGCCGGATATTCGACCGCGCTCGGCGCCTTCCTCCTCGGCGCCATCGTTGCCGAGACGCCAAATCGCGCTCAGGTGGAGAGGATCTTCGAGGGCATGAGGGACGTCTTTTCCGCCGTCTTCTTCGTGGCAATTGGAATGCAGATCGACCCGGCGAGCCTTGCGCACGTCGCGCTGCCAATCATCGGCTGGACCGCCTTTGCCCTGTTTGCGCGCGTGGCGTCGTCGTCGCTTGGACTCACGCTCACCGGCGTGCCGACGAGCGAGGCCCTTCGGACCGGTCTCCTCCTGGTGCCCATTGGCGAATTCAGCTTCATCATCGTCCAGATGGGCGTGGACTCGTCCGTGGTGCCCCAGGACTATTATCCGATGATCGTTGGAGTGTCGCTCCTGACGACGCTGGTCGCCCCGTTTCTCGCGAGAAACAGCGACCGCATCGCGGCGGGCGCGATCGAGAGGCTGCCCAAATGGGCATCGGGCACGCTGAACGGCTATCAGGCCTGGCTGGAAAAGTTGCTCAGCCGGCCCAAGCAGAACACGCTCTGGCTGCTCAGCCGGAAGCGGATCATCCAGATCAGCGTTGGCATGCTGTTCGTCACGGGCCTGTGCGTCTTCTCGGGTCGGCTGCTGGAGGTGTTTGTGGGATGGGTGGGGCCGAACTGGCTTTTCCCGATGGGCCCGGTGACGATCTTCTGGCTCCTGCTTCTGCTCGCCGCCCTGCCGCCGCTCGTCGCGATCTGGAGGAATCTGAGTGCGATGGCCATGCTCTATGCCGAGATCGGCGCCAAGGGGCACGCCTACGAGGCGCGCATGCGTGTGTTCATCGAGCATGGCCTGCGCGTGCTGGCGGGAGCGGGAATCGCCGTATGGCTGGCGTCGATACTTCCATTCGAGGAATCGAGCCGGTGGATGCTGTATGCGGTGGGTGTGCTCGCCCTGCTCGCCCTGGTGCTCCTGCGCCGCAAGTTCATCCTCTGGCACAGCGAGGCGGAGATCGACCTGCAGTCTGTCCTGAGTCCGGCGGCCGGTGTGCCCAGCTCGGCATGGCTCGAATCGCGCAGCGACTGGCGGCTCGGCGTCATGGAGTGCGTCGTGCCCGATCTCGCCGAATACCGCGGGCGCAGCCTGCGCGACATCGCGCTTCGCTCCAGCCTGGGCGCCACGGTGGTCGGCATCGAGCGCCAGGGCCTGCTCATCCCGCTCCCCGGTCCGCAGGAGATCCTGTATCCGCGCGACAAACTGCTCATCATGGGCAGCCCCGAGCAGGGCAGGGCGGCAGTCCGTTTCCTGCAGAACGTGTCGTTCGAACCCGAGGCCGAGACCGACACCCCGATCGAGGACATCCGGGTCGAGAAGATCGATATTTTGGATACAAGCCCGGCCGTCGGGCTGGGCTTCGGGGCGATCGAGCCGACGCGGCGGTTCGGCATCATCCTCGCCGGCCTGCAGCGCGGTGAGAACCGCGTCCTGAATCCGCGCGCGGACGAACCGATCCTGGCCGGCGACCAGCTGCTCGCCCTGGGAACCGTCGCCCAGCTCCGCCGCTTTCGCACCTGGGTCGACTCGGCCGGCCGGCCGGCCCAGTAAAAAGGCGCCGAATTGGATTCGGCGCCTTTGGAAGTTCAGTTCTGACCGTGGGTCGATCCCGATGAGGACCCGCCCTGCTTGGTACCTTCAGGTTTCTTGGAGTCGCCGGACGGCTTCTCCTCCTCCTCGTCGCGGGACGCCTTCTTGAATTCCTTCACGGCTTGTCCCATGCCCTTCGCGAGGGAGGGCAGGCGCGAGCCGCCGAAGAGAACCAGGATGATGATGAAGATCCAAAGCCACTCACCGCCACCGGGCAGGAGCGCTGTGAACAACAGGGAAGCCGAGGTCATGATGGGAAATCAGGATGAATGCTTGAGGGAGACTGTCGAGAGTGCACCGAACGAGCCGCTCAAGGCGACTCGTTGTCGGACTGGGGGGAGCCCCTGCGGTCGTCCTCGTCCGGCGATTTGCCGCCGGGCAGATTCTGGACCCGCATGGCGGTGGCCGCGTTGTAGGCGTTGGGCGAGTTGTCCAGCGGTTCGGCGTCGAAGAATCCGGTGAGCTGGCGTAGGCGCGTCGGATGACGCATCTTGCGCAGGGCCTTCGCCTCGATCTGGCGGATTCGCTCGCGCGTGACCTTGAATTGTTTGCCCACCTCCTCGAGGGTGCGGCTGTAGCCGTCGACGAGGCCGAAGCGCAGCGAAAGCACGCGGCGTTCCCGCTCGGTGAGCGAGTCGAGCACGTCGATGATTTTTTCGCGCAGCAGCGAGTAGGCCGTCATATCGTACGGATTCTCGGCCGACTTGTCCTCGATGAAGTCGCCGAAGCTCGTGTCGTCTCCGTCGCCCACGGGCGATTGCAGGGAGATCGGCTGCTGGGCCATCTTCATGATCTGCTGCACCCGGTCGACGGGGAGGTTCATCTCCTCCGCAACCTCCTCAGGCGTCGGCTCGTGACCGAACTCCTGAAGAAGCTGTTTCTGCACCTGCATGACCTTGTTCAGGGTCTCGATCATATGCACCGGAATGCGGATGGTGCGTGCCTGGTCGGCGATCGAACGCGTGATGGCCTGGCGGATCCACCAGGTTGCATAGGTGGAGAACTTGTAGCCGCGGCGGTACTCGAATTTTTCCACCGCCTTCATGAGGCCCATGTTGCCCTCCTGGATGAGATCCAGGAAAGACAGGCCACGGTTGGTGTATTTCTTCGCGATCGAGATCACAAGGCGCAGGTTGGCCTCGACCATCTCGGTCTTCGCCTTGTGCGCTTCCCGGACGTGGGTCTGGGCCTGATGAATCACCTGCACGAGCGCGTGGGGCTCGATGCGCTGCTCGGCTTCAATCTCGCGGAGGCGCGCGTTGATCACCTTCGTGTCGATTGCCGCATCCTTCTTGGTCTTCGGATGCTTGGCCCTGTCGAGCGAATCGGACAGCTTGCCGATCTCCTCGAGCACTGGGCGCAGACGTTCGATATAGTCCTCGTACACCTTGAGCTTAAAGAAAAACTTCGAAAAATGCCCCCTCAGCGTGGTCTCGCGCTTCCGATGCTTGGCAAGCACCTTCTTGCGTTCGGCGTCGTTGCGCGCCTTGAGGTACTCTTCCCACGATTCCGCCGTGGAATCCTCGGCTTTCTGCGCCAGTTCGATGAGCTTTGGCAGGGATTTGAAATAGACGTCCCGGCTCTCGATCTTCTTGTCGATGACAATGCGGTCGAAACGCTCCTCGCGGGTGATGAGCTTCTGGCCGAGCGCAATGATATAACCCGAGATGCGGGCGGCTTGAAAGAGCGCTTCCTGGGCCTTCAGCTCGGCGGTCTCAATTCGCTTGGAGATCTCGACCTCCTGCTCACGAGTCAGCAGCGGGACCTGGCCCATCTGCTTGAGGTACATCCTGACCGGATCGTCGAGAATGTCGTTCTGGGAACTCCTCGATTCCTCTTCCTCGGCCTCTTCCTGCCTCTGCTTGTAGCCCTCGACCTGGTCCGGCTCGAGAATCTCGATGTCGAGGTTGTTCAGGATCGACAGGACGTTGTCGATTTCCTCCTGGTTCTCCACCGACTCGGGCAGCGCTTCGTTGATGTCGTCAAACGTGAGGTACCCCTGCTCCTTGGAGAGGCGAATCAGTTGGCGAATCTTCTCGTTGAGATTTCCGGTGGCGGCAGTCTCCTGGTCCACACCTTCTTCGGTGTGCGCGGCGTGCCCCTGCTGGACGACCTCTTCAACGGCGTCGGCGTGGATGGAGTCTGCGTTCTTGGATTTGCGCGGCATATTAGGCGTAAAACATACTTAGGCAGTTCCGGGCAAACCTATCGGTTCCCGAAGCTGCCTGAGGAGTTCGGTGCGTTCTTTGATCAGAGAAATTGGGTCGATAGTACTGTCCGCTCGAAGCTGGGCTAAATCAAGTTCGATTTTCCTCAGGCGGGGCTCCAGAGCCCTCTGACGCATCACACGAATCCCTTCGACCGCAATCTTGTTCGGGTCCTCCATGGTGGGCTGGTCGAAGAGGAGCGAAGCAATCAATTCACGCTCTTCGGTTGATTCGATCAGGTCGTCAAGGTGGTCGCGTCCGGGCCAGACATCGTGTTCGATCTCAAGCAGAAACCGGTTCAGTAGCACGCCTGGCAGATTGCCGGTGTCGATCCAGGCGTGAGGCACCGCGTGCACCAGCGCTTTGCCAAGCATCTCGAAATGAAGAAGAAGGTATAGAATATGATATTCCGGCGTCGACTCGGACGGCACGATCACGGGAGGGGCCGAAGGATAGGCGGGGCGCCCGCCATCCGGGGATGGGTCTGCCGGCCTCTGGATTGGGGAACGAGACTGAAAGGCCGCAAAATCGCGTTGCACGGCGCTCGGCGGAAGCCGGAGGTGGTTGGCGATTTCCGCCAGGAAGCCGGCTCGAACGACCTCGCTGTCCGAGGCTGCGACGATCTCGAACAGCCCCCGGAGGGTGCGCGACTTTTGCTCCGGGCTCGCTTTGTCGAGATCCCCGAGCACGGTCCGGCAGGCAAAGGCGATTGCGGATTGGCTGCGATTTCTAAGTTCTTCGTAGGCAGAGATTCCCTTTTCAAGGAATAGGAGATCGGGATCCACCTTTTCGGCGCCTTCCAGCGAAAGGAAGCGTGCCTCGAGGCCCGCTTTCAGGGCCATTGGGAGGAAGCGCAGCGAAGCCTTTTGCCCTGCGCTGTCGCTGTCGAAGAAGCACTCGACGACCTGATGGTAGCGGCGTAGGAGCACCAGCTGCTGCTCGGTGATCGAGGTGCCTTGGGGTGCCACGGCAGTCTTAAGACCCACACTCCAGCAGCGAATGGCGTCCAGCTGACCTTCCACGAGGACGAAGGGGTGGTCGTCGTTCACCTGGGTCCGCGCCCGGTCCAAATTGAAAAGGAGATGGCTCTTGGAGAAGATGGGCGTCTCGGGCGAGTTGACGTACTTGGCCTCACGGGCCGGATCCTCGGAGGGCGTCAGTTCTGTCTGGCGCGCAGTGAAGGCGACTACGCGCCCCTGATGATCCCGGATGGGAATCATGAGGCGTCCGCGGAATCGGGGCCTGAGCGTCTGCACGCTCAGCGTAGCCTCCTCCCGGATGAAGAAGAGTCCGCACTGGCGAAGCGCATCTTCGGAATAGCGGCGCTTCCAAAGCGCAGCTGCGAACCCTTCGTCGGCGGCGGGGGCCGCCCCGATTCGGAATTCATCGGCTAGGGTCGGATCGAATCGGCGATTATCCTCCCAATAGCGGCGCATATATTCCCCGGCAGGCCCTTTCCCCCTAAACGTTTGGTGGTACAGGTCAGCGGCCACCTCGTGGAGATCGAAAAGCTCCTGGCGCAGCGACCGTTCCTCGCGTGACGGCCCGGTGCCTTCCTCGTACTCGACCGGTACATTGAACCGCTGCCCGAGCGCCTCGACCGCCTCGGTGAACGAAAGCTGTTCGGTTTCGCGTACGAAGGTAAAGATGTCGCCCGACTTGCCGCAGCCAAAGCATTTGTAAAATCCCTTGTCGGGATCGACATGGAACGAAGGCGTCTTCTCCTGGTGAAATGGGCACAGTCCCTTGAACCGGGAACCCGCGCGGCGCAGGGTGGCCACCCGCGAGATCACATCCACGAGGCTGATTCTCAGCTTCATGTCGCGGATGCAGGTGGGTTTGATGACGGGCATCGTATTGGGCGGAAGGACTACGCAATCGCCGTGGAAAGAAAGCACTTTCAAGTCGCGGGGTGGCCTGTCAAGTTCCGTGCTTTGTCTGGAAACACTCGGACGTTTGAGCGATCTCACTCCCACTTATGCTTCACTCGCGCCTCGTTCCACTCGCCTTGGGGCTGTTGGCCTCCCTCTGTGCGCTGCCCGCCGTCGCTCTCGCTGCGCCGGCTGCCGCCCCCGCCAAGGGTGACGATCCCATCTGGGAGGCGCGCCTGCATTCCTTTTCGCAGGCCGACTACGACACCGAGGTCGAGTCCCTGTTCTCAGCCTGGGAGAAGGCGACGGGCCGCCATATCGCACCGGGGCCGAAGGGACGCGTGGGCCTGAAGGTGTACACCGATTCGGGTCCCGGCATGGCGACCCCGATTCCGCTCGTGAAGGCGGTCATCTCCGCGCTCGAGCGCCGGGGATACAAGCACGACAAGATCTTCCTGGTCGGTCTCAACCAGCTCCGCATGCGGATGACGGGGTACCTGCCCAACCTGGTGACAGGCAAATCGCCGTTCCCTGGAACGCCGATCTACGTGCTCGAGTCGGGCCGCTATTATGACCCGCTTTGGTTCTACGACAGTCCGCTGCCGTCCCGCTTCGATCCGGTCTTCATGGAGTCCCAGACCAAGGATGTGCCCAACGACACGACCGTCGACCAGGATCGTAAGAGCTTTCTGGCTACGCCGCTTTTCCTCGACTCGGACTTCTGGATCAACCTGCCGGTCTTCACGGACCATCCGACGCTCGGAATCAACGGGGCGCTGGTGAATGCGACCCTCTGGAACGCCTCCAATACGGCCCGCTTCTTCCGCTCGCCGGCGAACGCGCCGGCGGCCGTCGCCGAGATGAGCGCCATTCCGGAGCTTCGCGAAACCTGGCTGTTCACCATCGCAAGCCTCCAGCACTACCAGTACATCGGCGGCCCGTACTTCAATTCCCTGTACACCGTGTCGGAGCCGATCATCTGGCTCAGCCAGGATCCGGTGCTGCTCGACACGCTGATGCTCGATCGCATCAACACGTGGCGAAAGAAGAACGGCTTCGAGCCTGTCTCCGACGAGATCCGAACCCTGGATTTCGCCCATGTCCTGGGCGTCGGCAGCGACCGTCTCAGCGATGCGCACATCATCTGCCTGAACCGCTGAAGCCGGAGTGCGGAACCCATAAAAACCTCTTGTCAGCCGCCGACGGCTGGCGCCAATTTGTCTTCGATGAACTCAGCTTCGTACGTGCCGTTCCTCATTCAGGTCGTGATCGCGTTCGCCATCGGTGGCGCGGTGATCGGCGCCAGCCACTTCTTTGGCCAGCGCTCGCGCAAGAACGCGATCAAGGACACGCCTTACGAGTGCGGGCTCAAGTCGGAGGGCGTGCTCAACCAGCGCTTCACGGCCCGGTTCTTCGTCACGGCCATGCTCTTCCTCGTGTTCGACATCGAGGTGGTTTTCCTCATCCCCTGGGTTTTCATTTACCGCGATTTCCTGGCGAACCACATCTCCATCCTCGGCCCCGTCCTGTTCTTCCTGGCGGTGCTGGTCATCGGCCTCTTCTACGAGATGAAGAAGGGCGCGCTTGATTGGGAGAAGTAATCGCGATTTCGCGCCATGCGGCTCGATCAACTCATCATCCGCAGCCGCATCGTCGAACTCCACAGCCTGGATCTTGAGGGGGCCCTGAAGGAACTGCTGGAGGTTTCGGTGGCGAAGTTCACCGACCTCAAGCCCGATGCGCTGCTCAAGGGGCTCCTGGCCCGCGAGAGCACGATGACGACCTACCTCGGCAACGGGGTGGCCCTGCCGCACGTGCGCGTGAAGATGAGCCGCCGATACATCCTGGCGATAGGACGGAGCAGGCTCGGCATCCGGCACGACGGTTCGATCGAGGAGGAGCGCGTGAGGCTGATCTTCATGCTGATCGCGGGCGAGCAGGCGCGGGATTACCTCCAGGTGCTCGCATGCATCGCGCGGCTGCTCAAGGAGCAGGAGCTGATCGAGGCGCTCGCGGCCGCCCCCGACTTGGATGCCCTCCACGAGCGCCTTGTCGGCAGCCTCGGCGGGATCCGTCCGGTCCAGGCCCTGCACAACAAGGTCAACCGGCTCATGCAGCGCGAGGCTGAACGCGTGGCCAAGGGCACCGACTCCCGCTACCTCATGGTGTTTGGCGACACGTTTGTCGGAGGCATCGAACCCGGCGCCCTGGTGTCGTCGATGCGCACGATCCTCGTGACCCGCAACCCGGTCGATCCCTCGGTCGACGATTCCAAGTCGGATTGGATCGCGACCATCCGGGTCCGCTCGTTCTCGCGCCAGCGCCTCGCGCAGCTGCGCAGCGCGCTGCTGGTCGCGCTCATGCGTGGTGCGGTGAATTTCTCCGACCGGATCTGCTGCCTCGGCGGGATCACGGGAAGCAATCAGTTCGACACGCTGGTCGTGGTCGACGTCGAGCGCGAATTCCAGACGCTCCTCACCGGGAGCACCGACCTCCTCCCGGCGGACGTCACCCCGGAGGTGCTCGAGCGCGCTGTCGCCGTGGCCACCGAGCTCGCGGTCGAGGGGCGCGAGGGCCGTCCGATCGGGTGCCTGATGGTGGTCGGCGACCACGAGCGCGTCGAGAAGCTCACGAAGCCGCTCGTGCTGAATCCATTTTTTGGTTACAAGGAGGAGGACCGCAACATCCTGAATCCGTTCATGGACGAGACGATCAAGGAGTTCTCGTCGCTCGACGGCGCCTTCATCATCCGCGGCGACGGGGTGGTGGTCTCCGCCGGAAGCCTGATCCAGGCGACCGACGTGGAGCACAACCTGCCGAGCGGCCTCGGATCGCGCCACGCGGCGGCCGCCGCCATTTCGATGGCAACGCGGTGCATCGCGATCGTCGTGTCGTCCAGTTCGGGGCAGGTCACGCTCTTCCGGCGGGGGGTCATGCTGCCGCTCACCGAGAAGAAGATGACTGCCAACGCCTGATGGATCGGTCGGAAAACTTAGGCTTGCGCTTCGATCGGCAGCGCTCTTCCCTCGACCCTTCTAACCTATTTTTCCATGCAAGAACTCGTCACCCTGGAATGCACTGAAGCCCGCAAGGAGGGCAAACCCGTCTCCCGTTACCTCACCTGGAGGAACAAGAAGACCGTCACGGAGCGCATCGAGAAGAAGAAGTACAATCCCTTCCTGAAGCGTCACACGCTCCACAAGGAGATCAAGTAAGTATCTTCCAGTCTGCCGCTTGTGCAACAAGGCCGGGGTTATCCCCGGCCTTTGCTTTGTATGGGTTTTCGCCTTGATGACGGGGAGCGTGTATTACGTCGCCCACGTCCTGCAGACGTTTAACAGCTGGCCCCCGGACAAACGTCCTTCGCGGGGCGCTGGGGACCCGACGGGCTTCCAGATCAGGAAGCCCTCAATTCGCGAGGAATCTGGGATCCGGGCCTCGCCGCCGAGGGAGTGGGAGTGCCGGTTTGGCCGGAAAACGGAGGTTTCGTGGTCGAAGACCCCTGGGATCCTGTGGAAGTCCCCTGACTACCGAGCTGCGCCCGGCGCGCGGCGCGCCAGCCCTCGCGATGCTTGCGAATCCAATCGAGCAGGGCCCGTTCGAATCCGATATCGTAACCGAGCCTCTCCGACTCCAACCACTTATGGCGGAGGATCTCTTCTCGTTCAGCGAGAAACTCCTGATAGAGGGTCGACTGTTTGACGAACTCTCTGGAGTGCTCGAAATCTTTCTGAGGCAGACTCATTAGGGAAGCCCTGAAGCTGTATGCCAGAGAGAGACCTCTCGTTCCGCTTGTCAACGTCGGGCATTGCCCTCCTTCAATTGCGTATTAGATGCACTAAGTAGTTTTCGATTTAAGTCGATGCAGAACTGATTCAGCGATCGTCCGGAACGCCGTGGCAGCGGCACCTTCGGGATCGGAAGCCACGATGGGTTCGCCCCGGTCGCCGCCGAGCCGAATCTCCGGCATCAGAGGCACTTCCCCGAGCATGAGGGTGTCGAGTTTGCGGGCAACGTCGGCTCCGCCGCCTTGGCCGAACAGGTAATGCCGGGCACCGGTGGGATCCTCAAAATAGCTCATGTTTTCAGCGACGCCGATCAGCGGCACATTGACCTTTTGGAACATGAGACCGCCTTTCCGGGCGATGTTTGTCGCGGCTGCCTGTGGGGTGGTGACCAGGACGGCGCCGTCCAGAGGAAGCGTCTGCACGAGCGACAACTGTGCATCTCCGGTGCCCGGCGGCAGGTCGACCAGCAGGATATCAAGCTCACCCCAGCGCACATTTTGCACGAATTGCTGGATGGTCTTCATGATCATCGGACCGCGCCACACCACGGGCGTGTTGTCGTCGACGAGGAAGCCCATGCTCATCACCTTCACGCCATAGCGTTCCATGGGAATGATTTGAGCGTCGCCGCCTTCGCCCTCGACCATGGGGCGTCCGTTGAGGCCGATCATCAGGGGCACGCTTGGACCGTAGATGTCGCAATCCATCAGTCCCACGCGGCCGGGGCGACCGGCTGCCGAGAGGATCTGGGCGAGTGCGACTGCGAGGTTGACGGAGAACGTGCTCTTGCCAACACCGCCCTTTCCGGAGGCGATCGCGACGGCGTAGCGTATGGTCTTTTCGCCGTCGGCGCCCGTATTGGTCGGGCTCTGCGTGGCGGTTTTCGCGACCTGAACGGCAATTTCAACTTCCACGGACGTGACCTCCGGGAGCGCCTTGAGGCAGGCCTCGACTTCCTTTTTCAGGAACGTGGGCACCTTCGGGTCGCTGGTGGTCAGGTTCAGCGACACGTGGGCCTTGCCTCCCTCAAATGCAGTCGAGCGGACGAGTCCGAACGACACGATGTCCCGGCTGAAGCCCGGATACTTCACTTTCTTCAGTTGGTCTTTGATATCGGAGTCGGTCACGGTGAGCGAAAAGAACGACTCGGGCGGAGAACTTCAAGCGTCCACCCGAGTTCGGCGAATTGCTGGAGGCGGCTGTAAGTTTTTTGAATGCAGACGGAACCCAGGGGGCGGCCTCTTTTTCGTTGTGATGCGATCACAGCCTGTAAAAAGAACGTGGTCCGGTTGATGCGGTCGTTGGTCTCCCTTGGGCTCGCGCCGCGTCACCCGGCATTTTCTCTTTCGTCCCAATCCATGAAAAAGGCATTTCTTCTTCTCACGGTCTGTCTTGCGGCCGGCCTGACGAGTCTTGCGCGCGGAGCGCGAAACATCGGTGACGTGACGGTGGGCGTCGACGCTCGCATGCTGAGCGTCAGCGTCTCCGCAAACACGCCCGAGCTGAACGCGCTGGCGCGGGAGGCATTCAACTCGAACGGGCGCTACCATGTGGTTCCCGGATACGGCCAATTCAACATCCACTTCACGCTCGTCGCGTCCAGGGAGGTCCGCGTGGACATCACGCGCGGGGCCGGCCGGGCGCAGTTCTACTCGCAGGTCGTGCGGGGGACGAGCGATCGCAACGCGCTCCTGCGGGCCGCGGACGTGGCGGTCGAGAAGACGAACATGATGGGCCTGAAAGGCTATTTCGCGTCCAAGATCGCGTTCATCTCCGAGCGCACGGGACACCGCGAGGTGTATGTCAGCGACCTGTTTTTCGGCGATGTGCAGCAGATCACTCACGACCGCGCGCTGGCGCTCGGGCCGAGGTGGTATCCGGACGGTTCGCGGATCGTGTACACGAGCTATTTTCACTCGGGGTTCCCGGACATCTTCGAGATCAACCTGCGGACCTACCAGCGGACCACGTTCGCGAGCTTCCGGGGGACGAACACGGGTGCGCGTTTCAGTCCGAACGGGCAGATGGTGGCCGAAATTCTCAGCGGTGCGGGCAATCCCGACCTGTATGTCGGCAATGCCCAGGGCCAGCGACTGCGCCAGCTGACCCACACGGACGCGGTCGAGGCCTCGCCGTGCTTCTCGCCTGACAGCAGCGAGATCGTGTACACCAGCGACGCGGCGGGCGGCCCGCAGCTTTACGTAATGTCCGCGCGCGGAGGTGCTGCCCGCCGGCTGCCCACGGCGATCAGCAACTACTGCGCCGAGCCCGACTGGAGCCGGGGCAATCCCAACAAGATCGCGTTCACGATCCGGATTGGACGCGGTTACCAGATCGCGGTGTACGACCTGCGCGAGCGCCGCAGCCAGCAGGTGTCCCGCGCCCCCTACGATGGCGTGGAGCCGGCCTGGCTCGCCGACGGACGCCATCTGCTCTACGTCGCGCGCACGCCCTCGCAGAGTCGTATTTGCCTTCTTGATACCGAGACCGGCAAGACGACGGTCATCTCTCCGGCGGCGCTGGGCACGGTCTCAAGCGTGGCGGTGCTCGATCCGCGCTGAGAGGCGCCATCGCGACCGAGGACTTTTCCTGAGGCCGGCCATGCGCCGGCCTTTTTTGTGGGTGCAGGGCGTGGCGTGGCCCGGTGCGTCGACATAAGAAAAGGGGTCCCGTGGAGGGACCCCTTTGGAGAGGGTTGGAACTTGCGCCCGAATTACTTTTTCGGGGCCGTGACCTTCAGGAGCATCACGTCGTGGGCACCGATGGTGAGCGGCATGTCGTCGTCGAAGGTCCCGAGGTCCTTCTGGCGCCAGAGGTCGCGGACGTGGATGTTCTTCATGCCCCAGTAGCCGAGCCGGTCGAGCTTGATCGGAACGGTGACCTTGTCGTCGCCGCGGTTGAAGAACGCGAAGGCGACGCTGCCGTCCTCGAGTTCCTTGCGGTACACGTCGACGGCGCCGATCGTGTAGACGCGGCTGGCCTGCTTGCCGAGGGCGTCCTGGTCGACGGCGAGCACCTCATCGTTGGTGAGGAGGTTCAGGGTGAACGCGTCCATGTGCTCGAGGTCGCAGCCGATGAGCAGGGGGGCGGAGAGCATGCACCACATCGTGATGTGGGTGTACTGTTCGGCGGGTGTCAGGCGGGTGGTGTGGAGCTGGGGACCCCAGCCGACCTGGCCGACGACGAGCATGTCCGGATCGTTCCAGTGGCCGGGGCGCGCCCAGCGGGTCCAGCGGTCCTGGTTGAAGCCGATCTCACTGACTGAATTCTGATAGGCCCCGGGCGTGGCCCAGGTGTCCCAGATATCGCCGGTGGTGCGCCAGCAATTGGCGTATTTGGACAGCTCGGCGATTTCGTCGTACGGAGCGGCATTGGAAAGGCTGAAGATAATGTCGCGTCCGGTGGCTCGGAGCGCCTCGGCCATGAGGCGGGTGTGCGCCACGTCGTTGGGGTTCCAGTCGTACTTCAGGTAGTCGAAGCCCCATGCGGCGAACTGCTTCGCGTCATTGGAGGCGAACGAGTATTTGCCGAGGCGGTGATTGACCTGGTACTTGTCGTAGCCCTCGATGCGCGTCCATGCGCCGGAAGCGTTGTCGCTCGTGTCGCCCGGGAAGCCCGCGTAGCTGGTGATCCAGGGAGTCGAGTAGATGCCGGCCTTGAGCCCCATCGCGTGGATCTCGTCGCAGAGCTGTTTCATGTTGGGGAACTTTTCGTTGCCTTGGAGCGCGTGGAAGGGTCCGCCGCGGGGGGCCTGCCAGGTGTCGTCGATGTTGATGTAGGTCCAGCCGTGGTTGATGAGACCGGAGGCGACCATGGCGCGGGCGGAGCGGAGAACCTTGTCCTGATCGACCGAGCCGCTCCAGCAGTTCCAGCTGTTCCAGCCCATCGGGGGCGTGAGTGCGATCTGGTCACCGCACACAATACGGAAGTCCTTCTCGGCCTTGCCGAGCGAGTTCGAGGCGCGCAGCACCACGTGGTAGGTGCCGGCCTTTTCAATGCTGCCGGTGATGTGGCCGGTGGACGGATCCACGTGGAGGCCGGCGGGCAGGTTGTCGACGGCGTATGCCATCGGCCGATCTCCGGTGACCGGGATCGTGTAAAGAAATGGGGAACCGGGACGCACGCCGAAGACGGTGGGTCCGTTGATCCGCGGGGTGGCCGGCGCGGGCGGCGTGCGGATGGCGGCGGAGTCGTCGGCCGAGGCGACGGCCGTGCACAGCATCGCACAACCGAGGCCGAGCATCAGGCGCGACAGGGTTATGATCATGGCATTTTTCATGGGAGGGTTTGTTTGTTCGGCCATTCGGGGCGACAGACCGGATGCGGTCGGCGGAGCCGGCAGTGCCGTAAGGACGCTGAATGATAGGAGTCGACAAAAAGACCTGCAATGGTCGCGATGCTCGACCAGTAGTCGATTTGTGACACTTCATCTTCCAACTCTCGAGAGTCGGTTCTCCCGGGCCTTCGGTCGCCGCAGCAACGACGGCTTCCGGCATCGGAGCGGGACGATGTTGACGTTGGGTTGTGAGACGCGGCGGGACCCGGCGGCCTATCGATGGGATGGCATGCGGCGGGGGGACACGCGGTCGCAGCCGAAGATCGTTTTCCAGTGCACGCTGACTGGGTGGGGCGAATTCGAAAAGGGGAGCAGGCGCTGGCGGGTGGGCGAGGGGGAGGCGTTTCTGACCGTCTTGCCCTCGCGACACGTGTACTACCTCCCTCAGGAGAGCGACGGATGGACGTTCTTCTGGTTCAACACCGGCCACCCCTATGTGGTGGAACGCCTCTCGGTGGTCTGTGAACGCCACGGCCCGGTACTTCCGGTCTCCCTGGATTCGAGGCTGGTCGCGCGGTCGCTCGAACTCTTTGAGAAGACCTGCGGCCAGCTCTTCGACGATGGATTTGCCGAGGAGGAGGCGTTGCTTGGCTGGATGGTGGAACTGGAACGCCATGCCTTGGACACCGCGCATCCGAAGAGCCGGCGGGAATCGATGATCGAGTCGCTTAGGGCCTACACGCTTGAGAACCTGCACCGATCGTTTGGCATCGAGGAGCTGGCTGCGCGCCATGGGCTCTCTCGAAGCCACTACAGTCACTATTTCCAGCGTGCGACGGGGCTGGCCCCGGCGGCGTGCGTGCTGGACATCCGCCTGACCGAAGTGCGGCGCCGCCTTCGCGAAAGCAGCCGGCCGCTCAAGGAGATTGCCGCGGAGACGGGCTTCGCCGACGCGAATCACCTGTGCAAGGCGTTTCGCCGGTTGTACCAGATCAGTCCGGGCGCCTATCGAAAACTGGCCGGAGCGTGAGGGAACCACCGGAGCGGACAGGAAATTCTGGATTAATCCCGGCTGCCCGCCATAACCGCAGCCCATGAAGATCACCGGTCTCGCGATCGTGCCTCCCCCCACGGCGGCGGACATGCCGAAAGTCACGCCGGAGCTGCTGGCGTCGGTGCTCGCGCGTTATTCGCGGAGCAACGAGGGGCTTGGTGCGATCCTGGCAAAAGTCGACCTGGCAAATCCGGACGCCTCGATCGACCGGATTCTGAAGTTCGTGGACTACGGACATGCGTCGATCGGCGGATTGACGGGCGGTCTGGCGATCGCGCTCGACGGAGTGTCGATGTGGCTCGCATACAAGTTGTTCGAAATTTCCCAGATGGCTGACGGCCAGGAGTCCAGCACGCGCTACATCACGATGGATCCGGCGAACCTCCCGTTGCCCTCCGAAATCGGCGTGCCGGAGGAACTCGCGCCGCGCTGGCTCGATGTGATGGCGCGCTGCTATGCGGCCTACGGGGCCGAGTATGCGCGGCTCGACCGGCTCGGCCTGGAGGAGCCCGGGCGCGTGCGCGTGCCGAAGGATGCGAAGCCCGCGGTGGTTGCGCGTATCCGAAAAAACTATGCGCTGGATCGCGCGCGTTACTTCATACCCCTGGCCACGCTGACGAATGTCGGGCTCGTCCAGAGCGCGAGAATGTGGGCTCAGACCGTGAAGCATCTCGATTCGCTTCCGCAGCCGGAGGCGCGCGCCGCTGCCGCGCTGATCCGCGATGAGCTGGTGAAGCTTGCGCCAAGGCTCATGCGTCACAGCGGAGCCGAGCCCTCGTACGTGGAGCAGGCGCGCCAGGAGCTGGCCGCGAGCATCGCGATGGGCCTCGAGCGCCTCTCCCCGGCCCAGCTCGCGGATGAGGTCTGGGTCCATGTGGATCGCAGCGTGCCGCCCTGGTATGCGGAGACGCAGTCGGTATCCGAAGCCCTGAAGCATCGGGCCAACCGGTACGGGCAGTGCGGTGCGGCGGTTCGCCGCATGCGCGTGACCTTTGCCTGGAACAACATGGCGGTGGCCGAGCTTCGCGACCTCAACCGCCACCGCACCGGCAACCGAAGCACGCCGATGATCCAGGCAGGTCTCTACCTGCCCTCCGAGATCGATCGCGGCGCGCACGGACGCCTGATGGCGGACCAGACGCAGCTTCTCGGAGACTTGATGCGCAGGGGCAGTGCGTCGTATGTTTATGGGCTGGTGCTCGGGAGCCAGACGCCGTTCGAGCACAGCACCACGGCCGACAAGTTCATCTACGAGGCCGAGCTCCGCACTGGGATGGGAGCCCATTTTCGTTATGCGGAGCACCTCGGGGCGGCGCTTCGGGAGTTTGTGTGCCAGGTGCCCGAGGCGAAGGACTGGGTGGTCGAGGGAACGGCTGAGCCCGAGTAGGATTCCGTGCATGCGGATTGGATTGTGCATGAAGGCAAGCGTCGCTCGCGCGGGCGGTTGCATAATCGCGGCTTCCTGCTAGGCTCTTGCATCTTTCGATGAGCTGGCACGTGCTCCCAGTCATTCTCGGTACCCCATGAGCGCCTTCCGCGTAGTGCAGTTCAACATGCAGTATGGCCAGGTTTGGAACGATGACGATCCAGACGGCGCGCCGGTGAACCTGTTCGAGACCTGCCGGGAGATCCGTCGCCACAACGCGGACATCATCCTGCTCCAGGAGGTCGAGCACGTCGGACCGGACGGCATGCGCCCCGCGTCGCAGCCCAACTACCAGCGTCTGCAGTCGGCGCTGAAGGGATACGACAGCGTGCTCGCGTTTCCGCGACCGGATCCGCGTGAACTCCCCTTCGGCACGGGCCTGGCGATATTCTCGCGCACGGCGCTGCACGACTTCGAGCGGCACGAGCTGCCGTCGCCCCCGATTCCCTTCACGTTCGGCGGCGGGGAGCGCACTCCGACGGACCGGCTCATGATCGGGGTGACCACCCAGGTGGCGGGCCGGCGTCTCAGGCTGTTCAATACGCACCTGCTGGCGTTCTTCATGCTGAACAGCTCGAGCGAACTCCATCCCGGCCAGAGGCGACGCGTCGTGGAGATCCTGAGACAGGCGCCGGAGCCCGCGCTGATCGGGGGGGACTTCAACGTCAGCCGCCACGCTCCGCTGGTGGAGCAGATGGGCGAGGCGGGGTTCGCGCCCGTGCAGGCCGCCGTCCCGACCTGGCGGCGGCGGCCCTACGTGCTGGATCACATCTTCCTGGGCAGGGGGCTGCGCTGCATCTCGCATGCGGTCGTCGAGACCCAGGCCTCGGACCACCATGTCCTGGTGGCCGACGTGGAGTTCACCTGAGCGGGGGCGGCTTCCCTGTATCGCCAGAGCGGTGACAACCGCGGCCGGATCACTTGACGGCGACCTCGACGACGAAATTCTGGGACTGGCCGGGCGGAACCCACCGCAGGCCCATCTGGTGTTCGGGAGCGTTCGCGGGCCCCATCCAGGGCTCGACGCAGAAATAGGGCGCCTTGTCGTCGGGCGTCCAGGTGACGATCGTCGTCTCGGGGGGCGGGACCTTGGCATTGCCCACCCGGACGTGGATGTCGCCGGGCCGTCCCCTCTCGCCGAACGCGACCGTGTTGCTCTTGAGGCCCGTGTGGAAGACGTCGATGAGGTTCGGATTGTTGAGGGGCTCGTCGAGCTTGAGCGCGGGTCCGGGCAGGAGGCCTCCGGTCTTTTCCATGTCCTGGACGAAGGTCTTGGATGAGGGGATGCGGATGAGATAGTCCGCGCGTGTCGTTCCCTCGCTCCAGGGGCAGATGAAATAGAAATGGTGGCCGGCGCACCAGGGAATGGGCTGGGAGCCGAGGTTGCGCAGCGTGTATTCGCAGGCGAGGCCGAAGGGCTCGAAGAGGTAGGCGACCTCGAATTCGTAGTCGAAGGGGTAGCAGGCGCGGGCTTCCTCGCCGGGGACCATGACGGCGGCGAACCCGCGGGCGTCGAGGCGGGTGACGGCGAATTTGCTCTGTCGGGCGAGTCCGTGCGAGGGCATCGGACGGCGCTCGCCATCCGGGCCGCGCCAGTGGTTGACCAGGCCGCGGTCGAAGGTGCGCGCGCAGAAGGGAAAGAGGATGGGGTTGCCGCCGCGGACCTTGGCGAATTCGTCGATCGACTTGATCTCGGGCCAGTAGATGACATCGCGGACGGAGCCGTCGCCCAGCAGCAGGTTCCAGTTCATCAGGCGTGCGCCCCGCTCAGGCAGCGCGAGGAACGTCGACGGGCCGCACTGCCACTTGATGAGAGTCTGTCCGAGGTACGGAACCTTTTCCATGGCCTCCAACAAAAGGCACGGGCCTGCGTGTGCAAGCCCGCCCTTGTGGCATCGACACCTCATTCGGGCGGGGACCGGGCATTTAACGTGAACGTCGCGAGATTGTTGGAAACGAGCCCCTGGGATTCCACACGGAGCGCGCTTGCAGCGTCCGGGGCATCCGCCCATGGTGACCTCCTCATGTCCAGCTTCCTCCGCCACGCTCTTGCGTTATGGCTCACCCTCGTGGGCTGCCTGGCGCTGCCTGCCGGGGGCGCCGGGAAGACGGAGGCGCACAAGATTGTCTCAGTGGTGGTGATCCCCGTTCATGGCGAGATCGCCAAGCCGGTGTTCTTCATCATCCGCCGCGGTCTCAAGGAGGCCATTGAGCGAAAGGCGGACGTCGTGGTCCTCGACATGAGGACGAAGGGCGGGGCGCTGGATACGACATTCGACATCATGGACGCCCTCGGAAAATTCCATGGCGACACGATTGCTTTCGTCGACTCCGAAGCGATGTCCGCAGGGGCATTCATCTCGGCCACCACGAAGGAAATCTGGATGACCCCCGAGGGCATCATCGGGGCGGCTGCTCCGGTGACCTCGACCGGGCAGGACATCGAGTCGACGATGAAGGAGAAACTTGTGAGCTACCTGACGGCGCGCATGCGGGTCGTTTCGGAGGGCAAGGGGTATCGGGGCGAGGTGGTGACCGCGATGATCGACTCGGACTACGAGTTGAAGATTGGCGACAAGGTGCTCAAACCCAAGGGCAAGTTGCTTTCGCTCACGGCCGTCGAGGCGGCGAAGACCTACGGCAATCCCCCCGAGCGGCTGCTTTCTGCGGGCACGGCGAAGGATCTCGACGACCTGCTGACCCAGAAATACGGCGCGGGGAATTTCGTCGTCAGGACGCTGCACGCGACTTGGTCTGAGCAGCTGGCGGTGGTGCTCAATTCGCTCTCACCCGTGTTGCTCGGGCTCGGCCTGCTCTCGCTGTTCATCGAGTTCAAGACGCCGGGATTCGGGTTCTTCGGAGTCGCCGGCATCGTGCTTCTTGCGGCCGTGTTCCTGGGGAGCTATGTCGCGGGACTGTCGGGCCACGAACCGGTGGTCTTCTTCGTGGTGGGTCTCGTGTTCGTGCTTTTGGAGGTGCTGTTTTTCCCTGGAGTGGCCGTCATGGCATTCTCCGGGATACTCCTGATGTTTGGCTCTCTCCTTTGGGCAATGGCGGACATCTGGCCGCAGCAGCCCATCCATTGGACTGGCGATGTGTTTGTCCGGCCCCTGATGAACCTGGGCCTTGGGCTCGGCCTGGCCGTCGTGCTTGGCATCCTGCTGGCTCGGTTCCTGCCCAAGGGTTGGCTCTGGGACCGGATGATCTTGGAGACGACGGTGTCGTCCTCCGCCCAGTCGGCCGGTCTCGCGCCAGGGGCCGGAGTCGGCTTGGATGCGCTCGTGGGCCGGACTGGAGTGGCAGCGACGGCTCTGAGGCCGTCCGGGCAGGTGGAGATCGATGGCCGCCGGTTCGAGGCGCGCGTGGAAGTTGGTGCGATCGACGCGGGTGCCGCGGTGGTCGTCCGGGGGCGGAACGATTTTTCGTTGATCGTCGAAAAAACGAGCTGAAGCCATGGGACTCATCCTATTCCTGTTCATCGCCGGCATCGTGCTGATCGTGCTCGAGGTCCTCATGCCTGGAGCCGTCCTGGGCGTGATTGGAGGAATCTCGATGTTTGCGGGGTGTGCCGTGGCGTTCAGTCGGATCGGCTTGGGCGGAGGACTCATCGCCACCGTCGCGGCCCTGGCGATCCTTGGCGTGGCGCTCTACCTGGAGTTTTATCTGATCCCCCGCACCAGGCTCGGACGGCAGTTGTTTGTTCACTCGTCCAACACCTCGACCAGCCAGGGGCCCATCGCTTCGGACGAGATCATCGGTCGCGAAGCGGTCGCCGCGACCACGCTTGCGCCGAGCGGCTACGTTCTCGTCGATGGCCGGCGCTACGAGGCGTTCTCCCAGTCCGGGCACATTGGGCTGGGCGAGAAGCTAATCGTGTCGGGTCGCGATAATTTCCGTCTCATCGTCAACAAATCCTCCCCATCATGAATGGCTATATCATCCTCGCGATCATCCTCGCGATCCCGGTCCTGTTCGTCATCTTCCTGGCGCTTTCGTTTTTCAGCACCTGGCTGAAGGCCTGGCTCAACGGGGCGCCGGTCGGAATGTTGAACCTACTCGGCATGCGGCTCGGCGGAGTTCCGTACGGGCTCGTCGTCGAGGCGCGCATCACCGCGGTGAAGGCGGGTATTCCGCTCATCACCGACAAGATCGCAGCGCACTTTCTCGCCGGAGGCAACGTGGTGCCGACGGTCCAGGCGATCATTGCTGCCCAGAAGGCGGGCATCATGCTCGACTGGGACCGTGCCTGCGCGATCGACCTGGCGACGAAGGGATCGGGCAAGAGCGTGATCGAGGCGGTGCGCACGAGCGTCGACCCGAAGGTGATCGACTGCCCGAACCCCGAGTCGGGGCGCGTGACCATCGATGGTGTCGCGAAGGACGGCATCCAGGTGAAGGTGAAAGCCCGGGTGACGGTGCGCACGAATCTCGACCGCTTCGTCGGCGGCGCCAAGGAGGAGACGATCATCGCCCGCGTGGGCGAAGGCATCGTGACGACCATCGGTTCCTCCGACTCGTACAAGCATGTGCTCGAAAGCCCGGACCAGATTTCCAAGACGGTGCTCGCGCGCGGCCTTGATGTGGGATCGGCGTTCGAGATCCTCTCAATCGACATCGCCGACGTGGACGTCGGTGAGAATGTTGGCGCGAAGCTGCAGGAGGCGCAGGCGATGGCGAACAAGAACATGGCGCAGGCCCAGGCCGAAATCCGCCGCGCCAGCGCGGTGGCCCTCGAGCAGGAGATGAAGGCCAAGGTCCAGGAGATGCAGGCCAAGGTCGTCGAGGCCCAGGCTGAAGTGCCACGCGCGATGGCCGAGGCCTTCCGCAACGGCCGCCTCGGCGTGATGGACTATTACAAGCTGGAGAACATCCAGGCGGACACCTCGATGCGGTCCACGATCGCGCATCCGGAGGCGAAGAAGTGACGTCATGGAATGGCTTCTGAATCACCCTGAGGTTCTGGTCGCCCTGGCGGGCGCCCTTGCGTTCCTGTCGAAGAAACGTCGCCGGCAGCCGCCGGACACCGCGCAGTCTGCGGGGCAGGGGCAGCCGTCACGGGTTTTCGACTCCGAGGATCGCCGTGTGGATGAGGAGATACGGGCACGGCAGATCCGCGAGGAGATGTTGCGCCGCCGGCTGCAGCGCGCGGCTGGTGAAGGGGCGGAGAACCCGGGCACTGGGGTGCAACCGCCCCAGGTGAAACCACCAAGGCCTATCGAAGCGCCGCCTCCGATATTTCGCGATCCGCTGACGGAAATGATGAAGGAGATCGCGCGCACGCTGCAGCCCGAGGCGCCGCCTCTGCCCGCCGCTCCCGAGCCACCGGCCCCGAAGGACGACACCCAGGAGCGCCTGAGGGTGCTTCAGACAAGGGTTTCCGTCCTGGAGCGCGAAAAGGCGGAATCGGAGGAGCGTGTGCGAATCTACGGCGCTGCCGCCGCTCCGGCTCCGACAGCGTCCGCGGGGCAGGACCAGGCTTCTGCCGCTTCGCTGACCGACAGCCTGACCGGCATCGATGGACTTCGCCGGGCAATCATCCTGAGCGAGATCCTCGGCAAGCCGGTCGCCCTGCGCTGAGCGCGGTGCGACGGAAGCTCAGGGGATCTCGACGCGATCGTAGCCCTTGTAGCCCTGGGCTCCGATCGACCAGCGCTTTCCGTTGTCGATCTGGAAATCGAGATTCTGGAGCTCCGAGGCCGTGAGGTAGAGCGGACCGTTCTTCGGGAAGGTCCGCGTCTCTCCGCGCATCATAGTTCCCTGGAAAATCTGTTCGCCCTGATCGTCGTTGGCGCTGCGTTTCAGGGAGAGTTTGATTCGCACAGTATCGAGCGCGAAGAGGGTGATGGTGTGCGCGGCCTGCGGTGCCGCGGCCGCCGCTGCGGGGGCCTTGGCCTCGGTCTTCGTGGAGTGGCCCACGGAACGGATGCCCCAGATGACGCCGAACACGACGAGCACGCCGACCACGATGGCAGCGAACTTTATGATCACGCGTTGATCGATGAACGGGCCCTCCGGGAGACTCGTGCCGATCCGGGCGAACTTTCGGATGGTGTTTCCGAGTTTTTGCGAAGGCTCCGCCGCAGGTGCGGGCTCGGGCGGCTGGGGCTGCCCCGATTCCTTGGCTTTGGCGGCCGACGAAGCGATTGAGAGATCCATCCGACCGTACACCTCGCGGTTGACCTGTCGCGGGCGGGCATTCTCTCCAGCATGGCTGTTGAGCGCGTTGAAGTCGGCCACGATGCGCTCGGCGGGAAGCTTCAGGAAATGGGAGTAAGTGCGCAAAAAGCCGCGCACGTAAATGTCGGAAAGGCCGATGTCGAACTGGCTGTTTTCGAACTTCTGCAGGTAATCACCGCGAATCTTGGTTGCCTCCGCGGCCTCGCGGATGGTGATGCCCTTGCGCTTGCGTGCCTCTTCGAGCCGTTCGCCGATGGTCTGCATGGGAGACAGTTAGGGGAAATTGTGGGGTGAGGAAAAGAGAGAAAGCGCCGTGCGGCGCACAGGATCTGAAGAATAGCAGTAGAGATCCCTCAGAGACTGTCGAGATCGACAAGGATTTCGCGGGGGCTCGAGCCGTTTTCAGGGCCCACGATGCCGCGTTCCTCCATGATCTCCATGATCCTGGCGGCGCGGTTGTAACCGATGCGCAGGCGGCGCTGGAGCATCGAGGTGGAGGCGCGCTTGGACGACTTGAGCACGTCGAGCGCCTGCTGATACAGCTCGTCGTCGTCGCCCAGTTCGCCGTCGTCGTCGCCACCGCCTTCGTCGTCGTCCTCGCGGGAGGCGCGATCGATATGGGCCTGGACGTCCATCGCGTAGGTGGGGGGGCCGTTGCGCTTCAGGAAGTCCACGACTGCCGAGATTTCCTCGTCGCCTACGAAGGCGCCTTGGGCGCGCACGAGGCGGGAGGTTCCCGGAGGGGTGAACAGCATGTCGCCGCGACCGATCAGCGTATCGGCGCCCTTCGTGTCGATGATCGTGCGCGAGTCGACCTGCGAGGCGACCTGGAATGCGATGCGGGAAGGGAGATTGGCCTTGATGACGCCCGTGATGACGTTCACCGACGGACGCTGCGTCGCGATGATGAGATGGATGCCGGCGGCGCGCGCGAGCTGGGCGAGTCGGGCGATCGAGGTCTCGATCTCGGCGGGTGCGACCATCATGAGGTCGGCGAGCTCGTCGATGATCGCCACGATGTAGGGCAGGCGGTCGGGAATCTCGATCTCGTCGAGCGGGTCGACGCCTTCGAGGGTTGCCTGGGTTTCTCCGACCTGGGGAAACTCCTCCGACTTCGAGCCGCGTTTGCGATTGTTGAATCCGATGATGTTTCGAACGTTGCTCTTTGCGAAGATCTGGTAGCGCTTCTCCATCTCCTTGAGGAGCCACTTCAACGCGGCCGGCACTTTCTTGGGCTCTGTGACGACCGGGATCAGCATGTGGGGCAGCGAGTTGAATATCTTCAACTCGACCACCTTCGGGTCGACCATCAGGAGGCGCAGGTCCTTCGGGCTCTTGGAGTACAGGATGGAGGCGACAATGGCATTGATGCAGACCGACTTGCCGGAGCCCGTGGCACCTGCGATGAGCAGGTGGGGCATCTTGGTGAGGTCCGAGATCAGCGGTTTGCCAGAGACGTCCTTGCCGAGGGCGATGGGAATCTCGGCCTTTGCGCCGACCCAGTCTTCGCTCTCGAAGATCTCGCGAAGTCCCACGGGGGTGGGGTGTTGGTTGGGTACCTCGACGCCGACAGCCGCCTTGCCCGGGATCGGCGCGAGGATGCGCACCGACTGCGCGCGCATGCCCAGGGCGATGTTCTTGTCCAGTCCCGAGATCTTCTCGACGCGAACGCCGGGCGCCGGAGCAACCTCGTATCGCGTGATTACGGGCCCCACGTGAATCTCGCCCAGCGACACTTCCACTCCGAACTCGCTCAGGATGCGCAGGAGGTTCTCGGCGTTGTTGCGATGCTCCTCGAAGGAGTTCTCGGCGGACGGCTTGATGGGCTCTCGGAGCAGGGGGAGTGGAGGAAACTCATAATCCGCGTCCTGGCGTTGAGGAGCGAGGCTGCGGGCCTTCTTGGTTTCCTCGGGCGTGACGATGTTGAGCTCGATCTTCCCTGCAGCTCCGACGGCGAGCTCCTTGGTGTCGACGACCGGCTTCTGGCGGCCCCTTGGAGCCGCCTCGGCGGCGGGCGCCTTTGAGTCGGCCTTGGGTTCGTCGGTGGCGATCGGCTCAGGCTTGTCGTCCTTTGGGGTCTTGCGCAGCGAAAGTTTCGCGGAGAGCGGGTCCTCCTGGGATTTTGGGAGGCTCAGTTTGGCGGTGTTGGGGCCGACCTGCTGTGCGGGTTGGGCGGCAGACTCCTTGGCTGCGGCGGCTGCGGTGGCGGCTGCAGCCTCGGCGACCTTGGCGGCAGCTCGGGCGGCGGTGCGTTCGCGGATTTCCTGCTCGCGACGTAGTCGGCGCTCCTCGGCGCGCATGGCGCGGCGTTCCGCGCGGCGGGCCTTCCAGTCGCGGAAGGCGATCGCCACTTTGTCGATCTCGGCGCCAATGTCCTTCGTGAAGATGAACAGGATGCCGAGAATATAGACGACGACGAGAATGGAGCCGGCGCCGAATACGCCAAAGACACTTCGCAAGACATCTCGGTAAAGGAGTCCTCCGAGGACACCTCCGGGCCCCTGTGGATACCATCGTGGGTCCATCAGCAGCCAGTCCTGCATGGCCCAGAGTCCGGAGCAGCACAGCAACGTCACCACCACCATGACGAGCCGAGTCCCGGCGAGTCGGCGCGATGCGCGCAGCGCGAGGTACGCGAGCCAAAACAGGAAGACGGGGATGAGCCAGGCTCCACCGCCGAGGATCGAGTAGGACCAGTAGGTCGAATACACGCCGAATGGGCCGACGAGATTCTCCTTCACCACATGGATCGCCTTGACGGCCACCTGGCCGTTTTCAACTACCGTCGCCGCGCCTGTGTTGTTGCCGGCGTACTGAGCCGGATCGTAGTCGAAAAACGCGACGGTCAGAAACACCGCGAGCACAAAGCAGACGATCGCAGTGCCCCAACGCTTCTGCGGGCGGGGCGCCTGGAAGGAGGGACCGTCTTTGTTTGGGTTTGAACTCTGCGATTTTGGCATTTGGGTGGTTTACCGTCCGGATCCGTCGCGGATTCACATGCTACCGCATAGGGTGGTCAAATGTAAACCCGCCCCAGCCCTTTCATTCATCTCATCCGATTCCGTCATGAAAGAAATCATCCGATTCCAGCCCTTGTATCAGGATCGTGTCTGGGGTGGTCGCGCATTTGCCTCGGCTTTGGGGCGCGCACTGCCTGCGGACCGCCTCATCGGAGAGAGCTGGGAAATCGTGGATCGGCCGGAAGCGCAATCGATCGTGCGCGGCGGGACCTTCGGAGGGAGCCCGCTTAGGGCTGTGATTGAAAAGCATGGCGCAGAGATCATGGGACCGGAGTATCCGGCGAAGAAACCCTTCCCGGTGCTGGTGAAGTGGCTCGATTGCCGCGAGCGCCTCAGCCTTCAGGTGCATCCTCCCGTGGAGGTTGCCGCCGAATTGAAAGGCGAGCCCAAGACCGAGAACTGGTACATCGCCGAGACCAGTCCGGGGGCGCACCTGATCGTGGGTCTGAAGCGGGGCGTCACCCGCGCGCAGTTCGAGAAGGCTCTCGCGGACAACACGCTCGAACAGTGCGTCCATCGTTTCCCCGTCGCGCCGGGCGACTCCATCTTCGTTGAGAGCGGGCGTATCCACGCCATCGATTCCGGCAACCTCATCCTCGAAATCCAGCAGAACTCGGACACCACCTACCGGGTTTACGACTGGGGCCGCGTGGGACTGGATGGGAAACCGCGCCAGCTCCATGTCCAGCAGTCGCTCAAGTCGATCAAGTGGGACGACTTCGAACCTGCTCCGATGCGCGGCGCGCCGACGTCGGGGGTGCTGGCGGAATGCCCCGATTTTCTTATTCGCCGGGTCGTGCTCGACCGGGGCGAGAAGCTGCATTTTGAGGCGAACGAACAACCTCGCATTCTGAGCGTGGTGAGCGGGTCGCTGGTCCAGCATGGAGGGGGCCGGGGCACCGAGATTCTCACGCGCGGCGACAACGTGCTGCTCCCGTATTCGGGAGCCTTCACTTTCGACGCTTTCGAAGCGTCGATCCTGCTCGTCACCGAAAACTTCAACCACTGAAAACCGTGCGCTCCCACCTTCGGTACTCGGACTCCCGCGGCGGAATCCTCTTCAAGCTCCTTCTTGGCGTGGCGGTCGTGCTCGCCGCCGTCTCGCTCGCGTGGATGATGCTCCTGCCCGTGGTCGCCTCGAAGTACATCTCGAGTCAGACCGGGTTCAGCATGAGGGTTGATTCGCTCTCCGTGAATCCGTTCTCGGCCTCGGTGAAGATCAAGGGCCTGGTACTTGATAATCCCTCGGACTACCCGATGCCGGATTTTGTCCATGTGCGTTCGTTCGTGGTCGAAGCCGAGTTGTCCTCGCTTTGGAGCGACCGGATCGTGATCGACAATGCCGACGTCGACGTCGCCGAAGTGGCGCTCGTGAAGGACAGCCATGGCCAAAGCAATGCGGCGCTGTTCCAGGATCGTTTGGCGGGCCCCTCCAAACCCACGGCGAGCAAGCCGGCCGCCTCCTCGAAATCGAAGTCCTTTCTAGTGCGGAAGCTTCACATCCGCTTTGATCGCCTGCTGATGGTCGACTACTCCGGGGTGAAACCGTCGCGCAAGGAGATCAATCTCGATTTCGATCACACTTATCAGGATGTGACGAGCCCGGTGCAGATCGCCGTTCCCATCCTCGGTCGCGTGACGGCGCTCGGTGGAGCCGTAGGCGATTTTGCCGGCAAGCTAGGCGCCCAGGCGCGTGACGCGGCGGCGAACGCTGCGCAACAGGTCAAGGAGACCGGCAAGAAGGCAGAGGGTGTGATCAAGGGGCTGTTCGATTCCCTGAAGGGAAATTGAAATCGCCCGTTGCCTGCGCGCCCGACGGCGCGCAGGAGCGCGGTTTGCGCGTCGAACGGTCGACTGCAGCGCGAGGAATGGGCTCGGCTGGTGATGAATTTTAACTGCTCGGGCCCGGCCTCTTGGCTCGATACGGGCCGGCAAGGGTTCGACGAGGTGAAACTCGTCGAATTGGGGGATTCCGTGATGCCCCCTTGAATTTTCCGGAGGCATTCCTTTTATTGGCAGGCTCACATGACCGATCCCGATACTTCCGACAACAAGACCAGCGCCGCAACCTCCGACGCCGCCGCGAATCAGGCGCCTGCGGATAATCCTGCGTCCGGGTCTGCGGCAGCCGAGGCGACCCAGGAAAGCTCTGGTTTGGCGGACCAGCTCGCTGCGGCGAAAAAAGAGTCTGCTGACAACTACAGTCGCTACCTCCGCGCGGTGGCTGACCTGGAGAATTTTCGCAAGCGCACGGTGCGGGAGAAGGACGAGCTTCGCCAGTACGCCGCAAGCCGTGTGCTCGAGGATCTCCTTCCTGCGCTAGACAACCTGGGCCTCGGGCTCGCTGCGGCGAAACTGCCCAACGCCGACATCAAGACCATCGTCGGCGGCGTCGAGATGGTGCTTTCCCAGCTGAAGGCCTCGCTCGCGAATCACGGTCTCAAGGAGATCAATCCGGTCGGCCAGCCCTTCGATCCACACCAACACGAGTCGATCGGCCATCAGCCGAGCTCGGAGGTGCCTGCGGAGGCGGTTCTCACGGTCGTTCGCACCGGCTATTCGCTCAATGGACGCCTCCTGCGTCCTGCCTCGGTGTTGCTGTCCAGCGGGCCCGCGGCTGCTGAAGCCAAGAGTTAATTCGCTCCGACCCTCCCAACCTCATGGCCAAGGAAGACTATTACGAGTTGCTTGGCGTCCAGAAGGGCGCCAGCGACGAGGAAATCAAGAAGGCTTACCGCAAGAAGGCCGTCCAATACCACCCGGACAAGAATCCGGGCAACAAGGAGGCCGAGGAGATGTTCAAGAAGGTCTCCGAGGCTTACGAGGCGCTCAAAGACCCCGAGAAGCGGGCCGCGTATGACCGGTACGGACATGCCGCATTTGCAGGCCCGGGCGGCACCGGCGGCGCTCCGGGCGGTTTCAGCCAGGCGGGCGGTGGGTTTCACGATCCGTTCGACATTTTCCGCGAGGTGTTCGGACAAGGCGGAATGGGCGGCGGAATCTTCGAGGAGATGTTCGGTGGCGGCAGCAGGGACGGCGGCCGCGACGGCTCCGATTTGCGCTACGACCTGGAGATCACGCTCGAGGAAGCCGCGAAGGGCGTGGAAAAGGAGATTTCCTTCCGCAAGAACGTCACGTGCGAACGCTGCGAGGGGACTGGTGCCGAGCCTGGCTCGAAACGCACCACCTGCCCCACGTGCCGCGGCGCCGGCCAGGTGCGGCGTTCGGGTGGCATCATCGTGTTCACGCAAACCTGCCCGACCTGTGGCGGCGCCGGCACGCGTGTGGAGAAGGTGTGCACGGCCTGCCATGGCGAGGGCCGCACGCCGAAGACGACCAAGCTCAATGTCCGCATCCCGGCCGGCGTGGAGTCGGGGTCGCGACTGCGCTCCTCGGGCAATGGCGAGGCAGGGCTTTCGGGCGGGCAACCGGGCGACCTCTACATCGTGATCACGGTCAAGGATCACGAGCTGTTCGAGCGTCACGGGGACGACCTGTTCTGTGAGATTCCGATCAAGTTCACGCTCGCGACCCTCGGTGGCACGATCGAGATCCCGACCCTGTTCGGGAAGGCTTCGATCAAGATCGGTGCGGGCACCCAGAGCGGCACGACGTTCCGACTTCGTGGCAAGGGCATGCCGCATCTCCGAGGTTCCGGTCAGGGCGACCAGCTTGTGCGGGTGCACGTGGAAGTCCCCTCGAGCCTGAGCTCGGAGCAGCGCCGCATCCTCGAGGAATTCGCCCGCGTGTCGGGCGATGCCGACCACCCGGTCGCCAAGAGCTGGTTCGACAAGGCGAAGAAATTCTTCTGACGGGCGTCGCTCGGCTAGCGCAGCCAGACGCCCTTGTAGAAGCGGTTCCAGAGTCCGTCCTCCCGCCAGCCGGCAACTTCCGGCCTGACGAGGGTGACGTGTGTGTTCACATAAAGCGGTGCGACCGGGCATTTCTCAACGAGGCGCCGCTCGGCGTCCGCCACGGACTCGTCTCGCATGCGGGCGGTTGTCGCAGCGGAGGCGCGATGCACGTCGGTCGCGAACGCGGCGTCAGTCCAATGGGCGTAGTTGCCCGGGGCGCCCGGAAGGAGATCGGAAAGTGCGGCCACGGGATCGGCCACGTCGGGAATCAGCGTGATGAAACCGATGTCGTAGCGCCCGTCCCGCAGGGCGGCGACGTGTTCCTTGGCGTCGCGCACCGTGATCTCCACTCCGATGCCCAGAACGCGGCGCCATTGTTCCTGGATGGCCTCGAGGAGTGACCGGTTGGTCCAGCTGGAGAGCTCGAGGACAGGAAAGCCGCGGCCTCCCGGGTAACCCGCGGCAGCGAGTTCCCGGCGCGCGCGCGCCACGTCCTGCGAAGGCGTGGGGCCCGGGGCTCTCGAGAGGGGCGGAGGAAGAAAGGCGCGCGTCGGAATCTGATGGCCGAGCAGGACCCGGCCGACCAGCTGCCTGCGATCCAGCGCAAGACTGAGCGCACGCCGTACGCGTGCATCGTTGAGCGGTGCCCTGGCGCAGTTGAACGCCAGGTAACGCGTTTCAATGAGCGGTGCGATCCGCAGCATCGCGGGTTTCTCCTGAGAGTAGGCCGCAATCAGGGACGGAGGCACGGCCATGGTCACGTCGAGCTGACCCGCCCGAAAACTCCGCTCCTCGGAGTCGCCGTCATCCATCGCGACGAACTCGATCGTCGGCACCCGGATCGCCGCGGCATCCCAGTAGTCGCGCCGGCGGCGTACGACGATGCGTTGGTGCGGCGTCCATTCCACCAGTGTGAACGGGCCGTTGCCGACGAAGCGGCCGGGGCGGGTCCAGTCCCGTCCCTCGGCGGCGACGACCCTGGGGTCGACCGGCAGCCACGGGCCGCTCGCCGCATAGAGCAGGAAGTCGGGGCAGGGGGCGCCCAGGGTGACGACGAGGGTGAGCGGATCGGC
The DNA here is from genome assembly GCA_027310745.1 of Opitutaceae bacterium. GTDB lineage: Bacteria > Verrucomicrobiota > Verrucomicrobiia > Opitutales > Opitutaceae > MWDT01. The sequence goes on along the minus strand of DAIDAF010000020.1, from coordinate 265,707 downwards.
GGCGCGGAGGCCGACCCGCGAGAAATCGACGAGCGCGCCGGTCTTGTAGGCCCGTGCATTGAGGATGGGATAGAAAAGCGCGGCCTTGGGCGCCGGGGTGGCGGGCTCGAGTATCCGTTTATAGGATGCAACAAACTGGTCCGCGGTCACCGGGTCGCCGTTCGACCAGCGTGCGCCGGGCCTCAGGTGAAAGGTGTAGCGCAGTCCGTCGGGCGCGATGTCCCACGAGGTGGCGGCCGCGGGCACGACGCCGCGGCCGTCTGGGGAGGGGGCCACGAGTCCCTCGCAGAGGGCGCGGTCGATGAAGAACTCGTCCGGCATCGACGCGAGCGCCGGATCGAGGTCGGCGGGTTCGTTTCTCTGGCTGACGCGGAGAGCCGCTGGGTTGCCACGTCGCGGCGAAACCGTCGGGGCTGCCTCCCGGGAACAGGCCGCGGCGAGCAGCAGGGCCACCGCGCCCACGAGCGCGCGGACCAGGTTTCCGGCGCGGGGGTCAGCGTTTGAGCCAGACATACTTGTAGGGGTGGTGGTCCAGGAGATTTGGATACCAGCCCTGCACGGAAGGATCGACCAGGTACACGTGGGTGTAGAAGTAGATCGGGATGATCGGAGCGGCCTTCAGCAGCCGGGCCTCCGCCTGGCGAAGCAGCGCAAAGCGCGCCCGGTTGTCCTGGGTGGCGGCCGCCCGGTCCACGAGCGCGTCATAGGCGGGATCGTGCCAGCCGGTGAAGTTGTTTCCGCTCGCGGATTCCCAGATTTCGAGGAAATCCTGCGGGTCGTCGTAGTCGCCGGTCCAGGAGCTCCTCAGGATCTGGAAACTGCCGGTGCGCCGTGCGTCGAGTACACTCGTGAGCTCCATATTCGTGAGCGAGGCGGAGATCCCGAGTTCCCTGCGCCACATCGCCTGGATGGCCTCCGCGATCTGACGGTGGGCCTCCGAGGAATTGTAGAGGATTTCGATTCCGGGGAATCCCTTGCCGCCCGGGTATCCCGCCGCGGCGAGGAGGCGGCGGGCTTCGGCGGGATCAAACCTGGGCCCCTCGGGCGGTTCGTAGCCGGCCGTGCCCGGAGGGGTGAACGAATGCGCCGGCTTCTGTCCACCGCGGAGGATTCGGGCGCAGATTGTCTTCCGATCCACCGCGAGCGACAAGGCCTGGCGGACCCGCGGATCGGCGAACACGGCGATCCGGGTGTTGATCCGATAGAAATAGGTGCCCAGCAGCGGGTCGATCCGCAGTTCCGAGCGGTCGTGTTTGCGATACCAGTCGACCTTGTCCGGAGGCAGCGCGTCGGTGACGTGCAGCTGCCCCGCCCGGAATACGCGTTCCTCGGTTTCCACTCCGTAAGGATAAAAATCGATGCCGTTCAGGCGCACCGATTTTGCGTCCCAGTAGGTCGGCGACTTCACCACGACGATCCGGTGGTCCAGGCTCCATTCCTTGAGATTGAATGGACCGTCGCCCACGAGTCGTCCCGGCCTGGCCCAGGGATTGCCGCGGGCGAAGACCGCCCCGGTCCGCGCGATGCTCGCAATGTTCACCGGGAACCAGACGGACTGGTTGAGCATGCTCAGGAAGTAGGGCGTGGGATGTGCGAGCGTGATTCGGAGCGTGTGAGCGTCCACGGCCTGCACGCCCACAGTCGAAAAATCCGTCGATTTCCCGCGGTTGAAGTCCTCGGCGCCCCGGATGACGTACATCTGGGAGGCGTTGGGTGCCGCCATCGCGGGGGACAGCACGCGACGAATGGACTGCACAAAATCGTCGGCGGTCACGGGAGTCCCGTCGGACCAGCGCGCCGTGGCGCGCAGGTGAAAGGTGTACACGGTCCGGTCGGGGGAGACGTCCCAGCCCTGCGCCACGCCCGGCACGGGATGCAGGTCGACGGGATCCTCGGACACGAGGCCCTCGAACAGAGCGCTGAGCACGGAGTAGTCGCTGTCCTGGGTCGCCAGCGCGGGGTCGAGGTCGCTCAACTCCTGGCCTATCCCCCGATGGAGGATTCCGAGACGGTCACCCCGCTCCACGAGCGTTTCACGGTGTCCGCAGCCTGCGAGGGATAGCACGACGGCAAGGGCCGCCAGCAAGGCCGGCACCCCGGCGAGGGTCGGGAACACGCGCCTCATGGCTTCTCGATGAGCACGACGGCGTGAGCCGCGATGGCAATGCCGCGTCCGAGATCGCCGACTCCCTCGTTCGTGGTGGCCTTGATGCCGATGGCATCGGGGGGCAGGCCCGTCGAGGTGGACAGCGCGGCGCGCATGTCCTGGATCCTCGGGTAGATCTTCGGCCGCTCTGCGATGATGCTCAGGTCGGCGTTCACGGGAGCGTAGCCCCGCGCCTTCAGTTCGCCGATCACGCGTCGCAGCAGGATCTGGGAGTCGATGTTACGGTAGGCGGGGTCGGTATTCGGGAAAAAATGACCGATGTCAGGGAGTCCGGCAGCCCCCAGCAGGGCGTCGCAGAGCGCGTGGGTCGCGCAGTCCGCGTCGCTGTGGCCCTCAAGCCCGTAATCGGTGTCAAAACGGACTCCACCGAGGACAAGGGGACGTCCCGCGACAAGGCGGTGGATGTCATAACCGTGGCCGATGCGAAACATGGGCGCACGATGGCAGCCCGGGCGCGGCGTTGGCCACGAAAAAGAAGGGCTCAGTCCGTGGGCAGCGCGCGCCGCGACAGCAGGAACTCGAAATAATCGAGGTCCGACGGCGTCGTGAGCTTCGGATTGGGATTCGTGTTCTCGAGCAGGGCGACGGGGTGTCCGATCGCCTCCACGGCCGCGGCGTCGTCGGTCACGTGGGCTCCACGCGCCATGATCCTCGCGTAGGCGCGCGTGATGAGATCGTATGCAAAGACCTGTGGGGTCTCCATCGCCCAGAGATTGCTGCGGTCGAGCGTACGCAGGTTGCCTTCGCCGCGGTGCGCCTTGATCGTGTCCGTCACCCGGTGCGCCAGCACCACGGCCTCCTCGCGTTTCACGATCTTCAGGAGTCCCACAAGCTGTTCGGCCTGGATAAACGGCCGCGCGCAGTCGTGGATGAAAACGTAGTCGATGCCGGGAGGAATCGCTTCGAGCGCGAGTGCGACTGAGTCCTGGCGTTCCTTGCCGCCCTGCACGTAGTAGGCGGGCGTGGGTGCGTAGCACATCAGCTCATGCAGCTGCGGGGCGTCACGGTACACGATGACGTAGTAGTCGCCGACTCCGCTCATCTGGAATGCAGCCACCGAATGGGCGAAGACCGGCCGACCCCCGAGGGGGGCCAGGATCTTGTCGGGCACGGAGCCCTGCATGCGTTTGCTGGAGCCTGCGGCGAGGAGAACGACGGCGGTGCGACTCATGTTTCTGTTTCTGCCGGGGTGGCGGGTATCCCTTTTCCGGAAACATACCCGCAAACGCCCCCGAAAGAAAGCCCGGATCGCAGGTTGTGAAATCGCCGACGGCCGCGGGGATTCGCGAAATGGATACGCGCGACCGCTCGCACCGATGGTCTCAGCGGCCTCCGAGCTCGGCGAGGATCGCCTCCGCGGCGGCCACGGGATCCGGAGCCTTGAACACCGGCCTGCCGACCACGATGTAGTTCGCGCCCGCGGCGGCGGCTTCACCGGGCGTCATCACCCGGGTCTGGTCGTCGAGGCTCGCATCGCGCGGACGAATGCCCGGTGTGACGAGTCTGACGTCCCCCGGGAGCGTGCGGCGCAACGGCGCGATCTCGTGCGGCGAACACACGAGCCCACGGAGACCCGAGGCCGCGGCTAACCTGCCCAGACGGGTGACCTGGTCGGATGGGCTGGCGTCCACGCCGACGTCGCGAAGGTCCTGGTCGCCCATCGAGGTCAGCACCGTGACGCCAAGCAGGAGCAGCGCGGGCGCGTGGGTGCGCTGGGCCTTGACCGCCCACTCCATCATCTCGCGCCCGCCGCCCGTGTGCAGGGTCAACATGCCGATCGGAAGCTTCGAGGCGGACTCCACGGCCTTGGCGACCGTGTTTGGGATGTCGTGCAGCTTGAGGTCGAGAAAGACCTGGAATCCCATGTCGGCGACCTCGCGGACGCAATCGGGTCCGCAGGCGGTGTACATTTCAAGACCCACCTTCACCCAGCGGACCGTGCCGGCGAGGCGCTTGAGGGTCGGGGCGACGGTGCGGGGATTGGGTGCGTCGAGGACGAGGATGAGATCGCAGGACATAGGGCCCCTCAGTGCATGGGTTTCCGGCGCGATCCCAAGCCAAATCCCTCTCGAAAAATTCCCGCGCTCCGTTCATCAAGGGGCCCCTGTGGACTCCGTCACCGTCTTTGCTCCAGCCAAGATCAACCTCTTCCTTGCCGTGACCGGACGGCGGATGGATGGCTACCACGATTTGGTTTCGGTGGTCGCCCCCTTGGATTTCGGCGACACCCTCAAGTTTGAACCGGACCGGGAGGGGGCCTTTTCGTTGGCCAGCGACGACTCCGAACTGCCCTGTGACGACTCGAACCTGGTCCTCAAGGCGGCGCGGCTGTTTCGCGAACGCAGCGGTTGGGCGGGGGGCGGGCGCTTCGTGCTTCAGAAACGCATTCCCATGGGAGCCGGGCTGGGTGGCGGTAGCAGCGATGCGGTGGCAGCCCTGAAGGCATTGAACACCGCCGCCGGCCGGCCTCTCGACGACTGGCGACTCGCCGAACTCTCGGCGGAGATCGGATCCGATTGCCCGCTGTTTTTTATCTCCAAACCGTCCGTGATTCGTGGCCGTGGCGAGCGAGTTGACCGGCTGCCGGAGGCGGCTGGAAGCAGGCTCTCCGGTCGGTCATTGATCGTTTTCAAGCCGGCATTCGCAATCAGCACGCCCTGGGCTTACCGGACGCTGGCGGCCGCGGCGCCTGGATCCTACCTGCCTGCGGAGTCTGCCGAGGACCGTCTGAGAGGCTGGGTGGAAACGGCGGACGCGCCGGCCGAAGCCTTGCTGTTCAATTCCTTCGAGTCGCCCGCGTTTCTCAAATTCCCGGCGCTGCCGGCCTTGCTCGGCGACCTGCGCGCGCGCTTCGGTGCTGCACCGCTGATGAGCGGAAGCGGAAGCGCCTGCTTCGCCTTCGTGCCCGAAGACGTCAGCCTGGGAGCCTGGACGGCGACAATCCGCGAAGCCTGGGGACAGGACGCTTTCGTGCGGAAAGTTCGCGTCGCCTAGATTTTACCGACTTTTCGAGATCAGTGTTGACCCGTCCGCGGGCGGGAGCGTTATTCGGCGGCGCCAGCGTGTCCCGAGTTGGCGTGCCAGATCGTATGGAAGCTCGAAGTCACCAAGAGTTCGTCGTGCAAGGCATAGCCGCCTCGAAGGGCATCGCCTACGGGCAGGTCTTTGTGTATCTGCAAAGCAACGTCGAGGTGCCGAGTTATGCCATCGACACCTCGCGCAAGGAGGAGGAGATCAGGCGCTTCGAAAAGGCCCTCGTGGTCACCCGCCAGCAGATCCAGAAGATCCAGGACGAGGTGGCCCGCAATCTCGGCAAGAATGAGGCCGCAATCTTCGACGCCCACCTGCTCGTGCTCGAGGACCAGGCGCTGCTTTCCGAGACGATCCGAGCGTTTGAGGAGACCGGTAAGAACATCGAGACCTGCTTTCACTCCGTGGCCAGCCGCTACATCGAGGCATTTGCGGCCATCGACGACGAGTACCTGCGCGAACGCGCGGCGGACCTCAGGGACGTGACGCAGCGGGTGCTCCAGAACCTCCTGGGCCAATCGACCTCGAGCCTCAGTCAACTCGTCGACAAGCGCATTGTTGTCGCCAACGACATTAATCCGTCCGACTCGGCATCAATTGACCGGAGTCAGGCCCTGGCAATCGTGACCGACACGGGGAGCAAGACCAGCCATGCGGTGATCGTCGCGCGTTCGATGAAGATCCCCGCCGTGGTGGGCGTGACCGGTCTTACGGGACGCGTGAAGGAAGGCGACTGGGCCATCGTCGACGGATACGACGGTGTCATCATCGTCAATCCGACCGAGCAGACCCTTTTCCGCTACGGGCAGATCCGGATGCAGAAAAATGGCTTCGAGCAGCGTTTGATCGAGGCGAATACGCAGCCTGCGATCACGCTCGATGGAGTGGCGGTGTCGCTGATGGCGAACATCGAGAAGACGGAGGAGGCTCCGATCGTGAAGGAGTACCGCGCGGAGGGCGTCGGGCTGTTCCGCACGGAGTATCTCTATCTCAGCTCGGCGCGCATGCCGAGCGAGCAGGAGCAGTTCATCGCCTACAAGTCGGTGATCGACGCGGTCGCGCCCGAGCCAGTGGTGATCCGCACGCTCGACCTCGGCGGCGACAAGCAGTTCTCAGGAAAGACGGACCTCTTTCCCGAGGAGGACAATCCGTTCATGGGATTTCGCGCGATTCGTTTCTGCCTCGAGAACGTGCCGATCTTCAAGGAGCAGCTTCGGGCCATCCTGCTCGCGAGCGCGTTTGGCAAGGTGCGGCTGATGTTCCCGATGATCAGCGGAGGAGAGGAGCTGGCCCGCGCGATTGTCCTGCTTGAGGAGTGCAAGCGCGAGCTGACCGAGCGCGGCCAGACTTTCGACCCGGAGCTGGAAGTGGGCAGCATGATCGAGATCCCGAGTGCCGCGATGACGGCCGACATCATCGCCAGGCAGTGCGATTTCTTCAGCATAGGCACCAACGACCTCATCCAGTACATGATCGCGATCGACCGCGTGAACAACCGGATCGCGCATCTGTACGAGCCGACGCATCCGGCCGTGGTTCGCATGCTCAAGCGGATCGTGGACGAGGGGCACCGGGCGAAGATTCCGGTCGCGGTCTGCGGAGAGATGGCTGGCGACCCGGTGTTCGTGCCACTCCTGCTGGGACTTGGAGTGGATGAGCTCAGCATGACGCCCCCGTTGATTCCGGCGGTGAAATACCTGGTGCGTTCCATGACAATGCAGGACGCGAAGGCGCTTGCGGAGAAGGCGCTGGAGATGGATTCCGCGAAGGAGATCTTCGCGTTGTGCGACGAGTTCTATCGCACGCGGGTGAACATCGCCTGACCCGGGCTGTTTCCGCAGGGCACTGGATTCGCCCGAGTTGTGCGGAGGGCGGATTTTTCCGCAAATTCACGCTTGCACCGGGCGTGATTTCCCTGCTTCTTCTCGCCCTCCTTCGCGCACCCGTAGCTCAATTGGATAGAGCATCTGACTACGGATCAGAAGGTTTGGGGTTCGACTCCCTACGGGTGCGCCACTTTCAAAACGGGAAAGCCCGCCGATGACGGCGGGCTTTCTCATTTAGCCATTTGAAGGAAGGTCAGACTACCTTCGGCAGGGTCACATCCGTCCATTCGACGGGGTGCGGGTGCTTCCGCTTGTCGTGCTTCTCGTCCGCGCGCCTGCCGAGCATGCGGTCGAGCTTGTCCACCAGGAGATCGACGGACTTGTAGCAGTCGTCGGCGACGACGCTAGCGAACTTGTCCGGTCCCTGGATCTCTACATGGCCCTTGGCAGTGAACTTCTGCTCGGGGGCCTGCTTCGAATCGCATTCGAGCTCCACGCGGATGCGCACGATCCGCAGCTCGTGTCGAAACAATCGCGCCAGCTTCTCTTGCACGTACGCCTTCATCGAAGGGGTAAGGTCGAGATGGATACCGGAAACGATCACTTCGTGCGATGGATTATGGTTGTTCATGGTTGTTTTTGGGTTGATTCGGGCGCTCGGCCCGGAAAGTGCAGAGGGCTGCGACATGAACCCTGAAAAGATGCTCCGCGCCTTTGGCGCCATCATTGTGACTGGCGGCTCCTCCGGTATCGGGAAGGCGTTCCTTGAGCACGTTCATAAGCTGAACCCGGAACTTCCGGTTTTCAACCTTTCGAGAGGCATTCCGGAGTTTTCGGCCACGCCGGCGTTGCAGCTTAAGCTGCGCCATATCGCCTGCGATTTCACCGATCGGATGGCATTGGAGGCCGCCTGCGTTTCGCTTGTCGAGACGCTTACGCATGAGCTACCGGCGGGGCGCATCCTGCTCATCAACAATAGTGGATACGGCACATATGGACCGTTTCCAAAGCCCGATCTTCGCCGAAATTTGGAAATGTTGGATGTCAATGTGCGGGCGCCGGTTGCGTTGACGGGCGCCTTGTTGCCGTTGTTGGGCGAGCGCGGAGGGGCCGTCATCAACGTGGCGTCGACGGCGGCGTTCCAGCCGGTCCCAGGGATGACGAACTATGCGGCCACGAAGGCCTTCCTGTTGAACTGGAGCCTCGCGCTGTCCGTCGAGCTCGCGCCCAGGGGCGTCGCGGTATTGGCGCTCTGTCCCGGTCCGACCCGGACTCGATTTTTTGCGAATGCGGGGATGGGCGGCTCGATATTGCCCCGATACGCGGGACAGGAGGCGGAAGCGGTGGTGCAGGGGGCGCTGCGGGCCCTGGCGCGCGGACGCCGGCTGTACGTATCGGGCTGGAGCAACAAAGTGACGGTCGCGGCGGCCTCGCTGATGCCGCGTGTCCTTGCCGCCCGGGTCGCAGGCTGGGTGGTGTCGCGATTTCGTCCAACCGGATCCTGAGTCATGGGCGACGCCACTTCGCCGGACTTTGATCCACGACGCGCCTGTGCCTGGCCGCGGCGCCTGAAACAGGGGCCGATCCGAATGATCGAACCCTCGGAACTACGCAGCTGGATCCTGGTGGAGGACGAGGAATTGATCGTCGTGAACAAGCCGGGCGACGTCGTTTGCCATCCCTCGAAGGCGGGCCCCTGGTCGAGCCTGGTCGGGGCCGTCCGCGAGCATGCGAGCCTCGCAGCGGCGCACCTGATCTTCCGCCTCGACCGCGAAACCAGCGGCGTGGTGGTTCTCGCGAAAACGCCTGCCATGGCCAGCCGTCTCCAGAAGGCGATGCAGCGTCGCCTCGTCAGAAAATCGTATCTCGCGATCCTCTCCGGCGAACTCCCGGGAGAGGTCACCGTGGACCAGCCGCTCGGGGACGACGAGCACAGCCCGGTGTTCGTCAAATCCGCGGTTCGCCCGGACGGCCAGGCGGCGGTGTCGCGATTCACGCCGGTCTCGTGGGGCGGCGGCTTCACGCTCGCCCGCGTGGTGACCGAGACCGGCCGCAAGCACCAGATCCGCGCCCATGCCCGGTGGCTCGGGTATCCATTGGTTGGAGACAAAATCTACGGACCCGACGACCACCTGTTCATCGAGTTCCTGGACACGGGCTACACTCCGGAGCTGGCGGAGCGGCTGCTGCTCCCGCGTCAGGCGCTTCACTGCGCGCGGATAGATCTTCGCGAGGCGGGGCTGGACCGGGTGTTCACCGCGCCGCTTGCCCCCGACCTCCAGGACTTCTGCTCCTCCAGGGGCCTCAGAAGCCCAGTTCCCGCCTGACGGTCCGGAACGCCTCGACCGCCCGGTCGAGCTCCGCTTGGGAATGAGCCGCGCTCACCTGGGTGCGAATGCGGGCCGCTCCGTGCGGGACCACCGGATGAAAGAATCCGACGACATAAACCCCGAGTTCGAGCATGCGAGCCGCGGCCCGCTGGGAGAGGGCGGCATCGCCGATCATCACCGGCACGATCGGGTGTTCCCCCGGTTTGGGCGTGAATCCGGCGGCGGTCAGACCGCTCCTGAAATGCGCGGTGTTTGCCTGGAGCCGTTGCCGCAGCCCGGTATCGCGCTCCACGATGTCGAGAGCGGCGAGGGAGGCCGCTGCGACCGACGGTGCGAGCGAATTTGAAAAGAGGTAGGGACGTGAGCGCTGGCGCAGGAGCGCGATGATGGCGGAGCGGCCGCTCACGTAGCCTCCGCTTGCACCGCCGAGAGCCTTGCCGAGCGTGCCGGTCACGATGTCGACCCGCCCGGTGACGCCAAACAGGTCCGGGGTGCCCCGCCCGTTGGGTCCGACAAATCCGACTGCATGGCTGTCGTCAACGGCGACCAGCGCTCCGTGGTGCCCGGCGAGTGCGCAGATTTCGTCGAGCGGCGCGAACGTACCGTCCATCGAGAACACGCCGTCGGTGACCACGAGTTTGAAACGGGCTCCCGCTTCGTCGGCCAAGCGGAGCTGGGCCGACAGGTCGGCCATGTCGCGGTTTCTGTAGCGGAACCGGCGCGCCTTGCACAGCCGAATGCCGTCGATGATGGAGGCATGGTTGAGTTCGTCGCTGATCACCGCGTCCTCCTCGCCGAGGAGAGCCTCGAAAAGGCCGCCGTTGGCGTCGAAGCAGGACGAATACAGGATCGTGTCGTCGGTGCCGAGGAAGGCGCTGAGGCGGCGCTCGAGGCGGGAGTGGATCTCCTGCGTGCCGCAGATGAAGCGAACCGACGACAGACCGAAGCCCCAGCGATCCAGCGCGTCGCGCGCGGCGCGGACGACGTCGGGGTGGTCGGCGAGCCCCAGGTAGTTGTTCGCGCAGAGATTGATCACCGACGCGTGTTCGGTCGTGCCGATGACCGGCCCCTGGGGAGTCGTCATCACCCGCTCCACCTTGCGCAATCCGGCGCCGTCGATCGCCGCCAGGGTCCGCTCGAGATGGGCCTGGAACTCGGGTGTCATGACGCCCCGCCTTCCCAATCCAGCACGATCTTGCCGCTGCGTCCCGATCGCATCAGGTCGAAGCCCTCCTGGAACCGCGTGAACGGCAGGCGGTGGGTGATCACCGGCGTGATGTCCAGGCCGCTTTGGATGAGCGCGGTCATCTTGTACCAGGTCTCGTACATCTCGCGTCCGTAGATGCCCCGGATCGTGAGCATGTTGAAGACAACCTTGTGCCAGTCGATGGCCGCCGAGTCGGGCATGATGCCGAGCAGGGCGATGCGGCCGCCGTGGGTCATGTTGTCGATCATGTCGCGCAGCGCCTGGGGATTGCCCGACATCTCGAGCCCGACGTCGAATCCCTCGCGCATCCCGAGCTCCTTCTGGACGTCGGCGAGCTGCTCCCGGGAGACGTCGACCGCGCGGGTGGCTCCCATGCGGCGGGCGAGTTCGAGGCGCGCCGGATTGACGTCGGTGATCACGACCTTGCGCGCTCCGGATTTCCTGGCGATGGCGACGGCCATGCAGCCAATGGGGCCGGCTCCGGTGATGAGCACATCCTCGCCGACCAGGTCCCACTGCAGCGTGGTGTGGACGGCGTTTCCCAGGGGGTCGAAACACGAGAGCACGTCGAGCGGGATGGCGAGGTCGACGAGGACGGCGTTGCTGGCCGGAATGCAGAGGTATTCGGCGAAGGCTCCGTCGCGGTTGACGCCGACGCCGCGCGTATCCTTGCAGAGGTGACGCCTGCCGGCGAGGCAGTTGCGGCACACGCCGCAGACGATGTGGCCCTCGCCGTCGACGAGGTCGCCCGGTTTGAAGCCCTTCACGTTGGAGCCGACGCGCGCGATCTCGCCGACGAACTCGTGTCCGATCACCATGGGGGGCTTGATGGTCTGTTCCGCCCAATGATCCCAGTTGTAGATGTGAACGTCGGTTCCGCAGATGGACGTCTTCTTGATCCGCACGAGGACATCGTTGATGCCGGGTTCCGGGATGGGGACCTCGATCAGCTCGAGACCCTCTCCGGGCCGTGTCTTGGCAATCGCCTTCATGGTGGACTTCATGGGAAAAGGGAGTTGCGGCTGAACTCAGGCGAAGAAGTCTCCCTGTTCGATGGCGAGCAGGCGGGATTTCGTGTGTTTTCCGCCTGAGGCGGAAAAACCGACGAGTTTGCCGTTGGCACCCACGACCCGGTGACAGGGCATGAGGAGGACCCAGGGATTGGTGCCCATGGCGTGTCCGACAGCCCGGGCTCCGGTGGGGCCGAGTCCGACCTCGCGCGCGAGGTCGCCATACGTGCGGGTTTGGCCTGGCGGAATGCGCATGGCGGCTTCGTAGACCTTGCGCTGAAACTCGCCGACCCGGCTCCAATCGAGCCTGGGTTTGGCGGGGCTACGGGCGGTGCCGGCTAGGATGGACTGGATGTCCGCGATCGATTCGCGGACCCACGGAGGCGGTTCACCGGGACCTTCGGAACCCGTCCGCGTGACGAGGCGTTTCTCGGTGTGCTCGGGCGGGTCCTCTGGAAACTGCACGCCGGTCAACCCCTGGTCGTTCCATGCGATGCCGCAGGTGCCGAAGGGAGTGGGGAAGAGCGTGTGGGGCACGGCGCGGGGAAGGTTGTCCGAAAGACTATGCGGGAAATGCCCGCGCTCAAGCCCGGCGCATGGGGCTGGGAGCGCTGTGGTGTTGCCTCGCAGTCGCCGCCGGAGAGACTGCGCCAATGGAGAACAGGTTCTACACCTCCTTCGACACCGAGACCTTTGGCGCGCACCGCAAGGTGGATTACCGCACGGCGTTTCAAATCGACCGAGATCGCATCATCCACGCACACGCTTTTAGGAAGCTGCAGTCGAAGACGCAGGTGTTCCTGTCGGGAGAGTACGACTTCTACCGCACGCGCCTGACGCACTCGATGGAGGTGGCGCAGATCGGCCGTTCGATCTGCCACTATCTTCTCTCGCGGGGCGAGCCGCTGGGGGGCGGATTTCAGATCGACGGGGATCTCGTCGAGGCGGTCTGCCTGGCCCACGACCTCGGGCACCCGCCGTTCGGGCATTCGGGCGAGCGGACGTTGCAGGAGCTGATGGTTCGCTGGGGTGGGTTCGAGGGGAATGCCCAGACGCTCCATCTTCTCACCTCGACGATGTTTCAGAACAACTCCGGCACGCGCGGGATGCTTCCGACGCGTGCGCTACTTGACGGGGTGCTCAAGTACAAGAAGCTCTTCGGCGAATTCCCCGAGCCGCCGCGCAACCATTTTCTGTACGATCCGCAACAGAGCGTTCGGGCCTACGTGTTGGGCGATCGGACGATTCCCGAAGCCATGCACGAAGGCGAGGCCCTGAATGCGTTCAAAAGCGTCGAGTGCCAGATCATGGACTGGGCCGACGACGCGGCGTATTCGCTGAACGACATCGTCGACGGCGTGCGCGCGGGATTCCTGTCGATCGAGCGCATCGAGTTCTGGGCGGCGGAGCACGGAGTGGACTCGGAACAGCAGGCCTGGCTTGAGCAGCTCTTCCAGGCTATCCGCAGCGATCGGCTCGAGATCGTGTTTGCCCAGAAAATCGGTGGCTTCATCACGGCGTGCAGACTGCGCGAACGCTCGAATTTCATGTCGGATCTCACCAACCGCTACCGTTTTGAACTGGTGGTGTCGCCTCGGGCCGAACGTGAGGCGGCATTCTACAAGGAGATGGCCAACGACATCATCTTCGAGAGCCCGCAGCTTCAGCAGATGGAGCACAAGGCGCGCAAGGTGCTCGTCGACCTCTGGCAGTCCTGCTGGCGCAACTACGTGGAGCGTGGCGGCCGTGTGATCAACATCCTGCCAGGACACGTGGGCCGGCTGATCGACTCCGAGCGCGACGTCACGGGCAAGGCCCGACGCATATGCGACTGGCTGGCCGGTCTGACGGACGGAATGATAGTGAGGACGTATCGGCGACTGTTCGATCCGGAGTTTGGATCGCTTCGGGACCTGAGTTGAGCCTCCCGGCGTCGGAAGGCGCGAGGGCACCGAGGTCAGAGCCGCGAAGATGCACGAATCGCGCGAGCTGGAACAGGCCCAGATCGAGCAGCAGCCAGCGGGCGCGCCCTGCTGCGGTTATGGCAATGAAGGGTTTTGCCTCACAGAGGACGAGGCGTCCCGCGTGGGTGACCATATCGCAGAACACCTGAAGCTGGAGAATGCGGGCCGTGACAGGGATATGGCCGTGTCGCAAGGCCGGGCTCATGGCGACGGAGAGCAGGCAGATGAGCTCCACTCGGAACTGGAGCCGGTTCAGATCCGAGAGCGCCCAGTTGCGACGGCCGTCGGACAGGGATCGATAAAAACCGAGGAGCTCCTGGAACAGAGCGCCGGACTTGATGAGGGTGTGGTCAATGAGTCTTGTGGCGTGACAGGGGGTATGTGCGTCGGAGGCTTCGATGGGTGTGCTCATGGGGCTGGAAAGCGAACGACAGGCAATGCATCGCCGATGGCCGTTGGGGCACGGTCCGAGCGAGGTTTCACGAACAGCGACGCAGGGATGCCTCGGTTTGATTCAAGGCGGGTCGCGGGCGTGATGGGGGTAAGGCGCGCGTGCGGTTCCGCGTGCGGCAAATTGCTCGCGTTTGGAGGGCCGTCCGGCTGGTTTTAGTGCGCGATTAGGGAGCAGGTTTAATTAACGATGGCAAGGAATGATTGCATTCTGTCTGTCGAACTACCGGGGGAATTAGGCAGACGAATCGTTGCGAACAGTTGTTCTACTTCGCCTTGGTGCGGACGTCGGGCTCAGAGGATCCGTCCAAGCAACTCGAGGCGGATCTCCTTGCTGAAGGCGTGAGCCTGGGCTTCGAACTGGCGGAGATTGAAGCTTGGGAAGACATGCTGGCGGAGCACGTGCCAGGCTTCCGTCAGCTCGATATCGGGGCTGCGGTCGCGGGGAACATCGCCGCAGTAGCCGACGTGATTATGGAGGCAGAGGTGTCGGGCGAGGGAGACTGCGGCGACGATCTCCTGGTCGGCCTCGGCGCGCTCGGGTGACTCGACCCATTGGATCACATTGCAGTACACGCGTGGAAGGCCGTGCTTCACTGCGAATCGGGCGCCCATCTCGCGGGTGTTCGTTCCAATGTAGCGTTGTTCGGCCGTGTGCAGCGGGATGCCGTGCTGCTTCGCATGATTGACCATTGCCTGGAATCCGAAGGGGTGGAGCCGGAGGAGGAGCAGTTTGCCGATGTCGTGAATGAGCCCGGCCGTGTAGGCGACGGCGTCCATGTCCTTGAACTCCATGTAGCGGCAGGTGAATTCCGACAGTCGGGCGACGCCCATCATGAACATCCAGTAGTGGGGCCACGTGATCGGCGGCGCGTGCATGTGCCGCTCCTCGACGGTGAGGAGCGTTTTCGCGAGGGAATTGAGCCGGAGCTCGCCAAGGAGGCTGATGGCCACGCGGGGATCCTCGACCTGGTTCATGTTCTCACGCTCGATCTTGTTGACCGCGATGAGCACCTGGGTGCTCAGGCCGGGATCCTTGGCAACGACATCCTGAACGCGCGCCAGGTTGGACACCTGTCCGTCCGCGAACATTGCGAACGAGGCGGCCACGGAGTCGACGACCGGGCAGCCAGCAAGGGAATCGACCTGTACCTCGATGGCTTGCCGATCGACGATCTGTCCGGAAATTGAGACGTCCACATCCAGCCAGCGCGAGCGCTCGCGGGCCTCGTCGCGCTCCCGCTTCTCGCGTTCGTCGAGGAAGCCCTCGGGCAGGTGATCCGGGTGAATCTGGCAGAAGATCAACCGCTTCACGAAATCGAGATCGGGAACGAACGCTTCGAGATCCTTCCATTGCTCGGCGGACACGAGCGGACGGATGCGATCGATGCAGTCGAAGAGCACCCAGACCCCCGATGCTTCGGCGTCGGCGGCGACGAGGTCGAGCTGGCCGGGTATCTTCTTTTGGATGTCGGCCAGAAGTGCGTTTTTGAGGAGCGCGGAGATCGTATCGATCTCACCAAGCAGTTTCTCCCTCATCGCTTTCAGGGTTGCGGTCGAGAGGCCCATTTGCGCCGTGAAGGAGCGCTCCTCCTCGAACATCTCGCCGCGCCAGGAGTTTGCGACCGCCTTGGCGATCTCGTTGTAGATGTGGTCGTCGTTGAAGGGCTTGATGAGGTAGTTCTGGACCGACAGCGCGAGCGCTCGACGGACCACGGCCTGGTCTCCGACGGATGAATACACCACGGCGGGCACATGCCTGAAAAAGGGGTCGGCCCTGAGGCGTCCGAGGAATGCGATGCCGTTCTCGCCCTTGAGCTTGAGCTCGAGAAATATGAGATCGATTTTCACGAGTTCGCGCAGCTGGGTCCAGGCCTGCTGGGTGTCGTGGACCGTGACCACGCGGTGATTGGCGCGCGTGACGATCCCCCGCATCGCCATGCAGGCGACCTCGCTTTCGTCGAGATGAAGAATATTGGCCATCGATGTTCGTCAGGAAGGCGGGTCCGCCGAATGCGCACCCGGAGGCCGTGGGGCAAACCCCTACGTAGGTAAAATCGGCCCCGGTGCGCGAGGCTTAAGCGCAATACGCATCAACCCGAAATTCCATGACGTTCAGTCGCGCCGGCGACTGTCGATGATGAGAGTCACCGGGCCGTCGTTGACGAGGCTAACTTGCATCATGGCGCCGAAGCGGCCCCGGGCGGGGGATTGCCCATCGAGCGCGGTTTCGATCTGGGTCAGGAAGGCTTCATAGAGCGGCTCGGCCTCGGAGGGGGGAGCGGCGTCGTTGAACGAGGGGCGGTTGCCTTTCCGCGTGCTGGCCATCAGCGTGAACTGGCTGACGACGAGCACCCTGCCTCCGATTTCGCCCACGGAGCGGTTCATCTGGCCCTCCTCGTCGGGAAAGAGCCGAAGGCGGGCGATCTTGGAGGCGAGCCAAGCCCCGTCGTCCTGGGTGTCGCCCGAGGCGATGCCAAGCAGGATCAGGAGCCCAATGCCGATGCTTCCGCACACGGCGCCGTCGATGGCCACGGAAGCGGAGCTGACTCGCTGGACGACGGCCCGCACGGGAATCGAACCCTGGGGTTCAGAGCATCGGAATATTCGGTTCGACGTCGGCCTCGTAGTCGATCCCGGGGATGCCGAATCCAAAGAGTTTCAGAAACTCACTGCGGTAGCCTGCGATGTCCGCCAGTTCCGAGACGTTCTCGGTGGCGATCTTTTCCCAGACCGCGGGAATCGCCTGCTGCACGTCGGGACGCATCTCCCAGTCGTCGATGCGGACGCGGCCGGCATCGTCGAAGGAGAGGGCGGAACCGTTGTACATCTGGGTCGCGAAAAGGCGTTGCATCTGCTCGATGCATCCTTCGTGAATCCCCTTTTCCTTCATGATCTTGTAGAGGATCGAAATGTAGAGGGGGACGACCGGAATTGCCGAGCTTGCCTGCGTGACGAGTGCCTTGTTTACCGACACGAAGGCGCGTCCGTAGCCGTGGGTTTTCAGCATGGCATCGATCCGCTTGCCGGCACGTTCGAGGTCGTTCTTGGCCATGCCAATCGTGCCGTTTTTGTAGATCGCCCAGGTGACATCGGGTCCGATATAGGAATAGGCCACGGAGGTCGCACCCGGAGCGATGAGGTTGGCGTCCTCGAGGGCCTTCATCCAGAACTCCCAATCCTCGCCGCCCATGACCGCCACCGTGTCGGCAATCTCCTGTTCTGATGCGGGTTGGATCGTGATCTCGGAGATGACGCCTGAATCGGTATCGATGGTTTTGTTCGAGTAGGGGGCCCCGATCGGCTTTAGGACCGACTTGTAGGTCGTTCCGTTGCGTGGGTGGACGCGACGAGGAGAGGCGAGCGAATAGACCACCAGGTCGATCGGACCCATGTCGCGGCGGATCACGTCGATTGCCTGCTGCTTGATTTCGTCGGAAAAAGCGTCGCCGTTGATATTTGCGGCATAGAGGCCCGCTTTTCGCGCGGCTTGGGTGAATGCGATCGTATTGTACCAGCCGGGCGTTGCCAGTCGGTCCTGCTCGGAGGGCCGCTCAAAGAACACGCCGAGGGTCTTTGCACCGGAGCCGAAGGCGGCGGTGATGCGCGACGCGAGGCCGTAGCCGGTCGACGCACCGATCACGAGGACGTTCTTGGGGCCGTTCTTGATGGGACCTCGTCCGACCACCAGGTCGATCTGTTCCTGAACGTTCGCAGCGCAGCCGGCGGGGTGGGCCGTGACGCATACAAATCCACGAATTCTGGGTTTGATCACCATATGAACTGCGAGGCTCCCCGGCCTCGGTTCGCGTGACAAGTTCCAATTCGCGTCCAGCTGCCCCGGTCGCTGGTCACCCCGCACGCAGACCGCAAGTTAATTGAAACCAGGTATATGGGCTCTTGGTCAAGCAGGCCCGCTTCGGGGGCAAGTGGCTTCAGCGAGCCTTGGCGGAATCCTTCAGAGCCGGGTGGTTGAGGGCGGGCTGATCTGCCCGGAGCATTTCGATCTGGCGCTGACTGATCAGCCGCTCGGCTTCGAGCTGCTGCATCGTGTCGGTCAGGTTGCACTGGGTCAGCTGAAGCTCGGTTTGCATCGTGCGGACTTCCTTGCGTGCCTCCAACCAGCCGATGCTGCTAAAGATTGCGATGAGAAGGCAAAGCAGGGAAAAGCCGACCAGAAGCTGGTTGCAGGATGGCATGCAGGCCTGTCTGGGGCCGGGGGAGGACGGGGTCGACGACATGGGGAAGTCAGAGCAGGGCCATACCCAGGAGTCCGAGGACGATCAGGGCCCCCAGGAGCGAGAGAGCCCTCTTTTCGCGGCGAGTGAGATGCATCGGCATGGGTGACGGGGATCAGAGACCTTGGGCTTTCAGGCGATCAAAAAAGGTTCGAATGAGGGGTTCGTGTTCAATGTGCGCCCAGGGCCGGTTGCTCGAAACGCGCACGAACAGCTGCTCGCCCCCGCGATGAAAGCCATAGCGGAGCGCCATGGTCAGCAGGCCGCGGATAGCGTAGGGATCGAGCTGTTCGATCGGACGTCCGTCATAGAGATGCCAATACCAGACGTATTCCGGCGCTCCGTTGTCGTGGGTGAACACCCGGTATTCAGCGGGCGCGAGCGTCCGGCCGTCGACCGGCAGGCTCGCGCGGTCGACCTTCTCTGGAATCTTCACCCAGCCGGCTCCCGGCCAGCACCCGTCGGGCGTATGGATGGCAACCTGGCTGGGCGTAGACTGGCCTGGCGCCCAGTAGGCCACGTACAGCGTGATGAGGGTGGGGCCGTCGGTGTCCTTGCGCACGTAGTCCCTCTGAAGAAGCGTTTTGGTCTGCAGGATGGGCGCAAACCGCTCCAGGCCGGGCTCGGTCGTCACTGTCCATCCGGGCGCATCCGTGGCGGGCGGCACGAGGTTGGCGAGCACCGGGGGTTTTGCGGGCAATGGCCCCGTGGGACGTGTCCAGGCGGCGAGAAATACGGCTGCGGTGAGGACGAGGCTGAGCAGGCCGACCAGGAGGGCGATGGCTGGCCCGGGCCGCTGGCCCGCCGCGGTTGGAGGCTCGGTCGCGGGCACGGTGTCGCCGCCGTGTGACAGGGAGAAGGCCAGGCCGGCCAGAATGAGCGCCGTGACCGCCAGGATCGCGTATCCAGTCGCGTCATGCCAGAACGCCTGGATCTGCACTCCATCGTTGGCGAGAATCGTCAGGATCAGCGACCGGATGAAATTCATCACGACCGCAAGCGGTCCTGCCAGCGCGATCAGGAGGAGGCGCGCGAAGGGGCGGCGCACGAGGCAGGCAGAGAAAAACGTTCCGGCAAACAGGCACGAGATGAGACTTCGAATGCCGCTGCACGCCTCCTCGACGCCCACCGCCGTGTGCGCCAGCTCGATCACGTTTCCATGCTGGACGGCCGGCGCGCCGAGAAGGTGCAGTGCGACGATCACCGCATGGGTGACGCCGAGCTGGAGGTGTAGCGATATCCTCTCGTAGGTGCCTGGCGGTAGCGGCGCACTGAGAAGCCACAGGCCGAACGCGAGCACGGTGGTCCAGTTGAAAGGCACCAGCTTCAGCGAACGGCGGGAAAATACGAGCAGGCTCGCCAGACCGAGGCAGACGAAGGCGGCCGTCGGGGCGGTGGAGGCGATCGAGTGCGTCCAGTCCAGCGCCACGGCGTAAAGCCCGCCCAGGGTAAGAAACCCGAGTGCTGCGGCACCGAGGGCGGCAACCGCGGCGGTGTTCCATGGGGAGTCGGGGAGGTATCGCTGCGTCCCGCGGGTGGTGCCCTCGTGCAGGAGTAGCAGCCAGAGGATCGGCATGAACAGTCCGTGGGAGAGTTCCGGATTGTGCGTCCACTGGGGCCAAAGCAGCACGACCAAGCCAGCGGCCAGGAGGAGCAGTATGGCGGCGCTCACGAGCGACGAACCGCGGCCGGCCGCAGCCGATTTCCATCGGGCCGTCAGACTTGGATTGGATACCGTGGCGGTCATCGGGAGGGTGGGCGTGACCCACCCTAGGGGCGGGCATCGGCTGCATTCAAGCTCCCGCCGCTCCCCGCGGGACTGTGCCCGGGCCGGGACGCACGGTTTCGTGCCAGGGCGTTTTCACGCTGCCAGACCGCATAGACCATCTCGAGTGGCAGCGGAACGAGGGTCAGAAAATCCGACGGGCGTATCCGGCTGTTGGGGTCGAGGAAGTATCGCTTCACCGTTTCCAGGAAATAATAGCGGTTGGAGCTCTGGGTGCGAAGGACCGTGGCGATCCAGTCCATCGTGGCCTTGTCGCCGCATGCACCCGATGCGAAGTAGAGTGCGAGATAGGCGCGAATCCCGCCGTCATCGGTCGGAAGCGGCTTCTTGCGCAGCCAGTCGGAGACTTCAGCAAGGAGCGTGGCGTCGGGGTGGCTGAACAGGTATCCGGCCAGAAACTCCACGGCGCCCGGACTGACGGTCGTGTGCGCGAGCATCCCCTGGGTTTGCGTGCGCCAGTCGGCTGGCGAGGAGAGCAGTTTCAGCGCCGCGAGGCGGACCGACGACTGCTCCTCGCCGGGCAGGACCGACTGGTAGGCCGCCAGGGTGATGAGCGCCTCGGTGGGATGCCCGAGGGCCAGGAGTTCGTGCGTCTGATAGTAGGCGTTGTAGGAATCGATTGGATACCACGTCTCCTCGAGCGCTGCCAGGGCCCGGTCCCTGCGGCCGTCGCGGAGGTCGGTCTCCGTGCGGAGCAGCGTGTGCCAGCGGGCCCCGCTTTTCGTCGATGCGAGATCGCGGATCGTCCGGAGGTCGTCGAGCTGGCGGGTGGCAAAGAGCAGTGCGTGCAGCCAGGGTGCCTGCGGCGCCGCACCGTTCTTCAGGCGCTCGAGGGCGATCGCTCGCAGCGCGGAAAAGTTGCCGCGCTCGAGCGCGCTCCGCATCCAGGCCTGCGCAGTCTGCGACGCCTGACGCGGATGCTGCGTCATGAGCATCGCATACACGCCGTCGGCCCGGTCGGGCATGGAAAGCGTGGCGATCTCGCCGAGCATGAGGCCGACGTCGTAGCGTTTCGGGTCGAGCTGGTAGGCGAGGTACAGCGACATGCCGGCGGTTCGCAGGTCGCCGCGCGCGAACCCAGCCGTGCCCTTTTCAAAGTAGTACTCGGAGCGCGCCTCATTCAGACGATGCCAGCGCCCGGGCCAGGCGAGGTTCACGATGCCGACGGGGTAACCGACCAGGCGCAGGCCCACGAATGCGAACAGCACCGCGGCGACGTAACAGGCGGCGAGCGCTCCCCCGGCCCAGGCTGCGCTGAGTCCCCAGAATGGGCGCACGTCCGCGGCGTCCACGGAGCACAGGAGCCCATCAGGGGTGTCGACCAGCAGGGGGCACACACGTTTGAAACGTGCGGGCCGGTTCCAGGTGACGCAGGCCTCGCAGCGGGTCTCGCGCGCCCGGCCGGAGTCGCTTGGGGCCTGGCAGGGACAGCGTTTGACGATTCGGCGCCGAAACAGCGTCTTCGCCGCGTTCCAGTAGAACAGCGACCACCAGAACCGGAAAAAGTCGGCGATCCACGGGATCATGTCACGCCGCAGGCGGCCGGTGTCGACCCGGCGCCGAAAATTCGCTTTGACCGGCGGCAGGCGGCGACGAGAACGCGGGGCGCGGTTCGGGGGTCATCGTCGATGCAGTCGGTTCAGAGGACGTCGCCGAATAGTTCCGCGTCGATCCGGCCCTCGGCCACGCGAGCGACCGGCCCCGTCATCCGGATCGCGTAGTCGTCGCCGATCTGGACGTCGATCACGCCGCCCGGCATGCGAACCGACACTGAGCGATCGACCAATCCGAGCTTGTGGGCCACCGCAGCGCAGGCGCTGGAGCTCGAGCCCGAGGCGAGAGTGTAGCCGGCACCCCGTTCCCAGATCTCGATCCGGAGGGCGGAGCGGTTGATGATCGTCATGAACTGGACGTTCGTCTTACGCGGAAAGCGGGGATCGGTTTCAATCGCGGGCCCATGCGTCCGGGCGAGCTCGGCCGTGGCGTCGGGCACGGGAATCACGCAGTGCGGATTGCCAATCGTCGCGGCGCAGAACCTGAATTCGACCCCTCCCGTCGCGATCGTCTCGTTGATCACCTCGCGGTGGGGGCCTGCGACGGGGATCCGTTCACTGTCGAAGCTGACGCGCCCCATGTCGACGGAGACGAGACGGCCGTCCTCGATGATCTCGGACTCGACGATGCCGCCCAGCGTGTGGATTCGGAACCGGCGGGCCTGCACGAGACTGTGGTCGTGCAGGTAGCGGGAGAAGATGCGCAGCCCGTTGCCTGATTTTTCAGCCTCCGAACCATCGGGATTGAAGATGCGCAGGCCGCAGGCGGCTTCGCTCGTGGTCGGCAGCGGACCCCAGAGGATTCCGTCGGAGCCAACTCCGAAGTTGCGGTGACAGATGGCGCGAATATGAGTCTCGGTCGGCGACTCCCAGCCGGGAAAATCCGCCGGATTGAGCACGATGTAGTCGTTGCCTAGTGCGTGG
This sequence comes from Opitutaceae bacterium, assembly GCA_027310745.1. Classification (GTDB taxonomy): domain Bacteria; phylum Verrucomicrobiota; class Verrucomicrobiia; order Opitutales; family Opitutaceae; genus MWDT01. Next base: position 243,222 of record DAIDAF010000020.1, on the reverse strand, counting down.
TATTTGGAAAATTGCATGGCTGTGGGGCTGTCGCGTAGCCTCCCAGCTTTGCGGCCAGACTCAAGTTTGTTGCGCGCCTGGCGCGACGCGAAGGACTCAGCCCTTATATCCAAACAGCCGCAGCCGCTCGACCATGTCCACAGTCTCCTGCGGGACCAGCGAGCGCCACGAGGAATCTCCGGCCCGGATCAGCTCGATCACCCGGCTCGAATAGATGCCAAGGCACCCCGGGTTGTAGTCGGTGAGCGCCTCAATGAAGCGATTCGCGAGGAGGTGGGCGTAGAGAAGCCGGTGGTGCTGTGCGACGGCGACATTGTCCGCTGTCACGAGCGAACCGTCGGCCAACGGCATCGGGTAGATGTACAGCCTGACCGCATAGCGGAACAGGCGGCCCACGGCTTCGAGCATGCCGCCCTGAAGGTTCTCGTAATACTTCTCGTTGAACACCTCGAGCAGGGTATTGATGCCCATCGATACGCCGATCATCTCGTGCGTATAGCGACGGAAGTAAGTGGTCAGCCGGTGGAACTCCGAGTAGTTGGAGATGAGCACCAGGTGTCCCAGCGCGCCGAGGAGGTCCACTCGGCCGAGGAAATCCTCGGGCTCCACCCTCCCTCCCTCCTCGAGCAGATTGTTGATCGTGAGCTCCATCAGCACGACGGGTTCCTTGCCCTCGTTCATGGGTTCCTTGAGGAACTCCGAACGCGAGCAGGCCAGCATGTCGAGGTGTAGTCGGGTGACCGGGTGGAAGCTGCCGCGCTCGACGAGCACGGGCTTCTTGTAGAGCACCTCGCTCGGCTGCAGGACGTCGCCGTCGGGTCCGAACATCACCGCATTGGTGAGGCCCACCTGGACGAGGTGAAGCGACATGAGGCGGTTGTCGATGCCTGCGAACGCGGGCCCGCAGAACTTGAGCATGTCGATCTCGATGCGGTCGGCGCCGACATTGTCGACGAGCGACTCGATGAACTTCCTTGGATCGTCGCGCATGAAGTACGCGGCATAGCAGAGGTTCACGCCGACGATGCCGAGGGCCTGCTGCTGAAGGAGGTTCTCCTTGTCCCACATCCGGACGTGGATGATGATCTGGCTGGGCTCGGCGCCGGGTGTCGGCTGAAAGCGAACGCCCACCCAACCGTGGCAGTCGTTGTTGCCCTTGTAGCTCTTGGCGGCGACGGTATCGGCGAACACGAAGAAGCGGCTGCGGCTGCCGCGCTGCTCGTTGAGCCGCTCGATAAGGAGCGAGTATTCGTGATCGAGCATCGTGCCGAGCCGCTCCCTCGACACGTAACGCGGCGCCTTGCCGTAGATGGCGTCGCTGAACGTCATGTCGTAGGCGGAGATCGTCTTTGCGATCGTTCCGGCGGCGCCACCCGCCTGGAAAAACAGGCGCGCGACCTCCTGGCCGGCGCCAATCTCGGCGAAGGTGCCGTAGATCGAATCGTCCAGATTGATCGTGAGCGCCTTTTGGTGGGTGGTGAGAAGTCCCTTGTCGTCGGTCATGGAATGGGTGGGAGCTCTATAGCTAGCGATAATTCGGACGATTGCAAAGCCGGCCGGCATCGGAGCCTTCAAAACAACTCGCGCGTGGACGCATCTTGCCTAAGTTGGCCCCCACCATGCGCAATTTCGTAACCTCGATGCTGGGGGCGCTCACCGCCCTGATCGTGTTTTTCGCCGGCCTGTGTTTTTTCGGAATTATCATCCTGATCCTGATCTCAGCCGCCGCTCACCGGCAGCATGAGACATCGTTCGAGAAGGGTTCGTACCTGGTGTTCGACATGGATGCGAACATCGACGACGCACCGCCGCAGTTCTCCTTCAATCGGATCACCGGCGACCAGCACGAACTCCAGCTGCGCCTCGTGACCCGGGCGATCGAACATGCGGCGCATGATCCGCGAATTGCCGGAATCTACCTCACCGGATCCCTCCAGCCCTCGGGTTATGGCAGCAGTTTTGCCGCCCTGCGCGAGGTGCGTTCCGCGCTCCTTGACTTCCGCGCGTCCGGCAAGCCCGTGCTCGCGTACCTGTCCGATGCGGACACGAGGGATTACTACCTGGCGTCCGCCGCGACGAACGTCGCGCTGGACCCCTATGGCATGATCTTCATGCCGGGACTCGCGGCGCGCCCGATGTTCTACACGGGATTCTTCGAGAAATTCGGCATCGGCGTCCAGGTGACCCGCGTGGGCAAATACAAGTCGGCGGTCGAGCCGTTCATACGCAAGGACCTGTCGCCGGAAAACCGCCAGCAGCTGACCCAGCTGCTTGGCGACATCTGGGGCGGGCTCCTCGGGGACATCTCGGCGAGCCGAAAGATCAAGGTGTCGGCCATCCAGTCGCTGGTGGACCGCGAGGGTATGATCAGGCCCGAGGCTGCGAAGGCAGCCGGCCTGGTCGACCGGATCGCGTATCGAGACGTCATGCTCGACGATCTGAAGAGCCGCACGGGCCGCGCGGGTTCGCGCCTGCCCTTCCGGCAGGTCTCGCTTGAGAGCTACATCCCGATGGCGGCTGCGGATTCGGGAGCCCTGTTCTCAAAGGGACGTGTCGCCGTGGTCTATGCCGAAGGCGACATTGTGGACGGGGAGGGTGAACCGGGCCAGATCGGAGGCGACCGCTTCGCGCGCGAACTCCGGCGGTTGCGCGAGGACAACTCGGTGAAGGCCGTCGTGCTTCGCGTCAACAGCCCCGGCGGCAGCGCCTCGGCGGCGGAGGCCATCCAGCGCGAGATCCGGCTGCTGAAGAAGCGAAAGCCCGTCATCGTGTCGATGGGCGGCTATGCGGCCTCGGGCGGGTATTGGATTTCCGCTTACGGCAATCGCATCTTCGCCGAGCCGACCACGATCACCGGATCGATCGGCGTGTTCGGGATGTTTTTCGACGTGCAGAAGCTGGCCGAATCGCTCGGGTTCACCTTCGACACCGTGAAGACAGGACGTTTCGCTGACGCGATGACAATCACCCGGCCCAAGACCCCCGACGAGCTTGCGGTCATCCAGCGCATGATCGACTGGATCTACGACCAGTTTGTCGACAAGGTTGCCGCCGGTCGCGGCCTCAGCCGCGCCGACGTCGAGCAGATCGCCCAGGGGCGCGTCTGGTCCGGGACCGAGGCGGTGAAGCTGAAGCTGGTCGACCAGATCGGTGGACTCAACGATGCGATCCGCTACGCGGGCGAACGCGCCGGACTCGGCGCCAATCCCGCCCTGGTCGAGTATCCGCGCCGCAAGACGCTGGGCGAGGTCATGACGGAGCTTTTCCAGAAAATGCAGCCCATGAGCGCTCATGCCGCGGTTGACCACAGTGTGGTCGGGCAGGTGACTGCGCGCCTGAACCGGGAGCTCTCGTTCCTGCGTTCCTGCAACGATCCGCAGGGGGCCTACGCACGACTGCCGCTCGACATCCAGCCGCGTTGAGCGGCCGCCCCGCTCCGATGGAGACCCATCGTAACGGTCGCAATCTGCCGCATCATCCGGACTGCGATGCATGCCGCGGGTGCGTGGTGGCTATGTGCCTTGCGCTGGCGGATTGCGCATCGGCGCCGCCCCAGGCGTCGCCGCTCAACCTAGCCCAGGCCCGGGCGTCGGTCTCGGCCTACTGCGATTCGGGCGCCTATGACCGCGACGTGGCCGACGTCGCGGCGCAGGTCGGCCGCTGGCTCGAGGAGCGGGCGGCGCGCCGCCGGCCCGGTGAGCGACTGGCCGCGGTCTTTGACGTCGATGAGACCCTGCTTTCGAATGCGCCGTTGATCCGACGCCTGGAGTACGCCTATGCGCCCCGGGAGTGGGAGCGCTGGTTCTCGGACGCGGACGCCCCGGTGATCGAGCCGGTGCGCGAGGTCTATGAGCTGGCGGGACGGCTCGGGATTGCGACCATGCTTGTGACCGGGCGCAGGGATCCGGCTGAACGCGCGGCGACGGAACTGAACCTGCGGAGGCGCGGCCTCGACCGGCACGAGCATCTGGCGATGGCCCCGGCCGGGCAGCCGCGCGGCGAGATGGCTGCATTCAAGACTTCGATACGCCGGGCCTTCGAGGGCGTCGGATACGTGATCGTGGCCAACGTCGGCGACCAGCACAGCGACCTGAGAGGCGGTCACGCCGAGCGGACCTTCAAGCTCCCAGATCCGTTCTACCTGGTCGAATGAAGCCGCAAAAAAGCCGGGCCCGCGGGCCCGGCCTCGTATCTAAAATGCAATGACGTTTGCTCAGTTCTTGGGCTGGGCGGCCTCGATCGCGTTGAGACGCTGGTCGATGGCGTTCATCTGGTCGACCAGCTGCTTCTCCTTCTGCTTGCGCTCGGAGCTGCTGATGATGCTCATCTTCGAGACGTCGCGGACCACGTTCGCGGGGAGCGTCAGCAGGCGTGTGACCAGGCCCTGGTCCTTGAAGGTGCTCAGGTAGAGGGCGGTAACCTCGTGCGTGAGGGCGAGCGACTCCCGGGCGACGGCCTGGGTTGCGAGGAGGTTGTTGTTCAGCTGCTGGTTCTTGGCCATTTCGGAGGTGAGGACATTGCCGATCTGGTCGGAGATGCGCTGCGAGTAGGCCTGGATCTGCTGCTGGGTCAGGTGCTGACTGGAGGCCATCTCGTTGAGGATCGGCGCGATCTTCTCGGCCATACGGCTGGAGACCTTGTCGACCTGCTCATTCTGCATGCGCTCAGCCTCTTCCGGGGTCTTCGGAATCGGCATGTTGGGCTGGATCTTGGTGGCGATGGCCTCGGCGAGCTGGTTGATGTGGTCCGTATTCAGCTTGGCCAGTTCCTTGTCGGACATGAAAACCTCGGCGGAGCGTCTTTGGATGGCATCCTTCAGGAGCTTGTCGACGGCTTCGATCTGACGCCGGGTGTCCTCGGCCGACGCCTTGAGTTGGGCGTCAAATTCCTGCTTCTGGACCGCCAGCTTCTCCTGCTGCAGCTGATCCATATCCTTGATGGTCTTCCGGTGCAGCCAGTAGGCCGCGCCGATCACTAGCAGCGCTGTGATGAGGATGGCGGGTGCTTGGTCTTTGATTTTTTGCCACATGGTTCTGCCTTAGTTGAGGGTGGATGTCGTAGGGAAAATCGTCGCCGCGGAACGGTTTCGTCCAGATTCAGCTTTTCGGACAGGGGAATTCCGTTTTGTTGGCGGAATGAGTCTTAACCGCTGCGAGCAGAGAATAATTGAGTATGTTCAAGCTCATAAGGAGGAAAGACAGTATTGGGAGCTTAAAGTTCGCGCTGCGGCAAAGAGTTACCCCGACGATTACGGGGCATCGCTGGCGCTGGATGCAGACTTGTGGGCCTATTATGTGGAACGCAGCCAGGTGGTGGAGCCTTTCATGAGCGCGGCCCAACGGGAGGGGCTGCGGCGAACGAGCCTCAGGAACCTGGCGGAGTACTGGCTGCGGCTATGGACGAATCCGAGAGCGAAGAAAGTTTCCAGGCCCGGGCCCGAGTCTGTTTCGTAATTCTACGTAATGGCGGCGCCACGACGGATATGGTCGTAAAGTGCTTGATGAAATATAGTTGGGAATTGTTCGCCAACCGGACGAGGCGGATGAAACAATTCCTGGCACTGTGCGTCAAATGATGCGGTTCAACGCTTCTGCCTAGCAGAAGCTTGGGGTAACAAAGAAAGACAGTGGCGGGTCGCTTAGGGGTAGGCGACCCGCCTTCTTTTTTGTCCGGTGCTCGACGTCAGCGCATGAGACCGCGCGACACGAGCCAGGCTCGGAGGGCATCGGGCCAGGTGCGCGTCGACGCGTTGGGGCTTTCGAAGCCGAAGCCATGGCCGCCCTTCTCATAGAGGTGCAACTCGCCGGGGACGTGATGGCGAAGCATGGCCTCGTAGTAGATCATGCTGTTGCGCACCGGCACGGCCGGGTCGTCCTGGGCCTGGACGAGGAAGGCGGGCGGAGTACGGTCGTCGACGTGGCGCTCGGCCGAGAATCGGTCGCAGTCCGCCTGGGTCGGATGGGCGCCGAGAAGGGCGTGCTGGGATCCCGCGTGGGTGATGCCGGGCTCCATCGAGATGACCGGATAGACGAGGATGGAGAAGTCGGGGCGGTCGTCGGTGTCGTTCGCAGGTGTGTATACATGCTCCCGATACAGAGTCGACGCGAGCGCCGCGACATTGCCTCCGGCCGAAAAGCCCATGACGCCGATGCGTTCGGGGTCGACGTGCCATTCCGCGGCGCGGCGGCGGACGGTTCGCAGGGCCTCCTGGACGTCCTGGAGAGGGCCCACGCGCTTGTCGCGCATGATGGCGTCGCTGGGCAGTCGGTATTTGAGCACGAACGCGGCAACGCCGTGGCTGGCGAACCAGCGCGCGGGAACGGTGCCCTCCTTGTCGTAGGCGAGCACGACGTAGCCGCCACCCGGGCAGATGACGACGGCGGCGCCGGTTGCTTGGGCGGGATCGGGCAGGAAGGCCTCGAGGGTCGCGTCGGTGACCTGCGTGATCCTTGGCTCGTTGGGATTGTTGTCCCGATAGATCACGGACTGCCGGTAGTCGGGGTTTGCGATTGCACCGGGGGCACCGTGGGGCCACAGGCGAATGATGAACGGGGCGGGCGAGGCAAACGCGGCTGAAGCGGTCATGAGCAGGAGTGCGACGAGTATGATGGGGCCGGGTAGTTTATTCATGGTGACGGGGGATCGTGTCGGGTCACGGTCGTGAAAAATCGGGGCGGGAAAAAGCGCTTTCTGTCGACAAAAGGCACAAGTCATGCATGGTTATTCACAAGTTATCCACAACGATGGAACACCCTGCTGGGGTTTTAACCCCTCACTCTCAGGCCAAGGTTGCTGGTAAGATCAAGACATACGTCTTAGATACGAACGTCCTTCTGCACGATCCGCAGTCGATCTTCAAATTCGAAGATAACAACCTGGCGATACCGGTCGAAGTCCTGGAGGAGCTGGACGCGATCAAGGGCGAGCAATCGACTGAGCGGGGGCGCAATGCCCGGCGGGTGCACCGCACGCTCCAGGAGCTGCTTCCCGACTCTCGTGCGATGCTCGAGGGCGTGCGGCTTCCGACGGGTGGCACCCTCTCGGTGATCATCAACCGGTATCTTCAGGACAACGACTTCGCGAGTCCGGCGATGCAGCGGCTTCGCGCCGTGCTGCCGGACCTGTCGAAGAAGGACAACCGCATCATCGCATGCGCGCTGTTCGTGCAGGAGCAGTATCCCCCGCCCACGATCTTGGTGACCAAGGACGTGAACGTTCAGCTGAAGGCACGCGCGGTCGGGCTGGAATCCGAAGACTACCTGAACGACAAGGTGCCTCAGAACCTGGATGAGGACCGCTACCGGGAGATTGCGGTATCCATTTATGATCTTCAGCGTTTCGCCTCCGAGGGGGCCTTCGAATTGGGCGAGGAGGCCTCGAAGCCGCTTTACGTGAACGAGTATGTGCTACTCCGTTCGGACGAGGGCAAGACGATGCCGGCCCGGTACATGGGCAATGGCGAGGTTCGCCGGCTGAAGATCCCGGATTTCGTGAGGGCTCCCGGAGGGATTCCGATTCGAGCCCGAAACCTGGAGCAGCAGTTTTTCGTGGACGCGCTGCTCGACGACAGCATCTCGCTCATCACGTGTTTCGGCAAGGCGGGCACGGGCAAGACGCTCCTGTCGACGGTGTGTGCGCTCAGCCAGGTATTCGACGAACGCAGCCGGTACGACGGGGTCTCGATCTCGCGGCCTGTGATTGCGCTGGGCAAGGACATCGGCTTCCTGCCGGGGTCACTCGAGGAAAAGATGAAACCGTGGCTTCAACCGTACTACGACGCGCTTGAGGTGCTGATGCCTTCGAAGCCGCCGAAGGAGCCTCAGTTCGCGACGAAGAAGGTGTCCAAAAAGGCGAAGAAGAAGGGTGACGCGATGGCGCTGATGTCAGCTTCGGCGCCCCAGCAACACCAGCCGGGGATTCCCTCGGGGGCGACTCCGCTCAAGCCGTACGAGAAACTCATCCGCAGTGGAATTGTCGAGGTGGAGGCGCTTTGTTTCATCCGCGGACGCTCCATCGCCCGCCGGTTCTTCATCCTCGACGAGGCGCAGCAGCTGACCCCGCACGAGGTGAAGACGGTGATCACGCGCATCTCGGAGGGCTCGAAGATCGTGCTGATCGGCGATCCCGCGCAGATTGACAATCCGTATGTGGATTCCCGAAGCAACGGGCTGGTGTTTGCGCACAATCGCATGAAGGGTCAGACGGTTGCGGCGCATGTGACGCTCACCAAGGGCGAGCGCTCGAAGCTGGCCGAACTCGCGGCGGATCTGCTGTGAGCGGCGGAGGGGGCCCAAGTTTGTGGTGACAACGGAGGCGCTCGCAACAGGCTTGTCCAGGAAACCCCATCCCCGAATGTCGTTCCTTCGCCTGACCTTCGCCCTTGCCCTGATTGGAATCCTTGGAACCGCCTGTTCCCACCTGGACATTTCGGCGGCGCCGCTGGGCGACCAGGTGCTGCATGGGACGGTGGACTTCCATCCGCTTCCGCCGCTTGGCAAGACTTCGGTCCTGGTTCGGATGGTGGACGTGACAAACGACGATCCTATCGTGATCGGCGAGACGACGGTGCAGGCGGCCGGTGCGCCACCGGTGCCGTTCACGATCAGCTACAAGGCGAGCGACATCGAACCGCCAAAGCGGGTGCAGCTGGTGGTTCGGGTATCCGTCGACGGGAAGCTTCGGTACTACAACATCGACTCGTATGCGGTCTCGCCGATGAACGCAGACCGTACGGTGCGCGTGTGGGTGACGCCGGTGCGCCGCTGAACCGTATCACTTTCGCGATTTCAGCACCGCCTTGGCAGCCTCGAACGGGGCCCTTGTGAGCGATCGAAGTGTGGACGGGGCGGAGGCCTCGGGCTTTTCGCCTTTTGCCGGAACCGATGGGGTGCCCGTGGGAGGGCGGACTGCCTGTACGGGAGCGTCTGAGGGTGTGGGGACCTTTTCCCGGCGGGTCAGGACCTCCTCCCGTTTCTTGAGTGCCGATTCCCAATCGCGCAGAGCGAGCCGGTCTTCGCGCAAGTGGGCCTTTTCTGCCTCGAACAACTCGGTGGCGCGCTGGAATCGGGCCCACTGGTCCCTGAGGTCGTCCGGCGTTGGGAGGGCGGCATCGTCGTCGTAACGCTGCGGGCTTTGCTTGGCGGCGGCGAGGGCGAGGCGTTCGGTTTCGAGGGTGGCCTGCAGGTCCCGGAGGCGCGCCTCGTAGCGCCGGAGATTGGCCTCCTCGTCGCGGAGTGTTTCCAGGTCCCGGTGCCAGGACTGGCGTTCGGCCGCGAGCTGGGCCCGTTCGCGGCTGATGTGTTCGGACTCTGCGGCGAGCTGATCGGCGTGCCGGGCGAGCTGGAGCCGCTTTGCGGCGAGCGGGTCGACATCGGGGCCGGAGGAGGCCGACGTGGCAGGTGTCTCCGAAGGACCGATACGGTCGAGACTGCGGCGTTCGTTCTCGACCGCCTGCTGTTCCCGAAACGCCTCGGCGCGCTGGGCGGCCAAGCAGCGTGCGTTCTCCTCGATGGCGGCACGGGCTGCGGCGACGAGCTCACGCTGGCTCCGCGCGCCGGCGAGATCGGCGCGCGTCCGGGCGAGATCGGCAGACTGGGTGAGGAGAGTCCGGAGCTGAACTTCGAGCGCATTGCGCTCGTGTGCGAGCCGGAGGAGCTGGCCCTCGAGCACGGCGCGTTCGCGTGCGGCCTGGGCGAGGTCGGTGGCCGCGCTTGCGGTGGCCGGCGTGGCGACCCCCCCGGCGAATTCCAGCACGGACTCGGCCTGACTGAGTTCATGAGACACGATGCCGGCGTCGAACGAAGGGACGACCTCGAAATAGGCGCAAACCCGGGAGACGACCGGGGCCAGGTCTTCAGAGGGCGGGATCACGTCGTGCACGCCCTGGCGGGCACCCTCGACCATGAGCGGGAACTTGAGCTGCTCGACGAGGAGCATGATCGCGAGGGTCGGCTGCGCCCTCCGGAGCCGGTTTGAGAGCTCCAGATCGGGCGCATCCGGCAGATCGTGCGCGATCACGGCGAGATCGATCCACTCAGACAACACGGCCTCCTCCCCCTCGGCGGCGGTCGCGCAGTGACGGACGTCGAAGCCGCAGGCGGCGAGCAGCATGACGCATCGGCGCCGAATACGAGAGTCGGGATGAACGAGCAGGATTTTTCTGGCGAGATTCATGAATGCGCGGCGTGTCGGGCGGCAGTATAGGTGATTCGGGGGTGGCGCACCATGGGGTGGCATGGGATTTACGGTTGGTTTACCCGCCTGACAGGGGAAAAATTGCCCTCGCCGGAGGGGTTTGGCGACCCTAGGAGTCGGCCATGCGAGTGGTGGTACTTTGTTCGGGCGGCATGGATTCGGTCACGGCGCTTCACTGGGCGCGTGCCGAACACGACGTGTTGGCTGCGATCAGCTTCGACTATGGGTCGAAGCACAATCATCGCGAGCTGCCGTTTGCGGCCGAGCAGTGTGCGGGGCTTGGCGTGCGGCACGAAGTGGTGTCGCTGGATTTCATGGCGCGGCTGTTTGCCTCGAACCTGCTCTCGGGCGGAGGGGAGATTCCGGACGGGCATTACGAGGAGGAGACCATGAAGCAGACCGTCGTGCCGTTCCGAAATGCGATCATGTTGTCGGTCGCGGCTGGATACGCCGAAAGCGTGGGCGCGGAGGGGCTGGTCATCGCCGCGCACGGAGGCGACCATGCGATCTACCCGGACTGCCGCGAGGCGTTCATGGCGGCGATGGGCGAGGCGATGAGGACCGGGACCTATGCGGGCATCCGGCTGCTCCGGCCATTCATAGAGATGACCAAGGGCGCCATAGCGGTGCTCGGGGTGCGGCTTGGGGTGGATTTCGGAAGGACATGGTCCTGCTACAAAGGCGGTGCGCGCCATTGCGGTCGTTGTGGCACCTGTGTTGAACGCCGCGAGGCATTCCTGGTCGCGGGCGTGCCGGATCCGACCGATTACGAGAGTCTGGACCCGCTACCTCCGCGGCCGGCCGGGGTGGGAGGCTGAACGATGCTTGTCTCGGAAATCTTTCATTCGATCCAGGGGGAGGGGGAGCTGACGGGAGTGCCTTCGGTCTTCGTGCGCACGAGCGGCTGCAACCTGCGGTGCGCCTGGTGCGATACGCCCTATGCGTCGTGGAATCCGGAAGGTGCCGTGATGACGGTGGATTCGATTGTGGCGGAAGTGGGCCGGCATGCGTGCGGCCACGTGGTGCTTACCGGGGGCGAGCCGATGGTGGCCCCGCAGATTGTGGAACTCGCGACGGAGCTGAAGATGCTCGGTTACCACATCACGATCGAGACGGCCGGTACGCTGCCTCCCGGTGGCATTGCGTGCGACCTGGCTTCGATCTCGCCGAAGCTGCTTAATTCGGCTCCCTCGGCCATCGATCATCCGGCGTGGCACAAGCGGCACGAACTCGAGCGCTGGAAGCCGGAGGTGGTCTGCCAGTGGCTGGATGCCTATGCGTTCCAGTTGAAGTTTGTGGTGGTGGCGCCGGGGGATCTCGAGGAAATCGAGGGCATGTTGAAGCGGCTTGGAGGCCGGGTGCCGCCCCACAAGGTTCTCCTGATGCCGGAGGCTCGGTCGCTGGACGTGATGCGGGGCCGCGCCAACTGGTTGGTGGAGTTGTGCAAGGACCGGGGGTACCGATACGCGCACCGCCTGCACATCGAGCTGTGGGGGAACCGACGGGGTGTCTAGGCGGTCGGGTCGGGCTCGCAATGAGCCCGGCAACAGGCACTATGTAGGTTGCGCAATGATACCCAACCGAAAGCGGGACGCAGGGCTCAGGTTATCCGAGCATATTCTCGCGCTCGAGCGCCTTTTTGCAGGGCGCGCGGTCTGCCTGTGGGAACTGATCACGGCGCTGGAGTCGCAGGCGTTCCTGGTGACGATTGTGATCCTGGCGTTGCCGTTCCTGACGCCACTGCCGCTGGTGGGGTTGTCGACGCCGTTCGGCTTCGTGATAGCGCTGCTGGCGGGTCAGCTCGCCTGGGGTGCGGAGCCGTGGCTGCCCCGGGTGCTCCGCGAAAAGAAGGTGCCGGCAGGATTTGTGGCACGAGTCGTCCGTGTGGCGGCGAGGATCATTCGGTGGCTTGAGTCGGCTCTGAGGCCGCGTTGGAGCTGGGTCTTTGCAGCGCCGGGAGCGGTGCGGATTCACGCGCTTCTAATCGTCGTTGCGGCGGTCGTGCTTCTGTTGCCGCTTCCGATTCCGCTCACGAACACCTTTCCCGCGTGGGTGATCCTGCTCGTGGCGAGCGGCCTGCTCGAGCGCGATGGGATGATTGTCGTGTTGGGCTATCTGGTGGCGGTGGCCGGGGTGGCCTATTTTGGCATCCTGGGCGAGGCGGCGCACCACAGCATGCGCTACCTGTTCAGTCACCTGTGGCCTTGAGCGAGTGGGTGCGGGCCGCAGCGGAAGATTGCGGCCTGTTCGGGGGTGGTGCAGAAGCGGGGGATGACGCATCTGGCGCAGACGTTGTTTCCCCAGCAGGTGATCGCGCGGAAGCGCGACGGACACGAGTTGAAGGAGGAGGAGATCGTGGCGTTCGTACGCGGTACGACGGACGGCTCCTGGGCCGACTATCAGCTCAGTGCGATGCTGATGGCGATTTTCCTCCGGGGCATGAGCCGTGGGGAGACAGTGGCGTTGACGGCTGCGATGATGCGATCCGGGACCGTGGCAGACCTTCGCTCGATCTCGAAGCCGAAGGTGGACAAACATTCCACCGGCGGAGTCGGGGACAAACTATCGTTGCCGCTGGCTGCGATGGTCGCCAGCTGCGGAGTGGCGGTGCCCATGATCAGCGGGCGGGGCCTTGGGCACACGGGAGGCACACTCGACAAACTCGAGTCCATTCCGGGATTTCGCGTGGGGCTGAGCTTCGGCGAGTATCGCGACCAGGTGGAACGCGTGGGAGCCGCGTTGATTGGGCAGACCTCGGATCTGGCGCCGGCCGACAAGCGCCTGTACGCGTTGCGGGACGTGACTGCGACGGTGGAATGCATCGCGTTGATCACGGCCAGCATCCTCAGCAAGAAACTGGCGGAGGGGATCGATGCGCTGGTGCTGGATGTTAAATTCGGTCGAGGCGCGTTCATGCGCACCCACGAGGATGCCCAAACCCTGGCGCGCTCGATGGTGGACGTGGCAAAGGCGATGGGAAAACCGACGCGTGCGCTGTTGACGACAATGGATCAGCCGCTGGGAAGGGCTGTGGGCAATGCGCTGGAGGTTCGCGAAACAATCGAGTGCCTCGACGGGCGGGGCCCTGCGGATGTCATGGAAGTGACCTATGCCCTGGGCGTCGAGATGCTGATGCTTGCCGGTGTGGCGGGAGATCGGGCCGACGCCCGGCGGTGTCTCGAACAGGTCGTGGAGCGGGGGGAGGCCCGGGCGAAGTTTGCGGAAATCGTCGCGGCCCAGGGTGGGGATCCCCGGGTGGTGGAGGATCCGTCGATCCTGCCGACGGCGCGCCACGTTATCGACGTAATGCCTCAGGGGAAAGCGGGTTGGGTGACAGATGTCGATGCCAGGGCGATCGCCGAGGCCACGCTGCTGCTGGGCGCCGGAAGGCGGCGTACGGAGGACAGCGTTGACCCGGCCGTGGGCGTGTCGGACCTGTTGCAGGTGGGCGAATGCGCTGATCCGAAGCGCCCGCTGGCGCGGGTGCATGCCAGCGATCCGGAGGCGGGGCGGGCCGCCGCCCTGCGGGTCGCGTCGGCGTATTCGTTTGGCGAATGCAGACCGGGCCCGGTGTCGCGTCTGGTGGAACTGATCGAGTGATGCCCCTGCTGGCGGCGGCTTCGGCGGGGTGAATTCCCGAAGGCCAGGGATGGGCTGATGCCGGACGCAGTCAGTGGACATCGTTCAGATGTGAAACCTGAAGCGCAGATTTGTCCGTTGAGGCGTTGACGCGGACGAGGGAGCCGCTGAGCGTTTCGACGCACCCAACGATCCACTTCACCGACGCAGGAATCAGCTTGGCTCCGCATGCCCCTGGAAAAACCGAGATCGAAATTCATCAACAACCTGAACTGGCGCGCGAAGGCGCTTGTTTTCCTGGTGGGCTCGGCGGTCCTCTTCATAGGGCTGGTCGTATTCACGCAGAGGTGGGTGGTGCTGCCCCGGATCCAAAGCGCGGAGTTTGCCTATTATGCGCGCATTGGCGATGAGATCGCGAACCGGGTGAACCGCCGCGAGCAGGCGCTGACCCAGCTTGCGGAGAACCTGGCGACGCGGAGGGACTTTGGCGGGCCGACTGGGGATGATCTACGGGAGGCGGTCGCCGGGGCCGGCGACATTGGCGGCACCGGTGCGATCAAGCCAGTGCTCGTGGTGGTCTTCGATCGGGCTGGGACGCCCGTGAAGACCTGGCACCCCGAGCAGGGAACGGATGTTTCGGTGGATTTCCTGAACCCTGTGGCCGGGGCGGGGGGCAGCGGACGCAATGGATCCGGGGCCGGTGTGATCTCGACGGCCGCGGGGATGATCGTGTATGCTAGAACGCCCTACCACCCCTATTCGGAGGGGCGCGTCGGCGGCGTGCTGTTCGTCTGCGAGCGGCTGCCGCGTCCGCCAGTCAGCGAGCTCACGGACCTCGGGCCGATCCGCAGCGGATTCATCGACGCGTCCGAGATGGCGGCGACGCTCCCCGGGGGGAGGCAGGTGGATTCCGACTGCCTGGTGGCTCCCGAGGGCGAGTCGACGATGGTGACCCGGGTGGCGCTGCGCGACGACCGGGGCCGGATCCAGGGTGGGATCGAGGTGCGAAGCGAACGCCTGGTCCGGCTGGTGCAGATCACCAGCATGCGGCTGACGATCGCGGTGATGCTGATTTCGACGCTGATCCTGTCGTTGGTCATCTGGATCCTGATCGAGCGATTCTATGTGAGGCGGATTGAGAAGTTGATCGACCTCGTGGGCCGGCTGGACGAGTCGGATGCGATCGATGCGCTGGTTCAATTCGGTGGAAACGACGAGGTGGCGCAGCTTGCGCGCAAGACGGGCAGCATGGTGCAGACGCTCAACCAGGCCCGAGAACTCGCGGAGGTGGCCGACACGGCAAAGATGAACTTCCTGGCGATGATGAGCCACGAGCTGCGCACGCCGATGAACGGCGTGATAGGATTTGCGGGGCTCCTGCGCGAAACACCGGTGAATGCGGAGCAGATCGAGTACGTGCGGATCATCGAGAGCAGCGGGCGGGCGATCCTCAAGCAGATCGACGACATCCTGAACTACGCGACGCTTTCGAGCGGCGGGCTTTCGCTGGATGAGCGTCCGGTGAAAATCCGCGAGCTGATCGGGGAGTCGGGCCGCCAACATGCGCCGGAGATCGCGCGAAAACAGTTGGAATACAGGGAGCTTATCGACGAGTCCGTCCCGCGCATTCTCTGGCTGGATCGCGACCGGGTGCGGCAGATTCTTGGCAATCTGGTCGAGAACGCGGTGAAATTCACGCCGGCCGGGAGTGTGACGGTGGAGGCGACCGTGGTCGATGACGAGGAGTCGCAGGGGCGGATGCTTCGCGTGTCGGTGGTGGACACCGGGGTGGGCATTGCAAAGGAGCATCAGACCCGCCTGTTTCGGCCGTTCAGCCAGGCGGATGCCGGCATGAACCGCAAATTTGGCGGCGCGGGACTCGGACTTGCGATCGCACAGAGGATCGCGAGTGCGATGGGAGGGCGGATCACGGTCGCGAGCGAACTGGCTCGTGGCTCGACCTTCACGCTGATGATTCCCGTGAAGGAGGCCGAGGCTCCGGACGCTAGCGTTTCCGCGTGAATTCGGGCCAGAGCGAGTGCCAGAGGTAGAGGGCGACGCCGACGCAGATCCCGGAGTCGGCGATGTTGAACGTCGGATAGACGAACGAGCCGAAGTGAAAGTCGAGGAAGTCGACGACGTGTCCGAAGAGCACGCGGTCGATGAGGTTGCCGGCGATGCCGCCGCACATCAGGCCGAAGCTGATCTGCACGGAGGGAATCTTCAGGGAGAGGGCCTTGCGCCAGTAGAAGATGGCGAGGAGAGACAGGGCGGCCAGGGCCGCCAGCAGGCCCGAGTGACCGGTGAGCATGCTCCAGGCGGCGCCGGTGTTGCCGACGTGGATGATGTCGAAGAAGCCGGGTATGACCTCAATGGCCCCGGGGCGGCCGTAGGTCGGGTAGGGCAGGTGGGAACGTATCCAGGCTTTGGACACCTGGTCGAGTGCGAGGACGGCGAACAGGCAGAGGATCAGGAGCCGATAGGCCGCGATCCTCCGGTGGAGCGGCGGCGGCGGCTCGACATTGACGATCGACTTGTACGATTCGGGGGACAAGCAGCGCGGGGGAGCTCAGTCCTCGCCCGAATCGTCGTCCGCGATCTTCGCGCCTTCCTCACCAAGTTCACCGAACAGGCCGGCCTGCTGGCGGGCGCGGTAGCGGTTCTTCTCGATCTCCTTCTGAGCCTCGGCGGAATAGCGCGTGAAGGGCACGGCGAGGAGCCGCTCCTTGGCGATGGGTTTGCCGGTGACCTCGCAGATCCCGTAGGTGCCGGACTTGATGCGCTGGATGGCGGCATCGATCTCGGACAGGGCCTCCTGCTCGTTGGAGACAAGGCTGAGGGCGAAATCGCGGTCGAAGGTGTCGGTGCCGGCATCGGCCATGTGCTGACCGTAGCTGGACAGGTCGCCGGCGTCGTCCTTGGCGGAGCGTTTCAAGGTCTCCTCGGTGTGCTGGTCGAGCTGGCCGGTGACGTGGTCGCGCAGGTCGATGAGGAGTTTGTAGAAGCGGCGGAAGCGCTCGGGGATGTCTTCCTCGTTCTCGACGGTCGGATTGGCCTTTTTGCGGGGGTTGAAGCCGAGGATGTCGGCGAGCGAGGCGGCCTTGATGTGGTTGGGCTGTGCGGCCTTGGGCTCGGAGCCGAGCTCCTTGCGTCCGTTGGCGTGGTTTTTGGATGCGGCCTTGGAATCGTCGCGGACCTCGGTGGGTTTCGGGGCCGCCGATTTGGCGATTTCGCGGGCCTCCTCGAGGCTGAACGCGATGGGTCGGGTGACCTTTGCGCGAGCCAGTACGCGGCTGCGAAGAGTCTCGCGCGCGGAGAGCTTTGCGGAGGAGGGAGCGGACTTGGATTCCGGTTTGGAATCGCCGGAGGAGGGTGTCTTGCGAGTGGGCACGATGGCTTTGGACTTTTTACCTGTGTGAGATGGCTCGTGCTTCTTGGGAGAGGCGGAGCGCTTGGCAGGGATAGTTTTTTTCTTAGCCATAGGGAATTTTGAGGCGGGATATTAATGCAGGGCTTCGGCGCAGCGGGGGCAGACGTCGCCCCTGGGGGTCGACGTGAGCGAGGGTACCCAGCGCCAGCAGCGTGGACAACGAACACGAGAGAGTTCTTCGCAGGATCTGACGTCGATGCGGATGCCGCCCGAGGCGGGGGTGAGATCGACCTCTGAGACGATGAAAATCTCGGGCAGATCCTTTCGATTGTTGGAAAGGACCTTGAAAGTCTCATCGTCGGGGGCGCCGTCGATGGTGATGGCGGCGTCGAGGGATTTTCCTATGACGCCCGACTGACGGCGTGGCTCGACGGCCTCGTTGACCTGGGCACGGACGCGGAGAAGGGCCTGCATCTGTGCGGCGACCTCGGGTGAGTGCCAGGAGGCTGGGGCGACAGGCCAGTCCTCGAGATGGATCGAGCCCTGAGCGTATTCGGCGCGGGCGCCGGCGAAAGACCAGGCCTCGTCGGCGGTGAACGACAGGATCGGGGCGAGAATCCGGGAGAGGATCGTGAATATCGCGTGGATTGCGGTCTGCGAGGACCGGCGTTGAGGGGAGGCCGGGGCGAACGTGTAGAGCCGGTCCTTGAGCAGGTCGTGGTATACCGCGGACAGCGTTGAGGCGCAGAACTGGTTACAGAGCTGCTGGACGCGGTGGTATTCGTAGGCGTCGTACGCTTCGGTGCACTGGGCCAGCAGCGACGCGGTCTCGTGCAGGGCCCAGCGATCGACGAGATCCATCCGGTCGTACGGCACGGAGTCCCGGGCCGGGTCGAAATCGAAGAGATTGGCGAGCTGGAAGCGGAATGTGTTTCTGAACAGTCGATAGGCCTCGCTCGCGTTATTCAGGATCTTGTCGGAGATCGTGATGTCCTCCGTGAAATCCTGGGAGGCGATCCACAGGCGGATGACGTCCGCCCCGTACTGGGCGATGTAGTTGTCCGAAGTCGGCGGTTTCTCGTACTGGCCGCTCTTGGAAATCTTCTTTCCGTCCTCGCCGACGATGAACCCGTGGGTGAGCACGGTCTTGTAGGGGGCTCCGCCGGCGGCGATGACGCCGCACCAGAGGGAGGACTGGAACCATCCGCGGTGCTGGTCGCTGCCTTCGAGGTAGAGGTCGGCGGGCCACTGGGTACCGCCCTGGTTTCGGCGCAGGGTGGCCATGTGGGTCGAACCGGAGTCGATCCAGACATCCAGGGTGTCGCGTCCGCAGGCGAGCGTGGAGGCGGCGGGCCAGGACGAGGGAAGTGTCACGCCTTCCAGCAGGGCGGTCGGCGACAGGTCGAACCACGCGTTGCTGCCGAGTTTTTCGATCTTGTCGGCGATGCCGCGGATCACGCCCGGGTCGAGGTAGGCGTTCTTGGACGAATCGTAGAAGGCGGGAATGGGCACGCCCCACGAGCGCTGGCGGCTGATGCACCAGTCGGGACGCGACTCCACGGCGCCTCGGATTCGGTTTTCGCCCCAGGCGGGGACCCAGGTCACGCCACCGATGGCGTTGAGGGCGTCGTCGCGCAGACCGTGGCGGTCGAGGGAAACGAACCACTGGTCGACAGCGCGGAAGATGATGGGCGTCTTGGAGCGCCAGCAATGCGGGTAGCTGTGGGTGTAGCGCTGCTTGGCGAGCAGGGCTCCGGCGGCATCGAGTTTCCTGAGGACGGCGATGTTGGCGGGAGAGGTGCGTTTCTTCTCGAGGTCCTCTACGGACTCGAGGGTGGACAGACCGACCAAGTCCTGGGGTACGCGTCCGTCGTCGAGGTAGCGTCCGTCGTCGCCGACCGGGCAATACACCTCGAGCTTGTAGCGCAGTCCGGTCAGGTAGTCCTCGGCGCCGTGTCCCGGAGCGGTATGGACGCACCCTGTGCCGCTGTCGGTGGTGACATAATCGGCGAGCACGACGGGCGAGGGTCGGTCGATGAAGGGGTGGCGGGGTGCGAGCCCCTCGAGAGCGGCGCCCTTGATCACCTGCACCTCGGTTGGCGCCGTGGTTGTGCCGGCTGCCTGGACGACGCCGGCGAGCAGGGCCTGGGCGACGACGATGCGCTCGGTGCCGAGGTCGGCGACGACGTAGTCGACCTCAGGGTGGACGGCGATGGCGAGGTTGGCGGGAATGGTCCACGGGGTGGTGGTCCAGATGACGACCGACAGAGGCTTGTCGACGGGGAGATTCCTGCTGCGGGCCTCGTCAGCGGGCACGGCGAATCGGACCCAGATTGAGGGGGAGACGTGGTCCTTGTATTCGATCTCAGCCTCGGCGAGGGCGGTTTCGAAGGGGATGGACCAGTACACGGGTTTCTTGCTGCGGTAAACAAGGCCCTTTTCGACGAATGAGGCGAAGGTGCGGACGACATCAGCCTCGAACGCGGGGCTCTTCGTCTTGTATTCGTTTTCCCAGTCGGCGAGCACGCCGAGGCGGCGGAACTGAGCGCGCTGGCGCCCGATCCATTGTTCGGAAAAGCGGTCGCATGCGGCGCGGAGCTCGGAGGTGGAGACCTGGAGATTCTTCTGCTGGAGTTCGCGTGTGACCTTCTGCTCGATGGGCAAGCCGTGGCAGTCCCAGCCGGGCACGTAGGGCGTGCGGAAGCCTCGCATCGAGCGGTAGCGAAGGGTGATGTCCTTGAGCGTCTTGTTCAGCGCGGTGCCGATATGGACGTCACCGTTGGTGAACGGCGGACCATCGTGCAGGATGAAGGCGGGGGCGTCGGCGCGCTTGCGCTGGATGGCAGCGTACAACCCGATCTTCTCCCAATGTTCGATCCGTTTCGGTTCGCGTTGAACCAGACTTGCCCGCATCGGAAAGTCGGTCTTGGGAAGAAGCAGAGTGTCTTTTAGGTCCTGAGCCATGCCAAAGAAAAGCGCGCGAGGTTACCGGGGCGCGTGGGTGAGTCAAGGAAGGTTCCGGACAAAGGGCGGGGGCTTTGGGAATCCTGCGGGTGTCGACATTCCCAGGCATGGCGGCGGCCGGTCCGTGGCGACGGGCGAAAAAAAACGGCGCCGCCTGGTGGCGACGCCGTTTGAGACTCGGACAGGAAACCCGACTCAGGCGGTCGGGACGGATTGGATCGTCTTGATGATCCGGCCGGCGACCAGGTACGGATCGGCGGCCGAGTTCGGACGACGATCTTCGAGGTAACCCTTGTAGCCGTTGTTGACGAAGCTATGCGGCACGCGGATGGAAGCGCCACGATCGGCCACGCCGTGCGAGAACTTGTCGATCGACTGGGTCTCGTGCAGGCCGGTGAGGCGGAGATGGTTCTCGGGACCGTAGACGGCGATGTGCTCGTCGCGGAACTTGTTGAAGGCCTCCATGAGCTTGTCGAAGTAGGCCTTGCCGCCAACTTCACGCATGAATTTGGTGGAGAAGTTGCTGTGCATGCCCGAGCCGTTCCAGTCGAGCGGCTGGTTGAAGGGGGCGAGGATGGGCTTGCAGCGCCATTCGATATCGACGCCGTAGGACTCGCACAGGCGGGTCAGGATGTAGCGGGCGACCCACATCTGGTCGGCGGCGTTCTTGGAACCCTTGCCGAAGATCTGAAATTCCCACTGGCCCTTGGCGACCTCGGCGTTGATGCCCTCGATGTTGATGCCGGCCTCGAGGCAGATGTCGATGTGCTCCTCGACCATCTTGCGGGCGATGGAACCGACGTTCTTGTAGCCGACGCCTGTGTAGTACGGTCCCTGGGGGGCGGGGAAGCCGCCGCTCGCGGGGAAGCCCAGCGGAGCGCCATCCTTGAAGAAGAAGTACTCCTGCTCGAAACCGAACCAAGTGTCCGGATCATCCGGAATGGTCGCACGCGAATTAGAAGGATGCGGCGTTTTGGTGTCCGGCATCATGACCTCGCACATGACGAGGACGCCGTTCTTGCGGGTGCAGTCCGGATAGACTGCCACGGGCTTGAGGACGCAGTCCGAGGACTTGCCTTCGGCCTGTTGCGTCGAGCTGCCATCGAAGCCCCAGAGCGGGAGCTGCTCGAGCGTGGGCATGCTCGCGAACTCCTTGATCTGGGTCTTGCTGCGGAGGCTGGCCAGCGGCGTATAACCGTCGAGCCAGATGTATTCGAGTTTGTATTTAGCCATGGATTATTGAGTTGGGTTTCCTGTTGTCAGAATTCTCAGGGCGAAAGAGTCGGTTTGCCGGGTGCCCCCGCCAACCTGTCGCGGAATTCTTCGACTCCAAGAGGGAGCACCTTGTGTGCCAAAAATCGCATGAATTGAAGCCATAACTTAAATCGATGAATCAAATGATGAGAACGGGGTTGGTGTTGCATGGCGTGTGCTTGCACCCGGTGGTTTAAGGGCAAACGCTCCCGATTCACCACGACTTCCCGATGCAGGAAATGAAAAATACCGCCCGATCGCTAGTGCGCATCGGGTTTGACGGCCTCGTTTACAAGACCTTCCGCGGGCATCTGGCCAGGGAGCGGTTCAATCAGGAGGTGCTCACCCTGCGGCATCTGGAATCCAAAGGCTGCCCCTTCGTGCCGCGGTTGCTGGAGGCGGATGCCGAGGAGCTAAGGATCGTGACGACCAACTGCGGGCGGCGGGTCGACCAGGTCAATGCCGAGCGCCGTCACGCCCTGTTTGCGGAGCTGGAGTCGTATGGGGTGCGTCATGAGGACCCGGACATCCGAAACATCACCTACCGCGTGACGGACGGGCGCTTCTGCATCATCGACTTCGAGTTTGCCACGGTGATCGAAGGGGGAGTGGAGATTGCGTCGTTGAAGCCTTCTGCCGCCCAATGACACCCCAGGATCGCAGATCACCGACTGCCTTCGGACCCGAGCAGGGGAGCACCGCCGCCGTTTCCTGGTCGGGCTGCACGCACCTAGGGCGCTTCCGCCCGAACAACGAGGATGCCTTCCTTATGCACACCTTCGATGGTCGCGAGGTGCACCACCTGGGAAAGGTGGGGGAGGCGCCGCTTGCCACTGCGGATTTCGTGTTTGCCGTGAGCGACGGGATGGGCGGCGCGAGATCGGGGGAATTTGCCAGCCGGTTTGCGGCCGACCGGATCACTCGGCTGTTCTATCGAAGTTTCCGGCTTTCGCCGGATCGGATGGAGCAGGGGTATGCGGAGATCCTGACGGAGCTTTTCACGTCGATTCACGTCGACCTCTTGAAATTGGGTTATTCCTATCCGGAGTGCGCGGGCATGGGCACGACTTTGAGCCTGTGCTGGTTCAGCCGCACGCGCGCCTATTTCGGTCATATCGGCGACAGTCGAATTTATCACCTGCCTGCGACCGGGCCTCTTGTGCAGGTGACCCACGATCACTCCCATGTCGGCTGGCTCCGGCGCAAGGGGGAGATCAATGAGCGCGAGGCTCGCATGCATCCACGGCGCAATGCCCTGGAGCAGGCGCTTGGTGCGGGGCATCAGTTTGTGGAGCCGCAGATCGGGGTGCTCGAGTGGCGGCCGGGCGACCGCTTTCTGGTCTGTTCCGACGGGGTGGTCGACGGGCTTTGGGACCGCCGCATCGAGGAACTCCTGCGCAACTTTCCCGCCGGGGACGGAAAGGCCAATCTGGCCGAACAGGTCGTCAACGAGGCGGTCAGCGAATCGGGCCGGGACAACGCGACTGCGGTGGTCATCGAGGTGCAGGACTGCGGAGCTCCCCCCTGCGTATGACCCGCCTATTTGTGTACGGCACGCTCAAGCGCGGGTGCAGCAACCATGCGCAACTCGAGGGCCAGCGCTATTTGGGGCCGGCGCGAACCGTGGCGGGGTATGCGCTGTACGGATTGGAGGGCTATCCGGGCCTGGTGCGAACCGGAGAGGGTGGCGACATGGTGTCGGGTGAAGTCTGGGAGGTGGACGAGCAGCGCCTGGCGAAGCTCGATCAATTTGAGGGAGTCGACGAGGGTCTGTATCGGAGGGATGCCATAGGGTTGGAAGCACCCTTCGACCGCGACCGGGTGGAAGCTTACCATTATCTCCGGGGGCTCGAGTACCGCCGGAAAGTGTCGGGCGACTGGGTGGGCTGAGAGGCGTCACGGATTCCGACGGCGCTTCGCATCGGGGCGGGGTCGTGGACGGTGGAAGTGAACCTGCTCCCTAAAATCTGTTTGCGCCCATCGTCGCCGCCCTCTTCATCGGCTCGTTTACACGGTCCCAACATGATCAAGCGTTCCCATCACTGCGCCCAACTCACTGCAGCCAATATCGGTCAAACGGTATCCCTCGTCGGCTGGGTGGATTCCGTGCGCGACCACGGCGGCATCATTTTCATCGATTTGCGCGATCGCCAAGGCATCACGCAGGTGAAATTCGACCCGCAGGACAACGCTGAGCTCGGTGCGGAGGCCGCTCGCCTCAAGCCTGAGTCGGTCATCGGCATCGTCGGCAAGGTCGTCGCCCGCCCCGAGGGCACGGTGAACGCTTCGATTCCGACCGGCGCGATCGAAGTGTCGGGCACCGCATTGGAGGTGTTCAACGTCTCCGACACGCCTCCGTTCCCGCTGGACGACGTCGGCGGCGACAAGGTCAACGAAGACATGCGCCTGACCTACCGTTATCTCGACCTGCGCCGTCCGAAGATGCGCAAGAACCTCGTGGTGCGTCACCGCGCGACGAAGGCGGTTCGCGACTATTTTGACTCGCAGGGCTTCATCGAGGTGGAGACGCCGGCGCTGTTCAAGAGCACGCCCGAAGGTGCCCGCGAGTACCTGGTGCCGTCGCGCATCCACGAGGGCCAGTTCTACGCGCTTTCGCAGTCGCCGCAGCAGTTCAAGCAGATCCTGATGGTCGCCGGAGTCGAAAAGTACTTCCAGATCGCGCGCTGTTTCCGCGACGAGGATCTTCGCGCGGACCGCCAGATGGAGTTCACGCAGATCGACGTCGAGGCCTCGTTCATCGATCGCGAGGACATCTATGCGCTCTTCGAGGGCATGCTGAAGAAGGTTTGGAAGGAGATTCTCGACGTCGACATCCCGACTCCGTTCCTGCGTATGCCGTTCCACGAGGCGATGAATCGCTTCGGCGTGGACAAGCCCGACCTGCGCTTCGGCCTCGAGCTGGTGGATTTTTCGGAGACCTTCCGGAACTCGGCGTTCAAGGTGTTCCAAAGCACCGTCGCCTCGGGCGGCGTGATCAAGGCGGTCAACGCGAAGGGCCTTTCGGACGTGACCCAGGGCGAGCTCAAGTCGCTCGAGGACGTTGCAAAGTCGCTCGGCGCGAAGGGCCTCGCCTTCATCAAGGTCGAGAATGGCGAATGGAAGTCGCCGATCACGAAATTCCTTTCCGACGCGGAGAAGGCCGACCTTCAGAAGCGGCTCGAGGTCGCCGACGGCGACATCCTCTTCTTCGCGGCGGCGCCGTGGGAGAAGGCCTGTGCGATCCTCGGACGCATCAGATTGGAGAGCGCTGCGCTGCTCCAGAAGCGGGGCAAGCTCACGATCCGGCCAGACGACTGGCGCTTCCTGTGGGTGGTGGATTTCCCGCTGATGACCTTCGACGAGGAGCAGCAGCGTTATGTGGCCACCCATCACCCGTTCACGGCTCCCGTGGCGGAGGATGCGGCATTCCTCGACAGCGATCCGAAGAAGGTTCGCGGACAGCATTACGACGTCGTTCTGAACGGCATGGAGCTCGGTGGTGGATCGATCCGCATCCACCAGCCCGCGTTGCAGGAAAAGGTGTTCAAGGATGTGCTGAAAATTCCGCAGGACGTCGTCGAGAGCCGCTTCGGCTACATGCTTCGTGCGTTCAAATACGGCGCCCCGCCGCATGGCGGCATTGCCTTCGGCCTGGATCGCATGGTGGCGCTGCTTTGTGGCACGACCAGCATCCGTGACGTCATTGCCTTCCCGAAGACGCAGAAGGCGCAGTGCCTCATGACGCAGAGCCCGACTCCTGTCACGGCGCGCCAGCTGCGCGACCTTCACATCCAGGTGGTGGTGCCGCAGCCTCAGGTCTGAGCGAAACCCGCTCGAGTCCGATTTCAGCGGAGGCCCGGAGTGATCCGGGCCTTCTGCGTTTCTAGAGTTGGACGGGAAGGCCGATCTCGATGATCTGGGTGGGCATCAGGCGGTAGTAGTCCTTTACCGGCTGCGCATTTCGGCTGAGGAAGGCGTAGAGCCGCTTCTGCCACTCGAACATCGGGGCGTCGCCGCCGGTGAGGATCATCTCGCGGTTGAAGTAGAAGGCCGCAGAATCGCAGTCGAGGGGCACGCCGGTTGCGGCGATGCGCCGCACGAGGTCGGCGACGTCGGGCGACTCCATGTAGCCGAAACGGCCCACGGCCCGCCAGATTCCCTCACCGAGAGATTCGATCGTGAGCTTTGCGTTCTCCGGCACGAAGGGCACCTCCTCGGCGAGCACCGTGAGCAGGACCGCGGTGCGCTGAAGTACGCGGTTGGTCTTCAGGTGGTGGAGCAGCGCGAGCGGCGTGCCCTTCACGCTGGCGACCATGAACACGGCGCTGCCCGGGATGCGGGTGATCGAACGGCTGCGCGCGATTTGCGCGAGATCCAGAGACTCGGTGTCCTCCGAGTAGACCCGGGTCATGATTTCGCTGCGTCCAGTCTTCCAGGTCACCATCACCAGCAGCACCGCAAGCGCGACCGAGAGCGGCATCCAGCCGCCGTCGGCGATCTTGTCGAGATTTGAAACGAAGAACGGGATGTCGAGGGCCAGGAAGCTTGCGCAGAGCAGGCCGGCCCGCCAAGCGGGCCAGCGCCAACGGGAGCGACAGACCCGGAAAAAGGCCAGGCTCGTGATGAGCATCGTGCCGGTCACGGCAATTCCGTAGGCGGAGGCGAGGGCGGAGCTCGTCTTGAAACCAATCACGATCCAGATCGCGCCGATCGCCAGGCATTGGTTCACGAACGGCATGTAGATCTGGCCGGGCTGGTCCGGGTTGGTGTGGAGGATTTTCAGGCGGGGAAAGTAGCCGAGTTGGATCGCCTGCTGGGTCAGGGAGAAGGTCCCCGAGATCAGGGCCTGGCTGGCGATGATGGTGGCGGCAATCGACAGCACCACAAGCGACAGGCGGAGGCCACCAGCCGGGGCGATTGCGAAGAAGGGGTTCGTCGGATCCTGCGGATGCGCGAGGGCGTACGCACCCTGGCCGAGGTAGTTCAGGACCAGCGAAGGGAACACCACGAAATTCCAGGCGCGCGCAATTGGAGCCCGTCCGAAGTGTCCCATGTCCGCGTAGAGCGCTTCGGCGCCCGTGAATGTGAGGACCACCGCACCTAGGAGGACGGCTGCACCGCCGGGATGATGCGCGAGTAGGCGAAGGCCTGGCAGCGGATTGAACGCCGCGAGCACTTGCGGCAGGTGCACGACCTGGACGAGTCCGAGTGCGCCAAGCGCGGTGAACCAGAGGACCATCACCGGGCCGAACAGGCGTCCGATCGTCTCCGTGCCCTTCGATTGAAGTGAGAACAGTCCGGCGAGGATGACGACGGAGATGGCGACGGAGTAGGGTGCGAAGGCGCTGCTGAAGGTCGCGAGGCCCTCCGAGGCGCTGAGCACCGAGATGGCAGGCGTGATTATCCCGTCGCCGTAGAGGAGCGCGGCGCCCGCGAGCACCACGAGACTGGAGAGGCCGATGACCGCCTTGCGTTTTCGCGATGGCGAGTGCGAGAGCGCGAGCAGGGCGAAGATGCCGCCTTCACCGCGATTATCGGCCTTCATGACGAAGATGAGGTATTTCCATCCAACGACGCACATGAGCGACCAGATCATGAGCGAGAGCACGCCGAGGACGCCCGCGGCGCGCTCCGGCGCCTGGAGGTGGGTGAGGCACTCGCGCATCGTGTAGAGCGGGCTCGTGCCGATGTCGCCGAAGACGACGCCCAGGGCGCCGAGAGACAGGCCGAGGCCGGCCCGCAGTCCGTGCCGCGGGCGATGGGGGTTCCTGGAGTCGCTCATCGTCGGGGACAGGAGCGAAATCCATGCCAATCGGAACCGTGTTCCATGCGTCGGGAAGATGGTTGGCACATGTCCTGCTGAACCCATGCGGTGCCCCGGGCCGGGTAAATCCGAACCCGTAATGCTCAAGGCACTACGCAAGCTACACTGAACGCGACCGTCCTCTCGGTCCAAACCAACCGGAATCCAAAACACGCGAGCCGGCGCCACCCTCCGGCAAAAACACAACGACTATGACCATTCGAAACAAAGGTTCGATGTGGGCGAGCCTGGTCCTCCTCGGCCTCGCCCTGTTTGTCAGCCCGCTGGCGAGCCCGCTGCGCGCCGACCCCAACACCCCGGACCCCGCGGGCACCTCGACGGGCACGGCCGCGGACGTCCAGGACGCCGCGGGAAATCACTTCGTGGTCACCGCGCCCGACGCGTTGAGCGCGGAAGACATGAAGGATCCCGCAAAGGTGAAGGCCTACAACGACGCCAAGAAGGCATACGACGACTTCGTCGCGCAGTCTAAGGCGGAGCCGCTCGCGGTGAAACTGGCCGACGCGGTCGGACACAATCGCGTTTCGATCAATTTCATGTGGACGCTCCTCACGGGCTTCCTGGTGATGTTCATGCAGGCCGGGTTCGCGATGGTGGAGTCAGGCCTGTGTCGTGCGAAAAACGCGAGTCACACCATGGCGATGAACTTCATGATCTACCCGATGGGCATGCTCGGGTTTTATCTATGCGGCTTCGCCTTCATGTTCGGAGGCGTCGGAGCGATAGGCACCATGGGTGGCTATGCCGGGCTCGGACATGAGCTGGGCTTCCATATCGGCGACAAGTTCTTCGGCCTGCTCGGGTGGGATGGCTTCCTGCTGAAGGGGGTCGGCTACGACACGGCGGCCTTCGCACTCTTCCTCTTCCAGATGGTGTTCATGGATACGACGGCGACGATTCCGACCGGAGCGGCGGCCGAGCGATGGAAGTTCTCCGCTTTCATGATCTACGGCTGCTTCATCGGCACCGTGATGTATCCGCTGTTTGGAAACTGGGTCTGGGGCGGCGGCTGGCTTTCGCAGCTGGGAGCCTTGTACGGCCTGGGCCACGGCCATGTCGATTTCGCGGGCTCCTCGGTGGTGCACATGCAGGGTGGCGTGATCGCGCTCATCTTCGCCTGGCTGATTGGGCCCCGCATTGGAAAGTACAACAAAAACGGTTCCATCAATCCGATCCCTCCGCACAGCGTTCCGATGGCCATCATCGGCACCTTCATCCTGGCCTTTGGCTGGTTCGGCTTTAACCCGGGCTCCACGCTGGCCGGCACCGACCTCCGCATCGCGGTTGTCGCGGTAAACACGATGCTCGCGTCCGCCACGGGCGCCCTGGCGTCGACCCTTTGGATGTGGTGGTTCCGCACGAAGAAGCCTGATCCCACCATGATGTGCAACGGCATGCTTGCAGGCCTCGTGGCGATCACCGCTCCCTGCGCGTTCGTCAGCGCCGGCGGCGCCTCGATCATCGGGCTGATCTCCGGCGTGCTCGTCGTCGAATCCGTCTTCTTCTTCGACAAGATCAAGATCGACGATCCCGTTGGCGCCATCTCTGTGCACGGAGTCAACGGTGCCTGGGGCTGCCTCTCGATCGGCCTCTTTGCGGATGGCACGTATGGCGATGGCTGGAACGGTGTCTCGGGCACCGTCCGCGGACTGTTCTACGGCGGCGGCATGGGCCAGTTCTGGGCCGAACTGATCGGCGTGGTCACCTGTTTCATCACGCTGTCCATCCTCTCGATCATCGTCTTCAAGATCGCCGAAGCCCTTGTGGGTAACCGTGTGTCCGAGGAGATCGAGATCGACGGCCTCGACATCCCTGAAATGGGCGTCCTGGGGTACAACGGCATGGTCATGGACAAGCAGGCCGAAACCCCAATGTCGCGCTGATCTAAGCTCCGCTCCGCAGGCCGGTGCGCTCGCGGCGCCGGCCTCGGTCCCTCCAATCCACACGCAAACAGACTTCATACCATGGAAACGCACCTAGGCGGATTCGTCATCTCAACCGCGGCCCTGACGCTTGGCGTCGTCATCGGCCTTGCCTTCGGCCTCGTCGAGGAACGGATTCAGCGCCGTCGCGAAAAGAATGCCGTCGCTCAGCCGGCCGCCGGCCAGCCCGGCTCCGGAACGATGCGCCGCACCGCTTATCTGCTCGTGGCTTTGGTGGTCGTCCAGGTTCTGTGCCCGGTGCTCTTCACCGACGGCCAGCAGTGGTCGGTGTCCGCCGGGCTCCTTGTGGGATTCGGGATGGTCCTCTATCGCGGCTATCTCCGGAAGAAAAGGGAACTCGGGGTCTGAGGATCCCGCGGGGTCGATCGATACCAGCAAACTCATCCAAACACTAGTAGACAAATACCGAATACTCCAACCGCATGAAACTCATCATTGCCATTATCAAGCCGTTCAAACTCGAGGAGGTTAAGGAGGCTCTCTCCGAAATCGGCGTCGAGGGCATGACGGTGTCGGAAGTCAAGGGGTTCGGCCGCCAGAAGGGCCACACCGAGATCTACCGCGGCAGCGAATACACCGTCGACTTCCTTCCCAAGGTGAAGCTCGAGATCGGTGTTGCCGAGGACCAGGTGGCGAAGACCGTCGAG
This sequence comes from Opitutaceae bacterium, assembly GCA_027310745.1. GTDB lineage: Bacteria > Verrucomicrobiota > Verrucomicrobiia > Opitutales > Opitutaceae > MWDT01. Next base: position 213,447 of record DAIDAF010000020.1, on the reverse strand, counting down.
ACGATCGTGAAGGCCGCCAAAACCGGCAAGATCGGCGACGGAAAGATCTTCGTCACGCCGGTCGACGAAGTGATCCGCATCCGGACCGAGGAACGCGGCGACGCAGCCATCTGATCGCTGTTCCTGTTCTCATCCGAAGGCCGGCCTCCCTCTGGAAGCCGGCCTTCTTGCTTGGGTGCGCGAGTGAACGAATTCGGGTCCCCGTGCCGCTAAGCCCCCCGACTTCCTGAGGAGACAGCCACGAAAAACACGAAGTCCCAGGGGCTTCGGCATGGCGTTGCGTGCGCCTATGGGCGCTCTCTGGTCTTAGCCGGCAACCCTGTCGCCTTTGTATTCCTCACGGCCAAGCCTTCACGCGGCTTGGTTGCGGCCCTGCGGCGCTTTGATTCGAATCCCTCGGCGCCGTGCGAACAGGCAGGTGTATTGGACCGGCCGCTACAGGAGCAGCCAGCCGCATAGCGCGAGGATGGGGAGGAGGACGGGGAGGCTGTATCGGAACACGTAGCCGAAGAAGGAGGGCGTCTTCACTCCCGCGGCGTCGGCGATGGACTTCACCATGAAATTGGGTCCGTTTCCGATATAAGTCATCGCGCCGAAGAAGACCGATCCGAGACTCACGGCGATGATGAACAGGCTGGAGTCCGGGCTGGCAAGCATGCGGCGGGTCTCGGAGACCACGGGGTCGGAGCCCGGGTGTGAATCCGGCATGTGAGCGGTTGGCGCGACGGAAGCCTGGGCCAGCTGGAAGAAATTGAGGTAGGTCGGCGCATTATCGAGGACCGACGAGAGACTGCCCGAGGCAAAGTAGTATTCCGCAGGCTTGTCGAAGCCCAGCGACCGCCCGCGTTCCCTGAGCGTGCCGAGCGCCGGCATCATCGTGAGGAAGATGCCGACAAAGAGAAAGGCGACCTCGCGGATGGGGCCGAAGGAAAACTGATTCTCCTCGTGCACCTGCCGGGGTGTGAGCCGGTAGGAGAGCAGGGCGGCGGCGAGCATGACGCCCTCGCGAAGGAATAAGTGCTCGGGGAGGAACACCGAACCGATGATCACCGCGAGGAACAGCACGTTGATGCCGCCTTCGAAGCGCCAGGTGTCGCCCCGCTCGATTTCCGAACGCAGCCGGCCGGGCACCCGCCGGTAGTACCGGTGGTCTACGATGAAGAAGACCGTCAGCAGCAAGCCAATGACCAGGCTCCACGCGGGCATCACATGGTCCAGGAGCCAGAGGAACGGCACGCCGCGCAGGTAACCGAGAAAGAGGGGAGGATCTCCGATCGGCGTGAGCGAGCCGCCGCAATTTGAGACGATGAAAATGAAGAAGACGACGTGGTAGGCGCTGATTCGGATCTTGTTCATCCGAATGTAGGGCCGGATGAGCACCACCGAGGCGCCGGTTGTGCCGATCACGTTGGCGGCCACCGCGCCGATCAGCAGGAAGAGTGTGTTCTGAAGCGGGGTGGCCTCACCCTTCACCTTGATGTGGATCCCCCCTGCGACGACGAACAGGGAGCCGATGAGGCAGATGAAGGAGAGGTATTCATGGGCCGTCGTGGAGACCGTCGCCCCACCTCCGGGGATGGCAAGGGAGTAGTAGAGGGCGACCGCGGCGCCCAGGCCGATCGCGATGTGCGCATAAAAGCGGTCCCAGAACCGTTTGATGCCGTGGGGCGTCAGTGGCATTACCGCGATCAGCAACAGCAGCAGCCCGAACGGGAGGATGAGCCACAGCGGTATGGTCGCAGAGGAGGCCATAGCAGCGAACGTCGGATGAATGGAAGGCATTGGGCGCTGAAGAGCAGGGCGCGTACCGCGTGGGTATGAAATCGATACGCAACTTCAATTCATTCCGAACATTCCACAAGAGGATCGTTCAGGACGGGCATTTCGATGGCGTCAGTCACATTTATCGCTGCGAGTTCATCAGTTCATGATGAATCCATGACATCATTTCATGCCACTTTCGTTCATGATTGGCACTGTAGCTGCTGCAACGAGCCCTGAACATGAAGACCCTCTCCCTGAAGAAACTCCTCGGATACGTCGTACTTGCGGCGCTTCCGCTCCTGGCTGCGGTTCCCCTGTGCGCACAGTCGCCGGCGGCTCCGGCCCCCTCCCTCAACGACCGCGTCGCGGCGCTCGAGGCTTACGTGCAGAACACCGATCCCGGCAAGGCGCTCACGGGCGTTGCGGGTCCCGGCCACAATGCGTGGATGATGACGAGCGCGGCGCTCGTGCTCTTTATGACGCTTCCCGGTCTGGCGCTGTTTTACGGCGGCCTTGTGCGCCGTAAGAACGTGCTTTCGGTACTTGCGCAGTGCCTTGGCATCTCGGGCCTGGTGACGATCCTGTGGTGGGCGTTTGGCTACAGCATGGTCTTCGGCACGAGCGCGGGCAGCCCCTTCATCGGCGGCTCCGAGTTCCTGTTCCTGCACAACGTCACCTCCGCGCCTAACACGAACTACGCGTATTGGGTTTCCCACAACGTCTTTGCGATGTACCAGCTGATGTTCGCGATCATCACGCCCGCGCTGATCGTTGGCGCGATCGCTGAGCGCATGAAGTTCACCGCGATCATGCTGTTCGTCACCATCTGGATGGTGGTCGTGTATTTCCCGCTGGCCCACATGGTGTGGGGCGCGACGGGCTTCATGAACGGCGTCTGGAACCCTGACGCGGCGATCCGTGCGATCGACTTCGCCGGCGGAACGGTCGTCCACATGAGCTCGGGCTGGTCCGCGCTGGTCCTCGCCATCATCCTCGGGCCCCGGCTCGGCTTCGGTAAGGAGAAGATGGCGCCGCACAGCATGGTGTTGTGCATGGTCGGCACCGGCATGCTCTGGGCGGGCTGGTACGGCTTCAACGCGGGCAGCGCTCTGGCGGCTGACGGCATCGCGGCCAACGCGTTCATGACGACCACGCTCGCCGCGGCGGTCGCGGGCTTCACCTGGGGCCTGATCGAGCTCACCTTCCGCGGCCATGCGTCGATCCTCGGCTTCTGCTCCGGCATCGTCGCGGGCCTGGTTGTGATCACCCCGGCGGCTGGCTTCGTGAATGCCAACGGCGCCGTCATCATCGGCCTCATCGCGGCGGTGATCCCCTACCTGGCGGTCACCCGCCTGAAGGCCATCTTCAAATACGACGATGCGCTGGACACCTTCGGCGTGCACGCCGTGGGCGGCACCATCGGCGCCCTGCTCACGGGAATCCTCGCGACCGGAGAGGTGAACAGCAACCTCCTCAATGGTGCCGCGCAGAAAAACGGCCTCGCCAAGCTCGTCGAACATGGCGGTCTCTGGCTTGAACAGCTCAAGGCGATGGGCATCACCATCACCCTCTCAGTAGTTGCCACGATCGTGATTGCCTTCATAGTCAAAGCCCTCATTGGTCTTCGCCCGGTCGCCGAAGTCGAACGCCAGGGTCTCGACATCAATGAGCACGGCGAAGAAGGCTATATCGACTAATCGCATACAACTCATTCTCTTTCCACTATGAAACTCATCGTCGCCATCATTAAACCCTTTAAACTCGAGGAAGTTAAGGAGGCGCTGTCCGCCGCCGGCATCGAGGGCATGACTGTGTCGGAGGTCAAGGGATACGGCCGTCAGAAGGGCCACACCGAGATCTACCGCGGCAGCGAGTACACCGTCGATTTTCTCCCCAAGGTTAAGATCGAGATCGCGGTGGCCGACGACCTCGTTGCAAAGGTCGTCGATCTCGTGGTCAAGTCTGCGAAGACCGGCAAGATCGGCGATGGCAAGATCTTCGTGATTCCGCTCGAGGAAGTCGTCCGCATCCGCACGGAAGAACGCGGCGAGACCGCGATCTGAGCCGACGGAGAGCATCTTTGATTCTCAAAACGGGGCCGACCTTGGCCCCGTTTTTTTGTGGCCATACCAGAAGGCCCGGTGCGGGTTGGCATGTGTTACGCTCATGGATGGGCGTATGTCCACGAGCCGAATCATTGCCCACCGTTACGAGGTCCTGGGCTTTGTCCTCGCGGCCGGGGAGGACGAGACTCCCGTGTCGAGGACGGTCCATTGCGGCGCGTTTGCCTCCGTGGAAGAGGCCTTCGAGATCGCCAGGGAACTTGCTGTGGCGCAATGGCGCGGAACCGCCTCCTCGGCCCGGACCGACGATGCGGGGAACGTCGACTGTGACGTCGAGTGTACGGATTTCGGATACGACGTGTGCAGTCGAGCGGGCCTGATCGCCCGGTTCTGGATCTTTGATCCCTGCCCGGGTGCGATCGGCCCCGATTGAGGCCGGTCAGATGCGGGTGACCTGGTGGATCCTGACGAGCTGGTCCTCGAGCATCGGCCGCAGGTCGAGCAGGTCGGCCCTTGAGATCCGGAGGTGCCCGAGAATGTCGTTTTCACCGGGCACCTCGCCGAGCACGTCGTCGTGAAGCAGGACGGTGCGAAGCAGTCGGGCGCCGAACAGGACGGCGGCCATGCGGTCGTGCGGCTCCTCGGCGTCGAGCGGTTCGTACTGCCGGCGGATCGGCTCGACGATCGCGGTGGAGAAATCCCATTTGTCGAGCATGGTGGCGCCGACGTCGGCCTGGCTGAAGCCGAGCAGGGCGAATTCCGAGCCGCTGTGCTCGCGGGGGAAACCCTCGTCGGTGAGGACGCGGCCCCGGTGCACCGTTTCGACGTAATGATTGATGGGCTGCCGGCCGATCGCGTGCAGCAGCCCCGCGGTGTAGGCCACGGCGGTGTCCTCGCTGAGGCTGTCGGCGATGAGTTCGGCAGCGAGCGCGCAGGAGACGGACTCGTCCCAGATGATGTCCGTGGTGCGTCCGTACGCGGCAAGGGGGCCCGCGACCATCGCGCCCGAGGCAACAACGGCGACGAGGCGGTAGATCTCACGGAAGCCGACGCGGTTCACGGCGTCCTCGATGGTCTTGCAGGGATTGCCGCGCCCGAACCAGACGCTGTTGCTGATCTGGATGATCCGGGTGGTGAGCGAGGCGTCCAGGCGGATGAGGCTGGCGACATCGTCCAGACCGGAATTCGGATCCGCCAGGAGTTTCTGCAGGCGCGACAGCACGCGGGCTGTCGGCGGGAGTTGCCGCAGTGCGGCAATCAGGTTTTCGGCGGTCGGATGGTCTGGGTAGTAGGTGACGTCGGACATGCGTCGAAAGCGTCGGATTAGGAGGCGCGGCGGGCGGTCAGGTGCCTGAGCAAACGTTGATAGGCCGCGATGCCCGGATCCTCGCTGGTTTCAATCAGGACTTCCAGCAGGATCTGAGCGGCCTCGTCGGCGCGGCCCTCGGCGCGCAGGGCGGTGGCCAGGAATGCGTCGAATTCGCGTTGTTCCGGGAACAGCGCGCGTCCGCCACGGAAGAGTTCCGAGGCGCGCGCGGCCTCGCCGAGCTCGAGCAAGGCGGAGCCGAGCCCGATGAGCGCGCCGGCGTGCTCGTTGGGCGGGAGTCCGAGTGCGAGCGCGCGTTCGTAATGGTCCCTCGCGTCGGCCGTCCGTCCGGACGAGGCGAAGCTCCAGGCGAGCTGGGCGTGGATTTCGCCGACATTGGGATGCCGGCGGTCGAGGTCGCGAAGGCGGGCGATGACGGGCTCGGAGGCGCCGCCGTGGCGCGCCCCGAGGATGGCGTCGAGCTCGGCTTTCCAAGGGGCGGACATGGCGACGGGCGCGGCGGTTGGGCGCTCAGGCCTTCTTCTTGTCGGGAAGGGCGCGATTCCTGATTTCCGCGACGAGGCGCTCCTGGAAGGCGGCGAACGGCATCACGCCCTCGTCGCCCCTGGCGCGCGAGCGCACGCTCACGGCCTGGGCCTCGGCCTCCTTGCCGCCGAGCACGAGGGTGTAGGGCACCTTCTCGACCTCGGAGCGGCGGATCTTGGCGCCGAGCTTGTCGTTGTGTTCGTCGAGGGACGCGCGGACGCCGGCCGCCCTGAGCTGGGCGAGCAGCGAGCGCCCGTAGTCGAGGGTCTTCTCGCTGATCGGCACGAGCCGCACCTGCTCGGGGGCGAGCCAGGCCGGGAAGTCGCCGGCGAAGTGCTCGATGAGCACACCGCAGAAGCGCTCCATCGAGCCAAAGGGGGCGCGATGGATCATGACGGGCCGGTGGGCCTGGTTGTCGGCGCCGATGTAGGAGAGGTCGAAGCGGATCGGCAGGTTGTAGTCGACCTGCACGGTGCCGAGCTGCCATTCGCGGCCGATGACGTCGCGGACCACGAAGTCGATCTTCGGGCCGTAGAACGCGGCCTCGCCGGGTTCCTCGGTGAAGGGCACGCCGAGCGTCTTCGCTGCCTCGCGGCAGGCCGCCTCGGCCTTGTCCCAGTTTTCCTTGGTGCCGGTGTACTTGTTGGAGTCGGGATCGCGGAGGCCGACGCGCACGCGATAGTCGCTCATGCCGAGCGTGGAGAGCACGATCTTCACGAGCGAGAGGCAGCCGAGCACCTCCTGGGCGACCTGCTCCTCCGTGCAGAAGAGATGCGCGTCGTCCTGCGTGAAGCCGCGCACGCGCGTGAGGCCGTTGAGCTCGCCGGACTGCTCCCAGCGGTACACGGTGCCGAATTCGGCGAGGCGGATCGGCAGGTCGCGGTACGAGTGGGGCTGCGACGCGAAGATCTTGATGTGGTGCGGGCAGTTCATCGGCTTCAGGAGGAAGCCGTCGAGGAGCGACTCGTCCGCCTTCGTGCGTTCGACCGGGATGACCTCCCTGCCGCTGCGGCGGTTGATCTCCTGTCGGAAACTTTCGGATACAGCGTCGAGTCGGGCGGTCATTTCCGCGCAGCTGCAGCCCTCGTGCGCGATGTGGGCGAGCTGGTCGGGGTCGATGATCGGCGTGAACTGCGACTCCTTGTAGTAGGGGAAGTGGCCCGAAGTCTTGTAGAGCGCGAGCTTGCCGATGTGCGGCGTGAAGACCTGGCTGTAGCCCTGCTTCTGGAGCTCGGCGAGAATGAAGGTCTGCAGCTCCTGGCGGATGATCGAGCCGGCGGGGGTCCAGAGGATCAGACCCTGGCCGACGTCCTCGTCGATGACGAAGAGCTTGAGGTCGCGGCCGAGCTTGCGGTGGTCGCGGAGCTTCGCCTGCTCCATGCGCTCGAGGTACTGCGCGAGTTCGTCCTTGGTGGCGAACGCGGTGCCGTAGATGCGCTGGAGCTGCTTGTTGTGCTCGTCGCCGCGGTGATAGGCGCCGGCGATGGAGAGCAGCTTGAAGGCCTTGATCTGTTTGGTGTACCTCACATGGGTGCCGGCGCACAGGTCGACGAACTCGCCGTTCTGGTAGAACGAGATCGCCTCGCCCTCGGGAATGTCGGCGAGCCGGCCGAGCTTGTAGCGCTCCTGGCCGATCTTTCGGATGATCTCCACAGCCTCCGCCCGGGGCACCTCGCGCCGGGTGAAGGCCTGGTTCTCGTCGATGACCTTCTTCATCTCCTCCTCCAGGCGCGTGAGGTCCTCCTGGGTCAGCTTGTGGTCCAGGTCCACGTCATAGTAGAAGCCGCTCTCGGTCGGGGGGCCGATGTCGAGTTTGGCGTCCGGGAAGACGCGAAGCAGGGCGGTGGCCAGCACGTGAGAGCAGGAGTGCCGGATTTCTTCGAGGGGAGTCATGGACATGGCTTTGAGGAAAGGGTTGGCGGGTGCGGTCAGCGTTTGGAGGGCTCGAGCGAGTAGCCGTCCTTGCGGTCGAGCATGGACCAGCCGGCGGCGGCGATCTCCGCGCGGAGGCGGTCGGCGGCGGCGAAGTCCTTCGCCTTCTTGGCTGCCCACCGCTGCTCGGCCAGGGCGGCGACCGCGGAGGGAATCTCTGCCTTCGGGGCGGCCGGGGCGTCGAGCCTGAAGCCGAAGGCGTACATGACGCGGTCGAAGGCGGCGGCGTCGACGCCTGCGGGGCCGCGGTTGACGATGCCGAACAGCGCGCCGAGCGCGGCGGGCGTGTTGAGGTCGTCGTGGAGTGCCTGATACACCGGCTCGAACGCTGCGGCGTCGCCCCCGGAGGCCGGGAGGCTCGCGCGGAAATGCCGCAGGGTCTCCAGCGCTTTCTCGGCCGCGTGGAGCGACTCGAGGGTGAAGTTGAGCTGCTTGCGCGGATGTCCGGCGAGCAGGGCGTAGCGCAGCGCCATCGGCGAGTAGCCCTTGGCGATGATCTCGTCGAGGGTGTACAGGTTGCCGAGGCTCTTGCTCATCTTGCGTCCGTCGACGAGCAGGTGCTCGCTGTGGTACCAGTGGTGGGAAAACTGCACGCCGTTGCAGCACTCGCTCTGGGCGATCTCGTTTTCGTGGTGCGGGAACAGCAGGTCGACGCCGCCGGTGTGCAGGTCGATGGTCTCCCCAAGATGCTTCTTGCTCATCGCGCTGCACTCGATGTGCCAGCCTGGCCGGCCCCGGCCCCAGGGGCTGTCCCAGCCCACGTCGCCATCGTAGGGCTTGTGGCCCTTCCAGAGGGCGAAGTCGCTGCCATCCTCCTTCTCGTCGGCGTCGGCCGAGGCGGGCTTGAGCGAGGTGCCGAGCTTGAGCTCACGTTCGCGGACACGCGAGAGGGAGCCGTATCGGTCGAATGAGGACACCTTGAAGTAGACTGAGCCGTCCTCCGAGCGGTAGGCGTGGCCTTTGCGCTCGAGGGTCGCGATCATGTCGATCTGCTCGGCGATGTGCCCGGTCGCGGTGGGCTCCACGTGCGGACGCAGGCAGTTGAGCGAGTCGCAGTCCGCGTGAAACTTGTCCGACCAGCGGCGGGTGACCTCGGCGAGCGGGCGCCCCTCCTCGCGGGACCGCCGGATGGTCTTGTCGTCCACGTCGGTGATGTTGCGCACGTGCCTGATCTTGCCGTTGAACTCGAGCTCCAGCAGCCGCCGAAGCAGGTCGTTCACGACGAAGGTCCGAAAGTTGCCGATGTGGGCCGCCGCGTAAACCGTCGGGCCGCAATTATAGAAGCGGAAAACGCCGTCGGGATTGTGCGGCTTGAGTTCGCGCGGTTCGCGGGCGAGGGAGTCGTGAAGTTGGATGGCCATGCGGCAAAGGAGCGATGATGTAAGGAAATTCGGTCGGAGCGGAACCGTTTTTTTGCGGGCTCGCTGGATGCCGCGCGGCGGGTGCGGGAAAATCCCACCCAAAAACGGCTCGCGGGGTCGGCTCCTCCGTGTACAAACGGCCCCATGTCCACGTCGTTCAAGCTCGACCTGCTTCACCGTCCGCGCCGCCTCCGCAGGAGCCAGGCGCTTCGCTCCCTGGTGGAGGAAACGGTGCTGCGTCCCCAGGATTTCATCGCCCCGCTGTTCGTGGTCGACGGCAAGTCGGCCCCCGAGCCGATCGCCAGCATGCCGGGTGTCCTCCGATTCAATGTCGCCGACCTTGTGAAGGAGTGTCGCGCGCTCTGGAAGCTGGGCGTGCCGGCGGTCGCGCTCTTCCCAAAGCTGGACAAGCGCTTCAAGGACGACGAGGGCACCGCGGCGCTCGACGGCGACGCGCTGATCCTGCGCGCCGTGCGTGCGGTGAAGAAAGCGCTGCCCGAGATGGTGGTGATGACCGACATCGCGCTCGATCCGTACACGAGCCACGGGCACGATGGCATCCTGACTCCCGACGGTCGCGACGTGGACAACGACCGCACGGTCGAGGCGCTCTGTGCGATGGCCGTGCTCCATGCCGGGGCGGGCGTCGACCTCGTGGCGCCCAGCGACATGATGGACGGCCGCATCGGCGCCATCCGCCAGTCGCTCAACCGGGCGGGATTCGCGATGACGGGTATCATGGCCTACACCGCCAAGTACGCGTCCGCCTATTACGGCCCCTTCCGTGACGCCGTCGGCAGCGCGGGCGCGGCGGGCACGCATCACCTGGACAAGCGCACCTACCAGCTCAATCCGACCAACCGGCGCGAGGCGCTCGTGGAGGTGGCGCTGGACGAGGCCGAGGGCGCGGATATCATCATGGTGAAGCCCGCGGGTCCCTACCTCGACATCATCCGCGACGTGCGGGAAGCCACCCGCAAGCCCGTGGCGGCCTATCAGGTATCCGGAGAATACGCACAGCTGCACGCCGCGGCGAAGATGGGCTGGCTGGACCTCGACCGCTGTCGGATGGAGTCGCTGGTGTCGATCAAGCGCGCGGGCGCCGACATGATCCTGACCTATTTTGCCAAACAGACGGCCGCCGAACTGGCGCGCTAGCGGGCGCCTGCGGCAGGGTGGGGCGGACTGGGTCGCCCCTCGGCCGGCGTACAAAAGAGTGTTGCATTCCATGGGGGCGGGCCTATTCCCTGACCCCTTTCCACTACGCCTGCCCTCGATTAACGAGGTCTCAGGGGGAACGAAACCATGAATCAAAAACTCACGCTAAACGTCGCCTCCCGCGCCCAGACCGGCCGCTCCGCGTCCCGTCGTCTCCGCAAGGTAAAACGCGTCCCCGCAATTCTTTACGGGAAGCACGCCCAGCCCGAACTGCTCTCGGTGGATTCGCCGGAGCTCACCAAGCTGCTCAAGCAGGTGGGTGGTCGCGCAAAGATCATCGAACTGTCCCGCGACAAGGGTGCCGCAGGTCTGGCCTTCCTCCAGGAAGTCCAGCGCGACCCGATCACGGACAACTATCTCCACATCGATCTTCACGAGGTGAAGGCCGACGAAAAGTTCGAGATCCGCGTTCCGGTCCGTCTCGTCGGCGAGTCCTACGGCGTGAAGAATGAGAGCGGCGTGCTCGAAATCGCGAGCCATCAGCTTCGCATCCGCTGCCTGCCCAAGGATCTTCCCGAGGTGATCACCGTCGACGTCACCGAGCTCAAGGTGAATGAGACCATCAAGGTCGGCAGCCTGAAGCCCATGGCGGGTGTCGAGTTCCGCGATCTCCCCGGCCTTCCGATCGTCTCGTGCATCGAGGTCGCCGAAGAGGCCGCCCCGGTCGTCGAGGCTGCTGCGACGCCTGCCGCCGGAGCCGCTGCTCCTGCCGCTGGTGCTGCCGCTCCCGCCGCTGGCGCCGCTGCTCCTGCCGCTGGCGCTGCCGCTCCCGCTGCGGGTGCCGCCGCCAAGCCTGCCGCGGGTGCCGCTGCCAAGCCTGCCGCCGGTGCCGCCGCCAAGCCGGCCGCTCCCGCCAAGAAGTAAGCTTTTCCGGATCGACCCGCCGATTGACTGCGGCGGGTCGGTACGATTGTTCTTTGAGTCATGTCCATCTCGATCGTCGCCGGCCTGGGAAACCCGGGTCGCGACTATGTGGATACCCGCCACAACTACGGCTGGATCGTGGTCGACGCGTTCGCGCGCAGGCACGGCCTTTCGTGGAAGGAGCAGGCCCGCTTCGAGGCGGAGGTCGCCCGCTGGGACCCGTCGCCGGACCGCACGGTCTGGCTGATGAAACCGCTCACGTTCATGAACGTGAGCGGCCGGTCGCTCGGCGCCTTCGCCCGGTTTCACAAGGCGGCGCCCAGCCAGGTGGCGGTGGTCTACGACGATCTCACGATCGATCTCGGCCTTCGCAAGGTCTCCCATGTCGGGAGCGCCGGCGGCCACAACGGTGTGGCCAGCGTGCTCGAGCACCTCGGTCAGGGCTTCGCCCGCTACCGCCTCGGCATCGGCCCCAAGACGCCGCCCCAGATGGACCTCAAGGACTTCGTCCTCGGAAAATTCACTCCCGAACAACTCGCTCTCGTACAAACCAATCTCGAAACAACGCTCGATGGCCTGGAACTGCTCCTCACCCGGGGAATCGCCCACGCCATGAATCAACTCAACCGTCGTAACTCATCATGAACTCCACCCTACGCACTTACCGCGCGACCTTCATTCTCGATAATCGCGGCACGGAGGACTCCGTCGAAAAGATCATCGAGGAAGTGAAAGGCGAAATCGCCGCGGTGAAAGGCGAAGTGACCGCGGTCGAAAATCTCGGTCGCCGCGACTTCGTTCGCGTCACCGACAAGAAGATCACCAATGGCGTCTACGTCCAGATGGACTTCTCGGCCGACGCCGAATGCCCCGTGAAGCTGCGCGAGCGGCTTCGCCTGAATCGCCGCGTGTATCGCACCATCGTCGAGTCGATCTAAGGCGCACGGGCGCACCGAATCCCTACCCCCATGGCCTATCTCAACAAGGTATTTCTCATCGGCAACCTGACGCGTGATCCGGAGCTCCGGGTGACGCCCAAGGGCACGTCCATTTGTCAGTTCGGGCTCGCGGTCAACCGCCAGTTCAAGGACGAGTCGGGCGCCATGCGCGATGAGACGACCTTTGTCGACATCGAGGCCTGGGGCAAACAAGGCGAGCTCGTCTCAAAGTACCTGACCAAGGGAAGCCCCTGTTTCGTCGAAGGCCGACTGCGCCTCGACCAGTGGGAAGACAAGCAGAGCGGTCAGAAGCGCAGCCGACTGAAGGTCGTGCTCGACAACGTCCAGTTCCTCGGTCGCGGCGGTGCCGCGGGCGGTGGTGCCCCGGGCAACTCCGGTCACGGAGCCTCAGGCGACGACGTCGATCAGACCTCGGAGCCTCGTTTCACGCCGCCGCCCTCGCGTGGTGCTTCGAAGCCTGCCCCGGCGTCGGAGTCCATGGACGAGGACGTTCCGTTCTGAATCCATTCGGTGCCCAAACCCACCTCCATCATCCTTTAAACCAATACTAAAATGGCTAATAGCGAAATCCTCCTCCTCAAGCCCGTCGACGGTCTCGGCGGTGAGGGCGACCAAGTCAAAGTCCGCGCCGGTTACGCTCGAAACTATCTCCTCCCCCGCGGCTTTGGGGTTCCGCTCACCCGCGCGAACCGCAAGCAGGTTGAGTCCCTGAAGAAGCGTCGCGCCGAGCGCGAGGCCCAGGAGCTCGCCGGCGCCCAGGAGCTGGCGAAGAAGCTCGAGAAGACCTCCATCGCCTTCGTCGTCAAGACGGGCGAGGGTGGCAAGATGTTCGGCTCGATCACCGCGAACGACCTCCACGACAAGCTCGTCGAGGCGGGCGTGCAGATCGAGAAGAAGAAGATCCATCTCCACACGCCGGTGAAGGCCATCGGCAAGCACGAGGTGAAGATCAAGCTCCACGCCGACGTGTCGGTCGAGTTGTCCTTCGACGTCGTCTCCGAGAACCCGATCGTGCCCACCGTCGAGGAGGCGCCCGAGGCTCCGAAGAAGGAGCGCCGCGAGCGCAAGTCGAAGGACGCCGCTCCCGAGGCTCCCGCCGCGGAATAACCGGTCTTCCGATTCCTTTTCCAAAGACGCCGTTCCCGCCCGGGGCGGCGTCTTTTTTTGGCCGAGGGGATTAACAGGGATGGAAGGAATGAAGGGGATGCCCGATGGACCTAGACCGCGCGAGCCCGAGTTCCCGCGACCGTTGCGACTCCCTGGCGGAGAGAGTCACGAACCGATCCGTCTCCGGCCTAAACCCATCCCTTTCATCCCCTGCATCCCTGTAAATTCCCCTCCCGTTTTGCCGTGCCGCTGCAGCCTTGCTTTCCCGGAAACGATGACCGTTAGTCTCGGGCGCCGATGAACATCTACCCGAGTCGCTCCGAGTTCCTCGCCCTGGCCTCCCGTGGAAACCTGATACCGGTGTACACGGACCTTATGGCCGACTTCGAAACGCCTGTGTCGGCCTACGCCAAGCTGAAGCAGGCGGGCCCCTCGTTTCTCCTGGAGTCGGTGGAAGGCGGCGAGAACCTTTCACGTTACAGTTTCATCGGCTGCCGGCCCCCCAAGGTGTTCTCGTGCGGAGCGGAGACCACGACCATCCGCGGTGAAGGCGGGCGCGTGGAGCACGTGCCGACCCCGAAGGACCCGTTGACGCTGATCGAGCGCGAGATGGCGGCGTTCAAGCCGGTGGAGATTCCCGGGCTGCCCCGGTTCACGGGGGGCGCGGTGGGGTTTGTGGGCTACGAGTACGTGACGCGCATTGAACCGACCGTTCCGCCCGCCGCGAAGGACGAACTCGGCATGCCGCTGCTCTATTTCATCCTCGTCGATTCGCTCCTGATTTTCGACCGCGCCAAGCAGACGATGCGGCTGTGCGTGAACGCCCATGTGGACGGCGACGTGGATGCGGCCTACGTGAAGGCCTGCGAGACGCTGCGCCAGCTGTTCGAGATCCTGAAGGATCCGCGGGAGATCGCTCCCGCCGCGCTCGTGGAACCGGGCCGCGTGGAGGTGCCGCCGGGCAATTTCTCGCGCTCCGATTTCGAGGCGGCGGTGGAGTCCACCAAGGAATACATCCGCTCCGGCGACATCATCCAGGTGGTCCCGTCGCAACGTTTCACCCGGGAGTTTTCCAAGAGCCCACTCGACCTCTACCGCGCGCTCCGGACGGTGAACCCTTCGCCCTACATGTTCATCCTGGATGCCTACGATTTCGCGATCGTCGGCGCGTCCCCGGAGGTCCATGTGCGCCTGACCGACGGACTCGTGGAGATCAGGCCGATCGCAGGCACGCGCCGCCGCGGGGCGACAGTTGCCGAGGATCAGGCGCTCGAGAAGGAGCTGCTGGACGACGAAAAGGAGCGCGCCGAACACCTCATGCTTGTGGACCTGGCGCGCAACGACATCGGCCGCGTCTGCCGCTTCGGTTCGATCAGGGTCCCCGAGTACATGGTCGTGGAGCGGTACTCGCACGTCATGCACATCGTCTCCCAGGTCGAGGGCGACATCGCGCCCGGCAAGACCGCGTACGACCTGGTGCGTTCGACGTTTCCGGCGGGTACGGTGTCGGGGGCGCCGAAGATCCGGGCCATGCAGATCATCGCGGAGAAGGAGCCCTCCCAGCGCGGCACGTATGCGGGAGCGCTCGGCTACTTCGGCTACGACGGGAATATGGACACCTGCATCATGCTGCGCACGGCGCTCCTGAAAGACGGCAAGATCCACATCCAGGCGGGAGCTGGGATTGTCGCCGACTCCGTCCCGGCTTCCGAATATCAGGAGACCGTCAACAAGGCCTCAGCACTTTTCAAGGCCGTGGCGATGGCCGAGCGGTTCTAAGCCTATTCGCTGCTTCTTATCTTTGCCGGCTAGAACAAATTGTGCACTAAAGATGTAATGCTTTGGTAGTAAGTAACTTAGCTTAAATCCCTATTCTGACCTAGGAATTTGGGTATTAATGTTGATCAATTGCGTTTAGGTAGGGTGTTTTATAAGATCTTGGTATGCAGGCGCGAGTCCTTGTCTAACACTCAGCAAGCTTAATTCCGTGGCAAATGAGCAATAAGCGGAACCCCTAACAGGACAAAAAATGGGGATGTGCTCGATTTTCGGTGTCTGACTGCCAAAATCCATCCGTTATCAAGTTCTGACGTGAACTCCTTTATCCTCCTCTCACGAGTCACTTAAGAACACAAACTTCGATTCTGCTGAAGACTCGGGGTTTGCGAACAGATCTCAATCACACTCGCTGCCATGACTGCCTCCACGAAATATCTCCGAAGCAATCTACCGGAAGGCGAATTCGATGCGGCGCCACTGAGCCCCCAGATTGCACCGGATGCGCCGCCTTCGTTCCTCGAGAAGGCCGAAGCACCGACTCACCACACCGAGCCGCTCGAGCGCTCCAATCTCCAACTTTATCTGCAGGAGATCGCGAAGACGCCGCTCCTGACGATCGACGAGGAGTTCAGCCTCGCGAAGCGCATCCGCCGCGGCGACAAGGCGGCCCGCGATCACATGATCAAGGCGAACCTGCGCCTGGTGGTGAAGATCGCGATGGACTACAAGGACTTTGGGTTGCCGCTGCTGGATCTCATCAGCGAGGGCAACATCGGCCTGATCAAAGCCGTGGAGCGTTTCGATCCCCGCAAGGGCGGCAAGTTGTCGACCTATGCGGCTTGGTGGATCAAGCAATCCATCAAGCGGGCTCTGGCCAACCAATCGAAGACGATCCGCCTGCCGGTGCACCTCGTCGACAAGATCGCCAAAATGCGCCGAACCGCGATGGCGCTGACCGAGGAGCTCGGACGCGAGCCCACTGACGAGGAGATCGCCATCGAGTTGGGCATTCCGACCAGCAAGGTCGCGCACCTCAAGTCGGTCTCCGTCCGCCCCGCGTCGCTCGACGCTCCGGTGGGCGAGGAGAGCGACTCGACCACGTTTGGCGAAATCGTCGGAGACGAAAACGCGGCGAGTCCGTTCGAGAACCTGCGTGCGAAGAACCTGAACTTGGATCTTCACGCGATGGTCGACTCCCTGGAGCCGCGTGAGGCCGAAATCATCAAGCTGCGCTTCGGCTTGGGCGGCCACGATGAATTGACGCTCGAGGAAGTGGGGCGTCGGTTCAAGGTCACCCGCGAACGCGTCCGTCAGCTTCAGAATCTCGCCCTTTCCAAGATGCGCCGCGCGATGGCGGATCGTGAAAGTCAGCGTTCGGTCGACCAGATCGAAGCCGAAAAGGTCGCCCAGCGTCGCATGGAAGTCATCCGCGAATTCATCGAACAGAAGTCGCGTCGGCCTGCCAGACACGCGTCCTGAGCTTCCGAACCTCTCGTATCCTTTTCAAAGCCGCCTCGACAAGGCGGCTTTTTTGCGGACCTGCGAGAGGCCAGTGATTTTTCTTTGGGCGACGACAGACCGCTTCGGGGTGGCTCTTGGTGCGTGCGCCCGCGGGCGAGCCGCAGCCCGGGAATACCCGGAGGCTCGCGCGGGGATCAGTCGCCGAGTGAGGTTCCGACGGCCCGGGCCGCCTGGACCCACGAGTGGTCTCTCGCGACGAGTTTCAGGTTTCCCGCGACCTCTGCGATGGGGACCGCCTTCACTCCCTCTCCGCGGGCGGCTACCATCACCCCACCGGCTCCCTCGACGGCGAGGCGGGCGCAGGCGGTGCCCAGCCGGGTCGCGAGAATGCGGTCCGCCGTAGACGGGGTTCCGCCGCGCTGCACATAACCGAGGATCGTGACGCGCGACTCGAGTTTCGTCAGTTCCTCGAGCTGGCGTGCGAGCCGCATGGTGTTCCCTGCGTGCTTCGTCTCCAGCTCGGTGAGGCGCAGCTTGGCGTATTCCTTTTCCTCCTTGGTTCGCGCATCCTTGCGCCGACGCTCGACATTGTCGAAGAGGGCGGCGTCCTCGATGGACTTGGCTCCCTCCGCGACCGCGACGATGCTGAAATTGGTCCCGTGGCGGGAGCGGCGCCGGATGGCGGCGGCGATCTTTTCCACGTCGTAGGCGATTTCGGGAATGAGGATGACATCCGCGCCGCTGGCGATTCCCGCGCCGAGGGCGAGCCAACCGGCGTTGTGTCCCATGATTTCCGCTACGACGATGCGGTGATGGCTGTGGGCGGTGCTGTGAAGGCGGTCGATCGCCTCGGACGCGATTCCGAGCGCGGTGTCGAAGCCGATCGTCACGTCGGTGCCGGCCACGTCGTTGTCGATCGTCTTTGGGAGGGTGAGGACGCGCAGTCCCAGTTCGACGAGACGAAGGGCGTTCTTGTGCGTGCCCCCGCCGCCGATGCAGATCAGAGCATCGAGTTTAAGCCTCCTGTAGTTGGCCGCGATTGTGCCGAGCATGTTGCGCTCGTGCCCGTTGATCGTCATGCGGTGGGGCTTGTCGCGGCTGGTGCCGAGGAAGGTGCCTCCGAGGGTGAGGATGCCGGCGAGCTCGTTCTTGCCGAGCTTCACGTATCGATTCGAGGCGAGCCCCAGAAACCCATCGCGGAAGCCGATCATCTCCCAGCCGTATTCGCCGATCATGGCCTTGCCCACGGCGCGAATGGCTGCGTTGAGGCCGGGGCTGTCGCCGCCGGCGGTGAGGATTCCGATTCGTTTCGGGGGCTTCATGCAGGGTCGGGTTCGGGGTGGGAGCTAGGCAGGAATGCGACTCGAAGTGAAGTGGCCAGGTGGAAAAAACACAAATGTCACCTTCAGGTGCCTAGCCGCGTGTAGTCGAGGCGGCTGTGGCTGATGAAGCCCTCGGACAGGGCTGCGCGGTCGGTCTCGAGACCGGCCGGAGAAAGATCCTCGCCCGCGCGGAAGATCATGCGGTGCGCGCCGTCGTGGCCCGCGGGGCCGAAGAGCCGGGGGACGACCACGCGGGCGGGCACGGTGCGCCGCACGCGGGTGTCGGAGGTGCATGGATACGGGAAATTGAGGTTGTGGACGACGAAGCTGCCGGCAGGGGTGTCGGCGACGAGTCCCGGAGCGAGGGCGGCGGCGTGACTTGCCGAGTGCTCGAGCGTGGCGGTCATGGTCGCATCCGGCCTGCCGCCGTTGAGCTTCAGCTCGTCGTAGAGCTCGGTCGTCAGATCCTGGGAGGCGGCGATGGCGGGCAGGCCGTGGAGCGCGCCCTCGAAGGCGCCGGCAACCGTGCCGCTGGCGAGGATGAACCCCAGGCTGGCGTTGAGGCCGACGTTGATGCCGCTGATCACGGCGTCGGGCTGGAGCTCGCCCGGGACGAGGTGCTCGAGGGCGATGTTGACGCAGTCGCTCGGCGTGCCGTCGATCACCCAGGTGGGGCAGCCGAAGCCCTTGTCCACCGCGCGGGATTCAACGGGGCGGAGCCTGGATTTGGCGGCGCCGACCCAACTCTGCTCGGTGCGTGGGGCGGCCACGACGAGCTGGTGCCCGCCGGCAGCGAGGGCGCGAATGAGAACGTGGAGAAAGACGGAGTCGATGCCGTCGTCGTTGGTGACGAGAAAACGCATGGCGCGGACGTGTGGTCAGGAGGGAAGCAGGTCCGCGCCGATCCCTGCAATCCCGCGTTGCAGTCGACTTTGCCTGCCGGATACTTAGCGGCGTGGGTCGAGCCCTGCGATACCTGTTACCCCTCGTGCTAAGCCTCGTCGTGCTGCGTGCCGCGCCGTCGGAACCTGCGGTGTGGATGGGCATGAGCGCAACTGAGCTGGTCGGACGCCTGGGCAGGCCCGCCTCGAGTGTGAGCGCGCCCGGGCACCAGATCCTGATTTTTCCGGACGGGGCGCGCTTCGAATTCAGGAACGACCAGCTGGTGCTCGTGAGCGGGTTCAAGGGACAGACGGCATTGGAACCACCCCGGGAGGTTGAAGCGGTGCCCACGGCTCCGGCGCCGGCTCGAGCGGTGCCTGGCCCGCCGTCAGCCCGGGTTCCGGCTCCGACCCCTGCGCCTGCCCCGGAGAGACGCGAGTCGCTGGCCAAGGAGCTCACGCAACGAGGCGTTTCGACCTATGCGCCCGTCGAGGATCGCGCCCTGCCTGCGCTGCGGCGGGCGGCGAATTTTGTCAGGCTGGCCTTCGATCCCCAGCTCTTTGACTCGCAGGGCCGCTTTGCGCCTCCGCCGCTCCTGCTCGTGGCCTCGCTGTTTCGCATGGCGCTTACCGTGCTGGCGCTGCGTTTCACGATCCGGCGGCTGGGACGCGACCTGTCGTGGTTTGACACTGTGTTTCTCGCGTCGATCGAGCTGCTCACGCGGGTGGCGTTTGCGTCGTTTGGGCTGCTGGTCCTGAGGTGGAACCTTCCGGTGTTCATCCTCGAGCTTGCGACCACCGTGGCGCTGGTTGGGGCGGCGTGCACGCGACCCGAAATCCGCCGTCCCTGGCTCGCGTTGCGCATCGTGCTTGTAACGAAACTCATTTCCCTCGCCGTGATGGCTGCGTGCCTCGTCAGCCTGCTGGATGCCGGCCGGTGACGGAAACCCGGGCTGAACCTTCAGAAACCGCAAAAAATCCATTGACGGAGCGGGGTGGGTGTGACCTATTCACGCTTTTTCGCCGACAACCCTTTTCCTTCGACATGTCCATCGAGATCAAAATCCGTAAGAACGAGCCCATCGATCGCGCCATTCGCCGCCTCAAAAAGAAGCTCGATCGTGAGAATATCATCAAGGGTGTTCGCGCGAAGCGTTACTACGAGAAGCCTTGCGAGAGGCGTCGTCGCAAGGAGAAGGTCCAGGCCTTCACCGCGATGCTGCGTCGCCGTCACGAGAGCTGATCCAGTCGATTTCTTTCCATTTTCAATAAGCCGCACCCTTTCGAGTGCGGCTTTTTTGCGCCCATGAGCGGCGCGGATGGCGTTCGGCCGTGAATTGGAAATCTCAGGCGGGGGGAATTTTACGCTAAGGAAAGGACTCGCCGGGATCGATAATACCCACAAATCTGAAACGTTGTGAGTCCAGTTCTCTCCTTGTCCACTTGCTGGTTGTCCCAGCGACATCAGGATGGTTATACGATGATCCAAGAGATCGTCGCAATGGGGTTCAGCCACGTCGAGTTGAGCCACGGCATTCGTATCACGCTTGTGCCCGGGATCTTGAAGGCGGTGGAGGAGGGGCTGATCCAGGTGAGTTCCTGCCATAATTTCTGTCCCCTGCCGGCGGGGATCATGCATCCGGCCCCGAATCTGTACGAGCCTTCGTCCAAGGACTCCCGCGAGCGTGAGCAGTGGGTGCGGGCGACGAAGCGATCCATCGATTTTGCTGCCCAGGTCAAGGCGCGGGTCCTGGTCTGCCATCTCGGCAGCGTGCGTTTCTTTTGGTTCAACCCCGCGCGCAAGCTAAGGGCCTACCAGCGGGCTCATCCGATGGACAGCTATGCCGACGACAAGACTTATGCGGTCGTCAAGGAGTCGGCGCTGGCCCGGCTCCGCAAGTGCATGCCTCGGTATTGGGCGGAGGTTACCCGGAGCATTCTAGCCGTGGCCGACTACGCCAAGGAAAACGGGATCACCCTCGGCTTCGAGAATCGCGAGCGGTTTGACGAACTTCCTCTGGATTCGGATTTTGGCTCACTTCTGTCGAGTCTGCCCGAGGGCACGCCCGCGGGGTACTGGCACGATACTGGACACGCTCATCTCAAGGAGCGCATGGGGATGCTTGAGCACCGCCCGCACCTCGAGGCCAATGCGCCCAGGCTGCTGGGGTTTCATCTCCACGACGTCAGTGCTCACGGTCAGGACCATCAGGCCGTCGGCTCCGGGCGGATCGATTTTTCGATGATCAGCGAGTTCTGGCGTCCCTACCACCTGCTCGTGCTCGAACTGAGCCCGCGTCTGGCGCCCGACCAGGTCGCCGATTCCAAGCGCCGGATCGAACGACTCCTGGTCTCCCGCAAACTGTGGGCCGAGAGCCTCCGCTGAGGTGGGGGTGATCGGCGGTCAGTCGGCGGCCGCGGAGCCGCCAAAATAGTGTTGCTCCGACCAAAACGGCGCTTCGTGTAGTCGGGCTTGGCATGGCAGCTCCTCCCCGTCGGGGAGCTTCGATTCTTTGACCCGAGTGACCTGAACTCCTCCTCCATTGATCGAGACCCACGATCGCGACGACGCGCGTCCGCGCAGCCTTTCGCTTTCGCTCGTTCACACTGCACGCAATTCCTCAGCCCTCCAACCAGTAACCTCCATGAGTGTCAGTCCCGCACGTCTCAACGCCATCTCGGCCGCGAATAACTTTCGCGTCACCAACACGCTGGCTTTCAAGGAAAGCCACTCCGCCGCCCTGTTCGGCAAAAATGTCTTCAACGACAAGGTCATGCAGTCGCGCCTTCCGAAGGCGGTCTACAAGGCCCTGAAGAAGACGATCGACACGGGCGCCCCGCTCGATCCGAGCACCGCCGACATAGTCGCGACCGCCATCAAGGACTGGGCGCTCGAGCGCGGCGCGACCCACTACGCGCATGTCTTCCAGCCCTTGACCGGCCTGACCGCGGAGAAGCACGACAGCTTCCTGGAGCCCGACGGCAAGGGCGGCGCGATCGCTGAGTTCTCCGGCAAGCAGCTCGCCCAGGGCGAACCTGATGCGTCGTCGTTCCCTTCCGGCGGCATCCGCGCGACGTTCGAGGCCCGTGGATACACGGCCTGGGACGTGACGAGTCCGTGCTACCTCGTTGAGAACGCCAACGGCGTCACCCTTTGCATCCCGACGGCATTCGTCTCGTGGACCGGCGAGGTGCTCGACGTGAAAACCCCGGTGCTCCGCTCGATGAAAGCCCTCGACGAGCAGGCCCGCCGCATCCTGAAGCTTTTCGGCCACACGAACATTGCGATGGTGTCCGCGACGGCCGGTCCCGAGCAGGAGTACTTCCTGATCGACCGCAATTTCTTCCTGGCGCGTCCCGACCTGCTGTCCGCGGGCCGCACCCTGTTTGGCGCGAAGCCACCGAAGGGCCAGGAGTTCGAGGATCAGTACTTCGGCGTCGTTCCGGAGCGCGTGCTCGCCTACATGCATGAGTGCGAGGCCGAGATGTACAAACTGGGCATCCCGGTGAAGACGCGCCACAACGAGGTGGCGCCGTCGCAGTACGAGATCGCGCCGATCTACGAGACCGCGAATGTCGCCGCGGATCATCAGCAGCTGACCATGATCACGCTGAAGCGCGTGGCCCGCAAATACGGCCTGGAGTGCCTCCTGCACGAGAAGCCGTTCTCGGGCATCAATGGCTCCGGCAAGCACCTGAACTGGTCGCTCGGCAATTCGACCCAGGGCAACCTGCTCGAGCCGGGGCACACGCCCCACGACAACATGCAGTTCCTCGTGTTCTGCGCCGCAGTCGTGCGTGCGGTTCACCGCCACGGCGGCCTTCTCCGCGCGATGGTCGCCTCGGCGTCCAACGATCACCGCCTCGGCGCGAACGAGGCGCCCCCCGCGATCATCTCCGTGTATCTGGGCGACCAGCTGGCCGACGTGTTCGAGCAGCTGAAGAAGGGCAAGGCCAAGAGCTCCAAGAAGGGCGGCCTCATGCACCTCGGCGTGGACGTGATTCCGCCGCTCATGAAGGACGCGGGCGATCGCAACCGCACCTCGCCGTTCGCCTTCACCGGAAACAAATTCGAGTTTCGCGCCGTCGCCTCGAACCAGTCCATCGGCGGGCCCCTAGCCGCCCTCAACACGATCGTCGCCGAGTCGCTCGACTACATCGCGACGAAGCTCGAGCGCGCGCCGAAGGGCAAGAAGTTCGAGGACGCCGTGGCCAATCTCCTCACCGAGATTGCGAGCGAGCACAGCGCGGTGATCTTCAACGGCAATGGCTACTCCGCAGAGTGGCACAAGGAGGCTGAGTTCAAACGCGGCCTGCTGAACCTGCGGACCACCGTGGACGCGGCGCCCATGATCGTCGCCAAGGCGACCGTCGCCGCCTACGAGAAGTACGGCGTGCTCAGCAAGCGCGAGCTTCAGGCCCGCCACGACATCCTGCTCGAGCAGTACTGCAAGGCCATCAACGTCGAGGCGAACATAGTCGCCGAGATGGTGAGCACAAAGTACCTGCCCGCGGCGCTGCGTTACCAGACCGAGCTCGCGACCAACGTCGCCTCGCTGAAGGCGGCCGGAATCAAGGCCGACACGGCGCAACTCGAGAAGGTCACGGGCCTGATCGCTGCGCTCCAGTCCGAGGTCGCCGATCTCGTCGAGATCCGCAGCCACCATGCCGAGGGCCTCGTCGCCGAGGCGGCGCACTACAACCGGGAGGTTCTCCCGAAGCTCGACGACATCCGCAAGGCGGTCGACGCGCTCGAGGAGGTGGTGGCCGACGACCTCTGGCCGGTGCCGACCTACGAGGAGATGCTGTTCATCCGCTGAGCGCACCTCCAGATTTGGATTCAACCGGAGGCCGCCCGCCGCACGCGAGCGGCCTCCGTCGTTGTCGGAGGGGCGGGTCATGATCCATCTTGCCTCGCGCTCGGCAGTGCCCGCGGGCGGCCGCGATCGTGCTGCCTGGCGTGGGGGCGGGGTTCGCCATGCACATGATGCTGGCGGCCTTCGGACTGACGGTTTTCGTTCTCGCGGTGCCGGCGGCGTATGCGGTCCTGAAGTATCTGGGAGCGGGATACCTGCTCTGGCGCGCTGGTTTCAGGGGCGGCCGTTCTGGGGAGGGGGGCAGCGCTGGCTGATGGCGTGTATCTTTGGCCGACCGGCGCTCAAGCTGGCGTCTTCGAGACGGCGCTGAGCGCGGGGTGGGGGCGCAAAAAAAAGCGCCGGCTGGGAGCCGGCGCCTTTTGAAAGCCAGATTTGCGTGTACTCAGACGACGGACACGCGGCGGTGGGCCTTGTCGAAGGCGACCGTGCCGTCCTTGAGGGCGAACAGGGTCCAATCGCGGCCGATGCCTACGTTCTTGCCGGCGTGCAGCTTGCTGCCGCGCTGGCGGACGATGATGTTGCCGGCGATGACCTTCTCGCCGCCAAAGGCCTTGACGCCGAGGCGCTGCGAGTGGCTGTCGCGGCCGTTGCTTGAAGTTCCCTGACCTTTCTTATGTGCCATGACGGGTGTCTCCTATTAAACGCTGATCGAGTCGATCTTGATGACCGACAACTCTTGGCGGTGGCCTTGTTTCTTTTCGTAGCCCTTGCGCTTCTTCTTCTTGAAAACGATGACCTTTTCGCCGCGCTTGTTCTCAAGCACGGTGGCCTTGACGGACGCTCCGGCGAGGGTGGGCGTACCGACCTTGAAGCTGGCGCCTTCGCCGGCCGCGAGCACGTCGGTGATCTGCACGGTGGAGCCCTTTTCGGTGCCCGGGAAGCGGTTGACGATCAAAATGTCTCCCTCGGAAACAGTGAACTGTCGGCCTTGGGTCTTGATGGTGGCTTTCATAAATAAAAGCGCGGATAAAGCTGTGTGGGCGCTGCAAATGCAAGGCTGAATTTTACCCAAATGCAACCTTCGGATTCCGAGGGGAATCCACCGAATGGGGTCCGCGGCGGCAAAGCCCGAAATGGGGGTCCTGCGGACGCCCGTCAATCAATGTCTGCCCGGTGAGGGCGGGGGCGGGGTGAGGGCGGCGTCGTTGGCCATGAAAATTTCCTGATATTCGTGGGCCCGGCGCTTGTAATCGGAGGGCTGGACAGCGCGGGTTTCGAGGTGTCCGGGCTTCCAGTTCGTGGTGGCGGGCTGTTGAAGGGCCTTCATGGCGGCCTTCAGACGGGCGTCTTCGGCTTCGAGGGCCTTGCGCTGGCGGTCGAGCTCATCGAGCTGGGCGATGACGCGGGCGCGTGCGGCGTCGCGTTCGGCGGCAGAGGCCTTGCGTTCAGCCTCCAGCTCCTGCGCTTGTTTTTCGGCATCCGCCTTGGCCCGTTTGAGTTCCGCGATCTGATCTTCGAGTTGAGAGGAGCGGGCCTGGGCTTCGGCACGGGCCTGGTCGGCGGCTTTTTCCGCATTCTCGGCGAGGGCGGCCTTCTGCGCGGCTTCGCGGGCTTCCTGCTGCGCGCGGACTTCGGCCATGCGGCTGGCCTCGGCCTGGGCGGCAGCCTGCTTCTCGGCGGCGTCGCGCTGACGCAGGGCGTCAGCGCGGGCAATGGCGGCGCGATCCGCCGCCAACTCACGATCAGCTGCGGTCTTGTACCAACGGAATGCGACCGCGCCGAGGATCGTGATCAGGGCGAGGAGGACGAGGGGAAGGATGGGTTTGTTCATGGTCGGTGCGGCTCGTTGGACCGGGATGCGGTGGCGAGGTTCGATCCGCGGACGAGGTTCGCGAAATGACTCGCCCCCGCGGTCGCGTCCGGGGCAGGCTCCCGGCCCACCTCCAACTGTGAAACCCGCATCGTCCCTGCAGAACAAGCTCCTTCTTGGCGGCCTCTTTCTGCTCCAGCTCGGTGCGCCGGGGTTGTGGCAGGTGAGTTTCAGCAACGTGTTGCGAGCGCATGGGCTTGCGGCGTACATCCCGGCTGGGTTCGCCTGCAGTGCCGTGGCGGCCTTCATCTCGCCGCTGATCGTCGGGGCGATGGCGGACGACCAGGTGTCGCCGGTCCGGCTCGCGCGCTGGCTCAACTGGCTGTCCGCGGTGACGCTCGCGTTGAGCTACCTTGCGATACAGAGGGCCTGGGGCGGGTTTCTGATGATCGGACTGATGCAGCTGCGCGCGCTGTGCTCGAGCCCGTGCGTCAGCCTGGCCACGACGATCGCCCTCGTGAACCTCGACCGTCCGTCGCGGCAGTTCGGCCTCCTCCGACTCTGGGGCACCGTTGGCTGGGCCGGTGCGGGCTGGTTCGTGAGCTACGGCCTCGCCGCGGATACGTCGCCACTTTCAGGATACGCGTCGGCGGCGGTGATGGCCGCGCTGGGCTTCTACACCTACCTCCTGCCCGAGACTCCTGCGCCGGCGGCCGGGACGGGCCGGCGAAGCTGGAGCCAGCGCCTGGGCCTGGACTCGTTTGGCCTGCTGAAGAACCGCGACCACCGCATCGTGTTCATCACGACCGTGCTGCTCACGATTCCACTCGCGTCGTTCTATCCGTATGCGCCCCTGAATCTGACGGATCTGGGCTACCTTAAGCCGACCGCGACGATGGCGGTGGGGCAGATCTCCGAAATCCTGGGCCTGCTTCTGCTGGGATCGATCTGGAGGCGGGTGCGGCTGAAGTGGATCTTCCTCGCGGGCCTCCTGCTGGCCGTGGCGAGGTACAGCCTGTTCTCGCTCGACCTGAGGGGCTGGATCATTGCGGGCATCGCGATGCATGGCGCCTGTTATGCGCTCTTCTACGTGACGGGGCAGATCTACCTCGCCGAGCGCATCGAGGCGGGCATGCAGGCGCGGGCCCAGGCCTTGATGGCGCTGATGATCAATGGAATTGGAAACCTGATCGGCTACCTCGGGACCGGCTGGTGGTACGAGACCTGCACCGGCATCCATCAGACTGAGCACTGGCCCGTGTTCTGGGGAGGGCTGCTCGCGTTGATCGTGGTGGCCACGGTCTATTTCGCCCTGAGCTACCACGGCGTGGGCGCGGACGAGCACCGCCGGAAGGCGGCGACGATGGAGGTGTCGGTCTAGGGCGCCGGAAGCGCGAGTCCAAGGTCGAGCTGGTCAGGCTTGTCGAGCGCGAAGGCCTCGATGCCACGCTCCCGGAGCGTGCGGGCGAAGTCGGTGGAGAAGCCGTGCAGCGTGAGGACTCTGCGCGGCGCCACGGCCTCGACGAAATGCAGGAGCTCGGGAAAATCGGCGTGGTCGGACAACGGAAATGCGGCGTCGCAGCGCTGGCGATACACGGTTGAGCGCTCGATGGCCCAGCCTGACACGAAGGCGGTGCGGCGGGCCGGGATCTTTCGGAAGAAGCCTGCATTGGGCGCGAGCGGGGGGGCGATTACGATGCTGCCGCGCAGGCGTTCTTCCGAGAACTTCGCGTAGCCGGGGAACCGCAGCCCGAATTCCTCGTGCATCCGCGTGAGGGCGAAACACTGGGGGTGAAGCAGGACCGGCGCATCCTGGTCGCCGAGGCCGGCGAGCAGTTCCTGGGTCTTGCCGAGGCTGTAGGCCATGAGCACGGGGGTCGCACCGTCCTCGAGCGTCGTGCGGCAGAAGGCCCTGATCTCGTCGAAGATGGCTCGCGGCTCTGGGAACTGATAGATCGGCCGGCCGAAGGTGGTCTCCATAATCAGGACGTCGGCCCGGGGTGTCGCGCAGGTGCCGGCGGTGAGGCTGGGGCGGAGTTTGAAGTCGCCGGTGTAGAGCAGGCGTCCGTGCTGCTCGTGTTCGAGCAGGCAGAGGGCCGAGCCGCAGATGTGGCCGGCGGGCAGAAGCGTGATCGTGCAGTCCTCGGTGAGACGCTCGGTGAGGCCGAACGGAAGCGCGTGCTCGACGCGGCGCCTCGGAAGCCGGAGTCGCATCAGCCTGGCAGTCTGAGGGGTACAGATGATCTCGCGGTGGGCTGCGAGGTGGTCGAAATGCGCGTGGGACACGACCGACCGTTCGACGGGCCGGTGGGCGTCGAGCCACCAGTCGATCTGCGGCAGGTGGACGCCGTTGTTGTAGCGAATGTCCCAGGTCATCGCGGAGTCATTGGGAAAGATTGCTTGAAAACGCCATCTTGGAATCGCCGCGGCCGCTCCGTGGTTTCCACAGTGAACTTGACCCCGGGCTGGCGGTCGGCGATGAGCGGTACTCACATCGCAATGCGAACGCTCATCGCCCTTCTGATTCTGTCCCTCCTGCCGGTGGCGGCGCACGC
Organism: Opitutaceae bacterium; assembly: GCA_027310745.1. Classification (GTDB taxonomy): domain Bacteria; phylum Verrucomicrobiota; class Verrucomicrobiia; order Opitutales; family Opitutaceae; genus MWDT01. The sequence goes on along the minus strand of DAIDAF010000020.1, from coordinate 185,702 downwards.
CGCACCGTACACGGCACTGCACGACGGGGAGAGCCTGCGCTATCGGGTGAGCTGGGGCATCTTCCATTCTGCGGGCGAGATCACCATCAGCGCGCATCGCGAGCTTTACGAGGGGCGTCCGGTGTTCCGGGTGGTGATGACCACCTCGACGCGCGGGATCATCCGGGCCTTTTACAGCTATCAGGAGACCGCAGTGGCGTTGATCGATGCCGCGACGGGCCGGATCATCATCGCGACCAACAAGGCCTACCACGGGCGCGAGGTCAGCGATGCCGTGACGAAATTCGACTACGTGCATCGGATCGTATCCCATCGCGACCCCCTCAGGCCTGGCCGCGACTGCGATTTCCCGATTCCGAAGGGCGATCCGATCGACCTGATCTCGGCGCTGATCGAGGCGCGCGAGTGGGCGACGGGGCCGGGCGTTGAGCGCAAGGCCCTCGTTTTCGCGGATCGCGACGTGTATCCAGTCGAGATCCGGGCGCGGGGTTATGAAACGGTGCTCACGCCCGAGGGCGATGTGAAGGCGTTGCTGCTGGTCCCGCGCATGGTCGACGAGGCGCCGCGCGGCATCTTCAAGCGCGGCGGGGAGATCAAGATCTGGGTGGCGCAGGACGCAGAGCGGCTTCCGGTAAAGATGCAGCTGAAGCTGAACATCGGCACCGCGCAGCTCACGCTCGTCCAGCATACTGAGGGCAAATCCGCGGAGACCGCCGCGTTGTCGCGCGCCCAGTAAGCGTGTCTGGGGCTTGGGCACGGACGAGACGAAGGCGCCCATGAACTCGATCCTGATTCTCAGGGGCGGAGCGCTGGGCGACTTTCTGGTCACCATTCCGGCGCTGAGGCTGCTGCGCGAGCGCTGGCCCGGGGCGAGGATCGAACTGGTGGGAAACCAGTCGGCAGCGGAACTCGCCCTGCGCGATGGGCTGATTGCCGCAGCGCATTCGCAGCACGAAGCGCGCTGGGCGCCGCTCCACGGCGATGTGGCGTTGGCGCGCCCCCTGGCGGACTGGCTGGGGGGCTTTGATCTCGTGGTGAACTGGTGGCCGGATCCCGACGGCGCGCTGGCGTCGCATTTCCCCGTGCGCCGCGGACAACAGTTTGTTGCGGGAGAGGCGAAACCGACCACAGCCCCCGCGGGCCGGCATTTTTGCACCACGCTGGAGCAGCTTGGAATTCCGCTGCGCGTTCCGTCGGCGACGCTCGGGTTTGCCAGGGAAATGCCGATGGACGCGGCACGCGGACGGCGGGTTGCGATCCATCCGGGAAGCAGTTCGCCGAGACGAAACTGGCCATTGGAGCGCTGGCTGGAAGTCTGCCGCCGGCTTCGCGGTGCCGGACGCGAGGTGTTCGTGGTCTGCGGCGAGGTCGAGGAAGGAATCGTCCGGCGATTCGAGGGTGAGGCGATAGTAAAGGCGGGGCTTCCGCTGGTTGATCTGGCACTGCTGCTCGGACGCTGTGAATCCTACGCGGGACACGACACCGGCGTGACGCACCTCGCCGCGGCCGCGGGCTGTCGCGTGACGGCACTCTTCGGCCCGAGCGATCCCGCGATCTGGGCGCCCTCGGAGGCGTGTGTGCTCAAGCGGGGGGACGACGTCGCCGCGATATCGGTTGACGAGGTGTGCGAGGCGATCCTTGGGGAGTCGTCGAGTCGGGATTCCTGATCTTAAAAAACGCAGTTAACAGAAGAAAACGAAGATAACAAAGAAGCCCAAGCCAGGCGATTACACGAACCCACCGAGCCAGAATCGACTCACCCAAACGGTGAATGGATCAATGTCCCCGATCCTGGGGTAAGCGGTCGGTTCTTCATTCCCTTCGTTGGCTTCTGTTCCATTCAATCACCGAATTCAGGCTGATACGGAAACGCCAGGGTTTGGCGGCCCAGACGGGACCCGCGTAGGCGACGCCTACGCGGGGTGAGGCGACGATTTCAAACTGGTGCGGCGGATCATCGGCCGCCTCGAGCCAAAGGCCCGTTGCGGGGTCCGCGGGGCGGGCGTTCAGACGCCGGTCGATGCCCAGTGCGCGGGTCAGCCGTCCGGGGCCGACGGCTCCCTCGACGCCGCGCAGGAGGATGGCGGCGGGAAATCCCTCCGGACCCGTGACGAGATTGAGCATCTCGTGGATGCCGTAGCAGAGGTATACATACCACAGGCCGCCCGCCTCGAACATGGGGGCGTTGCGGGGCGTGCGGCCGCGGGCGGCGTGGCTCGCGAGGTCGTCGAACCCATGATACGCCTCCGTCTCGATGATGCGGCGTCGGAGCACGGAGCCGTCCGCCTGCCGGCTGGCGAGCACCGTTCCCAGGAGGCGCCGTGCGAGTGCGACGGTATCGGGGTCCTGAAAATCCGAGGCGTTCAGTATCCGGCTCATGCGTGGCGGTCGATGTCGCCACAGGGCGGGCGATGGCGCAAAGCGGATTTTCGTCCGGATTCGCTTGGACAAAGCGGCGCGGCCGCTGAAGAAGAGGAGGCATGCCCTCGCCCCATTTTCTCACGTTCACAGGCAACCCTCTTGCGGAGACGACCTTCGAGTTTGCCGACTGGACGGCGGGCGCGACGCAGCGGGCGGCCTCGGCGGAATTTCAGGTGGGCGGGAAGGGGATCAATGTGACGAAGATGCTTCGCCGGCTCGGCGCGCGCACGACGGCGCTTACGTTCCTGGGAGGCGTTTCGGGCGAGAGGTGCCGGGCGTGGCTGGCAGGTCAGGGTTTTGACCTCGCGGCCTTCGGCACCGGTGGTGCGACGCGCGAAGGTCTGGTGGTGCGGAGCCCGGGAAGGCCGGAGACGACGTTTCTGGGGCCGGATTCGCCGCCGGACGCCGCCGCGTGGCAGATTGCGGCCGACTGGCTCGGGCGGGCGCACGAGGAGACGCTGGCCGCGGACGGACGTGCGGTGTTCGCGCTGTGCGGGAGCGCTCCCGGCTGGGCGTCCGGAGCGTCGGCGCCGTTTCGAACCGCGCTCGAGGACTGGATCGGCTCGGGCCTGCCGTATTGTGCCGACACCTACGGCGCGCCGCTCGAATGGAGCGTCGAGAGGGAGGTCGCGCTGGTGAAGGTGAATGCCGACGAGTTTCGCGGACTGCTTCGGGCCGCACCCGGATCCGCGGTCGACGCACTGCTTGAAAAAGCCCTGGGCCGCTGGCCCGTGAAGGCCTGGGTGGTGACCGACGGACCGCGGCCCGTGTGGTTTGCGACGAAAGATGCGGCGCCCCGCTGGCTGGAGCCGCCTCGCATTGCCGAGGTGTCGGCGACGGGTTCGGGAGACGTCATGATGGCCTGCCTGCTTGAGTCCCTCTATGCACGCGGGCTTGAGCTGGACGACGCGGTTGACTGGGCGATCCCGAGGGCTGCGGCGAATGCGGCGCATCCGGGCATCGCGGAGTTCGAGGATCCTCAGTGCTGAACCCCGCGCGGAGATGATCCGGGAATTTCTCGAGCACCTCCTGACCCCGTGTCCGCGCCGCTGGCGCAGGATGGGGTATCTGCGCGAACAGATCGCGATCGACGCGCGGCTAGCCCGAAACCGCGGGGCGTGGGCGCCGCACCTGGAGGCGACGCGGCGTGAGATCATCGGTGCGATGGAGGCGCCGCCGCAGCGCCGCTGCGCCCTGATTCTCGGAGCGGGCCTGCATCATGACGTGCCGCTCGAAGCGCTCGCGCGCCGCTATGACCGGGTCGTGCTTGCGGACCTGGTTCATCGCCCCCGAGCGAGGCGCGCAGCCCGGCGGGTCGGGGGCCGGGTCGTTTGCGCGGAATTCGACGCGAGCGGCGTCGCTGCACGTATGGCCGATGCGGGGCGTTCGATGGACGCCGGCGAACTCGCGGCGTTGGTGGGTTCGGCGCACGCCGGAATTCCCCCAGAATGCGGGGGCGAGCCCGATCTCGTGGTATCCGCGAACCTCTGTTCCCAGCTGTTCCTGCTCCCTCTCGACTGGGCGCGTGTGGATCGGTTTGGCGACGAGGGGCTGGGCCGGCGCCTTGCGGCTGCGGCCGCCGGACGGCACCTGGACTGGCTCGAGGAGCGGCCCGGAACGGTGCTGCTGGTATCCGATTTCGAACGACGGCGCATCACGGCCGACGGACGGGAGATCCTGCGTGAGACCGTGCCGGGCCTCGAAGGCCTGCGGGCTCCGGATCGGCGGTGGACCTGGCGGATCGCGCCGATCCCGGAGCACAGCCGGACCTGTTCGCTCGAGCACGAGGTGGGCGCCTGGCTGGCCGCGGGCGGCGCGCGCCGGCGTCCGTTCAGGGCATCATGACCTCGCGCCCGTCGATCCGCATCCAGGTCCCGTGTTCGGGAAGATAATACAGTTTGTAGACGGTACTGGCCGCCAGGTCCTGGCGTCGCCCGTCGTAGATCATGAATGCGAATCCGCTGTCGGCCGGAATCGCGACGAGGATGAGGTCGGAGATGGTGGATCGCTGGTAGTTGTCGGTGAAGCTCCGCCCCGCGCGTTTGGCCGCCTCGATGTCGGCATCGTTGGCCGGGCGCGATGCGGCGGGCTTCACGTCCCGGACGTCGTCCGGCTTGGTGTACGGCCAGGGCTGTTTGACGACCTTGGGTGCGACGGGCGAGACCGCCTGCGCCGCGCCGCTCCAGGCGGTGGTGAAGGCCTTGAGTGTGGGCGGGTGCACGCGGTAGCGCCAGCCGCACAACCCCACGAGACCGAGCCAGAGCGTCCAGCTGAGCCAGGCGAACGCCCATACTCCGCTGAGCCTGGAGGGCGGAGGGATGCGGGCGGGGGGCGGATTCAAGCGGGTGAGCCCTGCAATCTGGCTGTTGACGTCCCTCAGGTCCTCCTCGAGTTCGAGGCGGGAGGACGTGTAGTCATGCGACGTGACGATTTCCCGGTCGCAGCGGTCGGGACCGTCGGTGAAGCGCCAGTTCTTCACGGAGGTATTCCGGGCGAGTTCACCGCGGAGGAGCACGGTGAGCCCGAGGCGCATGGTGAGCGCGAGCAATCCGGGGAGCAGGGCGAACAGCACAAACCGGGGACCGGGCCAGCCCACGGCGATCAGCGTCCCGACCAAGGTCCAGCCTATTACGAGCCAGGCGAGGTGACCGAGGCACCAGGGACCGAAGTTGAGCACCCGACCGAGGCGCTTCCAGAACAGCACCTCGGACACACGGCGCCCGCGGGTCCTTAGCGCCTCATACTGGCGGCGCTCCCACTCCTCATGGGTGATGAATCCACGGCTGTGCGCGCTCGGGGCCAGGAAGGCCAGGATCAGGGCTTCGTCGTAACCGGGCCTGTCGTTCTGGAAAATGCGGTCGATCTCCTCGTCGGTGCTGCAGGCATAGAGCGTGCGCAGCTCCATTTTCGCGTCGTGCCAGACTGTCGGTGACGAGAAGGCGAGTTCCCAGACGCGGGCGATGGCCTTGATGTCGTTCTGCGGGAGCCAGCCGTGCTTCCAGGCACGGTCAAGCGCGCGCTTGGCGTGATGTGAGGCGTCGAGCAGGACGCGCACCGCCTCGGAATCGGTCTTCTCCAGCGCGGCAATCATGGGGACCGACGTCAGCGTCCACACGCAGGCCAGCAGGTGTCCGGATCCGTCCTCGGCGTGCAAGGCCTCCCGCAGCACGCCGGCGTCCACGCGCCTTCCGCGCCAGATCAGATGTCCGCCGGCGAGTTCGTTGAGCGCGAGCGCGAGGACCATCTCCTCGACGGACTCGCGGGGGAAATCCTGGAGCTCCGGGTCGTCGAGGATGCGGAGCGTCTCGTCGAGCTTCTGGGCGAGGGGCCTCAGGCCCTGCACCTCGTGGACAAAGCCGGCGAGCGTCGCGGGATTTGCGCCGCCCATGATCTGAGCGGGGGCGGCGTCCCAGTTCTCGGCCTTCTGCAGGAGCTCGGCCACTTCGCGAACGGTGTGGGGCTGGCCCTTCCAGCGAAAGACGCGTTCGTTGCGGCCCAGCGAGTACCGTTCCTGGGGGGACTCGCCCGCGAGCCACGCGCGCACCTCGTGCTGACCCCAGCGGGCATCCCGCGAGGCGGTGAGCAGGCCCTTCAACAGTAGTTCCACGCGCGGTTCGAGCCCGGTCATGGCCTCGACTCCTCCCGGCCGCAGCGGTACGGGGGCCTTTTCAAGCAGGAAGCTTTCCGCGTACTCGCGCTCCTGGAGGCCCGAACGGTTGAGCGGGCGGCCGAGCACGAGCTCGCAGATGTGGCGCCCGAGTATCAGCTTTTGCAGGACGCGGCCGACCGTCCACCAGTCCCAGGCCATGAGCCCTTCGCCGCCTGCATGCCGGTACAGGCCAGCGGCCTCGGGCGGGATCGAGAAGGGGTCGCCGGATACCGGCAGCAGGTCGCCGCGTTCAAAACGGGCGGCTCGTTCCAAGTGACCGACGACGAGCCGGGGCGGAGTCGTCCGCTCGTCGACGAAGATCGCATCGGCGTCGATGTGGAGGTGCACCAGGCCGGCGCCGTGGAGGGCGTCGAGTCCCTCGAGAATGTCCCGCAGGAAGGAGTGCAGCAGCGGCGTGTCGATGCCCGGCTGCTCCGCCCGCCAGGTCCGCAGGGTGCGGCCCGGGGGAAGCTCGAACAGTTCCACGCGCTGGGCGCCCACGGCCTTCGCGCCCAGCGCGCGCAGCAGGCGGGGACAATCCAGGGACGTCAGCAGGGTCCAGGCCTGCTCATGAAACGGATCCGCGGACCTGAGCATCCGCAGCTGCAGCTCGCGTCCGGTCGGCAGGTGGACCGCCTTCCACGCCGCGGCGCCGGTGGAATCCGCGAGGGCGCTTTCGACAAAATAGTCTCCCTGCCAGCGATGCCCGGGCTGGGGATAGTCGGACTCCGCGGCCGCACGCCGGGGATCGTCGGCGCCGGGGGAGCGACCGGATTCAGAGGCGTTGGAGGACTCGTCGGACATGGGCGAAGGCGGAGGGCTTGGAGAATGGGGGAGGGAAGACGCCGCTCAGGGAACGAGTTCGACGCCCGAGTGCAACCGCCGGCCCCCGCCCGATCGCGGCGGCATGCCAACGTAGCTCAGGAAAGGTACTTCCGTTTGACGAGCCGCCAGGCGGTCACGACGAATGCGGTGAGCGGGATGGCGAGCACCATGCCGAGCAGCCCGTCGAGGGCAACGCCCCAGAAGAACAGGGCGAAGATGATGACGACGGGGTGCAGGCCGGTCCGGGCGCCCATGATCTTCGGAGTGAGGAACCAGCCCTCGATCGCCTGCACCACGATCTTCACGAGCAGCACGAGGCCGACGAGCTGCCAGCCGCCGCCGGGCTGGAACAACGCCAGCGGCACCGCGACGAGCAGGCCGATGATGGTGCCGAGGTAGGGGACGATGTTGAGGATCCCCAGCGTGAGGCCGAGGAACAGGCCGAACTTGAGGCCGATGATCGAGAAGCCCAGGGCGAGGAGCGCGCCCATGATCAGGCCGATCAGGAGTTGTCCCCGGAAGAAGGATACGACGATCGCCACGAACTCGCCCCCGAGGAATACCAGGTCCTGGCGCAGCTGCGGTCCCACGAATGACAGCTGGCCCTCGATGCGCGAGGGCGATTCGCCGCGCGAAAGCAGGAAGAAGAAGAGGTAGATGGGGATGATCGCGAGCCGCGTGATGAAGCTCGCGGCGACGATCACGCCGCCGCCGGCGGCCTTCAGGGACGGCACAGCCTGGGCGAGGAGCATCTTCGCCTCGACGGCGATGGATTCCGACATCCTCTGCAGGGCGGGATTCTCGGCATGGCGCCTGAAGGTCTCGATCCAGGCCGGGTAGTGCTGGTCCACGTACACGGTCGCGCTGTGCCACAGCGACGGCAGGTACGCCACGAAGTCGAGGATCTGCGAGACCAGGGGCGGGATCGCGAGGATGAGAAGGAGCGTGACGCCCCCGAGGAAGGCGGCGAACAGCAGGCTCACCGCGGCGATGCGGGGCAGGCGGAGGCGCCGTTCGATGAGCGACACGCAGGGTCGCAGGATGAGGGCGAGGATGCCAGCGGCCGCGATTGGCCAGAGCACGCCGGAAAACAGGGCGAGCAGCCGGCTGAGCACGAAGACCGAACCGCAGACCAGGGCGGCGATGAGGGCCGCCGCCGCGAGCGACAGAGCGATGCCCACGAGGCGCCGCTGGCTTTCGGAGAGAAGGGATGGAGTGGGTTCGGACATGCGTCTCCGGAAACCGGACGCGTCTGGACTAGGCGCTCGGCCGCCTCCGGGCGAGGGAATTCTCCCCGGAGGCGCGCCCTGGCCGCCTACGGCGCGACGGCTTCCGCGCCGGACCACGCGGGGGCCATGCGATCGAAGACATCGGCGGGCAGATCCGGGCGGTGGCGCACATGGAGCACGTCGTGCAGGCGCTCGAGCTGTCGCTCCACCTGCTCGAGCCGCGGCTCGTTCGCGACGAGCAGAAGCATGCGGCTCGTGGCGCCGTCGGGCTGCGGCACGCAGAGGATGGCCTCGAGGTTGAATGCGCGCCGGGCGAAGAGGCCCGTGACATGCGACATGGTGCCGGGGTGGTTCCGGACGATGAGTTCGAGAAGCGTCGTGTTCATGAGGGAGTGTCGGTTGGGGACGGATGCGTTCATGCCGGTGTGAGGGCGGGTTGGTGTTCGTCGATCATCACGCGGTTTGGCGCGCCAGGCGGCACCATCGGCAGCACGTTTGCGCCGTCGTGGATCGGAATCTCGATCACCACGGGACCGTCGTGGGCCAGGGCTTCGCGGAGGAGGGGCTCCGCATCGTCGCCGGATTCGATGCGCACGCCGTGCACGCCGAATGATCGGGCGAGGGCGGCAAAGTCGGGAACCGCGTGGAAGTGGCTCGCGGAGTAGTTCTGACCATAGAACAACTGCTGCTGCTGGCGCACCAGGCCGAGCTGCGCGTTGTTCATGATCAGCACTGCGACCGGCAGATCGTGCTCGGCCAGGGTGGCGAGTTCCTGGATGTTCATGAGGATGGAACCGTCCCCGCTCACGCACACGACACGCCTTCCGGGTGCGGCCAAAGCGGCGCCAATCGCTGCGGGTAGGCCGAAGCCCATCGTGCCGAGTCCGCCTGAGGTCAGCAACGTGCGCGGCTTGCGGACCGGATACGCCTGCGCAACCCACATCTGGTGCTGGCCCACGTCGGTCGTCACGATCGCGTCGTCCGGAAGGATGTCGCCGAGCAGGCGGCAGAGATTCACCGGATGCAGCGGGTCCTCCGAGCGCGGCGGCGCATAGACTGGAAAACGCGCTTTCAGCCCGGCAGCGCGGGCCGACCAGTCAGGACGTTTGTCGGGGGACAGGCGGTCGAGCAGCCGCGTCAGCACGTCGGACGCGTCGGCCACGATGCTGAGGAACGGGCGCTTGATCTTGCCGATCTCCGCGGGGTCGATGTCCACGTGGGCGATCGTCGCATGCGGGCAAAACTCGGACACCTTGCCGGTGGCGCGGTCATCGAACCGGGCGCCGACGGCGATCAGCAGGTCGGCCTCCTCGAGCAGCGTGTTGGTCGCGCGGGATCCGTGCATGCCGAGCATGCCCATGAACTGGGGATGCTCGGGCGGAAGCGCCCCCAACGCCATCAGCGTCGCCACCGTCGGAAGCTCCTGGGTTTCGGCGAGACGGCGCGCGAGGTCCGCCGCGCCCGAGTGGACGATTCCGCCGCCGAGGTAGAGCACCGGCTTGCGTGCATCGCGAATCAGCGCGGCGAGTTGTGTGATGGCCGCGTCCTCCGCGCGTGCGCAGGGCGTGCGTCCGCCAGGCGCCGGCCAGGACGTGATGTCAGCAGTCGCGACGAACACGTCCTTCGGGATGTCCACGGCCACCGGGCCGGGCCTGCCCGACTCGGCGATCGTGAAGGCGAGCGGGATCACCTCGAGCAGCTCGTTCACCGAGCGCACGAGGAAGTTGTGCTTGGTGATCGGCAGCGTGAGCCCGTACGTGTCGACTTCCTGGAACGCGTCGGTCCCGATCATCGCCTGCGGCACCTGCCCCGTGATCGCCACCAGGGGGATCGAGTCCAGCCGTGCGTCGGCGATGGCGGTGAGCAGGTTGGTCACACCCGGGCCCGAGGTCGCGAGGCACACGGCGGCCTTGCCGGTGACCCGGGCCATGCCCTGGGCGATGAATCCGCCGCCCTGCTCGTGTCGGGCGAGGATGTGCTGGATGGAACTGCCGTGCAGCGCGTCGTAGAACGGCAGGATGGGACCGCCGGGAATTCCCGACAGGATTCGAATGCCCTGCCGCTCGAGCAGGGTCGTGAGGATTTGGGCTCCGTTGAGTTTCATGGGTGGGTGGTTATCCGCCCGCCCGGCCACGCCCGCCTTGTGGAGCCAAAAAAAAGCCCCTCCGGCGATCGGTGCCGGAGGGGCAAAGTGTCAATCAAGTCATGACCCCCTCGGCACGTGGCTAACGACCACGACGACGACGTTGACGACGACCGCACTGAGGAGGCCGAGGGTCTTGAACGACGTTGTCCCGAGGGATTGCATGAGTTTGAGAACGGCACCAAGGGCGAATTCCGCCAGGCTGTCAAGGCTGCGGTGCCCGCCGGAAGCGTCCAGGCTTGCCTGTGCGCGGCCCCGCGGCTCAATGCGCGACCATGGCAAAAGCGGACGAGCCCAAGGTGATCTTCTCGATGATCGGTGTCTCCAAGCGTCACGAGCGCAAGGAGATCATCCGGGACATCTCACTGTCGTTCTATTTCGGCGCGAAGATCGGCGTGCTTGGGCTGAACGGGTCGGGCAAGTCTTCGCTGATGCGCATCCTGGCCGGACGCGACCGGGAGTTCGAGGGCACGGTGCATTTTGAACCTGGATACGCGGTTGGCCTGCTCGAGCAGGAGCCGCAGCTGACCCCGGGTGCCACGGTGCGGACTTGCGTGGAGGAAGGAGTCCGACACCTGACGGACCTCGTCGCCGCGTATGACGCGACCTGGGAGGAGCTCGACACGGCGGCCGACGACTCGGCCCGCGATGCGATCATGGCGAAGCAGGGCGATCTCCAGGAGAAGATCGACACCCTGGGCGCGTGGGACGTGGCAAGCCACGTCGAGATGGCGATGGATGCGCTGCGCTGTCCGCCACCCGACACGATTGTGGATCAGATCTCGGGCGGCGAACGCAGGCGCGTGGCGCTCGCACGGCTGCTGCTCCAGAAGCCCGACATCCTGCTGCTCGACGAACCGACGAATCACCTCGACGCCGAGAGCGTGCAATGGCTCGAGCAGCATCTCAGCCGCTACGAGGGCACGGTCATCGCCGTGACGCACGACCGCTACTTCCTCGACAATGTGGCCGGCTGGATCCTCGAACTCGACCGTGGGCACGGCATTCCCTGGAAGGGAAACTACTCTTCGTGGCTTGAGCAGAAACAGCGGCGCTTGGCCGTCGAGCAGCGCACTGAGGATCGGCGCCAGAAAGCCATGGCGCGCGAACTCGAGTGGATTCGACAGTCGGCCCGTGCTCGGCAGACGAAGGGCCAGGCCCGCATCAACGCCTACGAGGCCATGCTCAAGCAGGATGTCGCCGAGCGTGAGCGCCAGTTCGAGGTCGTCATTCCGCCGGGACCCCGCCTGGGCACGCTCGTGGTCGAGGCCCGCGGCGTGTCGAAGGCCTACGGCGATCGCCTCCTGTTCGAAAACCTCTCGTTCGACCTTCCGCCGGGAGGCATCGTCGGCGTGGTGGGCCCCAACGGCGCGGGCAAGACGACTCTGTGCCGCATGATCCTGGGTATTGAAAAGCCGGATGCGGGCACCCTGCGGGTCGGCGACACTGTGAAGATTGCCTACGTCGACCAGTCGCGCGACTCGCTTCCCGATGGAGCCTCGATCTACGACGCGATCAGCGGGGGCGAGGAACTGCTCGACCTCGGTGGCCGGCAGGTGAACGCGAGGGCGTATTGCGCGCAATTCGGCTTCACCGGCGCCGACCAGCAGAAGAAGGTGGGCGTACTGTCTGGAGGCGAACGCAACCGCGTCCACATCGCGCGCCTGCTCAAGAGCGGCGGAAACCTCATCTTGCTGGACGAACCGACCAACGATCTCGACGTGAACTCCATCCGTGCGCTGGAGGAGGGACTCGAGGGGTTCGCCGGCTGCGCGATGATCGTCAGCCACGACCGCTGGTTCCTCGACCGCGTGGCGACCCACATCCTCGCCTTCGAGGGCGACAGCGCAGTCCAGTGGTACTCGGGCAACTATAGCGCCTACCTGGAGGATTTCCGCCGCCGGAAAGGACACGACGCCGACCGGCCGCACCGCATCAAGTACCGGCGCCTCACGCGCTGAGCCGGCCCCGGCGGGCCCGCGAGGTGCCCCGGCCGCTGGAAATCCGGGAAAAAGTGCGCATGGTTTTCCCATGCGACGCCTGCTTTTGATTTTTCCCCTGATCCTCGCAACTTGTGCCATGCAAGCCTCCGAGTCTCCCAAAACCGAATCGATCGTCCTTGGCGGTGGCTGTTTCTGGTGCGTCCAGGCCGCGTACCAGCTCATCCCCGGGGTTGTGTCGACCACCTGTGGATACGCCGGCGGCCACACCTCCGATCCCACCTACGAGGACGTCTGCACGGGCGACACGGGCCACGCCGAAGTCGTGAAAGTCGTGTTCGACCCCAAGGTGATTTCCCTCGACCAGATCTTCGCCTATTTCTGGAAGATCCACGATCCCACCTCGCTCAACCGCCAGGGTGCCGATGTGGGCACGCAGTACAGGTCCACCATCCTTTATTCGAACGAGGCGCAGAAGGAGGCGGCGGAGCGGGCGATCGCGGAGGTGCAGCCCTATTACAGCCGCAAGATCGTGACGGTCGTCGCCCCGCTCGAGCACTTTTGGCGGGCCGAGGACTACCATCAGAATTACTTCGAGAAGCATCCGGATCGCGATTACTGCGCGTACGTGATCGCCCCGAAGATCCACAAGCTCGAGAAGGAGCTTGCCTCCGAAAAGAAGAAATAGGCGCCACGTCGCCGCTCCGGAATCGGGATTAGGTGGCCATCCGCGTCCCGTTCGGATTGACCGGACGGAATGACCTCCTCCCCCCAGGGCGATCCGCCTGCCGTGACCGTGCTCATGCCGGTCCGCGATGCGGCGGGGACCATCGGCAGGGCCGTGCAGAGCGTGTTCCGGCAGACCCTGCGCGAGTGGGAGCTGGTGATCGTCGACGACGGTTCGACCGACGGGACCTGGGAGCGGCTTGTCGAACTCGCTGCGGCGGATCCGCGGATACGCCCCCTGCGCCGACCCGCACGGGGGATCGTGGACGCGCTCAATGCCGGGCTGGGGGAGGCGAGGGGCCGGCTCGTGGCTCGGATGGATGCCGACGACGAGATGCTGCCCACGCGGCTCGAGGAGCAGGTGAGTTACATCGACGAACGGCCCGGGCTCGGCCTCGCCGGCTGTCTCGTTCGCTTCGGGGGCGATCGGTCGCAGGCTCCTGGATACGCGATGCATGTCGACTGGCTGAACTCCCTGGTCGAACCCGGGGAGATCGCGCTCAGCCGGTTCGTCGAGTCGCCCTTTGCCCATCCGAGCGTCCTGTTTCGCAGGGAGCTCGTGGAGCGGCATGGCGGCTACCGCGGCGGGGACTTTCCCGAGGACTACGAACTCTGGCTTCGCTGGATGGAGGCGGGGGTGGCGATGGAAAAGGTCCCGCGGGAGCTCGTTGTCTGGCACGATCCCCCGGGGCGGCTCTCGCGGACCGATGCCCGCTATGCGGCGGAGGCTTTTTTCAGGATGAAGGCGCCGTACCTCGCGCGCGCCACGGCGGCCCTGCTGGGAGGGCGGAAGCTGCTCGTCTGGGGGGCGGGCCGGCTGACGCGCCGCCGGGCGGAGTGGGTGGAGCGCCATGGACTGCGCATCGACGGGTATGTCGACATCGATCCGGCGAAGATTGGGAGGCCGACGGCCTCGGGGCTGCCTGTCATGGGTCCGGCGGGGCTTCCGCCGCCGTCCGGGGCTTTCGTGCTGGGTTATGTTTCCAGCCGCGGGGCGCGCGACCTCATTCGCGGCGAACTGCGTTCGCGCGGTTTCTGCGAGGGCCGGGACTTTCTCATGGCTGCCTGAGGCGGCCGGCACTTCGCAAGCCGGGAGTGGACAACCGGGCCCCGACGCTCTTCTTAGGGAACGACCATGGATACGAGCCCGCCCACGAAATCCCGCGCCACCGGCCCGTCCGGCGGCCCCTTGCTCCGTCGAAACACCGATGCCTGACTCCACCCCTGTCAACACCGCGGACCCTGGGATCGAGGTCGGCACATTCTTCGTCAGGAACCGCAACACGCTGATTGCGCGTGCGGACCTCGGTCCGCTCTTTGTGGACTACTACCTGCACCTGGCCCAGCACGGCCTGAGGTACGCCGGAGAGCCGGACGGACTTTTCAAGCGCTGCCTGGCGGGATTCGTCCTGCATGTCGGGACCCGCCCGTGGAACGAATTGAGCGCCTGGACGCTGCATTTCGAGCGCCTCGGCCTCAACCTCTTCCTCACGGCTGACAACGAGACCGGTGCCGTCACGGGCCGGCTCTTCGAGGAGGACGTGAAGGCCATGGGCACGAACCTGTTTTTCTCGGACGTCATCCGCGGAAGTCACCCCAAGCGGCGGAGTGCCGTGGAGTTCCAGGGCGACGATGCGGCTGGCGCTATCCGGACATTCTACGAGCGCAGTGAACAGCGCGGGATGCGATTGTTCGACCTGGGCGAGGACAAGTTTGTGCTGCTGGTCGAGCATCCGGATTGCGACCGGACCTGGTTCGACGCGCTGGAGGCGGATGGCGTCCGGCGTATCGACGAACAGGAGACAGTCGTGCCCCTGGAGCGGCGGATCCATCGCTGGCACTGCGGCTGCAACCAGGGCCGCATGATGGAGGTGCTGGCCTCCGCGTTCCGGCAGGATCCCGACGGCCTGTTCGAAGGCGATCCCAGCCTGGAGATGCGCTGCCCGCGCTGTGGGGCGCGGCACGTGGTGACCCGCGAGGCGCTCGAGGCCCATGTCGCCGGCAAGGGAAGCCAGGGAACATGAGCGCGATTCTCCGCGACATCTGGGTGGGCATGGCCGGGGCCTCGCCGATCGAGCAGACGGCGACCGTGCTCGGCATCGTCGGCGTATGGCTGATGATCCGGCAGAGCCTCTGGGCCTTCCCGGTCGGCATGGCGCAGGTCGCGCTGTCCGCGATCGTCTTCTACCACGCCCGGTTCTACGCGGACATGAAGCTCCAGGGCGTCTATTTTGCGGCGCTAGCGTACGGCTGGTGGCACTGGACGCACGGAGGCCCGCAGAAGGATGCGCTGCGTCCCATCACGCGACTCACGCTCGGCGGCTGGGTCGGCGCGGTGGGTGCCTCGATCGCCGGCGGGTTCGTCTGGGGCTGGTACCTGCGCCATTACACGGATGCGGCCATGCCTTATCGCGATGCATTCATCTCGAGCTTCAGCATCGTCTCGCAGTGGCTCCAGTCGCGGAAGGTGCTCGAGAACTGGCACGGCTGGATCCTGGTCAACGCGGCTGCCGTGCCCGTGTATTGGATCGGAGGGATGACGTGGTTTGCCGTGCTCTATTTCCTCTTTCTCCTGATGGCGATCGGGGGCTACCGCGAGTGGCGGCGGGACCTGGCAGGGAAGGGGGCCGCGCGTGCCTGAACGGATCGTGATCTTCGGGCCGGAGTCGACGGGCAAGACGACGCTTGCGCGACGGCTTGCGGGACATTTCGGCGAACCCTGGGCCGAGGAGTATGTCCGGCGCTATTGGGACGAACATTCGGGCAACATCACGGCCGCCGACCTGGACGCGATCGCGCGGGGACAGGTGGCCGCGGAGGACGCCGCGGCCGCGCGCGCGCGCCGTCGGGTATTCCTGGATACGGATCTCCTCACCTGCACGATCTGGGACGACCTGCTGTTTCCGGGGGCCTGTCCCGGCTGGGTTCGGGAGGCGGCGGACCGTCGCGCCCGGGACACGGCACTCTACCTGCTGTGCTCGACCGACGTTCCCTTTGCTGCCGACCCCCAGCGCTGTTTTCCCGATCCCGAGGACCGCGAGCGCTGCATGCGTCTGTGGCGCGACACGCTTACCCGGCGCACGGACCGGATCGTGCAGATCGGCGGGGATTGGGACCAGCGTTTCCGCGCCGCCTGCGACGCGGTCGACCGCCTGGGTGGAAATGCCTGAAACGGTTTCTGGGATTGCGCTTTTTCGGCGCATTCTTTGAGGGAGCAGGCATGTCGGATGCATTAACCGAGGATTATTTGAACCGCTTCGGCGCCCTGGGGCGGCTGTACGGCCGCGGCGCGCTCGAGAGGCTCGCCGCCGCGCGCGTCTGTGTGGTCGGGGCGGGAGGGGTCGGCTCCTGGACCGTCGAGGGACTCGCCCGCAGCGGGATCGGACGACTCACGCTCATCGACCTGGACGACGTGTGCATCACGAACGTCAACCGCCAGTTGCCCGCGCTCGACGGTCAGATCGGCCGACCCAAGGTCGAGGCCCTCGCCGAACGCGTGCGCCTCATCAACCCGGCCTGCCGCGTGGGAGCCCGGAGCGCGTATTTTACGGCCACGACTGCGTCGTCGCTTCTGACGGACGACATGGACTGCGTGGTGGACGCGATCGACGCCATGTCGGCCAAGGCCCTGCTGGTGGCGACCTGCCATCAGCGGAATCTGCGGTGCGTGTGCATCGGCGGTGCCGGCGGAAAACGCGACGGCACACGGATACGCCGCGGCGATCTGGGGGAGTCCGTCGGCGACGAACTGCTCCGCCAGGTGCGCAAGAAGCTACGCCGCGATCATGGCTTTGCGCGTGGCGAAGGCCAGCGCTACGGGATTCGGTGCATCTATTCCCAGGAGAAGCCCGTTTATCCGTGGGCGGACGGCACCTGCCAAACCGAACGGGAGCCCGGTTCCAACCTGCGCATGGATTGCTCGAGCGGCCTGGGTTCTGCGGTTGCGGTTACCGCCGCCTTCGGCCTCGCCGCCGTCGGCGAGGCCATCGACCTGATCCTGGGTCGCGACGCGTGCGCCAGCCCGGACGTTGCGGAGAGGTCAGCCGCCACCGTCCGTGGCGCTGGCGCCTGAGCCGGGCGTCCCGCCTCAGAATCGCCCAAGGAGGTCCGCCGCCCGCGTGCTCGGCGGGATATGAAATAAGTTTCTAATCGAGCGCCTCTTAAGCCTTCTGAATGGCTGGGACAACGGATCTCCCAAGAGCTCATGAATTCGAGGCTTATGTCATATTGCAGTGTTTTCTAAGCCGCTGCAGTGTGTAATTTTGGCTCGACAAATGGGACTAGAATAAGTAAGCCTTACTGCTTACGGCCGAGGTGCCAAAAGTAACTATTTCTTCAACTACAAAACATGACGAAACGCGTTCTGCCGCTTCGAAAATTCATTAAGCCGAGTTTCGAATCTCTCATTGAAAAGAAAAGGGACAACGGGGAGTTCAATCAAGACGAGATTCGATATATCATTGATAGCACGCTGGATGGTGAGATGCCCAAACACCAGCTCGCGGCGCTTCTGATGGCGATCTATTTCGCGAACATGTCCGCCCAGGAAACTGCGGATTTGACCGAGGAGATGATGCTTTCCGGTGAGGTGATCGACCTCTCCCATATCGCGAAGCCGAAGATCGACAAATACTCGACGGGCGGCATCGGCGACAAGACCTCGCTGGTCCTGGTGCCCCTCGCGATGGCGGCGGGCGTCGTGGTGCCGATGATGTGCGGTGCGGAGCACGACTATGTGGTCAGCACGCTCGACAAGCTCGGCGCGATCACGGGGTTCAAATCGAACCTGTCGAACGAACAGTTCGCGAATCAGCTCTCCCGCATCAACGGTGCGATCTGTGCGCAGACCGCCGACCTCGCGCCGGCTGACGCCAAGTTCTATGAGATCCGGAAGGAGACGGGCACAATTCCCAGCCTCCCGCTGATCACCGGTTCCGTGCTGTCCAAGAAACTGGCCGAGGGGGCCGAAGGCCTCGTGATCGATGTGAAATGGGGCAACGGCTCCTTCATCAAGGATCTCGAGCAAGCCAAGCAGCTCGCCCGCTCGATGACGCGGGTTGGGCGCTCGATGAAACGCCGCTGCGTCGCACTCGTCACCGACATGAACCAGCCCCTTGGCGATTCCGTCGGAACCTCGCTCGAAATCAAGGAGGCGCTGCAGCTGCTCAAGGGCGAAGGTCCCGAGGACATGAAGGAGCTCGTCCTCAAGCTCGGCATGGAAATCGTCCGCCTGGCCGGCGTGGCGGGCTCGACGCTCTCCGCCAAGCAGACCGTCCAGCGGCACCTCAACGACGGTTCCGCGCTCGAGAAATTCAAGGAGCTGGTGAAGGCGCAGGGCGGCGACACGAGCTTCATCGACCACCCGGAAAAATTCCCGCAGGCGAAGCACATTCGCAAGCTGCCCGCTCCGAAGCGCGGCTACGTACACACGATCAGCGCGGCGATGATCGCGCAGGGTGTGCATCTGCTCGGCGCGGGCCGCGACTCTCACGGCAAGATCGATCACTCGGTCGGTGTTTCGGAGATCAAGAAGGTCGGCACGCAGGTCAAGCAGGGCGAGCCGCTGATGATGATCCACTACAACGACGAGTCGAAGCTCGAGCAGGCGCTCAACTACTTCAAGGACGCCTACCGTCTCGCGCCGAAGCGCCCGAATCCGCCTCCGCTCGTGGTCGAGCGCGTGGCCTGAGGCCGCCTCGCAACCGTCGTTCTCATTTCGAAGCGAAGCCCGCGGGCTTCGCTTCTTTTTTGGGGGGCCTCTCGTGGGTACAGCCTAGAAGCCGCAATTGAACCACAGAGACACCGAGGGCACAGAGTCAGAAGACACAGTGAGAGACTGCCTCATGCCTCACCTCGGAGATGAATGGGGTTGGAGGCAAAAATCCCCTTCAATTGTCTTTCTCCGTCAGCTCTTCTCGTCCGCCCTAGCCTTGGCGGAGATGGATGCCTCCGTGGATGCGATCCAACTGGGTTTTATCGGCTCAGGAATAGACGAGCAGGCGCTGGCTGATAGGGGCGATCAGGTTGTGGTTCCTGATCTTCATGATCATGGCCTGGTTGAGGGGCTGGCCCTCGCCGATGAGCAGCATGCCATGCGGGCTGTGCAGTCCGGTGGCGAGCACCATGCCGGGTTGCAGCTCCTCGAGCATCACCTCGCGCACCTGGCGCGGGAGATTCACGATGTGGGTCGTCTGGAGGAAAAGCCGCACGGCCTCCGGATCGAGCGCCTTGCCGGATTCGGACAGGACGACCTCGACCGCCTGGTCCCGGGGTAGCCCGCTCTCGACGTAGATCACGGCGACGGCGAGGCACCGGGCGAGCCAGGGGATGGAGGTGGCGCGGAGATTGTCGGGATAACCTTCGCCGTCGAAGCGCTCGTGGTGTGCGCGCACGACTTCGCCGACCGTCGGGCGGGGATCGACGTAGGCCGCGAGGGTCTGGCTGAAGATGGGATGGGTGTGGAGCGTCTCCCGCTCGCGCTCAGTGAGTCGGTCCGGGTGCTGGCGAAACGCGCGGAGCAGCTCCCGGGACACGCCGATGAGCCCGATATCGCAGAGGCGCGCGCTGGACAGGAGGATGCTTCGGTCCTCGGCTGAAAAGTGGGGGGATTCGCAGAGCTTGCGTGCGATCTCGACGAGTTCCTTGGTCTGGCCGCCGAGCATTTCGTCGTAGGTGCTGAGCACGCGCGTGCACAGCTCGAGGGAATGGTCGTAGCTTTCGGCGAGCCGGGCGTTCACCGCGTCGAGTTCGCGCTTCTGGGCCTCGAGGTCGCGAACCTTCTGTTCCAGCGAGGCGTTGGCGGCCTTCAGCTGGTCGGTGAGTCGGCTGGCCTCGCTTGAGAGCGCAGAGTTGTGCGTCACGAGCTCGAACCGCTGGTAGGCATTGCGGATGGAGGTGGTGAGCTCCTCGCGCAGCCACGGCTTTGCGACGAAGCGGAAGATCTCCCCCTTGTTGATCGCCTCGATGATCGTGGGCAGCGAGAGCACCGCCGTGATGAGGATGCGCGTCGCATTGGGTTGGACGCGCTTGCAGGCGGTGAGGAAATCCAAGCCGCTCATCTCGGGCATGCGCTGGTCGGAGATGATCACTGCAAAGGTCTGGCCCGCCAGCGCCTCCAGGGCCTTGGTCGGGCTTGTGAAGGCCACCACGTGGAAGCGGTCGCGCTCAAGCGTCTCCTTGAGGGCCGACAGCACGATCGGCTCGTCGTCCACGACGAGAATCGGATAATCGGATACTGGAGGGCGGTCGCTCATGCCTGGGAGAGCGCGGCGGGAGACGAGGCGCTCGGGGGCTTGGGATTGGCGGGAAAGGCGGTGATGGCGCTGACGAGGTAGTCCGCGATGTGGTCGAGCGGCAGCTGCCGCTGCGCGGCTCCGTTTTCCCAGGCGGCCTTGGGCATGCCATAGACGATGCACGAGGCCTCGTCCTGGGCGAACGTCACGGCCCCTTTTTCCCTGAGCCGGAGGAGCCCTTCGGCTCCGTCCTTGCCCATGCCGGTGAGCAGGCCGGAGAGCACATGGGGGCCGGCGCAGTCGGCGCCGGATTTGAACAGGACGTCCACGGCGGGACGCTGGTGCCAGATCATCGGGCCGTCGGCGACGCGCACACGGTAACGCTCGCCCACGCGCTGCACCATCATGTGGTAATTGCCGGGCGCGATGAGGGCCAGGCCGGGCGTCAACACGTCTCCGTCGACGGCCTCGCGCACTTCGAGCTGGCAGATCTTGTTCAGGCGCTGGGCGAAGGCCTGGGAAAAGCGGGGCGGGATGTGCTGAACGATCGCAATGGGCGGCAGGGTGTTGGGCAGCTTGGTGAGGATCTCGCTGAGGGCCTCCGTGCCGCCCGTGGACGCGCCGAGCAGGATGAGGGCCCGCGGGTCGCGGCAGAGGAGCTGCGACGGAGTCGCCGGGGGAGGTTTGGCGACGGGTGCGGGCGGGGCGGGGCGCCGGATCACGGGCTGGACCGCGGAGTCCTTGGCGCGGTCGGAGGCCGGGCGGCGCGACTTATCCTGCGGGACCGCGGCCTGCGCGGGGTCGTCACTTTCGGGCAAGGGGCGGCGCTTCACCTTCGCAATGGCCGCCGCCTTGATCTTCTCGATGAGCTGCGGACCGAGGTCGCCGAAGGACGATGCGCCGTCCGGTTTGCCCAGCACGTCGATCGCGCCGAGCTGCAGGGCCTCGAGTGCCACCTGCGAACCGCGCTGGGAGAGCGAACTCATGATGATCACCGGCATCGGGCGGTGATCCATGATGAGCTGCAGGAACGTGA
The DNA here is from genome assembly GCA_027310745.1 of Opitutaceae bacterium. Taxonomy (GTDB): domain Bacteria; phylum Verrucomicrobiota; class Verrucomicrobiia; order Opitutales; family Opitutaceae; genus MWDT01. The sequence continues at coordinate 164,501 of DAIDAF010000020.1, read as the reverse complement.
GCCCGTCCATGCGCGGCATCTCGATGTCGAGCGTCATCACGTCGGGCTCCAGGTCCTTGAGCTTGTTGCGTGCGATGTACGGGTCCATGGCGGTGCCCACGACCTCGATATCCGGATCGGCCTTCAGGGCGTCGGTGACCAGGCGGCGGACCACTGCCGAGTCATCGACGACGAATACACGGATTTTTCGGTTGGAGGCGTTGGTCATGAGCGCGGATGGAGTGCCGCATGTGCGGCGGCCTGTGCGCGGGTGGAAATGGCTTGTGCGCCGGTCCATGATGAGCACACGCGCGCCCCGCCGTTGGAATCCTCAGAATGGATACAACGCGAAATCGCGATCGGGTCGAATGTCTTGGCGGGGTGGCCCATGGAATGGAGGTAAAGGATTGCCTAGGCGGCCCGGCGATAGATTGCCGGCCGGATCATCGTGAGGCCATGCTGGATTGCTGTCAGGCTTTCGGAGTGGCCGACCAGAAGATAACCCCCGGGAACCAGGCAACGGGTGAGGCGGTTCACGAGCTCCTGCTGGGTCGGGTGGTCGAAGTAGATCATGACGTTCCGACAGAAGATCACGTGGAACAGGTCCTTGCTGGGCGGTTCGCCCTCGAGGAGATTGAGCTGGCTGAAGCGCACCTGCTCGGCGAGGTCGGGTTTGACGCGGAAATTACCTTCCTGGGGGCCGAAGCCCTTTTGGAAGTACAGGGTGAGCATCTCCTGCGGCACCTTCGAGACGGTCTCCTCGCGATAAACGCCTTCGCGCGCCTTCGCCAGGATCCGGTGCGAGATGTCGGTGGCCTCGATGCTCCAGGGCCATTGGGTGTTCTGCCGGCGCGTGAATTCCGCCAGCGTGATGGCGATGGAGTAAGGTTCCTCTCCTGAGGACGACGCGGCGCTCCAGAGATTGAATCGCGACCAGCGTTCCGCCTGCCGGCGGCGGTTCATTTCCGGAAGGATGTGCCCATACAGGAAATCGAAGTGCTCCTTTTCCCGGAAGAAATAGGTGTGGTTGGTCGAGATCGCGTCGATCAGGTGGCTCAGCTCCTCCTTGTCCTCACCGTGCTTCAGGTACTTGCAGTACTCGGTGATCGACGGCAGGTTCTTGGCCCTGAGTCTCTTGTTCAGACGGGCGGTAACGAGTTCACGCTTGTCCGGGCCGAGGTTGATGCGGCTGCGGTTGTAAACCAGTTTGCGGATGAAATCGTAGTCGCTGTCCCTGATCATGAGTGGGCCGGGAAAGTATCGTCACATTTGGCGCTGACTGTAAGGTGGCGGGGAATGTTTTTACCGGGTCGCCCTGGAAGGGATGCTGGCATTCCCGCTGCAGGCTCCGGAGGGGTGGGGAGGGCGGCAAAAATTGCCGTTTGAGGGCGCACGGCGTCCGAGCGCAAAAGCACAGCAGCTGGACGCAGCGATGAGAAAAATTTAAACCATCGGACGTCAATCGGATAAGGAACTTTCGAGCACGGTGGCACCCACGCTGCTAAACGTCAGGCTGCATGATCGACCCGCTCTTCAAATCCGACAACTTTCCGCTGGCCCGGAAGCTTTTGGATGCGTCGGTGCTGCGCGGGGATGCCATCGCAGCGAACATCGCGAATGCCGAAACGCCCGGTTACCGTCGCGTCGATCTCGCTCCGGATTTCGCCCGCCAGTTGTCGTCGATCGTCGAATCCGGCGCCTCGCCCGACGCGCTCAGCCACCTCAAGCCGAGCCTGGTGCAGGACCAGTTTGCGCGCTCGATGCGCCCCGACGGCAACACGGTCGACGTCGAACACGAACTGGTCGAGATGAACAAGAACACCGTCGATTACGATTACCTGACCGAGATCGTGAGCCACGACATCCGCCAGTTGAAGATGGCAATCACCGGCCAGGCGACCTGAACCCCGCCCATCCCAAACCCGCTCCGATCATGAATCTCATCGCAGGTGTCGACCTTTCAGCCAGTGCGCTCAATGCGGAGAAGACCCGGCTCGATATCATCGCCGAGAACATTGCGAACGCCCAGACGACCCGGGGACCCAACGGCCGCCCTTATCAACGCCAGATCGTCACATTCGAGTCCGAATTGATGAAACATCACGCGGCCGATGGTTCAGTGGTCGGTCCCCAGCTGCAGGGCGTCGAGGTGGCCGGCATCTCCCGTGATCCGACTCCCGGCCAGCGCGTGTACGATCCGCAGAATCCCGACGCCGGTCCCGATGGCACGGTCCAGATGCCCAACGTGAATCTCGCCTACGAAATGGTCGACCTCATCTCCGCGTCCCGCGCCTACGAGGCCAACCTCAGCGTCGTGCACAACGCCCGCCAGATGGCCGACAAGGCCCTCCAGATCGGACATTGAGCGAACGCCGTCCTTTCCTCCTGAACCCCTGAACAGCCATGGCTCTCATCGGATCGGTCAACAGTGTAGCCGCCTCTCCTTTCGTGAAGATGGCGGACGTGATCCAACCGACGGAAAATGCGACGATCACGGGCAACCCCTCCGCAATCACGGGAACGGGATCCGTGCAAAAGGGCGGCTTCGGTTCGCTCTTTGAAAACATGATCCAGTCCGTGGATCAGAAAGAGACCCAAGCCAACGCGATCACCCAGCAGGTCCTCCTCGGCAAGAACGACCAGTTGCACCAGTCGGTCATCGCGATGCAGGAGGCCTCGGTTGCCTTTTCCCTGATGGTCGAAGTGCGCAACAAGCTCGTCGACTCCTACCAGGAACTCATGCGCCTGCCCGTGTGAGCCACCACCCATTTCGGTAACCCCTTGCCTGTCCCGTGAAAGAATTCGGCCAATCGCTCCTCAATCTCTGGAAGCAGCTCGGTCTCAACCAGCGCGTTTCGCTGATCGTCGCCTCGCTCGCCGTGGTGGCTGGTCTCGTGGCGCTGGTGATCTGGTCTCGTCAGCCGGACTACCAGTTACTGTACGGACGGCTCTCAGACAAAGACTCCGCCGCGATCATCTCCGAACTCGAGACTGAGAACATTCCACACAAGATCGCCAACGGCGGAAGCACGGTGTACGTCCCCTCCGACCAGGTGTACAAGCTCCGCATGAGCCTCGCCTCGAAGGGACTCCCCGCCGGTGATGGGGTGGGATTCGAGATCTTCGACAAGGGCCAGTTCGGCCTCAGCGACTTCGTCCAGCGCACGAATTACATGCGCGCCCTCCAGGGGGAACTCGCCCGCACGATCGACCAGCTCGACGGTGTTGCTTCGTCCAGGGTGATGATCGTGCAGCCGGAGAATCGGTTGCTCGTGACCGGCCAGGGTGTGAAACCCACCGCCTCCGTCTTCGTCGAACTGTCGAGGGACAATCTGAAGCCCGAGGCCGTCAACGCGATCCGGCACCTCGTGGCGAACGCCGTCCAGGGCCTGGTGCCCGACGACGTGGCGGTCGTCGACAACCGCGGGCGCGTGCTCTCCGAGGCACTGAAGGAGGATCCACTGCTCGGGTCCGCCGCGAGCCAGATGCGTTACAAGGAGCAGGTGGAGCAGTATCTTTCGCAGAAGGTCCAGTCGATGCTCGAACCCGTCATCGGCGCGGGCCAGGTGGTCGTTCGCGTATCCGCCCAGATCGATACCGAGAGTTCGACCCAGACGCAGGAGAGTTACAATCCTGACAGCCAGGTCGTGCGCCAGCAGAGCATCACCGACGACACGAGCAACTCGTCCGAATCCCACTCGGGCGGCGCCACGGGGGTGAGTTCCAACACCCCGGGAGGCGCTGGTGCGCAGGACGCCGCGGGCCGTCCGGTCACCACCAACCAGACTTCACGCAAGACGCAGACCACCTCCTACGAGATCAATCGCACGGTCACGAACATCACCCACAATCCGGGCGCCCTCAAGGCGGTGACCGCCTCGGTGTTCATCGCCGAGCGCATGGCCGCCCCGCCGCCGGGAGCGCCCGCCGGTTCCAAGCCCGTCCCGCAGCCGCGCTCGCCCCAGGAGCTCAACGCTCTGCGCCAGATCGTGATGAACGCGCTCGGGCTGCAGCTGGCGCCCGGACAGAATCCGGACAGCCTCGTCACGCTCGAGGAGGTTCCGTTCACGACCACCAACGTCTCCAAGGAAATTGCCACGATCCAGAAGGAGACGGCGATCCAGTCGTGGATGTCGGTGGGAAGCCGATACGTCTCGTTCTTCGTCGCCGCCGGCCTGTTCTACCTCTTCCTCCGAATGCTGAAAAAGCAGCGTCCGCAGCCCGTGCCCGTAGAGCTTCTCGCCGAGATGCCCGCGGTGTCCCAGCGGGGCGCCCTGCAGATCGGCTCGGGCGGCGTCACTCCGGAGGTCCTCAACGAATTGATCCGGCAAAAACCCATGAACGTCGGTGCGGCCTTGCGTGACTGGGCAAGCATCAAGAAGGTGGGCTGAGCAACCGATCTCTCCGCCATGGCAGACATCGACTACTCCAAGCTCACCCGGCAGCAGAAGCTCGCGATCTTCCTGATCGTGATCGGTCCGGAGGCGGCGGCGGAGATCCTCAAGACCTTCGACGACACGGAAATCGAGTTGCTCGCGCGTGAGATGTCGAATTTCCCGATGGTCGCCGACGACGTGCGGAAGCAGGTCCTCGAGGAATTCGCCCCGCTGATCGGGGACAGCTGCATGTCGACCCTGGGTGGCCTTCCCTTTGCGCAGCGCACCCTTGAGATCGCGAAGGGCGACTTCAAGGCCTCGTCCATCATCGGTCGGGTCGGCCCCACAGGCAGCTCGGTCGAGGTGATCAAGGACATCAGCGAGATGGAGGGGCGGCAGATCTTCAATTTGATCAAGAGCGAGCAGCCGCAGACGATCGCCTTTGTCATCTCCTACCTGGATGGCCCGAAAGCGGGCGAAATCTTCACCATGCTTTCGCCGGACGTGCGCGAAGACGTGATCGAGCGGCTCGGGTCCATCGAGAGCACGTCGCTGGACCTTGTCGCCAAGATCGTCCGCAGCCTGGGCAAGCATTTCGACACGAAGGTGCGGCCCACCTTCCACCACAGCGGCGGCGTGCGTGCCGTGGCTTCGCTGCTCAATGGCATCGACAAGGAAATGTCTAAGGGCCTGCTCGCCCGTCTGGAGGAACGCAATGCCCAGCTCGGCGCGGCGATCCGAAGGAAGATGTTCAGCTTCGACGACCTGCAGCGCCTCCAGGCCGCGGATCTGCAGCGCGTGCTGCGCGAGGTGGACTCGGCGGACCTGGCGGTGGCCATGAAGTCCGCCAGCGAGGCCCTGAAGGACAAGATCTACGCGTCCATCTCGAAACGCGCGGCGGAGAGCCTGCGCGACGAAATTTCGATGCTCGGACCAGTCCGCCTCAAAGACGTCGAATCGGCCCAGGATACGATCATCCAGGTTGTGCGCCGTCTGGAGGAGGAGGGCTCGGTGAGCCTCGACAACTCGGAGGACGCCGTGGTCGCCTAATCCGCGTCCCCGAACGCCATGGGAACCCAGCACCGCCTCATCGTCTTCGACCGTCCGCTTTCCGGCGCCGTGATACCTGGCCGCGCCGCGAAGGAATACACGGAGGCCGACATCGCCGCTGCCCGCGCCGCGGGATACCGCGAGGGGTACGACGCGGCCCGCGCCTTCGCGGACAGCCAGCTGGTCGAGTTTCGCAACGAGGTGCATCAGCTCCAGGACGGGCTGCTGAAGAACCTGCCGCACATGGACACCGCGATGATCGAGCAGCTCCGGGCTGGGCTGCCCGCGCTTGCAATGGACATCGCGCGCCGACTTCTGGCCGGCTTCGAGCCCCCCTCGGAGGTCGTGGCCCTGCTGTGCGCCGAGGCCCTCGAACAGCTCTTCCCCGAACGCGAGAACCTCGAGCTCATCGTGTCAGCCCGCGACGCCGAGTTGCTGGTCAGGCACATGCCCGACCTATCCTCGCGGTATCCAGGGCTCAAGATACGGTCCGACGCGGCGCTCGGCCCCGGCGATTGCCAGGTTCGCAGTCGTTTCGGTCTGACCGACGCCCGGCTCAGCGCAAAGCTCGAGACCATCGAACACGAACTCGTGCGGGCCTCCTGATCCCATTTTTTCACCCATGCCCCAGGCTGATGTCATTCCGATGCTCGAGGCGCTCCGCTCCCAGGTGCGGGCGGTCGCTCCGGCGCGGCGCCTCGGACGCGTCGTGGGCATCACGGGTCTGATCATTGAATCCGAAGGCCCGAACGTGGGCCTCGGAGAGCTGTGCCGAATCTCGTCCGAGCGGCAGGATCTCTCGGTCATGGCCGAAGTCGTCGGCTTTCGCGGCGAGCGGGTGCTTCTGATGCCGCTCGGCGACACCGTGGGCCTCCATCCGGGCTGCGAGGTCGCGGCGTCCGATCGTCCTCCGCTGCCGGTCGCGGACGAGCACTTGCTGGGCCGTGTGCTCGATGCGCTTGGAAGGCCGCTCGATGCGGCGGGTCTGCTGGCGGTCCAACGTGCGGACGCCCAGTCGGCCATGCCTCCGCACCCGCTCCGCCGCCAGCGGATCAAGAACGTCTTTGCGACGGGCGTGCGCGCGATCGACGCGTTCGTGCCGTTCGGCCGCGGCCAGCGTCTCGGCCTGTTCGCCGGTTCCGGCGTCGGAAAGTCCACCCTGCTAGGCATGATCGCCCGCGACGCCGAGGCGGACGTGGTGGTCGTGGGGCTGGTCGGCGAGCGCGGTCGCGAGGTCCGCGAATTTCTCGAGAAAGACCTGGGCGAGGAGGGGCTGTCCCGCTCCGTGGTGGTCGTGGCCACGAGCGACACGCCTGCGCCGCTGCGCCTGCGGGCCGCCTTCACTGCGACGGCACTGGCCGAGGCTTACCGCGACGCCGGCAAGAATGTCCTCCTGTTGATGGATTCCGTCACCCGCTTTGCGATGGCGCAGCGCGAAATCGGCCTCGCCACCGGCGAGCCCCCGGCGACGCGCGGCTACACGCCCAGTGTCTTTGCGATGCTTCCCCGGCTGCTCGAGCGCTCGGGTGCGGGCGAGTCCGGGGCGATCACGGCGCTGTACACGGTGCTGGTCGAGGGCGACGACATGAACGAGCCCGTCGCCGACGCGGTGCGCGGCATACTCGACGGGCACATCGTGCTTTCCCGCGCCCTGGCGCATCAGAATCACTACCCCGCGATCGACGTGCTCGAGAGCGTGAGCCGACTGGTGCGCGACATCTGCACACCCCAGGAGGTGGACCTCGCCGGGCGCGCGCGCGAACATCTCGCGTTGTATCGAAAGAATGAGGACCTGATCACGATCGGAGCCTACCAAAAGGGCGGGAATGCGGCCCTGGATCAGGCCGTTGCGCTGAATACCCCGCTTCGGAATTTCCTTCGTCAAGGCGTCTTCGAGCGGATTCCCCGAAAGCAGACCTTCGAGTCGCTCGCAAAAATCGTCGGCACATGAAGAAGTTTCGCTTCACCCTCAAATCCGTCCAGACCGTGCGGCACATTCGCGAACTCCGCGCGCGCGAGGTGTTCGGCGAGGCGGTTCGCGCCGAGGCCGCTGCCCAGGCGGCCCTGACCGCGGCACGCGACGAACTCGCGGAACTGGAGCGGGTCGTGGCGGCAAAACGGAGCGGTAACTTCCTGCCGGCGGAACAGATTTCATTTCTCTACGAGTTTCAGGTGCAGCGCGAACGCGTGAAACGCGCGACCGAGGGGCTCACGCTGGCCCAACGGACACTCGCAAAGGCCCGCGAGGGCTGGATCGCCGCGCGCAAGGATGTGCGGATGATCGACAACCTAGAGTCGAAGGCGCGCATGGAGCACCGCCGCGAATCCGATCGCGAGGAACAGGCGCTTCTCGACGACCGCACCAACGCCACCGCCGGCCGCGTCCAGCTGCTCACGTCATGAGTCGATTCGCCAAAACCCTCCTGCTCGTTCTCCTCGGCCTCCTGCTAGGCAGCGGCACCACCGTCTTCGTGGTCTGGAAGGCGGCCGCCCATTATGCGGACGTCATCGCCGCCCGGCGCGCAGCCGCCGAAGCGGCGAAGAAGCCTCAGAAGCCCTGGGATTTTTGGACGGTTGAGATAGAGAACCTCGCCTCGGATCTCCGATCGGAACGCGCCGACGTCAAAAAGCGCGAGGACGAACTCGATCAGCGGGAGGCGCGCCTGAATCTCGAGTCCCAGGAACTGGCCAAGACCCGCAAACAGATCGAGGCGATGCGGGACATGATCGACCAGCGTTTGGTTGAGGTCGGTCTCGGCGAGCAGGCCAACCTGAAGAAACTCGCGCAGACTTATGCCGGACTATCCCCGCAGGCGGCCGTCGCCATCTTTCGCGATCTCAACGATCGGACGGTGGTGAAGTTGATGTCGCTCATGAAGCCGGATGCCGTCGGCGCGATCTTCGAGGAGATGAGCCGCGAGTCCGTTGCCGACCCGAATCTCGCAAGACGAGCCGCGTCGATCACCGACCAGCTCCGGCTCATCAGGGTGGCCAAGCCTCCCACGACGCCCTGAACGCAGCGCTGCCGGCGGCGAACCCCACCGGCAAATCCGTCTCAGGGAGGAGACGGACCTGATTGCTCCACGGATGGACGGACTCCTTTCCAATGCCCGTTTCACTTCCGTTTATCACTCCGCAGCCCGCAGCCACCCTGGCCGGGCCGGAGTCTGCCGCACTCGGCCTGTCGGGGGATCAATCAACGATTCCCGCCGACACGTCGGGCAATGCCTTTTCAGATCTGCTCAACAACCAAGCGGCGGGAACGCGCACGGGGACTGGCGTAATTTCCATGGTCCGCGCCGCCGTCTCAAATGAACCTGCCGCGGCCGGGGCATCGGCAACGACGCCACCGACGGCAGGGATCGTCCCGTTGGATGCACTTGTCGCTCCGACCGCCGGCGCTCAGGGGAAAGCTGCAGTGTTGTCTGAATCGATGATTGACGTGGCGGCGCAGGCAGAAGCTCCTGTGACGGGTGCGCGTTCCGTGTCCCCGGCTCCTGGTGCTCAACCCACCTCGGTCGGTCGCCTGGTGCCGAACCCGGATCTGACTCCAGTCGCCGACAGTGATCTGACCGTCGATGCCGCTGCAACTCCAGCCACATCCGCCCAGGCGGCAGGCCGAAACGTGAGCGGAACCGCTGTAACCGGAGCGCGTGAGAAGACATGCGGCGCGCCGCTCGGAAAGTCGTCCGACCCTTCACCCGCCTTGGTCGCACAAGTCGCCGCCATGGGCCTTCCCGTGGCCGTCGTGAATTTTCCCCCGGCCCCGGCGGCGCCGACTGCTTCGGAGCCCGAGCCCGCGACTGGCGAAGCTGCGCCCGCAGGCGGTGCATCCGGTGCGCCTGCAGGAATCGCCCCTCGTGTCACCATCGCCTCGTCTTCGGCGCCGATTTCCGGGGGCAACCTTCAAGGCGCGGCATTTTCGCTGCCAGCCCCACGCTCGGATGCTCGCGGTATCGGGTCATCCCCTACATCCGCGCCGGTTCGCCAGCCCATGGGGCCGGTCGTCGGTCAGGTGGTGCCAACGGTTGGGCTGCCGTCGGCCGACGCGGGGACGGACCCCGTGCAACGGCAGGCCGGGTCGAATGAGTCCCTGCCTCAGGCTGTCACATCTGTCACCCCGATGGTGGTAGGCCTGACGCAGTCGACGCGCCCGACCGCGCCCCTTCCAAACCTGATGGCCGCGTCAAAGCGGACTCCCGCTCCCGCAGCCGCGAACGTTCCGCAGGCGGCCGATGGTGCGCCAGCGCTTGCAACGTCGACTTCCGGCGCGCAGCCGGCGGTTGCGACGGCGGCGCTGGCCGGAACCACGGTTCCCAGTCCTGCGGGCACGATCATCCCGCCGGGTGTGACTTTGATCCAGACTCCAACGGATACGACAGGCGCCGCTCCGAACGCGCAGAGCCAACTCGGTTCGATCCAGAACCTGTCGGGCGATCCCGACCTGGTTCGCTCGGTTGCGCGGTTGCTTACGTCAAAGGGATTGGCTGTCGATGCGCCAAAGACCGGCCCGTCGACGCCCTCATCTCCGGTCGCAGAGGCCGGCGTACCGGTCACTTCGGCCAAGGCCGTGAGCGCCGTGGCCGCGACGCGTGCACCCTCCACGGATGCACCTGGCAGCGTGGTCGCAGCTGGAGACTCGAGGGCCACGGTTCAGACGAGCGTGCCGACGCCCAGCCCAAGGCCGGCCCCGGCTATTCCCGCTCCGGCGGCAACGCCATTGTCCGACGTTCCCCAGACTGCTCCGCAGTCCGTACAGCCCGAGGTCACCGTAGCGATGTCGGGTGCGGCAGCAGGCAGTCAGGCTACAGCCGTCGTTGCGGAAGCCAGACCGACCCCCGTACGGAACTCCGGCACGGGCGGCGTCGTGCCGGCGAGTGGCTCGGCAGGCTCGGCAATTTCTTCCCTGCCTCAGGCCGGATACCGCCAGGATGGGGGAGGTTCGGGAGGGGAGTCCTTAAAAAAAGACGGGCAAGTCATTGGAGAAAAGGGACAAAAGCCTGGCAAAACGATCGATGGCATCGACGGTGCTACTTCCTTTGACGCGATGACACCCTCCCGCCAACCGATTCACGATACCGCGCACACGGTGTCCCCGTCGCCGGACCTGTCTTCATCGCAGGCAGTGCATTCGGCGCCCCTACAGACGGCAGCGCGTGCCTTGACTGGCGACACAGCTGGCACGGTCTCGCGGACGCTCGAGGTGGTGCGCGATGTCAGCGAGCACATCCAGGCACGTGCGAACCAGACGGTGAATTTCACGGTGAGCTTCCACACGGGCGAACAGCTGTCCGTCTCGCTCGAATACCGCGGCGGCGTGATGCACACGACGTTCAACACCGATTCGCCGGAGCTGCGCAACGCCATCACGCGCGACTGGCAGTCGCAGATGCCCACGGCCGCCGATGGCGACCGCTCCGTCAAGATCGCCCCGCCGGTCTTCGGCGACGCCTCACCCAGGAATTCACTGGATCAGGGCGGTCAGCAGCGGCAGCAGCAGCAGGCTTTCCAGCAGCAGACGGCCCAGAACTCGCAGTCGATGTCCCGGGCCTTTCCCGGCGCCTCCTCCCGGCGCGTATCCTCAAACCCGGTCGTCGGGGCAGATTCGGTGCCCGCCCCCCGTCAAGTGGTCCCCGACACCTCACGGCATCTCCACACATTCGCCTGATATCCGCATGTCCTCCGTCACCTCCACAAACCCCTACGCCAACACCCCGGGCGTGACCAACATCCAGTCCAATCCGATTGGATACACCACGCCTCAGACGAAGCAGGTGCTGAACTCCGACGACTTCATGAAGCTCCTGACGACGCAGCTGTCGAACCAGGATCCCATGCAGCCCGAGGACAACACGGCGATGGTCTCGCAGATGGCGTCCTTCACCTCGCTCGCCCAGATGAACCAGCTGGTCGCCAACTTCGGCACGCTGACCTCCAACCAGACCCTTTCGACCGCGACGACCTACATCGGCAAGCAGGTCACCGTCAACACGGGCGACTCAAACAACCCGACGGTCACGGGTATCGTGACCGGGGTGGACGCCTCCGGAACGACCCCGCAGATCAAGATCGACGGCAAATCCTATCCCGTCACGTCAGTCACCGAAATCGACGTGGCTCCCGCGACCTCGACCACCACTACAACCACCTCGACGACGTCCACGGGCGCCTGAGATCCGAAAGCCCCGCGGCAGAATCAAAGACAATAACTCAAACCTATCATCGTTATGGCACTCATCGGCACCCTCACGTCAGGCGTCAGCGCACTCAAGACCTTCACCAAGGATCTGGAGGTGATCGGCAACAACATTGCCAACGTCAACACGACCGCGTTCAAGTCGAGCTCGGTCGCGATCGGCGAAGATTTCGTCAACACGCTCCAGGCTTCGCTGCCTGGCAACTCCACCCAGAGCAACATCGAGGCCGCCCAGATCGGCACCGGAGTGAAGCTCGACGGCGTGAACGTCAATTACAACCAGGGTGCGCTCACCACCACCGGATCCTCGACGGACCTCGGCATCTCGGGTTCCGGCTTCTTCCTCGTGCAGAATCCGACCGACAGCACCACCTATGCGACTCGCGTGGGTTCATTCCGCTGGGACGACAACGGTTACCTCGTCAATGCCCAGGGCATGCGAATCCAGGGGCTCACGGTCGCGACGCCGACGACCTCGGGTGCCCCGACCTACAGCACCAGTCTTGGCTCGATCCGTCGCACCTCCGCCGGCGGCACGCCCCCGACTCCGCTCGACGCGAATGGCAATCCCCTCTCGGTCCAGTCCCTGAGTGTCGACAAGGCGGGCGAGGTCGTGGAGTTCTACGACAACGGCTCCTCGGCCGTCGTGGGCAAGATCCTGCTCGAAAACTTCAACCAGCCCGGCTCGCTGATGGACGCCGGCAACGGTCTGTATACGAATCTCGCCTACGCCGGCCCGACACAGGGCCTGGTGGGCAGCACGAGTCTGGGCGGCACCTCGACCACGGGTGACGCGGGAAGCAATGGCCTGGGCACGATCGAGTCCGGCACGCTCGAACAGTCGAACGTCGATCTCACCGAGCAGTTCGCCAACATGATCACCGCGCAGCGCTCGTTCCAGGCTGCGGCCCGTCTGGTGACCGTGTCGGACAGCGTGCTGCAGGAAATCGTTGACCTTAAGCGCAGCTGATCTGATGGGGCTCGATTAGATTTTGGATGGGAGTGCTTCCCATCCTGCTGCCCCAGTCGATCATCTTCAGTGCCATGCCTCCGAAACCCGAAGCGAATCCCCAGGCGGCCGCCCCTGCGGCCGCACCTGCCGCCGAACCGGCACCGCGCTCGCCGTCGAAACTGGGCGCCCTCGTGCCCGTGATCCTGGTGATCCTGCTCGCCCCCGCCGCGTCGTGGGCGGTCGCGCAGTATGTGATCCTCCCCCGGCTGGAGAAGAAGCTCGGCACCTACGCTGCCGCGACCAACAACAATTCCGTCGCCGTGACGACCAACGACGACCTGTCGTCAGCCCCCGCGAGCGACGGAAAGGGGAGCAAGGGCCCGGCCGCCGCCGCGAACACCTACGAGTTCACCAATATCGTCGTGAACCTCGCGGGCACCATGGGCACCCGTTACCTCAAGACCTCATTCCTGGTCACGAGCAAGGATCCGCATCTGCGTGAAATCTTCATCCGCGAGAAGCCCAAGCTGATCGACGTCACCATCAACGTGCTGTCCTCGCTCACGCTCGCCGATCTCGAGGAGGCCGGCTCCAAGAACATCATCCGCGAGAAGCTCGTCCAGTCCTACAACCAGGCTCTCGGACGTCCGATCGCCGACCAGATCTATTTCTCGGACTTCGTTGTTCAATAAGCCGTGTCGGACGATCCCCTCAAGCATAGTTCGGACATCCTCGATCAATCCGAGATCGACAAGCTGCTCGCGTCGGCGGACGTCCAGCAGAAGCAGCTCATCTTCGCTGCGGACGGGTCGCGGATCGACCCGCTTACGTCGCCCAAGATCGAGACCTACGATTTCCGAAATCCGGTCTTCCTGACCGAGGTCGAGCTTCGCCGGCTGCGCCTGCTTCACGAGGATTTCATCCGCTACCTGTCGGCGCGTCTCTCGCTGTTCCTGCGCATGGAGTTCGCGCTGAAGATGGCGAAGCTGACGACCCTCAGTTATCAGAAGTTCACCGAGGCGCTCCCGAGTCCGACGCACCTTTGCCTGTTCAAGGCGGAGCCCCTGTTCGGCGTGGGCATTCTCGACATGAACCCCCGACTGGCGCTCACCATTGCCGACCGCATGCTCGGCGGCCGCGGACACTCGGTGAAGGCCGAACGTTTCCTGACGGAGATCGAGGTCGGGCTTATCGAGGACATCGTGATGATCGTCCTCGAGGAGTGGTGCGTGCAGTGGAAGCAGGAGAAGGAGCTCCACCCCGCGATCATCGGCCACGAGAGCAACGGTCGCTTCCTGCAAACCTCGCCCAAGGATGCCGTCGTGCTCGCCCTCACGCTGGAGGCCGACTTCGGCGACTGTGCCGAACAGATTCAGATCGGCATGCCCTACTACACGATCGAGCCGCTCGTGAAGTCGATGCAGGCCCGCCGCCAGAAGGACAGCAATCTCGACTCGGAGGTCATCAAGAAGAAGGCCGAATGGCTGCCCGTCTATGAGAAGGTGACCATTCCTGCCAAGGCCGAGTGGAATGCGTTTGAGCTTTCGCTTCGCGAAGTCGTTTCCCTGCGCGTCGGAGACGTGATCGAAATGCCCACCGGCATTCTGGACCAGACGCGCGTCATGCTCAACGGCTGCCCGAAATTTGTCGGATCCGTGGGACTCGACGGCGACCGGGTCGCCGTGAAGCTCACGAAAAAAATCATCGAGGAGAACCCACCCAATGCCAAATCCCTCTGAAGAAAAGACCCTCGACATCGTTCTCGACGTCAAGGTCAAGGTCACCGTCCAGCTCGGCAGTTGCAACCTGCCGATGCGCGAGGTGCTCGAACTCGCGCCCGGAACCGTCATCCAACTCAGCCAGCAGGCGAGCGACCCCGTGGGTCTCTACGTGAACGACAAGCTGATCGCCTACGGCGAGGTGGTCGTGGTCGAGGACAGCTTCGGCATCAAGATCACGGAGCTCGTCGGTTCGAAGGCATAGGCCCGACATGATTTTCCCGCGTTCCCTTTCCGACGTCCTGCGTCGGCTGTTAGTGGTAATCGGCTGCGTCGTTTTAGCCACGGCGCAGCCGATGAGCGCTTTTGGGGCGAGTGCGCCTGCTGCGAAGCACTCGTCCGACCTGGTCATTGATCCCAATGGCGGCACCGACCGGACGCTGTCCGGGGGCACCACCACCGGCTCCGGCTCGGGATTTGGCAGCTCGTTGACGCTGATGGCCGCCGTCGTGCTGGCTGGCATCGGCGGCTGGCTGGTGTGGAAAAAGAAGATCGGCATCGGCGGCGTCGCCGCGGGCGGCACCAGGAAGCTGCTCATCGAGGAGACCCGCTCGCTCGGAAACCGCCAGCACCTGGTCGTCGCCTCGTACGAGGGAAGGCGTTTCCTGCTCGGGGTCACAACCGGGCGCATCGACCTGCTCACCCATCTTTCCGACGACGACATTGATCTCGGGCCGCCGGAACCACGCGCATGACGACTTTCGTCCAGTCCCGCCCGCTGGGCATGGTTGCGGGCCGCATGCTGCGGCTCATTGCCACGGCAGCGGCGATCGTGCTCTTCCTGGCCCTTCCGTCGAAGTCGCTGGCTCAGGCAGCTTCGGCATCGCCGTCAATCACCGTCCCCGTGGCCGCTCCTGCCCCGGCCAGTTCGTCTTCGGCGGGCGCTAAGCCCTGGCAGCTCAATGTCGGGTTCGACAGCGGCGGGCGGCCCGGAGACGTGAGCGTGGCGATCCAGATCGTCATCCTCATGACGCTGCTCTCGTTCGCGCCGGCAATCGTGATGCTCATGACGAGTTTCACCCGAATCGTCATCGTGCTGGGCTTCGTGCGCACTGCGCTGGGCGTCCAGAGTGCGCCCTCAAATCAGATCATCATCGGACTGTCGCTCTTCCTGACGTTCTTCCTGATGGGTCCGACCATCGACCGCATCAACGCGAACGCCATCCAGCCCTATCTGGCGGGGACGCTCACGTCCACGGCGGCCATCGATCAGGCGACCGTTCCGCTGAAGGAATTCATGCTCAAGCAGACCCGGACCCGGGACCTCGAGTTCTTTCTGAGGCTGGGTCGCTTCCCGCCCACCAAGGTCCAGGACCTGCCGATGCGCGTGGTCATCCCGTCCTTCGTCATCAGCGAGCTCCAGACGGCCTTTCAGATGGGGTTCATGGTCTTTCTTCCGTTCCTGGTCATCGATTTCATCGTCTCGGCGGTGCTGATGTCGCTGGGCATGATGATGATGCCTCCGTCGGTTGTATCGCTGCCTTTCAAGCTCCTGTTATTCGTCCTCGTCGACGGCTGGCACCTGGTGGTGCAGAGCATCGTACAGAGTTTCCGCTGAGCGCGCCGACGTCATCGTAACCCAATCATGAATACCGAAGTCGCGATCGACATCTTCAAGAACACCATCGTGTTCGCCCTCTACATGGTCGCGCCGTTCCTGGGTGCCGCCCTTGTCATCGGTCTCATCACGAGCCTCATCCAGTCGGTGACCTCGATCCAGGAAGCCACGCTCAGCTTCGCGCCGAAGCTTCTGGTGATGTCGGTGGTGGCGATCGCGCTCGCGCCCTGGATCCTGAAGTCGATGACCGATTTCACGATCGAGATGTTCGCGAAGATGGTGGAGCTCGGACACTGACGGGGCCTGCGGGCGGGACGTCATGTCGATCATTCTTCTGTATTGCTGGCTGATGGTGGCCCTGAGAGGCCTGGGAATTGTGCTTTTGTTTCCGACCTTGGGCGTCCAGCAGCTTCCTGCGATCATGCGGGTGGCGCTGACGATGATGCTGGCCACCATCCTGTACGGGATCGTTCCGCATGCGGCGCAGATGCCTCCGACGGTGTACGGCATGGTCGTGGCCGCGGGTGGGGAAGTCGTGCTGGGGCTGGCGATGGGATTCGTTGGGCGGCTCATTTTCAACACGATCGAGATGGCCGGGCGAATCATGTCGCAGAACATCGGCCTCGGTGGAATCCCCGGAATCGATACCCCTCGGCCGAGCGAGGAGCCGCTGGCGGCCTTTCTTTCGATGTTTGCCGGGTTGATCTTTTTCCTGTCCGGAGCGCATCTCACCTGTCTGGCGGCCTTCGCACGAAGTTTCGATCTGGCGCCGGCCGGAATGCCGATGTTCAGCCCTGGCTCGAGTGAACAGATTGTGAACGCCACCGGACACGTGATTGAGCTGGGATTTCGGATCGCGGCCCCGTTCATCGCCATGGATTTCCTGATCAACATGGCGTTTTCGGTGCTCGGTCGCGCCGTGCCGAAAATGAACGTCTTCGTGCTCAGCTACACGGTGAGGACCATGGTGGGACTCGGCCTGCTCGCGACCGCCGGCATGCTGATCACCCGCTACCTGTTGCAGGAGTTCAATCTTGTGCCGATCCGGATGCTCGAGTTGCTCCCGCTGAAAACCTGATCGCGATTTGCGGCTCCGGTGGATCGACCGGAGCGGAGCCCGCTTAGTCCTGGGGCGTGGATCGTTTCAGATTGGCCTCGAGGACCCGTGCCAGATTTGTGGGCGACAGCGGTTTCGTCACGTAATCGTCCATGCCCGCGGCGATGCAGATATCCTTGTCGGTGGCCATGGCGTTTGCGGTCATCGCGACGATCCGAACGGAGGCAGGGAAGCCGGGCACGCGGTCGGCCTGGGCCTTGCGAATGCGTCGCGTGGCCTCGATGCCGTCCATGACGGGCATCTGCATGTCCATCAGCACGAGTTCATAGGGGTGCTCCCTGAGCGCATCGATGGCCTCCTGGCCATTCGCGACGACATCGGCATTGTACCCGGCGTTCTTCAGGAATTTCAGGGCGACCTTTTGGTTCACGAGGTTGTCCTCTGCGATGAGGATGCGTGCGGGTGTCCACGGGGCGTCCGCGGGTGCGCCCGGTTGACCGGGAGAAGGTTTCGAGGGGGCCGGCCTGGTTTTGCCGAGTGCTTCGAGCAGGAGGTTGCGAAGGCGCGCAGCACGGATGGGTTTCAACTCGCAGGCGACGAGGCCATGGTCGTGCGTCTGGGCGGCGTCGAGCCGTTCGTTGTGCGAGCTGAGCATGATCATCGCTGGCCTCCCGAGCGAAGGATCGCTCCGAATGGCTTCGGCCAGCTGAAATCCGTTCATGCCGGGCATGTGGTGATCCAGGAGGACGATTTCAAAGGGATGTGCGGCGTCGGCGGCATTGCGCATCTCGGCGATCGCCGCCTCCGTGCCTTCCGCGCACACAGCGTCGATCATCCAGGCCTTCAACGTGTGGCGCAGGACCTTTCGGTTTGTGGCGTTGTCGTCCACCACCAGGACGCGCCGGTTTTCGAGGGTACCGGTATAGTCCTCAGATGGAGACACCGGCGTTGTGGCGGGAGCGAAGTCGATCACGAACCAGAAGGTCGACCCGTTGCCGACCTTGCTTACGAGCCCCATCTCGCCGTGCATCAGTTCGACGAGCCGGCGCGAGATCGCTAGGCCCAGCCCGGTGCCACCGAAGCGGCGTGTCGTGGAGCTGTCCGCCTGGACAAATCTCTGGAATAGCTTCGCCTGGGCTTCCTCGGGGATGCCGCAGCCCGTGTCGCGCACTTCGAAACGCAGGTGATTCGGCTTCGCGTCGCGCGAGGCAGGGGCGACTCGGACCACGATTTCGCCCCGGTTGGTGAACTTGATCGCGTTGCCCACCAGATTGAGGATGATCTGCCGCAGGCGCATCGGGTCGCCGCAGACACGGGCGGGCACGACCGATTCGACGTCGAGCACCAGCTCGAGTCCCTTCTCGCGCGCCGCGCTCGAGTGGAGTTCGATCGCCCGTTCGAGCTGCTCGCGCAGATTGAAGTCGATCGACTCGAGCGTGAGGCTTCCAGCCTCGATCTTGGAGAAATCGAGGACGTCGTTGAGGATCGTCATCAGGCTTTCGCTGCTGTGGATCAGCGTATCCACAAAATCCCTCTGTTCGGCGTTGAGGTTTGTGTTCAGCAACAGATAGCCCATGCCGATCACTCCGTTCATCGGCGTGCGGATTTCGTGGCTCATGTTCGCCAGGAAGGCGCTTTTGGCGCGATCGGCGGCTTCGGCGGCCTCCTTCGCGGCGCCGAGCTCGGCGGTGCGGACGCGCACGCGCTCCTCCAGGTCGGCTGCGAGCTGGCGGTACCGTTCCTCACTGACCGCGAGGGCCGCCGATTTCCGCGTGGTCTCGCGGATCTGCTGCTCTAGCTCAGCGGTCCGCTCCGCGACGAGATGCTCGAGCCGGCGGTTCTCCCGACGCTCGAGGAAGGCGGACAGCCACGCCGCGAAAACGAGCAGGCCCAGCGCCGACAGCACGTAGAGAGTCCAGGCGAGCGGGGTCCGGTACCAGGGAGGCTGGATGGTCAACGCAAGGGTCGCCTCGAGTCCCGGCTGCCCTCCGACCATGGGGCGGACATGGATCAGGTAGCTGCCCTCCTTGAGTCGGTCGAAGGCTGCGGAGGCCACGTTGCCCGTCGACACCCACCCCTGGCCTGCGCCATCCAGCCGGACTTCAAAGGTGAGCGGCGGGCCGAACGGATTGCACGGAGCCGCGAAATGAATCGAGAAGGAGTTGTCCGAATACGGCAGCGGAGGGATTTTCATCCCGGGCTTTAGAAGGACCAGCCTGCTGCTCGTGGAAAATTGCAGGCAGGTGATCATCGCCCGCAGAGGCTGCGTCGCGAGGGTGGGCAGATTCGGGTCGAACCGGGCCAGGCGCTGGGTCGTCCACATCCACACGACGCCGTTGTCCTCCATGGTGAATTCGCTCGGCTGGAATCCGACCTGAAGGGTATGCGATCGGAAGCTGGCCGTACCGGGGGTGCCCGACGCGATGTGCACGACCCCATTGGCGGTGTACCACAGCCGGCCTGACGCGTCGCGCGCCGGTCTGCCGGTGCTGACCGCCAGTTCGGGATAACGTGCGAGCAGGGCCTTGTCTTCGACGAAGCGGTCGGTCGCGGGATCGTAGCGGCATAGCTGGTTGGGGACGCTGAATCCCGCCTGACCGTCGATTTCGAATATCTGGACCCATCCATCGCGCAGTCCGTCCTTCACGCCGTAGATTCGCAGCGTGGGGTGGCCGTCGACCAGGCGCAGCCTCCCGACCTTGCTGGCTCCCAGCTCCAGCCAGACATTGTTCGCGTCATCGGTGACGGCTCCAAACGAGTCGCCCAGGGCGGGAGAGGGGATGCGGTCAGCGACGTAGCCGGTGGGGGTCTTTCGGATCCATCCGGTCTCTCCGCGCGCCACGTAAACGAAATCACCCCGGGCATCAGGAAAGAGCCCAAGCCGGGCGTCGACGACGTCCGATACGATCTCCTTCCAGCCAGAAGGACCCAAAAGAAAGATGCCCTGCTCGTTGGTCGCGAACAGCCGGCCTCCAATGTCGATAAGTGTGAACAGGTATCTTCCGGGCGGTGTGTTCTCGACAAATTTCTCGAGGTGGCCGTCCGGTGCGTAGATGGCCTGCATTGCGCGGCCGTCGGCGAGGATCCAGAGCCGGCCATCGTGGCGAACGGGCTTTGTGTAGGTGAGACCGCCCGGGAGCAGCGGGGCGAAATTGGATACCTGGGACGGAAATTGGATGCGTGCGATGCCTTCCGCGAGCAGGGCCCACAACACGCCCTGCTTGGAGTAGCACAGGCGTTCGACCCGCGCGAGGCGATGGTCGACGCTTCGATCGAGGACCTGGACGGGCCGCCCCTGTTCGTCAAAAAAGATCACGCCGACCGTATCGACCGCGGCCGCGAACAGGTGCGGGCCCACCGAGCAAAGGTCGTTGATCCGCCGATCCGCAGGAATCAGCCCATGGGTGTGAAACGACGTGAGCGTCTTCCCATCGTAGATGGCCAGGCCATCCCCGTTGGTCCCGACCAGCAGGCGCCCGGGTCCGAACGGAATGGCGGCCGTAATCGCGTTGCTGAGCAATGTCCGCTTCAGGATTGGGACGAGCGGGGATCCATCGACCGAGCGATATAGTTCACCCGAGGACTGGCTGCTGACGTACGTCGCGCCGCCGAGTTGGAAGAGACGCTCAATCGCGTCGACATGCCCGAGAGATTCCACTGGGCGACCCGGCATCCATTTTACAATCACCCCGCTCCCGCCGAACCAGTACCAACCGTCGGGGAACATCATCACGTTGTTCAGGTTGGTGCGCCCGAAATTTTGTCCCGCCGGAAGCTCGGCCACCGTTCGCATGCGCCAGCGGGAATCGGCCCCGATCTCGATCTGCGCGAAGCCCCCCTGCACGCCGCAGAAGATCCGGCCGTCGGGTGCGACCGCCACGCGGCCTGACAAGTAGTCAGTCTCGGAGGCGTCCTGATAGGTCTCCCAGTGGAGCCCGTCACCGTACGCTATCTCGCGCTGCGATACGACCAGGATCCGCCCGTCGGGCAGGAGCTGCAGGTCAAGCGGAGGGGTGCTCAGGCCCATGGCTTCCGGACCGAGCACGACGAAGTTGGGCGCACCCGTCTCGACCAGCCCTGGCGCAGCGCCTTTGATCAGCTGACTTTCGGCCCGTGCCTTGCAGGACAATCCCAACAGAATCAAACAGACCACCAGCCGCAGGGAGGGCCATGCCGCGCCACGGCGGGGACGCTCGTCCAAGGGAAGGGGTATCAGGGCCATGGAGCAGCGTTCGTATTTGGGGATTCAGGCGGATGCGACGAAATCGAGGCGCGGTTACCCGTTTGGGTCGCGGCGGATGTGGGGCAGTGCTCTGTCTAGGCAAGCTGCGCCGGCCGGTGACTCAATTCATAAGACTACGTACTGACTCTACGTTGGAACGGCCGCGGGCGATCGGAACCCCGCGGTGGAGGGGTGCCAAGCGGTCGGAATTGTCGCAGCACGATACAAAATGGGCCGGTGGGGCGTGCGGCCGGAGCGCAGGGCGTGTGAGCCTCCACACTGGGGCGGCGCAGCTTCGATTCAGTTTCGGCCGAGCGATTGGCCAGAAGAGCACGAGGGAACCGAGCGTGTTTGGGTACACTGGGAGCAGCGGCAGGAGCGGGATGGAGAAAGACTCGGCACCGAGTCTCTCACACACTGATCCTGCCGTGCCACCCCTGATGCCGCGGGCCCGAAGGCGCCCCGATTACTGCGCTGCTTGTTCCTCGATCCATCCCATCGGATGAATTTGGGCTGGGGAGTCTCAGGAGCGTCGAGACTGAGCCCGAGGACATTTTTGCCGTGCCCGTGGGAGTGAATCGGGACCGGCAATTTCTGCCGGCCGTGAATCGCGAAGGATCGGCGCGCGTGCCCAGAGAAGCCATGCCCTGGGGTGAGAATGACATAACCCAAAGATGAGCAGAGGTTAAATGTCCACTTGGTCAGTTTGGCACATCCGCTGCGTCTAGAACTCCGACCGATCATGGCCGAAACTGACAACGAACAAAAAACCGAGCAACCGACAGGCAAACGGCTTTCGGAAGCGATGGAGCAGGGGCAGTTCGCCCGCTCGCCTGAGTTGCAGACGGTCTTTGTCATTGCCGGAGCCCTCGCAGCGCTGTCGTTCACGTCCAAGCAGATGTCGCAGGATATCAGTGACTTCACGATTTCCACGTTTGCTCAGATCGCCCACTACCGGATCCAGCTGAATTCGGCTCCGACCACGATCACCAACCTGATTCTGCTCTGCGGACGGCTGGTGGCTCCACTACTGGTCGCCTGCATGATCGCCGCCATCCTGGCCGGCGGGCTGCAGAGCGGTTTCCAGCTCACCCCCAAGGCGGTGGGGCTCAAACTGGAGCGCCTGAATCCGATGCCTGGTCTCCAGCGCATGTTCACCAAGGCGACGTGGACCCATTTCCTCATCGATTGCCTCAAGCTGATTGCGATCGGGTTGGTTCTGTGGGGCCTGACGAAGACGCTGATGAAGGACCCGATGTTCACGGCGCCGATCGAGGCCGCCTACGTGGGAGAGTACCTTCAGCGGTCGATGTGGGCCTTCCTCAGCCGTCTGCTGCTCGCGCTGGGGTGCATCGCGGCCATCAGCTACGCGTACGAGAAGATGAAGACGCACAAGGACATGATGATGACGCGCGAAGAGGTGAAGGAAGAGCAGAAGCAGATGGAAGGCAGCGCGCTCGCGAAGGGCGCCATGCGCCGTCTCGCCCGCCGTCTTTTGCAGCGTCAGATGCTCGGTGCCGTGCCGACGGCCGATGTCGTGGTGACCAACCCCACCCATTACGCGGTCGCCCTGAAATACGAACGCGGCATCGACAAGGCTCCAGTGGTGCTGGCCAAGGGGGAAAACGGGCTCGCCAAGCGCATCAAGGCCATTGCCGCGGAGAATGGTGTTCCCATGGTCGAAGACCGCCCTGTCGCCCGCGCGCTCTACGCCTTCGGCAAGGTCGGCGAGCCGATCCCTTCCGAGCTCTACCAGGCCGTGGCGAAGATCCTGGCCTTCGTGTATCGGACCCATCGCTACTACTTCTACCGCCTCAAGGCCCGCCGGACTGAACTCCAGTCCAAGCAGGACCGCGAGGGCACGTCTCCCCGCCGCTCGGGGCAGGCTGCATGACCCCCTGAACCCCGGAACCCACGTCCATGGCCGCCGCCTCGTCCACCGCCGCACTGCCCGCCGCCGGGTCCAAGATCGCCTCGTCCACCCCGGCGATCCTGCGTCGCGCCGACGTGCTGTTCGCGTTCGCGCTGTTCGTCACGGTGATGCTGCTGATCATGCCGCTGCCGGCGTTCATGCTGGACCTGTTCCTGGCGACCTCCATCGGCATCTCCCTTCTCGTCCTGCTCACGATCGTGTACGTGAAGGACCCGCCGGAGTTCTCGGCCTTTCCCACGATCCTGCTCGCATTCACGCTTTACCGGCTTGCGCTGAACATTTGCTCGACGCGACTGATCCTCACGACCGGAAATGCCGGCCACATCATCGAGTCGTTCGGGCATTTCGTCATCCAGGGCAATTATATCGTCGGTTTCGTGGTGTTCCTCATTCTCGTGGTGATCAATTTCGTCGTGATCACGAAGGGCGCGGGCCGTATCGCCGAGGTGAGCGCACGATTCACCCTGGACGCGCTGCCCGGCAAACAGATGGCCATCGATGCCGAACTGAACGCGGGCATCATCGACGAGATCACTGCCACCCAGCGCCGCCAGAAGGTGCAGAAGGAGGCCGATTTTTACGGCGCAATGGACGGCGCCTCGAAGTTCGTGCGCGGCGACGCCGTCGCCGGCATCCTCATCACCCTGGTGAACGTGCTCGGCGGCTTTGCGATCGGCGTGTTCCAGATGAACCTCACGCTGGCGCAGTCGCTGCAGAAGTTCACGCTGCTCTCCATCGGCGACGGCCTGGTCTCGCAGATCCCCTCGCTGATCGTGTCGGTCGCGGCCGGTATCCTGGTGACCCGCGCCTCGGAGAACGCGAATCTCGGCACCCAGATCGGAAGCCAGCTCATCCGCTACCCCCGCGCAATCGCGATCGCCTCAGGGATGCTCGCGGTGTTCGGCCTGATGCCGGGCATGCCGATGCTTCCGTTCTTCACGCTCGCGGGCATCGCGTTCTACACGTCGCGGGTGATCAAGAAGCACGAGGCGGAGATGGAGAAGCAGGGCAACGTGGAAGTGGCGGCCGGACGAGGCGGCAAGGGGGGCGCCCACAAGGGCAAGGACGCCGCGCCTGCGCCCGCGCCTGCCAATGCGCCCCGGGCGCTGCCCGAAGATTTCAAGAAGCTCATCGACCTCGACGTGTTCGCGATCGAAATCGGCCACGGACTGCTCACGCTCGCCGATTCGAAGCAGGGTGGGGACCTGCTCTCCCGCGTAACCGGCGTGCGCAAGACGCTCGCCCGCGAGAAGGGCATCCTGGTTCCGCCCGTGTCCGTGCGCGACAACCTGGAACTCGAGGCCAACGAGTACCGCTTCCTGCTCCGCGGAAAGAGCCTGGCGCGTGGCTCCGTGATGCCGGGCCGCTGGATGGCCATGAACGTCTCCGGTTCCAAGGTCCAGCTCCGCGGCGTTCCCACGCGTGAGCCCGTGTTCGGCCTGGATGCGATCTGGATCCAGGAGGACGAGAAGAAGGCAGCGGAGTTGAATGGCTACACCGTCGTCGATCCGAGCTCGGTGATGATCACGCACCTTTCGGAGTCGTTGAAGTCGATTGCCCACCTCCTGCTCGGCCGCCAGGACGTACAGACGCTGATCGATCATCTGAAGGAGACTCACCCGGCCCTCGTGTCGGAACTGCTCCCCGATCTCGTCAATCTCGGCATCATCCAGCGCGTGCTTCAGAATCTGCTGCGCGAGAACATCTCGATCCTGAACCTGCCGCTTATTCTCGAAGGCATCGCGGACTTTGCCTCGATGTCGAAGAACCCGGACGACCTCAGCGAGCTGGTGCGTCGCCGCCTGGGGATCTATTTCGTGCCCGAGCTCGAGTGCCGTCCCGGTGTCGTCAAAGCCGCCACGCTCGATCCCCGCCTGGAGCAGTATCTGCTCTCCAAGGTTCACAAGTCGGCGAGCGAGGTGGGTCTCGCCCTCGATCCGACGACCGCTCACCACCTCATCAACGAACTTTCCCACCGGACCGCCGAGCTCATCCAGAGCGGTCTCACACCCGCGCTGATCGTCGGCGCGGAAATCCGCCTCCCGCTCAAGCGCTTCATCGAGCCGTCGATGCCGCGCCTGACCGTGCTTGCCTTCCAGGAGCTCCCGCCGTCCACCGAGATCGAAAATGTCGGTCTCGTCGCGCTCCCCGCCCATCTTGCCCGCCCGGCGCTCGCCGAGGCCAAGGCCGCCTGAATCCCCAACGCCTAGCCGCCCCTCATGAAGAACGACCAAGACCAGTCCGCCGCCCGCGCGCCGTCCGGTTCCGTCTACCGCCTGGTCGTTCGTTCCGCCGACGAGGCCGTGCAGACGATCCGCGAGCGCTTCGGCTCCGCGGCCAAGGTCCTTTCGGTGCGCCAGCAGGAGCAGAAAGGCCTGTCGGGCTTCTTCCTGAGTCCCAAGCTCGAGGTGCTGGTCCAGATTGCCGAGCCCGACCATGCGACCGGCGCCGGATTCGTCGGAGTGGCCGGCGGGAAGACCGAGGTCCCTGCCGCGACGACCGTGAGCATTCCCCAGCCGGCCGCGGCCGCAGCCTCCGAGGCAAAGGGGGCAACTCACACGGCCGAGCGACCCGAAAAGCCGGATCCGGAACCCGCCGTCGACAAATCCGCCCCCGAGGAGCCCAAGACCGGCTCCCGCCGCACCGATTTCGCATCCGCGCCGAGCCTGCCGGACCTGCTCCGCCGCGCCGGCTTCTCCGAGACCTTCCTGGCCCAGGCCGGCACGCTCCCGTCGTGGGCCCGGCACGCCGAGCGCCCGCTCCATGTGACACTCGTCGACCTCGGCCGCGACCTGCGGCGCCTGGCCGACCGCCAGAAACCCCGCCCGCTGCCCGCCCGGACTGCCTTCATCGGCTCCCGCGGCGTGGGTCGGACCACCGCCCTGTGCAAGTGGCTCGGATCGGAGATCTTTTCCCGGGGACGCTACGGGCGCGTCATCAAGGTCGAGTTCGACCAGCCCAACTCGACGGAAAACCTCGCCGTGTACTGCGAGGCGCTTGGCCTGAATCTCGAGCATTACTACGAGGGACTCGACATCGCCGTCGGCCAGAACCAGTTCCTCTATGCGGACGTGCCGGGATTCTGTTTCCACCGTCCGAATACAAACCGGGAGCTCGCGCGCTTCCTGGACGCCTCGGGATTCGAGGGGCGCGTGCTCGTGCTCAACGCGCTGCACGACCACACCACGCTCCGCGCCGCGTATTCAGCCGGCCGTGACCTCGGGGCAACGCACCTTGTTTTTACCCATTGCGACGAACTCATCCATTGGGGTAAGTTAATGGACTTCCTCATTGATGGAGACCTTACCCCCTTATTTCTGGCGACTGGCCCCAGCCTGTCCGGCGATTGTGATGAGGATGTCATCGGGACCACGCTTCGCAGAACCATTCCAGGAGCCTGAACACCATGCAATTCGTGTTTCTTCTCGGCGGTTTCGTCGGCTTCGTCCTCACGGCGGGCACCGGATTTCTGGTAGGCCGCAATCCCTCACTCGTGCTTCGCGACAGCATGATCGGCTGTCTGATCGGCGCCCTGCTGTTCCGGTGGTTCTGGTCGGTCGTCACCAAGGCGCTGGCTGAGACCGTGGCGGCGAAGCGGGCGGCCGCCCTGGCCGCCGCGGAAGCCGCCGCCGCTGCACCGCAATCGCCGACCCGCCCGGCCCCGGTCCCCGCAGGCACCCGTCCCAATTCCTAACCCAAGTCTCCCATGAAGAAAGCAATGCCCTCCGCTGAAAACGAGCTTCCTGCCGCCGCCAACGCCTGGCGCGCGTATCAGGGCGCCGCGGGCGCGCTTGACGAGAAGGAACTCATCGAACGCTATCTTCCCCTGGTCCGCAACGTGGTCGACCGGATCAAGCTCAACCTGCCCCCGCATGTCGACGCCGATGATCTCTACAGCGTGGGCGTGACCGGCCTGATTGCCGCCGTGAAGAAGTACGACCCCGAGCAGGGCAGCACCTTCGCGGCCTATGCCACCACGCGCATCCGCGGAGCGATCCTCGACGAACTCCGGCGCATGGATTGGTGCCCGCGCCGCGCCCGGGCGAAGGCCCGCAAGCTCAAGGAGGCCATCATCGAGGTCGAACAGCGTGTCGGCCGCACCGCCACCGAGGAGGAGGTTCGGCTCCACCTCGGCATCTCCCCAAAGGAGTACGCCAAGTGGCTCGAGGAATCGAAGCCCGTGTGCTTCGTCAACATCGACGCCAACGCCGAGCACGAGGAGTCCGAGGGCGCCTCCCTGCACGAGCTGATCGCCGACGAGAGCGACGTCTCCGTGCGCGATCGCATGGAGAAGGACGAGTTGATGAAGCTCGTCTCCCAGCGCATCGAGGAACTGCCGGAGATCCCGAAGAAGATCCTCGCGATGTATTACTTTGAAAACATGCGTCTCGCCGAAATCGCCGCGGTGTTTGGGTTGACCGAATCGCGGATCTGCCAGATCCATGCGCAGACCGTCCTCAACCTTCGCGCCTACATCCAGCGCGTTCGGAACCGCTGAGCCGGACTCCCCGCCGGCAGCCCAGACCAGCCCATCGCCATGCTCATCCTCGTAGGATCCTTCATCGTATTTGCGGCAATGATCGGCGGCTTCATGCTCGCCGGCGGCAACCCCTTCGTGCTGCTGCACGCCTCGGAGTTCGTCGTCATCCTCGGCATCGCGCTGGGCGTGCTCGTGATCGCGAGCCCGGCGCATGTGCTCAAGGAGATCGTGCACAAGTTGAAGGACGCCTGCTTCGGCAAGGCGACGAGCAAGGCGGAATACTTCGAGCTGCTCAGGATGCTCTACGAAATCTTCATGGTGGGTCGGCGAAATGGCCTGATCGCCCTGGAGGAGCACGTCATGAACCCGAAGGACAGCTCCATCTTCAAGCGCTACCCGGCGTTCATGGCGAATCACACGCGAGTCGAATTCCTGCTCAACGGATTGAGACCCGTCATCGACGGAAAGATAAAGCCCGACCAGCTCGAGGCGCTCATGAGCGCCGAGCTCGATGCAAAGGCCGAGGAGGCGGACCATCCCATCCATGTGCTTGCACTCGTGGGCGACTCGCTGCCCGGCATCGGCATCGTCGCCGCGGTGCTCGGCATCATCAATACGATGGCGTCCATCGCCGATGGCCCCGAAGTGGTCGGCGAACGCGTCGCCGCTGCGCTCACCGGCACCTTTCTCGGTGTGTTCTGCGCCTACGGATTCGTGAATCCGATCGCGAATCGCCTGAAGTTCAACAACGCCAGCGAACAGCAGTATCTGCGCTGCATCCTGGCGGCCGTGGCCGGCTTCGCGAAGGGCCTCGCTCCGCTGACCGCCGTCGAAGTCGCACGCCGCTCGCTCGACAGTGGCGTGCAGCCGGGCGCCGAGGAACTCGAGACCAAGCTCAAGGCTCTCTCGACCGGCACCAAGTAACCGGCCTCCACTGAAGACCTCATGGCGCGCAAGAAAAAGGCCGAAGCCCACGGAGGAGCGTGGAAGGTTGCCTACGCCGACTTCGTGACGGCGATGATGGCCTTGTTCATGGTCCTGTGGATCAGCGCCCAGGATAAAAAGATCCTGCTCGCCACCTCGCGCTATTTTCAGAATCCGTTCAACTCACCGCTCGAGAAGAGTTCGGGCGTGATGGAGTTCAATTCCGACAAGGCCAGCCAAGGTGGCTCCAGGGATGACGCCCAAGGCGGTTCCTCCAAGCCGCAGACCAGCCCAAAGGAGATCGACCTGCAGTTCCTCAATTCCGTCGCGAAGGATTTTTACCGGCTCCTCAACCTCCAGGAGGATCTCGCGGACAAGCCGATCGACATCCAGGTCACAAGCGACGGACTCCGCATCACGCTGTTCGACCGTGCCCGCAAGCCGCTTTTCAAGGGAAACACCTCCGAGTTCACCGAGTGGGGACGATTTGTGATGCAGAACCTCGCCTGGATCATCGACCGCTACAAATTCAAGGTCGTCATCGAGGGCTACACCAAGAGCGGCCTGTCGTTCACTCGGAAGGATTATTCGGATTGGGACCTTTCGACGGACCGGGCCAACGCCTCCCGGCGTGCGCTGACGTATTACGCGGTCGACCCGAGATTCGTCGAGCGCGTGACGGGCTACGGCGACACGCGCCCGGTCCAGGGTGAACCGAGCAGTTCCGATTCGAATCAACGCGTCGCGATCAGCCTGTCACCGTCGCCCATTTCCTGGCATCGGTCCACCGCCGACGTCGACACCTTCAACACTGCGAAGAAGTCTGCGACGAATTCCACCGCCACCGCCACTCCATGAAATCCTTCCTCCAAGGCCGTCCCGTCCAGCAGACCCCCGCGCTCCGATCCCTGTCGTCGCCTGGCCTCGAAGGCCTCGCGAAGGGGAAGCTTGCGCATTCGCACGAAGGGGATGGTGGGGGGCCCAATGTCGAGTGTGTCAAACAGGGCGAAAAAGTCGTGCGACTTATCGTCACCTGTTCCTGCGGCGAGAAGATCGAGATCGAGTGCCTTTATCCGGCCGGCGGCTGAGGCCTTCTCCGCACGAAGCGTGCGGCTCTCCCCCTGGTGCGCGCTCATCGGCGCTTGTTTTCGAACCCACACGGGCGCGACTTCGGTCGCGCCCTGCGTTTTTACGGGGACGGCGATCGCACGTGAAACCGCGGGCAGGCTTTTCCCATCGCCGCGAGTCGCGCCCTCCCGAGCGCTCGGCAAAGCTTGCCGGTCCTTCGCCCATCCGGAGTCATGCCAACTTTCCGTCATGGGGCATCAAAAAATTATGGAGCGGAAGTCGCTAAAAGACAGTGGGAAACGGTGACGGAGTCCGTGGAGGCACGAGGTTGGCTTAACTGTGCTCGACCATGAATATCGGCCTGTACGAAAGCGCCTCTGCCATGAACGCCTTGGAGCGTTGGCAGGATGCCGTGGCCCAAAACATCACGTCGAGTCAGGTCACAGGTTACAAGAAACGCACGGTGGATTTCGCTGCGACGCTGATGGGCGAGATGTCGCCGGGTGGAAAGACCCCGATCGGCGATGGCCAGCCCGGATCCTTTCCGACCGCGATCTATGGCATCAGTTACAAGCAGGGAGAAGTGAGCCCGACGAAGCGGCCCCTCGATCTCGCGCTCCAGGGACCGGGGTTCTTTGTGATGCAGGCGCCGGATGGCTCGCGCACCTACACGCGCGATGGCGGACTCTCGATCCGCAATGATCGTACGCTCATCAGCGCCTCTGGGGCGGAGATCCTCTCAGACGCCAATTCCCCCATCCAGACTCTTCCGAACGGAAATCCGATCACGATCAACGCCGACGGCACCGTCTACCAGGGACCGGCCCGCCTCGGAAAAATCAAGGTTGTGAAGTTTGACGACAACAGCCGCCTCATCCCCGTCGGCACCGGCGGCTTCATCGCACCCGGCCAGGATCCGGTCACCGTCGAAAAACCTGACGTGATGCAGGGTTACCTCGAAGGTTCCAATGTCAGCCCGCTGCGGGAAATGGTCGACCTCGTCATGATCTCCCGCGCCTACGAGGCGAATCAGAAGCTGATTCAAAGCCGCGACGGCACCTTTGAAAAGGCTCTCGAAAAACTCGGCTGATCGCCCCTGTACCTCCCTCCCACCTGTTAATCGCACGCCATGAATCTTTCGCTCTACTCCGCAGCCACGGGCATGGAGGCCCAGCAACTCAACCTCGACACGATCGCAAACAATCTCGCGAACGTGAACACGCCGGGCTTCAAGAAGAGCAAGATCGAGTTCCAGGATCTTCTTTACCAAAAGCCCAGGTCCGCCGGCAGCGAAACGGCGGGCGGCAACGTGGTCCCGACCGGCATCGAGGTCGGCAACGGTTCGCGCGTCGCCGCCACGGCGAAGGATTTTTCCCAGGGCGAACTGACGTCGACCGGCGGTAATCTCGATCTTGCCATCCAGGGAGATGGCTTTTTTGAGGTGCAGCGCCCCGACGGAACGATCGGCTACACCCGCGACGGCTCGTTCAAGTTGAACGCCAATGGCCAGGTCGTCACCGCGGACGGCATGCCCGTCCTCTCCAATTTCCAGGCCATTCCGAGCGGCACGACCTCGATCAGCATCGACACGTCGGGAAATGTCACGGTCCAAAGCGCATCCGGCAACTCAACCTTCCGACTCCAACTGGCCCGCTTCGCAAATCCCGCCGGCCTCAAGAGCCTTGGCGGCAATCTCTACGAGGAAACGGCCGCATCGGGCACCCCGGAAACCGGAAACCCCGCTGAACAGGGCTTCGGCTCCGTCATGCAGGGCTACCTCGAAAGCTCCAACGTCAACATCGTCGAGGAGATGGTGAACCTCATCGTCGCCCAGCGCGCCTACGAGATCAACAGCAAGTCCGTCCAGACCTCCGACGAGATGCTGCAGAACGTGGCGCAGATGAAACGCTGATGAACTCCCGATCCCTGAGTCCCTTTCTCGTCTCGTTCCTGATGCTGGGCTCGACCCTGACGGGATCGAGGCTGTTCGGACAACAGTCGCCCGCGCTGACCGACCTGGCATCGCTGCAGTCGCTCCCCGTGGACGCCTCGGGCGCCTTCGTCAACGACGGCTCGAGCCCCCGGTCCGTGCCGCAGGCCGCCACTCCCGCCCCCGCGCCGACCCTCCGCACGGCCCCCGCGCCGGTGGTTCCGAAGCGGATGTAT
Source organism: Opitutaceae bacterium (assembly GCA_027310745.1). Classification (GTDB taxonomy): domain Bacteria; phylum Verrucomicrobiota; class Verrucomicrobiia; order Opitutales; family Opitutaceae; genus MWDT01. The sequence continues at coordinate 132,762 of DAIDAF010000020.1, read as the reverse complement.
TCAATCGACCGCGACGCCTTGGTCGCGGCCCTCCGCCGCCAGGTCGCCAACCACTTCAATGTCTCCGGAGACTTATCGATCGACGTGACGTCCGGCTGGACCCCGCCGCCGGCCTCGGCTGATCCCGAGGTGGTCTCAGTCGTCGAGTATCCCTCTCAGCTGTCCTCCGACTTCATCGTTCGGGTCCGCGTGGAAACCTCCGCCGATGACTCCCAGCCGGATCGCACGGTGATGGTGCATGCCCAGCTCTGGCGCAACGCCTGGGCGACGCGCGGGCCGGTGAACCGGGGGGATCTCTTCGCCCCGGACGGTCTCGACGTCCAGCGGGTCGACTGCCTGCGAAATCGCGACGCGCTGTTCACTGACGCCGCCACCCAGAACCTGGCTTTCGGCCGCGGGCTCCCCGCTGACCAGTTGCTCACGTGGCACGACGTCTGCAAGCGCTCCCTCGTCCACCGCGGCGAGATCGTCGAGGTCGTCGCCGTCGACGGCAACCTCTCCGTCACCATGAAGGGCATCGCGATGCAGAACGGCGGAATGGGCGACCTCGTGATGGTGAGAAATCCTGAGTCCAAGCGCGAGATACCCGCGATGGTTGTCGCGGAAAATCGCGCGGAAGTCCGCTTCTGACCCCATGAACGCCCGCGTCTCCCTCCTCGTGTGCGGCCTTCTCCTGGTCCCTGCCGGCGCGTTTGCAGATTCGCTCTGGACAAGCCCGGCCAACAATCAGCGCCCGATCATCGCCGATCACAAGGCCTGCGCGGTCGGAGATATCGTCACCATCGTCGTCAATGAAAACGCGAATCTGACCAGCACGCAGTCGAAGCAGACTGCTACCGACGATTCGGTGAATGCCGCCGTCAGCCAGTTCCTGTTTCCCACCACGGCTTCCAAGTTTGGCACGCACAACGGCGCCCTGCCGGGCATCACGTTCGGCGACAAGACCGCGTTCACCGGCGGTGGCTCCGTCTCCAATTCCCAGAGCGTCACTTCTCGCGCCGCCGTGCTCGTCACCGACGTCCTGCCCAACGGCAACCTCGTGATCGAGGGCATCAGGCAGGTCACGTTCTCGGGCGAAACCCAGCACGTCATCCTCCACGGCATCATCCGGCCCGACGACATCGCCCCGGATGACACCATCGCCTCGAGCAGCATCGCCGATGCCCGCATCGAGTTCGTCTCCCAGGGCGAACTCAACGATACGGCAAAGAAGGGCTGGTTCTCCCGGCTCTATGCAAAGCTCCGTCCGTTCTGACCCCACTGCACGCGAATCCCGTCCATGCATTCACGCGCCAACACGATCCTGACGCCCCCGCGACGGCCCTCCCTGCTGGGCAGGAGCGCATTCCTCGTGCTGCTCTGCCTGTCCTGCCTCACGGCGCGGGCCTCGCGTATCAAGGATCTCACGTCAATCGACGGGGCCCGCGACAACCAACTCGTCGGCTACGGCCTCATCGTCGGCCTGGCCGGCGATGGCGATTCAAATTCCCAGACGACCCTTCGCAGCATCGCGAATATCGTCCAGCGCTACGGCCTGACGATCGACCCGACTCAGATGAAGGCCAAGAACGCGGCGATCGTGATGTGCACCGCGGACATCGGTCCCTTCCTCCGCTCGGGCACCAAGATCGACGTGATCGTCGCCTCGATGGGTGACGCCAAATCCCTCCAGGGTGGTGTGCTCCTTCAGACTCCCCTGATGGGCGCCGACGGGCGGGTCTACGCGGTTGCCCAGGGCCCGGTCGCGATCGGCGGTTTTGTCGGTGGTGCGGGCGGACCTGGAGGAGCTACCGTCCAGAAGAATCATCCGACGGTCGGAACGATCAGCAACGGTGCGATCGTCGAACGCGAGATTCCCGCTCATTTCGTCCGCAACGGCGCAATCGATCTCGAATTGCTGAATCCCGATTTCACGTCTGCCTCCCGTGTCGCCAGCGCGATCAACGCAGTCTGGCCCGGTATCGCGTTCCCCGACGACGCCGCGACCGTCAAGGTCAAGGTCCCCGCCGCGTTCGTGGGGCACGAGGTGGCATTCATCGCAAACATGGGACAGATCGACGTGAATCCCGACACCGAGGCCCGCGTCGTCATCAACGAGCGCACGGGCACGATCGTCGCGACCTCCACCGTGCGCATCTCCCAGGTGGCGATCAGCCACGGCTCACTCACAATCACGGTCACGTCCAACGTCGGCGTGAGCCAGCCCGGGCCCTTCAGTCAGGGCGGTCAGACGGTCACCGTCCCGAGCACCCAGACCGCGGTGAACGAAGTGAAGGGTGGTTTCACGGTGATGGAGGAGGCTCCGTCCGTCGAACGGCTCGCCGCGGCCCTCAATGCGCTGGGCGTCAGTACCCGCGACATGATGGCCATCTTCCAGACCCTCAAACGAGCCGGCGCGCTTCAGGCCGAGCTCATCATCAACTGACCCATGGACGTCTCCGCCATCTACACGATCGCCGACGCCCGTCGCCTGCTTGACGAAGGGCCGAAGCCGAACCTCGCGACAGCTGCGGGCCGTGCGGAAGCCGCGTCCGAGAAGCAGAAGCAGATCGCCGCAGCCGCGAAGCAGTTTGAGGCGATCATTGTCCGCCAGATGCTCGAGCCCGCGATCGACCCGCTGATGTCGGGCGATCCGCTTGGCAGTGCCGGCAATGGTGACAGCGGCGGAAGCAGCATGGGCGGAGGCGGCAGCATTTATAGTTACCTCGTCACGGATTCACTCGCGAACTGCCTGACTCAGGGCGGGGGACTCGGACTTTCGAAGATCCTTGAAAAACAATTAACACCCAGAGGCTCCGTCCCGACGGCCCAAGCGGCCGCGGTCTACGGTGCCGGGGAGGCAAAGAAATCATGAATAATGCTTGGGAACTGATTGCCAACAGCCTGCGCGACGAGCTCCAGGAGTACGGTGGCCTGGTCGGGCTCTTTCAGGAACAACAGAGCGCGTTGCTTCGACGCGACGCCAATGGTGTGCTCGCGTCCGTCTCCGCCATCGAGGCGCAGGCTCGCAGCGCCGCTGAACGCCGGATGCGGCGCGAGGCGGTCGTCCGGGACGTCGCGCTCGCCAACGGCCGCAATGTCGAGTCGACCCTCAGGTCGCTGCTCGACTGTCTGCCCGCCGAGGTGCGGCCGATGATCGAGGCGTTGATTGATGAGATCAACCGACTCGTCCATCGGGCCCGCCGCTCCGCACGCCAGAACACGATGCTGCTCCAGCGTGCCATCGAGATCCACCAGGAGGCGCTCCGCACTCTCCGCCCCGAGGCGTTCACCAAGACCTACTCGGCCCGCGGTCAGGTCAGCGTGAATACCGCCGTCGCCACCCCGCCGGCTGCGCTTGAAGCCGTCGGCTGAGCACTCCCGCCTCACCACGCCCACCTCCGGAACGTCAACGTCCCTCGACCCCCGCCACCCATGTCAGGCATCTTTGCCAGCCTCACCAACGCCGTCAATGCGCTGAGCGCGCAGCAGATTGGTCTCGAGACCGCTGGCAAGAACATGGCCAACGTCAACAACGCCAACTACGCCCGCGAACGGGTCGTCATCTCGAGCCTCGGCACCGTGATGACCTCGGAGGGCCCGGAGAGTCTAGGCGTCCAGGCGCAGGGTGTCGTCCAGCTTCGCGACAGTATTCTCGACCAACAGGTCGCCCGCGAGACCGCCATCACCTCCCAGCTCACCAGCCTCCAATCGGCACTCCAGAACGCCCAGGCCGGTCTCGGCGAGACCCTGAATCTCAGCCAGAGCAACAATAACGGCACCACCGGCGGCAACGGCATGGCCGAGTCGCTCAGCAATTTCTTCACCACGTTCACCAGTCTGGCTGCAAACACGACCGATGTCGGCGAGCGCCAGACTCTCCTCCAGACCGCTTCGACGCTCACGGACCAGTTCCAGCTCACCGATAGCCGTCTGGCCCAGGTCCAGGCCGACCAGACCACGCGCATCAAGAGCGACGTCGATTCGGCCAACTCCCTGCTCAGCCAGATTGGCAGCCTCAACACCCAGATCAGCCAGTTCGAGGTCAACAATCCCGGCGGAGCCACCGATCTCCGCGACAGCCGCCAGGCCGATCTCGAGAGTCTCGCCCAGAAGATGGGCTTCGAGACCCGGCCCCAGCCCGGCGCCTCCGGCCAGATCCAGGTCTATACCAAGGATTCCTCGGGCAACGAGATCCTCCTCGTGAACAGCGGCAGCGCCGCCACCCTTTCCTACGACACCAACGCCACCACCATCACGGCGACCCCCGCCGGCGGAGGTCCCACCGCGACCGTCGCGTTCTCCAGCGGTTCGATCAAGGGGGAGTTCGACGCACGCGACACCTATGTCGCCGGTCTCCGGACCAACCTCGACAACATGGCCAAGCAGTTGGTCACGTCCGTCAATTCCATCTACGATCCGTCCGGCACCAATTCGTTCTTCACCCCCACCGGCACCACGGCCGCGACCATCCAGGTCAACCCTTCCGTCACCGCCGCAAACCTTATCGCGGGCACCGGAAGCGCGGGAGACAATTCGATCGCCCTGGGTATCGCCAACCTCGCAAACCACACGTTCAGCACCGCGGGCGGCGACTCGATCGACGGCACCTTCAGCCAGTACGTCAACAACACCGTCACCGGCTTTGGCCAGACGCTCTCGGGCGTCAACTCCCAGCTCACGGACCAGCAGAGTATCCAGAGCATGGTGACGTCCCAGCGCGACGCCGTCAGCGGGGTGTCGCTCGACGAGGAGATGACCGACCTGATGAAATACCAGCGCGCCTACCAGGCCTCGTCCCGAATGATCAGCACGCTCAATTCGCTGCTCGATACCGTCGTCAACCTCGGCAAGTGACCGCCCCTTCGCTGAACCCACGCTCCGCCGCCGCACGCCGATCCTTCGTCCTGTAACGCCACATCCGCCATGCGTGTACCTACCAACAGCAACAACGAGCTGATGCTCAGCCGGATCTCCGACCTGAGCGTCCTGCAATCGAAGCTGCAGTCCCAGGTGTCCACGGGCCAGCGTATCTTCAATCCCGAGGATGACCCTGCGTCGATGGGCCGTGTCCTGACCCTCGACAACGAGAGCCGGCAGCTGTCGCAGTACAATTCCAACATGAACTACGCGCTGGATCTCTCCAACGCGACGTACTCCGCTCTCAACAGCATCAAGTCCATCTCCGATCGCGCCGGTGAGATCGCCACCCTCGGTACGAGTACCGGCACCGCGGGCTCCAACCAGGCCTATGCATCCGAGGTGAACCAGGAGATCGAGCAGCTCATCCAGCTCGGAAACTCCACGTTCCAGAATAACTCCCTGTTCTCCGGCACCGCCGTCTCCACGCCCGCATTTTCCGCAACGCGCGACGCCTCCGGAAATGTGACCGGCGTCACGTACCAGGGTGAGACGAATCCCGCCAACGTGGTCACGGTCCCCATCTCGTCCTCTTCGAATATCGCACCTGGCACCGACAATACGACCAACCAGGGAATCGGCACCTTCATCAATACCCTCGTTTCGCTGCGCAATGCGCTCCAGGCCGGCGACACCACCACCGTGCAGAGCCTCCGCTCCAGCCTGACGAGCTCAGAGGACATGCTCGTCAGCGCGATTAGCGACGCCGGAGCCGTGCAAACGCGCATCCAGGTCGCCCAGACGCAGAATACCGATCGCGCAAACAATATCGACAAGCTCGTGTCGAGCGAGGCCGAGGTGAACATGCCCGAGGCGATCACCCAGCTCTCCCAGACGAACCAGTCCTATCAGGCCGCGCTCCAGTCGACGTCGCTGATCATGCGGACGTCGCTCATGGATTACATCCCGGTCTCGTGACGCGCTTGCAGCCGGTCTGACCGCCGGTCCGTTCCGCCACCCGGCTTCGGCAAGGGGAGGGTGGCCTCGCGCACCGCATGCACGCCTTGCCGTTCGTCGCGCATTCCGCACGCACACACGCGCAGGCCCCTCGGCAATTCTTTCCCGCGTTGGAAATGCCCTGGCATGCGTCGTGTGGAGATCAGAATAAAGAATCACGGAAACTATTGATGAATATATTTTAACGTTTCATATGGTGCCTGAGGCATGCCCAAAGCTTTAGAGCATCCGACCTCTTCACCCAATCCGCCTTCGACCTTCAATCCGTCTCTGCACGCATGAAAGTTAGCTCCGAAGTCTCAAGTTCCGACGCGTCCTCGGGCCACGTCGTGAAGTTGCCGAAGGGACTGCTTGGATTCCCCGAGCACACGTCTTTCGAGCTTCTCTATCAGCCCGACCAACTCCCGTTCCGCTGGCTGCGCCTGCTCGGCCCGGAGATCATGCATTTTGTCGTGATCGAACCGATCGGCATTGTGCCCGAGTATGAGCCGGAGCTCTTCGACGAGGATGCGGCGGCGATCGGCTTGGTCGATCCGGCCGATGCGCTTGTGCTCAGCATCGTGGCGGTTCACCACGGCGAACCCGTGTCGGCCACCGTGAATCTGGTCGGACCGATCGTTATCAACCGGCGCACCGGTCTGGCCCGCCAGGTGGTGCTCGCCAATCACTCCCGCTACAGCGCGCGTCATCCGCTCGTCGTGGCTGAAACTGCAAACAGCTAAGCCGCCATGCTCGTCCTCACCCGCAAAGTCAACGAGGCGATCATCATCGGCGGCAACATCGAGATCCGCATCACCCGCATCGATGGCGACACCGTGAAGGTGGGCATCGAGGCGCCCCGCGAGATCCCGATCGTGCGCAAGGAGGTGCTGACCGACATCGCGGCGTCCAACAAGTCCGCCGCCCTCAAGCCCGCCGCAGCCACGCCCGGTGCGCTTCCGAAGGTCGCGCTTCCCAAGCTCTCGAAGCCGCCCGCGCCACCGTCGCCGCCCGCTCCCTGATTCCCCTTTCCAACCCCATGGGCCGCCACCCCGTTCACGGTGCCTGGCCGCCCTCCAGCTGAACCCGGATATCAACCCGAAATTCCCGCCATGAGCGTCATCAACACCAACATGGAGGCCATCCTGGCCGCCCGCAGTCTCAGCGATTCCCAGCAAATGCTCGGCAAGTCGCTGAATCGCCTCAGCTCCGGTTCGAAGATCGTGAACCCTTCGGACGACGCAGCCGGCCTGGCCGTCTCGGAAAAGCTCGATGCCCAGAACCTCCGCATCGGCGCCGCCCAGGTGAACGTCCAGAACGCCATCTCCTACGTCCAGACCGCCGACGGCTTCCTCAGCGGCATGAGCCAGATCCTGTCGCGCATGTCCGAGCTCGGCATCATGGCCAAGGACGTGACGAAGAGCTCGAGCGACATCGCCCTCTACCAGGACGAGTTCCAGCAGCTCCAGGAACAGCTCCGCCAGACCATCGGCGGCGGCGGATCGGGCACCGCCATCGGCGGCACCGCGGTCACCTCTCCGCTCGGCACCTACAACGGCACCGAACTGTTCGGCTCGACCGCGGCGGGCGGTTACCAGGTGACGATTGGCGAGGCTTCGGGCCAGACGATGCTGATCAGCGACATGGACCTCCGCGACTCGGGCGCCCTGACCTCTGTCATCCACCAGTCTTCCGGTGGCAGCTTCGACCAGCTTTCGCTCACCGATCCGTCCATCGACGTGGTCGGAATCGTGTCGAACGCGATCCAGCAGGTCGCCAGCGAGCGCGCCACCATCGGCGCCTCCCAGTCCCGGCTTCAGCTCGCCTCCAGCACGCTCGACACCCAGTCAGAGAACCTCCAGGCCGCCATCTCCCGCATCAAGGACGTCGACGTGGCACAGGAGTCCACCCAGCTCGCACGCTACCAGATCCTCGTCCAATCCGGCACCGCCATGCTCGCACAGGCGAACCAGATGCCGCAGTCCGTCCTCAAGCTGCTGCAGTGATCGTCAACCGGGGCGCCGTGGCGACCTCATGAGCGCGCTTCGGGCCTCTTCTCGAGGATGCTGAACGTATAGCGAAAAGCCCCGTCCGCACTCTCCCGCCGATATGCTTCTGACCAAGAAAATCGCCGCCATTCTGGGAATTTCACGTCGCCCGCCACGTCAGCGTGCACGAGCGTCAGGTACAGTCTCGATGCGAGCGGAAGCGTTTCCTCGAAGATCTTCTCTCCACCGCACACGAACACCTCTCCAGGAAGGTTCGCGGCAATGCGAAGCGCCTCGTCGACGTTCCTGGCAAGTGGAGGAGGCTGGACGCCCGCTGGAAGCGGAAACGGCCTGAGCTCGTCCCAGGGGCGGCTCGTCACCACGATCGGTTCGCGCCCGTCGAGGTGCGCGCGCGGCCACACCTCGTACGAGATGCGTCCCAGGATCACCGGCCTGCCCGCGGTGTGGTCGTGGAACCATGCCTGGTCTTCCGGAATGCTCCAGGGAAGAGAGGACTCGCGGCCAATGACGCGGTTCTCCGCACAGGCGACGATCAGGCTGAGAAATGGATTCCGCGTGGTCGGCATCGGCGTGGCCGGCAAAACCCCCGATCTTGGAAACGGCCGGAGGACGGGCTTCAGCTCGGAGCGATCGCCACGCACTGGTAGAGGATCCGTCCCGCGGCGTAGGGCGTCGAGCCGGTCACGTGCACGGATAACCCCGAGGCTGTGGTGAAGCCACCCAAGGACAGCCCATGGGAAAGGCCCGGATCGCGCTCGATCGACGTGCCACAATCAAAATCCGGACAGAGCACGTACATGCCGTTGCCCGGCGTCGCCAGGACGGAGAAGACCGTCACGCGCCCCGCCTTGCGCGTGGGGGCGATTTCGTGGGCCGCCGCCGGCTGGACCGGTGCCACGGCGACCGCCGTGCTCTGCGCCTGGCGCACCTCCAGCTTGATCATCCGTGCGACGGCCTCGGGCCCCGTATCGCCGAGGACCTCGCTCACCCAGTCGAGCAGGAGATTGCGGACCTCGTTCAACTCCTTCGCCTTAGCGATCGGGTCCATGCCGCCGGTCTTGCGGATGGCTTTCACAAGGCTGGAGATTTCCTTCAGGTAGACGTTCTTCTGGGCTCCTGGGATGTAGTACATCACCACCAGGTGCACGAGCTTCGCGTCGGCGGCGCCGTACTCGATTCCCTGAGACGACCATCCGATCGCGCAGAACAGCTCGCCTTCCTCACGGCGGGCGCGGACGTGGGGAACCCCGACGCCCATGCCGATGCCCGTGTTGCATTCCTGCTCGCGGTTCTTGATCTCCTCGATCGTGTCCGTCCCGACCTCGATGTCCGGATTGGCATCGAGGATTCGCGCGAGGAACTCGAGCGCCCGTGCCTTTCCGGCTTCGGGCAGTTCAAAAAGTCGTCCTTCCTGGAGTGCGGTCAGAATGCTGCGCATGGGAATCAATCAAGTCCGAATCGACGCGCGAACCACATCTTCACCGAGTGTGTGAGCACGCTGTACGAGAAAAGGAACAGCAGCATCCACAGGAAAAACACGGGAGGCAAGGGCACAAAACCCAGGAAGTGGGCGATTGGCGAAAACGGCAGCCAGCAGCCGATTCCCATGATCGCCAGCGTCGTGAAGGTCATCGTCTTGCTCGCGCGGCTTTGGACGAACGGGACCCGCTGCGTGCGGATGATGTGTACGATCAGCGTCTGCGTGAGGATCGACTCCACGAACCAGCCCGTGTGGAAAAGCTGCTCGAGGTGGCTCTTCGTCGCCGCGTCGACGCCCGCGTGCGTATACGCCGCGCAACCGAAGTAGTACAGCATCACGAAGAACGTCGCGTAGTCGAAGATCGAGCTGATCGGCCCGATGAAGATCATGAATTTCTGGATACTCTTGATATTCCAGCGGCGCGGCTTGGAGAGGTATTCGTGGTCGACGTTGTCCAGCGGGATGCCCACCTGCGAAATGTCGTACAGCAGGTTGTTCACCAGCACCTGGATTGGGGCCATCGGGAGGAAGGGCAGGAAGTAGGCGCCGCCGACCACGCTGAACATGTTTCCGAAGTTCGAGCTGGCCCCCATCTTGATGTACTTGATGATGTTTCCGAAGACCTTGCGGCCCTCGATGATGCCGTCTTCCAACACCAGCAGGCTCTTCTCCAGGAGGATGATGTCCGCGGATTCCTTCGCCACGTCCACCGCGGTGTCGACCGAGATGCCCACGTCGGCCGCCTTCATCGCGAGCACGTCGTTGATGCCGTCGCCCATGAACCCGACGACGTGGCCTTTCGAGCGGAGGGTCTTGATGACCTTCTCCTTCTGGTCTGGCGTGAGACGGGCCAGCACATTGGCCTCGTCGACCTCCCTGGCGAATCCCGCGTCGTCGAGCAGGGCCAGCTGAGGTCCCGTCACGATCTTCGTGATCGGCATGGCGACGTCGTTGCAGACCTTCCGGGTCACGAGTTCGTTGTCTCCCGTCAGGATCTTCACGAGCACCCCCGAACGCGACAGCGCCTCGATGGCTTTCGCGGAGGTGTCCTTCGCAGGGTCGAAGAATGCGATGTATCCCAGCAGGATCAGCTCCGACTCGTCCGCCACCGAGAAGACCTGCTTCGAGCGGTCGAACTCGCGGTACGCGATCGCCAGCACTCGGTAGCCCTCCGCGCTGAGGCTCCGATACTCGTCCATCAGGTCGTCGCGGATCAGACGGATGAGCGGATTGATGTCCTCGTCGACCTGGTAGTTCTCGCACACCGACGCGACTTCCTCCACCGCGCCCTTGCAGATGAGCACGTGCCGGCCCTCGTAGTCGATTACCACCGACATCCGCCGCCGTTTGAAATCGAAGGGGATCTCGTCGACCTTCTTGCAGTTCAGCTCCACGTCGAGGTCCGTGTGCGCGAGAATCGCCCGGTCGAGCAGGTTGCGCAGGCCGGTCTGGTAGAAGCTGTTCATGTACGCGTACCGGAGCACGTCCTCGCTGGGGCGGTTCGTGACGTCGACGTATCGCTCGAGCACCACGTGGTCCTGCGTCAGCGTGCCGGTCTTGTCCGTGCAGAGCACGTCCATCGCACCGAAATTCTGGATCGCGTGGAGATGCTTCACGATGACCTTCTTCCGAGCCATCATCAGCGCGCCCTTCGACAGGCACACGGTGATGATCATCGGGAGCATCTCGGGCGTGAGGCCGACCGCGACCGAAAGGGCGAAGAGCAGGGCCTCGACCCAGTTTCCCTTGGTCAGCCCGACGATCAGGAAAGTCGCCGACACCATCACGACCATGAACCGGATCATCAGCCACGTGAAGCTGCTGACGCCCTTGTCGAAGCTGGTCGCCTCGCGCTTGGCGGCCATTTTTTCAGCCAGCGAACCAAAGAAAGTGCTGGAACCCGTGGAAATGACGATCGCTCGCGCGGTTCCGCTCAGCACGTTGCTTCCCATGAAGCAGGCGTTCGTGAACTCGAATGGCGTGCGGTTGGCGGGTTGGTTGGAGTCGGGACTCTTTTCGACCGGCATCGATTCGCCGGTCAGCGCCGACTGCGTCACGAAGAAATCCTTTGCCGACAGGATGCGCAGGTCTGCCGGAATCAGGCTTCCCGCCGCAAGGACGACGATGTCGCCAGGAACGACGTCCTCCAGCGGCACCTCAGTCTCCTTGCCGTCGCGGAGCACGGTCACGGTCGTCGTCACCAGTTTCTGGAGTCGCTCCACCGCCCTGGACGAACGGGATTCCTGAATGTACGAGAGGAACACACTCAGGAACACCATGCCGCCCACCACGATCGTGGACCGCATGTCTCCCATGAAGTAGGAGACCGCCGCAATCACCAGCAGCTGGATCACCAGCGGGTTTCGGCAGCGGTCCAACAGGTCCATGATTACAGTGTGCCGTCGTCCGGCGGCCACCGCATTGGGACCAACTTCATCGAGAAGCTGGGTCGCGCGTTCCGACGTGAGCCCGTTGGCTGTGCTGCCCAGCTGGTTCAGAAGGTCCGATTCCGGGATCGTGAAGTTGGAGTTATCGAGAGGCACGCGGAGGCCCTAGGTCAGAGGTTTGCAGGGTCGATTCAAGCAAATAGCTCGGAACGAAGTCCATGCGGTGCGGCACCCCCTGCCGATCCATGCGGATTCGGGTGCGCCGTCCAGCATTTCGGGTCAGAAACCAGCTTCGCCCGGATGAAATCGCAAGCGGTAAAGCGCACTGGCATGTGAAGCGTTACATTCGCGTCACATGCGGTTCGCCGCCGGCCCCATCTCCGCGGAGTCGTCTTGCCAGCCGTCCCCTTTGACCGTGCTATGTGCCCGGTGCAGGCAATCGATGCCGGAAACTCATGCGTTGCCTGCGATGGCACAAGAATTGCAGCACCACTGGCCATGTCCGAACCAAAACCTCCCACGATCCTGATCATCGATGACGATGCGGAAATCCGCTACTCGCTGTCCCGGGTCCTCGGGTCCCGGCAGTATCAGGTGATCGAGGCATCCTCGGGCGAGGAAGGGGTCGCTGCTGTCCGGAAAGGACCGCACCCCGACCTGATCTTCATGGATATCCGCATGGGCGGAATGAGCGGTATCGAGGCTCTCCAGCACATCCGGTCCGTCAATCCGCGGCAGTTGGTAATTCTGATGACCGCATTTGGCACTGCCCAGACTGCGATCGAGGCGATGAAGTATGGCGCCTTCGACTACATCATGAAGCCGTTCGCGGCCGAACGTGTACTGGAACTCGCGGAGAACGCCCTCAAGGCCGGTGCGGACCTCCGCGCGGTTAGCGACTACAAGCCGAAGATCAACACCGAGGACTACAAGGAGGGCATCGTCGGCTCGTCGCCCGTGATGCAGGGCGTGTTCAAGATCATCGGGCAGGTGACGGCGAGCGACGTCACCGTCATGATCACCGGCGAGAGCGGCACCGGCAAGGAGCTGGTTGCCCGTTCGATCTGGAAGCACAGTCATCGCGCCTCGAAGCCATTCATCGCAGTCAATTGTGCCGCCATTCCCGACAATCTGATCGAGAGCGAGCTCTTCGGGCATGAGAAGGGTTCGTTCACCGGAGCCACCGGCCAGCGGATTGGAAAGTTCGAGCTGTGCGACGGCGGCACGATCTTCCTCGACGAGATCGGCGACATGGCGCTGGCGACTCAGACCAAGATTCTCCGCGTGCTGCAGCAGGGGGAGATCCAGCGCGTTGGTGGCACGGAGACCCTTCGCGTCGACGTGCGCATCATCGCCGCCACGAACAAGGACCTCGAGGCGATGGTTCGCGCCAAGGCGTTCCGGGAGGACCTCTACTACCGCCTCAACGTGGTCCGCATCAAAATGCCGCCGCTGCGCGAGCGTCCGGAGGACATTCCGCAGATCGTCGATTTTTGCCTCCAGAACCTCGTCAAGAACCGCAAGGCCCGGGTGGGCAAGGTTTCGCCCGAGGCCATGAACGTCCTTTCGCGCCATGACTGGCCTGGCAACGTCCGCGAACTGGAGAACGTGGTTTACCGCAGCGCGGTGATCGCCCAGGGCGACGCGATTCTCGTCAAGGATCTGCCCGCGGAAATCCGGGAGGCCGTCGCGGCCCAGCCGCTTCCGGGCGCCGAGGTGTCTTCTGAGTCCTCGTCCGTCGAGTCCGGGGCGGGGGAGGGGCCGGCTCCTCGCAGCACACCGTCGCTGGACGCGACGCTCGACGCGATCCTGGAGCTCCTCGGCGGCCAGGGCTCGCCGGTGCTGCCGGCGGTCGAGCGCGCGCTTGTCGAACGTGCGCTCAAGCTGGAGAACGGAGACCAGGCGCGGGCTGCCGCGCGTCTCGGCATGCCCCGCGCCGCATTCAAGCGGAAGACCGACGAACCCGGCGCGTGAACGGCCCCGGCCCGCACCTCACTTCTTCCAGGGCGCCGTCACGACCTTGTACCCGTCCGGCGTTTTCCGGAAGTACACGCCGTCGCACTCGTGGTATTCGATCTCCTGGTACCAAACGCTCTGGGCGTCCGCGGGAAGGGACTTCGTGATCGCTCCCATCGGGGCCTCAGTCCACACGAGACCCTCCGGCGTCCTCACGAAGAACTGGCCGTCCTTGAACAGGAACTCGCGTTCCCCCAGCCAGACCGACTGGTACACGTCCGCAGGCGCCGCGGGCGCAGGTGCGGGCGCCGCCTGCACGACGGTGACCGGAGGATCGACCACCATGTAGCCGGCCGGCACTGCGCGGTAATAGACGTCCTGGCAGCGATAATACCAGACATTGCCGACATAGATCCGCGTGTAGAATGGCGGCAGCACACGGATGATGATCCCCCGGGGCGGACGGACCAGCATGTAGCCCCTGGGCGTGTGCCGGTAGTAGAAGCCGCGGTGCATGTAGAAATGGTCGCGGCCGTGGACGACCTCGACTGCACCGCGCGGAAAACCGAATCCGATCGAGATGCCGACATGGGTCTCGGCACGCGCGCTCGGGGTGAACAGGGGAGCCGCACAGAGCGCCACCAGAATGGCGATCGAGGAGAGTAATCGTGGAGTCATGGTTTGTGAGGGTGGATCGGCTGTAAGACCGTGGTATCCTTGACGCGTTTCCACCGCCCCGGGAAACAGCGTTCGCGGAGGGCGGCGGAAATTTCGGCCTTCCTGCGTGGAAATTGCTGTGGCGGAACGACGATGGCGCGGTCCCGAAGGTTCCGACGCCACGCGGCTTAGGCAGGGTGGAACCGTTGTTTTCGCTCGAACGCGGTGTGCCGTTAACCATTGTCTCCACTCCCCGATGAACAAGAGCGCCCACGCATTTCAGATCCTCGCCCATCGGGATTTCAGCTATTCGCTGGTGTCGCGTTTCCTCGCGGAGTTCGGCCTGATGATGGTCAGCGTGGCCGTGGGATGGCAGGTGTACGACCTCACGCACCAGCCCATGGCGCTTGGCATAGTGGGCCTCATGCAGTTTGCGCCGGCGTTCATCATGACCCTGCCGGGCGGGTTGGCGTCGGACCGGTTCGATCGGAAAAACGTCCTGCTGTTTGGCTACGTGCTCGAGATGATCGTCGCGGCCACCCTGTTCGCCCTGACCGCGACCCACCACCTGCATGTGGGGTTGATCTACGCGGTGCTGACCCTGGTCGGCGTGGGGCGGGCATTCATCGCTCCTGCGAGCCAGTCGCTTGTGCCGTTTTTGGTGCCCCAGAAGGACTTTGTGAGTGCCGTGGCCTGGGCTTCGTCGTCGTTCCAGGCCGCAGCCATCGCTGGTCCCGCGGCCGGCGGCCTGCTCTATGGCCTCGGGCCCGCCTATGTGTACGGCATATCGCTGGCGTGTTTTGTCGTGGCCGGAATCCTGATCGCCTGCCTGAAGATCCAGCTGAAGATTCACAATCCGTCCGCGGCGGGCCTTTCGGGTCTGTTTTCCGGCGTCCGCTTCGTGCTCGAGCGAAAAATCATCCTCGGTGCCGTATCGCTCGATCTGTTCGCGGTGCTCTTTGGCGGGGCCACGGCGCTGCTGCCCGTTTATGCGAGCGACATCCTGAAGACCGGGCCCTGGGGCCTCGGGATTCTGCGCAGCGCGCCGGCCCTTGGCGCGGGCCTGATGGCATTGTGGATCGCGCACCGGCCGATCCGCCGCAGGGCGGGATTGAAGCTCTTCATCTGTGTGACGCTCTTCGGACTTGCCACCATCGCCTTTGGAGTCAGCCGGTCCTTTTGGGGATCGCTTGGTCTATTGGTGGTCCTCGGCGCGGCGGACATGGTGAGCGTGGTCATCCGGCAGACGCTCGTTCAGATCAACACCCCGGACGAAATGAGGGGCCGCGTGAGCGCGGTGAACATGCTCTTCATCGGAGCCTCCAACGAACTCGGCGAGTTCGAGTCAGGGGTGACCGCGGCCTGGTTCGGGGTGGTGCGGTCGGTCGTGATTGGCGGCCTGGGCACCCTGGCGGTGGTGGGGTTTTGGTCGTGGCTTTTCCCCGACCTGCGGCGCATGCACGACCTCGATCCGAAAGCCTGATGTCCGCGGCGCGCCGGCGTCAGGCGGGACTACGCTTGCGGGTGGTGCTGTTGTCGATGACGCCGGCGGCAATCGCGTACCGCGTGAGGCCGGCCGTATCGTGGATGTCGAGCTTGTCCATCAGCTGCTGGCGATGCTTCTGGACCGTCTTGATGCTGATCCCGAGCGTGGCGGCGACCTGCTTGTTCGCGGCGCCTTCGGACACGAGTTGCAGAACTTGGAGCTCGCGGACGGTCAATCCGTCGTTGCGGCCCTTGTCGCTGAGCGATTTTGGCGCGCCCTTCCTGGATTTTTGCGCCGCGCCGTCGACGTGGGCCAGGGACAGGAACGGACATTTTCCGCGAGTGATCTGCCTGATGGCGTTTGCGAGGGTTGAGAAGGTGTGCTCCTTGGATATGAATCCGTGGGCGCCGATTTCCGAGGTGCGTTCCACGTATTCGTCGTCGCAATAGGCGGAGAGGACGACGAGCCTGGTCGCAGGCCTTGCGCGGCGAATCTGCCTCATGGCCTCGAACCCGTTCAGGATGGGCATCGACAGGTCCATGATCACCACGTCGGGCGAGTGTTGTTTGGCGAGGTCGACCGCCTCCTTGCCCGTCGCAGCTTCCCCGATGACGCAGAAATCCTTTTCGTTACCGAGCAGGATCTTGAGGCCCTCCCGAATGACTGAGTGGTCATCTGCGATGAGGATCGAAATACGGGTCTTGGACATGTGGAGTCAGCGGTTCATGTATGATCGAATCTGGATACGGGATGGCTCGCTAAGAACCGCCAGCCGCAACGGGCGCCGGCATTGGCCGAGAGGCCCGGTATCCAGGGCCCCGCCCCGGTCCGTTTGTGCGCTCTCCCCCGGACTGGAATGCGCGGGGAAAATGCGTGGTCGGACGGTGCGGGAATCATGGTTGGGTGCGAAAACATCATGCCTAGTCCAATGCCCGCTTAGGGCACGCGTTTGGAATGAGCTGATGCTGTAAGTCGCTTTAAGCTAAAAACTCGCGACGATTGCGAGGAGATGTTACTGGGGTGAAGACCTACCATGGACGGTTAAAAAATACGTGAATTTAGGTGGGAGACACGGTGGGCCTAGACCCCATACCCTAAGATAAATGCCTGCACTATAATCGGCTCGATAATGCCTCACCACCAGCCGCCTGCATGTTCTCCAGCCAACAAAGCAGCCGAAAGTCCAAGCGTCGCACGCGATCCTGTACGCCCCTATGCGGGCAGAAGGGCGCTGCTGCTCGAGGACGACGCTTATGTCCGCGACATCTGCGCCCGATCCCTTGTTAAGATCGGATTTGATGTAGTGGCCCTGGCGGATACGCGCGAGGCGTGGCGGGCGCTTGAGGCGGGCGGCGTTGATCTCCTTGTCACCGACCACCACATGCCGGGGAACACGGGTTTGGAATTGATCGAGAAGTTGCGCGAACGCCAGGTGGCGATTCCATCGATCCTGATTTCCGGCAACATGCCCCTGTCGGCATCTGCCGCCGCGCGAAAGCTTCGCGGCGTTCGCACGATGAACAAGCCGTTCTCGATGGCGGACCTCAAGCAGGCGATCGGCGAAGTCATGGGGCATTGAGCCCCTGGGCCCAGGGTGCCGAGTGGGGTGGATTCCCCGCGGAAAGTGGGCGGCATTGCGTAAACGAAGCGTGAAAACGCGGGCTCGTTGGGAAGCCGGCTGACTGGCGAAGCCGGTTGGGCAGCAACTGTCGAAAACTGGCGGAGAGAGGGGGATTCGAACCCCCGGTACGGTGTTACCCGTACAACGGTTTAGCAAACCGCCCCTTTCGGCCACTCAGGCATCTCTCCGGAAAAGTGGGAGCTCAGGCAAAGAAGGGGAGCCGCCGAGTGCAAGGCGGTTTTTTGACCTAATCCTATTTCTTTACCTGGCGTGATTTGTGTCGATAGTGGCTTCCCCTTTGTGTCGCCGAACCCCCTGCTTCGATTTCGCCTGTCATGACCGCCGCGGTTTCCAAACCCGTGCATCGGATCCTCATCGTCGACGATAACAGCTCGATTCACGACGACTTCCGCAAGATTTTGGAACCTCGCGTCGCCCAGGCGGAGGCCGAGGCCAGTTTGGATGCGATGGAGGCGGCGCTGTTTGGCGACGAGCCCGCGGGCGCTGAAGAGGCTCGCTTCACGTGTGAGTTGGATTCGGCGTTCCAGGGCCAGGAGGGGTTCGAAAAGATTCGGAAGGCGCGCGAAGAGGGGAGCCCTTATTCGATGGCCTTTGTCGATGTCCGCATGCCTCCGGGTTGGGACGGCATCGAGACGACGGCTCGCATCTGGGAAATCGATCCGGACATCCAGATCGTGATCTGCACGGCCTACTCCGATTATTCGTGGGACGAGATGATCGCGAAGATCGGGCAGACGCACCGGCTGCTGATCCTCAAGAAGCCGTTCGATCCCGTCGAGGTCCTGCAGCTCGTGAGTTCGCTGACCGAGAAATGGCAGTTGCTCCAGGAGAACCGTCGGCACACCGCCGAGCTCGAACGCAAGGTCGAGGAGCGGACCCTGCAGCTCAAGGAGGCGAAGGATTCCGCGGAGGCGGCCAACCGTGCGAAAAGCACGTTCCTCGCCAATATGAGTCACGAAATTCGGACGCCGATGAACGGCGTGATCGGAATGACTCATCTGCTGCTGGAGAGTCCGCTTTCGCAGGACCAGCGGGACCTGCTCGATGTGGTCCGCGTGAGCGGTGAATCCCTCTTGTCGCTGCTCAACGACATCCTGGATCTTTCGAAAATCGAGGCAGGCAGGCTTGAGCTGGAGGAGGTCGAGTTCGACCTCAGGGAGCTCGTCGAGGATGCGGCGGAACTGCACGCCGTGGCGGCGGGGAAGAAGAACGTCGAACTGGTTCTGGACGTGGATCCCAGGCTGCCGACCCGTGTGCTCGGCGACTCGCACCGTCTGAGGCAGGTGCTCACGAACCTGATCGGAAATGCGGTGAAGTTCACCACCCAGGGCGAAGTGATCGTGCGGGTGGTGGGAGAGGGCGATGGCGACGGCAGGCGCGTGTTCCTGATCGAAGTCCAGGACACCGGCATAGGCATTGCGCCGGATATCCAGCCGCTGCTGTTCAATCCCTTCGTCCAGGAGGACACCTCGACCACGCGCCGGTTTGGAGGCACGGGTCTGGGCCTTGCGATATCGAGGCATCTGGTGCAGCGGATGGGGGGCACGATTGGCGTGCGCAGCCAGATCGGCAGCGGATCGACGTTTTGGTTTCGTGTGCCGCTGCCCTTCCGCGACCCGGCGCCGCTGATTGACCGGCAGTCTGGAGACCTGGGGAACCGGAGGCTCTTGATCGTAGACGACAATGCCACGAGCCTCAGGCTGATCGAGCAGCAGGCGAGGGAGTGGAGGATGGATGTTCTCACGGCCGGGGACGCGGCGTCGGCGTTGGATCGGCTCGATCGTGAGACCGCGGCGGGGCGCAGGTTCGACATGGTGATGCTCGACTCCCAGATGCCGGGCATCGATGGACTCACCCTCGCGCGCCAGCTGCACGGAGATCCGCGGTACGCGGAGCTTCCGGTTATCATGATGACCCCGCTGCTCGACCGCATTCCCGCGGAGGTGCAGCGTGCCTCAGGGGTCCGGCTTTGTCTGATCAAACCGGTGCGTTCGACAAACCTGCGTTCGGCGCTGTCCTCGTGCCTGGCGGGAACCGCGCCTGTGGTGCATCAGGTTTCGGAAGAGACCGCTCGTCCGCTGGAAAATCTCGAGGTTCTGGTGGTCGAGGACAATCCGGTGAATCAGAAAGTGGCGGTGGCCATGCTGCAAAAACTCGGGTGTAAGGCGGAATTGGCGGACAACGGGGCGATCGGCCTGGAGGCGGTCCGGAAGAAGCGTTACGATGCGGTGCTGATGGATACGCAGATGCCGGAGATGGATGGCCTCGAGGCGACTCGCCGGGTAAGGCAGCTCGAAGCTGCCCGGGAGTGGCCAGACCGGCGGCGCCTCTGGATCGTGGCCCTGACGGCAAACGCGATGCAGGGCGACCGCGAAAAGTGCCTGGAGGCGGGCATGGACGACTATGTGTCGAAGCCGATCCGGCTCAACATCCTCAAGGCGACACTCCTGAAGGCCTGTCTGGCTGGCGGAGAGCGGCGTTGAACGACCGCCTCAATTGCCGCCGCCTTGCGCGCCGGGAATGTTGAGGTGGATGACTGGACCCGAGTCGGAATCTCCGGCGGGGGCGAGCGGAGCCGGGGACAGTCCGGCATCACCCTTGGCCAGGGGTGCGGGTGCGAGCGGTGAATCCGAGCTCGGCGCGGAGGCCGGAACATTGGCCACGAAGTCCGGGCTTCCCGGAGGAAGCATGGCAAACCCGCGGTCCATCAGCTCGATCACGTGCCGGTCGCGCGTGCGGTAGTCGGGGCTGCCCATCACGACGACGATGATCCGGTGGCCGTTGCGAAGGGCGGTGGCCGTGAGGCAAAAGCCTGCGCCCACGGTGTACCCGGTTTTCATGCCGTCGACGCCCTGGACGTGTTCGAGCAGGTGATTGTGGTTCACCATGACCACGGCCTTGGCGCGTTCCGGCGTACCAAAATCGCGGATGCGGATCGACGTGTACTTGAGAATGTCGGTGTTCAGCACGAGGTACCGCGCCAGCTTGGCCATGTCGCGGGGCGTGGTGAGGTCACTGTCCGCAAAGCGACGGTCCTTGGGCGGCAGGCCGTGCGGGGAACGAAAGTGGGTGCGGGTCATGCCGAGCTCCTGAGCCTTCTGGTTCATGAGCTGGACGAAGGCCTCCGTGGACCCCGCGGCGGCGTTTGCCAGCGCGTAGGCGGCGTCGTTGGCGGACTGGATCAGCATCGCGTAGAGCAGGTCGCCGACAGGGAATACCTCGCCCTCCTTCAGCCAGACCTGGGTGCCTCCGATTCGCGAGTCTGCGGCAGTCACGTGAACAGGAGTTTGAAGCGAGATCGTGCCCTTCCGGATGAGGTCTTGAAGCACGGCGAAGGTCATCAGCTTGGTCATGCTCGCAGGCGGGGAGACCACGTCCGCGTTCTCGTCGATGAGGGTGCGGCCCGTGGCTGCGTCGATCACGATGGCGCCTCGAAAGGCCTCCCTCGGAGTGGCGGGCTCCGCGCGCCGGCGATGGCGCACGGCGCCTGAGACATCCGGGATGAGAAAGGCCGCGAGGGCCGTGAGTGTCAGGGGAAGGAAAAACCGGGAGAAAGTCATCGCGGCGAGGAATGCGATTTTGAACGCGAGAGCCAGCAGAAACGTTGACGACGGAGCACGCTTTTTGGTCGAAACGGCGCGGGCGTCCGGTTCAGATCGGCGTTCCGCAATGAATCGCCTCCGCCAGCCACTTTGGATTGCCGCCATCGCAGCGGCCCTGTTGTTGCTCGTGGCCGGCCTGGCCTTCGTTCCCTCGGTCCAGACCTGGGCGGTCCGCAGGGTGCTGGCGTCGCATCCCGGCCTGGGGGTGTCGGTCGGTCGCGTGTCCGCGAACCTGGCGCGGGTTCACCTGGACGACCTGCGCATCGAGCGTCCAGGCGTGCGCGCGGAGTTCCCGCGGGTGGACGCGACAATTTCGCCCTGGCGTGCCCTGATCGGGCGGCTGTCGATCGAGCGGCTCGAATCCAAGGAGTGGCGGGTCGATGTTCTGAACGCGAAGGGTGCGGCGCACGCGGAGGCCGTGGGCGCTGATCCGAGCCGGTCCTGGCCGTCGCTCATCGCGTCGGCCTGGGCTGCGGAGGCGCCCGCCAAGGGAGGCGAGGGCGCCGTGGCGACGGGTATTGTATCCAAAATCCGGCTTCCGTTTGCCGTGTCGGTCGCGCGCGTGGACCTGGCGGGCGTGGTTATGGTGCCGCTTCCCGCCGGAGCCTCGCGAGCCGACGTGAAGGTTGGAGTGCGCGGCGGCGGTCTCGCCCCTGGGCGCGACGCGCGCTTCGATTTCACGGCGACGACCGATCTTCCGTCCGGGACATTGGCGGGGCGTATCGAGACGGTGGGGACGCTCTCGGGGCGACTCGAGACGCCCCGGGCATTCTCACAGGTTTCGCTGCTGGTGTCGGCGCGCGCCTCGGGGGGCAGGATGAAGACGCCGGCGCGGCTTGCGCTCGAGGCATTCCTCATTCGCGTGCCCGAGGGCGAAAGTTATCGGGTCGATCTTCGTTCCGGCGGCGAGATGCTGGTGGACATCCACTCCCAGATGCCCGCATCGAGCGGAACGCTGCATGGGGCGTGGAAAATGAACGTCTCGGATGCCGAACTCACACCGTTTGCCCTGGGCCGCGCGCTGCCTCGTTTCTCGCTCCAGGGGCACGGAGATTTTGTGGCCTCCCTGGATGGTCTGACCTTCGAGATGGCGGGGGATCTTGCCGGCAAGGCGGACCGGCTCGAGCGGCTCGAGCCGTCGCTGGGTGCGATGGGTGAGGTCGGTTTTTCCGGAGTGTTCGACCTGGACCGGAAGGGAAACGACCTCCGGGTGACGAAGCTGCGGGCGGAGGTTGAGCGGAATGGCAGCCCGGTGGTCGAGGCGGAGGCACTGCAGGGCTTCGAGTTCGACGCCGCGCACCTTCAGCTCAAGGTCGAGGAGCCGGGCAAGGGCCTTGCGCGGGTCAACTTCTCCAATTTACCGCTCGCCTGGCTGGCGCCGTATTTCCGAGGAGGCGAAATCTACGGCGAAGGCCTGAACGGAGAGTTGATGGTGTCGGCGCGCGAAGGCGGTTTTGCGATGACATCGCCGCATCCCATCGAAGTGCGGCGCATGGGGCTTTCCGCGCGAGGCAAGGCCGTTCTGCAGAATGTCGGCCTGCTCGCGGACCTGAGTGGCGAGTACACGCCCGCGGGATGGCAGACGGATTTCACGCGGCTCGAACTGAGTGATTCGTCGGGAGCGCTGCTGTCGATGCGCCTCCGTGCCGGAAGCCTCGCCGATACCGCGGGCACGGTGAAGCTCCAGGGGCAATGGACGCTGTCGCTTCCGGCCTGTTTCGACCAGCCGGGCCTCTCAAGGCTGGCGCGCCTCGGTTCCGGCGTGCTTCAGGGAGATATCCAGGGAAGCCTGGGCGCCACGAAGGACCTGTTGATGCGGCTCTCACTTCAGGGTGTCACCACCAAGGAGCCCCGGGTCGAAACGCTGCCCGATTTTGCCGCGGAGCTGCGGGCGTCGGTCGACGCCGCGGGCAAACTGGCGGTGAGGATGCCTGTGACCATCACGAACGTGAAGGCGGGACACAAATCCAGCCTGGTCGTGGACCTGACGTCACCGAGCGCGAAGCTGGATTCGACCATGGACGTGAAGGTGGCTGGCGGCGAAGTGTACGCCGAGGATCTGAAGTCGTTGTTCGCGCCTTTCGTGCAGGTGGTGAAACGCGGCGGAGCGACCCCGACGGCGGGATTGCCCTGGGGTGGCTTGCGGGGCACCTGCTCGCTTGCGGTCGCGCGGGTGGTGATGAATCCGACCGTTTCCGCCGAGCAGGTCGCGGCGGAGCTTCGATTCGGGCCGGACGGCGCGGACCTCACGGCAGCGAAGGCGCTGGTGAATCGCTCCTGCAGCGTGAGTGGCGACGGCAAGCTGAGCTTCGATCCGTCCCGCGCGCAGCACTACACGGTTCAAACGGATTTCTCGGTGACAGGCTTCGATGGCGCATGGGTGCTCGGTGCGGCGTCGCATGATGACGCACCCGCGATTGAAGGAACCTTCGACTGCAAAGGGAGCCTCGCCGGGGATGGAGCGTCGATTGAGGCGGCGGCGAGGACGGTGCACGGACGGCTGGATCTCCTGAGTCGCGGAGGGCGGTTTCGCCTGTTGAAGACCGATATTTCGAACCTGCTGGTATCCCGCGATTCGCTGGGAGATGCGGTGATCTCCGGAATCGGAGCGCTCATCGGCCGGGGCGGAAAAGGTTCTGGAAAGCTGGATGACAATGCCAGGATGGCCAAGGATCTCGCGGCAGCGTTGGCGGACCTCCAGTTTGACCAGATGAGCGTCGAAGCGGATTTGGACGCAAGCGGGGCGATTCGGATGAAAGACTTCACCCTGATCACTCCGGACGTCCGCCTGGGCGGCGAGGGGGAGATCGCTCCTGACGCCGAGCGACCGATCATGGACCGTCCCCTGACGCTCAAAGTCCAGATCGCCCTACGGGGTGCACCTGCGGAAATCGCACGGCGCGCAAAGCTCTCGGACGGCCGCACGGATGAACTTGGGTACACGATCATTCCGCATTCCTTCAAGCTTGGCGGCACATTGGCTCACTGCGACACGGGAGGCCTGAAGTTGCTTTTC
This sequence comes from Opitutaceae bacterium, assembly GCA_027310745.1. Classification (GTDB taxonomy): domain Bacteria; phylum Verrucomicrobiota; class Verrucomicrobiia; order Opitutales; family Opitutaceae; genus MWDT01. The sequence continues at coordinate 108,692 of DAIDAF010000020.1, read as the reverse complement.
GAGCAGATGGTCGTGGCCAAGGGCGGTTCGTTGCTCGACCGACTCCGTGGGCGCTGAGTCCGGTCTGGGGTTGATCTTCGGAAAAATAAGAACCGCCCGTCTGCCCGACGGGCGGTTCTTCCCATTATGTCAACCTAGTTGCGAACCATGAGGAATCGGAGAGGACCTCCGAGACCGTGAACAGGATGCCTTCTCACTGTGGAGAACTGATGGCCGGGCGGTTACGATCATGTCACGATACCTGATTGGTAGATTGTCCGAGGGCCGACGCCAGTTCATTGGCCGTGAAAGGCTTCTGAAGACGCATGACGCCCGCCGCTGTCGGTATGTTCGACTCGGCTGGATCCTGATAACCGCCCATCAGGATGATCCGGATGTCGGGTCGGATCTCCCGGATGCGACCGGCCAATTCCTGTGCGGGAAGACCTGGCATGGTGACGTCGATCAGCACCACGGAGAAGGAGCCGGGATCGCCGGAGAACACGGTCAGCGCCTCGGAGCCGTCGGAGGCCTGGGTGCATCGGTAACCGAGCCTCATGGAGAGCATGGCCACGACCGTCCGAATGGATGCGTCATCGTCGGCGACGAGCACGGCCTTTCCCGAGCCTCGGTCGGTGGTTCGCGGCAACTCGGCGGGTCGTTCCGAAGGACGCACGCGGGTAGGATGTGAGCCGGTGGCGCTGCCGGGGATCAGAGGCAGGAAGATCCGGAAGGTGGTGCCGCGGTGCGGCTCCGATTCGATGGCGATCGCTCCGTGGTGGGCCTTGACGATGCCATGGGCTGCGGCGAGTCCAAGGCCCCGACCCGCGAATTTTGTGGAGAAAAACGGTTCGAACACGCGGCTGAGCACCTCGGCCGACATGCCGACCCCGTCGTCAGTGATTGCGATGCAGACAAACGAACCGGGGTCCGTCTCAAATCGAGGCCTGAGCTCGGCGACGACATCGGATGACAGGACTGCGACGCTGCAGGTGATCCGCACGGTGCCTCCCTCCGGGGCGCAGGCCTCGGCGGCATTCTGGACGATGGACAGGATCAACTGACGCAACTGACGGTGATCGGCGAGCACGGCTGCGGGGCGGGGGCCGGGTTCGAGAATCAGTCGGTTGCGGCGTCCGACCGTGACGTCGATCAAGCCTCGCATCTCGTCGAGCAGGTCGGGCACGGACACCGGTTTCGGGTCGATCGTGGCCTGGCCTGCGTAGATCAGCATTTGTCGGCACAGGTCTGCGGCTCGGGTGGCGGCGCGTTCGATCTGAGCGAGCGGATCGGCTCCGGGGTGCGAGGCGGGTGCATCGAGGCGCGCCAGCGAGGCGTTGCTCAGGATGACCGTGAGCAGGTTGTTGAAATCGTGCGCGACGCCTCCGGCGAGGGCTCCAAGGCCCTCGCGCCGCTGAGCCTCGAGCAGACGTCGCTGAGTTGCGGCCCGTTCGTTTTCCATGCGACGTCGGTCGGTGATATCCTGGATCGAGCCGTAACACTGGGTGGTACCATCGGCAGCACCTTCCGCCAGGCCGATCCAGCGGACCACGGAGGACTGCCCCGGGATCGAGGGTAGGGTGAGTTCCAGGTCGAATGAGGTTTGATTGGAAATGAGCCGGCGGATTGCGGCTTCTGCCTGGACCGATGACTCGGGGGAGAGGTGCGCGACGACCGTGGCGATATCGAGCGGGGACGCCCCGGGATCGAGCCGGAGCAGGCGCGCGGCCTCGTCCGAAAGCTGGATCCGGCTCGATCCCGGATCGAGTTCCCAGGCGCCGATGTGCGCGGCCTGTTCGGCCAGCCGAAGCAAATCGGCCGTTCGTCGGTATTGTGCCTGCGTGAGGTTCAACGCCTCGGCGGCGTTCATCCGTTCGGTGATATCCGCCAGCGTGCCTGCGGCGCGCAGGCTCCGGCCTGAGGGATCGCATTGCTGGGCTGTTCCCAGGAGGTGCAGCCAGTGGCTCCCCCTGGCGGGAGGCGTCTGAAACACCAGGTCGACGCGCACGCCGCGGTCGCGAAGGCCGTCCAGCGCAGCCTTCACGGCACTGGCATGGGAGGCCGCCGCGGCGTGGACGAGCGAGTCGGGTTCCACCCGCTGCGCGCCGGGCTCGTCGCCCAGCAACTGGTGCCACCGGTCGCTGACGACGAATCCGCCTTTCCTGAGGTCCCAGTCCCAGTAGGCGAGCCTGCTGCCCTCGAGCACCCGGTTGAGACGTTCCTCACTCTCGGCCGCCCGTTTGAACAGCAGCCGCTGACCGACGAAGGCCGTGGCAAGGATCACGACGAGCAGCACGCCCGGAACGAGGTAGGGGATCAGATCCGAGAACACGAGGCCGCCGGCCTCATAGGCGCCGTACCACTGCTCCCTGAGCTGCCGGTACGTGCCGTCGGAGCGGAGCCGCTCGAGGCCGGCATTGAGGATCGGCAGACGCCAGGCCTGGCCGGGGCGGACTCCAAAATGAACCGTGCCCGCGATGCCCGGGATATTGAAATCGTGGATACGAACGTTCCGCAGTCCCAGGTCTCGCATCCTGCGGAATCCGGTGGTCCGGTATCCGAGCACGCCGTCGATGCGGCCCTCCTCGACCGCCCGGAGCCCCTCATCGATGCTCGTAACGGCGACCAGGTCGTCCCCGAGCCCCTGCGAGGCCAGGTAGTCGAAGGACGCCGACCGGTCCACGGCCGCCAGACGCAGCCCCTGGAGGCCGTTGCCGTTGCGGTGGGCGAGTCCCGCCCTCAGGAACAGGGCCTCGCGCCGCTCGAAATAGGGGGCGGACAGCAGCAGTTCGCCCTGCCGGCCGGGAGAGTAGGAGGCCGACGCCAGGACGTCGATGCGCCCGTCGAGAAAATCCTGATACAGTTCGGGCCAGTGTTTCACCACATACACGGGCTTGAGATGCGCGCCGGTGAGAATGGCCTCGACGAGATCGCGTGCGAAACCGTCGGGCTGTCCCCGCGAGTCGGAATAGCTGAGCGGCGGGTTGGAGTCCTCGATGCCGATCCGCCATTCGTGGGAACCGTCGGGGTTCTCGGCTCCGAACGTCGCGGCGAGTCCGGTGCTGGCGAGCAACAAGGCGACCTGGCACCGCCTTGCGACGGCGAGAGCGATCCGCGCGATCCCGGCTAGACCCTCGGGCATGGCCCCATGCTAGGCGCGTGATGCCGCGGGCCGCAATGCCAACCGCGCTAGAGAATCAGCATCGCGTCCCCGTAACTGAAAAAGCGGTATTCCCGGGCGATCGCTTCGCGATAGATTTCCTTCAGCCAGCCGATGCCTTCATTTGAGCCTGGAGTGAGAAAGGCGGATACCAGACAGAGCAGGGTCGACCTCGGTTGGTGGAAATTGGTGATCAGGGCGTCGGTTCCCAGGAAGTTGGCGGGCGGATAAAGATAGATGGAGGCTTCGTCGGCGTGATCCGCACCGGTGGGTACGCGGTGTTTTCGGAGGAAGTCCTCGATGGTGCGAACGGAGGTCGTGCCGACCGCGACCCGCCGGCCGATCCCCGGGTTGAACAGCAGAGCCTGGGCTGGAGCGGGCACCTCGTAGATCTCTCGGTGAATCGGATGATCCTCGATGTGGTCGGTCGCGATGGGGCGGAAGGTGCCGAGTCCGACATGTAGCACCAGGTCTGCGAAACGCAGGCCCCGGTCTCGGAGGCGGTCGATCAACTCCGGCGTAAAATGCAGGCCCGCCGTCGGGGCCGCCACGGCCACCTGTTTGGCGGCATTCGCGTACACGGTCTGATAGCGTTCGATATCCCTCGAACGCTCTTCGGCGCGGCCGGAGCGTTCGATATACGGGGGGAGGGGAATCTCGCCGAGCTGGTTGGCCACCGCGACGATTCCGCCCGGATGCCGGGTTTCAAAACGAATGAGCGAGGTTCCTTCGTCGCGCTTCTCGACAATCGTCCCGTCGAAGGCTCCGGACTCGTGGTTGAAGATCGCGCCGACGCCGAGCCTGCGTGCGGGGCGGGTCAGGCACCACCAGCACTGGCCTGGATGCCCAGGTTCGGGGCGCAGGAGGAAACATTCGACCTCGCCGCCGGTTGGTCGGCGCGCCTTGAGACGCGCGGGGAGCACCGAGGCCGTGTTTCGCACCAGGATGTCGTCCGAGGTCAGGTAGTCGGGCAGGTCCGAAAAACGGCGATGCTCAAGGCGCCGGGCCTTGCGGTCGACGACGAGCAGGCGCGACTGATCCCGCCGATCAGCCGGTGTCTGCGCGATCAGGTGGGAGGGAAGGTCGTAATCGAAGAGGTCTGTGGAAAGTGGCACGGGACAGGGAGGGGAAATAGAGCCAGGTCGGACCTTCGCGCGAGCCTGATCCCAGATAAAGCGGCCCCCCCCGCCTGGATCAGCTTCGGTCTTTGGCCGGGAGAGGCCGACCTCGCGGGCCTCGGGTTGAGGTCGGCTTGCCTTCCGCGTGACGGCGATGATTGTCGCGGCATGAACTGGTTTTTCTGGGCGCTGCTCGCGGCGGTGTTTGCCGGTGGCACGGCGGTGTTGGCAAAGATAGGAGTGGAGGGTGTTCCATCGAACCTGGCGACGGCGATTCGCACGACGGTGGTGTTGGTCTTTGCGTGGGCGGTGGCCCTGGCGACGGAGGACCCTGGGACCGTGATGCGCCTGCACGCCCGCACCTGGGTATTCCTTTCGCTATCGGGTCTGGCGACGGGGCTTTCCTGGTTGTGCTATTTCAGGGCGCTCCAGCTTGGAGAGGCGTCGAAGGTTGCGCCGATCGACAAGCTGAGCGTGGTCTTTGTGCTCGTCTTTGCCGCTGCATTTCTCGGCGAGTCATTGACCTGGCGCACCTGCCTGGGCGCTGCGTTGATAACCAGCGGGGCGGTCGTCCTTGCGCTCAAGTGACCGCATTCGCCCGTGCGGAGGAAATACCGCTCCGAAATTGCTTGTCACCGCGGCGACGCAACGCGTAATACCCGCCCTTCTCCTCTCTCGGAGAAAGGTTCTTCGACATCGCCGACTGGTACTGCCTTTCACGCCGCCCGGGTCTCCGGACGGTGCGCTACGGTCAAATCGTCGAGTCGTGAATGCTTCCTCCCGGGAGCTGAGGTGCAACCGCAAGCGGTTGTTCTTCAATCTCAAGCCAACATAGCTCAGCTGGTAGAGCAACGCTTTCGTAAAGCGTGGGTCGTCGGTTCAATTCCGACTGTTGGCTCCATTTTTCGGCCCGCCAGCCGAGTCAGTCAGCCAGTTGCCGACCTCCGGCAGGGTATCAATTCCCCGGTATCCTGAAATTCCAACTCAGGATTTATTGGGTGTATCGAACCTGCGGAGGCTGGCGTCACCCCCGGAACCTGCAACATGGACCCCGCCTCCAATCGCCCCTCGTCCCGTGAGGAATCCCGGCGCGCAGCCGCGTCTGCGTCTTTGTGGCCAGGCATGCGCTCTCAATCCGTGCGGGCCATGCTCCTGATCCTGGTTATCGGTTTTGTCGCGGATTTTCTCCTCTTCAATCATTTCGGCATCTACGAGGACGACTACCTGTTCACGCTCATTCCGGCGAATTGGAGTGCGCTGCATCTGTATTACAACGCGGTTTACGCGATCCAAAGTTGGCCGCAGGGGCGTCCTGGCTGGTGGCTGATCAACCCAACCCTGACCTGGCTTTGCGCGCAGACCGGAACGCTCGGCACATTTTATCTCCTCCTCTTCGCGATCTCGTCCCTTTCTGCGTTCTGCATTTATCGTTTTCTTCGGGTCTACGTCGCCTTTGGGCCGGCCCTGTGTGGCGCGCTTTTCTTCGTGTTGAACCCCGCGGATGCCTCCGGGGCGATCATCATGCACATGACCAATTATTTCATCGTGCTTATGATGATGCTCGCCGGCCTCAGGATCTATCAGGGAAGGTACCGCACGCTCAGCGTACTGATGGCGGCGTTGGTGCTGGTGACTTACGAGCCCTATTTTCTCCTCTTCGGCGTCTTCCCAATCTGGGATCTGCTGTCGAAACGCGGTTGGTCCTGGAAGGGACTGGCACGCTATTGGGCGGCGCTCGCCGCGGTATTCGTAGGGGTGATGCTTCTCCGTCGCCATCTCGGGGACGACCGCGCGTCGCAGATGATCGCGAGTCTCGGTGATGTGCTTCACAAGGCGGCGCTGGCCCCCTGGATCGGTGCCTGGACAAACTTTCATATCGACGTCAGCCGCCCCTGGGATGCCCTCACCGCGGGCACGCCCTACACTTGGGCGATCGTGGTCATCTCGGCTGCGGTCCTCTTCCTCGGCGTGAGACCGACGGAACGCGGACGGGAGCCCGGCACGCCTGAGTCGGACGGACTGAGACGGGAGGCGTTGCTGTTTGTCATCGGCTGGATTTTCGTGCTGGTGCCCTACCTCTATCGCTGGAATGAGGATTATTATCCGCCCGTCGTGACCCTTGGTCGCCTGAGCGCGATGCACATCCCGAGCGGATTTGGGTTTTCGATTGTCATCGCGTCGGTGCTCGCGGCCATGTCCCGCGCCCCGCGCTGGCTGGCACGAATCGCATCCTTTGCAACCGTCGCTTACTTTTCCCTGCTCGTGGCAGTCGGCGTGCAGATTCAGCAGACGCAAATGATCCGGGACTGGCGCCTGCAAAAGCAATTCTGGCAGCGGGTGATCGACATGACGCGCGATGCGGGCGACGGGGTCACCATCATCGTCGACTCGGATCCTCCGGGTGGCGTGCCGTCGGAGCCGCGTCCGACGACGGAGGCCTTCCCGGCGTCGTGGATGGTGTCGTACTCCTCGGTTTTCTTCCATTCCATCTTCAGATATCCAGCCTCTTGGAAGCAGCCGCCGGCGGTCTATTCGTCGTTCCTCGGGATGAAGACCCGGACGCTGCCGGACGGCTCGGTGCAGCTCGAAACCCCGCCGTGGCGGACGCCGGCGGAGTGGCCGGTGCTGAAGGACGGATCTTTCATCTGGCTCGAGTGGGAGGGCATGAATTTCGTCCGAGTCACGCGCCCGCTCACGATTGGCGGCCGCGTTCTGCATCCCAAGCCTCCCGGGCCGCCCCAGCAGGGCATCGGAACGCGGCCTGCCTACCATCTTCTGTTTCCCGCTCCCGAGAGAACCTGGAAAAGCATTGCCGACGGCCTGAATTATCCCCCCTGACCGCGCGGCGCATCCGCTGTCATGCCTACTCCCCTGACGACGTCGGCCGTATCCATTGTCGTGCCGGCCTACAACGAAGCCGAATCCCTGCCGGAACTGTTGGCCGCGATACGCGAGGCCAGCGCCTCTGCGTCCTATCGCCTCGCCGAGGTCATCGTCGTGGACGATGGCAGCACGGACGGGACTTGGGAATTGTTGAATCGCGCCAGTGGCGAGGCGACCCTGCCGCTCAGGGCGATTCGCCTCCGGCGAAACTGCGGCAAGGCCTTTGCGCTGGGGCAGGGCTTCCGGGCCGCGCGCGGTGATGCGGTGGTGACACTCGACGCGGATCTGCAGGACGACCCGTCCGAGATCGGGCGGATGCTCGCGAAGCTCGACGAGGGCTGGGATCTCGTCTCCGGCTGGAAGCAGGTCCGCCACGACCCGCCGGGGAAAGTCCTGCCTTCGAGGTTCTTCAACTGGGTGACGTCGCGTGTATCCGGACTCCGGCTTCACGATTTCAATTGTGGATTCAAGGCCTACCGGACCGAGGTGGTGAAGTCGCTGGACCTCTACGGCGAACTGCACCGCTACATTCCGGTGCTGGCCGACAACCTGGGATATCGGGTGGCCGAGATCCCGGTGAGGCACCGGGCGAGGGCGCATGGCAGGTCCAAATACGGCTGGGAGCGCCTTTCGCGCGGAATGCTCGACCTGTTCACGGTCATGGCGACGACGCGTTATCGTGCGCGTCCGGCCCATCTTTTCGGCGGACTTGGGCTAGCGCTCGGCACGCTGGGATTTCTTCAACTTGGCTACCTGACCGTCCTGTGGCTCCTTCGTGAGGGCCCGATCGGCACCCGCCCGCTGCTTTTCCTGGGCATCCTGTGTGTATTGATGGGTGCCCAGCTCGTGTCGTTTGGCTTGCTCGCGGAGCTGTTCATCCGGAAGCATGGAGCGACCGACGGGGTTCGCTACGTCGCGGAGCGCCTGGGTTTCCCGGGTGTCGAGCGCGACGGCGGATAATATCCCGCCGGCCGCCACCATGAGTCACATCATCGAAGACGGTGTCGAAGCCGGCACCTGGAACAAATACGAGAGTCGCAATCCGGTCCAGCGGCTGCTCGTACGGCGCTTCCTGGATACGCTACGGGAGCTTGCGCGGTCGTGCGCGGCGGATTGCCGCACGGCGCTGGACGTCGGTTGCGGCGAGGGCGTGACGACCGCGCTGCTTCGCGACTGTGGCCTCGGGGAAATTCGGGGCGTGGATTTTTCGGCCGGCATCCTCGAGGTGGCGCGAAGGCGGAATCCCTCGATCCCGTTCGAGCGCCTGAGCATCTACGACCTGGGTGAGGCACAGCGCTCGGACTTTGTTTCGGCGTGCGAGGTGCTCGAGCATCTGGAGCGTCCCGATGACGGGCTTGATGCGCTGGCCCGGGTCTGCGGGAGCCACTGTCTGCTGAGCGTGCCGAACGAACCCCTCTTTCGCGGGCTGAATTTCTTCGCGGGCAAATACTGGTCGCGCCTGGGGAATTCGCCCGGCCATCTGAACCACTGGAGCAGCGGAGCCTTCCGCCGGTTTGTCGAGCGGCGCTTTCGGGTCGTCGACATCAGGCGGCCCCTGCCATGGACAATCATCCTGGCCCGGCCGAAATGAGCGCCTCGAAACGATTATCCTCCTGGTTGAAGTCCGCGCTGCTGACTGCGGGTGCGGTGACAGTCCTCGCGGCGCTGATCGCCTGGGCTGGAGCCGGGAGGTTGGAGGCGGCTTTTCGTGGAATCGGGTGGCGCGGCTCGGCGGAACTGTTCGCGATCTACGCCTTTTCCCAATTGGTGCGAGTCGCCCGCTACCGGATGATGTTTCGGGGTGACCCTCGACCGCCAGGGCTCGGTGACCTTTGTGCAGTGGTGTCCCTCCACCAGGTCGGCAACCACATCCTGCCGGCGCGGATGGGCGAGCTCACGTTTCCCTACCTGCTCCGTCGGAGTTCGGGCACTCCCGTGGAACGGTCGCTCTCGATCCTCCTGACGATCCGGCTCCAGGAGGTCGCGGTGCTTGCGGGGTTGTTCGTGGGGGCTTTGGCGTTTGTGGGACCGGGAATGGCAGGGCATTCGGGCGCTTCACCGCTGCGGCTCGCCGGGGCCGGGATTGCAGTGATCGCACTCGTGGCGGCTTTCGAGTGGATGCTGCCACGGATGTTGGGCGCGGCGTCGCGATGGCTGTCACGGCCGGGATCGCTGGCTCGGCTGGTGGTGCCGGCCCGCTGGGCGGAACGCCTGCAGGGCACGCTTGCCCGCCTTGCCCAGGAGGCGGCCCGGCCGATGCGGCTCGGTCGGCGTGCGGCGCTGATGGGGCTGACCCTGCTGTTGTGGCTGTCGATGTTCTTCCTGTTCCATGCGCTCATGCGGATGAGCGGCTACGACGTCACGTACCTTCAGACGATCGTCGGATCCAGCTTCGCCAATTTTTCCCAGCTTCTTCCGATCAACACGTTTGGCAGCCTTGGTTCGCTCGAGGCGGGCTGGACGCTCGGGTTCAGTCTCGTGCGGGTCCCCGCCGAGGGGGCCCTGGCGACGGCGGTGGCTCTGCACGTGCTCGTGCTTGGATTCCTGGCCGTGACCGCGCTGCCCGCGTGGATCTGGCTGCGGAGCCGAAGGGCCGGCTAGTTGCGGGTCTGCGCCTGGTGTCGCTTCCGGTATTCCCCGGGAGACTTGCCAACCGCCCGCTTGAACAGCACGCACATGTACTCGACGTGCTCGAAGCCCGTCAGGTCGGCGATCTTCTTGAGGGGATAGTCGGTCTCGTAGAGCAGCTGCTTGATCTTCGTCACCTGCATCTTCCGGATGACCGCATGGGGCGAGAGGCCGAGGCTCTCGCGAAATTTCTTCTCGAGCAGGCTTCGGGAAGCGGCCGAGTGCTGGACGACCTGTTCGACGGAGATGCCCTTGCAGGCGTTTTCGCGGATGAAGGCGAGCGCTGCGGCCATGGTCCGGTCCTTGATCGCAAACAGATCGGTGGACTGGCGGGCAACGACCTCGAGCGGATCGATCCGGACGTCGTAGGACTCCGGCGAATACCCCTTCATCAGGCGGTCCAGGGTTTCGGCGGCGAGGTATCCCGAGCGGGTCGAGTTGGTCGCGACGCTGGACAGGTTGGGATACACCAGTTCGCAGCGCATCAGGTCGTTGTTTGCGCCAAGGACTGCTATCTCCTCGGGCACGAGCAGGTTCACCTGGTGGGCGGCGTTGATCACCTGCTGGGCGCGAAGGTCGTTGCAGGCCATGACCCCGACAGGCTTGGGGAGATGGCGGAGCCAGGTCGTCAGCTCCTGAAGCTGTTGCTCGTCCCAGAATGGGTCGACGTCTCCCGGGTAATTCACATCCAGCAGTTCCACCTTCTGTCCGGCCAGCTTGGCGGCCTCGATGAATCCGTCGCGGCGTTCGCAGGACCAGCCGTCCGCCTTGAAGCCGCAGAACGCGAGGTTGGTGAAACCGCGTTCGATGAGGTGTTCCGCGCCGAGGTGTCCGACGGTGACATTGTCCGGACGGATCTTCGGCACACCTGGGTAGGCGGGCACGTCGTTGAGGTCGACGAGCGGAATCTTCATTTCCGTGCACCTGCTCACCAAGGCGGGCGTCGTGTGGCGACTGATGATTCCGTCCCAGCGTTTGTTGGCCAGCCAACGTGCGTCGGTCTCGGCCTTCATCTCATCGTCGAGAAACGAGGCCCAGGGGCCGTGTGAGCGCTCGTAGTTGGCGATCCCCTTCAACATGAGCACGCAGTCCTCGTATTGAAGGTCGAAGATGAGGAGAATCTGTGGGCGCATCGTTGGGTAATGGATCTCAATGGAACCCGTATTTGGCTTGGAAAGAAAGGCAAATTCCCGCCGGCCTTGAACCGAGGCGGGAGCGCCGCAGGGAGGTGAAACGCAATTGGAGTGGCGGTGTGGCGTATCCAGCATGGGCCGACATGGAGCGCCCATGGAGGCGGAATCACGTCGGGAAGGTTCCCGCGCATCTTGCCATCGTAACCCGTGTGTCGGCGAACGTCGCCTGCGGGAGATCCGCTGATGGCAACGCTGCAGCCGCAGTAGCAGGCGTTCGAAGGTCCCCGAGGCCTTGTGCAATGAATCTCAAGCGGAAGGCAAGGAATCGCGGATTCAGGCTCCCGGTTGTGGCGTAGAAAAGGAACGGCCGCCCGAGGGGGCGGCCGTTGTCGGAATCGGTCGTTTTGGGACGGCTCAGCGGGCCCCCGCCGGGCTGACGGGGTTGATTGTCGGGTCGACCGCAGGGGTGGTTTCCGTCGGAGTGGTGGGCTGATTGGTCTGACCTGTCGGCTGCTGCGGAGTGGTTTCGCCGCTGGGTGTGCTCGGCGTGGAAGGAGTCGACGGTTGAGTGATGACGTTCTGCGTCGTCTGGGTTGCCGTGTCGCCGGCCTGGGTTGCCGTGGAACTCGCGGTGGATGCCTGGGCTGAGGATTGGCTCGCCTGGGTCTGGACTTCGGAGGTCGTTGAACCGGTGGCCTGCGCCACACTTTGTGCGATCGACTCAGTGGAGATCCCGGTCACCTGGGCGACCGCGGCGGTGACCACACCGGCGGAAGCGGGCGAGGCCTGCGCTGCGGCTGCGGCGACGGAGCCGGCTTGTTCCGGGGCGGCGTGTGCCACCGCGGCCGCTACCGTGGCAACGGCTGTGTTGGACTCACCCGCCTGCGCTGATTGGGCGACGATGTTGGTGACCTGGGTGGTGATGGCCGCGGCCTCCTCAGGTGCGGCCTTGGCGGCTGCGGCGGCCACGGTGGCTGCGGTCAGGGTGGAGGTCGAAGAGGTCGCCGAGGAGGTCGAGGTCACGGCCTGGACCATTTGATTTGCGTACGTCGCCGCCTGGGCGGGCTGGGCTGCGGCGGCCACGGCGACGACCTGAGTCGCCAGATTCGTCGTGGATTCGGCGGAGAGATTGCCGAGGTTGTTCTGGACCACGGTGGCGACCGTGGTGACGGCGGTCTGGACGATCTGTGCCAGGGCGGGATTGCTCGCGATCGCGGTCGACAGCGGCTGTGGCGGCAAGGGCTGCGTCGCACCGGGAGGCGTGAACGAAACCATGCCGGCGCTGATCGTCATGATGCCTGAGGGGGATTCGAACGTGACGCTGTCGGCGGTGGAGGTGATTGAGAATCCGGCGTTGGTAACGGACACCGTGAATGCCGTGCCGCGCGCGGCGGCGACGCCCTGCGTGGTCTTCACGCGATAGTCGTTCACATCGCGTTTCGACGGGTCGAGCGTGGAGACCAGGTTGCCCTTCTTCAGGTCGAGCAAAGCCTCGGCCTTCGCGGTTCCCGACGCGGGCTTCACGATGTCGACGACGAGTTCCGTATTCTCCTGGAGCGTGGAGATGGCGCCCTCGATCGTCTGGATGTAGGCCTGGCTTCCGGAGCCTGTGACCACGCGCGCGCCCTCGGGAATCTCGTCTCCAACATTGAGCGCGACCGTGGTGTCTCCCCGGATCATGGATACGGTGCCGACCTTGCGAAGTAGTTTCGCATTGCCAGCAAATGCCGTGGACAAAATGGACGCGCAAAAAAGCGCGGAAAGAATGCGGGACAAACTTGGGGTGTTCATGATGCTGAACGGTTAATGGCTGCTGCCGTCGGGCAAATCTATTGCGGGAGCGGCCGGTCCGTCAACGAAACCTTGGCTCGCTCGGGCCTGTGCTGCAGGACGTGCGAGAAGCTCGAAAACACGGATTGGCTCGGCCTTGCCCTTCACGGGCAGTTCGCCCTTGGGTACAAACTGGAAGTCGCCGCCTGCGAGGGACTCGACGGATTCGCCGACGAGGATCGAGGTGCCGAGCGCCTTGTTCATCGACTCCAGCCGGGACGCGAGATTCACGGGGTCGCCGATGACAGTAAATTCCATGCGTTTTGGGGACCCGACATTGCCGACGAGCACGGTGCCGTGGTTGATCCCAATGCCCATGCGCAGCGGGTGGAGATTCCGCGCGAGCCAGCCCTGGTTCAACCCGTCCAGGCGGCGTTGCATCGCGAGGGCCGCCGCGCAGGCCCTTCGGCAATCCTCCGCGGGGCTTCGTGATTCCATGTCGCCCCAGGCTGCCATGACGGCATCGCCGATGAACTTGTGCAGGGTGCCGCCCTCGGCGTGCACGCAGGCCACCATGGCTTCGAGATATTCGTTGAGTTGCGCGATGAGGATGTTTTCCGGGGTGCGCTCGCTCCAGGCCGTGAAATCGCGAAGGTCGGAAAAGAGAACGGCGACGGGGCGGCGTTCGCTCGTTACTTCGGGGTCGGTGCCGCTTGCGACAAGTCGGTCGAGGAGCTCGGGCGAGAGATAACTGCCGAACATGTGGCGAACCTTCTCCTTGGCGCGCTGCTCATCGCGCACGCGCCGAAAGACCGCGAAGGCCGAAGCGAGCGTCATGCCCAGCAGGGGGCCCGCGAGGGGAAGCCACAGGCTGTGCAGGACCCATGCGAGCAGGGCGAGGGCTGGATAGAGCGCGATCCCACCGACCGAAACCACGACGAGCCACAGAAGCCTGCGGCGCGACGCGCCCACGAGGGCCGCGCCAAAGCTCAGGGCGATCGCCGGCCAGAGCAACCAGGCCGGAGCGGTGCGGACGTAGTCAGAGCGTAGGATCGAGTTGAGCAAATTCGCGTGGTAGAGGGTGAACGGCGATAGACGCCCAAGGGGCGTCGGTCCGGCATCGGCTTTGCCCGTCACGGTCTGCCCGATGAGGACGATCTTGCCTTTCAGATCCGGGACCGGCTCGGAGGCGTCTCCGCGGGCGAAGTGCCGGTCAAGTCCGATCATCAGCTTGGCATACCCGTAGGTTGGGAAGGCCGAACGCCCACCGCGTTCATCATAGCGGTAGTTGATCCAGATCCGACCATGGTCATCGATCGGAATGCGCCAGGTACGGCCCTGGGCGGGAAAGGTGATGGAGCGCCCGATCGCGACCCTCACCTCGGCCGGTTTCACCTTGAGCAGTGAGAGCGCGGCCTGAAGAGCGAGCGTCGGGTAAACCTTTCCGTCGACTCGCACGACGATTGGGATCCGCCTGCGCACGCCATCCGGTTCGGGATTGAAGTCCGCAAATGCAAACGTGGCGGTCTTCCTGAGTGCTGCGTAGGGGAGGTAGGCGCGCGCGTGGCCCTCGAGTTCGGAAACGGCTCCGACGATGTTCGTGAAGGGGCGCGTGGGGCCATCGGAGGTCGGTGGTACGATCCCAGCGGAGTCGTCGCTGCTCATGGCTGCGCAGACGACTGGAATGCCCGTCTGTCCGAGTGCGCCGGCGATAGCGGCCATCGCATCGTCTCCCTGGCTGGATTTCCCGTTGGCGTCGAAGATCACGTCCCAGCAGATCTCGGCGGGCGAGGTTTGGTAGAGCAGCTTCATGAACTCGGCGTGCCACTGCCGGTCCAGAGGCCAGGCCCCGAGCCGGGAATCCGAATCGTCATCGAAGAGAACTAACGCGATGCGCGGATCCGGGGGCGGTTGGAAGGCGGTCCGGATGCGGGTCATCCCGTCGAGTCCCTCGTACTCGAGGGTCCGCCCGGCCTCGGTGCGGGAGAGCAGCCAGGCGAGTGCAAACGCAATGAGCGTAGCCAGGAGGAGGTGCCTGGCGGGGATACGCGGCGCTGGGCGCATGAGGGCGAGCATGGGCGAAGCGCCGCGCGAACCAAGCCGAATAGCGTCCGAAGGCAGGTCGGTTTCTAGGATTGCCACGTGTGCGAGGCATTTCCTTATCGGCTCCGCATGCTGCGGCTCTTCCTCCCTCCCAATCTTGCCTCGGCGATCCTCCGAGATGCGATTCCGGTCAGGCTCGAGGTCGATCTCGCGTCCGAACCCGCGCCTGCGCTGGTGCCCGCCCTCGCGCTGCTGCAGCGGTGGTGCGCCGCTCCCACGCCTCCTGCGCTGCTCCAATTGACCCGGTCCCAGTTTCGGGAGCTGTTGCGCGCCTTGAGGGAACAGCCGGTCTTCTTCTGGGCGGGAAAACCCGGCGAGGCGATTGGCTGGACGGAGGGAGTCCTCGAGGGGGTGACGCCGCTGCTGGGGTCGGAAGTGCAGGCGCAGAGCCCAACGGGACAGCCGAAGCCAGCCGCCGCCCGCCCGTCTTCGGAGCGCCGCGGCACGCCGGCGGTGATTGACGGGTCGGAGCATTTCCTGGCGATCACGCTGCCCTCGCGGGAGCACCCGAGCTACGGGCAGGTGCTGGAGCTCCTGAAGGCAGTCGGCTTCGTGCTGGAGCCGTCGAACCGACGGTGGTGGCTGCGCGACCGTCACAAGGCGCTTTCGTTCATCGCGGAGCAAGGCGACCGGATGCGAAGCGAGTGGGGCGCCGTCACGACGGAGAACTTCCAGCGGAACACGGCGGGGCTTGCTCGGGCCGAGGTGGTCTGCTCTGCCGAGGAGGCCAATGGAGGTTACTCGCTGACGATGGCAATTCGGGCTGGCGGGGCTTCCGAGGAGGCGGTGCGTCAGGCTCTCGCCGGAGGGCGCGCCTACGTCGAGCATGGCGGGAGGATCTACCTGTTCGGCCGGAAGGAGCTGGACCGGGTTTCGGAGGCCCAGCGTGCGCTGGCGGGGGACAGCCAGGCAACGCTCACCGCGACGCGCTCGCTCAGGATCGCCCGTGCGCGGGTGCCCGAAGCCCAGGAGATCCTCGAGACCCTGTCGCCGAATTTCACCCCTCCGTCCGGATGGCGGGAGCGCAGCCGTGCCCTGCGCGAACTGTCCAGCCTGGCGCCCGCGCCCGTCGAAGCGTCGCTGGAGCGGAGGCTCAGGCCGTATCAGAAACTTGGAGTCGCGTGGCTCTGGTATCTCCATACCCAGCGCCTCGGCGGAGTGCTTGCGGACGAGATGGGGCTGGGCAAGACGCTGCAGGCCCTGGCCCTGCTTACTGCGATACGGGAGGGCGCATCCGGCGGTCGGGCGGCCAGCCTGGTGGTCGTGCCCGCGTCGCTCCTCGAAAACTGGCGCCGCGAGGCCGCGACATTCGCCCCGGACCTGCGCGTTGCGGTGCACCACGGAAGCGGACGCGACGCATCGGGGGCTGACTTTGCCCGCCACGATGTCGTCGTCACGAGTTACGGCACGCTTGCCCGGGACCGGGGCGCGTTTGAGTCGGTCGAGTGGACCTGCGTCATCGCGGACGAGGCGCAGCACATCAAGAACCGGCGTTCGCAGAATGCGCAGGCATTGCGCGCGCTCCCGGCGGGCTCGCGATTCGTGCTTACGGGCACGCTACTCGAGAACTCGCTCGAGGAGCTCCGGTCGCTGTTCGAATTTCTCCTTCCGGGCTACCTGGGCCAGGTTCCTGCGGGCCTTCGTGCGGAAGACCGCCAGTGGCACGACGAGCGCCTGATTGCCCGGACCGCGGCGTACATCCTGAGGCGCACCAAGCGCGCGGTGGCGCCCGAGCTGCCCGAGAAGATCGAGCAGACAGTCTGGTGCGAGCCTTCGGATGAGCAGCGCGCGCTGTACGACTCGCTGCGTCAGCGCGGCGAACAGGAACTCTACGACCTCGAGGCCTCCGGTGCAGGCGAAGCCCGCCTGCGCTTTGCGATGCTCACCCAGCTGCTGCGCCTCCGGCAGGTGTGCTGCGACCCAAGACTCCTGGACGCGGGTCGCGGCGTGGCCTCGGCCAAACACGAGGCGTTGCTGGAGCTGGTGCAGGAGGCGGTCGACGACGGCCATCGCATGCTGATCTTTTCCCAGTTCTCGTCCGCGCTTCGATTGCTTCGCGAGGACCTCGAGTCCGAGGGCGTGGCCACCTGTTACCTCGACGGATCGATGCCCGCCAAGGCGCGCCAGGCGGAGGTGGACCGTTTCCAGGGCTCTCCGGATGTGCCGGTCTTCCTGCTCTCGCTGAAGGCGGGTGGCACCGGCTTGAACCTTACCGGCGCCGACACGGTCGTGCACCTGGACCCGTGGTGGAATCCCGCCGCGGAGGCGCAGGCCACGGATCGGGCCCATCGCATCGGGCAGACGCGCACGGTGACGAGTCTCAAGCTGATCTGCTCGGGGACGGTGGAGGAAAAGGTGCTGGCGCTCCAGGCTGAGAAGCGTGCGCTCCTGGCGAATGTCTTCGAGGCCAGCGACGCGGCGGCGTCACGGCTCAATCTGGCGGACCTGCGTGCCCTGATGACGTCGTGAGGTCGGAGGCATCCGCAAGTCTGGGATTGGCCGGAGCGGCCCGCCCGCTCAGCATGCAAAGCCATGAGCAACTTCATCCCCACGCGCGTCTGCAGCCGGTTGGAAAAGGCGGCCCACGCCGCGGCAGCCCACGCGTACGCCCCGTATTCACGATTTCGGGTCGGGGCCGCCGTGTGGGCGGGATCGGGACGAGTCTACGGGGGGTGCAATGTGGAAAACGCCTCCTACGGCCTCTGCAATTGCGCCGAACGGACCGCGGTATTCTCCGCGCTCGCGGCGGGTGAGAGGACGATCAAGGCGGTCGTGGTGTATACGCCGACCAACAAGCCGACCACGCCCTGCGGCGCGTGCCGGCAGGTGATCAGTGAGTTCGGCCCGAGCGCCGCAATCCTGTCGGTCTGCGATTCCTCCGCCCGGCTCGAGACGACCCTCGAGGCGCTGCTGCCGACGGCGTTTGGCGTGGTGAACCTCAAGCCGAAGAGACGACGTTGACGCCGGCAGCCGGCGCGGAATCATATCCGTAGTGGAACGACGGCGACGCAGGGACCGGGAGGGAGTTGAAGCGTTGAATCGGAGCCCACCCCGGAGGTGAAACGGGCCGGATACAGGCCGCGCCCGAAATAGTCGTCCCCCAGGTTCTCTGCCGGGTGGTTCGGCCGGTTTTTGAGGATCAATTGCCGCCGTTCGAGACGGTCGTTCCCGAGGTCACGGTCGGGGCCGGCGTGGTAGTGGCGTTGTTTCCGAGGAAGGCCTGCCGCATCATCTGTTGCATCTGATGCTGGGCCTGCTGCTCGTTCTGGATTTGCTGAAGTGCCGCGAGCTGGTCGGAGCTGAGCAGGCCCTGCGCCTGCTGGACGGCGCTTGAATTCACGGGAGCGGGCTGGACGGGGGCGCCCATCGCCATCGCCACCATCGCGCGATTGTCGAGATTCGTGTTCTTTTGCTGAGACGTGGACGTGCTGAGGATCGACACCAGCTGCTGGCTCTGATCGGGGGTCAGCGGAGTCGAGGTGTAGCTCAGGCGCTGGGCGAGCTCACTGACGGTGGCCTGCTGCGGGAGCGTCTGTTCGTACTGCTGGTACTGGGCGTAGGCTGCGTCCCCGATCGTTTGCTGGATGGAGGCGTCGGCCTGGGCGCTCGTCTGCTGGATCATGGACTGGACGGCGGCTCGGTTCTGCGGCCCGAACATGCCCTCGGCGCGAGCGCTGGCCATCACGTCCTGGATGGCGGACTGCTTTTGCGCGAGCAGGGCCTTGAACTGCTGCAGGGCCTGCGGTGGAAGCTGGAGGGCCTTGAAGAGGTTGGCGTAGCGACTCTCGATCTGGCCGTTGATGCGGACCTGCTCGAGCTGCTGAAACTCGGGCGAGGCGGTCACCTTCCGAAAGGCGTCGGCGCGGGCCTGCCAGCGGCCGCGGCGGAAGTCGCGGTTGCCTTGGGTATCGTCGGAAGTTGCGGGTGCCTCGACTCCGGCGGCCTCGGGACGGGGGCGTGCGGAGAGTTGGGATTCCAGATCGGAAATTCGGCGATTGGCCTGGCTGGTGATCCGTGCGTTGTCGGAAATCGTGGCGCGCAGGCTGGCGAGCTGACGGTATTGGTACCAGCTCAGCGCGGAGGTTCCGAGCAGGGCGAAGCAGAGGAGGGCGACGAGGGCGTTCCTTGGACTGTTCATGGCGTGTCGGGGTCGGGTGTGTCCCGCCCAGAAGATCGGACCTGGGCGGGTCGAGCCTAGGGACGCCGCGGGGCCCTGCGAGGTTTCGGCGCAGGACGCGCCCTAGCGCGGAGGGAACTCGAAGTCGGCTTTGGACTTCGTCTTCGACAGCACGAGATAGGCGCTGAACTTGGAGCCTCGCTTGGAAACGAAGCCCTCGATCAATTCGGTGCGCCCATTCTCGAGCAGCCGCTTGGCTTCCTCGAGGGGAATCTGCTTTTGGCAGATTTCGCGCTTCATCTCGAAGACAATGCGGTCGCCGTTCGCGCCCGGTTTGCGGACGAGGTACACGTCGGGTGTCTCGAGAAATTCGCCGCCGGAGTGGACCTTGCTTTCGCCGTGCGAGATGGCCTTGGAGAGGTCCGGGGGCGCCTTTTCCCGGCGCTGGCGGCCCGCGCCGCCCTCTCCCGGCTTCCCCTTGCTCTCGCGCGGCGGAAACTCCCAGGTGATACGGGCGCCCTGGCGGACCAGGAAGGCGTCGAAGGGACGGCCACGTTTGGAGATGAATCCCTGGACGAGCTCGGTCTTGCCCTCTGTGACGAGACGGATGGCCTGTTCGCGCGGGATGGCCTTCTGGCACATGAGCCGGCCGACTTGGAATGCGATCTTCCAGCCTTCGCCGTCCTTTTCCCTCAGCACGTAATTGGTGGCCGCCTCGCAGAGTTCGGCGCCGGTCGCGGGATCGGTCCAGAACGGGGTGAGTGCGCCGACCTCGATCTTGTTGCCGAGGTCCATTTCGACCTTCTTGCGCGGGGCGTTCTTTTCGTCGTCGACGATACGAAGCTTTGCGGTGAACCGGTTGCCGGTCTTGGCGGAAACGAAGCCCTCGAGCGGGCCGATTTCTCCCTTGGCGGCGAGTTCGGCGGCCTCGGTCTCCTCGATTTTGCGGCCGCCGATGATCTTGTAGATCATGAGAATGCCGTCCTGCGACTTGTAGCCGCGGAGGGTCTCGACCATGGGCTTGCCGTCGGTCGGGGAGACGAATTCGCATTGCTTCTGAACCGATTCGTCCTCCTCGAAGCCCTTTACCCGTTCCACGATGCCGCGCGTCTGGTCGACGATTTCGCGCATGAAGGCGGTGCGGGTGTATTTGCCGTGCTCGATCTGGCGCAGCTTGAACTCCCACTCGCCGGTCATGGCGGGGCTGGTGAGCTGCTCGGCCTTGACCGCGGCGAGGAACTGGAGGAGCTGCTCGGCCTTGACCGTGGGGATGAGATCCTTCTGGGAGCGCTCGACGTACTTCTGATTGATCAGACCGTCAATGATGTCGGCGCGCGTAGCCGGGGTGCCGAGGCCGCGTTCCTTCATGGCTTCGGCGAGTTCCTCGTCGTTGAGGAGCTTGCCGGCGCCTTCCATGGCGGAGAGGAGCGTGGCTTCGTTGTAACGCGGAGGCGGCTTGGTGCTTTCCTCGTGCAGCTCGGCCGCGAGGGTCCGGGCTTTAGGAGGATTGCCATCCGCGGAGCCGATCGGCGGAAGGGTGCCCGCCGAGTCGCCGTCTCCGTTGGGGATGGTCTTGTTATAAACAACGTACCAACCGGGGGAAGTGATCACCTTGCCCTCGGTCTTGAACGCGTGAGTGGCGACGGTCGACAGTCGCGTGGTGACGTCGATCTCGGCGGCCGGGTAGAACACGGCGATGAAACGCCGGGCGATCATGTCGAAGATCTTGGCCTCGATCTCGTCGAGTTCCTTGGGCTCGGTGGCCGTGGGGATGATCGCGAAGTGATCGGAGATCTGGGCGTTGTTGAAAATGCGTTTGTTGGGGTGGACCCAGCCCGCCTCGAGCACCTTCTGCGCGAGCGGCGCGAGACCTCCGTTGAGGTTGCCCAGCACCTGACGGCAGGTGGGCATGTAGTCCTCGGGGAGTGCCCGCGAATCGGTGCGGGGGTAGGTGATCATCTTGTGGCGTTCGTACAGGGCCTGGGCGATCTGGAGCGTACGTTTGGCCGACAATCCGAAGCGGCTATTGGCCTCGCGCTGGAGCGTGGTCAGATCGTAGAGGCGCGGAGAGACCTGGGTGGTCGCCTTCTTCTCCTCGGTGACGAGCGCAGGCGGTTGGCCCTGGCAGGCGGCGAGGATGGCTTCGGCGTCGGCCTTGGACCAGACGCGGTCGATGCGGTCGGCGTCGTCGGTTTCCGACTTCTTGAAATTAGGGCGTTGATAGACGCCCTCGTAGGTGCCCGAGGAGACCTCGAAGCGGGCGGTGAGGCGCCAGAATCCGCGTGGCTTGAAATTCCGGATCTCCAGTTCCCGGGCCATCATGATGGCGAGCGTGGGGGTCTGAACGCGTCCGACCGAGGCCACGTTTCCGGCGCGGGAGCCGAACATGCGCTTGGTGATGGCGCGAGTGCCGTTGATTCCGATCAGCCAGTCGCTCTCGCTTCGGCAGCGCGCCGCGTCGGCGAGGCCGACCATCTGGGAACCGTCGCGAAGTTTCGAGAAGGCCTCGCGGATGCCCTCGTGGGTCATCGTCTGCATCCAGGCGCGCTTCACCGGCAGCTTGTTTTTGGCGAGCTGGGAGATGTAGCTGAAGATGAGTTCGCCCTCCCGCCCGGCATCGCAGGCATTGATCACTTGGTCGACGTCCTTGCGGGCGAGGAGCTTCTTGAGCTGGGAAAAGCGGTCCTTCGAGCTCTCGATGGGCTTAAGTTCGAAGACCTCGGGGATGATCGGAAGCGTTTCCAGCCGCCAGAATCCGTAGCGCTTCTTGTCGATGTCCTCCGGCATGCAGAGCTCCACCAAATGGCCCACCGCCGAGGAGATGACCCACTCGTCGTTTTCGTATAAATCGCCTTTTTTGGGGACCTTACCGAGAGCCCGGGCGAGGTCGGCAGCAACGCTGGGTTTCTCGGCGATTACCAGAGACTTCATGAATTTGCAGGCGGATAGGGAGCCGCGTTGGATATTTCAAGGCTTAGTTTGCGAGTAGTTTTCGGGGGTGCTCGCAAGCGGCTTGATGGAAGCTGGATAAAAATCCGCGAGGGACAATAAAATTTGGCGGGAATAAAAAACTCCGGCGGATTTCTCCGCCGGAGTCGGACTCGCAATGCGAGTTAAATTGCTGGCGTCGTTCAGGCTTGCAGCTTCGGCGTCTCGGCGAGGGCGCTGTCGAGCGCGGCGATAAGGGACGCGATGGTCTCGTCGGTCTCGTCGCCCATGTTGGAAATGCGGAAGGTCTTGCCCTTGAGCTTCCCGTAGCCGCCGTCGATCACGAGCTTATGCTTCGACTTGAGCACCTTGTTGAGGGCGGGCAGGTCGTAGTTCAGGTTGTTGGCAAAGCAGTTCAGTGTGACGGAGCCGAAGCCCTCCTTCGGGAACAGCTTGAACCCCTTGGAGAATGCCCAATCGCGCATCTTCTTGTTGAGGCGGGCGTGGCGGGCATACCGGTTCTCGACGCCCTCGGCCTTGATCTCGTCGACCTTGGACTTGAGAGCATAGATGAGCGGGATGACGGGCGTGCTGGGGGTCATGCCGTTCTCGTGGTTCTTCTGGAACTCCACGAAATCGAAGTAGTAGCCGCGGTCGGCGATCGTGGCGGCGCGTTCGAGGGCGCGTTTTGATACGGAGCACAGGGCGAGGCCGGGGGGGAGGGCGAGGGCTTTCTGGGAGCCGGTGATGAGAACGTCGATACCGAGCTCGTCCTTCTTGATCGGAAGGGCGCTGAAGGAGCTGACCGTGTCGACGATCGACATGACCTCCGGGAACTGGCGGACGACGGCCATGATGGCGGCGATGTCGGACATGCACCCGCAGGAGGTTTCGTTGTGAATGATCGTGATCGCGTCGTAGGCGCCCGTGGCGAGTTCCTTGCGGACCGCTTCGGGGTCAACGGGCTGGCCCCATTCGAACTTCAGCGCGCCGGCCTGCTTGCCGCAGCGCTGTGCGACGTCGAACCACTTGTCCGAGAAGGCGCCGTTCATGCAATTGAGCACCTTCTTCTTCACCAGGTTCCGAAGCGCGGCCTCCATCATGCCCCAGGCGCTGCTTGTGGAGAGATAGACTGGGTCCTTCGTGTAGAACAGCGCCTGCAGGTCCGGCTGCAAGGACTGGTACAGGGCCACGAAATCGGTGCTGCGGTGGCCGATCATGGGCTGGGCCATGGCGCGAAGCGTCTTCTCGGAGACGGCGATGGGGCCGGGAATGTAGAGTTTGTAGCTCATGGAAGGAAGGAGGATGCTTGGCAGTTTGCCGGGAAACTGTTTACGAAGCCGGAGTCTTATCCTGCGTCAATCACACAATCCCGATCGATGTCTCTCGTCGCCACCATCAAGAAGCGCCTTCACGACTTCGAGCTTTATACCGCGGATGTGATCTATGGACGCAGGGAGGATACCGGTGCGGTATTATACGGCTCATTTCTTCAGGCCTGCTCGTATTTGGTGAGTGGCTACGTGCAGGCGCGTTTTTTTCTTTACCGCAAACGGATCCTGCAGGACCGGCCGCTCGGTTGTCTGGTGGTCGTGGTGGGCAACCTGTCTTGGGGCGGAACGGGCAAGACTCCCGTGGTGGAGAAGTTTGCCCGGGCGCTGCGCGACCGCGGCCGGCACGTGGCGATCCTTAGCCGCGGGTACAAGAGCAAGGCGCCGCCGGTCTGGAAGAAGTGGTGGTATGCGATCAGCCACACCGAGGAGCCGCCGCCGCGCGTGGTGTCGGACGGCCGGACGATCTTCCTCGACAGCGAGCAGGCCGGCGACGAGCCGTACATGCTCGCGCGAAACCTCCCGGGCGTGGTTGTGCTCGTCGACAAGAACCGGCTCAAGTCCGGTGCCTACGCCATCAAGCGCTACGGCTGCGACACCCTGGTCCTGGACGATGGCATGACCTACCTGCCGCTCAAGGGGTCGATGAACCTGCTGCTGGTCGACAAGAACAACCCCTTTGGCAATGGCCACCTGCTCCCGCGCGGCGTGTTGCGCGAACCGATCAAACACCTGCGGCGCGCGAGCTACGTGTTTCTCACGAAATCCAACGGCACGCGCGATCCCGAACTCGAGTCGCTGATCAAGGGCCACAACCCGACCGCGGACATCATCGAGTGCGCCCATCGCCCCCGGTTCCTGTGTCCGGTCGGTGGCAAGCCCGACGACGCCGGCGGGCGGCTCCCGCTCGATTTTCTGAAGGGGCGCAGGATTGGCGCCTTCAGCGGCATCGCCACGCCGGAGAGTTTCGAGAAATTCCTCAACGACCTCGGCGCAAACCTGCTGGTACGCGAGCGGTTCGTCGACCATTACCGCTTCACGGTTCACGACCTGGAGGAGGTCATCGAGGCCTCGGCCAAGGCCGGGGCGGAGTGCGTCGTGACGACGGAAAAGGACGCGGTGCGCATCGACGCCAGCCGCCCCTGGGGGCTGCCCATCTACTACCTCAGGCTGGAGATCGAGATCCTGCGCGGGGCGGCGGACTTCGACGAGGCGGTCGGGCGCATCTGTTTCCCTAAGACCGACCCGCAGGCGACCGCGACTAGGCTTGCTTGAGTCCCGACGCGCTTCTTTGCTCCGCGCCGTGAATCTCCGTCGCAGCCTGCTCGCAACCCTCGTCATCGCCGCCGCGCCCCTCTGGGCTAGGCCAGCGCTGCGGCCGCAGTTTTCCGCGGACGTTCACGACTACAACCTCGCGACGGGGCACACCGTGATGAAGGGCCATGCGACGGTCATTTATGGCGACATGGAGCTGCACGCCGACGAGATCGACTACGACGTCCCGACGGCGACCGCCGTTGCGAAGGGGCACGTGATCCTCAACATCGGCACGAAGCGCGTGCTTGCGGACCAGATCACCTATCATCTCAAGGACGGCACCTACACGCTGCTCAATCCGAGGCTCGGGCAGTTCCCCCTGTTCATCCGCGGCGCAAAGGCCGAGGGTAATCGCAAGACGGTCGCCCTCGACGACGCGGTGGTGAGCTATGGAGAGCCGGGCAAGTGGACCCCTTCGCTCGCCGCGGATCGGATCCTCTACAACCTGACCGGATCCGCGGACGCCCGCGCCACCGGCGTGCGGGCTGGATTGGGGATCTTCAAACCCTTTCCGCTCCCTTCGATCCAGCAGAGCGCGGCGGTCTCCCTGCGCTCCCAGATGTCGTTGATGGCTGGATACCGCGGGCAGGTCGGCGCGTTTGCCGACGCGGGCATCCGGGTGCCGATCCTGCCTGACCTCCGCGTGGGCGGAAACCTCGGTCTTTTCACGAAGCGCGGCGTCATGTTCGGACCCGCGGCAGACTACTCCTCCGACGTCGGGGGCGACCACGAGATCGTCGGCTCGCTGCGCACCGGCTACATCAGCGACCACGGACCTGCGGAGACGGACATCCTGGGCAACCCGGTGCCGGTGGACCGCAGCTATTTGACCTGGGAGCACCACCAAGTGGTCTATCCGGGCCTCACGCTCGACGGGTCCTTCAACTACTGGAGCGACTCGGAGGTGATGCGCGACTATAGCCCGAGGCAGTTCTTTCCCGTGCAGGAGCCGGACTCGTACCTGGAGTCGGTCTTCAGCTCGGACAACGTCCAGGTCTCGCTCTTCGGCCGGTTTCAGCCGAACCACTTTTACGAGGTGCAGCAGCGCTCGCCGGAACTCCGCGTCGACCTGCTCCCGATCCCTCTCGTGTTCGGCGTGTACGAGCGGATGCAGCTGAGCTTCGCAAGGCTCACCGATGACGCGGTGCTGCCCGGGCAGACCACGCTGCGCACGGATCGCGCGGACGTGTACTATGGTCTCACGCGCACCTTTGCCCCGAAGCCGTGGGTAGGATTCACCGCGGTGGCGGGAGGGCGCATCACTCACTACCGTGACACCCTTCCCGCAGGGGGAGGCGATCCCTACACCCGGACCCTGGGCGAGGTGGGCTTCGACGCACACCTTCTGGCCAGCGGCACGTTCAATTACACCAACAAGCGCTGGGGCATCGACGGACTGCGGCACCTCATCATTCCGAAGATTTCCTACCGCTACATCCCCGAGGCACAGAAGGGGCAGGCCTACATTCCGCCCATCGACCGGCTTTCGTTCGACACCTACCTGCCGGAGCTTGGCCTTGGCGACACCCGGGCCATCGACCAGCTGCAGGCGACAAACACGCTGCGGCTGTCCGTGGAAAACGTGCTTCAGACCCGCGACGCGAAATACGGCTCGCGCGATCTGGCGAGCCTGACGCTCGCCAACGATTTTCGCTTCGAACGCCAGACAGGCGATCGCAAGGTGTCGGCGACCCACATCGACCTCGCGCTCATGCCGGCGCGCTGGATGCGTTTCGAACTCTATCAGCGCCTGGCGCCGCAGGATTTTTCGATCCGCGAGTTGAACACGGGCCTCACGATCCACGACGGCGACGAGTGGTCGGCGCGAATCGCGACGCACTACCTCGTGGGGCAGATATCCGAGTACGTCCTCGACGTCAGCCGCCGGCTCAACGAGATCTACTCGACCTTCGCCCGGCTGCGGTACGACGCGCGCCTCAACCGCATGGACGAGCAGACCTACGGCATCGACCAAACGGTGGCGAATGCGTGGTCCATCCGCTACGGATTGAGCATTTACTCGGGCCCGCGGCGCGAGGGGCGGTTCGGCCTGAGCGTGGAGGTCGAGGCGCTCCGCTTCTGAGTGGGCTCCGGTCCGCGGAGTGACGTAAGGCCATGAGCATCGCGCACAGCCAGCGGAATACATTCCTGGGGTTGTATCGTGCGCTGGAACTGCAGCTGCGTCGCGACCCGGGCCTGCCAGCGCGGCTGGAGGCGGCGCTCCGGCGCGAGCGGCGCTTCGGCTCCCGCGACCGCCGTCTGTATCGGGAACTTTTCTACACGGCTGTGCGACACCTGCCCTGGGTGGAGGGTGCGGACGACGACCGGCTGGTCGGGATCGTTGCGGCCCTGGCCGCCGAGTCGCCGGCAACCTCGGGCTTTCGGGCGGCCTTTGCGCGGCCCGAGCTTGCGGCCGCGATGGATCGCACACTCCTGCTGCCCGCCTGGTTTCGAGACGAGTGTCCCGCGGCATTCGAGAGGCCGCTGTTCGATGTGCTTCAGGCCCGGACCCCGCTCTGGCTGCGGATACGTCCCGGGGCCGAGGCTCGAGTACGCGGCGAGTTTGAGCGCCTGGGTTGGACGGCCACCGCGAGCGGCGCGTTGGCGGGGGCCTGGAGGCTGGATGTCGAGGCGGATGTGACCCGCACGGAATCGGCGACCGCCGGCTTGGTGGAAGTCCAGGACCTCGGGTCGCAAATGATCCTCGAGGCCGTTGCGCCTCAGCCCGGCGGCCGCTGGCTCGACGCCTGCGCGGGGGCGGGCGGCAAGACGCTTCAGTTGGCCGACCTGCTCGGCGAAGGCACCGTGATTGACGCGGTTGATGTCCGGCCGGAGGTCCTCGACGAGCTCGAGCGGCGCGCGCGCCGCGCCGGTGTGGAGGTCGTGGGTCCCGATGAGGAAGTGGGGACGGAACAACCCGATGGCCGGGCGCCGGGCGCTCGCGTTCGGGTGGGAAACCTGGGCTCAGGGTATGACGGCGTATTGGTGGACGCTCCCTGCAGCGGAAGCGGCACCTGGCGCCGCGCACCGCACCTCAAATGGACGTCCAATCCGGGCTGGATCCGCCAGTGTGCGGAGCGTCAGTCCGCCGTGCTCGCCGACAGCGCGCAGCGCGTACGGCCGGGCGGCGTCCTCGTTTACGCGACCTGCTCACTGTGCCGTTCCGAGAACGAAGCCGTCGTGGAGGCATTTCTCGCTGCAAATCCCTCGTTTGTGCCTGTTCCCCTCGCGAAAACCTTCGGCTTCGCCGCGGGGCCGGGGTGGTTGACGATCGAACCCTCGCGTCACGACACGGACGGGTTCTTCGTTGCGCAGTTCAGACGTTCGATTTGAAGGCACGACCAGGCCTCGGAAACAAACCTGGATTCACAGGGATGAAGGGGATGGAAGGGATGCTTAGGCTTAACGCTTCGAAGCCCGTGTCCTGGAGGAGATTTTTCGTGGCGACGTGATGACAATATGGATGCTCGAACATGAATTTGCCCGGGGATTTTGCCCGCTATCCCTTTCATCCCCTCCATCCCTGTGAATCCTTCGGAGTTTCGCCATTGGCGCCGCGCGGAATTTTCCTTGCCGAGGTCGACCCACGCCCAACCATCGCCCCGTGGCCGTCGCGCTTCCAGACAACGAGTATCGCATCAAACTGCAGGTCTTCGAGGGCCCGCTTGACCTGCTCCTGTTCCTGATCCGCAAGAACGAGATCGATATCTACGACATCCCGATCGAGTCGGTCACGCGCCAGTACATCGACGCGCTGCATGCGATGCGGGAGCTCGACCTTGAGGTGGCGGGCGAGTTTTTCGTGATGGCGGCGACCCTGATGGAGATCAAAAGCCGCATGCTGCTTCCGCGCGGGGTGGCTGCGGTGGACCCGAATGCCGACGACGAGGAGGTCGATCCGCGCTGGGAACTGGTCCACCAGCTGATCCAGTACAAGAAGTTCAAGGAGGCCGCGGCCAAGCTCGACGAGCTCAGCCGCCAGCGCCAGGACCTCATGGAACGTTACATCGAGGAGGTCGTGCTCAAGCTCGACGACCGCCCCCTCCTGGGTGTGGGCCGCATCGATCTCTGGAACACGTTCAACATCATCCTTCGCCGGCTGGCCGAGAAACTCGTGATCGGAGAGATCAAGGACGAGCAGGTGACGGTTGCCGACCAGATGGAGGAGATCCTCACGCGCATCCGCACCGAAAAATCGTTCCTCTTTACGGCGCTGCTGCCTGAGAAAATCACCGTGCGGCTGCTCGTGGCCACCTTCCTGGCAGTTCTCGAACTCACTCGGCTCAAACGGCTTCGCCTCACCCAGGCCGAACCGTTTGCGGACATTGCGATCCAGGCGGTGGAGGAAATCCCACTTGAAACGCCGACTCCCCCGGCCACCGTGGAATCGTGAGCAAGAAGAAGAAAACCGGTCCCAAAAGCGGACTCCTCGGTGTTGGTCTGGACAACTCGGATGGTCACAAGCGCATCACCCGCGGCGAGCGATTCGTGCTCGTGGGCGGGTCCGAGGAGACTCACAGCCGCATGACCGAGACCACCGTCAAGACCTTCGAGGAGCTTAAGCGCCGGGACAAGGATCTCGACTCGGTGGACCACCGGGAGCTCGCGGAGATCATCCACAAATCGACCCCGCGCTGATCCGGTATTTGCGATTTCGCGCGCAAGGCATACCCTCCAACTCACAAAACTCTATGTCCGAAAAAATCGTCAATCTCACCACAGAGAACTTCAAGTCGGCGGTTTCCAGTGCGGCGACGCCCGTGCTGGTCGACTTCTGGGCGCCCTGGTGCGGGCCCTGCAAGGCGATCGCCCCCATCCTGGAGGAGCTCGCCGTCGAACTCGACGGGAAGCTGCGCATCGTGAAGGTGAACGTCGACGAAAACGACACGCTCGCCGCCGAATTTGGTATCCGCGCGATCCCGACGATGCTCCTCTTCAAGGGCGGCCAGGTCGTCGAGCAGTTCGTCGGCATGCTGCCGAAGGCCGCGCTCAAGGCCAAGCTCGAGGCGAAGCTCTGATCACAGCGCCCAACCGTCTTTCCGCGCCGCGTCCCCCCGAGGGGCGCGGCGTTTTCATTTCGCGGCGGCTCAGTCCAGGAGGACCAGCACGGCGGTGGCGTTGTCGTATCCACCCCGCCGATTCGCGAGATCGATGAGATCGCGCAGCGTGCGGGTTGGGTCGGAGGCCGAGGCGAGGGCGGCGGCCAGCTCGAGGTCGTCGACCGAGCGGAACAGGCCGTCGGTGCAGAAGAGGATCCGGTCGCCCGGGTGGGTCTCGTGTTCGGAAAGGTCGGCGATGGGCGTCGTCCACTGTCCGATGCAACGGGTGAGCGCGGCGCGGTTCCGGTCCGAGGCGACCTCGCGATCCGGGCGAACGTTCCGCAGGCGGCGGTCGCTTTCGACATTGTGGTCGGTCGTGAGCCGTTCCAGGCGTCCGCTTCGGAACTGATAGCAGCGCGAGTCGCCGACGTGCGCGAGGCGGAGGAGCGAGCCGTGGAGCAGACCGAAGGTCAGCGTCGTGCCGATGCTGTAGAGGGGGCTCACCTGGCGGCCCTGCTGGACGACGTCGCCGTTGGCGGTGGCGATGATGGCCTCGAGGTCCTGGGCGGCCCGCTCGGCTGCGGAGTGGGCTACGAGGCGCTCCACCGCCTCGATGGCGGTCGCCGCAGCCAGCTCACCATGCGGGAGACCGCCGATGCCGTCCGCGACTCCGTACAAACCCCGGCGGTCGTCGCATACGAAGCGGTCCTCGTTCTCTCGGCGGTGGAGGCCGATGTCGCTGAGGGCGGCGGCGCGGTGATGCATGGGAGTCGCGATCATGCAGCCGGGCGGCGCAGGCGCAAGCGGCGAGCGGAGGCGCGGACGGTCAAACGTAAGGACGGAAGCGCGATTCGCGATCGCGAGTGGTGAGCCGCTCGTGGGCCTGGATCGGCAGCGCCGCCAGGAACAGCTGGCCGTAGCTTTTGGCGAGGACCCGCGAGTCCAGAAGTGTGACCACCCCCCGGTCGTCCGCGGTGCGTATGAGGCGGCCGATGCCCTGGCGGAATTTCACGACCGCGTCGGGCAGCGTGAGCTCGTTGAATGGATTCCCGCCTTCCGCACGAATCCGCTCCGCACGGGCCTCCTGGATCGGATGGGTCGGAATCTCGAAGGGGAGCCGGGTGATGACGACCTGGGACAGGGCGTTGCCGGGGACGTCGACGCCGGTCCAGAAACTTTCGGTGCCGAACAGCACCGCGTTTCCGTGCGAGCGCATCGCCTGGGTCAGTTCCGTGCGGGAGCGCATGGCGCCTTGGATAAGGAACGGACGCTTCGCGGCGGCCAGAGCGGGTTCGACGATCTCCGCGACCGCCCGCATATCCGTATAAGCCGTGAACAGGACGAGCGATCCGCCCGAGCAGCGCAGGCAGCAGAAGCGCACCCAGTCGGCCAGGGCGTCGATGGCGAGCCGTGCGTTGCCGGGGGAGGGGAGCGGCATGTCCGCCGCCACGTAGACGCGCATGTGCCGTTCGTAGTCGAAAGGCGACTTCACGATTCCCGTCCTAGCTGTCTCGGCACCCATCCGGATCTGGAACACGCCGATCTGACCTCCGATGGCGAGTGTCGCGCTCGTGCAGGCCACCGCCACGCCGCGTGTGAAGAGGGCATCGCGCAGGTCGGGCGAAACATCGATCGGGGCGGTGCGAAGCGTGATGATCGGCGTACGGCGTCCTCCGCGCTCCGCCCAGTACACGTGTTGCTCGTCGGCGACCTTGAGCCAGCGTTCGATCGAAGTCCGGCAGGCGTCGACGCGCCCTTTCTGTTCGATGAAGTCGTCGTGCTCCTTGCCCTGATCGAGCTTCGTGGCGATGGAATCCAGCGCCTTGGCCAGGGCCTGGAGCGGGCCGCTCAGGTAGGGCTCGGCGACGTCGCTGTCGCGCACCCGCACGACGGGGTGTTTCGCGAGCAGCGTATCGGCCAGGAAGCCGAAGAACTGCGTGGAGGCCTCGAGGGCGTCGGCGACCAGCTGGAGCTGATGAGGCTCGCCGTGGCGGACGAGCAGGCCGCGTTTCGTGCGTGGGTTGTAGAGATGCTTGAGCATCCGATCCACCCCGTAGCTGCTCACGCGCAGCCCGAAGTGGTCCGTGGCGACCTCGGGCACCGTGTGGGCCTCATCCAGGACGACAAGGTCATCGGGAAACAGCACGCCGCGTCCGGAGCCTTTTTCGCGGGCACCGCCGGCGTTGAGCAGGGCGAACAGGAGCGAGTGGTTGACGATCACCACCTGAGCCAGGCGGATGCGTCCCTTGGCCCGCTGGTAGAAACAGCGCTCGCAGTCGCAGTGCTTGCGGGAGCACGAGGAGGAGTCGGCGTTGACGTGCTCCCACACCTCGGGATCGGGCGGCGGGCTGAGTTCGTGGCGCAGGCCGGTCTCGGTCTTCTCGGCCCAGGCCGCGATGCGCTTGAGCTCCTCAAACTCGGGCGTGCTGAACAATTCGTTGCGACCGGCCAGGGCCGCGCCGAGGCGCGTGGTGCAGAGGTAGTTTCCCTTCCCCAGCAGCACCGCGCTCTTGAACTCGGCGTAGGGCGCGAGTTCGGGCGTGCTGCGAAAGACACGGCGACACAGCGGGAGGTCCTTCTGTTCAAGCTGCTCCTGGAGGGAGATCGTGTGGGTCGACACGACGAGCTGCCGTTTCTGGTCGCAGGCGTGGATGATGCCCGGGATCAGGTACGCGAGCGACTTGCCGACCCCGGTGCCGGCCTCGAACAGGATCGGCTCGTCCTCGGTGAACGCCGAGGCCAGGGCGCGAGCCATGGTCTCCTGTTCGGGCCTGTGCTCGAGCCCGAGCAGCTCCTGCAGCCATCCGCCCTCGGCGAAGGCTCGCCCGGTGAGCGTGCGGGCATGGCTCGGCAGCGGTGGAGCCGCCCCGAGGTCGGAGTCTTCGCGAAGGCCAATCATGGAGGCCTTCGTCAATGGAGCCGACAGTCTCACGTCGCAAGCACCTTGCGCGCGTCCCCGCTTGCCTGCGGGGTCGAAATTTGCAGCGATGGAATGTCCCCAAAGCCACCCGCAATTCCAACGCCTATGTCCCTGTTCATCGGTATCGATTCCGGCACCCAAAGCACGAAGGCGGTCGTACTCGACCTCGACGCCCGAAAGGTCGTCGCAGAGGCCCGCGCGCCTCATCGCCTCATCTCCGGCCTCCCGTCCGGCCACATGGAGCAGCACCCGCAGGAGTGGGCTGCCGCGCTCGACAGCGTGATCCTGGAGGTGCTCTCCAAGGTCGACCGCTCTCGGGTCAAGGGCATCGGCATCTCCGGCCAGCAGCACGGATTCGTGCCGCTCGACGCGAAGGGAGAGGTCATCCGTCCCGCGAAGCTCTGGTGCGACACGAGCACTGTCGCGGAATGCGCGCTGCTCACGCGCAAGGTCGGCGGCGACAAGGCGGCGTTGCGAAAGATCGGCCTTCGGTTTCTTCCCGGCTTCACCGCCCCGAAGATCCTCTGGCTGAAACGCCACGAGCCTCGGAACTACCGACGCCTGCGCCATGTGCTGCTTCCGCACGACTACCTGAATTTCCATCTCACCGGCCAGTACTTCATGGAGCACGGCGACGCCTCGGGCACCGCGCTCATGGACGTGCGCAAGCGCACCTGGTCCCGCGACGCGGTCAACGCGATCGATTCGAACCTCGCCGACTGGCTGCCCCCGATCTCCGACTCGAGCGAGCCCGCGGGCACGCTCCGCTCGGAGATCGCCACGCGCTACGGACTCGGGACCGACGTGGTCGTGAGCGCGGGCGGCGGCGACAACATGATGGGCGCCATCGGCACGGGCAATGTGCAGCCTGGCGTCGTCACGGCGAGCTTCGGCACCAGCGGCACGATCTACGCGTTCGCGAAGGCGCCGGTGGTGGATCCCGACGGCGAGATCGCCGCCTTCTGCTCCTCGACCGGCGGCTGGATGCCCCTGTTGTGTACCATGAATGTCACTACGGTCACCGAGCATTTCCGCCACCTGCTCGACCGCGACGTGCGCTCGTTCGACGAGCTCGCGGCGCAGGCCCCGGCCGGCGCGGGCGGGTTGCTGTTGCTGCCCTACCTTGAGGGCGAGCGCACTCCCAGCGTTCCCGAGGGGTCGGGCGTGTTCCTCGGGCTCAATGCGAAGACGATCCAGCCTGCGAACCTCGCGCGCGCCTCGCTGGAGGGCGTCACCCTCGGCATGAACTACGGCCTTCAGCGCCTCGCGGCGCTCGGCGTCAGGGCGAAGGAGATCCGCGTGACCGGCGGCGGCGCGAAGTCGGCCGTCTGGCGTCAGATCATGGCGGACATCTTCGGTGTGCCGGTCGTGGCGATGGTCGAGGACGAAGGCGCCGCTCTCGGCGGCGCCCTGCAGGCGGCCTGGTGCCAGGCCCGGGTCAACGGCCGGTCAAAGGCGCGCATCACTGAGTTCACCGACGGCATCGTCGCCCTCGATGAATCGACCCGCTGCGCTCCCGACCGCAAACGCGTCGCGCATTATCGGAAACTCCAGGCGCTTCAGAACCAGCTCAGCCTCGCACTTCGCGAGGTCTTCCCGAATCAGCGCGAGCTGGCCTGAGCGCGCAAAGCCGGTTGATTTTCAGGGGCGCGGCTCCACTTGCGGGAGTCGCGCCCCTGTATTGTATCCGGACATCGGCATGAAGGGGAAGGAGGAGGCCCGGTGTTGATCCCGCGTGGGAGACAACATCATGAAAACAACTACCAAGTTCCTAGCAGCGATGGTGATGTCGCTGGCGGTCGCCGGGGCGGTGAGGGCTGAGTCCGGCACGCTGGCGCAAAAGTCGCTGGAAATCATCCGTACCGTCGATCCCGTCTTTCCGGACAGCGCCGCGCAGGTGACGTCGACCGGGGAAGCCTCGATCGCGATCAATGTCAGCGCCGAGGGCAAGCTGGTGGATTGCCTCGTGCTCAGCTACACGCGCAAGGTGTTCGCAACCGAAGCGCTCCGCGCCCTGAAGCAGTGGAAGTTCGTCGCGGCGACCTACGACGGCAAACCCGTGTCGGTCGTCACCGAGCTCGACTTCGATTTCCGGGCCACTGGCGTCGTTGTGAGTCTGAGCGCGATGGAGAGCCTCGAACGCATCATGAACCCGCTGCTCCGCGAGAAGCTGGATTACGCACCCTGCGGTCTCAGGGAGATCGACCGGATTCCGATGCCAATCAACGTCATCTCGCCGTCCTATCCTTCCTCGCTGGCCGCGAAGGGAGTGGAGGGCAGCGTGGTGATCGTGTTCTACATCGACGAGGAGGGGAAGGTCCGGATGCCGGCGATCCAGGATGCATCCAACATGCAGCTTGCGGAACTCGCGCTGGGGGCCATTTCGCAATGGCGGTTCGAGCCGCCGACGCGCCATGGCGTGCCGGTCTTGGTCAGGGCGTCGCAGTGCTTCAACTTCATGCCCAGGGGTGGGGTGCCCAAGGTTGAGGCGGGCGCACACCTGTAGGCGATGTCCTGTCCTTGACGGGAGGGAGAAGGGGGAACCTGGGGGCTCCCCCTTCATTCTGTCCGGGGTTCAGTCGCGGACGGCGACGGCGAGGAAGGCGGAGAGCGCGGGGCTGGGCTCGGGTTTTTCGGGCCAGCCAACCACGAGCGTGCTCTCGGGAGCGGGACCGGAGAGAGGGCAGAAGCGCAGGTCCGGAGGCAGCTGGCGCGCCTCCGAGGGGGGCATGAACGTGGCCCCGAGTCCCGCGCGCACCAGGCCGATGCCGTTGGAGCGGGGCCAGACTTCCTCCTCGATGCGCGGAGACACGCCCGCCAGCGCGAACGCGGCGAGCACGCGGTCATAGAAACCCGGATTGTGCTGCCTCGGAAAGAGCACGAACGGCGTGCTCGCCAGCTGCTTCAGGTGGAGACGCCGGCGCGACGCCAGCGGATGGTCCGCGGGCAGGAGCACGCCGTTGCGCTCGCGCAGCAGCACCCGCGTGTGGATTCCCGCGAGGGGGCCGTCCGGGTGGAAAAAGCCGCAGGCGATTTCCCCGGCCTTCAACGCGTCCAGCTGGGCGGAGGTCGGGGATTCGTTGAGCTCGAGCCGGACGCCCGGGTGCTTTCGATTGAACTCCCTGAGGATGCCCGGCAGCACCGTCGCCATGGCGAGGCCCGTGAACGCCACCCGGATGTGTCCGACCTGGCCTTCGGACAGCGCGCGCATCTCTGCCGGGATGTTCGAGAGCGCGCGGAGCAGCGGCTCAAGCCGGTCCTGGAGCAGGCGCCCCGCGGGCGTGAGCTCCACCTTCCGGCGCGACCGCGCGAACAGGGGAGTCCCGAGCGCCTTCTCGAGCTGCGCGATCTGGCGGCTCAGCGCCGGCTGGGCCACCGCGAGCGCCTCCGCGGCGCGGCGAAAGTGCAGATGACGCGCCACTTCCCGAAAGTAGACCAGGTGGCGGAGTTCGAAGGGATATTGATACTCGCGGGGCATCACAGGCAGCGAAACAAGTATTTTACGGCAAGGCAACCGTCTGGTAACTTCCCAGGCTTTCCACGGTCCGCCGCCCTTCGGCGGGCTCATTTCTCACCTCTATTCCCATGGCAAAAACCCTTTTCGAGAAAGTATGGGACGCCCATACGGTCCGCCGCCTGGCCAATGGCCAGACGCAGCTGCTCATCGGCACCCACCTCATTCATGAAGTCACCAGCCCGCAGGCCTTCGGCATGCTGCGGGATCTCAAACTGAAGGTGCTGATGCCGCACCGGACCTTTGCGACTGTCGACCACATTGTCCCGACCGACAAGTTCGACGAGCCATTCGCCGATCCGCTTGCCGACGCGATGATCAAGGCGCTCCGCCAGAACTGTGAGGAGTTCGGAATCACGTTCTTCGAGCGCTCCACGGGCAAGCAGGGCATCGTGCACATCGTCGGCCCCGAGCAGGGCATCACGCAGCCCGGCACCACGATCGCCTGCGGCGACTCGCACACCTCCACCCACGGCGCGTTTGGCGCGATCGCCTTCGGCATCGGCACCACCCAGATCCGCGACGTGCTGGCCACGCAGACCATGGCCATCGGGAAGCTGAAGGTCCGCCGCATCAATGTGAACGGCAAGCTCCGTCCCGGAGTCTATGCCAAGGACGTCATCCTCCACATCATCCGCACGCTCGGCGTGAACGGCGGCACCGGCTTCGCGTATGAATACGGTGGCGACGTGTTCGACCGCATGTCGATGGAGGAGCGCATGACCGTGTGCAACATGTCCATCGAGGGCGGCGCGCGCGTCGGCTACGTGAATCCCGACCAGACCACCTTCGAGTACCTGAAGGGCCGTCCCTATTCGCCGAAAGGCGCCGAGTGGGACAAGGCCGTCGAACGCTGGAGCTCCTATGCCAGCGACGCGGGCTGCACCTACGACGATGTCGTGACGATCGACGCCGCGTCGATTGCGCCCACGGTCACCTGGGGCATCAACCCCGGTCAGGGTGTGTCGATCGAAGAGCACATTCCGACGCCGGCCTCGGCGCGCGATGTGAACGAAAAGGCGTCCATCGAGGAGGCGCTGGCGTACATGAAGCTCCAGCCGGGCGCTCCGATCAAGGGCACCAAGATCGACGTTGCCTTCCTCGGTTCGTGCACCAACGGACGTCTCTCCGACTTCCAGGAGGTCGCCAAATACCTGAAGGGCCGGAAGGTCGCCCCTGGCGTCAAGGCCATCGCCGTCCCCGGTTCCCAGGTCGTGCGCGTGCTCTGCACCGAACTCGGCCTCGACAAGGTCTTCCGCGACGCCGGCTTCGAGTGGCGCGACGCGGGCTGCTCCATGTGCCTCGCGATGAATCCCGACAAGCTTGTCGGCGACCAGCTCTGCGCGAGCTCGTCGAACCGCAACTTCAAGGGCCGTCAGGGCAGCCCCACCGGGCGCACGCTGCTGATGAGCCCGCTCATGGTCGCCGCCGCCGCCGTCACCGGCTCGGTCGCCGACGCCCGCGAGGTCTTCGGCGTGAAATGAGCCGCGGCCTCCAACGAACCCTCAACTCATCCCTTCATCATGGCTCTCGCTAAAATCACCCAGGTGTCCGGCCGCGGCGTGTATGTGCCCGGCAACGACATCGACACGGATCGTATCATCCCGGCCCGCTTCATGAAATGCGTGTCCTTCGACGGTCTCGGCGAATTCCTCTTCTACGATGTCCGCAAGAACGCCGATGGCACCGACAAGGCCCATCCGTTGAACGATCCCCGTTTCAAGGGCGCCAGCATCCTGGTCTCCGGACTCAACTTCGGCTGCGGCTCCTCCCGCGAGCATGCTCCCCAGGCGCTGCAGAAGTACGGGTTCAAGGCGGTCATCGCCGAGAATTTCGCCGAGATCTTCTTTGGCAACTGCACGACGCTTGGCATTCCGTGCGTCAGTGCCTCGCGCGAGGACATCCAAAAGCTCGTCGCCGCGATCGAGAAGAACCCTCAGGGCGAGGTGGTCATCGACATCGCCGGGCAGCAGGTTCGCTTCGGCGGCCAGACCATCCCCGCCCAGATTCGCGACACCGCCCGCGACGCGCTCGTGAACGGACGCTGGGACGCGATTGGCGAGCTGCTCGAGGGGGTCCCGGCTGTGAAGGAAACCGCGTCGCGCCTTCCCTATGTGGCGGCGTGAGCGCACGACAGACGTTCTCTGATTCCCTTGCGAGGCCGGCCTTTGCGCCGGCCTCGTTGCATTCCCGCCGGATCGCAGCTCACAGGGGCCCTCGGGCCTGCATCCGCCTTGCATCAACCGAACTGCCTCGGCCGTAACTGGGTTGCCGACGGGCGCGTCTGAAAAAACTTGAACCTTTCGGACTTAGCTCAGTCTTACGGGGGACTCTTTTCCTATGTTTCTCGCTTCCATTGACGTTATCAAGGGTGCCGGCCCCCTCATCTATCCGCTCGGGCTTTGCTCGGTGATCATGGTGTTCATCTTGGTCGAGCGCACCTATGCGTTGCGCAAGACCGCGATCATGCCGAGCGACCTGGTCGACGCGATCGTCACCGGAAAACCGATCACGGGCGGCAGGCACACGGTGCTGGCGCGCATTATCGAGTTCTCGGAAAAGCATCCGACAGATCCCGGTGCCGTGAAGGCCTTCGCCCGGCTCGAGGTGAACCGGATGGAGCGCGGCATCCCGTATCTGGATGTCCTCTACGCAGCCGCCCCAATGCTCGGTCTGACCGGCACGGTCTGGTCGCTGCTGCACGTGTTTTCCGCGATTTCAGCCGAGAGCGGCCTTCCCGATCCGGTGCAATTCACGAGCGGTGTCGCCCTGGCGCTTTCGGCGACCCTCCTTGGCCTCCTCATCGCCATCCCTTCGCTGGTGGGTGGCGGTTACCTGCAACGCAAGGTGGAGGGGTATGCGGCCCAGCTGGACGTGCTCCTGGAGAGGATTCTCGCGCGGTCGGGCTCGAAAAACGCCTCCGGCGACGGCATCTGAGCCCCACAGGCCCCTCGCACACATTCATCCTCATCCAGCATGAGCGGTCTCTACCAACCTCGCCGAAAGAAGCGGGAAATGAACCTCCTGCCTCTGATCGACGTGCTCGTGATGCTGATCTTCTTCGCGTTCGTCACGATGCAGTTCAAATCCGCGACGACGCTGAACATCTCGCTCCCGAAGATCGAGACGGCCGGCAAGAATGAGTTCAAGGGCAACATCACCATCGCGATCGACCAGCACGGTGAGATTTCGTTCAACGGCAAGATCGCGACTAAACAGCAGCTCGTCTACCTGCTGCAGCGGGTGAGCGCGGTGACCCGTGATCTTCCGGTCCTGATCCGCGCCGACAAGAAGACCCAGTTCGACAACGTCACCTTCGTGATGGATGCGTGCCGGAAGAACGGTCTGAACAAGCTCCATCTGGACAGCAGCAAATAGCGGACGCCTTTCCCGGCTCCGTTCGCGCGCTGGAGGGAAATTTTAAGTTGAGTTGTCGGGCCGATTGGCGGCGCATAGACAGCCCATCCTCCTCATCCAGATGAAAATCGTCATTACGGGCGTCACACGCGGACTCGGCCGGGCGCTGGCCGATTGGTACATTGCAAACGGTCACACCGTGATCGGCTGCGGTCGCAGCGGGTCGGAGATATTCGACCTGCGGTTCTCGCATCCCGAGCCGCACAGTTTCGACGCGGTCGACGTGACCGAGGCCGTGAAGGTGGAAATCTGGGCGGAGCGCATCACCGGCATCCACGGCGCGCCCGACATCCTGATCAACAACGCCGCGCTCATGAACGAGCCGGCCCCGTTGTGGAAGGTGCCGGCCCAGGAGTTCTCGAAGCTGATCGACGTGAACGTGAAGGGCGTGGCGAACGTGATCCGGGCCTTCCTCCCGTCGATGATCGACGCGGGCCGCGGCGTGGTGGTCAATCTCAGTTCGGGTTGGGGCCGTTCGGTGGACGCCAATGTGGCCCCGTATTGTGCCTCGAAGTACGCGATCGAGGGGCTGACGAAGGCCCTCGCGGAGGAGCTGCCCGAGGGGTTGGCGGCCGTGCCGCTGAATCCCGGCGTGATCAACACCGACATGCTCCGCCGGTGCTGGCCGGAAGGCGCCGCCTCGCATCCCTCGCCCGCCGAGTGGGCGCTGCGCGCCGCACCGTTCATCCTCGGACTGGGGCGCCAGCACAACGGCCGGTCCCTGACCGTCGGAGCGGACGATTGAGTCGCCGCGCCGCGCCGAGGCGGACTACCTGGCCTTCGGCTCGTAGATGTAGCCGACGCCGTGCACGGTCTTGAAGCCGTCGAGCTCGATGCCGTGCTTTTGAAAAAGGTCGCGAATCTTTACGATGTACTGGTCGAGCGAGCGGCTCTTCACGTCGGCATGCTGGCCCCACACCGAGTGGATGAGCGCCTTCCGGGTCACCACGGTGCCGGGGGCGGTCGCGAGGAAGGCGAGGATGCCGAGCTCCTTGCGGCCGATCGCCTCGGTGACGCCATCGGGGAACTGGATCTCCAGGCGCTGCGGCACGACGGATGCCCCGTCGAAATCGAACGGAGCGTCGGCGAGGCTTGCGTTGCGCGTGACGTGAGTGTCG
This sequence comes from Opitutaceae bacterium, assembly GCA_027310745.1. Lineage (GTDB taxonomy): Bacteria > Verrucomicrobiota > Verrucomicrobiia > Opitutales > Opitutaceae > MWDT01. Next base: position 68,217 of record DAIDAF010000020.1, on the reverse strand, counting down.
CGGTGCGTCTCGGTCCGGCGCAGGACGGCTCGAATGCGTGCCACGAGCTCTGCGTAGCTGAAGGGCTTGGTGATGTAATCGTCGGCGCCCATCTCGAGCCCCTTGATCTTGGAAAGCTCGTGGGCGTTGCCGGTCAGGAAAATGATCGGCACCTCGATTCCTGCCTTTTGGAGGTCTTCCAGCAGCGCGAAGCCGGATTGGTCGGGCAGGTTGAGATCGAGCAGGACGAGGTTGGCGAAGTTTCGTTCGAGAAACCGGAATGCGTGGGCGGCGCGATTGCAGATCTGGGTCTGCATGCCGGCCCCGTCCAGGTGGGTCGAGACAACCTGGGCCAGGGCGTTCTCGTCCTCTACGATCACAATAAGGGGTTTGGCGTCGCTGGTCATGCGGGTGGCGGGGCGGTGCTGGCGGATTTTTACAATTGAATGACTGCTGTCGAGCGTAGAAGGGTGCTCATTTACTGAATCGTCACATAGGAAAATGGGCTTGAAGCGCGAGGGGCGCGCGTGTGCCTTCGAGGCGTGAGCGACAGCAAACCTCTCCTGATGCTCGGCCTGCCCAAGGGCAGTCTCGAGGAATCCACCAAGAACCTGTTTGCGAAAGCGGGCTGGAAGATCACGACCAGTTCGCGTTCCTACAAGCCGTCGATCGACGATCCGGAACTGGATGGCCGGTTCGTGCGCGCCCAGGAGGTTTCGCGTTACGTCGAACATGGGTTTTTCGATTGCGGCCTGACGGGGTTCGACTGGATCCGCGAGAACGAGTCGGACGTCGTCGAAGTGTGCGACCTGATCTACAGCAAGGCTTCGGTGCAGAAGTCGCGCTGGGTGCTGTGCGTGCCGGAGGCCTCGGCGATCACGAAGCCCGAGCAACTCGCCGGGAAACGTGTGGCGACGGAGCTCGTCGGCACGGTGAAGCGCTATTTCGAGGAAAAGAAGATTCCCGTCGAAGTGGAGTTCTCCTGGGGGGCGACGGAGGTGAAGGTTCCCGATCTCGTCGATGCGATCGTCGACATCACGGAGACCGGCAGTTCGCTGAAGGCCAACAAACTCCGCATCGTCGATACCCTGCTCGAGACGAACACGAAGCTCATCGCGAACAAGGACAGCTGGGCGAATCCGGCGAAGCGTCGGAAGATCGAGACGATCGCCATGATGCTCCAGGGCGCGCTCGAGGCCGGCAGCAAGGTCGGGCTCAAGATGAACATTCCCAAGGCCTCCCTGGATGCGATGGTCAAGACGCTGCCCGCGCTGCGCAACCCGACGATCTCCCCGCTCTCGAACACCGAGTGGGTGGCCCTCGAGACGATCACCGACGAGCGCGTGGTGCGTGAGATCGTGCCGCAGCTCAAGGCGCTGGGAGCCGAGGGCATCGTCGAGTATCCCCTCAACAAGGTGATCTACTGATCTTCCCCCGGTTGGCCGGGGCGGTGCCATGAAGACCACGATCGGACTCCTTCAGCACGCCTGCACGGCGGACGTGGCGGCCAACCACCGCAAGGCGCTTGCGATGGCTGAGCGCGCGGCCAAGGCCGGCGCGCGCATCCTGTGCACTCAGGAGCTCTACCGGTCGGAATACTTCTGCCAGAGCGAAGACTACGGAGCCTTCGCTTTGGCGGAGGAGATCCCGGGGAGGAGCACCGCCGACTGGTGCGCGTTCGCGAAGCGGCGCAAGGTGGTCGTGATCGCCTCGTTGTTCGAACGGCGGGCCAAGGGACTTTATCACAACACCGCCGCGGTGATTGATGCGGACGGATCCCTGCTGGGGATCTACCGCAAGATGCACATCCCGGACGATCCGCTCTTCTACGAGAAGTTCTATTTTGCGCCCGGCGACCTGGGTTTCCGGACCTGGCAGACGCGGCACGGCCGTATCGCCGTGCTGATCTGCTGGGATCAGTGGTATCCGGAGGCGGCGCGCCTCGCGGCGCTGGGCGGAGCGGAGATCCTGTTTTATCCGACCGCGATCGGCTGGCATCCGTCCGAGGGGCCGGAGCTCGGTGCGAAGCAGCACGGCGCCTGGGAGACGATCCAGCGGTCCCATGCGGTTGCCAATGGCTGCTACGTCGCGGCGATCAACCGCATCGGCCATGAATGTCCGGCGGGCGGAGACGGCCTGCGCTTCTGGGGGCAGAGCTTCGTTGCGGGAACGATGGGTGAGATAATCGCAAAGGCTGGCGTTGACACTGAGGAGGCGCTTCTTGCTGAATGCGATTTGTCTGCAATAGACCATACCCGCACCCACTGGCCTTTCCTTCGCGACCGTCGAATCGACATGTTTGGAGATCTAACCCGCCGTTACCTCGTCTGAGACTTCCGACCATGGTTAATCTGGCCATTGTCGAGGACCACCGAATGTTTCGGGATTTCCTGAAGGAACTTACGTCCCGGGAAAAGGGGTATCGCATCATAGGCGAGGCCGGGGATGCGGCGGCGGCGCGGGAGTTGATTGATTCGAAGCCGATCGACCTGTTGATCCTGGATCTGAACCTGCCCGATGGCGACGGTTTCGAGATCGCCGAGCACGCGCTTCAGGTCAGGCCGGAGGCCAAGATCCTGGCGCTTTCCTCGCATTGCGATGAATACACGATCTCGCGGATCCTTTCGTCGGGCGTCCACGGCTTCGTGGACAAGAACGACCAGAGCGCGGACGTGCTGCGCGAGGCGATCGCCGCGGTGGCGGGGGGGCGGCTGTTCTTCACGGAGGCGGTGTCTCGCGTGAAGCGGGCGATCCGCGAGGACCCGCGGGCGTTCACCAAGATTTTCACCGAGCGCGAAATTGAGATCCTGTGCCTGATCGGATCCGGCCTTTCGGACCTCGAGGTGGCGCGCCGCACGACCCTGAGCGCCTCGACGATCCAGTGGCACCGGAAGCGGATCCTCTCGCGCCTGCGCCTGCACAGCACGCGGGACCTGATCCGCTACGCGCTGGGCAAGGGCATCACGCGGATGAATCTGGTCCGGCCTCCCGGATCAACTGTTCCCTGAGTTTCTCAACGATGTCGAGCAGCTGGGCGTCGAGTTGAATGAGGAGTTCGGAGTCGCCGGACTCGGCGGCTTCCTGGGCATCGGCGGCGGCGGATGCCAGCGACTGCGAAGCGACGAGGGCGGCGTGGGACCGGAGGCGGTGCGCATGGTGGCGGGCCTTGGCGAAGTCTCCTGCCCTGGCCTGTTCGGAGTAACCGTCCATCTCCGCGTCGAGGTCGCTGATGAATTTGTGGATGAGCTCCCGGAGCCGCTCTGGATTACCGGCCGCCATCGTAGCCAGAGGGGTCTGGGCCTTGGGCGGGCGGGACATGCGGATCGAGTTGGTGGCGAGCATCGCGGAGCCGAGGTCGGCGATGGCGGCGTGGATCGATTCCTGGGAGACGGGCTTGGTGATGAACGCCGAAAAGCCTGCGGCCTGGCAGCGTTCGCGTACCTCGTGGGTGGCGTAGGCTGTCGTGGCGACGAACCATGGGTCGTCGGCCTGGCGGGAGCGGGACCGGAAGCGCGCGATCAGCTCCATGCCGCCGAAGCCGGGGAGTTCTAGGTCGAGGAAGACGACGTCGAAGCGCTGGCCGAGGAGCGCCTCGAGGGCGGACGGGCCGTCGACCGCGCGCACGACGTCGATATCCCAGTCGCGGAGCAGAAACTCGAGCAGGTCGAGGTTGTAGCTCATGTCGTCGACGATCAACGCGCGGAATCCGCGACCCGCGAGCATCTCCGGCCTGCCGGTGTGCTTGGGCTTGAGCGACCCCGTCGCGAGCTCAACCGGGATCGTGAGGAAGAACGAAGCGCCGCGGTCGGCGGACGATTCCAGGCCGACGGCGCCGGACATGCAGACGGCGAGTTCGCGGCAGACGGCAAGACCGAGCCCGGCGCCGGGTTCCCGCGTGTTACGCGCCGCATTTCCCCGGACGAAACGCGAGAAGACCTTTTCGCGCTCGGCGGCGGGGATTCCGGGCCCCTGGTCGGTCACCGTGAACCGGAGCGCGAGCTGGTCCTTCGACGCGGGCTCTCGTTTGATCGAGAGCTGGATCGCGCCGATCGCCGCGTATTTGACGGCGTTGGTGATAAAGTTGATGAGGATCTGGCGCACCTTGCGCGCGTCCAGGCCGACCTGGGCCGGCACGTCCTCGTCCATGACCACCAGCAGTTCCATGCCCGCTTCGGCGACGAGGGGCGTGACGACGGCCTTGATCGAATCGATGAGATCCTTGATCACGACCGGCTCGGGTTCGAAGGTGATGCTTCCGGCTTCGATCTTCGCGAAATCGAGCACGTCCTCGACGAGCGACGCGAGGTGTCGCGTGCAGAGGCGGAGATTGCGGAGGTCGCGTTCGGCGTCGGACGGAAGGTTTCGGCGGGCGAGGACGTCGGTGAGGCCGACGATGCCGTTGAGCGGGTTTCGGATCTCGTGGCTGATGCTTGCGACGAACTCGGACTTGGCGGCGTTGGCCTTTTCGAGCTCGAGGGTCCGTTTGCGAACCTGCTCGGCGAGCTCCCGGTTGCGATTGCGGATGACGCGGGTGCGCCCCTGGATCATCAGGTGAACGGCCAGGATGACGAGCACGAGCCACAGCACCAGGGCGGGCTTCGACCGGTACCACGGAGGGGCGATTGAAAATCGGATTTCGACGGGACGTCCCGTGATGCCATCGACGATGGCACGCACCGAGAAGAGGTAGTTCCCGTCTGGCAGGCTGGCCCACTCGCGGCGGGGCGAATAGGAGGGGGCGGACCAGTCGCTGCTGATCGGATCGAGGCGCGTCTGGTATTCGACGCGGTCGCCCAGGTCGAAGTCGGTCGAGGCGTATTCGAAGACGGCGGGCTTCACCGAATAGGGCAGGCGCGCCTCGGGCAGGTGGTTGCCGTCCGCGTACCTGGCTCCGTCGAGCGCGACGGACACGAGGTGCACCTGGGGCGCCTTCACGTCGGCCGAGGCGAGCGCGGTGTCGATGCGGACGACGCCGTCGGCGCCGACGATCCAGAGGTACTCCCTGCCGCGGATCGAATCGACGCTGATGCTGCGCAGGGCGCCCACCGTGCGGGCCTCGGGGAGGGGGACGGTCTGCCAGAGCCACGAGGCGCCGGCCTGGAACAAGTATCCAAAAAGCGGCTGCGTGCGGCCCGCCTCGGTGGTCGTGCGCCAGGCGATCCAGAGTCGGCGTCCGTTGGTGCCCGGCGCGGCCGCGATCGGATCGCCGTCGGGCGTGCCCTTGACGAGGATCGGCTTGGTGCCCGTTGCCGGCAGGATGGCCGCCTGGCCGCGGCCCAGGACAAACTGGATGCCTCCGAGGTCCGCCACGTAACCGGGGCCCTGGCGGTCGGGATTGCTCAGGCGGATCGAGGAGGTGGCCCATCGGCCGGTCGTCGGATTCCGCTCCGCGAGGTAGGAGCCGTGGCCGAGCGTGCCGACCAGCAGCCGATCGGGGCCCGCCTCGACGAACGAGGAGGCGATGTCGGGGATGGGGACGTACTGCCGCTTCCTGAACGTGGCGCCTCCGGTCACCGTGGCCTCCAGGATATTGTATCCCTCGGCAAGATACACGGTGTCCTTTGAGAAGCGGGAGGGGAAGACCATGAAGACGTCCCTCGCCGAGGTGTACAGCTGGGCTAGATGGCCGTCCTTCCAGCTGTAAAGACCGCCCAGGTTCCCGAGCAGCAGGGAATCGGGGCCCGAGGCCAGGTCCCAGAATCGTCCCTCGAGGCCGGGGACGGGGGAGAAGTGGCTGGGCATGCCCCAGGCGTCAGGGCTCGAGCGCATGACCGCGGCGTCGGCCGGCGTGTAGAAGTTATCCCCATACCGGACGAAGCGGCCGACCAGCGGGCTGGTGAGGCCATCGCGCTTGTCGAGGATCACCGAGCGCTCGGAAGGGTCGAGGCGGAGCAGCTCCGTGCTGGTTCCGACCCACAGGATGCCGGACTTGTCGATGGACAGCGAATAGATGGTCCGGCTTGGCAGGCCGTCGTCATGGCCGATGATGCGCTCGATGCGCCCCTGGAGGTCGCTGACCACCAGGCCGCCGTTGATGGTGCCCCAGAACAGGCGGTCGCCGTAGCGGGCGTAGGCCGAGGTCCAGTCGACGGCCAGGTAGGCGGCGAGAGTGGCGTCCGCCGACGGGATCGTGTGCGATCCCAGGGGAATCGCGCCGCTGGTGCCGATCGAAATCGTCGAGTTGCCGACGGTCTCGAGGCCCATGATGTTCGTCGGCGGCAGGTCTGCGGCCGGAATCTTGAGCACGGGTCCCCGGGGGGTGAGCATGTACAGTCCGCTCGCGCGATGGTGGACCATGACCGACCCTTCGTATTCGAAGGCGAGGAGCCGCCGCTGCCCCGGAAGTTTCCAGGAACGCAGGGCGCTGCCGTCCCAGCAAAGAACCCGGTCGGAGCCGATCCAATAGACATCGCCGTCGGGCCTGGGGAAGACCTGCCACAGGTCGCCGAGATCGTTTTCGCCGCCGGACTTGAGCGAGTGATACACATAGGTGCCGGAACGATCCCTTGAAATGAATCCGAGTTCGTTGGTCGCCGCCACCCAGAGGCGTCCGTCGGCGGAATAGCGGAGCGCCCGGACGGCATTGCTCCCCGGGATGTCGACGTGGGTCCAGCGGATGCCGTCATAGATGACGACCGCATTGGTGCCCATCGCCAGTTCGCCCTCGGGGCCGCGGACCGTGCACCAGCAGGGGTTTCCCTCGGTGATTTCCTGGTCAGCGAAGACCGTGACGGGCAGGTGTCCGCCCATCAACCGGGAGCGGTCGATCTCGGGTTCGGGTGTCGCCGCCCGAAGTCCGATTGCCAGCGCGCAGAACAGGAGGACCGTTCGAACGGGGAGGATTCTGCGGACGGGAAGCATGGATACGGTAAGTGCGCGTGGGGCGGTCCGACGATGGGGACGCTGGTGGGCGGACTGTGGCGGGTGCCCATGGGCTAGGCAACCAAAGTCGCCGGATCGCGAGTGCGGTAAACGTGTAGCGCCGTGTCGGAAAATTCCCGGGAATGGCGAAGAAGGCGTGATATTATCCGGGGAGCCCGAAGAGTGGGGATTGACGGCCCGCGCAAGGTTCGAAATCTCGGCACCCGAACCCATGACTCCCACGAACCCGAGCGACTCGGAAGGACGGACCTCCAGCGGGCGCCCCCCGCGCCAGCTTGCGCCGGCGGAACAGCAGGAGGTGACCCGGCTGTGCGTGGAGTCCGCGGTCATGCTGATGCAGCACGGTGCGGAAAGCGCGCTCGTGGAGACCGTGGCCCGCCGCCTGGGCGAGGCGCTGGGCGTCGAGCGCATCGAGGTCGCGATCATGGCCAACGCCATCACGCTGACATCGCTGCACGAGGGCCGCTGCATCACGACGGTGCGACGGAACCAGGATCACGGCATCAACATGCACGTGGTGACGGAGGTGCAGCGCGCGATGCTCGAGGCGGAGGAGGGCCGGCTTGGCTGTGCGGACTACCGGACGCGGCTGGCCGCGATCCGTCCGTATCGTTATCCGCGCTGGCTCGTGGCGCTGGCGATCGGACTTTCGTGCGCCTGTTTTGCCCGGCTGGCAGGTGCGGACCTCACGAGCTGCGCGGTGGTGTTCGTGGCCAGCTCGGCCGCGATGGCCGTGCGGCAGCTGGTGGCTGCGTTTCATTTCAATCCGCTCGTCACGTTTTTCGTGAGCGCGTTCGTGGCCACCTCGATCACGGGGTGGGCGGCGATCCTGCGGATCGGGGCGACGCCCCGGCCTGCGATGGCCGCGAGCGTGCTGCTGCTGGTGCCGGGGTTTCCGCTGATCAATTCGGTGGCCGACATGGTGAAGGGCTACATCAACACCGGGATCTCGCGCGGCATGATGGCCATCCTGCTCTCCCTGGCGACCTGCGGCGGTATCCTGCTGGCCATGACAGTCTGGCGAGTCTGGGGGTGGCTGTGACCGACCGCGGGCCCGCGACGACAACAGGAGCCTGAACGATGATGCACGTGATGATATCCCTGATACAGGACATGATCCTCGCGGCGATCCCGGCGGTGGGGTTTGCGCTGGTCTTCAACGTACCGCCGCGGGCACTGGTGTATTGCGCGGCGGGCGGTGCGATCGGGCACGGCGTGCGCATGCTGCTGATGCAGGCGGGGGTGCCCATCGAGATTGGCACGCTGCTGGTGGCGTCCCTGGTCAGTTTCCTCGGCGTGTACTTCGCCCAGAAACTCCGCGCGCACCCGAAGGTGTTCACCGTGGCGGCGATGATTCCGATGATCCCCGGCGTGCCCCTCTTCACGACGCTGCTCGCGATCGTGGAGATCCAGCGCAAGGGCTACACGCCGGAGCTGTTTTCCACCGCACTTTCGTCCGGATTGAAGGCGGGGTTCATCGTGGGGGCGTTGGCGGTGGGCCTGGCGATGCCCGGCCTGCTGTATTATCGGCGCAGGCCGATCGTGTGACTTCGACCCGGAGGGCACGCGAATGAAGGCCATCTCGATCCTGGGCACCTCGTCGGGTGCTGGAAAAACCTGGATCGCGACGGCGCTGTGCGCGTGGCTAAGGCGGCAGGGAGTCCGTGTGGCCCCGTTCAAGGCGCAGAACATGTCGAACAACGCGCTCGTGACGCCGGCCGGCGGCGAGATGGCGCGCGCCCAGGCGGTGCAGGCCGAGGCGTGCGGGCTGGAGCCGGATGTGCGGATGAACCCGCTCCTGCTCAAGCCGTCCGGAGCCCTGGGCTCGCAGGTGGTGGTGATGGGAGAGGCGGTGGCGCATCTCTCGGCCCGCGGCTATTATGACCGGCTGGAGGAATTTTGGCAGGTGGCGGCCGGCTGCCTCGATCACTGGCGGACAGCCTGCGAGGTCCTCGTCGTCGAGGGGGCTGGAAGCCCCGTGGAACTTAACCTGATGGACCGCGATCTGGCGAATCTGCGCACCCTGCGGCATCTGGATGGACGCTGGCTGCTGGTGGCTGACATCGATCGTGGCGGGGTCTTTGCCCAGCTCGCGGGGACCTGGAACCTGATGAGCGAGGGGGATCGCCGCCGGGGGATCGGGGCGATCGTCAACCGGTTCCGCGGTGACCTGTCACTTTTTCCGGATCCGAACCTGCACCTCGGGCCCCACGCCCCCGGGCTACGCGTCCTAGGCACTGTGCCGCTCAGGCCCGACCTGCGACCGGACGAGGAGGACGGCCTGGATCCGACGGACGGCGACCGGGGCGAAGGTGAAGTGATTGCCTGGATACGCCTGCCCAACGTGGCGATTCTCAACGACTGCCAGCCGTGGTGGGACGACCAGGGCGTGCGAACCGTGTGGGTCGACCGTCCCGAGGCTCTCGCGGGGGCTCGGGCCGTCGTGATTCCTGGGACGAAGAACACGATTGCGGACCTGCGTTGGCTCCGGAGCAGCGGTATGGCCGAGGCCATCCTGGCAGCCCGCGCGCGTGGTGCGGCCCTGTTCGGACTCTGCGGAGGGTACCAGATCCTGGGAGCCCGCCTCGTCGATGAACAGGGAGTGGCGGGCGACGCGGGAGATGAGCCGGGACTCGGGCTGCTGCCGGGGGCTACGCGATTTTTCGCGCCCAAACTCGTTCGGCCGACGGAGTCGATCTTTGCGGGCGACCGATGGAGCACCTACGAGATCCACATGGGCAGGACTTCGGGCGATCAATCCTGTGAACCGCTGCAGCAAATCGTCGCGGACGGCGTGGCAGAGCGGGATGGAATCCGGTCAGGACGCGTGTGGGGCACCTACCAGCATGGCTGGTTCGAGTCGCCCGCCGCCCGGTCGGCGTTTGCCGCCGAGGCTGGGATTTCGGCACATCGTCCCCATCCGGTCCCGTGGTCCGCACGGCGGCGCGCGGTTTATGATGCGATGGGCGATTGGCTTGCCGAACATGTCGATCTCGATCCGGTGCGGAGGTATCTAGGGCTTTCCTGAACGCTGGGTCTTCACTCGCTGGCGACCGAGGTTGCGGCGTCGGCGGGCATGCGGAGGGGGCGAAGCTGGAGCGCCACGACGACCGGGCGATGGTCGCTCGCCCGCGTGACACCGTCGCCGTCGTAGATCCGCGCGATGGGGTCTCCGTACCGGGAGCGTTCGACCAGGGGCATGAGAGCCGGTGAGACCAGGATGTGGTCGACCCGCTCGTAGGTCTCCTCACGACGATAAAAATGAGTCCAGCGTTCGCCCCGGGAGTCGGCCGCGTCGAGGAGCGTGGCGATCACCCGGCTCCCGCGCGACTCCATGGCACGGACGGGCCGGCGGGCTTTGCCGTCGTTGAAGTCTCCAACGATCAGAAACCGGGCGGACTCGGGGTTGGGATGCCGGCGAAGGACGAGATCCCGGATGGCGACCGACTCGGCGGCCCGCTGGAGGGCGGAGTCCGGGTCGGATGGTTTTACCGTGAAGCGGCTCTTCAGGTGAACGACCCAGAGTGAGAGGTCTCCCCGGTCGGTCTCGACCACCACCTCGACGGCTCCACGTTTGACGAGGTCCTTGGCACCCTGGGACACGAGTCCGATGTGCGCATAACAGTTCACCGCCTTCGGGCGTATGCGCGACAGGATCGCGATGTGGCGGTCCGGGTCCGCAGCTTCGACGAGATAGGAAAAGGGATAGGCCAGACCGATGGCCGCGAGGTCGTGTTGCAGTTCCTCGAGATAGGGGGCCGGACCCATTTCCTGGACGGCGAGAATGTCGGCGCCCAAGCCGGCGATGACGGCGTGAAGCGCCCGTTTGGCGGCCTCGGGTTTGGGGTAGTCGCGCAGGTAATCGTCGCCCACCAGGCGGCCCGCGGTCGTGTAGTTTTCCAGATTGTACGTGGCGATGCGCAGGCTCTCGGCGCCCGAAGCCTGCATCGCGGCGGCCACCTGGAGCGCGAGCGCCAAGAGGAGGAGGAAGCGGGATATCACAAAGGTGACATAAAATGATCAAATTAAATAAACAAGGCTCGAGTCAAAATGAGGCCCTGCAGGCGCGGTCTGGACTTTGAGGACGGCGATTGCATCGTGGCGGGCATGACTCAGGCGAATTCCAGGAAGCGCGTCGCCGTGGTGGGCGGAGGCATCACCGGGCTGACGGCGGCATATCGTCTTGCGGCGGGGGGGCACGACGTGACCCTTCTCGAGCAGTCCGACCGGCTGGGCGGGTCGATCCGCACGGAGCGGGTTGACGGATGGCTGGTGGAAGGAGGGCCGAATTCGCTGCTCGAGGGCGAGGAGGGCCTCTCGGAGCTGATTCGGGATCTGGGCCTGGAAGGCGAGCTGCAGGCGGGTGGAGCCGCGGCTAAGAACCGGTTCATCGTGCGGGACGGACGGCTGCAGGCCCTGCCCATGTCGCCGCCCGCGCTGCTGACGACCCGCCTGTATTCGGTGGGAATGAGACTGCGTGTATTCGCGGAAATGTTGCAGAAGCCGCGCAAGCGCGAGGCCGACGTGAGCCTGCAACAGCTGATCCTCGATCATTTCGGGCGCGAGGCCGTCGACTACGGATTGAATCCCTTTGTCGGCGGCGTGTATGCCGGCGATCCGGAGCGCCTTTCGGCGCGGCATTCGTTCCCGAAGCTTTGGGAAATCGAGCAGACGACCGGTTCAATCATCCGCGGCCAGATGGCCGCGGCAAAGGAGCGCAAGGCGGCGGGCCGCCCGCGGCCGCGCATCGTGTCGTTCCGCACGGGCCTTGCGGCGCTTCCCGAGGCCCTGGCTGCCCGGTTGCCAGCCGGGGCTGTCCGGCTCGGGGCGCGCGTGATGCGCCTGGAGCGGTCCGATGCCTGGACCGTGGCCTGGACCGGTGCCGCGGTTGCGGAGGAGAGCGCCCGGTTCGACGACGTCGTGCTGGCCGCCCCAGCGGGCGCGCTGGCAAAGCTTGCAATCGGGCCCGCCGGCGAGCGTCCGCTTGCGGGGCTGTCCGACGTGGTACACCCGCCGGTGACCTCCCTGTTCCTTGGCTTCAGGCGCGAGCAGGTCGGCCATCCCCTGGATGGTTTCGGCGCGCTGATTCCAGCTGTCGAGGGACGCCGGGAGCTCGGAATCCTATTTTCCTCGAGCCTGTTCGAAGGACGCGCTCCAGCAGGGCACGTCGCGTTGACCGTCATGGTCGGAGGCATGCGCCAGCCGGAGGTGGCCCGACTGGACCGGGCGGCGCTCTGGGAGACGGTGAAGGGGGATCTGCGCGAGCTCCTGGGCGTCGAGGGAGACCCCGTTTTCAGCCGGTACAACGCCTGGCCGGCCGCGATCCCGCAATATAATCTTGGATACGAGCGCGTGCTCGACGCGATTGCCGCGTGTGAGCGCGCGAATCCGGGCCTACACATCGGGGGCAACGTCCGCGATGGCATCGCGGTGCCGAGTTGCATCGGTGCGGGACTTCGGCTCGCGGCCGAAGTCGACGCTGGCGCGCGCTGATGCCAGACGGGGGCGGGTCAGCCCGCCTTCGGCAGCGACTCGAGGGCGAAGGTGAGGATCCGGTAAAACGCATCGACCGAGGCGATCTCCACGCGCTCATCGGGCGAGTGCATGGACTCGATCCTTGGGCCGATCGAAACACAGTCGAGGGAGGGCTTTGCGGCCATGAGGATGCCGCATTCGAGCCCGCCGTGCACCACGCTCGTGCGGGCCGGGCGCCCGAGGACGCGTTCGCAGGCTGCGGCGAGGATGGGCACCAGCCGCGAGTGAGCGGCGGGTTTCCAGCCGGGATAATTTCCCTGGGCCTCGATCTTCCCTCCGGCGAGTTGCGCGAGGCCGCCAAGCGTGCCGAAGACATCCCATTTCGTGCTCTCGACGACACTGCGGGCGAGGTACTGCACGACCGCCGGGCCGGTTTCGCCACACTCGACGATCGCCAGGTTGTTCGAGGTCTCGACGGCTCCGTCCTGGGTGGGCAGCGTGCGGATCACTCCGATCGGACCGGCTCGCAGGAAAGTGAGAAAACGGAGAGTGGCGTCGCCAGGGAGGGCGCGGGCCGGGGCGGGGCATTCCTCGATGGATACGGCCAGTCCCGGCTCGGTATCCTGATATTCAGCACGGATCGCATCGACCAGGGCCCAGAGCGTCGACGTGGCGGAGGAGCACTCCCCGGCCGGCACGGTCACGAGCGCCGAGGCCTCGCGCGGGATCGCATTGCGCGCGTCGCCGCCGAGGAATGTGCAGAGGCGCAGGGGAACGGCCGAGGCGGTCTCCGCCAGCATGCGCGCAAGCGTCCTGAGCGCGTTCGCGCGGCCGCGATGGATGTCCGCCCCCGAGTGTCCGCCCTGCAGCCCGTGCAGGCGCACGCGCAGCCCGCGCCAGAGAACCGGCACCGCGTCGCGCTCACCCGGAAACTCGGCGCGCATCGTCAGGGCGCCGGCACAACCCGTGATCAATTCGCCGGGCAGGTCTGAGTCGAGGTTCACCAGCAAGTCGCCTTGGAGCATTTCGGGTGTGACTGCGGCCGCGCCGTGCAGGCCGATCTCCTCCTCCACGGTGAACAGGGCCGAGACAGGACCGTGACGGACGTCCGTGCTCTCGAGGAGAGCCAGGGCCGCGGCGACGCCGATGCCGTTGTCGGCCCCCAGCGTGGTGCCCTCGGCCTTCAACCAGCCGCCGTCGACCCGAAGCGTGAGGGGGTCGCGCGCAAAGTCGTGGGCGGAGGCGGCGGTCTTTTGGCCGACCATGTCGAGATGCGACTGGAGGATGACCGCCGCGCGATCCTCGCAGCCTGGCGCCGCAGGTTTCCTGACCAGCACGTTTCCGGCGGCATCCCGGACTGATTTCAGGCCGCGAGCCGTTGCGATGCCCAGGACGTAGTCGGCGGCGGCGCGCTCATTGCGGGAGACGCGGGGGATCCGGCTGAGAGCCTCGAAGTGTTTCCAGAGAGTGGCGGGGGCGTGGGTGGCGAGAATGCTCATGGCGGCGTGGTTTCAACTAGGCCTGACGCACCGCCACCGCGTGCCAAGCCCCAAAAATCAGACGCAAATTGGAGGCGAAAAAGGCCCTCAGGCCGGCAGCGTCTCGCCGCTTGCGGAAAGGAACGAAGCCACCGCCTGCAAGTCGGGGGCATTCACGCAGCCCGGCGCGGTGGTGCAGATCAGGGCCGCCACCGCGCAGGCGAAGCGCACACAGTCGTCGTCATTCCAGCCCTTCAGCAGGCCGAAGACGAGCGCACCCCTGAAGCTGTCGCCCGCCCCGGCGCTGTCGACGACCTCGACCTCGTAGGGCGCCCGCTCCCGTCGGGGCGACGCGCCGCCGCGGGAATACCACACCGGTTCGCGTCCGGCCGTGAACACGACCAGGCCGGGGCACGAGCCGGCGTAGCGCTCGAAAAGCGCTGCGCGGGCGGGACCGATGTGTTCGGTTCCCGGATACTCGCGCCGCAGGAACTCTCCGGACACGACGAGGACCTGCGCGAGCGAGGCGAGCTCGGAGTCGGGCTTCGCGTCGCAGGTTGCCAGGGGGATTCCCAGCTTCGAGGCGGTCCGGGCGACCCGGAGCGTGGCTTCGCCAAAAGAGGGGTCGACGCAGGCAAAACGCGCCGAGGCGATCTTGTCGGGGTCCGGCATCTCCCATTGCCGGGTCGTGAACAGCAGGTCGCAGTACCGCCCGAACACCGTGCGCGTCTCGCCGTCGGACACCACGACCTCGGTTGCGCCCGGATACCCGGGTTTCACGCAAAGTCCGGAGACGTCGATTCCGCGCCCGCGGAGGAATTCAAGCGTGCGGCGGCACGCCGGCGTGTCGCCGATCCAGTTTCCCTCGAGCGCCACCGGCACTCCAAGCCGCGCGAGCACGAGTGCCGTGCCCGTGGCCTCGCCGGCGTGGTTTTCGAGCGTCTGGGCGACCTCCGCGTAGCCGTCCGCCGCGGGGTAGGGCATCTTGAGCTGGAGGATGACGCCGGTGCTGACGTGTCCGAAGCAGTAGACCGAGGTTCCGGGCTTCTTCATGCATCCATTGTCCTCCTGCGCAGCGGCCTCGGAAAACCGCAACGAGGTTCACACAGTTGATGGAAGCGCGGGCTCCATGTCAGCTCCCGCGTCCGCTCCACTGCCGCAGGAATGCGAGGACCTTTGCGGGCGAATGGCCCGGGCCCTCCTCGAGTTCGCCGGTGTCCTTGGTGCAGAGGAGATGGCCGTCCGCGTCGAGCACCACCAGCACCGGAAGTCCCAGTCGGATGGGGTTGCCGTACCGGGCGTTGATCCCGGCGTTGCGGACGACTCCACCTCGGGTGTTCACATCCACCATCACGAGCACGTATGAGGCGCCGAGCGCGGCGGATACCTCGCGGTTGGTTGTGAACAGCCGATGCAGGCTGTGACACCACGGGCACCAATTCGCGCCGAAGTCGAGCAGCACGCGCTTGTGTTCGGCCCGTGCCCTGACGAGCGCCGCGTCCACGAGGGCGCCGCCGTCCGCCTTGGGGTCGTAGATGTCGCGCGAAGCGGCGCCGGCACTCGGGGCGAACAGGGCCGCAAGCGGAAGCAGGATGACGAGGGCGTATTTCACGCAGTCATTATAGCTTCCTCTTCACCCGGCTCGGCAAGCCTCCGTCGCTCGCAACCCGCTCGTGGAAGGTGTGATATCATGGTCCCGGATTCCTCGGCCGACCGCCTCGTCGAGCCGGGATGGGCGCCGGGCGCCCAAGTACGCCGATGCCGTCGCTTGCGGCGCGCGCGGCGCGGCCTTTTGTCTCCTGCCGTCGCCGGACTCCCTGTCTCCCGAACCCCGGCGGCGATCCCCAATAATCCCGTATCCATGATTCCGTACGTACTCCGTCGTGCAGGCTGCCTGACCGTCCTTGCCTGCCTGTTGATCGTCCCGCTCTCCTCGGCGTGCGCCATCGAGGCGCCTGACGGGTTGAAGCTGAACAGCCAGGAGTACCTGGAGATGCCCGGGCTGAACGTCATGCTCGCGTCCGATTATTATCCGGAGGGGCACCAGGGCGGCGTGAGCATCATCCTGAACGGCGACCGCATCGCGACGAACGGGGACGTCCGTCTGAACCGAACTCCCGGCCAGTGGCAGCCGACTCCGGTCGTGGGCCAGCGCCGCGTCGATCCGGCGACCGGGGAGATAAGCGTTCGGATGAGCTATCCCGACGAGTCGAAGGACCGCAAGGGATTCAATCCGATCGTGTATCCGGATCTCAAGTTCGCGTACACGGTGCGCGTGGTGCCCGCGGGGAAGTCGTTCCGAATCATCGTGGATCTGGACAAGCCGCTCCCTGAGGCGTGGCAGAAGCGGGTGGGATTCAACCTGGAGCTGTTCCCGGGCGACCTCTTTGGAAAGAGCTACCTGATGGACCGGCACGACGGCATCTTCCCTCGCCAGGCCGACGGACCGGGCCGGATGACCGCCGACGGCAGCTACGCCATCGAGGCGCTTGCCACGGGCAGGCACCTCATGGTGGCCCCCGAATCAAAAACGCACTGCCTCGGGATCGAGTCCCTCGCGGGCGGGCCGCTCGAACTCATCGACGGGCGGGGGCAGTACAACAACGGCTGGTTCGTGGTGCGCGCGCTTCTCGCTCCCGGGGCTTCCAAACATGCGCTCGAATGGCTCGTCAGCCCCCGGGCGATCCCCGGCTTTCTCGAGGCGCCCGTCGTCCAGGTCTCCCAGGTCGGTTACCACCCGCTCCAGCGGAAATACGCGGTGATCCAGCTCGACTCCCATGATTCGCGCCGACTGCCCGTGACCGTCTCGCGGCTGCGCGCGGATGGTTCGCTCGAGACCGTGCTTTCGGCGGTGCCTCCGGAGTGGGGACGGTTCCTCCGCTACACTATCCTCCGGCTCGATTTCTCGTCGGTGACGAAACCGGGCATGTACGTCGTGAGCTACGGCAAGGTTCGCTCGAACGCTTTCAAGATCGCCGACGACGTGTACGAGCGCCACGTCTGGCAGCCGACGCTCGAGTATTTCCTCCCCATCCAGATGTGCCACATGCGCGTCAACGACCGCTACCGCGTCTGGCACGGAGACTGTCACGAGGACGACGCCCGCATGGCGGAGGTGAACCGCGACCACTTCGACGGCTATTCGCAGGGGCCGTCGACACTTTGCAAATACAAGCCTGGTGAGCACGTCCCGGGCTTGAACCAGGGCGGCTGGCACGACGCCGGCGACTACGACCTTCGGATCGAATCCCAGACCGAGACGATCTACGGCCTGGCCCTCGCCTGGGAGGCGTTCCATCCCACCTATGACGACACCACGATCGACGAGGTGCACCACGTGGCGGAGCTGCACCGTCCGGACGGGAAACCCGACATCCTCCAGCAGATCGAGCACGGCCTGCTGAGCGTCGTCGGTGGATACAAGTCGATGGGCTGTTTCTATCGCGGCATCCAGGAGGCCACGATGCGGCAGTATACCCTGCTCGGCGACCCGGTGAACGTAACCGATGGGCGTGTGTATGATCCGAAGACGGCGCCGAAGGGGACCTTTCACGTCTATGGGCAGCCCGCCCCGGTGTTCGGGGAAAAGGGCGCCCCCGATGATCGCTGGGTCTTCACAGAGAACAATCCGCGTCACGTGTTCGGCGCGGCGACCGCACTGGCGGCGGCGGCGCGCGTGCTGAAGGGGTACGACGACGCCATGGCGTCGGACTGCCTCCGGATTGCCGAGGAGCAGTGGAACCGCGTGCCCGACTCCGAACCCGCTCCGGCCGCGGGCGCCGGGGAGCATAGCTGGGGAATGCCGCTATCGCTCGTCAAGGTCCACCTTGCGACCGAGCTGCTCCTGACGACGCACGATCGCCGGTATGCGGACTACATCCTCTCGAAACGCGCGGAAATCGTCGCGCATCCCGATTACTGCGGCTGGTTTCTGGGCCGCGCGCTCCCGTTGATCGGCGATGCGGGGTTCCGCTCGGACCTCGAGACGGCCCTTCGCGGCTACCGCAAGCAGGTCGACGCGGAGGCGGCCGAGACACCCTACGGAGTGCCCTACCGTCCCCAGATCTGGGGTGCGGGCTGGCAGATCCAGAATTTCGGCGCACACCAGGTGTTCCTGCACAAGTCGTTCCCCGACATCTTCCCCCGGCGTTACGTTCTGAACGCCCTCGAGTTCATCCTGGGCTGTCATCCCGGCTCGAATACCGCCTCGTTCGTCGGCGGAGTCGGAGCGAATTCGATGACCGTGGCCTACGGCTTCAACCGGGCGGACTGGACCTACATTCCCGGCGGAATATCGTCCGGCACCGCGTTGATCCGCCCCGATTTTCCTGAGCTGAAGGTGTGGCCTTATTTCTGGCAGCAGGGCGAATACGTGCTGGGAGGCGGAACCACCGATTGCCTGCTCCTGGTGCTTGGCGCGGATCAGCTCATGAACCAGCCAAAGGGCACCTGATCGGCCGTCGAGCCGGACGGGGCGCGACGGTTTAGCGCCCCGTGCCCGTGGCGCCTGGCCGAAGCGTGCGAACGAGCTGGTGTGCGCAGCGGTCGACCACGAAGAGGTATTCCTTGAGCCGCCATTTGCGCCAGGCCTCCGCGTGGCGTTCGGTCCACTCGAGTTGGATCCTGCTCCGGTCGAAATCGCCCCGTTCGCCACGGAACCAGATCTCGTCCTTGATCTCCCGGGCCTGATCCCGAAGCTCGGACGGTGCATCGAGTGTGCCCGTCTTTACGATCGTGGATTTAAGGGCCGCGGTCAGCTGCGCGTCGTCGGGCTGGCTCCCGGCCTGTTCGAGGATCCGGGAGCGGTGTTTTTCGGCAAAACGTTGCAGCACCTCGACGTGTCCGAGAAGCGCGCCGTCGTACCAGCGGCGCTCGAGCGTCCAAAGCTCGGCGTCGTCGGTCGCGACAGGGTGGAATTTTTTTGCCTGTTCGGTCATGCCGTCGTCGGTCTGCTGCATGGAACGTGCCAGCGGACGTCCCCGAAATGCACGCGCGCCGACACGACGCAAGCCTTTTGCCCGGACTTTTCGGACGGTCGCACGCGGTGCGACGAAACGTCCCCATTCCGCGAGTCGAAGCGTCACGGAGATCAGGAGACAGCGGGTGGCGTCCGGGGGGCCGGCCTGGACGCCTCGAGCGCGATCGAGCGGCATCCCTTCAAGTCGAGCTTGCCGCTGCCGAGCACCGGAATCGACGTCACCTGGTGCACGGTCTTGGGGATCCACAGTGGGGGAAGGCCCCGCTTGAGCAGCTCGTCCCGGATCAGGGGCAGCGACACGTCGCGGGTGGTGACCACTACCAGTTGTTCGCCCTTGCTGGCATCGGGCACGCCGACAACGGCGAGCAGCGGCTCGTCGGTGGCCTCCCAGCCGAGCACCTCCAGGATTCGCTGTTCGACGGTGCCGTGGGGCACCATCTCGCCGCCGATCTTGGAGAAACGCGACAGGCGGCCCTCGATGTAGAGAAACCCGTCCTCGTCGAAGCGACCGAGGTCGCCCGTGACGAACCAGCCGTCCCGGATCGCGGTGGTCGTCTTCTCCGGATCCTTGAGGTAGCCCGCGAAGACGTTCGCTCCCCTCACGCAGAGGATCCCGGTGCTCGTGAGAGGAAGATCGGCTCCGGTCTCCGGATCGATGATACGGGCGCTCATGCCGGGGAGCATCCGGCCCACCGAGCCCAGCCGTTTCCCGGACTGGGGCGCTGCCGCAAACGCCGTGGCCGGGGGATCGGGCTGGTTCACATTCGTCACCGGCGAGGTTTCGGTGATGCCGTAGCCCTGCATGATCTCGATGTGGAACGCGTGCAGAAACGACTCGTAGAGCTCGATCGGCATCTTCTCGGCGCCCGACACCACGAGTTCGAGGCTGGTCAGTTCCTGGATCGCCGCGCGCTTCAGAAACGGTCGGATGAATGTGGGCGCTCCGATCATGACGGTGGCCTTCTCGTCACGGATCGCCTCGACGATCTTCCGCGTGTCGAGCGGGCTCGGAATCGTGACCACCCGGCAGCGGCGGAGGATCGGATACCAAAGCGTCACCGTGCAGCCGAAGCTGTGGAACACCGGCAGGCAGGCGACGAGGGTGGCGGTGTCGGGCAGAATGGAGGTCGAGGACACCTGCCAGCAATTCGCGAGGATGTTTCGGTGCGAGAGGATGACTCCCTTGGGTTCCCCGGAGCTGCCGCTCGTGAACAGCAGGGTGGCCTCGTCATTGTCGCCGTTCCTAGGCAGCCGGAGCAGAGCCGGCACCCATTGGTTGGG
Source organism: Opitutaceae bacterium (assembly GCA_027310745.1). Classification (GTDB taxonomy): domain Bacteria; phylum Verrucomicrobiota; class Verrucomicrobiia; order Opitutales; family Opitutaceae; genus MWDT01. The sequence continues at coordinate 48,144 of DAIDAF010000020.1, read as the reverse complement.
AAGGCAGTACGCCGCGACGAGCCACGGGATCATCGCACGTTTCCCTCCCGCCGCAGCGATTTCCGAGCGCAGGTCCCTCGTGTCCTCGGTCCAGGGAAATTGTGGAAACTTGGCCTTCACGGCGTCCGCGGTCAGGATCGTCCTCACCTCGCCGACTCGCAGGCTGGCCTCGAGTGCGGCGCGGCCTGCGGTGAAGTTGAGATTGACCGGGACCTTGCCTGCGCAGGAGACGGCGAGATTCGCGATGGTCGCGCCCGCTCCCGGGGGCAGGACGATGCCGACGCGCCGATCGGGGATGGTCGCGGCGATGTGGCGCGACAGCACGGCCGCCGCCGCGAGCAGCTGCGCTGCGCGGACCTCCCGGCGCTCGGCGGAGAGGTCGACGATCTCGACGCGATGGGGCCGCTTCGCAAGCGCCCGCACCGCCTCGCGGGCCAGGTTGCGGCGCAGCACGGGGCGCTCCATGAAGGCCTCGGCCCCCAGATCGAGGAGCGCCTTGCGCACGGTGGCGGGATCCGCCCCGTCGGCCGGAATGCGGTCGCCGAAGTTCACGAACACGTCGGTCGGCATCAGGCGAGGCGACTTCCAGATGTATTTGTTTCCCGCGAACGAGAACACCGAGCCCCAGATTCCGTCGTGAAACACGGGCATGACCTCGACGCCCGCCTTCCGCGCCATCGTCTCGAATCCGGGCCGCAGTGCCAGCAGTTGACCAACCCGCGAGATTCCTCCCTCGGCGAAAATGCAGACGACCTCGCCGGCGCGCAGGGCGCGAACCACGGCCCTCGTGCCGGTCAGCGGGCGCGCATGCGAGATCGGGATCATGCGCGTGACCCGGAAGGCCCAGTGCAGGAGGCTGCTCGCCCGGGCAAAGGCCTCGTAGCCGACGAACCGCACCGGCCGTGGCGAGGCGAGCTGGATGAGCAGCGAGTCCACGTAGGACAGATGGTTCGCGACCATCAACAACCCGCCGGTTGACGGGATCTTGTCGGAGCCCCGCGTGCGGACGCGATAAAGCATCTGCGCGAGAAATGCGACGGGCAACTCGAGGAGGAAGGGGAGGTAGGAACGCCTCTTGCGTCTGGGCAACGGCATCGAAAGCAGGGGTTCTTTTTACCCTTCCGCCACAGTCTGGTTCAAAGCTTTTTTCCCGCGAACGCGTGTCGCACGCTGTTGCCTGTCATTTGCTTTCAAGCGCAGCCAGGGCCCGCGTGAGGCGGGTGTCGCCGGGCGAAAGCGCGAGACCCTCGCGAAAGCTCGCGCGGGCTTCGTCCAGCCTGCCTTGTGCCTTCCGAATCAGCCCGAGGTACAGGTGGATCCCTGCGACGTCGGCGTGGGGGCGTCCGCGGGAGAGTCGCAGGCAGGACTCCAGCGCTTGGGCGCCCTCATCGAGGTGCAGGCCGGTTTTCGCAACGATGCGGCCCAGTTCGTAGGCCGCGGTGTAGTCGCCGGGCCGCAGTGTCCGAGCGTCATGGCAGAGTGAATACGCCTGCACCGTGTCGCCCTGTTTTTCGCACAGCAGCACGCGGGCGACGAGGCCCCGGTCGGGGTCGATGCGCGCAAGGGCGTCGGCCTCCGCGCGGGCCTTTTCCATGCTGCCTCCCACGAACCAGGGGGCGGAGCTGTAGAATGCAACGAGCACCTCGTGCGGACCCACCAGGCGGGGATTGAGCCGGATCGCCTCCTGGAGCGCTTCGCGTCCGCGGTGCAGGAGCGTCAGCGATTTCCGATCTCGTGCCACGCGCAGGCACGATTTGCCATAGGCGAACTGCACGTCCGCGCGGCGCGGAGACAGGGCCACGGCCTTCCCGAACGCGTCCACGGCCGCGGGCCAGTCCTGCATCAGTTCGTCGCACGAGCCGAGCTGGACGAGCGCATCCACATTGCGCGGATGGTCTGCGAGGTACCGCTCCAGCACCACCCTGGCCTCGGGCACCCGTTTCGCGGCGATGAGTCGGGAAGCCTCGGGTATGCCGAAGCCGAAGAGGCAGACGGATGCGGCGAGAAATGCGGCGACGTGGCGAATCATCCTAGCCCACGCAGTTGGAGGTCAGTGCCCCCACGGTTCAACTGCGTTTTTCAGGCGCGAGTCCTTGTCCGGGTGAACCGGAACGCCAGCCCGGACTCACTCGTACCGAAGCGCGTCGATCGGATCCAGCTGGGCCGCCTTGCGCGCCGGATAGAATCCGAAGAATACGCCCACGACCGCGCTCACCCCGAAGGAGATGACCACCGACGAACTGGAGACCAGGACGGGCCAACCGAGATATTTGGAGACGAGCTGCGAGCACACCATGCCCAGGACCACGCCGAGGAGTCCGCCCAGCGAGCTCAGGATCACCGCTTCGGTCAGGAACTGCATGAGCACGTCGCGCCCGTGCGCACCGACCGCGAGTCGGATGCCGATTTCCCGGGTTCGCTCGGTCACGCTGACCAGCATGATGTTCATGATGCCGATGCCACCGACCACCAGTGAAACGCTCGCGATGGCGCCAAGAAGCATGGTCATGATCTGCGACGTCGCCGTCGCCGTCTGGGCCAGTTCGACCTGGTTTCGGACCGTGAAATCGCCCGCACGTCCGTTGTGCTGCTGAAGCATTAGGTCGGAAATGCTCTGCTGGACCAGCGGTATCTCCTTTTCGGAGACGGCCTCGATCATGATCGAGTTGATGTACGTCCGCTTCGAGATGCGCTTCATGTGGCTCGTATAGGGCACGATCACGATGTCGTCCTGGTCCTGTCCGAAGAGGTTGAAGCCCTTGGGGGCCAGCACGCCGATGATCTTGAACGGAAGGTTGCGGATGCGGATGACCTTCCCGAGCGGGTTTTCGTTGGGATAGAGCTCATCGACGATGGTCTTTCCCACGACGGCGACCTTGGCGATGCTGCGGACATCGCTCTCCCCGAAAAAGGATCCCTCGGCGACGGGCCAGTTGCGGATCTCGGCGTAGTCGGGGCCCGCGCCGATGACCGACGTGTACCAATTCTGGCCGTCGCCGATCACCTGGGAGTGGTCGAAGATGACGGGACTGACGGCGACGGCCCCGGGGACCTCGCGCTGGATGGCGAGTGCGTCGTCGACGGTCAGGTGGGAGGAGGTTCCCCAGCCGCCGCGCACGCCGCCACCGCCGAAACTGCCGGCGAAGACCGTGATGACGTTCTGGCCGAGATTGGCGACCTGCTCCTCGATCTGGGCACGGGCTCCGTTGCCGATGCTGACCATGGCGATCACCGAGCACACGCCGATGATGATGCCGAGGGCCGTGAGCACCGAGCGCATCTTGTTACGGCGAAGGGCCCGGAGGGCCACGCGGGTGGTGTTCAGAAGTCTCATCGTCAGGCGGAAGTGAGCTTTGCGGCGGCCTCTGCCTGGCGGATCTTGTCCATCTCCGCGGAGGCAATCAGGCGGTCGCGCACGGGCTCGTCGCGCACGATCACGCCATCGCGAAGGATCAGGTTGCGGCGGCAGTAGCGGGCAATATCGAGTTCGTGGGTCACCATCACAATGGTGATGCCCTGCTCGTTGAGCGCCTGGAACACGCCCATCACCTCGACCGAGGTCTTGCTGTCCAGGTTTCCGGTGGGCTCGTCCGCGAGGAGGATCTGTGGCTCATTGACGAGCGCGCGGGCGATGGCGACGCGCTGCTGCTGACCGCCGGAGAGCTGGTTCGGAAAGTGGTCGGCGCGGTTTGCGAGCCCCACGATATCCAGACACTTGAGGGCGCGCTCGCGCATGTCCTTGGGAGAACGCCGCTGGCCGTACATCATCGGCAGTTCGGTGTTTTCCAGGGCCGTGGTGCGCGACAGCAGGTTGAAGCCCTGGAAGACGAAGCCGAGCTTCTGATTCCGGATGTCGGCCAGGGCATTGCGGTCGAGTTTCGAAACGTCGACGCCATCGAGCAGGTAAGAGCCCTTTGTAGGTCGATCGAGGCAGCCCAGCATGTTCATCAGGGTGGACTTGCCGGAGCCGCTCGCGCCCATGAGGGCGACGAACTCGCCCTTGTGGATGTCGAGGGACACACCGCGCACGGCGTGCACGGGAACCTCCCCAGAGTCGTAGATCTTGTGGAGGTTCTCGATTTTGACGACGGGGGGCGTCATGGCCGTACGTTCTAGTGGTGGCCGAAGCGGGGACCGCCGAAGGGATTCGAGGTGTTGGAACCGCCCGAGCTGGGGGCGATCGCGGAGGTGATGACCTGATCGGACTCCTTCAGCCCGCTGAGCACCTCGGTGTAGATTCCGTCGGTGATGCCAAGTTTGACCTGGACGGCCTCGATGCGGGGCTTCGCCGGATTGGGAGAGGGGAGGAGCACGTACACGGTGCGCGTGGTCGTGGCTGTGGGCGAACCGCCGCCCTCATGCCCGCCTTCGCGACCGCCAAAACGACTCGGATCGAAGTTGATGCCCTTGGCCTTGAGCCGGGTCTGGATTTCCTTGATCTGTTCGGGCGTCGGAGGCGTTCCGCGGGAGATGCCGACATCGCGCATGGTCTCCCAGATCAGACGGCGGCGCTCCTCGGGAGACAGGGACGATTCCTTTGCCTCGGGGGCACCGGCAGGCGACTTTGCGCGGACGGTGACCAGTTCCTCGGGGACGCGGGCGCGAAGGGCGCTGTTGGGAATGCGAAGGACATTGTTGTGACGCGCGACGATGATGGATACGTCGGCGGTCATGCCGGACATCAGCTTCAGATCGTTGTTTTTCACCGCGATCATGGTGTCGTAGGTCACCACGTTGTTGGTCGTGGTGGGATTGGCGCGCACCTGGATTACCTTGCCGAAGAACTTGCGGGTCGGGTAGGCGTCGACGTTGAACTCGACAGGTTGGTTCTGGCGGACGTTGCCGATGTCCGCCTCGGCGACCGACGCGTCGATTTCCATGTCGGTCAGCTGATTCGCAATAATGAAGAGGGTGGGAGCGTTGAAGCTGGCGGCGACCGTCTTGCCGGGGTCGGTTTCGCGAGCCATCACGATGCCGGTGATCGGCGACGTGATCGTGCAGCGATCGAGATTCACCTTTGCGGCCTCGACGTTGGCTTGCTTGGTCTGGACGTCAGCTTGGGCCTGCTCCACCTGAGCGACGGCGGTATCGACGTCCTGCTGGGTCATGAAATGTTTTTCGAACAGTTCCTTGGTGCGCTTGGCATTGAGTTCCATCAGGTGGAGGTTTGCGACCGAGGACGCCAGGGCCGCACGCGCCTGCAGCAGGAGCTGCTGGTAGGTTGCGGGGTCGATGCGTGCAAGGATCTGCCCCTCCTTGACCGGCGTGTTGTAGTCCACCAGCACTTCACTGATCAGACCGGAGATCTGGCTCGAAACCTCGACGCTCGTCACCGGCTGGATGATACCGGTGGCGGTGACGGACTGGGTGACGTTGCCTCGGGATAGCGACACGGTGCTGATCTGGGGGGCCTCGTCTTCCCGGGAGGCGCGCCAATACCACAGGGCTGCGGCGGCCAATGCGATCAGGATGACGATGATGGAACCTCGTTTGAACATGGAATTGAACGAATTATGATGAGTGAGGCCGTGACTCGAAACCCGGCCCCGGGGTGGGAGGACTGGCCAGAAGACGGTGTCAGACCTGTCGTGGTGACAGGAATATGCGCTGGCGCGAAAAAATCAGCGACCCGATTCCTGTGCGGATATCCGGCCAAACGTGGCGCGAAGCGCCTCGGCGACATTGGGCGGGACAAAGTGCGATACGTCGCCGCCGTACTTCGCGACCTGCTTGACGAGCGTGGAGCTGGTGTAGCTGAACCCTTCGTTGGGCATGACGAAGATTGTCTCGATGCCAGGATCGAGGTGGCGGTTCATCAGGGCCATGTTGAATTCGAACTCGAAGTCCGAGATGGCGCGAAGGCCTCGGATGATGGCGCAGGCACCGAGCTGGCGGGCAAATTCCACCAGGAGGATGTTGAATGACACGGCCTCGACGTTGGGGAAGCGCCCGATGTTGGGGAGCAGCAGCCCGAGGCGCTCCTGCGACGAGAAAAAGGGGCCCTTGGCCGGATTGTCGGAGATGGCGACGGTGACCTTGTCGAACAGTTTGGAGGCCCGTTCGAGCACGTCGAGGTGCCCGTAGGTCAGAGGGTCGAAGGTACCGGGATAAATGCAGTGGCGCATGATCGGTGAGGACGCTCGCCGGCGAGACAAAGGTGAAGCGCGGGACGAGGCGATGTTTTTGTTCCGGCCGGGGTTCCAGGGTTGCCAAGGGCTTCGGCTGTGGGTTGGGATTGGATTTCCGACGGACATGAATCTCCCCAATCTCCTCACCCTGTCGCGCATCCCGATGATGTTTGTCATCGTGTGGCTCATGTTTCTCGACCGTCTGGGGGCCGCCACGGCTGCGTTCGCGCTCTTCATCGGCGGGGCGATCAGCGACTGGTTGGACGGCTACTTCGCGCGCAAGCAGGGCCTGGTTTCGGATTTCGGGAAACTGATGGATGCCCTGACCGACAAGATCATGGTACTAGGCATCATGGTCGCGCTTGTGGACAAACAGATCCTGCCGCTCGCCTATGTGCTGATCACACTGTGCCGTGAGTTCATGGTGTCGGGCATGCGCATGCTGGCGGCTGCGCAGGGGGTGGTTGTGCAGGCGGACAAGGGCGGAAAGACTAAGACCGTTACCCAGCTCATCGCGATCGGCTTCCTGCTCGCCACGCCGATGATCGGACGCGACTGGGCCTATGTGTTTCCGGGCACGGATTTCACGGTGACGACCGAGGTGATGCATCACATCGGCCTGGTTGGCTTCGTCCTGGGGACCTTCTTCGCCGTCTGGTCGGGCTACAACTACATCCGGGTCCACTGGAAGCTGGTCAATCCCAACACGGCTGGAAAATGAAACTGCGCCACCCGACCTGGCCGAGTTTTCTGCCGACGCGGTGGGTGCTTGCTCTGGCGACCCTTGGCCCCCTGGGGATGCGGCTGCCTGCGCCGGGCACCTGGGGATCGCTTGCGGGCGTGCTCTATTTTACGGTCTTCTTCTTCACCCTGTCCTGGCCCTCATACCTGCTCCTCGCGGTGGCGGGCCTTTACGTGGCGGTTGCGCTGTGCGGAGAGGCGGAGTTGCGGATGGGACGGACCGATCCGGGCGAGGTGATCCTCGACGAGTTCACGGCGATGCCGTTGTGCTACCTCGGCTGGCGCACGCTGGCGGAAGCGGCTCCGGTGTGGGTGGTCGCGCTCGCCGGCTTTGGCTTGTTTCGCCTCTTCGACATCACCAAGCCCTTCGGCATCAGCCGGCTTCAACGGCTGCCGGGCGGTTGGGGGGTCGTGATCGACGACGTGGCCGCGGCATTGGCCACCTGCGTCGTGATGCACGCACTGCGGCTCTTTGTTCGCTGAGTGCGGAGTCCGCTCAGAGCGGCTTGACGAGCACGCGGGGATTGCGCCCGCTTTCCGTGTAGAGGCGCAGGCGGGCGACCGGCAGGACGGAGGTCTCCGCCTCCTCGAAGCCGCAGGTGTTGGTGAAGAAGCCGAAACTCTGGGTGGACAGCGCGATGATGGTGCGCGCGCCGCGCTCCTTGGCCTGGTAGCACGCGAACTCGACCATCTTCTTTCCGATCCCGCGCTTCTGGTAGAACGGCATCACGTAGAGCGAACCGAGCTCGGCGAGCTCCGGCTTGTCGGGATAGAAATAGAGCGTGACGCAGGCGATGATCGCCTCGTCGATCTCGAACACGTAGAACTGGTCGATGTTCTTCTCGATGGCCTGCTGGCTGCGATACAGCAGTTCCTCGCGGCGCACGGCGCTCCGGGTGAGGTTGTAGATGAAGCGCACGTCGCGTCGGGTGGCCTGGCGGATCTGCTGGTAATCGTTTCCGTAGATCAGCGACCCGACGCCCTCGTTCGAGAAGATTTCGTTTAGCAGCCCGTCGAAGATCGTACCATCGACGACGTGGACGCGGGGCGTCCCGGACTCGATGGTCTTCACGGCCTGGCTGGCCTTGCTGCGCCAACCCTCCTCGATCTGCTCGGGGTGGTCGCGCAGGATCGCCCTGAGAGCGTCGACGGAGATCTCGCGCTTGAGCTCGCCGTTGATGACGAGTCCCGGCGGTTCGGTCAGGTAAATGATCTTCGAGGCCTGCAGCGACTCTGCGAGCTCCGCGGCGAGCAGGTCCGAATTGATTCGCAGAGACCGGCCGTCGGGCCCGAAGCCGATCGGCGATACGATCGGAATCACGTCCGCGTCGAGCAGGTGATTGATGAGGTCCCGGTCGATGCGTTCCACCTTTGCTGTGAACTGCTGGTCGACGCCGCGGATGATCCCGATGGGCAGCGCGCGGATGGAATTCGTGATCGCGGCCTTGAGCGAGTTTTGCGTGAGGCCCTCGAGGATCAGGTGGCTCACGCGCGCGGAGGCGCGGACGCCGAGATCGAGCGTGGCCGCGTCGGTGACCCCCGAACCGTCGTGATTCGTGATCGGGATGCCGCGCATCTTCGAGAGCTCCTGAATCTGCTGGCCGATGCCGTGCACGAGCACGACCTTGATGGCGAGCGAGCGGAGCACCGCGATGTCGACGAGAAGGTTCGGGAAGTTCTCATCCGCCACCACGAGACCGTCGAGCGCGATGATGAAAATCTGGTCCTTGAAACGCGGGACGTACTTCAGGATGCCCCGGAGGTCCGTGGGCTTGATCGTGGCCGAAGAGGCAGGAGGGACTGCGACCGTGCTCATGAAGCGGTTGAGGAATCGACCAATGGTAACGGCACGTGGAGGGTGCTCATGTGACGGGGCGAGTTCTCTCCCAGCGAATCCCGGGCGTCAATCATTGCCGCAGGTCGACGGTCCAGGACCTCGACGAGCGGGCTCCGACGACCGTGGCCCGATAGTCACCGGCGGGGAGGGAACCGGTCGGGATCGAGACCAGCACGGCCGCGCTGCGGGAGCGCGCCTGCAGGCGACCCTCGATGCGCTCCCAGCCGGGAATGATCGTGAGGTCCCGGCCGCGGCGAAACACGGTGGCCGCGGCGGCGGTGTGCCGCGCATCGGGCAGTGTCGCGACGAACAGGATACGGTAGGTGCCGTGGATCGGGCCGGTGCTGGGCGCGAGCACGGTGTCGATCGCGTCGGCGAGGGCGGGCTTCTGGATGAGCGCGACGTTGATTTCGGAGGGGATGCCGCCCCGGGAGACGGCGACCGGCGCCGGCGACGAGCTGCCGAGCACGAGGGAACGGACGGAGTCGGCCGGAACCTCCGCGGGCGCGTCGAAGCGCTGGTACCCGGAGCTCAGCAGGCGCTCGACCGTCATGCGGTCTATGGTGTCCTGATACGGTTCGTAGGAGGGCCCTGGCTTGCTGTACTTCACCCTGATCCACGTGTAGCCGACGATGAAGATGGCGATCGACAGGACGACCCACTTCATCGGCCAGGGCTTGTGCTGCCGAGGCTGGCCTGGCTGGTCGAAGAAAGGCATGGAGGGCGGCGCGATCGCTTGGGCGACTCAGACGCCGTCGATCTTGCGGATGCGCTGGATGTGGCGGCCGCCCTCGAACTCGGTCTCGAGCCAGACACGGACGATCTTCTGGGCTTCCTCGAGGGAGATCGTGCGCTCGCCCAGGGAAAGGACGTTTGCGTCGTTGTGGGACCGGTTCCAGATGGCGACCTGTTCGTTCCAGCACAGGCCACAGCGCACGCCGCGGACGCGGTTGGCCACGATCGCCTCGCCATTGCCGGAGCCGCCGAGCACGATGCCGCGCTCGAATTCCCCGCGTGCGACCGCCTCGGCCACGGGCCGGATAAAATCGGGATAGTCACAGCTGTCGGGCGTGTGCGTGCCCAGGTCGCGAACCGTGTGACCGTCTGCGATGAGCATGGCGACGAGCGCCTCCTTGTAGCGGAAACCCGCGTGATCGGAACCGATGGCGATGGTGAACTTCTTCATGGGAATTGGTGAGCGGGGCAGAAGACGGCAGAAATCGGCTGTGACGGTCCTTGTCGATAGCGAAGTACGGCGGACTGGAAAGGGGGGCGTGGTGAATTGGACGCCGGCTCAGGCCGCGACGGCCTTCCAGAAGGCCGCCGTGTCCGAGAGGTCGCGGAAGACTGCATCGGGACTGGCAGCGGCGAGTTCGGCCTCCGAGTGCCGCCCGGTGGCGATGGCGAGAGTGCGGAAGCCGGCGGCCTTGCCGCAGGCGACGTCGTGAGGCGTGTCGCCGATCACCCAGGTGCGCTCCGCGGCGAAGACGTTTCCGCAGTGTTCTCCGGCTCGCCGCGCCGCAAAGGGACCGAGGTCGTTGCGATTCTCGCTGTCGTCCGCAAAGGCTCCAAACGGGAAGTGCGGCCACAAGCCGCCGTGTCCGAGTTTCAGGGCTGCGCCTTTGCGCAGGTTCCCGGTCAGCAGTCCGTGGGCCACACGCTCGCGACGTTCCTGATCCGTCAGGATGGGGGCGATGCCGGGCAGCACCCGCACTCCGCGCTCCTGGAGGCGGCCGGGCAGCGCGGCCAGGTAGTGGGTCTCGAGCGCCGAGAAGTGGGGCTCGGTTTCGGCCAGTCTGAAAGCGCGCAGCATCTGCCGGAAAATCCACCGATCGGTACGCCCGGCCAGCTCGATTGCCTGCAGGGTGTCGACAATGCCGAACGCCGCCAGAATTGCGTCCCGAAGCGCTTCCAGACCGGAGCCTTGGGCGTTGATGAGCGTGCCGTCGATATCCCAGAGCAGGAGCGTCGTCTTCATACCGGAACCCTTTACCAAGTTTGCTGCCTCAGGGGTTGCGAGCATGTTTTCGAAGGATAATCTGGTAACGTCTATGAAATCATTCATTGGCATCACTTTCGCGCTGGCCCTCCTGGCAGGCGCTTTCGTTGGTTGTTCCACGCCGACGACGCGCATCCAGAAGAATCTGGTCGCATTCAACGCCCTGCCCCCGGCCCAGCAGGAACTCATCAAAAAGGGCGAAATCGCCATTGGCTTCACGCCGACCGCCGTGGAACTGGCGCTGGGCGAGCCGGACCACGTGCGCATCCGCACCGACGCCAGCGGCACCTCCGAAGTGTGGATCTATACCGAATGGGAGGACGGCGATGGCGGCATCCTCTACACCGGTTTCTATCACCGCTGCTTCCGCTACGAGTATCCCTATTACCTCTACGCGCCGTATCGCCGCGAACGTGACAGGATGCGGGTGACGTTCAAGGACGACAAGGTCATCGCGATCGACAAGGAAAAGACCTGAAGTTCAACGACTTGATTAATCATAAAGGGGGCGGCCGTGCGGTCCGCCCCCTTTTGTATTTCGAAGTTCGTGACAGGGTGCGTGGCGCCTGAGGCGGGGCGGGGGGGATGGCAATGTTGCGATAAACTGCTCATTTGTATGCGCAATGTGCCGATTGTAGATGGGACCGATTCTGCAATCGTCCCTGCGCACCACCCCAAACGCCACTCGCGCTTTTCGCAGCGCGCTCTCCCCAAACCCCATGAATCTCGAACGCAAGCTGATCCTACTTGCCCTGGTACCCCTCGTCTTTGCGCTGATTCCCGCCGGCATTCTCTTCGTCCGGGCGGACCGCACGGTCCGTGAGATGGACCACCTGACGACCCTGTCCGCGCTCGTCTGGCGTATGGCGGACGTCGAACAATGTGCGGACGTCGAAGGCTCGAACTGGTGGCAGTTCTCGACCGATCACGCGAAGGATCCGGACGACGTGAAGCAGAAGTATCGGGCTGATCAGGACAAGGCCCGTCAGGCGACGGATGCGGCTTGGGCGGCCTACGACCAGGCGCTTTTGAAAGTCGACGCGACGAATCTGTCGCCTGCCTTTGCGAAGGCGCTGCAGGACATCGCCGACCGGCGCGCGAAACTGAAGTCGATCCGCGACCTTGTTTACAATAATACCGAGGAAGCGAACAACAACATCATCATCAACTATTACCTGGGGCTCCGCGCCTCGTTGACTGAGGCGCTGCCGCTGTTGATCGACCAGACGACGAACACGACGGTCGCCCGCAAGCTGCTCGCACTGACGATGGTGACCGAGGCCCGGAAGCGCTCCATCGAGGCGGGCGGTCTGATCTATTACCAGATCCAGCAGTACAAGCGTCAGCACGGGCTTATCCTGGACCGCAATGTGGCGGTGAACATGGAGGAGCCGATCTCGTTTGCGCAGGCCTACTGGAAGATGATCCCGTCGCTGAGCCAGGGGGAGGCGCGGGTTCGTTTCATGAAGCTTCGCGACGATCCGCACTGGCAGGCCTTTTTCGACGCGATCCCGAAGTTCCGCGATGCCGTGCTCTACGGCCAGAAGCCGCCTTCGCTCGACGAGGATGCCTGGAGCGAGAACTACAATTTCATGACGAACGATGTGGGCGACTACATCACCTGGCTGAAAGACGATTTCGGGCGGACCTGCATGGGGATTCGCTCGGAGGCAAGCCGGCAGCGGAACTGGACGGGCCTGCTGATCGTGGTGGGAACGCTTGGCGTCTTCTGGCTTTCGAAGCGACTCGCCCGCTCGATCGCGAAACCGCTCGGCGACACGGCGGGCGAGCTTGTGTCCGGCGCGGCGACCTTTGCCGAGGAGGCCGAGAAGCTTGCGATTGCGGCCACCTCGCTCTCCGACGGAGCGAGTCAGCAGGCAGCCTCTCTGGAGGAGACGAGCGCGTCGCTCGAGGAGCTCACCGCGACTACGAAGACCAATGCCGCGACGGCGGCGGCTGCGGTGGAATCGTCGCACAACGCGACGACAACCGCCGACGCCGGGCGGCACCTGCTCGAGACCCTGCGCAGCACTGTCGTGGATGTCGAAAAGTCCGGTGGGGCGATCTCGGGCATCCTGAAGAACATCGACGAGATTGCGTTCCAGACCAACATCCTTGCGCTCAACGCCGCGATCGAGGCGGCCCGCGCGGGTGAGGCGGGCGCCGGATTCGCAGTGGTTGCCGAGGAAGTCCGAAGCCTGGCGCAGCGCTCGGCCGAGGCCGCCCGGGAGACCACCGAACTGCTCGCAGGCGGTGGGGCCGGGGCGGGTGACGGGAGGCGCGGCGTTGTCGATGGACTCACCAAGATCCGCACCGATGCGACCAAGGTCTCGTCGCAGTTCGACGAGGTCGTGGCGATGATCGCGCAGACCGATTCGCAGGCCGGCCAGATCGCCACCTCTTCGAATGAGCAGGCGAGGGGTCTGACGGTGGTTGCGAGTGCCGTGCACGACATCGACATGGTCACCCAGGGGAACGCGGTGGCCAGCCGCAACGTGGCGGACGCGGCGGCACTTGTGAAATCCAAGGCAGGCGAGATGAAGACTTCGGCCCTGACGCTTCAAAAGCTGATTGGAACGAGCAGCGCCCCCGGGGAACGCAGACAGCGACGATTTCGACTTCGGAGTCTGGTGAAGCGCACCGAGCCTTGACAGACGGAAAGGCGGCCCCTAACTGAGCCACCTTTTAGCAAGTAAACAACGTTCCAACCCTCCGTCGTCATGCCGTCCGCCAACGACCTTCGCAAAGGCCAAGTCATCAAGTTCAACAACGAGCCACACCTCGTCATGGAGACCCAGCATCGCACCCCGGGAAATCTCCGCGCCTTCGTGCAGGCCAAGCTCCGTAACCTGAAGAGCGGACGTTCCCTGGAACAGCGATTCAACTCCACCGAGACGATCGAGGTGTTTTCCACCGACAAGCGCACGCTCGAGTTCAGCTACGTCGACCGCGGCACCTACGCGTTCCTCGACACCAACACGTACGAGACCATTGAGCTGAGCGAGACCCTGATCGGTGACGCGAAGAACTATCTGGTTCCTAACGGCCGCGCCGACGTGCTGTTTGTCGACGAGAAGCCGATCACCGTCGAGCTGCCGACGTCCGTCGCGCTCAAAGTGATCGAGTCCGCCGAAGGCCTTCGGGGCGACACCGCCTCGAACGTGCAGAAGCCGGCCAAGCTCGAGACGGGCGTGACCGTTCAGGTCCCGCTCTTCATCAAGGAAGGCGAAATCATCAAGGTCAGCACCGTCGACGGTTCCTACCTCGGCCGCGCCTGAGCGCCCGTTTCTCTCCTTTTCAAAAACCCGCGGCTCAAATGGCCGCGGGTTTTTTGTGGGCGTCTTGCGCCGACGAACCGGTCGGGCGAAGGTTTGCGACGCAGCCATGGAGGGCCGCCGTTCGCATCGTGCCCTGCGGAAAGATCGACGGGGATGAATCTGAATTCGGCGATCGAATGGAACAGAAGGCAACGACGGGAGCTGAGAACAACCAGCGTACCACCGAATTGTGAGCGTTGATCTATTCACCGTTTGGGTGAGTCGATTCAGATTCGGCAATTTCGTGCAATCGCTTGGCTCGGCCTTCTTTGTTATCTTCGTTTCCTTCTGTTCACCGTGTCTTTTTTGAGGGTGAAAGGAGAGTCTCGATGGCCCTCCGGCCGGTCCGATTTGCGATGCCGCGGTTATCGCTTCTCTGTCGTAACTGACGATTGCGACGCCCGAACCTTGTTCATTTTGATTCCGAATCCCTTCCATCCCCTCCATCCCTGTTAAACCCGTCCATCCCGCGCCCCCGCAGCATGTCCACGAATTTCCAGCTCAAGGCCGAGTACGAGCCCACCGGCGACCAGCCCGCGGCCATCGATGCGCTCGTGAAGTCGATTGCGGCGGGCAACCGCGACCAGACGCTCGTGGGCGTCACCGGCTCGGGCAAGACGTTCACGATGGCGAACGTCATCGCCCGCACGAACCGCCCGGCGCTGATCATCTCGCACAACAAGACCCTGGCCGCGCAGCTGTATTCGGAATTCAAGAACTTCTTCCCGGACAACGCCGTCGAGTACTTCGTCAGCTACTACGACTACTACCAGCCCGAGGCCTACATGCCCTCGACCGACACGTTCATCGAGAAGGACTCGTCGATCAACGACGAGATCGAGCGGCTGCGCATTGCGGCGACGAGCTCGCTGGTGTCGCGCCGGGACGTGATTGTCGTGGCGAGCGTGTCGTGCATCTACGGCCTGGGCTCGCCCGAGGACTTCGTGTCGCTGCGCGTCGAGCTGAGGCGCGGGGGGCAGCTTCGCCGGCAGCAGCTGCTCGAGCGGCTCGTCGAGAACCTGTATGAGCGCAACGACGTCGAGCTCCAGCGGGGGCGCTTCCGGGTGCGCGGGGACGTGGTCGACATCATGCCGGCGTACAGCGAGAGCGCCCTGCGCCTTGAGCTGTGGGGCGACGAGCTGGACCGGCTCTCGGAGATCGACCCCCTGACCGGCGAGGTGCTGCGCGAGCTGGAGCAGTTCGATTTGTACCCGGCCAATCAGTACGTCACGACCCGCGACAAGCTCGAGGGGGCGATCGCGGGCATCAAGCGCGAGCTCGACGTCCGCGTGGCGGAGCTCGAGCGGCAGGGCAAGCTCCTCGAGGCGCAGCGCGTCCGCATGCGGACCAACTACGACCTCGAGATGCTCCAGGAGATGGGCTTCTGCAACGGGATCGAGAACTACTCGATGCACCTTTCGGGACGGAAACCGGGCGAGCGGCCGTTCTGCCTGCTCGATTTCTTCCCCAAGGACTACCTGCTCTTCATCGACGAGAGCCACGTCACCATTCCCCAGATACGCGGCATGTACAACGGGGACCGCGCGCGCAAGCAGGTGCTGGTCGACTTCGGATTCCGGCTCCCTTCGGCGCTCGACAACCGACCGCAGGACTTCGCGGAGTTCAGGCACGTGACGGGCCAGACCGTGTACGTCTCGGCGACGCCCGCGGAGTGGGAGCTGGCGCAGTCGACCGTGGTGGCGGAGCAGCTGATCCGGCCTACGGGGCTGCTCGACCCCGAGATCGTCATCCGTCCGACGAAGGGGCAGGTCGAGGACCTGATCGGCGAGTCCAGGCGGACGGTGGAGCAGGGCGACCGGGTGCTCGTCACGACCCTCACCAAGCGGCTGGCGGAGGACCTCACGACCTACCTGCGGGAGGCAGGGCTGCGGGTCGAGTACCTGCATTCGGACATCGACGCGATCGAGCGTGTGGAGATCCTGCGCAATCTCCGCCTCGGCAATTTCGACGTGCTTGTGGGCATCAATCTCCTGCGCGAGGGCCTGGATCTGCCCGAGGTGGCGTTCGTGGCGATCCTGGACGCGGACAAGGAGGGCTTCCTGCGGAGCGAGACCAGCCTGGTCCAGACGTCGGGCCGCGCGGCGCGGCACGAGCGGGGCAGGGTGGTGTTTTATGCCGATGTGATGACGGATTCGATACGGCGAACCGTGGAGATCACGTCCTACCGCAGGGCGAGGCAGATGGCGTACAACGAGGAGCACGGGATCACCCCGCGGAGCGTGAAGCGGGCGGCGCAGGCGAGCCTGCACGCGGTGCCTGAGCAGGGGGAGGAGCCGCTCGCGGTGGCCGAGTTGCGCGACGACGAGGTGGCCTCCGTGATCGCCGAGCTGGAGAACGAGATGACCGAGGCGGCGGGCCGACTGGAATTCGAAAAGGCCGCGCTGCTCCGCGACCAGGTGGCGGCCCTGCGAAGCGGCGAAGTGCGTCGCGTCGCTGCCGGCCCCTCGAAGAAAGGCGGCTACAAGTTGGGAAAGAAGGGACTCCGGCGATAACCAGATATTCCCAGAAAAGTAGTAAGCTCACTGGACAGAAACATTCGGCCTAATAACCTGTCGGGCATTTCCCCTCCACCCCGTATGCCTGACAAAAAGACTGTATCGAACTTTACGTCGATCCTTCACGAGGACCGCGTATTCCGTCCTCACGCCGAGTTTTCGCGCAAGGCTCACGTCAAGAGCCTGGCCGAGTACAAGCGTCTTTACCGCGAGTCCGTCGACGAACCCGAGAAGTTCTGGGGCCGTCATGCGAAGAGCGAGCTCGTCTGGGATCGGCCGTTCAAGAAGGTGATGAGCTTCAAGGCGCCGGACGCGAAGTGGTTTGTCGGCGGCCGGTTGAACGTCAGTGCAAACTGCCTGGACCGGCATCTGGACACGCCGCATGCGAACAAGGCGGCGTTGATCTGGGAGGGCGAGCCGGCGCCGGATGGCAAGCCGGGCGAGGAGCGCACGCTGACCTACCGGCAGCTGCACCGCGAGGTCTGCCGCTTTGCGAACGTGCTGAAGCGCCAGGGCCTGAAGAAGGGCGACCGGGTGCTGCTTTACATGCCGATGGTCCCGGAGGCGGCGATCGCGATGCTGGCCTGCGCGCGCATCGGGGTGGTGCATTCGGTGGTGTTCGGCGGGTTCAGCGCCCAGTCGGTGGCCGATCGCATCAAGGATTCGGGCGCCAAGGTGGTGATCACGGCCGACGGCGGCTACCGCCGCGGGGCGATCGTTCCGCTGAAGAAGAACGTGGACGACGCGCTCAAGCTCGAGGGCGCCGACGGCAAGCCCGTGGCAGCGTCGATCAAGTCCGTGATCGTGCTCCGCCGCACTTTCCACGACATCCACATCGAGGAGGGGCGCGACGTGTGGTGGCATCGGGAACTTGAATACGTGAGCGACGAATGTCCGCCGGTGTCCCTGGACAGCGAGGATCCGCTCTTCATCCTCTACACCAGCGGCTCCACGGGAAAGCCCAAGGGCATCTACCACACCACGGCGGGATACCTTCTCTACACCAAGCTCACCTCGAAGTACGTCTTCGACATGAAGCCTGAGGACGTGTACTGGTGCACCGCCGACATCGGCTGGATCACCGGGCACAGCTACCTCGTGTACGGCCCGCTCGCCAACGGTGCGACGGCCGTGATGTACGAGGGTGCGCCCAACTGGCCAGAGCCCGACCGGTTCTGGCGCATGATCCAGCGCCACAAGGTTACGATCTTCTACACTGCGCCCACTGCGATCCGAACGTTCATGAAGTGGGGTACCGAGTGGGTGAAGAAGCACGACCTGAGCTCCCTCCGCCTTCTGGGATCTGTCGGCGAGCCGATCAATCCCGAGGCCTGGATGTGGTATCACGACGTCGTCGGCGGCAAGCGCTGCCCAATCGTCGACACGTGGTGGCAGACGGAGACGGGCGGCATCCTGATCTCCCCGCTTCCGGGCGCCACGCCGACCAAGCCCGGTTCCGCGACGCTGCCGTTCTTCGGCATCGTGCCGGAAGTCGTGGACGAGAGCGGCAAGCCGGTGCCGCCGAATACGGGTGGCAAGCTCGTCATCCGCAAGCCATGGCCCTCGATGCTCCGCGGCGTCTGGGGCGACAAGCAGCGGTACCGCGACGTGTATTGGAAGGAGGTCAAGGGAAGCTATTTCACGGGCGACGGCTGCCGTCAGGACAAGGATGGCTATTTCTGGATCGTGGGCCGCATCGACGACGTCTTGAACGTCGCGGGACACCGCATCGGCACCGCCGAGGTGGAGAGCGCGCTGGTGAGTCACCCGTCCGTCGCGGAGGCAGCGGTCGTGGGTCGCAACGACGACCTGAAGGGCCAGGCGCTGGTCGCGTTCGTCACGCTGAAGTCCGGCACGAAAGTGCAGGGCGACCTGCGCGAGGTGCTGCGCAACCACGTGGCCAAGGAGATCGGCCCGGTCGCGAAGCCCGACGACATTCGTTTTGCCGAAGCGCTGCCCAAGACGCGCTCGGGAAAGATCATGCGCCGCCTCCTCAAGCAAATCGCCGCCGGCGTCGAGATTGTCGGCGACACGACGACGCTCGAGGACCTGAGCGTGCTCAGCCGGCTGAGCCAGTCGGAGGAGTGAGGCCGAGAAGCGGCCGCCGAAAAGGGGAGCAGGCTGGAAGAATCTAGGAGCTAGGAGTTAGAAAAAAAGCAGCGACGATTCCGCGTACGTGGGATCGCACTGGAATCGATTCTAGCTCCTAGATTCTAGAAAGCTCCCCGCCTCTTTCCAGGCTCACGCCGCACCCTCGTCGCAGCCGGTGCTCCAGCGATGGAGCGCCGCGGCGAGGATCTTGCAGGCGGTGATATCTCCGACGTTCATGCGCCCCTTTATCAGCTCGAAGATGGACGAGCGGGGAACGGAGGTCTTGGCGAGTTCGACGCATTCGGCGAGCAGCGTGGACACCTGCTCTTCGCAGTCGCGCGCCATGATCTCGATCTCGGCCACGGCGTTGTAGGTCTCGTAGAACGAGCCGAGCCCTGCCGCCGCGTGTCGGCAGGATTCATGGGTCAGGAAGTCGTCGATGAGCAACTCTCTGATCCTCGGCAGTGCATTCGGTGGAAGCATCGCGGTGATCGGGTTTGATCACCTCATCGGCACGCGAGTGCCGCGCCTGAAGAAATTCGCACGGAATGCGGTGAAACCCTCAGGAGCCCCGCGCGAAGTCGAGCAGGCGGCGGGAGAGCAGCGCGCCACCCTCGGCGAGCCAGCGCCTGCCCTTGTCGGCGTCTGCGCGCGTGGGGTCGCCGAGCACGCCGCTGTTCGAGAGGTCGCGGGTGAGCCAGCCGAAGATCGCGGCGGATTTTTCTGGTCGCAGGAGCCCGGGGTCGTCGACGTGGGCTGGATACTCGCGGACCGCCTTCTCCATGTGCACGCACTCGGGGGCGCAGGCGAGCATGAGCGAGGTCTCCCACTCGTCTGCGTGCATGCCCCAGGCGAGTTCCTGCGGGTCCATTTCCGGCTGGTAGCCGGCCCGGAGGCGGACCGCCTCGATGCCGAGGTCCTCACGGATCTCCCGGAGCGTCATGTCGAGCACGTGGATGTTTCCGCCGTGAAAATTGGTGACCGCGAGGCGCCTGAAGCCGAGGCGGCCGAGGTCGCGTGCGATGGACAGCACGCTTCGGCGAAGGGTCTTGCCGTCGATGGAGAGCGTGCCCGCGAAGCCGGCGTGTTCGATGCTCTTGCCGTAGAGCAGGGGAGGAGCGGCGAAAATCGGAGCGTCGGCGGGAACCGTGTCGAGGGCGGCGGCGAGCAGGGCCTGGCCGAGGATTGCGTCGACGCCCACGGGCAGATGATGGCCGTGCTGCTCGATCGCGGCGACCGGAAGGATGGCGAGCGCGTCGGCCGAGCCTGCGCAGGCACGAAGTCGGGAGGCCGTGAAGCTGCCCAGGTAGCGGTTGCGGAAACGCAGGGGGAAAGGGGCGTCGTCCTGCTTGTCGCCTGCCTGAATCGCAGGAACCTGGGCAGGAGTGCCGGGCGGGCAACGGTGCGCGAGGATTTCGGAGATCAGGCCTTGCAGGCGCTTCGCGGCGGCGTGCACGTCGCCGGCGGGATGGTTGAAGTCCAGCCCTAGGTCGGCGGCCTGGACGACATAGGTTTGGAGTCCGAACTCGGCGCGTGCGTCGAGTGCCGCCGTGGCGGCGAGCGGGGCGCTGACAGCGCTGGTATTGAAGAACAGCAGCTTGGTGCACCCGCTGTCGCGCACTCCGCGACTCAGGTTCATCAGGAAGTCGCAGGCGGTTTCCGGATCCAAGCCGAAGAATCCCGAGCGTCGCTCGGCGAGCACTTGGCGCACTGGTGGCAGGATTCGCAGTGAGCCGTTTGCCTTGAATGGCGCGGTGGCGGCGCGCAGGACGCGGGCCCCGATCAACTCCTCGGCATCGACGGGCGTGTCTTCACCCCGGCCGGCGAAGCCGTGGAGCGGCAGGATCGCGAGCGGAAGGGGAGCCGATCCCGAGACGGGGAAATCGGGCCAGGCAAAATGCGCCCACGCGGTCTCAGGGTCCGTGTTTGCCAGCCAGGAGTGCATGTTCAGAGCCGCTCGGCGGGTGTCTTCCCCGCGTAGCGATACCCTTTGCGCACGATTTCGAGGTGCTGGTCGAGCGTTTTCAGCCAGAGGATCTTGCCCTGTTCGGAGATGGAGGCCCGCATCAGCAGGCTGGGCCTGCCGCCCTTGGGGAGGCTGTATTGGAACTCCGTATGCATGCGGTCGATGCGCACGATATAGAGAATTGAGAACGGCTCGATGTTGCGGATGTCGATCTGGACGATGGTCTGGGTGGGACGATCGAGGGTGACCTCGACCTTGAGGTGCTGGGCTGCCTGAGCGGTGTCGGCGTTTTCCCTGAGCCGGAACTCGGCCCTGAGCCGGTCGGGAGTGTCCTCGAGCACCCGGCAGGTGGCCAGATCCAGCTCGGTCTCGATGCGCGGAGCGTTGAACTCGCTGGAGCGCTGGGCCTTGAGATTGCGGTAGTCGAGCTGGTCCTGGGCGGTGGGCTTCTTGTGATCCTTTTCGAGGAGGGTCCAGCAAAGCGGTGGAAATTTGAGGGGATCGTAGGCCTCGATCTCATCTTTCCCTTCACCGGACGAGACTTGCACATAAGCCCAGCCGGGCGGTCCGTCGGTTCGAAAGTGCTTCAGTGCGCGCTGGAATTCCTGCGCCGGCGTCATTCCCAAAGCCATGCCCTGGACACAGACGGCAAGGAGCCAAAATCGGGATATGCGGAGCAGGGCAGGCGAGCGAAACGACATGGGAAGGCGAGCCCTAGGTTGGAATGCCGAACGACTCCGGAAGCAACTGGAATGAGTTAAATGCTGCCCCCGGTCGAACGCCGGTGAACTTCGGGCTTGCAAGGCGCTGCGGCGTTTCGTGTCCTCTCCGCTTTCCGTCTTCAGACGGAGCGTTCCAAACAACCAACAACATCATCACATCATTGACGATCATAAGGCGGCCCACTGGCCGACCTGTGTGTCGACAAGATACATCGATCACAACATGAGTATCAGCATCACGGTCAAGGACCTGCTCGACGCGGGCGTTCACTTCGGGCATCAAACCAAGCGCTGGAATCCGCGCTCCAAGCCCTACGTTTTCGACCATCGCCAGGGCATCTCGATCATCGATCTGACCAAGACGCACGTCGCGCTCGAGAAGGCCTGTGCCTTCCTCGAGGAGACCGTCGCCAACGGTGGCAACGTGCTGTTCGTCGGCACCAAGCGCCAGGCCCAGGACATCGTCCGTGAGGCCGCCACGTCGCTCAACATGCCGTATTGCGTGGACCGCTGGCTCGGCGGCACGCTCACCAATTTCGAGACGGTCAAGCGCTCGATCGCCAAGTACAAGAAGTTCCAGGCGATGGAGACGAGTGGCGAGCTCGCCAAGCTGCCGGCCAAGGAAGAGTCCGCGATCAAGCGCGAGATGGGCCGCATGAACCGCAATTTCGCCGGCATCGTGGACATGGGCGCAATGCCCTCCGCGATGTTCATCGTCGACGTCAACCACGAGGCCATCGCGGTGGCCGAGGGTGATCGTTGCGGCATCCCGACCATCGGACTGGTGGACACGAATTCCGACCCGACGCTCGTCAAGTACCCGATCCCGGGCAATGACGACGCCGTGAAGTCGATCCGCATCATCGTCGATGCGGTGATCGCCGCCGTGCAGTCGGGCCTCGCCCAGCGCGACACCCGCCGTGCTGCACATGGTCAGGCCGACCTGAAGGCCGCCACCGCCGCGGTTGCTGCCGCTGCCGAGGCTGCGGCCCCCGCGGAAGACCAGCCCGTCGAGGCTGCTCCCGCCGCCGAGTCGACCGAGGAGAAGAAAGCGGCTCGCCGCAAGGCTGCTCCCAAGGCGGAGAAGGCCGAATAAGCCGATTTCCACTACAAAATCATGAGCGTTACCATTTCTGCACAGATGGTCAGCGACCTGCGCGAGAAGACCGGCGCGGGGCTGATGGATTGCAAAAAGGCTCTGGGTGAGTCCAACGGCAACGTCGAGGAGGCGATCACGATCCTTCGCAAGAAGGGTGCGGCGACTGCCGCCAAGAAGTCGGATCGCGCCACGAATGCGGGTCTCGTCGAGAGCTACATCCACCTCGGTGGCAAGGTTGGCGTGCTCGTCGAGGTCGGCTGCGAGACGGACTTCGTCGCGCGCAATGACGAGTTCAAGGCTTTCGTCCGCGACATCTGCCTGCAGATTGCGGCCTCGAGCCCACTCTATGTGTCCCGCACGGAGGTTCCGGAGGCCGAGGTGGCCAAGGAGCGCGAGATTGCCGCAGCGCAGGTTGCAGGCAAGCCGCCGGCGGCGATCCAGAAGATCGTCGAGGGCAAGCTGGACAAGTACTTCTCGACGATCTCGCTGCTCGACCAGCCCTTCGTGAAGGTGCCGGAGAAGTCAGTGAAGGACGTGCTCACCGAGACGATTCAGAAGACCGGTGAGAACATCCAGATTCGCCGCTTCGTCCGCTACCAGCTGGGCGCCTGAGTCACGGAAGATTCTTTCAGGACGCGCACCTCTCGAGGGTGCGCGTTTTTTTATTTTTCGGCTTCCGTTTTGCCGGCGGACACCTACGTTCCGCCTTCCGCGTTCGGAGAGGTGGCAGAGTGGTCGAATGCGCCTGACTCGAAATCAGGTGTGCCCGTTCGGGTACCGGGGGTTCGAATCCCTCCCTCTCCGCCAGGCTTCTTTGGGTCTACACCAAAGATTGGGGACAGCCAGAGATTGCGTTTCAGCCGCTCTCAGACCGATCCGTCTGTGGCCAGGAGATCGCCCAGGGTTCGCGCGAGGTCGGTGCTGCCGAATGGCTTGACCAGGACCAGGACGCCCGTGGGGAGCTGGGAGCCATCGCGGTCGAGCTCCCTGCGAAAACCCGTGATGACGATCGCTGGAAGGCCAGGGGAGAGGGTCCGCGCCTGGCGGATGAGATCGAGGCCGGAGAGGTGGGGCATGGTGAGGTCCGTGACGAAGCCGTGGAACCGGGAGGGTGAGGCTCCGAACTCCTCGAGGGCGCGGACGGGATCGTGATGGATGACGGTCCGGTAGCCGTGGTGGCGGAGACTTGCCGCGACGAAGCTTGCCACCGTGGGTTCGTCGTCGACCACGAGGATCTCGCGTCCCATGCCGGGTGCTGGCGGACGGGCGCCACCCGCCGTCGGTAGAGACTGATTGGATACCGGAAAATAGATCTCAAACCGGGTTCCCTCGCCGGGCCGGCTGGACACGTGGAGGGCTGCGCCGTGGTTTGCGACGATGCCGCGGACGATGGAGAGGCCGAGGCCGGTGCCCTCGCCCGGGCGCTTGGTGGTGAAGAACGGGTCGAAGATCCGCGCGAGCGTAGCCTTGTCCATGCCGGTGCCGGTGTCGGAGACGGACAGGCGAAGATTCGGGCCAGTGCGGAGATCCTGGACCTCGGCGGCGAGCTCCGGCCCGACCTCGATGGAGCGCACGCCGACCGAGAGCCGGCCGCCCCTGCCACGCATGGCGTCGACGGCATTGGTGCAGAGGTTGACCACGATCTGGTGGATCTGGGTGGCGTCGGCCTCCACGATGCCGGGCTCGAACTCGGATTCGATGGCGATCGAGGACGGCGTTGAGGCGCGCACGAGCTTGAGCGCTTCGACGACGACGGCGGAGAGCTCGACGGGGGCAAGGCGGGACTCGCCGCGTCGGGAGAACGTGAGGATCTGGGACACGAGGTCCTTTGCGCGGAGGCCTCCGGCCCGGATCTCGCGCAGCTCCTCGGCGTTGGGACGTCCCTCATGCAGGGCGAATTCGGCGAGTTCGCAGTAGCCCAGGATGCCGGTGAGGATGTTGTTGAAATCGTGGGCGATGCCGCCCGCAAGGGTGCCGAGGCTTTCGAGCTTCTGCACCTGGACCAACTGGGCCTCGAGGAGCTGGCGGCGGTCCTGCTCCTCGAGCGATTGAGTGATGTCTTCGAGAAGGGCCAGGTGGTTGCGCAGGGTGTCGTCGGGGTTTCGCAGGGGGGCGAACGTGGAGCGCAAGTGGAGTACGCCTCCATCCTTTCGCCTCAGGTCCACCTGGCCGGTCCAGCGGTCGCCGCGGGTCAGGGCGGTCCAGATTTCGTCGAGCTGGCCTGGGCGCACGAAGTCCGAACGCAGACGTGCGAGACTGCGTCCCTTGAGCTCGACTTCGGCGTAGCCCGTGAGTTTCTGGAGGGATGGGTTGGCGAAGACGATGGTGCCCGCGGGATCGGTGATGAATACGCTGACCGGGCTTTGTTCGACGGCCTCCGACAGGGTGCGGTTCTGCTCCATCGCGCGTTTCCGCTCGGTGACATTGCGCGCGATGCCCTCGATGGCGACGAGTGTGCCGTCGGGTTCGAGGACGGGGACCAGGTGGATCTCGATAGCGAGGTGGCGGCCGTCGCGTGCGATCCAGGTGACCTCGCGGACCCCCGAGGGGACGGAGCGGGCGCGGGCGAGATCCAGGATGTTTTCAGATCCAGGAGGGTAGGCGATCCTGCGCGCGAGTTCAGGATCCGCCATGAAATCCCCGGGCGTGTATCCGGTGATCGGCGTGATGGCGGGGTTGATGTAGTCGAACGCCGCGCCGGGTCCGGCGCTCAGGCGGAACACGACGTCGGGTGCGTTTTCGCTCAGACGGCGGTATCGGTCCTCGCTGATACGAAGGGCGGTTGCGCGCCCGTCGGATTCCTTGATGCGCCGGCCGAGTTCGCGGTTCATCTCGTGGAGCTCGTTGGTGCGGATTTGGACGATGCGTTCGAGGTGTGCCTTGCCCCGGCGCTCGACATAGGAGGCAAGCCCCATCAGGAGCACGACTAGGGAAACGCCGGAGATCGCATACCCGGCGTAGGCGACCGGGGTGCGAAACCATGGAGCGGGGACGGCGAAGGCGAGGTCGGCCTCGGCGCCCACCTGCGACCCGATCCGCGGGCGGACGCGCAGGCGATAGGAGCCGTGTCCCAAGTGATCGAATACGGCGGAACCCGAGCTGCCGACGGAGAGCCATTTTCCGCCCGAGCCCTCCAGCCGGACGTCGAAGGACACCGGCTTGCCGAGCGGGGCGCCGGGGGCGCAGAAATAGACGGTGAGCGAGGAGTCGGCCGGCGTCAGGGCGCCGAGGCCGGATCCGGGCTGGAGGAACCGGCCCCCGGATGGAAAGACGATGCGGGTGATGAGCGCACGAAGCGGAGCGGCCGGGGCAGCCGGCATCGACGGATCGAACCGGGCCATCCGCATGCGCTGGTGGAGCCAGACGACGCCGTCGGCCTGGGCCTTGAAGAAGATGGGCACGAGCCCTTCAGGGAGACCCTCTGCGCCTGTGGCCGAGTGCGGATGAGCGGGATCGACCACCACGACGTGGTCCTTGTGGGCGATCCAAAGCCGTCCGAAGGCGTCGCGCGAGGGGCGGCCGAGTGCGCCCTTGAGCTGGGGGATGCGCGCGACGAGGGCCTTGTCGGGGACGAAGCGTCCCTGCGCGGCATCAAAGGCGAAGATCCCGCTGTCGGAGTTGATGCGCGGGTCGCCGTCGGGGAAGAATATCTGGGGCCACCCGGTGGGGACGCCCTGGGCGGGTCCGAAGACGGAGACCGAGGGCTTCGGCAGGGTTGGCAGGATCCGTCCCACGCGGCCGCTTCCGAGCTCGACCCAAAAAGCTCCGTGCCGGTCCGGGGTGCCGTCGTAGACGTGGCCGAGCGACTTGTCTGCAAATCGTTCAACGGAGTAGGCGCCGTCGTGCTTCACGATCCAGCCGGTTTCATTGTCGGCAGCATACAACCAGCGCCCTGTCTGGACGGGGCGGGTGAGAATGTAGGCGCTGTTGATGCCCTCGGCCAAGGGAAGCCAGTGTCCGTCGGGGCCGAATCGGTAGATGCCCGTGGTGCTGCAGGCGAGCAGGTCGCCATCGATCACCGCCATGGATCCCAGATAGCCCGGAGGCGAGTCGACCTCGAATCCTGAGAGGCGCCCGTCGCGATCGTAGCGGGCACGTTCCGCACGGCCATCGGACATGAGCCAGAGCCGGCCCTGGTAACGGTAGGGTTCGGCGTACGCCAGCGCGGTGGGGACCAGGGGTTCGAAATAGGATAGCCGGGAAGGAAACGACACGCGCGCAATTCCCTCGTTGAGCAGGGCCCAGAGGGTGCCATCTGCACCGGGAACCAGCCGTTTCACGCGGGCCAGCCGCTGGTCCAGGGTTCGGTCGAGCACCTGGACCGTCCTGCCTGAGGCGTCGAAGAACACGATTCCGAGGTTGTTGATGGCCGCGACGAAACGGCCGTCGCCCACCGATGCGAGGTCGTTGATTCGAAAATCCGATGTGAGCGGCCCTCGGACTGTCAGCGAACGCAGGGTCCGGCCATCCGCGACGAGCAGGCCGCGTCCTATCGTTCCGACGAGCGTGCGGCTGCGGTCGAGCGGCACGGCGCTCGTGTAGGTGTTGTATACATACGATTTCGGCTGACCGGCCTGCGGTTCGAACCGTGACCCGTTCCAGGCGTAGAGGCGCCCGTCGGATCCGTCGCTGAAGAAGAGCCGCCCGGCGATCGTGACGAAGCGTTCGAGGGCGTTGACGTGCCCGACGATGCGGGCGGGGCGCCCCGGCTCCCACTCGACGATCTGTCCGCTGCCGCGCGACCAGAACCAGCGGCCGTCCGCTGCTTGGGTGTCGTAAAGGGCGATGGAGTCGCGATCCTGGAGGTCGGCCGGGTACGGCGCCACGGTTTGAAACTTCCATGTGCCATCGGGCCTGAGGTCGACTCGTGCAAAACCTCCCGGGACGCCGGCGTAGATAGCCCCGTCGCTGGCGACCTCGACGGCGTGAGTATTCACGTGCACATCACCGGCGGCCTGTCGGAACACCTCCCAGCGCTGGCCGTCTCCCAGTGCGAGCTCGGCGTGTCCGAAGGCGAGCAGGCGTCCGTCCGGCATCTGATGAAGGTCCACGGGAGCTGCGGAGAGTCCCAGGGATTGTGATGAGCGGACGACATAGTCCGGCACACCGTTTTCGGTCAGGCCAGGAGCCGGGGCGGGAAGAACGGCGGGTTGCGCGGACGCTCGTGCCGGGCCGAACCCGGCGAGCAAGAGCAGGGGGGTGAGCGCAGCGAGCATCCGGCACGAAACGCGTGGGTGGGGTAAATGGACGACCGTCGACATGGCAAAAGCCGGGTCGGGGGTCCGGCGTGGGGTGTTTGACAGATTGTGCGGATCGTCATTCCGGGCAAGTGCCGGAGCCGGGTGGAAACTACTCCCTTGCCAGCGTGCTGACATGCCGACACGGACGCGGCGCGCCATCGGTGAGCGCGCCGCGTCGTTTGCCGGGTGTTTGGCGCTGCTTGTCTACCGGTGCTGCGATGCCGCCGCGCGGTCCGGCAAAGGACCGCGGAGGGGCGCAGGCCGGAGTGTGCGATCGGCCGGATGCCGCATTTCCGGCCGAAGCTGGCTGCGAAGCAGGCGCTCAAAAAGCGATTCGAGATCGGCGAGTGTCCGGATGGCGAACAGGTCTTCGTTGGAAATGGACACCAGCAGGACCTCCTCGGAGAGCATGCCGAGTTCGGTGAGGTCGAGCGAATCGAGCCCAAGATCCTCGGCGAGTCGAAGCCCGGGGCCGCCCTCGGTGAGGCGGTGTTGGAGATCGCCGGATACAAAATTGCCGAGCAGGCCGGTCACCAGAGCGTGCAGGCTTGCCGGGTCCCCGGTCATGCGCACGGCACAGGCTGCCTCGTAGGTATCGGGCGAGCAGTGACGCAGGGCTTCGCGCAATCGGGCGAGCGACGCGGGCGGTACGGCCGGAGCGGAGCGGAGCTGGGTGGCTTCCATGCGGGTGGTCATCAAGGGATCTGGCGAAGGGTTATGACACCTCACCGGTCCGGACCCGCCATCGCGTCCCGTCTTATTTTAATATTTCGCAGTTACGGAGATTGAATACACCCGGCCGCGCCAGTCGCCGTAGGGCTGCACGCCAGCACCGGACGGGTCGTTCGCGTAGCGCGGCGGGGGGGAATCGAACAGATTGTTCACTCGGATCTGGCCCTGAAGGCCGAGTTTGGAGTCCTTGGGCAGGAGCCACCGTCCGAGGTCGGCCTGGAGGTAGGCATCGAGCTCCCAGAAGGAGGAAATGTGGTTGGAGCCCTGGCTTGCCCACTCCTGGCGGGGCAGTTGACGGGAGTCGAAGAAATAGGTGTCGAACCCGAAGCCGAAGCGGCGCCCGGACCAGCTGGTGCTGAGGTTTGCGCGGTTTCGAAGCAGGCGGGGCGCCGCGCCGTCGGGCGAGCTCAGCTCGTTGACGAGCGGTGACGTGGGAAGCAGCTGAAGGTCGTAGCGCTGGTAGAGGAACCAGCGACCGTACAGTTCCAGGTTGCCGCCAAGGCAATCGGTCCAGACGTAGTCGGCCGAGGCGACCCAGTTCTGGGAATGGCGGCGGGCGAGGTTGAAGCTGCCGGTATACACGTTCGTGATGTAGCCCACGGAATGGGTGTCACCCGGCTGGAGGGGGGACCGGACGACGCGCCCTGGAAAGAGCGGTTCCAGGCTCACGATCTGCTGGGGTTCGAGGTAGGCGAGCTCTCCCGATTTCTCCGTATCCGAAAAATCGAGCGCGAGGCGGAATCGATGCACGGTGCCGCACTGGAAGATCGCGCCGATCGAACGCGTGACCGCGGCCTCCGGGTGGAGGTTGGTGTTGATGGCGTCGTTCGAGAGCACGGTGTAGCTTTCGTTTCGGACCGGGTCGAAAATATAGGAGTTGAGCACCTCGCCGCCCCCGGTGGCGCCGGTGAGGGTGGAGCGGCGGCTCATGACGGGCGTTGGAAAGCGGTTCGAGGTCGCGATCGTGCCGCGGAGGGCGAAGCCGCCGGGCAGGTTGATCTTGAGGCCGGCGGTGGGCGCGAGGTTGGACTCCTGGGAGGTGGCGGCGATGTCGTAGCGGGCGGCGAGGTCGGTCTCGATGCCGTGTATCCACGAGGGGCACCACGCGGCTGGGATCGCGGGGGCCTGGAGTTCGCCGAAGACGCTCACCCGTTCGAGCGTGCGTCCCTCCCAGTATTGCGGGATCCCGGCGAGGGAGCCGTCGCCGTAGGTCCGCTTGTCGAGGTAGCCGGCGAGGTGGTTGCGGCGGTAGTCGACGCCACCGTTCACAGTGGAGATGCCGGTCGGGAGGCGCAGCGAGGTGTTGGTGAGCCGGAAGGCCGTGTCGAGCGTGTCGTAATCCCCGAGCGTGACGAACTGGTTGGGCGATCCGTAGAAGATGAGCGCCTTGTCGTAGAATGCCTGGGGAGGACCGAAGACCTGGGTGTCGCGGAGTGGGTTGTACTCGCCGGAATCCACGAGTTGCTGCCAGCGGGTGGAATCGACGCCGACAAGGCCGCGGTAGCGGGTGATGCTGCGGCCGTATTGGGCGTCCAGTGACGCGGACCAGCCTTTCGGGCCCTTGATGAGGGCGCCGAGCACGATCGCGGAGAAGTCGAGGTGGGCCTCGCCGTAACCTTCGCCCAAGGCGGGCGCGGTTTCGTTGAGCGAGACGCGGACATCCTTGCCGAACGGGTTGAAGGGTGAGGAGGCCTGGAGCAGGAGGTCGCCGGTGAACACGCTCAGCCCCCGGTGCGCGACCGCGTTGGAAATGATGCCATCGGCGCCAAGTTGCAGCCAGGGTGTGACGTCGTAGGTGGCGGACGCGAAGATGCTGCCGCTGCGCTGGCGGCGGCCGAAGGAGTAGTCGATGCTATTGGGCGAGTTGTCCATGCCTGCGGGCGCCTTGAACAGGGACAGGCTGCGCACGCCGGCCCGCGCCTGGAATGCGGGTAGACTTTCGGTGCCATCGGCGCCCGCGGGTACGGAGGTCACCGACGAGGTGCCTGGCCCGAAAAGCGGGAGCCCGTCTGCGCTGCGGATGTTTGGTGTGGCGCGATATACGGGGCTCGAGAGGTCCGGCGGCACGGGCATGTGGGTGCGGATAAGGCCCAGCTCGGTCTCGGTGGGAGGAACTTCGCGGGAGAGCGATAGGCTGAGGCGGACCTGGAGTTTTCCACCGAGCAGACTCTGCCCGTGCTGGAGTGAGATCGATGCCTGGGGCGCGTCGAAGCCGCCCAGTGCATTCGTGTAGGTCGTGGTGAGCTCGGTGTCGTCGGTGGTCGGTCGAAGGACGATGTTGATGACTCCGCCGACGGGGTTGCCGCTGTAGAGAGCGGAGGCCGAGATTGGGAGCACCTCGATGCGTTCGACGAGACTGAGCGGGATGAAATTGACGTCGGGCGGCGGAGGACGGGTGTCGCGTCCGCTGGTGAGGATTTCGGGCAGGCGGCGCCCGTTGACGAGCACGATGGTCTCGTCGGAGTTGTAGCCTCTCAGACTGAGGTTGCTGCTGCCGGCGCTGAAGGCATCGGCGCTGCCGTCCTCGTCGGGCGGGCGTGTCGCGGCGTCGCTATCGAGGAGTTCGCGCTGGAGAAACTCGTTCAGGTTGACCGCGCCGCTGCGGGAGATCTGGGCCCGGTTGAAGATGGTGTAGGGGAGGGCCTCGTCCTCGGTGCGGAAGAGATCGATGTTGCCGGCGGCGGTATGGGGAAGCGGGGTGTTGAGCGAGCGGTCGAAACGTCCGATGCCGGCCGGGCCGCCGTTGACGGTAAAGGGGTCCATGGGGACCGGGTCGTCGGAGCGGCGAAAGGTCAGGGTGCCGACGTCGATCGTGCCGCTGCCGCGGGGCACATTGACTTCAGTGCGGACTGGAACGGCGTCGTCGAGAGAAGCGGAGAGGAGGTGCCGTCCGGGCGGGACGGCTGGAAAAAAATACTCACCGTTGTCATCGGTGAGCATGAACAGGCCGGCGTCGGCGAATCCGACGCGGATGTCCCGTGCGGGCGATCCCCCGGGCTCGATCAGTCGGCCCCGCACGGAGGAGGCGAGGGTGGGCGGTGCGCGTTTCACCACAAACTGATGGGGCCCGCTGCGGTGCGCCATGTAGGGGGTGCCTTTGAGCAGGCGCGCGAGAGCTTCGGTGGGTTCAAGCAGGCCCGAGACGGCGTTGGCCTTTACCTTTCGCAGGTCATCGTACGAAAAGAGCACCTCGTCGTGACACTGGTGTGAGAAGGCGAGGAGCGCCTGGTCTGCGGGTCCGCCGGGAATCGAGAAGCGAACGGGTTCGGCCGCCGCTCGGGTGGCGGCCAGACCGATGAGGAGAACGACGAGGTATAGGGGGACTGCCTTGAGCGGTCGCACGTGGGGTAGGGCGGCGGACCGCTGGCTAGGGTTCCGAACGAAGGCTCACGCGGATTGTGCCGGAGGACTCCTGGGTGACCTTGACAGGAAGTGCCTCCTCGAGGTTGGAGAGGAAGCCGTCGAGATCGTCGAGGCTGTAGCGTCCCCCGAGGCGCAATTTGCCGGCGGCCTCGCTGGCAGTGATCCCGCGCCCGTGGTATCGGGCGAAACGGGCGAGGGCTTCCCTGAGCGGAGTGCCGTCGAATACGACCTGTCCGGTTCTCCAGGCCAGGGCACCCTGGACCGACGCGTCGCTGAGGTGGCGCACGGTCACTCCCTTGGCGTCGGCTGCGAGGCTGTCGCCCGCCGAAAGCGCCACGACCTCCGGGTGGGAAGTCGTACCGGTCTGACTCGGGTGCACCAGGACGTGGCCCTCGACCACGGTCACGTCGATCTCGGACTTGGCGTCGGTGGACACGTCGAACACGGTGCCGGTGACCCGGACGGAGCCGGAGGGCGTCGATACGGTGAAGGGGCGTGACGGATCCTTGGCGACATGGAAGAAGGCCTCGCCTGAAGCGAGACGGACGTGGCGCCGGCGCTTGTCTGTTTCGACGAGCAGACTGGTGTCGGCGTTGAGTTCGATGTGCGTACCATCGTACAGTGTGATGGATTTGCGCTGGCCCATGGAGGTTGCGTAGGCCTCGTATTGAGTCTGCGGCCGGGCGAACCAGAGGAATGCGACTGCGGCGGCTGCGGCGCAGGTTCCTGCGAGGGCGAAGATCCAGGCGCGCATGCGCCGCCGCGGGACCGGATTACGGGTGGCGGGGAGCTCGACCAAGCCGGCCTCCACGAGATCGGGGAGGCGGCGTTCGAGATCGGCGGAGAACTGGCAGTAGTCGGAGAGCAGGGTGCGGTGAGACGGGTCCTGATCCAACCAGACACGGAGTTCGGCGTAATCGCCGTCCTTCAATGACGCGCCGTCGAGACGGGCGGCCCAGAGGGCGGCCTGTTCGTCAGCGTCGGACTTACGGAGATTCGGAGAGGAGCTCATGGACGTGCCTCCTTGTTCCGGCGCTGTTGGTCGTCGCCGGCGGGCTGATCGAGAGCGGACTCGAGCGCGGCCTTCAGCAGGCGAAGGGCGCGGGCGTGTTGTTTTTCGACTGTGCTGACGGCGATGCCGAGGCGGTCGGCGATTTCGCGATGGGAAAGGAGGTCAATTTTGCGGAGGAGGAGGACTGAGCGGCAGCCTTGTGGCAGGTTGGTGATCGCTTTTTCAAGGATGGCCCACTCCTGCCTGGCCATCACTTGGTGTTCGACGCCGGGTTCGCGACTGGCGGTGAAGTCTGGTTTAGGGGTTTCGGGTGAGATTGGGGAAATGCTCCGCCGTTTCAGGCGATTGATCGCAAGGCGCCGAGCGGTGGTATAGAGGAGCGCCTCCGGTTCGCGGGCATCGTGCTGCTCGACGCTGCGGTAAATGCGCAGGTAGGCGTCGTGGGCGACGTCCGCGGCTTCGTCGGAATTTCCGAGCAGACGTGCCAGGTAGCGGCGAAGCGGGGCCAGCGTTTTGCGGTAGAGGGCGGCGAATCTACCCGGGGATTCCTCGGTGTCAGCCATGCCGGGAAAGGGTTCGAGCGGCCCGCCGTCCGACTGCTCGCCGCAGGGGTTGGGAGGAAAGGGGAGGCGTGACGGTGAATTCAAGGCGAGACATGACGACAAGCGAAGGCTCCCGAGCCACTATTCGGCGGTGCATTTTGGTGCGTGAAGTTGACGTCGCTGACGCTGGTGCGCGAACAGACGCCGGGTAGGTTTAGATGGAATGTCGGACCTAGCAAGGATTTGGCGTGCGATATGCGGGACACGGCCCATCGATGCCGGCATTACACGGGATCCAAACGAGGAGCCAACTAGCCACCGACGAGCGACTAAGGATCGGTAAATGCCTATCCAGCCTTGTCGCACTCTCGCATAGGGACAGGCTAAAAAAAGGGAGGGCGAACAAGGGAAGGCCCGAGGTCGAAAAGAAAGGGACAGGCAAAAAATCGGCGTTTTGACCTAGCGGCGTTCTGACCTAGGTGCGACGATTTGGGGACAGGCGGAAAAACGGACCCGGAGTTGGAGACAGGCAACTCAGGGGGCAGGGAAGTCCTTAGCCTGGGGCTGGATCAAGGGATAGACCCGAACAGTTCGTGGGCGAGGCTCCCGGCCTGAAAATCTTGTCGGGAGCATCAGTAAGCCTTACCAGCGATGGAATTTTTGGGCTTATCTAAAGCTCAGTAATATAACAGTTTAACATAAATACGACCTAAAGGCTATGAATTGCCGTCCTTGCATGGATGCTTTCCCGTGTTCAATGGTGAACCAGTCATGTCCAACGAGGCGCTTTCTCCGGCCAAACAACTCGCACACGCCAAGTCCCTGTTGATGGGAGATAGTCCACGGAAGTACGCGACGATCTGCCTTCTGGGCGCGCTCGCCGGACTTGCGGCGGTGATGTTTCACGAGGTGACGATGAAGATCGAGGCGTGGACGGTGGCGGCGAGCCTCGACATGTCGCACGTGAAGTTTGCGATCGTGAGTTTTGGCTGGGTGGTGGGCGGGTCGCTGTTTGCCAGCCTGCTGATCAAATTCGTGGCGCCGGAGGCGGGCGGCGGCGGCATCCTGCCGACGAAGATCACATTCTGGCAGGATTTTGGGTTCATGAAGGCGCGGGTGTTCGTGACCAAGTTCATTGCGTCGGCGGTCACACTGGGGACGGGCACGAGCCTCGGGCCAGAGGGTCCGGCGGTACAGATTGGTGCGGGTGTGATGTCGTCGGGTGCGGAGTTGTTGCAGGTTCCCAAGCAAGGTCGGCGTGCCTATTGCGCGGGTGGTGCTGCGGCCGGATTGGCTGCGGCGTTCAATGCGCCCCTGGCTGCTGTGACGTTCGTGCTGGAGGAGATCATCGGCGACCTGAACAGCCGGTATCTGGGCACGGTGGTTTTGGCGGCGGTTATGGGCGCCCTCGTGGTGCACGCGATCCTGGGCGCGCAGCCGTCATTCCAGGCGCCGGCGCTGGCGTCGACGACGTGGGTGGGATACCTGATGAGTATTCCGGTGGCGGCCTTCGCTGCAGCCACGGGATCGGTCTTTCAACGCGGTTCGATGTGGTTGCGGGCCAAGAGTCGCAAATGGGTGAAGATTCCCGGAGGTTTGGCCCCGGTGGTTGGCGCGGTGCTGTGCTGGGTATTTGCGTGTTCGACGTTCCTGGCGACGGGCCACAGCGGTGTATTTGGAATCGGGTATCAGGATGTGACCCTGGCGATTGGCGGAACCCTGCCCTGGACGACCGCGATCGTGCTGTTTCTCGGGAAGCTGGCTGCGACGATTGCGGCGGTGGGCACCTCGGGTTGCGGCGGACTATTCGCGCCGAGCTTCTTCATTGGAGCAATGGCTGGAAAGCTTCTGGCGGGACTGTCCGCCTTGATCATGCCGCTGACTCCGAGCGACCAGACGATGCTCGTGATGGTGGGCATGTGCGCCTGCCTGGGCGCGGTGATCCGCACGCCGATCGCCTGCATTCTGATGATCTTCGAAGTGACTCACCAATTCCTGATCGTGCCAGCGCTGTTGATTGCGACGATGGTGAGCTTGGCGGTTGCGAAGTCGCTGCAGCACGAGGGCATGTACGAGGCGATGCTGGAGCAGGACGGCGTCGATCCGAACCGCCTTCTGCCGCCGCGTCACTTCAAGCAATGGCGTGAGATGCCGGTGAGCGCGATCGCGACGTACCGTCCCGTGGTTGCCACGGACCTGACGTCCGAAGGGCTCAAGACCCTCCTCGCTTCGAGCAAGAAGCAGCGCTTTCCGGTGATAATCGATCGCAAGCTCAAGGGCGTGCTTTGGCGTCATGACGCGGAGCTAGCGCTGCAGTCGGGCAAGCCCCCGGAGATGAAGACCGCGGTCTGGCTCTCGCCGAAGACTGCGGTGGGGGACAGCCAGGAGAAGTTCCTCGAGACCGATGCGGACATGCTCTGCGTGGGCGACGAGGCGACTGGCGAGCTCATCGGCGTGCTGACGCTCCACGACATCCTGCGCGGGCAGGATGCGCTGGTCGAGGAGGCCTGAGTCAACCCGGGCCTCCGTCCCGGGGGCCGCTTTCGGGCGTCGACTCCAAATCGTAACAATATTCCAATTGCGGAATATTCCCGCAGGGGTATGCAGGTGGGCATGGACCTTGTGCGCATCTACGAGTGCCTCTGCGACCGGACGCGGCTGCGGATCCTCGCCCTGCTCGGTGGCGGGCCGCTGTGCGTGTGCGAGATCCAGGAAGTGCTGGGCGAGCCGCAGGTGAAGGTCTCGAAGCACCTGGCGTATCTGAAATCCCGCGGCCTGGTGCAGGCGCGGCGCGAGGGCAACTGGATGCACTACGGCCTGCCGGCGAGGCCGACGCCCGAGCTGCGCGCCAACCTGGCGTGCCTGCAGGACTGCGTGTCCGAGGACCCCGTGTTCAAGCGCGACGCCCGAAAGCTCGCCGCGGTGCGGGGCTGTGCGTGTGCGCCGGCCGTTCGGAGCGGCGCGAAGCGATCTCACCGATGAATACCCTCAAACCCAGGATCCTGATCCTCTGCACGGGCAATTCCTGCCGGAGCCATCTCGCCGAGGGCATCCTCCGCGACGTCGCCGGCGACATTCTCGACGTGAGCAGCGCCGGGTCCAAGCCAGCTGGATACGTGCATCCGATGGCGATCGAGGTCATGCGCGAGATTGGCATCGACGTCTCCGGGCACCGCTCCAAGCACCTGAATGAGTTTCTCGACGGCTCGGTGGAAACGGTGATCACGGTCTGCGGACACGCAGACCAGGCGTGCCCGGTGTTTCCGGGGCGGGTGAACCGCCACCACTGGCCGTTCCAGGATCCGGCGCACGCGTCGGGTACGGACGAGGAGGTCCGGGCCGTCTTCCGACGGGTGCGCGACGAGATCCGCCGGGTATTCACGGCCTATGCCGAAGGCCGGCGCGACGCGCTGAAATCGGTCCAATCCCAAACAGGCTCCGAGTCATGACCGACCAGCCCAAGCGCCTCGCATTCTTCGAACGCTATCTGTCGCTGTGGGTGCTCGCGTGCATGGTCGTCGGCGTGGCGCTCGGGCGCCTGCTTCCGGGCCCCACCTCGGTGCTGTGTTCGCTCGAGTTTGGCACGGGATCGCACGTCAACATCCCGATCGCCGTGCTGATCTGGCTCATGATCTATCCCATGATGCTGAAGATCGACTTTGGCGGCCTGCGCGGGGTCGTCCAGCGGCCCAAGGGGCTGGTTGTTACGCTTGTCGTCAACTGGCTGGTGAAGCCCTTCAGCATGGCATTGCTCGGGTGGCTGTTCATCCGGGTGCTGTTTGGTCACGTGTTGGGCTTCTTCGGGGAGGAGGCGGCCAAGGATTATACGGCGGGTCTGATCATCCTCGCTGCGGCGCCCTGTACGGCGATGGTGTTTGTCTGGAGCTATCTCACCGACGGCGACTCTGCGTACACGCTGGCCCAGGTGGCGATCAACGACCTGATCATGCTGGTGGCCTTTGCGCCGATCGTGATGTTCCTCGTGGGCGTGAGCGGGGTGGTGGTGCCGCGCGATGTGCTGATCACCTCGGTGGTGGTGTTCATCGTTATCCCGCTTGCGGCAGGCTGGCTGAGCCGGACGGTGCTGATTCGCACGCGGGGATCCGAGTGGTTCGAGGGGGCGTTCCTGCCGGTCTTCAAGCCGGTGACGATCCTGGCCCTCCTGGCCACGCTGGTGCTGATCTTCGCGTTTCAGGCCGACAACATCCTGAACCACTGGTTTGCGGTGGTGCTGATCGCCGTTCCGATCACGATCCAGGTCTATTTCAATTCGGGTCTGACCTACCTGGTGATGCGGGCCTTCCGCGTGCCGCACAACGTCGCGGCGCCGGGCTCGCTCATCGGTGCGAGCAACTTCTTCGAACTCGCCGTGGCCGTGGCGATCACGCTGTTCGGAGCGAAGTCGGGCGCGGCGCTGGCGACGATCGTGGGCGTCCTTGTCGAGGTCCCGGTGATGCTTTCTGTCTGCCGGGCCTGCACGGCGACGCGGCCGTGGTATGTGCGGGTGTTGTCCCGCTGAGGAGACTCACTCCCCGTCGTTCTTGACGGGGCGTTTCTCGACCGGGTGCATGAGCGTCGCGATGGCGCCGCCGCCCGGGCGATCCGCGATGGTGACCTCGCCTCCGAGGTTGCGCAGGGCGTGACGTGCGACGGTGAGGCCCATGCCGACGCCGACGGTGCGTTTGGCGCTGATGAAGGGTTCAAACACGTGGTCGCGGATTTCGGGGTCGATGCCGTGACCGTGGTCCTCGACGCGAATCTCGACGAATTTCCCCTCTGCGGGTTTATCGATGAGGGCCGTGGCGATCAGGATTGGACGCAGGTGGGCGGGCTTGTCGTCGTAGGCCTCCCAAGCGTTGATGAGCACCTTGGAAAGCACCTCCTCGAACACCTCGACGTTGGTTTCGAAGGGGAGTTCGCCGAGCGGGTTCTCGATGGCGACAGGCTGCGTGATCCGGTAATCGTTCTGGTAGCGCGCGACGCCGAGATCGAGGGCGCGCTGGAGGCTCATCTTGATCACGGGCGGGCGGGCCTTTACGAGCAGCGAGCTGAGCTGTTTGATGATGGAGACGATGCGCTGGACGGCCTCGTCCACGTGCTGGACGTTTTTCTTCACCATCTCGGGCTTGTCGTAGTAGGCCTTAACGAGGTCGAGGTAGCCGATGACGATGCCGAGGAGATTGTTGAGATTATGAGCGATGCCCTGGGTGACAGCGCCGATCGTGGCTACGCGGCGCGCCTCGGCGAGGCGGCGCTGGAGGTCGGCCATCTCGCGATTGATCGCGACGAATCGGAGCTGGGTTTGGACGCGGGCGAACGTCTCATCCAGGTCAATGGGCTTGGTGATGTAGTCGACCGCGCCGGCGCCGAGGCCCTCGAGTTTGCCCTCCTTCGAAGTGCGGGCCGTGATGAAAATGACGGGGATGGAGCGGGTGTCCTCGTTTGACTGAAGCCGCTGGCAAACCTCGATGCCATCCATGTCGGGCATCATGACGTCGAGGAGGATGAGGTCGGGCTTGTCCTTGGCCACCGAGGCGAGGGCTTCCACGCCGTTGTACGCGGCTACGACGGCGAGTCCCTCGCGCTCCAGTTTACGTTTCAGGAGCTGGACGTTGATGGGCTGGTCGTCGACAACCAGGATTTTGGGGGCGGCCATGGGAAGGGACGCTAAAGGCCTTCGCCCGGGCTGGGCAAGCGCGGGTTGGAATGGGTCCGCAGATTCGAGCCGGAGGCGCGCGGGCGAAGAACCTCGCGC
Organism: Opitutaceae bacterium; assembly: GCA_027310745.1. Classification (GTDB taxonomy): domain Bacteria; phylum Verrucomicrobiota; class Verrucomicrobiia; order Opitutales; family Opitutaceae; genus MWDT01. The sequence continues at coordinate 9,084 of DAIDAF010000020.1, read as the reverse complement.
GCCCTCCGCGCGTCAACCGCGCAGGCTGGCGCGGTAGGCCTTCACCGTGTTCTTCATCAGCATTGCGACGGTCATGGGACCGACGCCGCCCGGGACGGGGGTGATCTTGGAGCTGAGCGGAGAGACGGACGAAAAGTGGACATCGCCGGTGAGTCGGTATCCCGATTTCTTGGACGAATCGGCGACGCGGTTGATGCCGACGTCGATCACGACGGCGCCGGGTTTGACCATGTCGGCGGTCACGAATTCCGGCCTGCCGATGGCGGCGATGAGCACGTCGGCCTGGCGGGTGAGGGCGGGGAGGTTGGAGGTTCCCGAGTGGCAGACCGTGACGGTGCCGTTGGCGCCGGCCTTTTTCTGGAGGGCGAGCAGGGCGACGGGTTTCCCGACGAGCAGGCTGCGGCCGAGGACGACCACGTGTTTGCCCTTCAGGTCGACGCCGCTGCGAGCGAGCAGCTCCATGATGCCGGCGGGCGTGCAGGAGACGAAGCCGGACTCGTCGTCCTGGGCGACCTTGCCGAGATTCATGGTGCCGAGGCCGTCGACGTCCTTGCCGGGGGCTATGCGTCGGAAGATCTCGAGCTCGGTAATCTGCTTCGGCATGGGCGACTGGACGAGGATGCCGTCGACGCCCGGGTCGTTGTTGAGTGACTCGATCAGGGCGAGCAGGTCATTTTGTGAGATGGAATCGGGAGGAAGGATCACGCGGCTGTCCATGCCGATCTCGGCAGCGGTCTTCTCCTTCTTCTTCACGTAGGAGACAGAGGCGGGGTCTTCGCCGACGCGCACCAGCGCGATGCAGGGCTTGCGTCCTTTGAACGAGGCAACCTCGGCCTTGAGTTCGGCGATGATGTCAGCAGCGATCTTGTTTCCGTCGATGAGTTCCATGCGGTGAAAGAGAGGGCGGATGTTAGCGGAGCTGGATGCTTTCAACCTCGATGACGATGTCCTTGGAGCCCTTCAGGTCGCGGGCGATTCCATACACGATGACCTCCTGATTGAGGTAGCGGTCGAGCACGTCGGTCACGAGGATGTGGCTGAGGTCGAGGAAGGCGAAGCGGCTGCCGGAATTGTCGTTGAGCTGGAAGTCGTAAGCCCTGTGGAAGCCCAAGAAATGGCGGGTGGCGACGAACTTGCCTTGGAACGTGCGGGGCATCTCGGCGGAGGACACGGGGGTGGCCGTGGCGGCGGGGATGGGTTGAGGGGCGGCGGAGGCGCCGTAGGAAGCCGGAGCGGACTGGGGCTGGGCGACGAGCGGATTGGTGTCGGGAGTGGCGGTGGCGAGCTGGATGTAGCCCACGAGGTTTTCCTTCAGGCGGACCTGCATCCAGTGACCGCGGATGCCGGTGACCTCGATTTTCATGCCCTTCACGTAGTGCGTGAGCACGGCGGCCTGGTCGCTGGGGCGGAGCATCAGCGGGGCGTTGGGGCGGATGTTGAGATTCTTGTCGAGCTCCCGCCCATGGATGTAGGCGACGAACGGGCCCGCGACGTCGACGGCCATCCAGCCCTGGGGGGCGACGGCGCCGCTTGCGTTGGACGGACTCGGGGTCGAACCCGCATTGAGCACGGACACGACTGCGGCGGTGGTGGCGGGCTGGATGTAAACGGGTGTGGGCGCGGTGAGCACCGCGGCGTGGAGCTGGAATGCGAGCACGAGGCCGGTCAGTAAGCCGGCGAGCTTAGTCTTCATGGTGATCGGATGAATGGGAGCGGCGGGTGTTGTTGAAGACACCTGGGTTTCTGAACAGAAGTTCAATGTCCTGCGTAGAAAGTTGGATGGCGCCACGCAACGGGATTCCCTTCAGGCGCAGGGCTCCGATCTGGTAACGGCGCAGGCGGCGGACTTCGAAGCCGAGGGCGAGGAAAAGCTGGCGGATCTCGCGTTTCTTCCCGTGGTGGAGGTGGACGTCGAGGGAATCCGAGCTGCCGTCGGGGCGGGGGTTGAGCAGGAGGGCGTGCTCGACCTTGAGGCGTTCGTCCTCGACGACTGTGCCGCGCAGGAGCAGGCGGATCTTGGTGGCGGGGAAGGGGGAGGCGAGACGGACGGCGTAACGTTTCACCACCTCGCTGGCCGGGTGCATGAGCCGGTGCGCGAGATCGCCGTCGGTGGTCAGGATCACGAGGCCCTCGCTATCCTTGTCGAGCCTGCCGGCGCAGAAGAATCGGAAGCGCTGGTAGGGTCGTGGAACGAGGCTGAAGACGGTGTCCGGGTTATGGGGATCGCTGTTCGAGCAGATGAGGCCGCGAGGTTTGTGGACCGCGACGGTGATCTTGGGCTGGGGGGCGGTGCGTATGGGTTTGCCCTCGAGCGTGACCCGGTCGACCGCGGGGTCGACCTTCTGCCCGATTTCGGCGGGTTTGCCGTTGATCCAGACTTCGCCCAGCCGGATTGCCTCCTCGGCGGCACGGCGGGAGCACACGCCGGCGTCGGCAAGGTATTTCTGGATTCTGAGGGTTCCGTCGGACATGCGGGCACATTGGGCGGAAAGGCGCCCTTAAATCAAGCGAGGAGCTGGGTTTTAGGTTGGGTTTCCAAATCCTGCCGACCCATTTGCAGGAAGCGCGGGCCTGTGCATTGGTAGGCCGCCATGTCGTCGTCTGCGACCATCGTATCACCCTACAACAAGGACAATCCGTTCCCTGCGCGGATTCTCGAGAACCGGCTGCTCAGCAAGCCGGGATCGGAGAAGGAGACTCGCCATTTTGTGCTCAGCCTCGCGGGCAGCGGGCTTACCTACAAGGTGGGCGATTCGCTTGGAGTGTACCCGGTGAATCCGCCCAAGGAGGTGGATGACGTTCTGCGGCTGCTGGGTGCGAGCGGAACGGAGCGCGTGGTGCTGCCCAGGGCGACGGTGTCGGTGCCGTTGCGCCTGGCCCTCTTCGCTAATCTGGCCCTGAACGCGCCGTCGCGGAAGATACTGGACCTGATTGCTTCGAGGACGACGGACGACGGTGAGCGCCAGCGGCTGACGGCGCTGCTTGCGCCCGAGGCGAAAGAGCAGCTCGCAGCCTACCTCGAGCAGCGGCATTACGTGGACATTCTGGCCGACTTCCCGAAGACCCGGCTGCAGCCGCAGGAGTTTGTCGACCAGCTTCGCCGCCTGATGCCGCGCCTGTATTCGATCGCGTCGTCGTCGAAGCTGCATCCGGGCGAGATTCATCTCACGATCGTGGTGGTGCGCTATCACATGAACGGGCGCGACCGGGTGGGCGTCTGCTCCTCGTTCCTCGCCGAGCGCGTGAAGGAGATTGAGACGCTGGTACCGGTGTTCGTGGTCGACTCGCACTTTGGCCCGCCGGAGAACGGTGCGGCGGATTGCATCATGGTGGGGCCCGGCACGGGCATCGCGCCGTTCCGTGCGTTCGTACAGGACCGGGTGGCCGCCGGGGCCACGGGGCGCAACTGGGTTTACTTCGGCGACCAGCGCGAGGCCTGCGACTTCCTCTACGAAGACGAGTGGAAGCAGGCCCTGGCGGACGGACATCTCCACCGACTGGATACGGCTTGGTCGCGCGACCGCACGCCGAAGGTTTATGTCCAGGATCGCATGCGGGCGAACGCGGCTGAGCTTTGGGCCTGGATCAAGGGCGGCGCCCACTTCTACGTCTGCGGCGACGCGAAACGCATGGCCAAGGACGTCGATGCGGCGCTGCATGAGATCATCGCCCAGCAGGGCGGCATGGACGCCGCGGCGGCTGCGGACTACGTGAAGCAGATGAAGAAGGACAAGCGCTACCAGCGCGACGTGTACTGAGGCGCGCCGCCGACGGCGCCGATTACCGGCTGGCGGGCACGAGGCGCAGGGCCTGAAAGCGGCCTTGCGTCCGCCCTCGACTTTGGCCCTCCTGCGGGTTCAGTTCCAACCTCTCCCTGTAACCATGCTTACGTTCAAACCCAATCGCACCGCCTTGGTGACGGGTGCCGGTCGCGGCATCGGAAAAGCCATCGCTGAATCCCTGGCCCGCCAGGGCGTCACGGTCATCTGCGTGTCGAAGTCGGCCGACTCCTGCGGGGCGACCGCCGCGGCCATCGTGGCGGCGGGTGGCAAGGCCAAGGCGCTTGCCGTGGACGTCGCCGACGGCGCCGCCGTGGCGAAGGCCTGCGAGCAGCTCCTCGCAGAGTTCCCCGTGATCGACATCCTGGTGAACAACGCGGGCATCACGCGCGACGGCCTCCTGTTTCGCATGAGCGACGAGGACTGGAACGCGGTCATCCAGACCAATCTCTCGAGCTGCTTTTTCTGGACGAAATACCTGGCCCGTCCGATGACCCGCTCGCGCTGGGGCCGGATCGTTAACATCACCTCGGTCTCGGGCATCATGGGAAATGCCGGCCAGGCCAACTACTCTGCGGCCAAGGCGGGCATGATCGGACTTACCAAGACGCTGGCGAAGGAGTTTGCCTCCCGGAGCATCACGGTGAACGCGGTTGCGCCGGGATTCATCAAGACGGACATGACGACGGAGTTCGTGAACAACGCCGAGGTCTCCGCGAAAATCCTGGAAGTTGTACCGCTCAAGCGCTTCGGCGAGGTGCAGGACATTGCAGCCGCCGCGACCTTCCTGTGTTCTGAGGAGGCCGGGTACATCACCGGTCAAGTTTTTGCCATTGACGGCGGCATGGCGATGTGAACGCTCCCAACCACATTTGCGTCTTTCCAACATGGCTGACCAGAAAACCATCGAACAACGCGTCAAAGAGATCATCGTTAACCAGCTTAACGTGAACGAGGAGCAGATTACGCCCACGGCGTCGTTCCTCGACGATCTCGGTGCCGATTCCCTCGACACGGTCGAGCTCATCATGGCCTTCGAAGAGGAGTTCAAGGATGAGATCAAGGGTGAGATTCCCGAGGCGGACGCTGAGAAGCTCCAGACGGTCGGCCAGGTGGTCGACTACATCAAGGGCAAGGCCGGTCAGAAGTAATCTCCCGCCGCCGATTCAATTTGGGCGTTCCGCCGCTTCCCGATTCGGGAAAACAGGCAGAACGCCTTTTTTGTGTCCTTGCGTTGACGCCCGGGGTGCCTAGTTACGGACGTTTCGTCCGCGCTGACTAATCCCTTCAATCACCCGACATTACAATGGACCACTACGCCACCGAACCCCGTAGAGTCGTCGTCACCGGCCTGGGCGCCATCACTGCGATCGGCCACACGGCCGAAGACTTTTGGGCCGGCCTCGTAGCCGGTCGTAACGGCATCGACCGAGTCAGCGCCTTCGATCCCGCCGACTTTGCCTGCCAGATTGGCGCCGAGGTGCGCAATTGGGACGCGGCGGTGCAGTGGGATCCCAAGGAGGCCCGTCGCAACGACCGATACACGCATCTTGGATTCTGCGCTGCGCGCCAGGCGGTGAAGGATGCGGGCCTGGAGATGTCCAAGGAAAATGGAGACCGCTTCGGCGTGATCATCGGCTCGGGCATCGGCGGCATGTTCACGTACGAATCGCAGCTTCGGGTTCTGTTCGAGCGCGGTCCGCGCAAGGTGTCGGCGTTCACGATTCCGTCGCTGATCGGAAACATCTGCTCAGGGTTGGTTGGCATCGATCTCGGTGCGCGCGGTCCGAACTTCGGCACGGTGTCCGCCTGCGCGAGTGCGACGCACTCCCTGGGCGAGGCCTACCACGTCATTCGCCGCGGCGAGGCGGATGTGATGGTTGCCGGCGGCGCCGAGGCGTCGATCACCCCTTTTGCGTTTGCGAGCTTCTGCGCCATGAAGGCGATGAGCACCCGCAACGATGACCCGCAGCATGCGTCGCGTCCGTTCGACGCCGGCCGTGACGGCTTCGTCATGGGCGAAGGTTCGGGCGTGCTGGTGCTGGAGTCCTACGAGCATGCGAAGGCCCGCGGTGCGCGCATTTACTGTGAACTCGCCGGATACGCGGCCTCGTGCGACGCCTTTCACATCACCCAGCCCGATCCCGAGGGACGCGGCCTGATGCTCGCCATGAGCCGCGCGCTTTCCTACGGCGGAGTCCGGCCCGAGGAGGTGGACTACGTCAACGCGCACGGCACGAGCACGCCGTACAACGACAAGTTCGAGACTCTTGCGATCAAGAAGGTCTTTGGCGATCACGCCCGGAAGCTCGCGGTGAGCTCGACCAAGTCGATGACGGGGCACCTGCTTGGTGCCGCCGGCGGCATCGAGGCGGTGGCGTGCGTGAAGGCGATCCAGACGGGGGTCGTCCCTCCGACGATCAACTATGCGGAGCCCGATCCTGAGTGCGACCTCGACTACGTGCCGAACCAGGCGCGGGAGTTGAAAGCGCGCTGTGTGATGAGCAACAACCTCGGCTTTGGCGGGCAGAACGCCTCGGTGGTCTTTCGCGCGGTGTAACCGGGTCGGATCGCGCGCGGTGGCATGGACTGCCGTGCGCGGTGCATGACAGCTTGCAAGTTCGTGGCAGGCGCCCTTCTTTCAGAGCCTTATGAAGCGCGCCCTCATCACCGGCATCACGGGTCAGGATGGATCCTACCTTGCGGAGCTGCTCCTTGAGAAAGGCTATGAGGTTCACGGCATCATCCGCCGGGCCTCTACGTTCAACACCAGCCGGATCGACCACCTGTATCGGGATCCCCACGTCAACGGCGTGCGGCTGTTCCTGCACTACGGGGATCTGGCGGACTCGGTGCAGATGGTGAAGCTGCTGTACAGTCTGCAGCCCGACGAGATCTACAATCTCGGGGCGCAGTCGCACGTGCGGGTGTCGTTCGACGTGCCGGAGTACACGGGCGACGTGGTGGGGTTGGGGGCGCTTCGCATCCTGGAGGCGATCCGGGAGGCGGGGCTGGTGAAGAAGTGCCGGTACTACCAGGCCTCGTCGTCTGAGATGTTCGGCAAGGTGCAGGAGGTGCCGCAGACGGAGCGGACTCCGTTCTGGCCGCGCTCGCCGTACGGGTGTGCGAAGGTATACGCGTACTGGCTGACGGTGAACTACCGTGAGAGCTACCACCTTCACGCTTCGAACGGGATCCTGTTCAACCACGAGAGCCCGAGGCGGGGCGAGACCTTCGTGACGCGCAAGATCACGCGTGCGGCGACGCGCATCAAGTGCGGCCTGCAGGAGTCGCTGTATTTGGGAAACCTGGACGCGAAGCGCGACTGGGGCTACGCGAAGGAGTACGTGGACATGATGTGGCTGATGCTGCAGCAGGACAATCCGGACGACTACGTGGTGGCGACGAACGAGACGCACACGGTGCGCGAGTTCTGCGAGGAGACCTTCCGCCTGCTGGGACTGGACTGGCAGAAGTACGTGAAATACGATGAGCGATACGAGCGGCCGTCCGAGGTCGAGCTGCTGATCGGAGATCCGGCCAAGGCCAAGAAGCAGCTGGGCTGGGAGCCGAAGGTGCGCTTCAAGGAGCTGGTGAACATCATGGTCGACCACGACCTCCAGCTCGCCACGCGCGAGGCGCAAATCGCCAAGCTGCCGAATCTCTGAGGGCGGAGGCGGGATTGTACCCCGGAGGTTAGAGGACAGGTGCAAGAGGTCGGACGTCAGAGGGGTAGGACGGGACACCAAATGGATCGAGTCCGTCGTTTCAGCGTTAAAACGCCGTTGAACATACAAGACACAGAGATATCCACCTTCGCCAAGGCTACGGCGGACAGGCAGAGGCTGAAATCCCAGCAAGGGGCGGAATCAGCGCTCCCCTCGGAGGTGAAAGAGATTCCATACAAAATTCCCGCCCAACTGCATTTCTCCATGTTCACTGTGTCTCTGTGGTTCAAATCCAACTGTGTAATTTGGCTTCAGCATTCCAAGTAACGGCTTCGCCTCCGCGACTCGGTCTATTTCGATGAGCGAGAAGCTTCTCCGTGCAGCGCAGAGTCAGGTTTCCCTTTTCGTGTTTTTTGTGTTTTTTGTGGCCATTCCAAACCTCTCACACGCATGAAACTCTATATCGCAGGACATCAGGGCATGGTCGGGGCGGCGCTCGTGCGGCGCTTCCGCGCGGAGCCGGGGGTTGAGCTGGTGCTGCGGACGCGGCGCGAGGTGGATCTCACGGACCAGGCGGCGGTGGCGGCGTTTTATGCCGAGCAGAAGCCGGACGTGGCGATCATCGCCGCGGCGAAGGTGGGCGGTATCCACGCGAACAACACGTATCCCGCGGAGTTCCTCCACGACAACCTGGCGATCGCCTCGAACGCGATTCACGGGGCCTGGAAGGCGGGAGTCCGGCGCCTGCTGTTCCTGGGAAGCTCGTGCATCTATCCCAAGCACGCCCCGCAGCCGATGCCGGAGGACTGCCTGCTGACCAGCGCGCTGGAGCCGACCAACGAGGCCTACGCGATCGCGAAGATCGCCGGGCTGAAGCTCTGCCAGTATTACCGGAAACAGTACGGCGTCTGCTATCACTCGGCCATGCCGACGAACCTCTACGGACCGGGGGACAACTATCACCTTCAGAACTCGCATGTGCTCCCGGCGCTGATCCGGAAGTTTCACGAGGCCAGGCTCGGCGGGAAGCCCGAGGTGGTCGCGTGGGGCACGGGCTCGCCGCGGCGCGAGTTCCTGCACGTGGACGACCTCGCGGACGCCTGCGCCTACCTGCTCCGCCTCGAGACTCCGCCCGACTGGATCAATGTCGGCTCCGGCACGGACGTGACGATCCGGGAACTGACGGAGACGGTCCGCGACGTCGTGGGCTATTCGGGGCGCATCGTGTGGGACTCCACCAAGCCCGACGGCACGCCGCGCAAGCTCATGGACGTGTCGCGGCTGACCGCGCTCGGCTGGACGGCGCGCATCAGCCTGGCCGAGGGCGTGCGCAAGACGTATTCGAGTTTCCTCGACGAGCTGGCCGCAGGCAGCCTGCGGGGCTGACGGGCCGGGCGGCGCGAGCGGGTGGTTGAACAGAAGTCAACGAAGGGAACGAAGAGCGGCCAGTGGGCTGGAGTCGAGGGCAAGAGTGGAAGAATGGGAGGTTCGGGGTCGCAGCCCACCGACCCTGTCCTGCCAACCCTGAGGCCGTCCGCCTCTCGACGCTTCGTTCCCTTCGTTGACTTCTGTTCAATTCATCCGCCCTGGCTTCGCCCTCAGCTGGCGGCGGAGAGGGGCTGGGGGGCGGGTTGGGC
>DAIDAF010000014.1:0-36751 GCA_027310745.1 Opitutaceae bacterium | reverse complement strand
ATTTGCTCGCGCGTGCTTTTTGATTCGGTCATGTCCTTTTTCGGACGGGTCATGGTTCTTCCTTCGTTTGGTGGTTTTTGGCTTAAGCACCTAACCACCTACCATGATCCGTCTTTTTGCTGAAGTTTTCGGACACTACCGTCGGAAGGTGAAAGAATGAAAGTCCCACCGCTCGAGGCCGCAGGCGGTTCGATGTGGAGTGCGGTGACCTGGCACCGCCCTCGACGGGCGGGCCTGACCGCCCGCGGGGAGCGGAGGTTTCGGATTCCGAAAGCCAAAACGGTGTCCCCGTTTGGCAAGCTCAGGGTCCTTGAGGGCCACCGCACGCTCTGTCAGACTGCCGCCTTCTCAGGCCGCGAGTGCTGTTCGATGTGGAGTGCGGTGACCTGGCACCGCCCTCGACGGGCGGGCCCGACCGCCCGCGGGGAGCGGAGGTTTCGGATTCCGAAACCTCCGGGCGCGAGTCAGGTCTCGCGTTCCCGAATGCGCGGGACGGTGTCAGGCCACCGCACTCCACATCGGAGCCGCCAAGCTGAAACCATGCTCGATCCCCGTCCGCCCACGGGGGCAAAAAAAAGACGGCGCCTCTTACGAGGGCCGTCTTTTGAAAATCGACTGCGAGCCCGGACGGGCTCGTGTCAGGCCTTAGGCCTTCTTCGCAGCGGTGGCCTTGGACTTCAGCGCGGCCTGGGCCTGCTGGACGAGTCCGTTAAAGGCCACTTCGTCGCGGATCGCGAGGTCGCTCAGCACGCGGCGATCGAGATCGATGTTCGCGGCCTTGAGGCCCTCGATGAAGCGGCTGTAGCTGATGCCCGCATTGCGGCAGGCGATGTTCAGACGGGTGATCCACAGACCACGCCAGTCAGCCTTCTTCTTCTTGCGCGCGGCGTACGAGTACTGCCAGGCGTGCTGGACGGCTTCTTTCGCGTAGCGGAAGAGCTTGGATTTGTTGCCGAAATAGCCCTTGGCGTATTTCAGCACCTTCTTGCGGCGCTTGCGCGACGCGGGGGAGTTTGTGACACGAGGCATGTTATTCCTTTATGTTAGTCGCCGGCGGGTCGCCCGATGTGTTCACCCGCCTGGCGAAATTTCGATTGATGCGCGTTAGGTTACAGCCCGAAGGGCAGGCAACGCTTGAGCGGTTCCGCATGGCCTTCCGCAACGAGCTTGTCCTTGGAGGCACGACGCTTCTGCTTCGTGCTCTTCGAGGCCAGCAAGTGACGGAAGCCCGGGGTGCGGCGCACGAGCTTGCCCTTGGCGGTCAGCTTGAAGCGCTTGGCAACGGACTTTTTGGTCTTTTGCATGGAAAGAGCGGTCGAAAACAGAGGCTCCTCCCCCCTTTGGCAAGGGGAAAGTTCAGGAAGAAGAAGCGAGGAGCGAGAAGCGGGAAGCTGGAATCCAGGAGCTAGTGTAGTGTCCCACAAATAAGTGCCTTTTTGAATTAGGCCAGGGATCGGATGCGTTTGGGAGACGTGGAAACAGGACGTGGAAACAGGGACAGGCAGAAAAAGGTAAAAAACATTGACCTTGTTGTTAGAAAAGGTGAAATAGAATGAATGAGGCGACCGAGGTTGAAGGTAGATGCGTTGCAGGAGGAGGGGTATTATCACTGCATGAGCAGAACGGCCGGGGGGGAGTGGCTGTTGGGAGAGAAGGAGAAGGAGGTGTTGCGGACGCAGGTTTGGAAGTTGGCGGAATACTGCGGCTTGGAACTCGTGACGTACGCTCTGATGTCGAACCACTATCATGTGCTGGTGAGAGTGCCCCAGAGACACGAGGTCACGGACCGAGAATTGCTGGTTCGGTACCGAGCGTTGTATCCGCGGCTCAAGCCGGCCCAGGAAGTGGCGTTGAGAGCGGTGGAGGCGGATATGGCGCGGGATGGGGAGCTGGCCCGAACGTGGAGGGAGAAACAGCTGCGGCAGATGTTTGACGTGTCGCAGTTCAACAAGCTGCTGAAGATGCGTTTCAGCATCTGGTACAACAAGACCCACAAGCGGTACGGGACTCTGTGGTCGGAACGCTTCAAGAGCGTGCTGGTAGAGAGTGGGGATGCTTTGACAAAAATGGCTGCGTACATCGACGGCAACGCGGTGCGAGCAGCGATAGTGAAGGATCCGAAGGACTACCGATTCTGTGGATATGCGGAAGCGGTTGCCGGCAATCCGAAGGCTCGCCTGGGACTGCGACAGGCGACAGGGGGGAGCTGGTCGGAGGTTTTGGATGGCTACCGGTGCCTGGTGATTGCGATGCTCAGTGAGGCCAGTGAGGACAAGGCCCGGGCGACGCCCGAGCTGTTCGAGGAAGTGCTGCGGACTGGCGGCAGGTTGTCCCTGGCTGAGGTACTGAAGTGCCGGATACGCTACTTTACCGACGGAGTGATCCTGGGGAGTAAGGAGTACGTTGAGAGGATGTCAGCCCGGATTGACGGGAAGACGATACGGCAGCCGCAGGCCCTTGCGCCGGTCACCGACTGGGCCGGACTGCATGTGCTCTCGCGAATGCGAAGCAATTTGTGGGGCTAAGCGACAAGAGAACGACAGGGGAATAGGCGGAGCTGGGTTCCGCGGCATAAATTGACCTGCAATCGATGGGCGACGGTAGGAAAAAGAGTCGCTTTTACGGGGCATAACTCTCCCCCGAACGGAGGATGCAAACAACCGAAGCCAGTCGCTCCGCGCATTCCTGAAAATCGGCCTGTCACTGTCTCTCCACCACTGCACCAAATATGACCTGCCTTCCTGCCTAATTCTTCGAATGCCGCCCATCGGTAAAAATCGGCCTGTCCCTTTCGTTCACACCTGTCGTTCGCTCAAAGAGCGAACGGAGCCGAGTCAGAACCCAGATCGAACGGCTCTTGGCAAGGGAGTCGCACGCTTCGTGGAAACTGGACCGGCGGCGACGCGCCGGCTATCTTAGATGTCGTTGGGCTTTTCCTGGGGTGATGGCAACCAACGGTAGCACGAGTCGAGAGTCGTTTCCGAAGCCTGAAGCCGTGCCCCATATTTAAGAAAGGGAGCCGGCTCGAGTCTTCGCGGACTCGGACTACTGTCCTCCCGCAGCTAATCCTGGTAGCCCTTGCCGGCGAAGATCTGCGGGACGTACTTCTCTATGCGGGAGGTGCGGGTCGCGGATTGCTTGGCAGCGGAAAAGTGCAGGAGGTAGCCTCGCTGGCGGCCGGGGGTGAGCGCGCGGAATGCCTGTTCGAAGGCCGGCGAAGCCGCGAATTTCGCCTTGAGCTCGTCCGGCACCGGGTAGTCCGAGGTCGGCTTTAGGCGCACTTTCAAGCCCGCCTTTTCGGCTTCGATGGTTTCCTTGAGGTACGCTTTGAGCACGGGCTTCATCCGGTTGACCTGAGTAACAGACGTGAACCGAATCTGGCGGCCAGACTGGGAGTTTTCCCCGGGTTTGACGAGGATGCCCTCGGGGTCTTTGAGCAGGGCTCCCTTGAAAAGGTTGAGCGCACAGTGTGCCTTGAAGGTGCTTATGACGACTAGATTGGTGCCTTCGTAGGCGTAACAGGGTTGATACCACTTCAGCTCCTCAGTGAAACCACACGCGAGGACGATTTTTCGCAGCTCGATCATCTCGTCCTTCCAGCGCGTCGCCTTGTTCAAAAACGCGTCGACCTTGGGATTGGTGGGGGCGGGGGCTCGGGTGGGCATGGCTGGGTACGCGAAAACCTCACGCCAAAATCGCGGGTTGTCAAAAAGGGCCCCCGGCGCCCGAAGCGGAGGCGTGGGATCCGGCTCTGGTAGGATGCACAACGGAGGTCTCACAGGGATGGAGGGGATGAAAGGGATGGATGCGCCAAAGGAGGGCCGAGTGTCGATTGGCTCTCCAACATCCGACGTCGTTCGAGTCTCGAGCCGGGCAGAATCCCCGAGCTCCGCTCACGCGAACCACTCATCCCTTTCATCCCCTCCATCGCTGTTAAATTCCTTTTTCCAGAATCCCTCCTCGCTTTTCCCCTCCGGCATGACCGTCCTCCGGCTCGCGGGTTGACTGCACGGCCGACTGGCTTCAGGCAGGTCGCCCATGGTTACCAGCAATTCCCCGGCAACCCATGGGGCGGTCAAACCGTTCGTTTGGCCGCGTTCGATGGGATCTTCTATCGTCTGGATACTCGTCGTCCTCGGCGCGCTCGTCGCATTCGGCCCCGGACTCCGCGCGGCTCCGACCGCGCCATCGCCCATCCATATCCGTAATGGCTGGGTGCAAGGCACCAGCCAGGACGGCCTGACGGCTTACCTCGGCATTCCGTTTGCCGCGCCACCGGTCGGCGCACTGCGCTGGCGTGCGCCGCAACCTGCCGCCGACTGGCCGGGGGTCCTGCACGCGGATACTTTTGCGGCATCGCCGATGCAGCACCTCGAGGCCTGGATGGGTCCGCTGCATGCGAGCGAGGATTGTCTTTATCTGAACGTCTGGACGCCCGCCACGTCGCCGAAGCAGGCTTTGCCGGTGATGGTATGGATCTATGGCGGCGGGTTCACATCGGGGTCGACGGCGATGAGCTCCTACAGTGGCGCAGAGCTCGCGAAGCACGGCGTCGTGGTCGTGAGCATCGCCTACCGTGTTGGGCCCATGGGCTTCCTCGCTCTGCCTTCCCTCAGTGCGGAATCCTCGCATCACGTCTCCGGCAACTACGGCCTGCTCGACCAGATCGCGGGTCTGAAATGGATCCGCGACAACATTGCGGCATTCGGAGGCGATCCGCATCGCGTGACCATTTTCGGCGAGTCGGCAGGCGGCATCTCCGTGAGCATGCTCGCGGCCTCGCCGCTGGCGCACGGCCTGTTCCAAGGTGCGATTTCGGAGAGCGGTGGCTCCATGGGGCCCACGCGCACGCCGCCTGCGCCGGGTGAAAACGTCCAAACCCTCGCCGCCGCCGAACAGCAGGGCCTGGCGTTCATGAAACGCCTCGGAGTCGGCTCACTCGCGGAACTGCGGAAGCTCCCGGCGTCAGCGATCCAGAATGCGGCGGGCGGGCCCGGGGAATTCTGGCCGGTGCAGGATGGCTACGTCATCACGGGCGATCCCTACCTGCTGTATCAGCAGGGCCGATTCAACGACACGCCGGTGCTCATCGGCACCAACTCGGACGAGGGTGCTCTCTTTGGCACGCCGCCGTCCGAGGCGGCCTATGTCGCCAGCGTTCGCGGACGCTTCGGTCCCTTCGCGGACCGCATCCTCGCGCGGTATCCGGCGACGTCCGACGCGTGGCGTCAATCGAGCCTGGATCTTATGCGCGACTCCGCCTTCGCCTGGGGCACCTGGTCCTGGGCCCGCCTTCAGGCGGAGCACGGCAAGGGGAAAGCGTACCTGTACTACTTCGCCCACGTCCCTCCGCGCTCACCGCAGCTGTATTGGAAAAAGGCCATCGGCGCGGTGCATTCCGAGGAGATGGTCTATGTCTTCCAGCATTTGAATCAGTCGCCGGACCTCCCCTGGAGCGCGGCCGACCGGACGCTTTCCGACGACATGGCCACGTACTGGACGAATTTCGTGAAGACCGGCAACCCGAACGGTCCCGGCCTGCCCGAGTGGCCGGCGTTCACGACGAGCGGTTCGAAGGTGATGCATTTCACCGATGCGCCGACGGTCGGCGGCGTGGCGAACCTCAAGGGCCTCGAGACCCTCGACGCGTACTTCACCTGGCGGCGGACGCCGGAGGGCGAGGCCTGGGCGAAGCGGCAGAAGTAGCCTTATCGCAGTTGTATTGGGACCACGGAGACACAGAGGTCACAGAGGGGGCTGGTTACAGAAATGGATCCGCACCCAATGCATCAACGGGCAGGTGCGCCGAAGCAGCCTCTGAGACGCAAAAATCCTCCTCTGTGCTCTCTGTGCCTCTGTGGTTCATTTTGCGATTTTAGCCGGGCTTCGTGCCGCTTTTGGCGGTGACTACGCCCGGCAGGCTTCTGCGCTGTATTTCAGCCTGGTCCGGCGTGCTTACTTATGCGGCGCAGCCAGACATAGTACGATGCGTCAGCATCGACGAAGCCTGGCGGAGAGGGAGGGATTGGTTCGCTTCGCTCAGGCCTGCAGCCCAAACGGTCGCGGGCGACCATTTGCCCATATCCCTCCTCTCGAATCGCTGCGCGCTTCTCTTTCGCTTCGCGAAAGCGCCATTTTCGCGCTGCGAAAATGGCGGAGAGGGAGGGATTCGAACCCCCGGGAGCCTTGCGACCCCAGCGGTTTTCAAGACCGCCGCAATAGACCACTCTGCCACCTCTCCGTGTCAGGCATCCTGCATTCGCGGCAACTTTTCCGGGCCGCCGACCGAGTGCAAGCAAATCACGTGGGGTGTTTCCCTCGCTCAGGACGGTGGCGGCCGGTTCACGTCGCGCTTCCGCTCCTCCATCGTGCTCGCGATGAGCAGGGACGAGGCTCCGATGAGGCAGGTGATGAGAAAGGCGGTCAGGGGGAAGCGCGGGCCGGGTGGGGTGCCGGGCAGCTGTGGATTCAGGGCAAACCAGCTGTGCGGACCCCAGACCAGGAAGGCAAAGAGGGTCAGCATCGCCGTCTCCGTCCAGGCGGCTACGCGCGGAAGGATTGAGAACACGAGGCCCAGGCCGCAGGCGATCTGGCCGACGCCGGTGATGTAGGCGATGCCGAGCCGAAAGGGCAACCAGGCCGGCACGAGGCTCGCGGTGATGTCCGCATAGACGAGGTGGCCGAGTCCGACCGGGATGACCGCCAAGCCGAACAGCGTGCGTGCGATCCGAAGTCCCGGATCTCCGGCGAGGCCTCCGAAAATCGTCGATCGGCCGAGGCAGGCCAGGCGTGCAAACAGGACCCAGCCACCGGCGACGAGCATGCCGATTTCCCCCAGACCGAGCCAGACGCCCTCGATCTTCGGAACCGCCACCACCGCGGGCACCTTCAGAGAAAGCCAGACCAGGAGGAACGGCAGCAGCAGTTGTGCGGCCATGTCCTCCAGGCGCCGGATCAGCAGCGCCGCCGCAAGAGCGATCATGAACAGGCCGCACACGACGGCGGTCGCGGCCCGGAAAGGAAGCGCGGATGCGACTGGCTGCCAGTCGTAGGCAAAGTCGCGGGAGAGCACGGTCAAAAGCCCGAGGGTTCCAAGCGAGGCAGAGAACAGCGCCGCCGCGAGGCGCTCAATCGGCGTCGCCCACGGGCGGTCCGGCGCAAACTCTAGGGAGATGAGTTGGGATTTGGTGGTCGGGGGAGGCATGGGTTTCCGTCGGAGAGCGATGGCTGCATTCACTTCGTGGAGACGCGCGGGCTGAGGTGCTGTCTGGAGCGCGACGGGCGTCGCCCACCGATCATTCATCGCTTCCGCTTCATTTTCACGGAGTCATGGGTATCTTAGTTTATCCGTCTGGCAGCCGCGCGGTAGTGCCACTTTGCCCAATTCCCATGGACCACCTATCCAGCCATCCCCATGCCCAAGGTCATCAGCGCCTGTGAACTCACCCTCGGCGAGCGCCCGCCTCGCCATCGGCTGCTGCCCTGGCTGCACGGTGAGCTTCGCTCGGCGATCCTCGATGGACGACTGCGCACCGGCACGCGCATGCCCGCGACGCGCGACCTGGCCGGCCAGGTCGGGATCTCGCGCGGCAGTGTCGTCGCCGTGTACCAGCAGCTCGAGGCCGCGGGCCTGCTGGTCGCACGGCGGGGTTCCGGCACCTGGGTGAGCAAATGGGCTCCGAAGCCCTTGGAGAAAGCCGGGGAATCTGTCGCAAAGCGACCTTTCCCGCTGACGCGTCTGGCGGGGCTGACGTGGACACATCCGCCCCGGCCCTTCCAGTACGGCCAGGCTGTAAACGAATTTCCGATTGAGCTGTGGTCGCGGATAGCCGGCCGGCGCATGCGCGGCGCGTCGTCGGGGCTGCTCACGGGCTGGAGCGACGGCCACGGGTACCCGCCCCTGTGCGCGGCGCTCGCGGGCACCCTCGGATCGGTCCGCGGGGTGCACTGCACGCCGGACCAGGTGGTGATCATCTCAGGCGTCCAGCAGGGGCTCGATCTCCTGGCCCGTTTTCTCCTCAAGCCGGGGGACGAGGTGTGGATGGAGGACCCTGGTTACTTCGGGGCGATCGATGCGTTCTCAGGGGCGGGCGGGCGACTGGTGCCGGTGCCTGTCGATGACGAGGGACTGGACGTCGCGGAAGGGCGGCGGCGTGCTCCGCGTGCCCGGCTTGCGTACCTGACGCCCACGCACCAGTTCCCGCTCGGGGTGGTGATGTCGCGGCGCCGCAGGCTCGCAGCGCTTGAGTGGGCGCGGGAATCGGGCGGATATCTGCTCGAGGACGACTACGACAGCGAACTGCGCTTCTCCGTCCCGTCGATTTCCACCTTGCAGAGTCTGGATCACCACGGGCGGGTGATCCTCGTGGGGACCTTCAACAAGCTCCTTTTTCCCGCGGTACGTCTGGGCTATCTCGTGCTCCCGCATGCCTTGCTGGATGAGTTCCTGGCGTTTCGCCTGCGAACCGACCTTCACACCGTGGGAATCGACCAGGCGGTGCTCTGCGATTTCATCATGGAGGGTCATCTCGGTCGCCACATGCGGCGCATGCGCGACCTGTACGCCTCGCGCCTCGGGGCGCTGTCCGACGAGGCGGCACGGCACCTGCGGGGCCTGCTGGATATATCGCCCGTGAGGGCGGGGCTCTGCACCACGGGATTGCTCAGAAACGGCATGAGTTCACGGGAAGCGGAGGAGGCGGCGCGGAGGGAGGGAGTCGAAACGCAGGCGCTGAGCCGGCACGTCCTCCAGCGCGACGACGTCCGCGGCCTGCTGCTCGGGTTTGCGGCCTTTCCCGAAAAGGCGATTCGCCCCGCCGTCGAGTCGCTGGCGCGGGCTCTGACGAGTACAGGGCTGAGGGGGCTGACCGGGCGGGCGCGTATGGGGCGATGTGTCGAGCGGAAGTGAAACGCCCCATTCGCCCCGCCGCATCATGCGTCGTGAAAACGCGTGAAGCTGGCGAGCACGTTGGCGATACGGCGGGTGGGGAGACTGACGGGAAGGGTGGCGGGCGTCGCCTCGTGGACGGCGCGCTCGCGCCAGGCGTCAAAAACGCCGGGGATGACAAGGCGAACGATCGGTTCCTGGATCCGTCCGGCCGTCCGCTGGCGCGCGTAGCCTGGATGCAGGCGCTTCAGTTCGGCGTCGATCATCTCCGCGAGCATCTGGCCGGTTGGTGTTTGTCGAGAACCCGGGCGAAGTTCGATCCACCATTCGTGGGCGCCGCGGGTTTGGCCCGTGAGGGAGGCGTGTCCGTGCGGGGCGACGTGAAGGTGCACGATGTCCCAGCCTTGGCGGGTGCAGACGCATTCCAGGGCATCCGCTAGGACGCGCTCCGTGAGGGGCTCGCCAGCGAGAGGCAGGACCGTCTCAGTGCGGCCCATGCGTTGGGCGCGGGGAGGCGAGGCGCTGATCAAGCGGACGACCTCGCCGGTATCGAAACGGCAGGATCCCGACGGGCCGGTCAGGAACAGCACCGCGTCGGTGTCCACCGGCAATTGGTCCAGGCGCAGCGTGCGCGGGCCCAGTCGGGAGATGTCGCCGGCCAGGTATTCCGCGAGCGGGAGAAACTCGAGGAACAAACCAGCGTCGACGAGCAGCCGCAGACCCTCGGTGGCGCGGGGGCGATCCTGCACCGCGTAGATTCCGGCGGGCGTCGCGGCGACCTCGTGGATGATGCACCCCGTACCGAAGCGGCGGGCGAGTCGGGCAAGGTCGACCTTGTAAACCGGGGCGAGCGGGACCAGCCAACGCAGAGGATTGTCCGCCCTGACCGCCTGATCCAAGTGTTCCGCCTCGTCGAGGATGGCGAGGCAGGGAGCTCCGGGTGATTCCGCGGAGCGGGACAGACGTTGAAGCAGGACGGGCAGCGACTCGACGCCAGGGGAGAGGTGATTGCCCGAATCGAACGCGCCGATTGGGGCGCGCAGGCAGGCGGCGGTCGTCTCCCGGTTCGAGAGCATCAGCAGCGCCTCCCGCCACGTGCGCTGAAGATGGCGCTCGAAATCCGGAGTGACCGGGAGAAAGCGCGGACTCTGAGCGGTCGCGGTCCGCGACGGCACAAAGGCCCGGCCCGGGTGGGGCCAGCGCGTGGCGGCGAGCAGACCGGATGCCATGCGAGTGCATTCGTCGGGATCGAGGGCTTCATTTCCGGGAGCCACCGCGCCCTGAAACTGCTGCCAGCTCATCGTTGGTGTCAGGTGATGACTCCGCCCAAAATCGGTCGCTGCGAGATTATGCAGCAACGCCCGGAACTGCCGCTCCTGGCACTTCCCCACCGCTCCTTCACGTCCGAGCCTGAAGTGACGCCAGCGCAGCGCGAGGCCGGCGCCTAGATCGCTCAAGAGGCTTTTGATGGGGGACATGGCGGCTGTGTGCGACAGGTTTGCAGTAGCGGCGAGGACAAGCAAGGACTGGGAAATCAAAAATCCGGTGAAAACCATCCATGGAATCCGGGAAACCGGCGTCTTGCGGTGGCAGTGGAGGCCCCTTTGCATGCCTGAATGAGCCACGACTCGCCTTCCCCCCGCCAAGCAACGGCCGCCCGCCGCGGCCCGGGCGAGGTGTCCACGAATCTGCCGCCGATCGTGTACGAGGACGAAGCCGTGGTCGCGTTCGACAAGCCGAGCGGGCTGTTGGTCGCGCCGGATCGCTGGGACAAGACGCGCGTCAATCTGATGGGCCTCGTGCACGATCGCCTCGGGCATCACGTGGCGAACGTCCATCGCCTCGATGCGGACACGAGCGGGTTGATCCTGTGCGCGAAGACCAAGCCCGCGCTCGATTTTCTCAGCGGACAATTTCAGTCGAAAACCGTCCGCAAGGTCTATCATGCCCTGGCGGTGGCGCTTCCGCCTGAGCGGGCGATGAAGGTCATACCGCCGATCCGCGACGAACTCGGTCGCCTTCCCGACGCCTTCACCGTCGAACTCGGACTCGATCAGGATCCGGATAATCCGGGTCGCATGCGGGCCTTTCGAAGGCGCGGCGGGAAGGCCAGTGCGACGGACTTCACGACCCTCGAGCGCTTCGGGGCGTATGCGTGGGTGGAGTGCCGGCCTCAGACCGGTCGCACGCACCAGATCCGGGTGCATCTCGCTGCGGCGGGGGCCCCGATCCTGTGCGATCCTTTCTACGGCGACCCGGAGGTGCAGCTGCGGCTCTCCGATTTGAAACGTGGATACAAAGGGCGCAGCGACGAGAAGCCGTTGATCCGCCGGCTCGCGCTCCATGCGAGCGCACTGGAGTTTACGCATCCGATCAGCCGCGAGCGGTTCACACTGGCCGCGCCGCTGCCTCAGGAGTTCGAAGTGGCCTTGAAATATCTCCGAAAATTCGCCGCCGGTGGACGGGTGCCGCATCGTGGGAGACCAGCCGGTCGGCGAGAGGATTAAGCGGCAAACCCAAGATTGGAGCTCGCTGATTGCAAACGGTTTGAGTGTTGGTGCTTTGAGTGGAATTCCGCGTTCGGGCGGACTTCGGCCTTGCGGGCGTGGGGTGTTCTTGCATCAGTCGCGTTGCGTACCGAAATCGCAGATTTTTTCCGTGACCGATCCCCTGCATCACGACCTTCCCAGTCATTCGAGTTCGACACAGCTTGAGCTGTCGCCGCGCTGGCGCGTGATCGTGCTCAACGACCCGGTGAACCTGATGTCGTACGTGGTGATGGTGTTTCGGCGCGTGCTGGGCTTCGATGAGGCGACGGCGCGCAAGCACATGCTGGAGGTTCACGAGCAGGGCCGGTCGGTGGTCTGGACGGGCCTTCGCGAGAAGGCCGAGGCCTATGCGTATTCGCTGCAGCAGTGGCATTTGACCGTCGTCCTGGAGCCCGATGAAACGCATTGACGTGAAGCTCAACCTGCCGGTGGTGGCGCCGCTGCTGGACGTCCTTCGGCGCGCGGCGGACTCGCTTTCGGACACGTTGGCGGTGTCGTTGCACATGGAGGACATCGACCCGGAGTTTCGCGAATCGTGGACCGAGGAGCTTGTCGGCCAGCAACGCGGCGAGGTGGGGGCGCTCCTCGGGCTGTTCGACGACGAATTCCTGTCGACCGGCGTGATCCGCATCGACGAGTCGGTGGCGGAGGGTGTGTTGCGGGCTTGTTCGGCGTTTCGCCTTTATCTTAGGGCGAACGACCTGCGGAGTGTCTCGGATGAGGCTCTTGAGGCGGGGCAGGTGACCCCGGACCAGGTGCCAGAAGCCCTGCGCCCGACACTGACGGCGTACATTTTTCTCGCGAGCCTCCAGGAACTGCTGCTCGAGCACTTCGAGGGCGCCTAAGCCGGAGTCAGCGGCGCAGCGTAAGGTCGTGCGCGCCGCTGGTGTGATGTCGGTAGAGCCAGCGGGCGAGGGCCGGCAGAAGCAGGATGGCGCCGGCCATGTTCATCAGGAACATGAACATGAGCAGGATGCCCATGTCGGCCTGGAACTTGAGGGCCGAGAACAGCCAGGTGCCGACGCCAATCGCGAGTGTGAGGCCGGTGAATACGATTGCCGAACCGGTCTCCTTGAACGCGTGGTACATCGCGTCTTCGAAATAATTCCCGGCGCGCAGGGAGTTCTTCAGCCTGGCGAACAGGTAGATGCCGTAGTCGACGCCGATGCCGACTCCGAGCGCGACAACCGGGAGGGTCGAGGTCTTCAGCCCGATCTTCAGGTAAACCATGAGCGCGTAGCTGAGGGTGCTCACGATGGCCAGCGGCACGATGATGCAGATCGTGGCGCGCACGGAGCGGAAGGTGACCAGGCACAGCAGAGTGACCGCGCCGAAGACCCACAGCAGGATGGGAAACTGGGCTGCGGCGACGATCTCGTTGGTCGCGGCCATCACGCCGGCGTTGCCGCTCGCGAGGAGGAACTGCGCCTTGGTGGAGGGGTGTTCGGCGTTGAAGGACTTTACTGCGTCGGTGACTGCCTGGAGCGTCTCGGCCTTGTGGTTGGCGAGAAAGATCATCACGGGCATCACGCTTCCGTCCGCGTTGATCAGTCCGGTGGAAGTGTCGACTGCGGACACGCACTGGGCGAGCGCCTGCTGGTTATGGGGAATGACGCGCCACTTGAGCGAACCCTCGTTCCAGCCGGCGTTGATGATCTTGGCGACTGAGGCGAGAGAGACGACCGACTCGACGCCCGGGACTGCGCGCATGTCACCGTCGAAGGTGTCGATCAGGGACATGACGCCGTAGTCGACGCAGGCGTTGGGCGAGGCCTGGACGATGACGGAGAGGATATCGACACCGATGCTGAACTTTGAGGCGATGAGCGCGGAGTCCCGGTTGTAGCGGGAGTCGGTGCGCAGTTCCGGCACGCCTGCGTGCAGGTCGCCGATGCGGACGTCCTCGGATTTCGTCCAGCCCCACAGGCCCAGGGCGGCGGAGAAGGCGATGAGCAGAAGCGAGGGTCCGGGCTTCATCTCATTGGCGATGCGGGCCCAGATGCGGTCGGTGCGCTGGCGGCGCGAGGCGACCCACGCGGCATAGGCGGGGGGAAGCTTGAGGTACGACAGCAGGATCGGCAGGAGGAAGAGATTCGTGACGATCACAATCGCGACGCCGAAGCTTGCGGAAATAGCCATTTCCCGGATGGCGGGTATCCGGATTTCAAGGATGGTGAGGAAGCCAAAGGTGTCGGCGAGCAGTGCGACGCCGCCGGGGATGAGCAACTGGGCGAAGGAGCGGCTTGCCGCAGTGGGGCCGTCGTTCCCGGCGAAGACCTCGGTGCGGAAGGCGCGGATCATCTGGACCCCGTGGGAGACACCGATTGCGAAGATGAGGAACGGGACGAGGATCGAGAGCGGATCGATGCCGAAGCCCATCGCGGTGAGGCCACCGATCTGCCAGATGACGGCGACGAGCGAGACTACCACGGGCGCGGCGGCGAGCTTCCAGCGTCCGGCGAAGGTCCAGACGAGCAGGAAGGTGACCGCGATGGAGACCGCGAAGAAGATGAGGACGTTGCGCGCCGCAGTGGCGATGTCGCCCATGACCTTGGCGAAGCCGATGATCGCCACGTGGACCTGGCCGCCGGAGTCGCGCTCGATGCGCCGCCGCAGCGCCTCGAGCGCGTCGGCGACCTTCAGGGTGTCGAGCTTCTCGCCGGTCTTCGGATCGATCTCCAGAAGCTGGGCGCTGATCATGGCGCCTGAAAAGTCGTTTGCGACGATCTGGCCGACCATGCCCGACTTGATCACGTTGGCGCGGACCTTCGCCAGACCCGCGGCGGTGGGCTGGAAATCCTCGGGCACGACGGTGCCGCCAGCGAAACCGTCCTCGACCACCTCGACGTAGCGCACGTTCGGGGTGAACAGGGACTGCACGTGGGAGCGATCGACGCCGTGGATGAAGAACACGTCATCGGTCGCCTGCTTGAGCTCCTTCATGAACGGAGCGGTAAAGATCGTGCCGTCCTTCGCGAACAGGGCGATGAGCACCCGGTTCGCGCCCCCGAAGTCGGCCTGGTATTTCTTGAAGGTGCGAATGTAGGGATGGTCGGAGGGGAGCGATTTGTCGAAACTCGCGTCCACGCGCACATGGAGGGCGAGCCAGCCCATCACGCCGGTGAGGGCGAGGAAGACCACGACGAGCACGGTGCGGTGCCTGAAGACCCAAGCGGTGAAGCGGTCGATGAGGCGTGACATGAAGCGGAACGGATCAGGGTTTGGGCAGCGTGGTCGCGCCCGCCTCGCCCACGGCGATGACTGAGCCGTCGGGCGCCTGGGCGAGCCGGGCGATGTCGGTCGAGATGCCGGCGTCCCAGGCGACGAAACTGCGGCCCTCGTCGCGGCTGACGAGGACGGTGCGCCCGCGGCCGGCCGCGATCCAGGTGCCGCTGCGCAGTTGGAGGACCGTGGAGATCAGGCCTGATCCCGCCGGCGTCGGTAGTTCAACCCAATTGGGATGCCCAAGGTCGGCGATGGCGTAGAGGTGCCCGCGCAGCCCGCAGACGATGACGCCGGATTCGCCCAGCCGGGCGGCGCCGAAGAAGGATCCATCGTAGGGCGAGGGGAGTGGCGTCCAAGTGCGTCCCGAGTCGGCGGATACGGCGGCGAACCCCGCCTCGCCCGCGACGAGGATCCGCCCGTCGGCGATCCGACACAGCGCGTTGAGGTGCAGGTCGCCGGTCTCGACCTTCAGCGGCGCCCAGGTGCGTCCGCCGTCGCGGGAGACGACCGCGAGGCCGAAGGCGCCTACGGCGATCACCTCGTTCGGGTCGATGGCGAGGACGTCGAGGAAGGACTGGGAGGCGTCGGTGCCGTGGTAGCAGCTGTTCCAAGTCGAGCCTCCGTCGCGGGTCGCGAGGATCGTCGCATCGTGTCCGACGGCCCACCCCGCCTGGGAGTGGGGGGCGAAGCTGATGGCGGTGAGCGTGGCGGGGCTGTGACTTTGGATCCGCTCCCAGACCTTTCCGGAGTCGTTCGAGCGCAGGATGGCCCCGCGTTCGCCGACGGCGAAGAGCAGGTCGCCGTGGCGGCGGACGTCGAGGAGCAGGCTGCGGACGGCGGTGCCCGCACGCGCGGTGCTCGGAGCGGCGAGGGCGATCAAGCCGAGCGCTGCGGCGAGGATCCTGACGAGGAGCGGCCGGTACATGGCGGGTGTCGCGACTCAGCGCGTGCCGGCGCGGCGCAGTGCCTCGGGGGTGTAGTCTGCGGGCGTGCGCTGGATCGTGAAATCGTACATTGGACGCTGGTTATCCAGGCCGAACACCAGGTAGCGGCCCGCCTGCAGGTCCGTGTGCACCTCGAGCGTGCTCCAGAAGACCTTTGCGTCGTAGTAATTGATGCAATGCGCCTCCGACACGCGCCAGAGCTGGCCGCGGGTGTCGTACTGGTCCACCGCGAGGATCTGCCAGCTGTCCTCGTCGACGTAGAACGTGCGGCGGGAATAGATGTGATGCGCGCCGGGTTTGAGCCTGGCATCGACCACCCACACGCGGTGCACCTCGTAGCGGGCGAGGTCCTGGTTGATGTGCAGCGGGCGGATGATGTCGTCGTTGGTGATCTTGTCGCTGTGCAGCGTGTACGAGTTGTAGGGGACTATCATCTCGCGCTTCCCGAGCAGGTGCCACGTGTAGCGGTCGGGTGCGCCGTTGAACATGTCGAACTGGTCGGCCGTGCGCATGTTGTCGGCGTTGGTGCCGGGTTCGTCGTAGGCGACATTGGGCGCTCGGCGCACGCGGCGCTGGCCGGGGTTGTAGATCCAGGCCTGTCGATTCTCCTTCACCTGATCGAGTGTCTCATGGACCACGAGGATCGAGCCCGCGACGCGGGCGGGCGCGACGACGGCCTGCTTGAAATAGACAAGGATGTTGTCGAGCTTGTCGGGCCTCATCCCGGGCCGGGCGTAGTTGAACAAAAATTCGTCCTCGAAATCGACGAGCGAGTAGGCGCCGCTGCGCAGGGGGGCGGCCTGGCTGACGTGGCGCTCGGCGGCGATGCCGCGGTAGCGCGTGAGGTGATTCCAGATGACCTCGAGTCCGTTGCTCGGGATGGGGAAAGGCGTGCCGACGGCGGCGCCTTCGATTCCGTTGCCGTCGTCGACCAGGTTCGCGGTGGTGGCGATCCGTCGCGTGGCGTCGTAGATCCGCTGCGGGTTGGAGAAGCTGCGGTGCGACGGATACACGATCATCTTGTAATCCTTGTAGGTCGCAAACATCGCGAGCGCGCCCGCGGTGAGCATGTCGCGGTACTTGTCGACGTTGGCGGCGGTGACGACGAAGAGCGGCTGGTCGGACGCGTAGGGGTCAGGGTGGTGCATGCCGACCTTGTATCCGGCGGGTGGAGTCAGGATGCCGCCGTCCCAGGCGGGGACGAGACCGTCGGCGCTGGCAGCGCGTTCACCGCCGAGCGGGGTGAGGTCCTTGCCGAGGCGGTCGGCCTGTTGGACGGAGATGGCTGCGAGGGCGGAGGTCGCGCCGGCGGCGAGAAGGCCGGCCAATGCGAGGGCGGCGAGGAGAGTATGGCGTTTCATGGGGAGGGGGCGTGTCAGAAAGAGTATTTGACGGTGGCGGAGACGTAATCGCGGTCGGCGAGCAGGTTGTAGGCGCCGCCCCCGAAGAAGTTGACGTAGCGCAGGTCGAGCTCCCAAGCGTCGAGGTAGGTGAAGTCGGCGCCGAGCGTGAGGCTCTTGCGCCCGCGGACGAAGTTGCCCAGCGGAAGCGGCGTGTTGCCGGAGACGTCGTGGGTGAAGGCGATCAGCGGGTGGGCGTTCACGCCGAAGAAGGCGTTCTCGTAGTCGAGGCGCGCGGCGGCCTGGTATCCCCAGGAGAAGGAGTCGGCAAACGCGCTGGCGGGCGTGGCGGGGAGCGGCGGGTTGGTCGTGGCGGCCATCGCGGCGGCGCTGCCGCTGGTGAAGGTACCCTGGCCGTCGTAGCGCAGCACGCTTTTGTCGGGCAAGTTCACCCAGACGCCTCCGACCTCGGCGAGCACGGTGGTCTGGGAGGAGCCGAGGAGCGAGCCGAGCGTCTTTGTCATCGTCGTCTGCGCAGTCCAGACCTGATGCCGACGGTAGCCGCTGACCTCGCGTCCGTACTGTCCCAGATAGGATCCGACCTGGTTGTTGGCCCCGAAAACGGGGCTCAGCGAGGACAGCGCGGCGTAGAGCAGCTCGACGTCGTCGATCTGGAGCGGCACGCGGTCCTTGTAGGAAACCTCGCCCTGCCAGGAGATGCCGGTGTTGCCGAGGCTCGCGTTGAAACTTGCGCCGAGCATCGTGATTCCCTCCGGAAGCTCGACGAAGTAGCGTCCGTTGGAGGCGGCGGTGAGCAGGGCGATCTGCTGGGCGCCGGCGAGGGCGGCCTGCGTGGACGGAGCCTGGAGGGTTGCGATCTGGGTCGGGGTGAGCGCGGCGGGGTTGGTCTGTGAGAGCATCACCAGCTGGAACAGTCCGGTGGCCTGGGCGGCTGCGGCGGCCGGGGCCATGCCTGCCTGCATGAAGACCGCGGTGAGCGGACCCGTGAGGTTGGGGTTCACGCCGGCGGTCGGGGTGATTGCGCTGACGACCGGCGAGCGGCTGTTGTAGCGCACGACGAAGAAGCCGAACTCGGTGTCGTTGAGCGCGGAGTCCGTCCAATGCACGGCGAGGCCGCCCTCGTTCGGGCTGTGCGGCGTGCGGTCAGTCGTGCGCGGGATCGCGCCGAGCGTGCCGCTGTCGGGCAGGCGTCCGAAGCCGAGCATCACTTTGTCGCCGCCGCGGGAGGCGAAGTCGTTCGTCGAAAAATAGGTGCCCGCGGGTTCGATCTCGTTGCGCTGGAACTCGAGTATCCAGAAAGGCTCGACGGTCAGATTGTCCGTCAGGCCGATCGACCCTTTCACCATCGTGATCGGAAGCAGCGCGTCCTTCAGCTCCGCGCCGGGGACGCGGAGTTTCGAGAGATCGTAGGGGTTGATGACGTTGATGCCGTTCGGGATGAACGTGCTCTCGCCGAGACTGAGGACCTGCCGGCCGACGCGGACCTCGACGGGGTGGCCCGCCACGTCGAAGTTGGTGTACGCGTAGAGGTCGAGCAGTCGTCCGCCCTTGCCGACGCGGCTGCGAGCGGCGTCCGAGAGCGGCGTGCGCCCCTGCCAGTCGTTCTGCACCTTGGCGTCGTAGAAATAGTACCCGCTCGCGAGGAAGCCGGAGTCGCGATAATGGAGTTCAAACTCATGGTTCACCTTGGCGAGTTCGGAGGCGATGCCCTTGGGGAAATTGAGATTGCCGTCGTCGGCGTTCACCGAGTTCTGCAGCCCCGGCACGCCGTCGAACGTGGAGCTGGTGCCGTAATAGGCGGGGCTCGGATTTTGGAGCCGGTCGAGCACGCCCACGGAGATCGTGGTGTCGAAACTGCCCTTCAATTCGCCTTCGTTAAAGCGGACCGCGCGGGCGGTGAGCGGCAGCAGCAGGCACAAGGCGGGCAACACGCCCGCGATCTTCGCCCGGCGCGAGTCCGGGCGGACGAGGAGGGAGCACATCATGGGGTAATGGTCGACCGTCGCTGTTGGGTAAGGCCGGGCATGGGGTGACGCCCTGTCTTAACTTCGGTCGAGCACTCAAGAAAAGCGGCCCCCCAGGGGTATCAAGCGCGGAGTGTGAAAGTGATTTTCATTAGAAGCGATTTTTCTGGGGTTTGCCGAAGATGCGGCGCGGGCGCGGCGATCGGTTGCGTTCGCGTGCCTTTCGGTGCTGATTACCCGCTTTGAACCGAATGCAGGCGGCGACGCACATCCACATCAAGGGAGCCAGGGAGCACAACCTGAAGAACCTGGAGCTGAGGATCCCGCGCGGGAAGCTCGTGGTGATCACGGGTCCCAGCGGCTCGGGCAAGTCGTCGCTGGCGTTCGACACGCTCTACGCCGAGGGCTACCGCAAGTACATGGAAAGCCTGTCGACGCAGGCGCGCCAGGTGCTAGACCAGCTCAAGCGTCCGGACGTCGATTTCATCCATGGCCTGTCTCCGGTGCTCGCGATCGAGCAGCGGACGGGTGGAGGATCGCCGCGCAGCACGATTGCGACGGTGACGGAGATCGCGGACTACGCGCGCCTGCTCTGGGCGCTGGCGGGCGAGGCGCGTTGCCCGAAGGACGGCGGCCGGATCGTGCAGCGTTCGCTCGACGACAACGTCGCGCACGTGCTGACGAATTGCCCGGGGCAGCGGATCATGCTGCTCGCTCCGCTGATGAGTGCGAAGGCGAGTGTCCTGCGCGAGGAGCTGCCGCGTCTGCGGCAGCGCGGTTTTCAGCGCGTGCGGATTGGCGGGGAGATCAAGTCGCTCGACGACCCGCAGCTTGTGCCGTTCGGGCAGGGTACGCGTGAGATCGCGGTGGACCTGGTCGTGGACCGCCTGGTGGCCGCCCACGAGCAGCGCTCGCGGCTGGCCGATTCGCTCGAGCTGACATTTTGCGAGGGCAAGGACCGCGCGCTCGTGCTCGCGCAGGCCGGTCCGGATGCACCCTGGCGGGAACTCGTGCTCAGCCAGCACCTCGCCTGCGAGACCTGCGGCGAGGTTCACGAACGGCTCACACCCCGGAATTTTTCCTTCAACCACGCGGAGGGCGCCTGCCCGACCTGCGGCGGGCTGGGGCGGAGCCTGCGGTTCGTGCCGGAGTTGGTCGTGCCTGATCCCGAAAAATCGGTGCGCGAGGGAGCGATCAAACCGTGGCGCATCGGGGGAAAGAATCTCATCATCAAACACAACGCGCTCCTCAAGCAGCTCGCCGAGCAGCTGCCCTTCGACCCGGACGTTCCGTGGAAGAAACTGCCCGATTCGACGCGCGACGCGATTCTTCACGGTGCGGGCGAGCGGATGTTTGCGTTCAAGCTGCGCCGCATGCGCGAGCCGAAGGCGATGCCCTTCGAGGGCGTGATTGCAGACCTGGACGACAGCTTCCGACATACGGACAGCGAGGGATTCAGGGCGCGGCTGAGCACCTACATGGTCAGCGGCGAATGCGCCGAGTGCCGGGGCGCGAGGCTCAAGCCGCGTTCGAGCCACGTGTTCATTGCCGGATCGCCAGCGGATCCGACCGCGACGGCCTCCGCCAACCTCGGATTCCCGGACTTCATGGCTATGGACGTGACGACCGCCCACGGTCTCGCGCGCGCCTGGCAGGCGCGGTACGCGGATCGAGAGGCGTTGCGCGACGTCATCGGCGGTATCGAGCAGAGGCTGGGCTTCCTCGTGGAAACGGGACTGGGCTACCTCACGCTCGATCGCGACTACGACACTCTCTCCGGTGGCGAAGCACAGCGCGTGCGGCTTGCGACCCAGCTCGGCATGGGTCTGATGGGCGTCATTTACGTCCTGGACGAGCCGAGCATCGGACTGCATCCGTCGGACAACGAGCGGCTGCTTCTTCAGCTCCGAGCGCTGCGCGACCGTGGGAACACGGTGATCGTCGTCGAGCACGACGAGGACACGATGTTTGCCGCCGATGAGATCATCGAACTCGGGCCCGAGGCGGGCACGGAGGGCGGTGAGCTGCTGTTCCAGGGTACGGTCGAGGCCTGCTGCCGCCTGCCGGCGAAGGTGTCGCGCACGGGGCCCTACCTCTCGCGCAAGCTCACGGTTTACAAGGACGCCCCTTCGAAGACCCCGGGCGAGGGCTGGTTGAAGATCGTCAGTGCGAGCCAGTACAACCTGAAGTCGGTGGACGCTGCGTTTCCGATCGGCCTGCTGACGTGCGTGACGGGCGTGAGCGGCTCGGGAAAGAGCACGCTCGTCAACGACATCCTGGCGGTGGCTGCGGCGAGAAAGCTCAACGGTGCGCGGGGCCTGCCGGGGCGTCATCGCGCGATCGAGGGGCTGGATCATTTCTCGCGCCTGGTGCTCGTGGACCAGGAACCGATCGGGCGAAGCCCGCGCTCGAATCCGGCCACCTACGTGGGTCTGCTCGAGCTGCTTCGCGACCTGTTTGCACAGGTGCCGCTGGCGAAGGTGCGCGGGTACAAGGCGAGCCGCTTTTCCTTCAACATCCGCGGTGGACGCTGTGAGCGGTGCCAGGGCGACGGCGCGATCAAGCTCGACATGCAGTTCATGGCCGACGCCTACGCGCCGTGTCCGAGCTGCGGCGGGCGGCGCTTCAACCGCGAGACGCTCGAGGTGCTCTTCCACGGGCAGTCCATCGCTGACGTGCTCGAACTGACCGTGCGCGAGGCGCGGGAGCTGTTCAGGAACATCCCGCGCATCATGGACAAGCTCAACACGCTCGATGCGGTGGGCCTTGGCTACCTGACGCTCGGCCAGTCGGCGACGACCCTCTCCGGCGGCGAGGCGCAGCGGCTCAAGCTCTCTCTCGAGCTGAGCAAGCGCCAGCAGGGCGACACCCTCTACATTCTCGATGAGCCCACGACCGGCCTGCATTGGACCGATATCCAGAAGCTCATGGACTTGCTCTTCCAGCTTCGCGACGCGGGCAACACGGTGCTCATCATCGAGCACAACCTCGATGTCATCAACCTGGCCGACTGGCTGGTGGACCTGGGGCCCGGTGGTGGGCGCGAGGGCGGTCGGATCGTCTACGCGGGCGGCCGGGCCGGCATCGAGGCCTGCGTGGAGTCGAAGACCGGCGCGGCGCTCCGGGCCTGGTCCACGCGCAAGCCGGCGGCGAATGGTTAAGCGCAGATCGTGCGTTGAGTGAATTGCTGGTAGAAACGCCTTGTGAGGGCGATTTCCGCGTCGGGTCGGCCCTCGATCGGATGCACGACGTACTGCTTACCGCTGTATAGCTGACCCTCGTCATTGGCAATGCCGACAGCGGCGATATGTACGATTACAGCGATCACGTTGGGCGGCGCCTTGCGAATCCAAGTCAAGCCGTGCCGACGCATGAAGCTGTCTTCTTCCGAAAGGATCTGGTGAACGATCGCTTCGCGGGTCGGCACCCGGAAAACCTGAGTCCCTTGGGTGATCACCTTCGAAGCGGATATAGCCAGAATTCCTAATGAGCCCAGAGGACCTCCAGTTAGTCGCCGCTCGAGCTGCTTCATTCCGTCTTTGATCGCTCGGTCGACATGACCGGGTGATTGCGGCCGCTTACACTCAATGAAAACGGGCCGACCTTCGAAGGATGTGCGGAGGTCACAAATCCCGGAAGCTTCCAGCATGAAGCCGGCGGAAGCCAGGGTCGCGGCGAGCGTCAGCTCGAAGAGGACATTGCGAGCGTGGTTATTTGATTTGGTAGGATTTTCGCCGCGAGTCAGTTCAGGTCCGCCTACAGTAGTGGCCAGCTTCGACGGCAGGTCGGCGTCTCGAACTTGCGCCAAGTGCTCATTGATGAACTTGAGTTCCTCGATTTCCAAGAAGGTCAGGATTAAGGACTGGATTTCGTCTGGGCTGAAAGTTTCGGGGATTCTTCCAGCCGCATGAACCTCGGTTAGGCGTTCCATTGTCTTCCGGTATAGCGCGACGCGGCCAACTGGCACAGCCATGCTTCGCAGCCACCGTTCAATCTCAGTGAGATGGCCGGTGAGCTGGTGATAGCTGGATGTCGAAAATGTCGTCATCAGGGGTGGTTATAGCTGGTTCCTGCACGGAGGTAGCCGATTCCGAAGAAGACGGCGAAGAGTCCGACGATGAGGCCCAGCAGGACGAGGCCGTGTTTTCGAACTTTGCGGTGCCGTGAGAATAGCAGGGCGATTGAGCAGCCGATGATAGGCAGTCCGGTGAAGTAGCCGATGACTCCGAGGAATCCGGTGGAGAAGAGGAGCCACGAAGTCACCACGAGTTTCTTGGGCATGTCGAGGTCACCGGGTGCCTCCTCGTGTTTGTGGACCGCCCACGTGCCACCGCCACGTGTGCCGATGGTGACGACGAAGATTAGCAGCAATTGGCCGAACAGCCCCCATTCTCCTTTAATGGCGGTGGCCAGCAGGGCGATTGGCAGGACACCGACTCCCATGATCACGAGGCCGATGATGAGGGCGGGCCATCCCCAGAAAGTGTAGGTTATTAGCATCGACCAAAACCAAAGGGTTGCCCCGAATAGGTACGAGGCGAAGAAGATACCGAGCCCACCGGCTCCGCGCGTTTCTTTCGAGGCGACGAGCGGAAGGAGTCCGAGGAGGACGACGACCAGCCCACACCAGGAAATTTTAAACAGCCAAGGGGTGAGGTACTGGCTCAGCCAGACGCTGCCTTTGAGGATCAACAAGCCGACTAGTGCGACGGCGATCATGACGGCGAAGTATGCCCCGAGAGTGCCGATGGTATTTAGGGCGCTACGGAGCCGACCGCTGGCTCGGGTGGAGGTCATTTCAAAGTGACTAGCGGTGTTTGTCTTTCGAGCAAGGTATCATCAGAAGAGACGCTGGCCGACAAAATGCCCCATGTGGCATTCGAAACCTATGACTGGCGTCGCCTTTGTGCCGCTCACTACTTGGAGCACGCTCAACTTAGGTTGTCGGGATTCCTGCTCCGGGAAGGTTGAGATTTGGCGAGCCTATTGGAAACCTGCTTTCTGCCGCATGATTCTTAAGGGTAGCCCAAAGGGAGTTGGCGATTGTAGGCATCAACAAGATTGGCGTCGGAAAATCCAAGCAGGTTTCTGAAAAAGCATTGGAATCTATGGCGGTATCCAGAAGTAGGAGGCAATCTTCAGTAAACGACCGTCCAAGACGGCCTTCGTGAGCTTGATAGGCGTCGAGACGTTGACCGCGACGCTAAAGACACGAGGTAGTGAAGGAATTAATACACAAGTACCATAGGCCGATGCACCAAAATAGGAGCCTTTTCAGCGGACTGAAAATTGTCCGGCGTGTCCGGCGCGCGGATACGGATCGCGCGCCTCAGTGCGACTGGAACAGGTCCGCGATGATGTCCTCGAGAGGGACCTCCTCGATCGTGATGTCCGCGACCGGGCCGGTGGCCAGAATCTGCTGCGACACGGTGACGACGCTGTCGCTGGGCACGTGCACCGTAAAGTTGCCCTCGTCGCCGCGCACGGCGGTGCCGGCGGCGGGTTTCCAGCCGGCGGGCCAGGCTCCGTCGGTGGGGAGGAAGCGGATGATCTTCTGGCGGCTTCCCGTGGCATCGAGTCGGTCGAGGTTGCCGTCGTAGATCTTGCGGCCCTTGTGGATCACGATCACGCGCTCGCACAGCTCCTTGATGTCGGCCATGTAGTGGCTGGTGAGCAGGATCGTGACCTTGTAGCGCCGGTTGTATTCGCGGAGGAACTGCCGGACGGCCTTCTGGGAGACGACGTCGAGTCCGATCGTCGGCTCGTCGAGGAACAGCACGCGCGGGCGGTGGAGCAGGGCGGCGATGAGCTCCATCTTCATGCGTTCGCCCAGGGAGAGCTCGCGGACCTGGACATTGAGCTTGTGCCGCACGTCGAGCAGATCGAGCAGCTCATCCAGGGTCTTCTCGTAGGCGTCGGCGGGCAGTCCGTAGATGTGGCGTAGCAGGCGGAAGGACTCCATGGCCGGGAGATCCCACCAAAGCTGGTTTTTCTGGCCGAGCACGAGGGCGAATATCCGGCGGTAGGCGTTCTCGCGCTTGCTTGGGTCGTACCCGGCGACGCTCGCCTTCCCGGAGGTCGGGTAGATGAGTCCCGACAGCATCTTGAGGGTCGTGGTCTTTCCCGCTCCGTTGGGGCCGAGGAAGCCGACGAATTCTCCCTCGTCGATGGAGAACGAGATGTCGTTGGCGGCGGCGAGTTCTTCGAAGTCGCGCTTGAACAGGCCCTTCACTCCACCCCAGAAGCCAGGCTGCTTCTTGTAGGTGCGGAAGACGCGGGTGAGGTGTTCGACTTCGATCATGGACGTTGAAGGACTGAAACCGGAGGGACGGATAACGGCACCACAAACGCTGCGGCGCACAAGAAACTTCTGGTAACCGACAGGATTTCGCCGATTTCGGAAAGCGCAACCTGAGGGGGTGCTGCCGAGGTAGATTTAAGACGGATGGAGGAGATGAGCGGGATGATGATGCCCGTACTCAAGGAGTCGGATCACGGATTACCCTGCATCCTGTATCGCCCGCCTTCGTCCTGCAGGCTACGGCGCGGCACCTTTTCGAATCAAAAAGGTGGTGCCAGGGGCCGGGATTGAACCGGCGACCAAAGGCTTATGAGTCCTCTGCTCTACCACTGAGCTACCCTGGCGCTCGGGAGTGGGGCAAGGTGCAGAAACTCCCGGGAATTTCCAACAAAAAATTCTGACGTTCAGAGCACGGGGCGGAAAGACGGGTCGTTCGGATGCAAGGCCGCTGTCCAAGAACAGCCTCCGAAAGTGGGGCCACTAGAATGTCTGCAACGGAAGGCCGTTGACCGGGGAGGGAGCGGCGACGTTGATGGGGGTTCACTCCGGCGGCCCCACCTCCCTTTGCCGGGCATCCCCCCAGGATACTCAACCCCGCATGCAGATGAATCGAATTGTCAGGTGTCTCTCTTCACTGGTCGCTTTCGCGGCCCTGGCCGCCGGCCCGGTGCTGGCTTCGGATGCCGCTCCGCTCTACAAGGATCCCTCCGCGTCGATCGACGCACGGGTCAAGGATCTGATGGGGCGCATGAGCCTGGAGGAAAAAGTCGCGCAGCTTCAGGCCTACCTCGTCAAGGATCCCCACGCAGTCGATGCGCAGGGCAATTTTGTGGGCGGCACGGACGCCCCGGAATTGTATCACGGCGCCGGCTCCGTACGGATTTGGGGTCCCGGCGGGGCCCAGCCGGATCGGTTCCTCAAGGATGCCCGCGAAGCGGTGATCCGGACAAACTCGATCCAGAAATACATGATCGAAAAGACGCGGCTAGGCATTCCGTCGTTCGTCTTTTCCGAGGCGTTGCACGGCTACATGGCCCAGGGGGCGACGAGCTTCCCGCAGGCGATCGCGCTGGGCAGCACCTGGGATCCGGCGCTCGTCGAACGTGTGTTCACCGTGGCTGCACAGGAGGCGAGTGCTCGCGGCGTGCGCCAGGTGCTCGCGCCCGTCCTGGACCTCGCGCGCGATCCCCGCTGGGGGCGTTTCGAGGAGTGCTATGGCGAGGATCCTTATCTCGTTTCGCGGATCGGCGAGGCGGCCGTCTTCGGTCTCCAGGGCAGGGGAGCGACCATCGACCCGGAGCACGTCGAGGTCACGCTGAAACATTTCGCGGGACACGGCATGCCGGAAGGCGGGCGAAACATTGCGCCGGTCGACATCGGCGAGCGGGATTTCCGCTCCACGCACCTGGTCCCCTTCGAGGTCGCGGTGAAGGTCGCGCATGCGCACTCGGTCATGGCCTCCTACAACGAGTGGGACGGCGTGCCGAACCATGCGAGCTACAAGCTCCTGACGCAGATCCTGCGGCACGAGTGGGGGTTTGATGGCTACGTCATGAGCGATGGCGGCGGAATCGACGTCGTCTATGAGAATCACCTCGCCGCCGCGGGTCCGGCCCAGGCGGGTGTGCTGTGCATCAACGCGGGTCTCGACTACGACCTCGGCGGCCCTGGGCGCTGCTTCTCGACGCTCGCCGCGGAGGTGCGCGCGGGCAAGGTGCCCATGTCCGCCATCGATCGCGCGGTCGCAGGCGTCCTGCGGGTGAAGTTCCTGTGCGGCATGTTCGACCATCCGTACGTGGATCCGGACCTGGTAGAGAAGGTCACCAACACCCCGGCGCACAAGGCGCTCGCCCGCGAGGCCGCGGATGAAGCCATGATCCTCCTCAAGAACGAGGGGCACGTGCTTCCGCTTGACCCGGCCAAGATCAAGACCCTTGCCGTCATCGGCCCGAACGCGGCGGACATTCATCTGGGCGACTACTCGGCGGTGCCGATGCAGGGCGTGAGCGTGCTCGACGGCATCCGCGAGTACGCGGGCAACCGCTTCAAGGTCCTCTACGCAGAGGGCTGCAAGATCACTGCCAATCACGCTTCGGGATGGATCGCCAACGAGAACCCAGTCGCGAACAGCGCGGCGGACGATTCCCGGCTCATGGATCAGGCTGTCGACGTGGCGTTGAAGAGCGACGCCGTCGTGCTGGTGCTCGGCGAAAACGAGCTGATCCGCCGCGAGGCCTGGAGCGAAAAGCACCTGGGCGACCGCGACACCCTCGCGCTTCCCGGTCGGCAGCACGAACTCGCCCGGGCGATCCTGGCGACGGGCAAGCCCGTCGTGGTCCTCCTGATCAATGGTGGACCGCTGACGATCAACTACCTCGCCAAACACG
Organism: Opitutaceae bacterium; assembly: GCA_027310745.1. GTDB lineage: Bacteria > Verrucomicrobiota > Verrucomicrobiia > Opitutales > Opitutaceae > MWDT01. The sequence continues at coordinate 9,133 of DAIDAF010000014.1, read as the reverse complement.
CTCCGGCCATCATCGAGGGCTGGTATCTCGGCGAGGAGACGGGGCCGGCGGTCGCGGACGTGCTCTTTGGCAAGGTGAGCCCGAGCGGACACCTCACCGTGACCTTTCCGCGCTCGGTCGGACAGCTGCCGTGCTACTACGACCACAAGCCGTCGCGGTTTCGCGACTACGTGCAGGCTGATTCGACTCCGCTTTTCCCATTCGGATTCGGGCTCAGCTACACGACCTTCGCTTTCAAGAACCTGAACATTACGCCGGCGAAGATCCCGGCGGACGGCACGGCGAAGGTGTCGGTCGACGTCACCAACACCGGCACGATGAAGGCGGATGAGGTCGTCCAGCTCTACATCCACGCGAAGGTCAGCTTCCCGACCCGCCCCGTGAAGGAGCTGAAGGATTTCCGGCGGGTCACGCTCGAGCCGGGGCAGACGAAGCCGGTCACCTTCGAGCTCACGCCGGACAAGCTGGCGTCGTACGACCTCCAGATGAAGCGCACGGTGCAGCCGGGTGACTTTGAGGTGATGGTCGGCAAGTCGTCGGTCGACACCGTGAACGGAGTGCTCACCGTCGATTGATTCAGCCGGGGCCGTTCGCGGCCCCGGGCTCCACACGCCGCCCACCATGGAGACCACGACGCGACTCACCGCCACCGAGAAGATTGGCTACGGGCTCGGTGACGCGGCCAGTCACATCGTCTTCGACAACGTCATGTTCTACATGGCGTTTTTCTACACCGACGTCTTCGGCCTGCCGGCGGCGTTTGTGGGGGCGATGTTCCTGGGGGCGCGCGTGCTGGATGCGGTTAGCGATCCCGTGATGGGATGGTTGTCGGACCGCACGCGCTCGCGCTGGGGCAAGTTCAGGCCGTACCTGGTCTTTGGCGCGATTCCATTCGGAGTGAGCTGCGTTCTCGCCTACAGTACGCCCCGGCTGGGCCTGTCGGGGAAGATGATCTTTGCGGCCGTCACGTACACCCTGCTCACGTTGATGTACACCGTGGTGAACATTCCGTACTGTGCGCTGGGTGGGGTGATCACGGGCGACGACCGGGAGCGGATCTCACTGCAGTCCTACCGCTTCGTCCTGGCGACGGCGGGCGGCATGCTGAGCACGATTGCGATGGTGCCGCTGGTGCAATGGATCGGCGGCGCGAACAAGGCGGTGGGCTATCGGGGTGCGATCGCGATCCTGGCGGTCCTTGCGGTCGCGATGCTGGTGGCGTGTTTTGCACTGACGAGGGAGCGCGTCGTACCCAAGGCGCAGGCGGGCGGATCGTTTCTCGGCGACGTGCGGGAAATTCTCCGAAACGACCAGTGGCGCGTGGTGGGCGGGCTCACGATACTCAACATCCTGGCGGTCGCGACGCGCGGCGGGGCGATGATGTATTACGTGACCTACGTGCTGGGAAACGCAGGGCTGTTCACCCTCTTCCTGACGACGTATTCGGTCGGCAACATACTCGGGTGCCTGCTCACGAAGCCGCTGACGGACAGGCTCTGCAAGGTGCGCGTCTTCGCCTGGACGAACGTCGTGCTGGCTGTGCTGAGCGTGGAGATGTTCCTGGTTCCGACGAGGAACGAGATCGGGTTGTTCATCTTCGTGTTCGTGATTGGTGTACTGCACCAGATGATCACGCCGATCCAGTGGGTGATGATGTCGGACACCGTGGACTACGGGGAATGGCGGTATGGCCGGCGTCTCACGGGCGTGAGTTTTGCGGGCACGCTGTTTGTCCTGAAGCTGGGCCTCGCGTTGAGCGGTGCGGCGATTGGCTGGGCTCTGGCAGCGTACGGTTACCGGGCCGGAGCCAAGGTGCAGGGGGCGGCGGCCGAACACTGCATCATCGCGTTGTTCACGCTTTTTCCGGCTGTCTGTTATGCGCTGAGCGCGCTGGTCGCGCGCGGATACCGGCTCCGTCGCGAAGCGATGCGGGAGATCGCGGCGGCGCTCAGCGGGGCAGCGCGTTAGGCGTCCTGTGCCACGGGCTGAATGGCCCGGACGGAAGGGACTGGCTGGCGCACGGAATCTGGGGCAACCTTGCATCCGCCGGGCGGCGTTTTGCGTACAAGTGGGCAGTTCAACCTTCGAATGTCATGAAACGAATTCCTCTCGTCCTCTTTGTCCTGTGCGCGGGCCTGACCCTGGCCGCCGCGCCGGTTTTGAATGCCAAGCCCGCTGCTCCTGAGAAGGGGAAGCCCGAGAAGCAACGCGAACTTGTGGTCGTGGTGGTCGAGAATCTCATCCATCCTGGCTCGGGCTACGACGCCTACAACCGCGCGGCGTACGTGTTCGGGGATGTCTTCGACAAGCGGAAGTGGCCGGTGAAGGTCAGGTTCGAGCGTTTTGCGGCGAACACGAAGGACCACCCGCTTGAGCTTCAGATGTTCCTGAAAGGCATCCGCCACGACTTCCCCGACGAGTTCGATTTCTATGCGTGGGTCATCCTGAAGGCCGACGGCAAGAAGCTGGATTTGGGGATGGTGAAGGGTGAATACTTCGCCCACCCAATCGAGCAGGGGGACGACATCCTGGATGGAGCGGTGAGGGCTGGGGCCGTCAAGGTGGCCGACAAGATCCAGCCGTACATTCTCGGAACCAAACCCATGCCCGGCTCCTGAGCGCCCGGCGTCGAAAATCCCCGTGCGTTCCCGGGACGACAACGAGACCGCCGCCGAAGAGGCGTTCCTGCTCGCGAGGGTCGGTTCGGGGGACCGCGACTCGTTCAGGGAGCTGTATGCCCGCTACAGCGTGCCGCTGTTCTCGCTGGTGGTGCGTTTTGTCGGGGATCGTGGCACCGCTGAGGAGCTGTTGCAGGATGTATTCGTAAAGCTGTGGCGCGGGGCGCCGGACTACGATCCGAAGAAGTCGCGGCCCTTCACCTGGGCGGTGACAATCACGCGTCGCGTCTGCATCGACCATCTGCGGCGGCATCGTCATGAGCCGGCGCTCCAGGAATTTTCCGAAACCGCGCTGGTGGCGGACGGCGGCCGGGAGACGGTTCGCTCGAGAGTCGAGGCGCAGGAGGATTCGGAACGGCTTCGCGGAGCCCTGGCCGGCCTTCCGGCGCCGCAGCGGCAGGCGCTGGAGCTGGCGCTCTTCTCATCGCTCACACACACGGAAATCGCGGGCCGCCTTAAACAACCCGTGGGAACCATCAAATCCTGGATACGCCGGGGTCTGCTCGACCTCGGGAACATCCTTTCCAAGACAACGCCATGAATCCGGAACTCGAAGAACTCGCCAGCCGCTATGTGCTCGACCAACTCGACGATCGGGAGCGCGCCGAATTCGAGGCGCGCCTGATCGCGTCGACCGAGCTGACCGCGCGCGTGCGCGAGCTGGAGTCGGCATATGCGCAAGTCGTCCGGGGTCTCCCGAGATATGAACCGCCCGGCGATCTCCTCGACAGCATCGAGGCTCGAATTCACGACCAACCGGGAGTTCGGCAGCGTTTGGCATCTCCAAATCGGATGCGGCGCTGGAGGCTGGTTGCAGGGTGGGGAATTGCCGCGGTCATCGCCGTCAGCGTATCGACAATCGCGATCCAGAGCCTGCGGCGCGAGACCAGGCCGCTGGTCCTTGTGGTGGGGCTCGATTCCTCCCGGAGCACGCTGGCCCAACTCCACGTGGGTGAGCGCGGGGCGGATTCGGACGCGCGTTTCATCCAGCTCGCATCGCTGGCCGAAAAGTATTGGAAAAATCCGGACGACCTTCCGGTAGCTCTGGCGGCCGCGGATCATGGGGGACGCGCGTATGCCGTCTTCGATCCCGAGAGCAACCAGGGTTTCATAGGAATCCAACACCTTCCCGCGCCCAAGCCGGGGACCCAGTACCACGTCTGGATTGTCGACACTGCGACCCACCGGGTCCGGGAGGCGGGGATCCTGCCGATCGAAGGAGCCCAGGATGGGCTGTTTTCCTTCTCGATCACGCCGGTGGGGAGGGAAAAGTCGGAGCGACTGCAGTTCTTCGTGACAGCCGAGGAGAACGCCAACGGCCTCACCAAGACGCCACGGGGCAGGGTGGTCCTCGGACGTCGCGAAATCTGAGCTGTTGGACCGCCGCTGGATCGCGGAACTGGATTTTAACAGGGATGGAGAGGATGGAAGGGATGGTTTGTCAGGGGTGGATGGGGCTCGGTGGAATTTTTTTCAAGAGCTCGGACTGGCTTTGGCCGAGGCCGGCCGCTGCAAAGTCAGCACGCATCCGACGAACCCATCCCTTCCATCCCCTCCATCCCTGTTAATTCACGGATACAAAAACCGGCGTGTCCGAGGGGGCACGCCGGGTTGCTTCGGGCTGGAGAGAGTGGAGGGCTCAACCGAGCGGGCCGAGCGGAGCCAGCATGCGGTGGCGCATCCGGCCGAGCTGCTTCGTCTGCTCTGGGGTCAGCACGGCGAGGATCTGCTTGTGTTCATCCTGGCGCAGCTCGCGGATCTTCGCGCGCCGGGCGTCCGCGGCCAGGGTCTTGTCGGTGCGCAGCGGCTTGAGAGCGGAGGCCGTCTGGTGCGCGATGGCTTGAATCCTGCCACGCTGATCGGGCGAGAGGCCGAGCCGGTTTTCCATGCCGATGACGCGGACTCGCATGGCGGCCATCCGGTTGAGCCGGCGCGGGTGACTTAGGATCTGTGCGAGCCTGCCCTTTTGGGCGTCGGTGAGCACGGATTTCATCTGGACCCGCGACGAGCGCCAGACGGCGGCGATCTGCTGGCGTTTCTGTTCGGGCTTCAGCGCGGTGTTGGCGCGCACCGCCTGCACGGTGGCGGCTGTCTGCTTGCGAATATCCTTCAGCTTGGCGCGCTGGTCGGCCGACAGCCCGAGCTTGTCGGCAATCACGTGCATGCGCGCCGCCTGAAATTCGCGGAAGTGAGGTCCGTGTTGGACGTCGTGCTTGTGGTGAGCGACGCTCGCCGCGGCAAAGCTCGCGACAGCGGAAAAGACGAGGGCCGCAAGGCCGATCCTGAAATAGGAGTTCATGGCTGCCGAGACGGCGGACGTCTGAGGGCGGTTACGACGTCGCATTTCAACCCGAGGGATACAGGGGAATTTGAAACGCGGGCACTGAGCTCCGAGGGCCGGAAGTGAAAGTGGAGGACAGCAGCGGCGCTCACCTCGGAGGTGAAAAATTGGATGCAAAACTTTTCCGCAAGCGCGTTCCTCCGTGCTCAGTGCTCCTCCATCGGAGCCCCGACGAATGAGGATGCCTCTGTGGTTCAAATCCAACTGCGTTATCCAGGTTTTATCGATTTCAGGTTCCGTGTTCCATGGTTCGACTGTGGCAATTAAGGTCATGCACGCGCCGATTTCTGGAAGCCTCGCAGCGGCTGGTCTCGGAGGCCTGCAAAACAAAATGCGCGGCCTGGTAGCCGCGCCTCTTGTGCCGAAGGTTACGCCTTGGAGGGCGGTTCAATCTTTGGCCGTGCCGATGAGAGTCGGCGATTCGCGATCTCCAAATGATACGTTGACGCTGCTGTCGACCCGCAACTCGTCGCCCGAGAAGCGCAGGTTGTAGGTGTCGATGAACGGAGTCTGGTAACGGCAGACTTTCAAGGTGTAGGTATAGTCGCTGGTCCAGGCGCCGCTGGCGGCGATGGGTTCGGGTCCCGTCTCGGTGTCGACCACGCCCCCGCGATGCCAGAGCCCGGGAGCTGCCGTGATCGGAACGGTCTTGGCGCCGAATTCGACGAGCAGAGTGACCGCACCCGGCGGGGTGCGCTCTGGCGTCGGGGTGGCGCCGCCCATCCATGTCCCGCCGTCTTGCGGGGCGACGAGGGTGACCGCGGTGATGCCCTTTGGATTTTCGGGAAACGCATAACGCCGGCCGAGCACGTGTTTTTCCATCGGAGACGTGTCCATGCCGAGTTGGGGCGGCACCTCGAGTCGGGCCAGTGCGTTAGACAGGAGCGCGTCGCCCGCGGCGTCGGCGGGCAGCGCGGATTCGTGAAAGGCGGGAAGAAGGTATTTCCACACGCTGTTCAGGACGGCGCTCATGTCCGCGGTGCCGCTGGTGATCGCGAGCACGGCGTCGTATTTGTCCATGACGATACAGAACTGGCCGAAAGCACCGTCGCCGCGGTAAACACCGTGCGGGCAGCGCCAGAATTGGAAGCCGTAGCCCTGGTCCCAATTTCCGGCTGGATCGCTGCCATTCGACATCTGGCGTTCGGTTGCCTGCTCAATCCAGGATGCCGGCAACAGCTGCCGGCCCTGCCACATGCCTTTTTGCAGATAGAGCTGGCCGAAGCGGGCGATGTCCTCGGTCCGGATCTTCAGGCCGAAGCCGCCCATGTTGATGCCTTGGGAGGACTTTTCCCAGGTGGCATCGGTGATCCCCAGGGGCTCGAACAGGCGGGGACGGAGGTAGTCGAGCACGGTCTGTCCAGTCACTTTCTGCACGATTGCGGACAGCATGTACGAGGCGGGCGTGTTGTAGACGAACATCGTTCCCGGTTTGTGTGAAACCGGCAGGGCGAGGAAGCGCTTGATGAGGTCCTCCCTCGCGTAGAATGGGAAGTTGTCGATGGTGGACGCCTCGTGCCCCGTCGACATGGTGAGGAGGTCGCGGACGCGCATCGATTTCAGGTTCTCGCTCGGATTCTCGGGCGCCTCGCCTGGGAAGAAATCGAGAACCGGGGTGAAGATGTTCAGCTTGCCCTCGGCGACGGCGAAACCGACCGCTGTCGACGTGAAACTCTTGCTGAGCGAGAACATCACATGCGGCTGATCCGCGCTGTAGGGTGCCCACCAACCTTCGGCGATCACGTGGCCGTGGCGCACGAGTATGAAGCTGTGCAGGCCGTCGACCTTGGGTTCGGCTTCGCGCACGAAATTCAGAATGGCCGCGGAGGACACGCCCTGCGACTCGGGCGTGGCGCGGGGAAACGAAAAAGCCTCGGCGCCGGGCGCGGCGAGTGCGGTCATGGAGAGTGCGAGCATGGGGAGGAGCAATCGAGGGGTAGTCATGGGATTCGGGAGAATGCGGAGTTCAGAAATTGAAATTGAACGGGTCGGCCCCGTTTCGGGCGTTTCGGTCCAACGCCGCGATGGCCGTCATCTCCGGGTCGCTCAGGGCGAAATCGAAGACCGTGGCGTTCTCAGCCATGCGTTCAGGGCGAGTCGACTTTGGGATTGTGACGACGCCGGACTGCAGATCCCAGCGCAGGACAACTTGGGCCACCGTCTTCCCGTGACGCGCCGCGATTCCGGAGAGCACGGGATCGGCGAGCAGGGATCCAGCCTGCTGGAGCGGACTCCAGGCCTCGAGCTGTATGCCGCGCCGCCTGCACGCCTCCACGAGGGGTTTGCTTTGGAGGTAGGGGTGAAATTCGATCTGATTCACCGCAGGCACGACCTCCGCCTGGGCGAGCAGTTCGTCGAGATGGGGAATCATGTAGTTGCTCACGCCGATCGCCCGGATCCGGCCGGACCGATGGAGCTTCTCGAGCACGCGCCACGATGATACGAGCTTACCCTTGATCGGCCAGTGCAGGAGGTAGAGGTCGACGTAGTCCAGACCGAGGAGCTTCATGCTCTGCTCGAAGGCGGCCTCGACGCGGCCCGCGCGCATGTCGTCGTTCCAGACCTTGGTCGTCACGAAGATCTCTGAGCGCGGCACTCCGCAGTCGCGGACTCCCTGACCCACGCCGCGTTCATTTCCGTAGAGTGAGGCGGTGTCGATGCTCCTGTAACCGAGCTCGATCGCGGTGCGCACCGCCGAGGCGGTCGCGTCGTCGGTCGGCATTTGAAACACGCCGAGGCCGAGCCGGGGCATCCGGATCCCGTTGTTGAGCGTGGCGGTGGACCTCAGTCCCTCCGCGGGCGTGGAAAATAACAGGGTTTGGGACATGGAATTTCAGGGACGAAGGAGCCACGCGCCGGGCAGCCGCCCGCTGGGGCGACCGACGGAGCGAACGTGACTTTAAACGGACCGTGACCTGCAGGTAAACGAATTATCCCGTTCGGAGTCGACGCGCGGGTCCGATCAGAGCGAATACAGCAGCGGGTCGCTCGGCAGGTGGACTTGATTCGCAAAGGTGCCGTCCGTCCGGATCGTCACGAAGTCGGCGATGAGCCGGTGTCTGACGTGCATGCCGCGACGTTCGAGCACGTAGTGCTGAAGCGTCTCGGGGTGGAGCGGGGCGCCTTCACGAAGCATGTCCGCAAGCACGTCGTGGCTGGTGAAATAACAGCGCGCCGCCCTGGAGCCCAGAAGAGCGAAGCGGTCGTTCATTCCGCCGAACGATCCCCAGTAGGGCGCCATGGCACGGTCGGGGGAGGGGAGCTCGGATGGAGGGACGAACCGGGTGAAGAACAGGTCAGGGCGTATCCGAATCACCACGTCGTCCTCGCGGGCGTGCGGTTCGTACAGGGCATAGACTTTCCGAAGATGCCACAGTTGGCGCAGGATCGCCTGGACGCTCGTCGAGATCCGATAGGGGGTCGCTGCTTGCAGCTCCGTGGCACCACCGGCGGGTTCCGGGAGGTCGGGCTGCCGGATCACCTCGATGACGGGATCGCGAAACATCAGCCGCAGGTGTTCGATGTCGGCAGCGTTTTCGTCGTCCGCCACCGAAGCATAACAGAGCGCGCCGGGATAGTGTCGCACCACCTGCCACAGTTGGGATCTCCATACCACGAGATGGCCGCCTTTGGGGTCCGTGAAGCATTTCCCAAAGGAACGAGTCTGGCCGGAATAGAGGAAGACGACGCGCATGGTGGGGACTTCCGGTTATGGTCGAAGGGCTCTGGCAGGCGAACCGGAAGTTTCGTCGCCCTGAGCACCGGCCGGTCCGTGCCGCAATCGTTATAGGCAAGCCTCTCGACTTTTGACAGCGCAGGCGCCAGACGCCACGAAGGGTCCGAAGGCCTGCTTCCCCCTGAAGCCAATCGCAGGTGTTCGCCGATGAACCGAATTCTCCGCATCCTCGCATTCCTCGCCCTTGCCGCCGTCGTCAGTCACGCCGATCCAAGTGCATCCGTCGACGTGTTCACTGGCACCTCGAATTCCCGCTGGATGATGTTCCCGGGAGCGACCGTGCCGTTCGGGCTGGTCAAGCTGAGCCCCGACAACCAGGCGAATGTATGGAACGGCGGATACGAGTACACCGTCGGCAGCATCTCCGGTTTCAGCCAC
>DAIDAF010000042.1:0-154527 GCA_027310745.1 Opitutaceae bacterium | reverse complement strand
CCCGCTCGAGAGCCGGTTCAGGCTCTTCTGCAGCATCGAATTCGAATAGGCCAGGTTGTTCGCAGCCATCGTGGCCGCGAGGTTCGTGTTGATTACGACTGACATGGTATCTTCCTTGATTTTCGCACGTTCCGTTCGTGCACACGGGCCATGTCGGGTTGAGCATGGCCACTCATGCCGGCACATCCTTGCGCCGACATGACCGTCTTCGGCGCTCTGCGCCGAAGACTTTAGGTCGTAATCAAAAATTGTCCCCTAAATCGGGACCTACTCTGCCGTATCCGAAGCGCGCCGACGCGTGCGGGGACCGCGGCCGCGGGGCTTTTTCTCGGACGAATCGTCGGACGGGGCTTCGCCCGTCTCGCTCGCATCGTCCGAGTCGCTGGTGAACTTGGACGCCTTGGCATTGAGCCAGAGCTCTCCCTTGCTGTTACGGTTCAACCAGAAGATTTCTGAAGCGTATTCGACAAAGACGGGCTTCTCGCGCGGCTTTTCGGGAACTCGGAGGCCCGACTCGACGAGGACCGCCAAGAATTCTTCGGCGGACTTTCCGATCTTGGACGCCAGCGAGCACAGCTCCCCTGCGAAGGCGCCCGTGCGGGTTGGTTTGAGGAGCAGCCTGGCGCCAGCCAGCGGCGAGGCCGACCCGGCGTCGGAAGGCGCGGAAACGGCGACACTCTCCGTCGAAGGCTCCCCAACCGGGGTCGAGACCGTCGCCTCGGGCCGTGCTTCAGCCGGGGTCGACGGCACCTCAACAGCAGCCGGGATTGCGGCGGGCAACTCCGCGGAGGGAGCCGCCTCTGCCGGAGCTTCGGGGGTCGGGGCGGCTGAGGCTTCGCCCTCAGGCGCCTTGTCGCCCTCCGGGCGGTCCTGGGCACGCATGCGCTTGGCGTCGCGAACATTGATCCAGACGCCGCCGCGTCCGTCGCGATTCAGCCAATACGCAAAGGACTCCACTTCGACGACCGGCGCCTTTTCACTGCCCGACCCGGGCGCGAGCCCGAGACCGGCCAGCGCCTGAAGAAGCTCGGCATCGGTGTGCCTGAGGGCACGTGAAAGGTATCCAATCGTTCCCGACCAGCCGCCGCGGCTCCGGCGCATGAGCGGACGGAGCTTTTCGAGCAGCGCCGTCCCTTCGGGGAGCGGCTCGGCTGGGCCCGCCTCGGCAGGGGCCGTGGCCTTGGCCGGCTGGGCCTGCGCCTCGACCCTCTGGCCCTCCTGCGGGCCCTCGGACTGTTTCGGGGCATCCGGCTGGACCTCATGAGCCTGCTTTCGGTGTTCACCCTCCGACTTGCGAGAACGTTCGTGGTCCTGACGACGTCCGCCCTGGGGTTCGGGGACTTCGGCACCCTCGAGGCGCGTCCCCTTGACCACCTTGAATGCCGGGCGCGGTTTCTCCCGGGTGTTGATCCAGAGCTCGCCGCGGCGATTGGTGTTCACCCAATAGAGGTCGCCGTCGTACTCCACGTAAACCGGCTTGTCGTCCTCGTCCTCCGGAATCTCGAACCCGCACTCCTTGAGCGCGGTCATGAGATCTTCCTCAAGGACGTCGAATTTCTTCACGAGATAATCGACACCAACCGAGTAGCCCGGACCCTTCTGGTTGCGCCGCATGTGCGGACGGATCGCCTCGAAGAAGGTCGGGAGCTGGTCTTCCTCCGGCCATTCGTCCGAACCGTCGTCGGAGGAACTGTCGTCCAGGGCGTAAGGATCGTCGTCGTGCTCCGTGTCGCGGGGACGCCGGAACGTGTCGTCGCGATCGGGCGTGCCGCTTTCGGAGGCAGCCGCCACTGCATCCGCCGCAGCACCGGTGGTGGCTGCCTGGAATTTGGCCGCAAACTCCGCGCGCAGTTTGTCCGCCTCGGCTCTTGCCGCCGCTGCGGCAGCCGCCTCAAGCGTCCAGTCGCGCTGCGTCGTTCGACGAGCCAAACCCGAAAATGCGAGGGGATTGTCAGGCTGCGTGCGAAATTCGATGATCTCCCACTCGTCCGTGCCGAGTTGGTTGAGATAAGTTTCCAGCAAGGCGGGAGTTGCGAACCCGCCCTTGCCGCTGGTGATGACTTTGTATTCCCAAAGGGCCATAAACAACGGATGTAGGCATTCCAAATCGGCAGGTCCTTGCCGAGACAAATCTTGCACAATCACAGTGCCGTTGATCCAGACCGACATGCATCACTTCCTATTTTCGCCGTACAAGACGAATAAGACGCCCCTCCCGCGTTCGGCGGCCCGTCCATTACTGCGATCCTGCGCGACAAGGTGAGCGGCTTCTGGCTCGTGATTGGCCCGCGAATGCCTATCCGCCCGATACAACCGCCACTCGAGCATTTTCGATACGTGGACGAAAGCTCGGCTTGGTGACGTAAACGTATCCTTGAGCCTACCTGATTCGGCTCGTCATTCTAAACCTTTCATGAACTACGCCGCCGCAACCCGCACACTCGTCCATAGGCTAGGCAGGCAACATGTCAGCACCGATGCCGCTTCGCTCGCGCCGGTCTCCTTCGACAGCAGCAAGATTGCCTTCGCGCCGGAGGCCGTGGTGCACCCCGCCTCCCGCGAGGCACTGGCCACTGTGCTGAAACTCGCTAATACGCACAAAGTGCCCGTGACCATCCGTGGTTCGGGCACTTCGCTGACCGGCTCCGCGGCTCCTTTGCGCGGAGGCTGGGTGGTCGATCTCTCCGCCTGGAATCGGATCCGGGTCGACGCCGAGGCCGGGCTGATCCGGGCAGAAACCGGCGCGCGCGTCGCGGACATCCAGGCCGCCGCTGAAAAGCACGGTTGGTTTTATCCGCCTGACCCGTCGTCCAAGGCGTATTGCACGATCGGCGGAAACATCGCCTGCAACGCAGGCGGGATGCACGGCGGAAAATATGGCGTGACCCGAGACTACGTGCTCGCCCTCGAGGGGCTTCTGCCAACCGGCGAATTCGTCCGTTGGGGCACGCCGACCCGCAAGTTTTCCGCAGGCTTCAACCTGCGCGATCTATGGATCGGGAGCGAAGGAATGCTCGGCGTGATCACTTCGGCTACGCTTCGACTGATCCCAAAGCCCGCCGAGCGCTGGACGCTCCTCGCCTCGTTCAAGGACGAGGCGACCGCCTTCGGAGCGGCCAGGGCCCTCTTTGCCTCCCGCATTCAACCCGCGATCTGCGAATTTCTGGACCGCTATTCCGTCCTCTGCGCAGAGCGCGCAACCGGCGCCACGGTCTTTCCCGGGCAGGCCGGCAAACCCGTCCTGCTGCTTGAACTCGCCGGGAGCCGCGCCGAGCTGCGCGAACAGCGCCCCGCCCTGCTCTCCTGGGCGACGGAACACGCGGTCGCGCATCGCGCCGCGAAATCGCGCGACGAGGCCGAGGCGCTCTGGGCCGTCCGCCGCAAATGCAGCGGAGCGATGTTCGAACTCGGCGATTCCAAGCTGAACGAGGACGTGGTGGTACCCGCACAAAACTATGTCCGCTTCGCGCGTTTCCTGGACCGCCTGCGCCGCGAATCCAAACTATCGATACCGACCTTCGGACACCTTGCCGACGGCAACCTGCACGTGAACATAATGTATCATCGCGCGATAGCCGTCGAACGTCGCGCCGCAGAGAAGGCGGTGCGGAAGTTGATGGAGACCGTGGTGGAACTGGGCGGCGCCATCTCCGGCGAGCACGGCATCGGACTGGCAAAAACACCATTCCTCAGGTTGCAGCACAACGAAGCCCAGGTTCGCGCCATGCGGGCCGTCAAGGACGCACTGGATCCGAACGGCATCCTCAATCCCGGCAAGATGTTCGAGCGCTTCGAGGTATGGCGGCACCCACGGCTGGACGTGAAGCTGCCGTGGGACCACAAGTGAGCCTCTGGGACCGCCCAGGGATCACGAACCCGGGTGGGTGAGAGACTCGAGCCGGGTCAGGTGCGCCATCGCCTCTTCCCTGCAGGTGCCGCACATGTCCTCCGTGGGCCTGAGGCTGACGCACACAGCCGGGCGTTCCGGCTTGCCGAACAACGCACAGCGGTAGTCGGCAAGCAGGTGCGGACACGGAACGCCGGCGGGTTTTCCAAGCGAGGAGATGCTCGGCGCGATGCAGCACGCGCCGCAGTGCGGTCGGCAATCCATGCTGAAATTAATGGCTGAAGACTGAAGGACTGAAAGGCTGAAGGCTGGAGCGCAGTGCCAAATTTCGGACTCCCGATGTCCCGTCGCCTCACGCCCTCGGATGCGCCTTGTCGTAAACCTCCCGCAGGCGGGCAATGCTGACGTGGGTGTAAACCTGAGTCGTATTCAGACTGGCGTGACCGAGGAGTTCCTGGACGAGGCGCAGATCCGCGCCCGCATTGAGCAGGTGGGTCGCATAGCTGTGCCGAAGTTTGTGGGGAGTCAGGTCCGTGGGCAGCCCGGCCTCCGCCAGGTGCCGTTTCATGAGGCGCTGGATCTCACGCACGGACAGCCTCCGGCCGGCACCATCCACCAGCACCGGGGACACAGGATCATCCCCAATTGAATAGGTGCTCGTCCAGCGCCTGAGCACGGCCGTGGCCACTTCGCCAAGCGGACAAAGCCGCTCCTTGCGGCCCTTTCCGACCACGCGCGCCACGCCCGTGTCGGGATCGATATCCCCAAGGTTGAGCGACGATGCCTCGCTGACACGCAGGCCTCCGCCGTACAACAGCTCCATGACGAGCCGGTCGCGCCAGGCGGTCCGTTCGTCGATCTCACCGCGGGCGAGCAGCCTCTGCGGCGCCTCGAGCAGCCGCTTCACCTGCTCCTCCGTGAGAAATTTGGGCAACCGCTTTTCGAGCTTCGGCAACGGGACTCCCACCCAAGGATTCCGCCGCAGGCGTCCCTGCTTCATCCAGTACTTCGTGAAGGCGCGAAGGCCCGAGGCGTGATTATGGAGGGTCGGCCGGTCAAACCGCCGTTGCGCCTCAATCACGAAGTCGCGAATCGTTCTCCGGTCCAGGTCGTCAAAACCCCGATCCGCCAGCCCTGCGTTCGCGAGCCAGCGGCAAAAGTCCTCGAACGCCTGTCGGTAGTTGCGAACCGTATACCGCGAGGTGCGGCGCTCGCCCACGAGGTGGGCCTCGAACGGCAGCCACCAGGAGGTCTTCAACGCCTCCAACGGATCAGCCGGCCTTGTCTCCATGGAGCACCTTGCGCTCGACTTCCGCCTGGATCCTCAGCGTCTCGCGCCGCAGCGCGCCTTCCGGGTCGAGCCCGCGCTCCCGGCACGCGGCCGCAATCTCGAACAGCATCCGGCCGAGCTTGTCGTCGTCCAGTTCAGCGGCTCGGCGCGCCACGGCCGCGCGGTCCACCAGTCCGTCGGCAGGAAGCTTCTTCTTCTCAATCTGCTTCCAGACCGCCTCGGCGTACATCAGTGCGGGCAGCCGCGGAGGCAATTCCTTGAACACCCCCGACTCGGTCTTTCCGGCCGCCTTCTTCTCCTGCGCCTTGATCAGCTCCCATTGGGTCAACACCTGCTCGGAGGTGTTCAGCCGGCCCTCCCCAAACACGTGCGGGTGACGGCGGATCAATTTCTCATTCACCTCCTTCGCGACGTCCTCGAGGTCAAAATGCCCGGCCTCCTCAGCGAGCTGCGCGTGGAAGATGACCTGGATGAGCACGTCTCCGAGTTCCTCGCGCATGTGCGGCATGTCCATCCGGTCGATTGTGTCCAGCAATTCGCTGCATTCGTCGATCAGGCAGCGCGTGAGGGTCTGGTGTGTCTGCTCCTGGTCCCAGGGGCACCCGCCCGGGGCACGCAGGCGTGCGATCGTCTTCCGGAGGTCGTGAATCGAGCTCATGCTCCTGCACGGAATACGCCCGTGCACCTCCGCGCAACACTCGTTGTTACTCCGTCACAATTATCGTCGACTTTCCCTCCCGGCACCCCTCGATTTTCCGTCTTCGTATGTCCGACAAACTCACCGAGATCATGGCGTGGAAGCGCCGCGAGATCGCGCCCCTGGTCCGCGAGGTCGCCGATTCGGAGCTCCGCCAGGCCCACGCCTCCCTCCCCACGCCGCCGTCCTTTTCCCGGGCCCTGAGGCGCGTCGATGGGAAATTGGCGGTGATCTCGGAGATCAAACGCCGCTCGCCCTCCGCCGGCGACATCAAGGCCGGCGTCTCCTCGCTCGACCAGGCCAGACGCTACCAGGCGGCGGGAGCCGATGCCCTGTCCGTTCTCACCGACGAGCACTATTTTGGCGGCTCCCTCGACGACCTTCGTGGCGTCACCGCACACTTTCGAAGTACTCCCCCTGCGCGCCCCTGCATCAGGAAGGATTTCATGGTCCATCGGATCCAGGTCCTTCAGGCCCGCGAGGCCGGGGCGAGCGCCATTCTGATCATCGTGCGCGCGCTCTCGGACGACGAGATCGGCGACCTGAAATCGGCGGCGGACGCGGCGGGCCTCGACAGCCTGTTCGAAATCCACAGCGAACCCGAACTCGAACGGGCGCTCCGCCTTGGCGCCCGCATCGTGGGCGTCAACAATCGCGACCTTTCGATTTTCAAGACCGACCTCGGCCTGAGCGAGCGGCTGATCCCGCAGTTTCCACGCGACGTGATCGCCGTGAGTGAAAGCGGAATCTTCAACGCCGCCGACGCCGCGCGCGTCCACCGGGCCGGAGCCCATGCCATCCTTGTGGGCGAGGCGCTGATGAAGGCTGAAGATCCGGCGACCCTGGTCCGGGATTTCCACAACGCCGGAGCCTGAACGCATCCCTCGACTCCGTGCCTCTCTCCCCGACCGAGACTCGCGCCCTGCTCACGTCGCTTGGGCATCAGCCCAAGCGGTTCCTGGGCCAGAATTTCCTCGTCGACGGAAACATCGTCCGAAAATCGCTTGAACTGGCCGAAGTGCGCGCAGGCGATCGAGTGGTCGAGATCGGACCTGGCCTCGGCACGCTCACCTCCGCGTTGCTCGAGGCCGGCGCCGAGGTATGGGCCGTGGAAAAGGACCGGGCTTTGTACCAGCACCTCGTCGCCACCCTCGTGGCCGCACATCCCGCTCGGCTTCACCTCGTCGAGGGCGACGCCATGGACCTGCCCCGCGCCGGCTTGCCCGACGACGACGCGCGCCGAGGCTTCAAGGTCGTCGCAAATCTGCCCTACGCGATTTCGACGCCTTGGATGGACTCCATACTCGAAGGCCCCCTGCCCGATCGGCTCGTGCTCATGCTCCAGAAGGAGGCCGCCGATCGCTACGTCGCCCAACACGGCGTGAAGACCTACGGCGCCATTTCCATCTTTCTCCGCGCCGCCTTCGAAGTCGCCCCGGGGCACAAGGTCTCGGCCGCCTGTTTTCATCCCCGGCCCGACATCGATTCCTTCCTGCTCCACCTCGTGCGCAAACAGCAGCCTTTCGTCTTCGCCCCAGAAGTGAAGGCGGTTGTGCGGGCCTGCTTCCAACAACGCCGAAAACAGATCGGCGCCCTGCTGCGCGGCCGGCTACCGGACCACGGCGCAGCCTGGATCGGTGAACTCACAGCCCAGGGACTCGGCGCACAGGCCCGTCCCGAGCAAATTCCATGGGAGCTTTGGACCCGCCTTCGGGTCTAGCCAGTCCGGTCCCAGCTTGCCTGTCTTCCAATCTCCATTAACTCGTACCACTCATGTCTCCTCGTACCCTGCTCGCTTCCGTTTGCTGCCTGATGTTCCCGCTCCTGGCTCTTGCCCAGGCCCAAGATTCGGCACCCGTCCCTCTCCACGGGGAAATTCAGGACGGCCAATATATCTCGCCCACAGGGTTGTTCCAAATGCCCATCCCAGTGCTCGCGCCGCTCGGCGGCACGGTGTCCGACTCCGCCAATGTCGTGACTTTCCGCGACGCCTTCACGACGAGCATCACGGTTGCGGTCTTCCCACTTTCCCAGGCTCAGGTCGACGAGTACCACACGATCGGCTCGAAGGATTTTCTGGTCCAATTCTTCACGAATATCGTGTTGAAGGACCTGCTCTCGACGTATCCCGGCGCCGCAGCCGAGTCCAATGCACGGTTCATCTCGAAGCTGGATGGCGGGGCTGTGCTCGTGTACACGCTTCTCCCCGGCGGCTCGGCCTTCAACAGCCGCATCGAGCTCTTCCCCGGCCAAGATGCCATCCCGGTCGCCAAGCGCGGTAATCTGGCATTCGTGCACGACAAGAACGTGATCCTGATCAGCTCGGAACTCGGCGAACGCTCCACCGAACGTTCCCTCTACAAGCTGACCCCCGCCGAACAGGACCTGGTCCTGCGGTCGCGGCTGGTGGCTTTGGCCGACAGCATGATCCTCAAGTCCCCGGCGACCGCCCCGGCCGCCGCGAACACCGCCGCTCCGGCGAAGTAAACCCCACGCCGCCAGCAATGATACCGGCAGGATACAGCCTGCGCCCCGCAACGGGCGACGACCTGCCGGCTATCGTCGAGATCTACAACAGCATCATCCCTGGGCGGCAGGTCACTGCAGACCTCGAGCCCGTGACGGTGGAAGCCAGGCGGCCCTGGCTGGCCGCCCACAATCCTGCCACACGTCCGGTGTGGGTCCTGGTCGAGGACAGGAGCGGCGCCACCGCGGGTTGGATGAGCTTCGACACATTCTACGCCCGTGCCGCCTATGACGGTACGGTCATGATCGCGATCTACCTCGCCGAGCCATTCCGCCGCCAGGGTCTCGGGCGCGCGCTGCTCCGTCATGCGGTGCAGATCGCCCCGGCTCACGGCGTGCACACGATCCTCGGGTACATTTTCGGCCACAATCTTCCCAGCCTCCGCCTCTTCGAGGGCGAGGCATTCGCCCGCTGGGCCCACCTGCCCAGGGTCGCGATCCTCGACGGCGTCGAACGAGACCTCATCATCGTCGGCCGACGTATCTAGGCACGGCCTGCTCGACATCGGGTGCAGATGCCCCAATTGTCGTCTAATTTTTTTTACCTTTTAGTTTGTGTCCGCCGCGTCCTCCTTTTCCCGTACCTCCGTGCCCGACGACCTGCTTCTCACGCTCAAGACCGTGTTCGGCTACGGTTCCTTTCGTCCTCTCCAGCGGGACATCATCGAAGCGTCCCTCGGCGGTCGTGATGTGTTCGCGCTCCTGCCCACGGGCGGCGGCAAATCGCTCTGCTTCCAACTCCCGGCCCTGCATCGCACCGGACTTACGATCGTCGTCTCCCCCCTGATCGCCCTCATGAAGGACCAGGTCGACCAGCTCCAGGCGGCCGGCGTGTCCGCCACCTATCTCAACTCCTCCCTGACGGCAGCCGAGGCGCGATCGAGGCTTGCCGGGCTTCATCGCAACGAGTGGCGCCTTCTCTACGTATCCCCTGAACGGGTACTGCTCGACGACTGGCAGGAGAATCTTCGCTCGTGGAACGTCGCCGCGATCGCGATCGACGAGGCCCACTGCATTTCCGAATGGGGTCACGATTTCCGGCCCGAATACCGACAGCTGGCCAAACTGAGGGAACTCCTCCCGGACGTACCCGTGTCGGCGTTCACCGCGACGGCCACGGAGCGCGTGCGCCAGGATATCACTGCCCACCTCCGACTCCGAGACCCCGCCCTCTTCGTCGCGAGCTTCAACCGGCCCAATCTGAGCTACCGGGTTCAGCCGAAGGACGAGCCGCTCAAGCAGCTCCTGGCATTCCTGAAGAATCGCGAAGACGAGAGCGGCATTGTCTACTGCGCAACCCGAGCGGCTACCGAGCGCCTCGCCGAGTCGCTTTCCGGTCGCGGTTTTTCCGCACGTCCCTACCACGCCGGTCTCGAACCCGAGGAACGGGCCCGCAATCAGGAGCTTTTCCTCCGTGACGAAGTGCGCATCATCTGCGCCACGATCGCCTTTGGCATGGGCATCAACAAGCCCAACGTCCGGTGGGTCGTGCACTACGACCTGCCCAAGAATCTCGCCGGCTACTACCAGGAAACCGGACGCGCGGGGCGCGACGGCCTTCCAGCCGACTGTCTCCTTCTGTTCAGCGGCGGCGACATCGCGAAACAGGTCCATTTCATCGACCAGATCACCAACGACCACGAGCGCCAGATCGCCCGCACCCAGCTCAGCGAGATGGCCCACTACGCCGAAGGCGCCTCCTGTCGCCGGTCCGAGCTCCTGCGTTATTTCAACGAGGTCTTCCCTCTCGACAACTGCGGGGCCTGCGACAACTGCATCGAACCGCGGGATACCTACGACGGCACGGTCCAGGCGCAAAAATTCCTCTCCTGCGTTTACCGGGTCCGGCAGGCCTCGCGCTTCGGCACCGGCATGATGCACATCATCGAGGTCCTCACCGGCGCCGAGACCGAGCGCATCGAGCGCTTCGGCCACGACAAGCTCAGCA
Organism: Opitutaceae bacterium; assembly: GCA_027310745.1. Classification (GTDB taxonomy): domain Bacteria; phylum Verrucomicrobiota; class Verrucomicrobiia; order Opitutales; family Opitutaceae; genus MWDT01. Next base: position 144,218 of record DAIDAF010000042.1, on the reverse strand, counting down.
CCTACGGAGTTGGTCGCGAATTCTCGCGCGCCCAATGGGTCGCGGTCGGGCGCGAACTGCTCAGGCTGGGCCTGGTCGCGCAGTCCGAGGGGGAATTTCCGGTCCTCGAACTTTCCTCCGCAGGCATGGAGTTCCTGCGGGAGCGGCGCACGCTCCGCCTGACCAAGCCGATCGAGACGCCCAAGGCCCGCAAGACCGTGCCGCGTGCGGGCGCGATCGAGTGCGACGAAATCCTGCTCGGCCGGCTCAAATCGCTTCGGAAACGCATCGCCGACGAACGCGGCGTGCCTGCGTATGTCGTTTTTGGCGACGCCACCCTTCGCCAGCTCGCACGTCAATATCCGGTATCCGTCGACGAAATGGACGGTGTCTTCGGGATGGGAGAGAAGAAGAAGGCCGAATTCGGCCCCGCCTTTGCCGACGCAATCCGTTCGTACCTCCAATCCAACAGCCGCCAGGCCTTCGCCTGAACCGCCACCGGCGGTCGGGGCGCCTAGCCGGCGCGCTCCTCGGCTCTCTGAAGTGCGTCGTGCACGACCCGCGCGGCGCGCTCCCAGGTGAAGGCCCGCAGGTCTTCCGCCGCCTTCCGCCCCTTCATCGCCAGCTCCTCACGCGACCGCATCGCCGCCTCAACCTTCGAAACGATGTCCTCGACCCGCGGTTCCGCCCAGTGGGCCGCCACATTCCCCTCGCGATCTCTGAATTGAACCTCGGCGAGGTCGTCCAACGGATACGCGTTGCCCTGCGTGAGAATGTCGCGATGGCCCGTCGCATGGGTGGCGACCACGGTCTTTCCGCAGGCCATGTACTCCATCATGACGAGATTGGTGCCGCCCTCGCACCGGTTGGGAAAGACACCGAGGTCCGTCTGAGGGTAGATGCGGGCCATGTCGCCCTGCTTGAGCAACGGCAGCATCTCGACGCGGCCCACTTCGATTTCGTTGAGGTCGAATATGCGCCGCATGAACGGCTCCCAAGCCTGGCCATCCACGCGTTCGAAGCGGATATGGGGCGACTGTCTCATCGTCTCGATCGAGAACCCCCACTGGTTGTACCAGGCGCATACCAGATGCAGGTCCGGATGTTTGCGCGAAAGCTCCCGATAGGCCACGAGGACCAGGTCCTGTCCCTTTCGATACTCAAATTTCCCTCCGGAAAAGAGCGTGAATCGCCTTGGATCGGGCGACAGGGCCTGCGGCCGGAACACCGCTCCGTCGACCCCCTGGATCAGGACGACGCTGGGAATCCCCTTCTCCGCGAGTTTCTCCCCACACCAGCTGCAGCCCGCAAAGATCGTGTCGAGTTTCGCAGCATTAACACCCGACTCCTCGGTCAGGTTGCGCTCAAAGAACGTGTAGCCATGGTTGAACCGCCCCCTCGCCAGCGTCAGCAATCCCAGGCGATGGTCCGCCAGCGGAGCGAAGACGTGCCCAGGCAGCTGCCGCGGTGTCCGCTCCGGCCCCTTTTGCTCGATGTGAATCACCCGCGTAAGCTTGGAGAGCTCGCGGATCAGGTAGGCATTGCAGACTCCCCAGCCAAAGGTGCTTCCAACTTGGCCCGCATAAAAGAGGGGGTACTTCAACATGGTCGTGCGGCAAGACCCTGAAGCTCTTTCGCCAGGGCATCAAGCACCGGGCTCCACTCCCAATCTGCCCCCTGCCTGAGCAGCCGCACACTTTCGTACCAAGGGCTGTCTTCCCTGCCCAATAGCCAACGCCAATCCGGCGCGTGCGCGATCAGGACCCACGTCCGCCGACCCAGCGCCGCCGCCAGGTGGGCCACCGAGGTGTCGACGGTCACCACCAGGTCGAGATTCAGGATGATCGCCGCCGTATCCACGAAGTCGTCGATCGCGCCGGACAGGTCGGTCACCTGCTCCGCCACGGCCAAAGTCGCCGCGTCCCTCTCCGTCCGCTCCTTCTGGAGGGCGAAAAAGCGGCAGCCGGGAACACGAAACAGCGCCGCAAACTGCTCAAGTGGGATCGACCGCTCCCGGTCGTTCGGATTATTCGGATTGCCGGACCAAACCACGCCGACGCGCAATTCCACCCGCGGACCAAGCCGATCTCGCCAACGCGCCACCCGGTGTTCATCAACCGACAGGTAGGCGCCGCGACTGGGCACCGTATGTGGTTCCGTCCCGAAGATGCCGGGCAAATCCAGCAGGGGGCAGCGCAGGTCGCACCCGGACGGGGGCTCATCCAGTCCATGGATACCGTCCACGTCCGGAAATGATCCTGCAAACAGGTCCTTCAGCGGTGCCTGGACGCAGAGGTGCACCGCCCTTGCCCTGCGGGCGACGAGGGGAACATAGCGTGCAAACTGGATGCTGTCACCCAGCCCCTGTTCGGCATGCAGCAGGATCGTCGCCCCTTCCAGGTTCTGCGCACCGGTCCAAAGCGGTATCCGTCCGACCGCGTCAGGAGGGCGGGCCTGAACCCGCCAACGCGCCTCATAATGCCGCCATCCCTCGCGCCAGCGCCCCGCAAGGAGCAGGGCCAGGGCCTCGTTGTTCCTGGCCTTTCCGTAGTCCGGGTTGATCGCATAGGCCGCGCGATAACACGCCAGCGCCTCGCCCAGCCGGTGCCGCGCATGGTGGACGGCGCCCAGGTTGTTGTGCGCTTCAGCATACTGAGGCTTGAGCGCCAGGGCACGGCGATAGGCGTCTTCCGCATCCTCGAAGCGGTGCATCGCCCGAAGCACGATGCCTAGGTTGTTGTATGCCTCGGGATAGTCAGGGCGCAACTCGAGCGCCTTACGATAACACGCCTCGGCGGCCTGAAACTCTCCCATCTCCCGGTATCCCAGCCCCAGGTTGTTGTGAGCCTCGGCAACCCCCGGGTTCAGCGCGATGCACCTCCGCAGGAGTTTCACTCCCAAAGCGACCTGTCGCGTCGCGATGCAAAGCGCACCGAGCAGATGCGTCGCGTCGAAATTTCCAGGATCCCTTTCAAGGATGCCGCGGTAAAGCAGCGCCGCCTCCTGCAGCCGCCCCGTCCGGTGGCAATTCACCGCGCGCTCCAATTCCTCCCTGGTTCGATTCATCTTAAATACCTTAGTTGAACCACAGAGACGTCCACCTTCGCCAAGGCTACGGCGGACGAGCAGAGGACACGGAGAAAGGCATTTACGGGGAAATCCTGTATCCGAACCGTTTCACCTTCGAGGTGATCGCCAATTCCATGCCTTGCCCCAACTTCGGGCTCTGTGACCTCTGTGTCTCCGTGGTTCAATTGCGGTTTTTAGGGTCAGAGTGGCGGACTGAACGATGCTTCAACTCGGAGGTGAATGGAATTGGATGCGAGACGTCCCTCTCATTGCCTTCCTCTGTGCCCTCTGGGTCTCCGTGGTTCAATTCCAACCGCGTTAATCAGGACCAAAAAAACGCCCGGCATCGCTGCCGGGCGTTTTGAGAGAGGGAAGCCTTATTCCTTCTTGGCGGCCTCGTCGAGGATGTCGCCGAGGTTCATCATGTCGGAACCGCTGCTCTGGCGGTTGAGCATCTCGTAGGTCGCCGTCTCGGCGGCCAGCTGGTCGGCCGAGTAGTTGGCGGCCTTGATCGAGAGGCCCAGGCGGCGCTCGTCGCGGTCGATCTTGACGACGCGGGCCGTGACCTGCTGGCCCGGCTTGAGCACGTCCTTGATCTTCTCCACGCGCTCCTCGCTGATCTGCGAGATGTGCACGAGGCCGTCGATGCCGTCCTTGAGCTCCACGAAGGCGCCGAAGGAAGTGATCTTCGTGACCGTGCCCTGGACGACGTCGCCCACGCGGAAGTGGCTGTCGATGTCGGACCACGGATCGGAGGCGAGCTGCTTCATGCCGAGGCTGATGCGCTGCTGCGTCGGATCGACGTCGAGCACGATCGCGTCCACCTCGTCGCCCTTCTTGAGGACTTCGGAGGGGTGGTTGACCTTGCGGGTCCAGCTCATGTCGCTGACATGGACCATGCCGTCGATGCCTTCCTCGAGTTCGATGAAGGCGCCGTAGGTGGTCATGTTGCGGACCTTGCCGCGGACGCGGGCGCCGATCGGGTAGTTGTGGCGAACCATGTCCCACGGATTCGGCTCCAGCTGACGCAGGCCGAGCGAGATCTTCTGCTCTTCCTTCTGGATGCCGAGGACGACCGCATCGAGCTCCTGGCCGACCTTGAGCAGTTCGGAGGGCTTGCTGATGCGCTTGGTCCAGGACATCTCGGTGATGTGGACGAGACCCTCGACGCCGGGTTCGATTTCGACGAATGCGCCGTAGGGAACGAGGTTGACGACCTTGCCGTGAACCTTGGCACCGACGGGATACTTCCGGTCGATTTCGTCCCAGGGATTCTTGGTGGTCTGCTTGAGGCCGAGGGAGACACGCTCCTTCTCGCGGTTCACCTCGATGATCATGACATTGATCTCCTCACCCTGCTTGAGCATCTCGCTCGGGTGAGTGATGCGGCCCCAGCTCATGTCGGTGATGTGGAGCAGGCCGTCCATGCCGTCGAGGTCGATGAACGCGCCGAAATCGGTGATGTTCTTGACGACGCCCTTGCGGACCTGGCCCGGCTGGATCGACTCGAGCAGGTTGCGGCGCTTTTCGGCGCGCTGCTGCTCGATGAGCTCGCGGCGGGACAGAACGATGTTCTTCCGCTCGAGATTGATCTTCAGAACCTTGAAGTCGTAGGTCTGGCCGACGTACTGGTCGAGATTCTTGGGGGGCTGGATGTCGATGTGGGAGGCGGGCAGGAACGAGTCGACGCCGATGTTGACGATCAGACCGCCCTTGACCTTGGCCTTCACGCGACCGGTGGCCACTGAGCCCTCGGGGAAGCGCTGGAGGATGTTATCCCAATTCTTCTTCTGCTCGGCCTTGTCGAATGAGACAACCGGGTTGCCGTTCTTGTCCTCGAGCTTCTCGAGGAAGACTTCGATCTGCTGGCCGATCTGGAGATCGCCGACGTCCATGAACTCGGAGGCCGAAACCACGGCCTCGGCCTTGCCGCCAATGTCGACGACAACTTCGTTCTGGCGAATCTCGGTGATGGTGCCCGGGACGATCGTGCCTTCCTTGAGTTTGTCGAAGGACGACTGAGCGAGCAGTTCTTGCATCAATGAACTAGACATGACGTGAGGCAGCGAATCGCCGCCCGCTCCGGAGGCGTCGATCCACCGCGGGTGACCTTCCGGTCACTGGGTTGGATGTTTGATCTGTCAAAACCAGACGGCGGGAGCACGCGGCGGACGTCGTCCGGACCTGTAAAAAACGCCGCGAAGGTTCAGAATCGCACCACGCGCCAGCTCCATCGCAAGCCTTAAATCGCCGAGACTTTCAGCCCTTACGACGACCCGCTCGCCGGTCTCCAACTGCTCACTTGCCGAAGCAAGGCCTCTCCCTATCAGGATTTTGCGGGCTTTCCGAGCGCGGTGGCTACCTGCCGGAAAAACACTTCGTAATAGGGAGTGTCTCTCAACGGAGTCTCCGTGGCAGTCCCGGAATCGCGATTAAATGAATTATCTTCAATGATTTCCGATAGCTTCACCGTCAAGGTCGTGCCTTGGTCGTTATCGCCGATGGACACGTTCATGCGAACCTGACGACTGCCCTGCATGGTCGTGCGATCAAGACCGGTGATCGCTTCAAATTCGCCCTGAGCAGGTCCACCCCGCAGGAACCGGAATCCCAGCTTCTCAGCCGAGGCCCTGGCCGCCTCGTAAACGGCACGTTTGTCCGCCTTGTAGACTTTCGTCTTGCCCGCATTACGGGCTTCCCACTGCTGCCGCACCGACTGCGTCGCATCCGAAAAGGTGTCGCATCCCGCACACAGACCGAGCACGGCAGCGAGTAGAAGGAGGGCAAAGGCTTTCATGGTGGATTGAAAAGAAGTGCACCGATTGCGGTGAGACCCGGCTGACATCGCATGCCCAAGTGGGTGGCTGGAGCGACAAAAAAGCACGGGACAACTCGAAATTCCCGTGCTTCGAAACTCTGGCACCGCAGGCTGTTCAGAAGCCCTTTACCCGGAAAAGGCTCGTGACGCTCTCGTTGCTGTTGATCCGGATGATCGCCTGACCCATCAGGTCGGCGATGCTCAGAACCCGGATATTCAGCCCCCGAGTCGCGACCGGCACCGAATCCGTGGTGATTAGCTCGTCGATCACGCCCGACTTCAGGCGCTCGTAGGCCACGTCATTGAGCACACAGTGGCTCACGGCCGCACGCACGCTCCGGGCGCCGCTTTCGCGCAACAGGCGGGCGGCGGCAGTCAGGGTGCCGGCCGTCTCGGTAATGTCGTCGACCAGCAGCACGTCACAGTCCTTCACGTCGCCGACGACGTTGATCGCCTCGACCGTGGTGGCGCTCTTGCGCTTCTTGCCCACGAGACCAAGCCCGGCGCCGAGTTCGTCGGCATAGGCGGCCGCCATCTTCATGCCGCCCACGTCGGGCGAGCACACCACCAGGCTCGGGCTCTTGATGGTCTCGGCGAAATAGTTGAAGAAGACCGGCGAGGCGTACAGGTGGTCGACCGGAATGTCGAAGAAGCCCTGGATCTGCTGGCTGTGAAGATCCATCGTCAGGATCCGGTTCGCCCCAGCGGCGACAAGCAGGTTGGCCACGAGCTTCGCGGTGATCGGCACGCGGGGCTGGTCCTTGCGGTCCTGCCGCGCGTATCCATAAAATGGAATCAACGCCGTGATGCGCGCCGCCGACGCTCGACGGGCCGCGTCAATCATGATCAGCAGCTCCATCATGTGGTGATTCGTCGGCGGGCAGGTCGACTGGATCAGGTACACGTCCGCGCCGCGGATATTCTCGTTGATTTTTACGAAGGATTCCCCGTCCGGGAAGCTCGTCACCGTCGCCTCACCGAGAGGCACACCGATGGATTTGCAGATCGCTTCCGCAAGCGGGCGATTCGAATTGCCAGAGAAGATTTTGAGCCGCGACTCGTTCATGGTTCGGGCGGTGATCCTGCCCTCTTTTCAGGTCAGAGAAAGCCAAATCTGGCCATCCCCCTTCATCCGCCCGTTTCCGACGTCCGCCCCGCCTCGATCCTGAGGTGCTCCTCAAGTGAGGTCACTCGCTTGAACAAGTCAGGCAGCTTCTGCTGGAGCACGGCGATGCGCCGCTCGAGCTGGTAGGGAATCGCAGGCGTGCCATTGACGTAAGTACCAGCCGGGATCGATGACGAGATCCCCGCCTGCCCACCCGCCTTGGCCCCTTTCCCGATAGTCAGATGGCCGGCGACGCCCACCTGGCCTGCCAGGATCACGTAATCCTCGATGGTCACGCTCCCCGACACGCCCGCCTGGGCGCACAGGATGCAATGCCTGCCCACCAAGACATTGTGGCCGATCTGGACCAGATTATCGATTTTGGTCCCCTGCCCGATCACCGTGCGGCTGAACCGCGCCCGATCGAACGTGGAATTTGCACCGATCTCGACGTCGTCGCCGATCACGACCGTGCCGACCTGCGGCACCTTCTCGTGGCGGCCGTTCACAAATTCGTACCCGAAGCCATCTGCGCCGATCACCACGCCCGGGTGAAGCCGGACGCGAGTTCCGACCTCGCACTGTGTGGCCACCACGACCCCCGCCATGACCCAGCAGTCGGCGCCGATCTTAGCCTCCCGTCCGACGAAGGCCTGTGCCTGCAAAACCGTGCGTTCGCCGATGTTCGCGCCGTCTTCGATGACGCAGAGCGGGCCGACAGTCGCCGAGGAGGCCACGCGCGCCAGCGGCGAGACGACGGCGGTGGGATGAATGCCTGGGGCTGGTCGTGGCCAGAGCCGTTGCTCGAGCCGGGCGCACACCAGCGCGAGGGCGACGGAGGGATTCTCGACAAACAGGTACTGCTGCCCAGGCTGCGGAGCACCGTCGTAATCGACAGGCACGAGAACCAGCGAGGCCTTAGTCCCAGCCACCTGCGCCTTGTACTTCGGGTTTCCAAGAAACGAAAGGTCCCCCGACATCGCTTCCTCGAGCGAGGCGATGGAGCAAATGTTCGCTTCAGTGGAACCTTGCACCGACTTGGGGATGACGATCTCGGCGATCTGCGCGGGAGTGAACAATACCTGCATACGCCGCCGAGCGTGCGCCAAACGACCTCCGCGCCAAGCCACAAAAAAGCCCCGCTCGAGGAGAGCGGGGCTTTCGATGAAATCTGGATCAGGGCTTACTTGCTGCCCGGGACCGTGATCGTCGGGCCGTTGGCCGGGGCCGTTGCCGCGGGAGCGGGCGTCGACGACGGGGCGGTGGCGGGAGCAACAGCGGGGGCGTCAGCCGGAGCATTCTTGTTAACAACCGCAAGCACTTCGTTGGTGATGTCCAGCGACGGATCGGAGTAGATCACGGAAGGAATGCCATTGGCCGTGGCGCCCGAGCTGTCGAGAAGGAGCGTGGCGCCCTTCTGCTTGGCGATCTCAACGGCGACCTTGGTGATTTCCTCGATCAGAATCTGGCGGAAGGCGCCGAAGCGCTGCTGCAGGGCCTGCTGGGTGTTCACGCGGAACTGCTGCACCTCTTCCTGCTTCTTCTGGATCTCCTCGTATTTGGCCTGCGCGGCGGCCTTGGCCTTTTCCTTGGCCGCGTCGGTCGCGGTCGGATTGCTGGCCTGGGCATTGAGATCCTTGAACTGCTCGACGAGGGCATTGCCCTCCTTGTTCAGGCGATCGAGCTCCTGTTCAGCCTTCTGCTCGTCGGCCTTGAGCTTCGCCGTCTGCTCCTTCGTCTTGTAGTGATTGGCGAACACCTTCGCCATGTCGAACACGAGGATCTTAGGCGCGGCGTCTTGGGCTTTCGCCGTGAATGCCAGCGAGGCAACTGCGGCGATAGCAACTAGAATGCGAACGGGATTTTTCATGGGTAGTTGGAGAAAATGAAGGCGAGAGTGGATAGATTTTAGTACCGGGTGCCAAAGGAAAAGTTGAACTGGTTGCCCTTCTTGTTGTAACGGTCGTGGGTCAATGGGATACCGAAGTCGAGGGCGAGCGGAGAACCCGCCACGAAGAGTCGCAGACCGATGCCCCAGTTGTCGTTATAATTGCCGGGATTGAAGTCGTAGGCGCCGGAGTTGACGAAGCCGGCATCGTAGAAGACCGCAAAGCGGATCGGGCTCACGATATCGACGGTGTACTCCGCACTGAAGAAGCCGTAGCTCTTGCCGCCGATCGGCTCGTGGGTGATGGGATCCTTCGGACCCACGTCGCGGTACTCGAAGCCGCGGAGCGTATACGGGCCGCCCAGGAAGTCCTTCACAAAGAACGGAACGTCGGACGTGCCGCCGTAGTTCTGCACCACTCCGCCACGTGTCAGCAGCGCGAGCACCTGATTCTGGGCGTGAAACAGCGGGAAGTAGTGCGCATCGCGGAATTCGAGGCGGTAATAATCCGTGTTTCCGCCGAAGGGACCGGCCAGCTCGAAGTCGCCCTCGATGCGGCTGCCCTGCGTCGTGTTGATGATCTTGTCGCGGGTGTCGCGCAGCAGCTGCAGACCGAACTTCGAAATCGTCGTCGATCCGGCGGAGGCCTTGATGACCGAAGGCGCGTTGGGATCCACGTTGGTGATGCTGTATCGGTCGATGCCGTACGACACGCGGCCCTCGACGAGCTCAAACAGGCGCTTGCGCAGGTAAACCTCGAAGCCGGTGTCGATTTCCTGGTAATACGAGCTGTAGTAGTCGGAGCTCGAGCGATACACATTGAAACCGAGGGCCAGCTCGCGCTGGAACAGCCAGGGCTCCTCGAACGAAAGCACGATTTCGCTCGAGTACGAACCGACCTGCATGCGAAGCCGGAACTTCTGGCCGCCGCCTTGGAAGAAGGTGTGGGGGCTGAAGAGGTCGAAATTGGATTGCGAGACTTCGGCGAACACAGTGGCGCGCTCGAGCGTGCTGAATCCGGCGCCGAACGAAAGGTTGCCCGTGCGGCCCTCCTTCACGTCCACCTTCAGATTGCGGCGGCCGGGGATGTTCGTCTCCTCGGGCGACAGATTGACGTCGTCGAAGAAGCGCGTGTTTTCGAGGCGCAGCTTGGAAATCTTCATGCGAACGGTGTTGAACACCTCGCCCGGGCCCAGCGTCAGTTCGCGCACGATCACCACGCTCTTGGTCTTCGTGTTGCCCTCGATGTTGATCGACTCGACGTGGAACTTGTCGCTCTCGGTGATCGCGTATTCGATGTCGATGTTGCCGGTCTCGATGTTGGGACGGCGAAGCAGGCGCACATTCGTGTCGAGATAACCGTCGCGACCGTAGAAGTCCTCGAGCAGCTCGGTGTCCTTGTCGAGTTTCGACGGCGAGAACACCGCGCCCGTCTTCTGATGGAGGATCCGGTACAGCAGCGTGCTCGGGTACAGCTTGTTTCCGGAGAAGGTGATCGTACCGATGTGGTACTGGCGGCCCTCGTTGATCGGAATGGTGATCACCAGATCGCCCGGCTTGGGGTAGGTGAAGGACACCTGGTCAAAGGAGATGTCGACGTCGAGGAAACCGTTATCGCGATAGAAGTCCCTCAGCTTGTCCAGGTCGTCCTGAAACACCTCGTCCTTGAGGCGGCCCGTTCCCATCAGCCACGAGAAAATCCACCACTTCTTCGTGTCCATCTGGTCGCGAAGCTTGCGGGTGGTGAAGTGGCGGTTTCCGGTGAAACGGATATCCGAAATCTTAACACGGGGCCCCTCCTTGATCCTGTAGATCACGGTGCAGAAACCGGTGTCGCGGTTGCGCTCGATCACGTAGGTGGTCTGCGCCTCGTAGTATCCCTTTTTCTGGTAAAATTTACGGATCGCCTCCGAGTCATCCTTCACCTGCCGCTCGTCGAGGCTGTAGTTGATCTTGGTCTTGACCTCCTTCTCCAGCTTCGAGGGCTTGATCTGCTTCGCCCCCTCGAACCGGATGGCGAGCACGCGGTAACGGGGGGTGAGCTCGAACACGAGGCCCACCGTGCCGTCCGGGCGGTTGTCGCGCTTCACCTCGATGAACTCAAAGAGGCCGGTCTTGTAGAGCGTGCGGATGTCGCGATCGATCAGCGTCTCGTCGACATCCATGCCGACCCGCAACTGCATGTTGGCGCGGACCAGCTGCTCGCTGACATTCGCGGTACCCACGAAACGGATATCGATGGATCCGATCTTGGGGGTGGGCGCGTTGCCCGCATCCTGGGCGATCCCTCGTGCGGCAAGGCCGAACACCAAGAGGATGGCGGCCGCAAGCCAGCGAAGCATGGGGAGGTAGGGGCTACGGTGTGTAGTTTTCAAAGCGAGTGATGTCTCGTAGGAACGTGAGTTTCAAATCTCCTACCGGCCCGTTTCGTTGCTTGGCAACGATTAACTCGGCGGAATCCGCCGCCACCTGAAACTTCTCGTCCGCGTCTTTGGGCCTGGCGAGCATGAGAACCACGTCGGCGTCCTGCTCAATAGATCCGGATTCGCGAAGATCCGAGAGTTTTGGGGTGCGGTTTTCCTTTTCGGAGGAGCGATTGAGCTGACTTAATACAATTACAGGAACGTTAAGTTCCTTGGCCAAGGCCTTCAGGCCGCGGGAGATTTCCGACACCTGCTGCTCGCGCGGGACCTGCGGATCGGTCGGACTGAGGAGCTGGAGGTAGTCCACCACGATGAGTCCGAGGCTGCCGTTCATCCGCGCGCAAAGCCGGCGGGCCTTGGCCCTCAACTCCATGATGGTCAGATGGCTGGAGTCATCGATGAAGATGGGCGACTTGGAGAACTCGTCGGCGACGTTGACGAGATTCTTGAACTCCTCGCCGTTCTTCGGGATGAGCCCTTCGCGGAGCAACTTCATGTTCACCCGGGCGCGGGAGCAAAGCATGCGCAGGGCGAGCTGAGCCGAGCTCATTTCGAGTGAAAAGACCAGAACGGGAACGCCCTCCCCTTTCTTCGGAAGCGCCGCCGCTTCCGCGATGTTCAGGGCGAACGAGGTCTTACCCATCGACGGACGAGCCGCCAGAATGATCATTTCCTGTCTCTGGAATCCGAACGTCAGCGCATCGAGGTCCTTGAAGCCCGACGAGACTCCGGTGAGCTCGCCCTTCTTCATCATCATCTTGTTGATGACGTTGATGGCCTCCTTGGTTGGTTCCTTCATCGGCTTGGCGGCATCGGAGATGCGGCCCTGCGTGATCTCGAAGAAATCACGTTCCACCGTGTCGATGAATTCCTCGATCCCACCTTGGTAGTTGAGGCACCGGTCGACGACCCCGGTGGACACGTGGATCATCTGTCGCAGCAGGTGAAGCTCGCGGACCTTGTCGATGAAGTACTGCGCCTGGGCCGTAGTCGGGATCCGGCCGCTTATCTGGGTCAGGTAGGCATAGCCGCCAACCGTATCCAAAAGCTGCTGGGTTTTCAGTTCCTCCGCGAGCACCGCAAGGTCGACCGGCGGGCGCGACTGATAGAGGTCGATGATCTTTTCGAAGATGATGCGGTTCGACGGAACGTAAAACGCTTCCGCGGAGAGCTTCGACTCCAGGCATCGCGCGATGGTGTCGTTTCCGTCCAGCAGGCAGCACGACAGGAGGTATTCCTCCGCCTCGACCGAATGAGGCGGCGTCCGACCGATCAGCGCGGGCGATTCCGCAGCCGCATCCCGGCCGCGTGACCGACCCTGGGGTGCCTGGGAAAAGGGTTCTGCCATGCTTTAAGGGGCGGAGGCAAAGGGTTCGCGCCCGAAGATGCAACGCAGAGTTCTCAGAATTTGCACACAGGTTGTTGCCAGAAGAGGAAACGGCAGGTTTTCCATTGCCTGCGTCGGGCCCCTCCTATGCACTCGCCAACAGACGAGCGCATGGAATCCATCGACCTCCATTCCGCGGCCCGCGAAGGCACCCTGGCCACCCTATCCCCCGAGCTCCTCAGCCCTGAACGACTGATCGCTCGCAACGCATCCGGACACACACCAGTCCACCTGGCTGCGCGCTACGGCACCCTGAAGGACCTGCCGCACGGGGCACTGACCGCCCCGATGTTTTTCATCAAGAACGACGCGGGATACACTCCCCTCCATCAGGCCGCTCTGGGAGGGCATCTGGACCAAATTCCCGCCGAACTGCTCTCGCTCGACGCCCTGCTACAGCGCAGCAATTCGGGCTACACCGTCTTTCACCTCGCCGCCGCAAACGGCCATCTCGACCAGCTCCCCCAGGGACTCCTGACCTATGAGGTCGCCACCCTGAAGAATGACCTCGGAAACACGCTGCTTCACGAGGCGGCCGAGGGTGGGCATTTCGACAAGCTTCCGATCGGGCTGGTCACTCCGGCCAGCATCCGGGAAAAAAACATCAGCGGCGAAACCGTGCTGCACGTCGCCGCCCTGAACGGCCATCTCGATCAGGTGCCGATCGCCCTCCTTTCCCGCGAGGCCATGCTCGAGCAGACCAATGCCGGCGACACGGTCATCCACGCAGCAGCCATCTCGGGTCATCTCGGACTCATCCCCGCCGATCTCCTCGTGCACGACAATCTGGTGGTCGCCAGCAAGACGGGTTTCACCGCCATCCACGCGGCCGCCGAAACGGGCCAGCTGGACAAGATTCCGGTCGAGCAACTCACCCGCGACCTGATCCTCACAAGAAACGACAATGGCGACACGCCACTGCACGCGGCAGCCTCCGAGGGGCATCTCGATCAGATTCCGGCCGGGATTCTGACCAAGGAAGTGCTGATGACCCGAAATTACACCGGAATGACCGTCGGCAGGCTCGCCATCCAGCAGGGGCACCTGGACCAGATCCCCTCCGGAGTGCGCCCGAGCCGTTCAGCTCTGCGACTATTTTTCGAGAGAATCGGCGCGGCTCGGACGCCTTTCGCATGACGTCCTGAGGTCGCACTCGGCCGGGGTTGCAGGGAGACCGACAAACTTTGCGCATTCTTTCGGCTTTCCCTGCGCAATCGAAGCGCATTCACTCGCAGCTGTTTCCGTCCGAATAACTCGAACGTTCCCTTCCTCTATGAACACCACCATCACCGCCATCACTGCCCGCGAGATCATCGACTCCCGCGGCAATCCGACCGTCGAGGTCGATGTGAAGCTCGCCTGTGGCGCGCTCGGTCGCGCCGCCGTTCCCTCCGGCGCGAGCACCGGCGAACACGAGGCCATTGAACTGCGCGACTCCTCCGTTCCGGCCAAGTCCCTGCCGAAGGGCATTGACGGCAAGAAGCGCTACCTCGGCAAGGGCGTGCAGGCCGCGGTGAGCAACGTGAAGAACGTCCTCGCCCCGGTTCTGGTCGGCCTCGACGCCTGCGATCAGGTCACGCTCGACAAGCTCATGATCAAGGTCGACGGCACGAGCACCAAGTCGAAGCTCGGCGCCAACGCGATCCTCGGCGTTTCGATGGCCACCGCCAAGGCCGCTGCGGCCGCCCTCGGTCAGCCCCTCTACAAATACCTCGGCGGACCGAATGCCAAGGTGCTCCCCGTTCCGATGATGAACATCATGAACGGTGGCGCCCACTCCGATGCCCCAATCGACTTCCAGGAATTCATGATCATGCCCGTCGGCGCCCCGTCCTTCTCCGAAGGCCTGCGCATGGGCTGCGAAGTCTTCCACAGCCTGAAGAAGGTGCTCAAAAGCAAGGGCCTCGCGACCGCGGTCGGCGACGAGGGCGGTTTTGCTCCGAAGCTCGAAAGCGCCACGGCCGCGCTCGACGTGATCGCCCAAGCGGTCAAGGACGCCGGCTACAAGCTCGGTGCCGACAAGGATATCGCCCTCGCCCTCGACGTCGCCTCTTCCGAGTTCTACGACGCCAAGACGAAGAAATACACGTTCAAGAAATCCACCGGCCAAGTCCTGTCCGGCGACGATATGGTGGCCTTCTACGAGGAACTCACCGCCAAGTACCCGATCATTTCGATCGAGGACGGATGCGCCGAGTCCGACTGGGCAACCTGGAAGAAGCTTACAGACGCCATTGGCGATCGCGTGCAGCTCGTCGGCGACGATCTGTTCGTCACCAACGTCGAATTCCTCTCCAAGGGCATTGCGACGGGCACCGCCAACTCGATTCTCGTCAAGGTCAACCAGATTGGCTCCCTCACGGAAACCTTCGACGCCGTTGAGATGGCCAAGGAGGCCGACTACACCGCAGTCATCTCCCACCGCTCGGGCGAGACCGAGGACGTGACGATCGCCGACATCGCAGTGGCGACCAACGCCGGCCAGATCAAGACCGGCTCGCTCTGCCGCACCGATCGCGTGGCGAAGTACAATCAGCTGCTCCGCATCGAAGAGGAACTGGGGTCGAACGCCATCTACGGCGGCAAACTCTAATTCGTTCGCAACCTCTTTCTTTCGAAGCCGGGTCCCTGTGGCCCGGCTTTTTTGTCGGTGGTGCGGACATCTCTGCGCCTGTCCCACGCCACTGGGGCTGCCTTCATGAATTGGCCGCATTTTTTTGTCGAGCCGCGAGCGAATTGTAACATTCTCGGAAATCCACCATGAGCCCCCTAAACCAGTCAGCCGTGGTCGCTTTAGCCTATGCCTTGGGCTGCCTGTCCCCGGGGTATTGGCTGGTCCGATTTCGCAAGGGGGGCGACATCCGACTTCAAGGCAGTGGCGCCACCGGGGCAACTAATGCCGGAAGAGCGCTCGGAACGAGCGGATTTGCGACCGTTCTCGCGCTCGACATCGCAAAGGGCGCGATTGCCGTGCTGGTGGCGCGGCTCGCCCATGGCGGTGAATTCCTCGAGCACCTTTGCGCGATCGCTGTGCTGCTGGGCCACATCTGGCCGGTCACACTGGGATTTCGGGGCGGCAAGGGCATCGGTCCGATGCTCGGCGCCTGGCTGGTGATTGCCCCGCTCCATCTCATTCCCGGCGCCGCGGTGATGTTGATGGTGCTGCCCTTTTTCCGTTTCACGATCGCCGGCCTCATCGGCCTGGCCGCCGTCCCCGCCCTGAGCGTCTATCTCAACACCGATCCCCGGTGCGCCTCGATTGCGCTCGCGTGCTATGCGCTCGTCCTCATCGCCCACCGCGGCCACTTGCGCCGCTGGCGGGACGGTTCCCGTTTCCAATCCCAATCCACTCAAAAACCGTGACCTCTCCCTCCACGAATATCGTCTACAAAATCGCCTCGGAAGACTGGGAAATCGAGCTCGTCCATCGCCTCAACTACGCCACGTTCGTCGAGGAGATCCCCCAGCACGCGCCGAATCTGGAGGGCCGACTGGTCGACCGCTTCCACGCCGAAAACACCTACCTCATCGCCCTCGATGGCCAGACGCTGGCGGGGATGATGGCGCTTCGCCGGAACCGCCCCTTTTCGCTCGACTCAAAGGTTCCCGAACTTGACCGGCACCTTCCCTCCGGCCGCGTGCCGATCGAAGTGCGCCTCCTGGCCGTGGCACCCGATTACAGAAAGTCCCCCGTATTCACGGAGCTCTTCGAGCAGGCTGTCCGCTACTGCATCTCCGAGGGCTTCGACATTGCCTTGATCTCCGGGACAACCCGTCAGCTGAGGCTGTATCGCCATATCGGATTCGTGCCGTTCGGTCCTCTCGTGGGCACGCCCGACGCGCCGTACCAGCCGATGTACCTGACGCTCGAGGCGTTCGGGCGCACGATGAAAAAGAGTCCCGTGCTGAGACCCGCGATCGAGGCGTTCGGAGCCCGTCAGGAGGTCCAAAACTTCCTCCCCGGCCCGGTTTGCATGGCACCGGAAGTCCGCGATGCGCTCGCCACTCCCGCCGACTCGCATCGGGGCCAGGACTTCCTGACGCGCATCGCGAGCATACGCCGCAATCTCTGCCTGATGACCCAGGCTCGCGACGTGCAGGTCTTGGTCGGCTCCGGCTCGCTCGCGAATGCCGTGGTGGCCGCGCAGCTTGGCCTGATGGAGACGACCGGATTGGTCATTTCGAACGGCGAGTTCGGCGAGCGTCTCGCCAAGGAGGCACGGCGCGCGCGCCTTCGCTTCGACTGGCTCAGGCTGAGCTGGGGCGAGCCGATGACTCCAGGGCAGATTGAGAATGCGGCTTCCCGCCTGCCGCGAGGTGGATGGATCTGGTGCGTTCACCACGAAACCTCGACGGGCGTGCTCAATCCGATGCCCCAGCTGAAGGCCATCTGTCACCGCCTCGGCCTTCACCTCTGCCTGGACTGCATCAGCACGATCGGCGCGCTACCGCTCGACCTGTCCGGCGTGCATCTTGCCACGGCAACCAGTGGAAAGGGCCTGGGGTCATTTCCCGGCCTCGCAATGGTTTTCCACGATTACCGTCCGGCACCCCAGCCACAGGTCCTCCCTTCCTACATCGACCTGGGCGAATGGGCCGCGCACGACAGCGTTCCGTTCACACACTCCTCGAACCTCGTGGCCGCGCTTGCCAAAGCGATCGAACTCGCGACGCCCGAGCGCCAGGCCCGCATCCAGTCCAACGGTCTCTGGCTCCGCCAATCGCTGCGGACGATGGGATTCGACCTCGTAGCCCTGGAAGACCATGCCTGTCCGGCGATCGTGAGCATCCGGCTCGAGGAGCCCGGTGCGGCAGTCTCGCTGGGCGAAGAGCTTCGCGCCCGCGGTTTTTGGTTGAGCTACGCCAGTTCGTATTTGCGCGACCAGAACTGGATTCAGGTCGCCCTGCTGGGAGACCCGTCCCGCGAGTCGCTGAAGAAACTCGTGCATGTGCTCGCGCTGGTTTGTAACCGCAAGAGCGTGGAAGCGCTCCGCGACGTCTGAGCGGAAACCCGATGCAGCAGTCCGTTCAGGCGGGCTGCTGCTGGGAGATGCAGTGTAGCGTGCCGCGGCCGATCACCCACTCCCGGCAGTCGATCGGCACGATTTCCCGCCCCGGAAAACAACCGCGCAGAAGATCCAGTGCCTCGGCGTCCCGCCGCGGCTGGCGGAAGACCGGGACGAGCACCGCTTCGTTCAGAATGAGGAAATTCGCGTAGCTGGCCGGGAGTCTCTGTCCGTCGGTGACACAGGGCTCCGGCATAGGAAGCTCGACGATCGAAAACCGGCCGCCGGCGGGCGTCCGCAGGGCACGCAAGCGCTCGAGGTTTTCCCGGAGCGCCGCGTAATTGACGTCGCTTTCGACCTTCTCAACCGCGGTCACGATGCCCTCTGGCGAGTAGAATCGGCTCAAATCGTCGACATGACCGTCCGTGTCGTCGCCCTCGATGCCCTTACCGAGCCAATAGATGTGCATCACCCCAAGATACTCGCGCAGCCTCGCCTCAATCTGGGTGCGGTCGAGATGCGGATTCCGGTTGGGGTTGAGGAGGCAAATCTCCGTGGTCAGCAGCATCCCCCGGCCATTCACCTCGATCGAACCGCCCTCGAGGATCATGCCTGGCGTGAATCGACGCAGATTCAGAGCCTTCGCCACGCGCGAAGGAATCGCATTGTCATTTTCGCAGGGACTGAACTTGCCGCCCCAGGCGTTGAAGTCCCAATCGGTGATGGCGACCTCCCCCGTGGCGTCGTTGCGCACGAAAATCGGTCCATGATCGCGGCACCAGGTGTCGTCCGTGGGATGGTCGTGCAAGGTCACCCGGGCGAGGTCGGCCCGCGCCACTTCGATGAGACGCCGGGCGGTCGGTTGAAGCGACTGGGCCACGTTGATGTGGACATCCTCAAACCGGCTGATGGTCGCCACGATTTCCGCGAACTTTGCGGGAATCAGATCGAAATGTCCCGGCCAGGTCTTCTCGCGGACCGGCCAGGACAGCCAGATTGCGCGCTGGCGCTCCCATTCCGCCGGCATGCGGAAGCCGGCGGCCGCGGGCGTCGCCTCCTGAGCTTCCAGAGTGGCGGTGCGGGAGTTCGACTTGGACTGGGAAAGCGTGGACATCGCAGAATTGGAGAAACGGCACTCGAGCGGACTTCCAGCGATCTGCTGTCACCTCGCCCCCTCCCCGGGCACACAACGCGCCGGGTAGCGGGTCGCGAAATGGGTTCATCCACGGCCGGATTTCCAGACTCCCGGGCGACTCACATCGAAGCAAGCCTCGAATCGCCTCGGGCGCATAAAAACAATCCCAGGAGCTACAACCCAACCAATTACAGATTAATGTCTTGCAGACAAATTATCACGACCCGAAACACAAAAAAAGGCGCCCTGCGGGAGAGCGCCTTGAAATGCGGAAGGTCTGGCCTGTCAGCTCACATGTGGGCGATGATATTATCGCCGAACGCGGAGCATTTGATCTCGGAGGCGCCTTCCATGAGGCGGGCGAAATCGTAGGTGACCTTTTTCGACCCGATGGCGCCGTTCAGGCCCTTGACGATGAGGTCGGCCGCCTCGTTCCAGCCGAGGTAGCGGAACATCATCTCGCCGGAGAGCACCACGGATCCCGGGTTCACGACGTCCTTGTTGGCGTACTTCGGCGCGGTGCCGTGGGTCGCCTCGAAAATCGCGTGTCCCGTCACGTAATTGATGTTGCCACCGGGCGCGATGCCGATGCCGCCGACCTGAGCGGCGAGTGCGTCGGAGAGGTAGTCGCCATTCAGATTGAGCGTGGCGATCACGTCGAAATCCGTCGGACGGGTCAGCACCTGTTGAAGGGTGATGTCGGCGATGGCGTCCTTGATCACGAGGCCGGCGCCGGGCTTGCCCTCGGGGATCTTGCACCACGGGCCGCCGTCGACCTCCACCGCGCCGAATTCCGACTTGGCGAGCTCGTAACCCCAATCGCGGAACGCGCCCTCGGTGTACTTCATGATATTGCCCTTGTGGACAATGGTCACCGACTTGCGCTTCTGGGCGATGGCGTACTCGATCGCGGCGCGGACGAGGCGCTGCGTGCCCGTCTTCGACACGGGCTTGATGCCAATGCCCACGAGCTCAGGGGTCTCACCAAAGCGGATCTTCTTGAAATCCTTCGGGTAGTTCGCCTTTAGGAACTCGACGACCTTGAGCGCCTGCTCGCCGCCCGCCTGGAAGTCGATGCCGGCATAGATGTCTTCGGTGTTTTCGCGGAAGATCACCATGTCGACGAGCTCGGGCTTCTTCACGGGGGAAGGAACGCCCGAGAACCACTGCACAGGGCGGAGGCAGACATAGAGATCGAGCATCTGCCGGAGAGCGACGTTCAGGGAACGAATGCCGCCGCCGACCGGGGTGGTCAGGGGGCCCTTGATGCCAACGAGGTACTCCTTGAAGGCCTCGATCGTGTCATCGGGGAGCCAGTTGTTGAACCGTTTGAAACTCTCCTCGCCGGCGAACACCTCGAACCAGGAAATCTTGCGCTGGCCGCCGTAGGCCTTGGCGACCGCGGCATCGAACACGCGCACGGAAGACGCCCAGATATCGGGACCGGTGCCGTCTCCTCGAATAAAGGGAACAACCGGGTTGTTCGGTACATTCAGCTTGCCGTTGGCGATCGTGATCTTGCCGCCGGCCGGTGGTGTGACGGATTGGTAGGCCATGTTGAGAAGGGATTGAGCGATTAGAGCGCCTTGCAGAACTTCGCGAGCCGGGCGACGCCCTTGGCGAGAATCTCGTCGCTGGTCGCATAGCTGATGCGCATGAAGCCTTCGGCGCCAAAGGCGCTGCCGGGGACTGCGGCCACCTTTTCCTGCTCGAGCAGGCGGGCGCAGAAGTCCTGGGAGGAGAGGCCGAACTTCGAGATCTTCGGGAAGAGATAGAAAGCACCCTGGGCGAGCAGGCACTCGACGCCCGGGATCTTGTTGAGCTCAGCGTGCAGGAACCGTCGACGGCGGTCGAATGCGACCAACATCGCGCTCAGCGCAGCGTGGGTCTTCTCCTTTTCCTTCAGGGCGGCGAGCGCTCCGAATTGGGCGAAGGTCGTCGCATTGGACGACATCTGGCTCTGGAGCTCCCCTACCGCCTTGGCGACGTGCGCCGGCGCGACCATCGTGCCCAGGCGCCATCCGGTCATCGAATAGGGCTTCGAGAAGCCCGAGACGATGATGGTGCGGGATTCGACTTCGGGGCTAAGCGTCGCCGGAGCGACGTGGCGAACGCCATCGTAGGTCAGATGCTCGTAGATCTCATCCGACATGATCACGAGGTTGTGCTTCACCGCCACGCCGGTGATCGCCTCGAGTTCGGAGCGCGTGTAAACCGCGCCGGTCGGATTCGAAGGCGAGTTGAGGATCAACATCCGGGTCTTCGGGGTGATGGCCGCTTCGAGCTGCGCGGCAGTCATGCGGAATCCGGTGGTGTCATCCGCCAGCACAAACCTGGGAGTGGCTCCGGCGAGCTTGACCATCTCGGGATAGCTGACCCAAAAGGGCGCGGGGATGATGACCTCGTCGCCGGGCGAACAGGTGGCGAGGATCGCGAGATAACAGGAAAACTTGCCGCCGGGGCTGACGACCACCTGGTTGGGGGCGACCTTCAGGCCGTAGTCCGCGGCATACTTTTCCGCGATCGCCTGGCGGAGGGGCTCGATGCCCGGCGTGGGAGCGTACTTTGTCTTGCCCGCGCGGAGCGCCGCAATGCAGGCCTCCTTGATGTGGTCTGGGGTGTCAAAGTCGGGTTCCCCTGCGGCGAAGCCGCAAACGTCCTCGCCCGCCGCCATCATGGCCTTCGCCTTGGCGTCGATCGAAAGAGTTGGAGAGGGCGATACGTTGCGAGCCCAGGTCGAGAGCGGCAATGGAGAGGTGGTCATAGGAAATCAGAGGGTGACTGAAATAAGTGCACGAGTGAAAGGCAAGCCGTGGTCCTAATAAAGAAAAACGCCGCCGGCCCGAGGGGCCGACGGCGCAGAAGGGAAGAAAAGCGACGAGGGGCCGGACTCAGCGTTTGCCTTTTTTGCCGGCCTTTTTCTTGCCGTTGTTCGAATTCTCGGCGAGCGCGTCGATGGCAACGCGGAGCAGTTCGCCGATGCTCGAGTCCTTGGTGCGCGCCTGACGCTTGAGCATCGTGCGCATGTCACTCGTCAGGCGGACCGAGATCTGCCTATGCGGCTTTTCGGCGGGCTTGAAACGATCGAAGTTGAACTTGGAGATCGCGAGTCGGACCACCTCGGAGGTGGAGCCGAGGCCGAGGGCCTCGCGGCAATGCTCGATCTTGTCAACCATCGGTTGATCCAGATCAAACGTAAGGGGTGCTGGGGTACTTGCGGATTTCGAGGCCATGGTGCAACAAAAGCCTAGGTTGTGTTGATGGGGGCTGGACTTACGGGGTACGCATCCGTTCTGGCATTTCATGGCCCACCTGCGCAACGAAATTCTTCGCCGAAACGGGATTGACTCGCCATTTTTTCGAGTGGCCGGTTCTCATCGGCCTGTATCCGCCAAACCAAGATCCCCATAGATGGCAAACGTCGTCCTTCAGCACCTGACCAAGTTGTATCCACAAAAGGGCGGCCCAGGCGTGAGGGCCGTGAAGGGCATCGAACTCGAGATCGGTTCGGGCGAGTTCATGATCCTTGTCGGCCCCTCCGGTTGCGGCAAGACCACCACCCTGCGAATGATCGCCGGCCTGGAGGAAATCAGCGGCGGCACCGTGTCCATCGACGGACGGGTGGTGAACGCCGTCCCGCCGAAGGACAGGGATATCGCGATGGTATTCCAGAACTACGCGCTGTATCCACACATGACTGCTTTCGAAAACATGGCGTTCGGGCTCAAGCTGCGCGGATTACCACGCGCGGAGATTGACGCCAGGGTTCGCGAGGCCTCGTCGCTGCTCGGGCTTGAATCCCTGCTCCAGCGTCGTCCGAAGGAATTGTCCGGCGGCCAGCGCCAGCGGGTCGCGGTCGGGCGCGCGATCGTGAGAAAGCCGAAGGTGTTCCTCTTCGATGAACCACTCTCGAACTTGGACGCGAAGATGCGCGTATCCATGCGGACCGAGATTTCCCGGCTCCACGCGAAAATCGGCGCCACGATGATCTACGTGACCCACGACCAGACCGAGGCAATGACGATGGGCGACCGCATCTGCGTGATGAGCGACGGCGAGATCAGGCAGGTCGCAGCGCCACTCGACCTCTATCGCAAACCCGCAGACCTTTTTGTCGCCGGGTTCATCGGGAGTCCCCCGATGAACCTCTTCCGAGGGAAAATCACCGCCTCGGGCGGGGGCCTTTGCTTCGAGGAGAAAAACGCGGGCGCCCGCCTCGTCCTGCCGCTGCCGCGGGAGCTGGCGGAACGCGCGGCCGACAGCATGGATCGCGACATGGTCCTGGGTATCCGACCCGAGGATATCCACGAAGCATCCGGAGCATCCCAGGGCTATTCAGCGGTGCTGGATCTGGCGGAGCCCACAGGGGCGGAGACCTTCCTCCACCTGACGACGGGAGCCACGCCGTTTGTCGCCCGGGTACGGGCCGGTGAAAGGCTGGCCGCCGGCACGCGGGTGCCTTTGGCGTTCGACCTGGCATCCGCGCACCTGTTTGACGACCAAAGCGGCCGGGTGCTCTGAGCGTCAGGGCGCAATACCGGCCCACGACCTGACGAGCGCATAGGCGTCCGCGTGGGTGTCCGCGACGCGCCAGGCCTTCCCGGCGACAGTCTCCCCAAGGGTGCGTCCGGCGCGTATCAAGATCATCCTTACACCCGCCGCCTCGCCGGAGCGCACGTCGACATCCGAGTCGCCAACGAACAAGGCCTCCCCCGGGTGCGCGTCAAACCTGCGAAGCAGCACAGCCATGCCCTCGGGGTCGGGCTTGTGGGACGCCAAGTCATCCCCGCAGACCTCCGTTCCGATGAGGGATCCAAGGGCGTGCCGTTGCACGAGTTCGAGCGTCGAGGCGCGATCGCGACCGGTCCACACCGCCGTCCGGAAGCCGGCGCGAACGAGGTCTTTGAGAAGACCGATCGCGCCCGGATACGGCGAGGCATCCCAGCCGTTCTCGGCCACAAATGCGGAGAGCCTGGCAAGCGCGGCGGGCGCGTTACTGGGGTCGCGGAGCAGCCCCGGGAAGAACCGTTCGGGCGGGCCGCCCAGGTTTGGGAATATGTCCATCGTCAACGGCCGGCTTTCAAACGGCTCGAGCGCGTGACGGATCGCCCGGAGCACTCCGGGCAGGCTGTCGAACAGCGTGCCGTCCAAATCGAAGACGACCACGCGGGGCCGCGGGTTTGACTCACCGTTCACGGGCACTCTCAGAATCGGTCGACGGCGCCTCCGGACGGCGGCGCGATGTCCCGCGCGAGGGCCCCGGGCGAGAACAGCCCATCCGCGAAGGATTGGCCGAGCGCCGCGCCGGTAACCGAGAAACGCGTCTTCGATCGGGTGGCCTCGTCGCGCACCTCGACCATCTGGACGATCCACTGTCCCTGCACCTTCTTGAGCTCCTGAAGCGACAGCCGCTTCAGCGGCGCATCGTCGGCGCCGATCAGGGTAGACTCGACCATCGCCTTGTATTCGGAATCGATGCTCACCCTCACGCCACGCAGGGCCGGGTCGGCCTTCTCGACGTCGGGCGGTGGATACATGAGAAAATTGTACGCCGGGCGGCCGCGAACCTTGGCCAGTCCCTCGAATGTATAGTCATTCCAATACAAATACGGCATCTGCAGGTCGAACGGGGTCAGGACCGTGCCCGGAATGGCCTGAAACAGGTCGCGCAGGCCAAGGTGCTCGGGCTCGAGCAGACCGGGGCGCCAGCGCCAGATCTGAGGATTCGGGCCGTTCAGAATCAGCAGTCGAACTTGGGATCCGTCGGGTCCCGACAGCTCCAGGCGCGTGTATGCCCCCTCGGGCCTTCGGCCACCCCAGAGGCGTCCGGTAAATACGGACTCCTGCCCCCGGTGGGGCATCATCCGAAGGCGGAATTCCAGGTAATAATCGCCCGAGATTCCCAGGTGCCGGAAATCCGACATGAGGCGGCGGCCCTCGGCCTGGTCCGGCTTGCCGAGCTGCACGTAGTTGGGCATCGGCCTGTAGTTCTTGGCGGGCTGGGCGCGAACCACCAGAGGACCTGATAGCACGCACGCGGCCAAAAAAAACGCCCGCCACAGGCATGCGGCAGGCGTACGGAGCGATGCGGACATCGTGACCGCCCGGGTTACGGCTTCTTTGCGTCGGCGGGCGCCTTGACGGGGGCCGTCGGGACAGCGAGCGAGGGACTGGAATTGGATGCCGGGGCCGGGGTCTTCGGAGCCGCGGGGACCGAGAGGGTCGGCAGCGCGCCGGCGCCACTCATTGCGGCATGCTTGCGAACCTGAATCTCGCCGACATACAACGCGAGGCAGATGACGAAGAACGCGATCGTGAGACGGATCGTCGTCTTGGTGAGCACGTTGCCCG
Source organism: Opitutaceae bacterium (assembly GCA_027310745.1). Classification (GTDB taxonomy): domain Bacteria; phylum Verrucomicrobiota; class Verrucomicrobiia; order Opitutales; family Opitutaceae; genus MWDT01. Next base: position 119,057 of record DAIDAF010000042.1, on the reverse strand, counting down.
TGTCGGCGCCGAAGGTCGACTCCGTCATGCCGCCGCCCAGCGCGGCGCCCATTCCACCGTCCTTGGTCTTCTGCGCGAGAACAACCAGGACCAAGAGCACGGAAATGGCGATCAGGGCGAAGGTGAAAATCGAGATCAGGATGCTCATGTAAAACGGCAAACACAGCAGGGACGCCCCCGCCTTGTCAAGGCCGGCGCAATGCCACCGGCCCAGCCTGCGGGCGAGATCCGCGGTCTCAGACCGTCTTGGAGCGCCGGCGAATCAGGGAAATCAGACCGATCACCGCCAGGATCGGAATCCAGATCGGCGACAGGGCCGCAACGGCGAGGACCAGCACGGTCACGAGCGCGGCCACCGCGCCGAGCGCACCGGCGGCGACGGGCAGCATGACCAGACATGCAAATCCAAGCAGCGCGAGCAGAACAGCCGCGCCCAAGCCAGCAGACGCCAGCACGATCGGGAAGAGCCTGATCACAACCAAGGTGAAGGCTGCGGCAAAGACGATCAGAAGGAATGTTTTCATAGGACGGGTGGTTCCCCAGAAAACCCGCGTCCGTGCCGAAAGTCGCAAAAATCTACGCCTGGGGCGCAGGCGAGGATTCCGCCGGGGCCTCTGGCGGCGCTTCCGTTGGACGCGGTTCCGCGCTCTTCTTCGGGCCGACCAGGACACTCAACTGTTCCTGCACCTGCACAAAGAACTCAGGCGACAGCTCAGCGGCGGGAATTTCGAACATCTGTTTCGAACGCGCGTGCTCCAACCGCTGGCGTGCACCGTCGGCCGTGAGCCCCTTCGGGCGGAGGATCTTCTTTCGCTCCAGCATCAGAGCGAGGAACTGCAGAAGCCGCGTGGACTCCTCGGTCGGTTCGGTCGTCGGATCCGCAAGCGTAAGAAACAGGGATTCGGCGGTGAGCTTGAGCGTCCGATCCGCGTTCTCGCCGGCTTTGCGGGGTTTGAAGGGTTGCACCCACCGGCAGATGACAGGTCCTGGAGCCTGAAATTGAGATGCTGCGCTCTCGAGCAGGTCGAACCTGGCGATGTCCGCGGAACCCGGCGTCGACACCAGGAAGCTCGCGACGCGCACGCCGTCGGCAAAGGGCTCACCGGTGACATGGCAGGCGGTCGCGAGCGGCTGAAGATTCAGATCCATGCATACTTGTTTACTTGTCGGCGCGCGGCGTGCTAGCCATTTCTCCGCAACTTTCCCATGTCCAACCGGATCATCGCCATTGGAGACATCCACGGCTGCGCCGACGAATTCGAGGATCTGCTCGACAAGCTCGTGGTGTCGTCGTGCGACCGGCTCATCCTGCTCGGCGACCTGGTGAACCGGGGGCCGGATTCGCTGCGGGTATTGGACATTGCCCGCCGCGCCGGTGCTATCGCAATCCTGGGGAATCATGAGCACCGGCTTCGGAAATATCGGCATACGCGCGATCTGTCGGTGCTGAAAAAGGAGGACTACCCCACCCTCTCCGCGCTTCGTGCGGTGGATTGGGATTTCATCGAGCAGATGCCGATCACCCACCACGAGCCCGCGCTGCAGACCGTGTATGTGCACGGTGGATTCCTTCCGAGCCGCCCCTGGTCCGAACAGGGCGAAGACATCGTCACACGGATACAGGTAATCGACCGCCAGGGGCGTCCGCGAAAACGCGCCGATTGTCCGGACGGGTCGCCCTGGGTCGAGCGCTGGGCTGGCCCCCCGTTTGTGGTCTATGGGCACACGCCCCGCCCGCTGGTCTATCAGAGCCCCTGGGCACTGGGCATCGACACCGGTTGCGTGTCCGGCGGCAAGCTCACGGCCTACGTGCTTCCCGACAAGGCGATCATCCAGGTCGATGCCCGCACGACGTACTACAAGGCCTGAGGGCGCCCCGACCGGATTTGGTTTCGCAATCTTGAATGGCCGCGTTCTAGGCTCGCCGGGACATGACTGACGTCACGACTCCTGGTCCCCTCCTGCTCTGCATCGATCTCCAGCCGACCTTCCTGGACGTGATGCCCGACCGGGCGCGGCTCGTGAAACGGTGCTCGTTTGCGATCGAAGCCGCCCAGGCCCTTGGGCTGCCGGTGGCGTTCACGGAGCAGGTCCCCCAGAAGCTCGGCTCCACCGAACCGGCGCTGCTCGCGCTGGCGAATCGACCGCTGCAACTGGCCAAGACGACATTTTCCGCGCTGGCGGACCATGGCATCCGCGACGCGCTCCTTCAGGGGCAGCACGCGGATCACCTGTTGATCTGCGGACTCGAGACGCCGGTCTGCATTTACCAGACGGCCATCGATGCACTGCGTTCGGATATTCCGGTGACGCTGCTGAGCGATTGCCTCGGTGCGCGCAGGGCGGATGATGCGGCGGTCGCCATCGATGCGCTCCAACGGGCCGGCGTGAACGTGCTGCCCAGCGAGACGGTGTTCTACTCGATGATGGGCGACGCGGCTCACCCGGCTTTTCGCTCGTTCACCAAACTGGTGAAGTCCTACGCCTGACCCTTTTCCCTTCGCCCCATGCCCGACACCCCCGCCCGCCTCAACGTCCGCGAATTGAAAGGTCTCGAATCCTCGCCAGGAAAGCCGTTCTCGGCCGTCCTGATCATCAAGCGGATCACGACCAAGACCGCCAGCAACGGGAACCCTTTCCTGAGCGTCGAGCTTGGAGACCGAGGCGGGACATTTTCGTGCACGGTGTTTTCGGACAACCCGGCATTCGAGGCCTTCAAGGCGGCCGGTGAAGGCTCGGCGATCAGGATCGAGGGAAAATCCGACTCGTATCAGGGACGATTTTCACCGCGCCTGACGGCCGGCAAGGTCCTCGGTGACGATGAGCTCGCCGCCGACGGCTCACTCATGGAGTCTCTCGTCGAGGTGGCTCCCGAGGATGCCGGCGAACTTTGGGCCGACCTGCAGAAGCACGTCGAAATGATCGCGCACGACGAACTCAGGATGACGGCGCGGGCGGTGTTCGACGAGATTGGCGAGACCTTTCGCACCGGTGCGGCGGCGATCTCGATGCACCACGCTTATCGGCACGGGCTCCTCGAGCACACGGTCCACATGGCGCGGGTCTGCAAGGCACTGCTTCCGCTCTACCCCGAGGTGGACGCGAGTCTGGCGATGGCCGGAGTATTGCTCCACGACACCGGCAAGGTGATCGAATACGAGGGTTCGCTGAGCACGCGCCGCAGCCGAAAAGGCATTCTGCAGGGCCACGTCGTGCTGGGCTACCAGCTCGTCCGCAAGGCGGGCCTCCGCTCCAAACTCGACGCAGACCGACTCGAGCGCCTGGAGCACATCATCCTGAGCCACCAGGGAGAGCCCGAATGGGGGGCGGCCGCGTGGGCCGCAACACCCGAGGCGGTTTTTGTTTCGATGATCGACAATCTCGACGCGAAGATGGGCATGGTGCAGCGCGCGCTCCGACAGGCGGCCGAGGGCGAGGAATTCAGCGAGCGCCTGCCCGGGCTGAACACGTCCCTTTTGACGCGCCCGGTCGGGCAGTGAGCGCAGCCTGCGAGATCACGCGGCCCGCGACTCCAAAAAGCTAGACGCGACCGGGCGCCGTCGTCAGGGTCCTGCAAGCCCTTCGCGCCTATGCTGATTCCCCAGAACGAGCTGTCGAAATTCCTGACCGCCACCCACTCTCATCCCCATCAATGGCTCGGCATGCACGCGGCGACGCGCGGCAAGTCGAACGGACTGGTGGTGCGGGCATTTCTCAGGGACGCCGCGGCCTGCGAAGTGATCGAGACGGCCACGGGTCGCTCGTGGAACATGAAGCAGGTCTCCCCGGACGGCTTCTTCGAGGTGTTCATCACTCGGCGCACCGAGGTGTTCGGCTACATGCTCAAGGTGCGCCAGGTGAACGGCGAATACCGGCAGTTTTTCGATCCATACTGCTTCCTTCCGACGCTCGGGGACCAGGACCTCTATCTCTTCAACGAGGGTAATGAGCACCGCCTCTACACGAAGCTCGGCGCGCATCCGCGGCAGCTCGGCGAGGCCCGGGGCGTCGCCTTCGCCGTGTGGGCGCCGAACGCGGACAGAGTCTCGGTCGTGGGCAATTTCAACCAGTGGGACGGCCGCTACCATCCGATGCGGCCGCTCGGTGCATCGGGCGTATGGGAACTGTTCATACCCGGCCTCGCGCAGGGCGAACTGTACAAGTACGAGATCCGGGACCGTCGCGGCAACCTGCTCATGAAGACCGATCCGTTTGGCACCTATTTCGAGGCGCCGCCGAACAACGCGTCGATCGTCTACGCCGCCGAACAGTTCACCTGGGGCGACGCCGGCTGGCTAGCGGACCGTGAACGCGCTTCGGGCAACCCGGACCGGCCCGTCTCGATCTACGAGGTCCACCTGGGCTCCTGGCGCCGGAAACTCGAGGACGCGAACCGCCCCATGACCTACCGGGAGCTCGCGCCCGTGCTGACCGAGTACGTGCTCGAGATGGGATTCACCCACGTCGAGGTGCTGCCCGTGTCGGAGCACCCGTTTGGCGGCTCGTGGGGGTATCAGGTGACCGGATTCTTCGCCCCGACCCATCGCTACGGTTCGCCGGCCGACTTCGCGTTCTTCGTCGATCACCTGCACCGAAACGGCGTCGGCATCATCGTCGATTGGGTGCCAGCGCACTTCCCGAGAGACAGCTTCGCGCTGGCGGAATTCGACGGGACACACCTGTTCGAGCATGCCGATCCACGCCAGGGAGCGCACCAGGACTGGGGCACCCTGATCTTCAACTACGGCCGCAACGAAGTGCGCTGCTTCCTAGTGGCGAGCGCGCTTGCCTGGTTCGAACGCTACCACATCGACGGACTGCGCGTGGATGCCGTGGCATCCATGCTGTACCTCGACTACTCGCGCAAGGACGGCGAGTGGATCCCGAACAAGTTCGGCGGCCGCGAGAATCTTGAGGCGATCGAGTTCCTGAAGCAGACGAACGACCTCGTGCACAAGTACTATCCCGGTGCGCTCATGGTTGCCGAGGAGTCGACTGCGTTCGCCGGCGTGACCAAGCCCACCTCGCAGGGCGGCCTGGGCTTCGACTTCAAGTGGAACATGGGGTGGATGCACGACAACCTCCGCTATTTCTCGAAGGATCCGATCCACCGCAAGTGGCACCACAACGACCTCACGTTCGGCGCGCTTTACCAGTTTTCGGAAAACTTCATCACGGCCCTCTCGCACGACGAGGTGGTCCACGGGAAGGCGTCGCTCCTCCTCAAGATGGGTGCGTGGCACATTCCCGACAAGGCGGCCAACCTGCGCGCCCTGTTCGGCCACATGTGGGCATGGCCCGGCAAGAAGCTGCTCTTCATGGGCGGCGAATTCGGACAGAGCGCCGAATGGAACTACGCGGGAAGCCTCGATTGGCACCTGCTCCAGTACCTGGATCATCAGGGCATCCGCCAGCTCGTGCGCGACCTCAATCGCCTGTACCGGGAGGAGCCGCTGCTCGGGAGTCACGACCTCGATTCGCGGGGTTTCCGCTGGATCAACGGCAACGACGGCGACCGAAGCGTGATTTCCTACCTGCGCACGGACGCGTCCGAGTCGGGCTTCCTGGCGGTGGTGGGCAACTACACGCCAGTCGCTCGGGAAGGCTATCGGGTCGGAGTGCCTCGCCTCGGATTCTGGCGCGAGCTCATCAACACGAATTCCCAATACTACGGCGGCTCCGGACTCGGAAACGAGGGCGGGCGCATGGCGCAGGAGGTCCCCAGCGACGGGATGCCCTACTCGGTGGTGGTCACGCTCCCACCGACCAGCACGACCGTGTTCAAATGGGCCCCAGGAAGCTGATCCTGGCATCCTGGCGGGACGGATACAGGGGATTTACCCTAATGTAACTGAAACAGGCAGTCTTGCGCTGCCTGCCCGCGGCCTGCAGCCTGACCGCCCCATGAATCGCTTCAGTTCGTTCCTCCTGGCTGCCCTGCTCGCCTGCGCCACGCTGCCGGCGACCCGCGCCGCACAGGGCTTCGACCAACTGCCTTCGCCGGATCGCACGGCGATGCCCGCCTATCCGGCCGACCTCGCCGCGAAACACGTCGAGGGGATTGTCATCCTCCGCGTGTCGATCGACGGCCAGGGGAACGTGACCCACGTCCAGGCGGTGAAGTCCACGGATGCCCGCTTCGAGCAGAGCGCCGTCGACTGCGTGAAGGCCAAGTGGCACTTCAAGCCCGCGATGCGCGGTGGTTCAGGCGTCCCCTGCACGGTGACGATCCCGATCCGCTTCTCGCAGTAATCGCCCCGACTGCGACTGCGCGCGGTCCGGATTCCGATTAACGGACCGGACGCGCGCCTCGCAGCAACGAAGTGGCCGGACTTCAGAGTCGGCCGAAAACCAGCGAGGCGTTGGTGCCTCCAAAGCCAAAGCTGTTGGCCAGCGCGTAGTCCACGCGTTTGGTCACCGCCTTGTTCGGAGTGAAATTCAGCCCGAGCGCGGCGCACTCCGGATCGATCTCGTCGAGGTTGATCGTGGGGGGGATGAGTCCATCGTGGATCGACCGGACCGCAGCAAAGGCTCCCATGGCGCCCGCCGCACCGAGGAGGTGGCCGGTCATCGATTTCACGCCGCTGACGTGCAGAGAATTTTTCACGTCGGCGAACACTGCGGCGATCGCGCCCGCTTCTTCGCCATCGCCGCCGGGCGTGGACGTGGCATGGGCGGAGACGTATCCCACCTGGGACGCGCTGATCCCCGCGTCGCCGAGCGCCAGGCGCATCGCGCGCTGGGACCCCTCGGCTTCGGGTGCGAGCATCGAAATGTGGTGGGCGTCGGCGGTGGCGCCGTAGCCCGACAACTCTGCGTAAATGCGGGCGCCGCGTTTCTTCGCGTGTTCCAGCTCCTCGAGCACGAACACGACGGCCCCCTCGGAGAGGACGAATCCGTCGCGATCCTTGTCGTAGGGCCGCGACGCCTTTTCCGGTTCCTCGTTGCGCGTCGACAGGGCGCGCATCTGGGCAAATGCGCCGATGGCGAGGTCGGTGACCACCGCTTCCGCGCCGCCGGCGATCACGACGTCGGCTTCACCGCGCTGAATTGAACGTGCCGCCTCGCCCAGAGCGTGCCCGCTGGTGGCACAGGCGGAGGCGACGCTGAAGTTGGCGCCCTTTAGATTGAGGAGGATGGCGAGCTGACCCGCGAGGATGTTGGGCGCGGTCTGGAGGATATAGAAGGCCGAGATGCGCCGGTAACCGCCTGTCTTCAGGGTGTCGTGCATCGCCAGCGTTTCCGGCAAGCCGCCCATGCCGACGCCGAGATTCACGCCGATGCGCTCCGGCGCTATCGCGGCGCGATGGCCGTCGAGCCCTGAATCGGCATAGGCCTCGAGCGCTGCGCCCAGGCCGAGATGCGTGAAACGTCCGAATTTCTTGACCTCCTTCGGCGGCAGGATGCAGGTCACCGGATCTCCCGCCGATCCCCGTGGGTAGAGCGGATGCGGAAGCGCCGCGGACGGGTCGAAGCCCTTGACCTCGCCGGCGATCTGCACCGGGCAGCCGGTCGGATCGAAGCGGGTGATCTTTCCGATGCCGCTGCGTCCCGCGAGGAGAGCGGCCCAGGTATCCGCGGCCGAATTTCCAACGGGAGATACGGCGCCCAAACCGGTGATCGCCACGCGGCGACGATTCTGAGGAAGGAGTGTCATAGGTTTGGCGACCAGATCAGAGGGTTTTCCGTGGTCAGCCAACCTTGTTTTTCGATTCGGGATAGAGATCAAGGGCCCTTAAGCCCAAACCGTGGCAAGTGTCTCGGAGACTCGGTTGTTCCCGGGGCAATCGACTCAATCAAAGGCACTTGAGCGCTATTCCATCAAATGGGTGCACCGTAGCTTCGGGTGGATCGCCCCAAATGATCTCCAGGCGGCCAAGCAGGAGTTTTGACTTTGGGATGCCGACTTCTTTTTCTGCGCTCTTACCGAAATGCAGCAGCTCCACGCTTACTGGCGCATGGATTACATCGAAGCGCCAAAGTTACCCAAGACGGACAAACCCTTTTCGTCGCTCCCCGCGCTTGGAGACGACCGGGCGGCACTCATCGTGCACCGCTCGCACCTGAGCTACCTCATGCTCAATCGCTTTCCCTACAATCCGGGTCACCTGCTGGCGATCCCGTTCCGGGAGTGCGTCGACATCGAGGATCTCAACCCCGAGGAGTGCACAGACCTCTTCAAGACCATCATCTTCGGCAAGGCCCTGCTGGGCCGGGTGCTGAAACCCGACGGCTTCAATGTTGGCTTCAATCTTGGCAAGGCCGTGTCGGGCGGAAGCATTCCGCACCTGCATGGGCACATCGTCCCACGTTGGGACGGCGACACCAATTTCATGCCCGTTCTGTCCGAGACCAGGGTCCTGCCCCAAGCGCTCGAGGCCACGTGGGAGAAGCTGAGCAAAGCGGCGCGAGAATTGGCCGGCGCAGTCAGTCCGCCGGCGGAGGGCGGCCCGCGGAGCTGACCCATCCGGCGCCGGCGGTGTAATGCCAGTCGCCAGCCCGGTTCCTCCGCCTGTCCCGCACGACCACCCATGCCTTCCAAGACCCTGTTTTACCCGAGTGCCCGTCACCTGAATTCGCTCTATGCGGGACGGGAGGACAACCTCGCCCAGGTCGAACGGGCCCTCGATGTTCGGCTGGTCACGCGGGACGAGTGGCTCAAGGTGGAGGGAAGTACAGAGGCCATCGCCAAGACAGAGACCCTGTTTGGTTACCTGAACGAGGCCCGCAACCAGGGCGTGGCGCTGCGTTCCCCGGATTTTCAGCGCATTGTCGAGACGTTCGCCCGGGGACGCGCCGAGGAGATCGCCGCGCTGTTCGGCGAGCCGCTGGTCATCTCGACCAACCGAAAGAGCATCGTTCCAAAAACGCTCGGCCAAAAACTCTACCTGCAGTCGATCCAGAAAAACCCGATCGTCTTCGGCATCGGTCCCGCCGGCACCGGCAAGACCTACCTCGCAATGGCCGCCGCCGTCTCGGCGCTCCTCAAGAACGAGGTCCAGCGCATCGTACTCACCCGACCGGCGGTCGAGGCCGGCGAGGCCCTCGGCTTCCTGCCAGGCGACCTGCGGGAAAAGATCCTCCCCTACCTCCGTCCGCTCTACGACGCGCTGCACGACATGCTGGACCCCGACGACGTCGCCCGACTCGCGGAAAAGAACGTCATCGAAATCGCGCCCCTGGCCTACATGCGCGGACGGACCCTGTCGCACTCGTTCATCGTGCTCGACGAGGCGCAGAACACCACGCCCGAGCAGATGATGATGTTCCTCACCCGCCTGGGCGACGACTCACGCATGGTCGTCACGGGAGACGTCACGCAGATCGACCTGCCCCGCTCCAAGCAGAGCGGACTGATCGAGGTGAGCCGGATCCTCGCGAACATCGCGGGCATCGACTTCCACTATTTCGGCGGGGCCGACGTCGTCCGCCACCCGCTCGTTCTCCGCATCATCGAGGCCTACGAACGCTACAAGAATCCGATCACCTCGACACCCCCGTCCGCGTGACGGCGTAATCCAACGTGAATCCGCTTTCCACACTGCGCGATCTGTTCCTGCCGAGGAAACCCCAGGGAATGATCCGCATTTCCGGCCGTTCGATCGAGTTCCTCGACAACAGCCGGATGGTCGGCGTCCTGATCTTTTTCCTGACGGTCACGTCGATCGTGATGATCAGCTACGAGGGCGTGAACTCTGCCGAGCTCCCGGCCTTCCCGGGCCAGATCGCAACGGTCACGGTGCACGCGGACGAGCCGTTCAGCTACGTCAGCAAGGAGCAGACTCGCGAGGCGCGCGAGCGGTTGCGCAACCGCCTCCCACCGGTCTATCGCCTGGAGTTCGCCCCCTTCAACCAGTTCGAAAGGCACATCAACGAACTGCTCGTCGCGCTGCAGAAGTACGACGCCGCATTCCCCGCAAACGCGCCCTCACTGGCCAACCGGCGCCAGGCGCTCGCGGAGATCGTCGATGACTTCAACCGCAAGGGCCCCTACCGGGCCAGCCTGGAGGACGTCCAGACGCTGCACGACTACGGCGACGCCGCGGCGCGGTCGGACTTGGTGAACCGCTGCCTCGACGTGCTGCACGAGATCTACAGCGAGGGCGTGCACGACCAGTCCCTTTCGGCCGACAACAGCGAGCCGGGCTCGGTGACGATCTTCCAGATCATGCGTCCCGGCGGCGAGATCGTCCAACGCCCCGTGCAATCGATCGAGGAGGCACTGATCTACCTGCGGGTGAACCTCACCGCTGAGGGCATGCCCCGCCAGCTCTCGCTGTCCCTATTCCGGCTCTTCAGCAACGGCCTGACCCCGAACCTCGTCTTCGACCAGGCCTCCTCCGAGAAACGCGAGGCCGAGGCGGTGCGGCAGCTCAAGCCCATCACGGTCAATGTCGAGCGCGGGGAGACCATCGTCAAGGCCGGCACCCGGATCACCCCCGAGCAGTACGAGATGCTGCAGGCGCACCGGGACTTCCTGCACCAGCAGGGGGACGCCATGCTGGATCAAGGCCTGCAGCTCTTCGGACGCGTGCTGATGGTGCTCGCGATGGTGGCCGCGTGCGTCATCTACATCCGAATCGAGGATCCGGATACGCTGCGAAGCAATGGCCGGCTGGCCCTGCTCGCGTTGGTCGTGATCGTCAACCTGGCGCTCGTTCGTCTGACCTACTCGCTGCTCACGGCCGACTTTTTCATCCACAACCCGACCTGGGCGGCCACGCTGCCCTTCCTCGCACCGACGGGCATGGCGCCCCTGATCGTCGCGATCCTGATCGATGCGGGATCCGGCATCTTCATGGCCCTGTTCATCTCGCTGTTCACCGGGGTCATCTATGGCAACCGCTTCGACGTGCAGGTGATCACCTTCCTGGCCTCGATGGTCGCGATCGCAGGCTGCCACTCCGTGCGCCGCCGAAGCAGCGTCGTGAAGGCATCGGTTGCTGGGGGTCTGGTCGTGAGCTGCACGACCCTCGTGCTCGGCCTCGTGCAGCAGACGCCGATGGCAATCCTGGTTCGCGAGATGTCGGCGGGACTCGCGACCGGCATCATCACCGGCGTCGCGGTTGTCGGACTCCTTCCCGTCCTGGAGGCGCTGTTCCGCCGGACGACCGACATCACGCTGCTCGAACTGACCGACTACAACCATCCGCTGCTCCGCCTGATGCAGCTGGAGACGCCGGGCACCTACCATCATTCGCTTGTCGTCGCACAGCTCTCCGAGAACGCGGCGGCTGCAATCGGTGCGAATCCGCTCCTGGCGCGCGTCTGCGCCCTCTTCCACGACATCGGCAAGACGCGAAACCCGGGCTTCTTTTCCGAGAACCAGAACGAGACCGCCAATCCACACGACTCGACGGTGCCGGAGGAGTCCGCGCGGATCATCAAGCGCCACGTGAGCGACGGCATCGAACTCGCGCGTAAGCACCACCTTCCCAAGGCGGTGCTCGAGGTGATCCAGCAGCACCACGGCACCACGCTCATCCGGTTTTTCTATTCGAAGGCCTGCCTGGCCAGGCGCGAAGGGGCATCGGGGGTCGACGAGAGCGCGTATCGCTATGACGGCCCCACGCCTTCGTTCAAGGAAAGTGCGATCATCGCATTGGCAGACACGGTCGAGGCCACGGTTCGTTCGCTGAAGCAATTCACGCCCGAGGAGCTCGAGAAGCTGATCGACAAGCTCGTGCAGGACCGCATCGAGGCGAACCAGCTCGACCGCGCCCCCATCACGCTCGCGGAACTTGCCAAGGTGAAGGAGAGCTTTTCGTTCACCCTCCTCAACATGCTCCACAGCCGCGTGGAGTATCCGAAATAACCATGCTCCGCTCCATTTCCATCCATGTCGCACGTCCCGGCCTGCAGGTCGATGCCCGGAAGATCGGCGCCGCGATCGCCGCGATCGACGCCGAGGCCGGGCGTTTCCGAGGCGGCTGCCCGGCCGGAGAACTGTCGCTGGCGTTCCTCACGGACCGCGCGCTGGCGGACCTGCACGGCCGGTTCCTGGACGACCCGAGCGAGACCGACGTGATCACCTTCGAGGGCGAACCGGACCTGGGCCAGGCCGGAGAGATCTGCGTTTCGGCGGACGCCGCGCTGCGATGCGCGGGGCCCCGGGGCTTCAGCAGGGAGCTCACGCTCTACGCCGTCCACGGCTGGCTGCACCTCGCGGGTTACGACGACCTGAAGCCCGCCCTGAAGCGCGTGATGCGCCGCGCCGAGTCGCGCGCCATGGAGGTTCTCGCGAGGCACCGCCTCCTGGGCGCCTTCTCGCTCACGGCGGGCGCCTCAAAGGCGCAAAAGCCGGGCCGCCGTCGCTGAGAGCGCACCGAGGTCGACTCCACTCGCCCGGGCCTCGGAGACAAGCCCCGCCACCCCGGGCCCGTTTCCGGTTTTCGGATACAGATCGAGCGGATAATCCGAGCCGAACAGGATCCGCTCGGCGGGCACCACCTCGAGAAAACGCTCCCAGATTTCCGGTCCGTACAGGAGCGGAGACGCAGCGGAATCGAAGAACAGGTTCATCGCGTCCACCGCCTCCTCGTCTACGAGGGGCAGCCGTCCGCCCCAGTGCGCGAGGATGAAGTTGGTGTGCCGGAAGCGGTGCGCGAGCCAGAGGAAATCGCGCAGCGGGGTGGCCACGCGCCCGGGATAGGCCCGCCCCTCGGGATCCGTGACGTGAAGGTTCACGGGGAGATGCAGCTCGCCCGCGAGCTCAACCGCCTCGAGGAAAACAGGGTCCTCGGTATCAAATCCCTGCGAATGCGGACTGAGCTCGCCGAGCCCACAGAATCCGTGGTCGCGCGCGGTGCGAACGAGGCCCAGCACGGCGTCGCGCCCAGCGCCCGGATGGAGAGTCGCGAACGCGCAGAGCCGATCGGGGTGCTCTGCGACGCAACGCGCGTAAAAGGCGTTCTGCCGGGCACAGTTCTCAGGAAACTGCCAGTACCAGCCCTGGAGAACGGAGCGCTCCACGCCCGCCTCGTCCATCGACCGGAGTAGTTCATCCACGCTCGGGAACCCCTGGACCGCCTTTCCGTCCTTCCTGCGGCGCGTGCACAGCTGCACCCAGTGCGTCTCCAGGTTTGCCACACCCCAGCCCACGGGGTCGCGATTCACCTCGTCGGGATACAGGTGCACGTGGGCGTCGATGATGCGCATGAGGTCGGTTGCCCCGAAAGTTTCGCGCGTGAGCCGGGGCCCGGCGAGCCCGGAATTCGCTCGTTGCGCCCGCCCCTGCCGCAGGCATCCTCTGGGTCTCCGTCTCCCATGTCCACGATGCCCGCGCCGACCGATTCCAGCATGCCTCGCCCGGATTTCTCCTGGCTGGTGGCCGAAATGCAGCACGCGGGCGGGTCCGTCCTCGCACCGCGGGAAATCACGGATCGGCCCATCCACGGGCAGACGCTGTTCCTGGCCGAGTGCTCGCTCGAGATGCGATTCGGCACGTTCCGCGCCTACGTGTTCCAGGACATCATTGACAAGCACTACCTCATCGCGCTCGCCTACGGCGACATCGTGCACGCGGAGAAGCTCTACACGCGGGTCCACTCGTCGTGCGTGACCAGCGAGACGCTCAGGGGCTGCGATTGCGACTGCGTCCAGCAGCTCGAGGGGGCGCTCAGGCGGATTTCCGAGGCGGGCAGCGGCATCCTGTTCTACCTCATGCAGGAGGGCCGCGGCGTGGGCTATGTCGGCAAGGCCCGGGACCGCATGCTCGTACAGGCCTCGCTCGACCAGGTCTCGACCTTCCAGGCCTACGCGGCCATGGGCCTCGAAAAAGACCATCGGCGGTACGACAACATCGCCCACATCTGCACGCTCCTGGGGATCCACGCCCCCTTCGTGGTGCTCACGAACAATCCCGACAAGGTCGAGGCGCTTCGCTCCCTCGGGATCGCGATTGCGGGCACCGAGACGCTCGAGATTGAACCGTCGCCTTTCAACCTGGCCTACCTCACGTCGAAGGCAGCCGCCGGCCACATCCTCACCCGCCCCGCCGCCAGCCGCGTCCGCCGGGCGCTGCCTCCGGAGCCCGTGGTCCCCTTCCGTCCGCATGCCATCGCCAACGCCCAGCGCTTCATCTACGCGGCGAGCTATTTTCTTCCCGTCCGACCGGTCGACGACGACATCCTCCTGAGCGAAGAGACCTTCAACGAGTTGTTCAAACAACGCGGCGCCGAGCAGCACATGGCGGGACCGGAGCCGCTCGTCCAAGGCTACCAGCTCATCCGCGGCAACCGCTTCCTGGTCCGGGTCAACGCCGATCACCTCGCCGCATTCCGCAAGGCCAATCCCCAGGATCCCATCGGCGAGCTTCTCAGCACTCCCTACTGGTTCCGCGTTCACGTGTACTACGACATCGTCACGAACCAGGACTTTGTCGTGCTGACCCACGGCCGGCCCTGCGCCAGCGACATCCCCGTGGTGCGAATCCAGAGCGAGTCCCTGTTCAACCGCTTCCCGCTGCGCACCGTCGAGAACCGCGACAAGTTCATGCAGACCATGAAGCACATCGTCACCTACGGCAGCGGAGCGGTGCTTCTCCTCCACAACGACGGCCGCGGCGCCGGCTTTGGCGCGTATGCGACAGACCGGATGCTCACCGAAACCCACCGGGCCGCGAGCACCGATGAGGCCTACCGCGTGCTCGGCGTGGACTACGACAGCCGCGACTACGACGCCTGCGTCCTGCTGCTGAAGCAGCACCTGCCCGGCGGGAAGATCCAGATGGTGATGAACTCACCCGACAGCCTGGTCAGCAAGACCGAGTACGCCGAGGCCCTGAAGAAACACCGGATCGACGTCGAACGCTGGATCTTCCTCGCCGACGAAGCCTGAACCGCAAGAACACAGCGCGGCAGAGGCGCAACCAAACCACTGTTGGGTTGGCCACAAGAGACACGAAAAGGCGCCAGCGGTATCGGCACCGAGCGAGGCGCGCTCATAGGCGCACGCCACGTAAAGCCGGTGCCCTTGAAACTTCGTGTATTTCGCGGCGATTTCCTCAGGAGGTCGAAGTGCCCGCCGCAGAGACGACTCATGCTCGGGGAATACACTCTCGACGAATCGTAACACGCCGGATTCGGGGAAAAAAGAGCCCCGTCCCTTTTGAGGACGAGGCTCGGGAAAGAACAAGGGCGCTGTCAGTTGCCGCCAGCGTAGGTGTCGGCCTCACCCATCGCGGTGCGCAGGGTGGCGAGGGCGACGTTGTATCCGTAGTAGGCGCTGAGCTGATTGAGCCGGGCCTGAGTGAGGGCGACCTGGCTGGTCAGCACGTCGAGCTGGGTGGCTGAACCCGCGCTGTAGCGGACGTTCGCGAGGCGAAGGGCTTCCTCGGCCTGCTGGACGACCTTGCCGGTGGACTCGACGAGTTCCCAGGCTTCCTGCAGGGACGAGTAGGAACGGCGCACGTCGACCTCCACCGCAAGCGTGGTTTGGTCGAGCGACAGGCGCGTCTGGTTCAGCACGGAGCGGGCCTGTGCGACCCGGCCGGCCGTGGCGCGTCCGTCGAAGATATTCCACTGTCCCTGGACGCCGATCGTCCAGCCCTGGGAGCGGTCATTCCATGAGGCGGTCGGATTTCCCATCGACCAATCGTAGCCGGCGACGGCGTCGAGACGCGGGAGATAACCCGAGCGGGCGACCTTCACGTTCTGCTGGCCGGAAGCCACGAGCTTCTCGATGCGGAGCACCTCGGGGCGCTTCGAGCGGGCGGCGTTGAGCGCGTCGCTGAGATCGTAGGACACGGGTTGGCCGACGGACAAGGTGCCCACGAAGTCGGGCATCCGGTTCATGTCGGTGCCGCGGTCGGTCACCAGACCGAGGTCCTGCCGGAGCACCTCGATCGAGATGCGATAGTCGTTGCGAGCCTGGATCAGCGGCGGGCGACCGTTGGCGAGCGCGACCTGGGCCTGGAGCACCTCGAAGTTCGAGGCGGCGCCAGCCTGGAAGCGGCTCTGGGCGGTCTTGAGCTGCTCCTCGAGGAGCTTCACGTTCTCCTCCTGGACGATGATGCGCTGGCGGTTCAGGAGCACGGAATAGAAGTCGGTCCTGACCTGGAGCAGCTGTTGATTGATCACGCTTTGGAGGTCGAGCACCGCGGCCTCGCGCAGGTAACGGTTGCTGCGGATCGATGCGGAGACCCCGCCGCCCGCGTACAGGTTCTCACGTGCCTGCAGCGCGATGGCCCAGCTTTGGGAGCGCGCAGGGAAGTACTGGGAGATCTCCTTGCGGTTGCCGTTGTAGCTGCCGGTGGCGGCCACCTGCGGGATCTCCTGCGCACGCACCTCGATCTCGACGCCCTCCTGCTGCTTGATGCGCTCGCGAGCCTCGCGGATCGCGAAGTTGTTCTGGAGCGCGAAACGCAGGGCGCTTTGGAGGTCGAGGGATGCAGGCACGGACTCCTGGGAGCCCGCAGGCGCGGCGCTCAGGGCGCCGGCCGCGGCGGACGCCAGCAGCGCCGTGCGGATGATGGATCGGAGTTTCATGGCTATGAGCGATGTGAATTCTGTCACTGGGAGGCTGACGGCTGGGCCACTGTCTCGGCGACATCCGGGAGGCGGTCGTCGGCTTCGTGGTCTTTGGCGATCAGCATATAGAGGGCAGGCACGACGAACAGCGTGAAGAAGGTACCGATTGCCATGCCGCCGACGAGCACCAAACCGATGGAGTTACGGGCGGCTGCGCCGGCACCCGTCACGAGGGTGAGCGGGAAGTGTCCTGCGATCGTCGCCGCCGTCGTCATTAGCACGGGACGGAGGCGGGTCATCGCCGCCTCGTGAACGGCGGCGAGCTTCGCCTTGCCCTCGCGCTGGAGCACGTTGGCGAACTCGACAATCAGGATGCCGTTCTTCGCAATCAGGCCAACCAGGGTGACCAGGCCCACCTCGGAGTAGATGTTCAACGTCGTCGAGAAATGCGACGTGAAGAAGGGCACATTCGGATTGGGCATCCGGATGAACGTGAAGATCAGGGCGCCGAACAGGGCCAGCGGCACGGATCCGAGCAGGATGATGAACGGATCGCGGAAACTGTTGAACTGGGCGGCGAGCACCAGGAAGATCAGCGCGAGCGCGAGCCCGAAGGTCATGAAGAACTTGCTTCCGCCCTCCTGGCGCAGCTGGCGCGATTCACCCGTGTAATCGATCACGTAGCCCTTCGGCATGACCTTGTGCGCCTGGTTTTCCAGGAACTTCAGACCATCGTCGAGCGAGCCCATGTACACGCCACTCAGGGTGACGGCGTTGAGCTGCTGGAAGCGGTTGAGGGAGCGCGGCTGGACGGTGTTCTTGATTGTCGCGATCGAGCTGAGCGGGATCAGCTTTCCGCCCGGGCCCGAGACATAGATATTCTCGAGCTGCTCGGGATTGAGCCGGCCCACGCGTTCGATCTGCGGGATCACCTTGTAGCTGCGGCCTTCGATGTTGAAGCGGTTGACGTAGTTTCCACCGATCATCGAGGAGATGTCCGCGCCGACCTGCTGGAGGTTGAGCCCCATCGCGGCGACCTTGTCGCGGTCGAACACGATCTCGGATTGCGGCTGGTCGATCTTCACGTCGAGCACGGGACCGTAGGCGAACTTGTGACTCGCGAGAGCCGCGTCGCGCACCTTCTTGGCGATGTCGAGCACCTGGCTGGTGTCGGCTGTGGAGGCGATGACGAACTCGATCGGGAACTGGCTGCCGCCGGGCAACGCAGGAGGCGTCACCGGGAACATTCGGATGCCGGGGATCGCATGCAGCTTTTGCGCGACGTCGGGCAGGACCTGGAAGACGGTGCGTTTGCGCTCGTCCCAGGGTTTGAGCACCATGCCGCCGAAGCCGCCGCTCGGATTGGTGATCTGGAAGGTGAACTGGGTCTCCGGCTCGCTCATGAAGGCCTTGTTGGCCGCGGCGGTGAACTTGGTGGTTTGGTCGAGCGTGGCGTTGGACGGTGCGTCGACGATGCCGAAGATGACGCCCTGGTCTTCAACGGGCGCGAGTTCCTTCGGGGAGAACATCCACATCAGAGGAACCAGCAGTGTGAGCACGATCCACACGGTGTAGACCGCAGGCCGGGCGGCCAGCACGCCGGTCAACACGCGGCCATACGTCGCACGCAGCTTCTCGAAGCCGGCGTTGATGTGGGCCGGGAGCCAGTGGTGCTCGATATCGGCGGTCAGCAGCTTGGCCGACATCATCGGCGAGAGCGTGAGCGCGACGATGCCGGAGATCAGGACCGCGCCGGCGAGCGTGAACGCGAACTCGCGGAACAGCGAACCCGTGAGCCCCCCCTGCAGGCCGATCGGGGCGTACACCGCGGCGAGCGTGACCGTCATTGCGATGATCGGCCCCACCAGTTCGCGGGCGCCAAGGATCGCGGCCTCGTACGGTGTTCGTCCCAATCGCAAATGTCGCTCCACGTTCTCGACGACCACGATCGCGTCGTCGACCACGAGACCGACCGAGAGCACGATGGCGAGCAGGGTCAGCAGGTTGATCGTGAACCCGAAGGCCTGCATCAGGAACACGCCGCCGATCAGCGAGACGGGAATCGCGACGATCGGCACGAGCACCGAACGGAACGATCCCAGGAACAGGAAGATGATCACCATCACGATCACCAGGGTCTCGACGAGCGTGTCGAAGACCTCGTGGATCGCGTTGTT
Organism: Opitutaceae bacterium; assembly: GCA_027310745.1. GTDB lineage: Bacteria > Verrucomicrobiota > Verrucomicrobiia > Opitutales > Opitutaceae > MWDT01. The sequence goes on along the minus strand of DAIDAF010000042.1, from coordinate 100,411 downwards.
GATGTAATCGGTCGCATCATACGCCACGGTGGCCTTCAGGCCGGTCGGGAGCTCCTTCTGGATCTGGGCCATCTCGGTGCGGATGCGCTTGATGACGTCGATCGAGTTGGCATTGGGCAGCGTGTAGATGCCCATGAACACGGCAGTCTGTCCCGAGTACTTGACGTCGGTGTCGTAGTTCTCGGCGCCGAGGGTAACGTCGGCGATGTCCTCGAGACGCACGACGGCCCCGTTGTTCTCCTTCACGACGAGCCGCTTGAAGTCGCGAACCGAGCGCAGGTCCGTGTTGGCGGTCAAGTTCACCTCGATCAGGGAGCCCTTGGTGGCGCCGGGCGCGGAGAGGTAGTTGTTCGAGGCGAGGGCCTGCCTGACCTCGGAGGCGCTGATGTTGTAGGCGGCCATGCGGTTGGGCTTGAGCCAGGCGCGCAGGGCGAAGGTGCGGGCGCCGAGGATGTCGGCGCGCTGGACTCCGGGCACGGCGGTGAGGCGGGGCTGCACGGCGCGCACCAGGTAGTCGGTGATTTCATTCTGCCGAAGGATGTTCGACGAGAAGCTCAGGTAGGCCGAGGCGAAGGCGGAGTCGGCCGACTCGATGTTGATCACGGGCACCTGGGCGTCAGGCGGCAGGTCTCCGCGGACCTGGTCGACCTTCGAGCTGATCTCGGCCAGCGCCTTCGTCGGATCGTAGTTAAGCTTCAGGCGGACCGTGATGGTGGAGAGGCCCTGTGAGCTTTGGGACTGGATGTAGTCGATGCCGTCGGCCGCAGCGATCGAGCGCTCGAGGGGGGTCGTGATGAACCCGCGGACAAGGTCCGCGCTCGCGCCGACGTACACGGTGGTGACGGTGACGGCGGCGTTATCACTTCGTGGATACTGCCGCACATTGAGGGTGAAGGCGGCCTGGATGCCCGCGATGATGATCACGAGGCTCACCACGATGGCGAGGACGGGCCGCCGTATGAATAGGTCGGTAAATGATTTCATTGGGTGGGTGTGGCTGCGATGAGTCCCCGCGACCACGGCGCGCGGCGCCGACGGCTGGCTGGGGACAAGGCTGGCCTCAGCTGTTGCTGGGCTTGGGATCGAGCGAGAACTTCGGGAGCAGCGTATTGTCGATGATCGCGGACTCCCCGTTGCGCAGCTTGAACACGCCGGTGGATGCCACCAGGTCGCCCTCATTGAGTCCCTGCACCACGGCGACAAAGTCACCCTGCGCAGCACCCAGGCGGATGAAACGCTGCTCGAGCACGTGTTCGAGCGCGCCCGTCTTGGGATCCTTCTTCTGGGTGATCACGAAGACCGAGTCGCCGTACGGAGCGTAAAGGACCGCCGTCGCCGGAATCATGAGCGTGCTCACCTTCCTCGGCATCAGCACCGCGACCGTGGCGTACATGCCCGGATGAAGCAGTTCGTCGGCATTCTTCAACGTCGCCTGCACGCCCACGGTGCGGGTCACGCTGTCCACCTCGGGATTGATCGCGGTGATCGTGCCGTCGAAGACCCGGTTGGGAAACGCGTCGACGCTCAGCCGCACGGCGAGCCCGACCTTCATATCGGCGAGCTGCTGCTGCGGCACGGTGAAGTTGACGTAAATGGGATCGAGTGTCTGGAGCGAGACGATCGGGTTGCCGCGGTCGATGTACTGGCCGACATTGATCAGGCGCACGCCGAGCCGCCCCGAGAACGGGGCCCGAATCTCCTTCTGGTCGATCTGGGCCTGAACCGAAGCGACGTTCGCGACGGCCTGCTCGAGCGCAGCTTCCGCGGAATCGAGGTCGGCCTTTGCGATCGTGTTCTTCGAATAGAGGTCACGAGCGCGCACGGCGTTGATCCTCGCCAGATCGGCTTGGGCACGAGCGGACTCGAGCTGGGCCTGCAGGACGGAGATGTTCATCTGCACCAACAGGTCGCCGGCCTTCACCCGCGCACCCGGCTCAAAGCAGATCTTGGATACGATACCGGCTGCTTCCGTCGTGACGGTGACGCCGCGATAGGGGGCGAGCGAGCCCACGGCATGAATGGTCGGCTGCACCTCGGTGCGAATGACGGGGGACGAGGTCACGACCTCCGGCGGTACAGGCGCCTGGGCGGCTGCTGCCATGGCCTTGAACTCGGTGATTTTCACAAGGAACAAAGCCGCCACGAGGACACCGAGGCCCGTCACGGCGATGATCCAAAGGGTTGATTTCTTCATTTTAGGTTAGGGATTGGCTGGTTGTGGGAAGGGGATACAGGGCCACTCAGGCTCCACACTCGGCGGCACCGTGCTCCAACGGCTCAAGCGACGCCGATTTTTCGAGCACCTTTTGAAGCAGGCGGACAAGCATGCGGCTTTCGTCTTCGGAGAGGGCGCTCATGACATGGGTGATCCGACGGAAATGCTCAGGCAGCAGGCCGTGGACCACCGATTTGCCGTGGTCCGTGATCTCGACATGCATCATCCGACGATCCTGCTCGTCGGGCACACGCCGGACCAGGCCGTCGCGTTCCAAGGTATCGATGAGTCCCGTCATCGTCGCCCGCGTGCAGCAGGCGAGGTCTGCGAGCTCAGCGGGCGTCCTCGCGGTCGGCATGCCCCGGGCACAGTCGAATAGGAGGATCAGGACCAGGAACCGGCCATTCGATATGTTATTGCGGGAAAAATAGCTGTGTGCTCCGCGGGCGAGCTCGTCGCCTGTCCTCAGCAGATAGAGGAATGCTTCGCAGGCGACCGGGTTGAGCTCCGGATACTGCTTGGAGACGTCCAAGAGACACTCATACCTTGGGATCTCCTTGAGCCGACATTTCGGCGTGGGGGCGGACTCTGATTTTTGCGAAGACGACATGCGGTAAGCCTCCTAACTATCAGGAGGCTTATCAGAAAATCAAGTAAGGATGTCAGAAACACGGAAACTAATCAGCAGTCGCACACACCGTCAAAAACTACGCTTATTTCCCCATTAGATGCGCCCCCCTAGGGATTGCACTTTGGCAAGAAATGCTGAATCTCCCCGGCCATGTCGTCTCGCAAAACCTCGGTCTTTTTCATCGCCGCAGCAGGCATGCTTCTGGGTGGATGCAACCGCGATCACATCAAGTCCTACACCATCCCGAAGGAGAAGACGCCCTCGCCTTTCATGGGTCAGATGCCCCCGGCCGCTTCGGGCGGCATGCCGGAAATGCCCCCCGGGCACCCAGCCGTAGGCGACTCCGGCCAGATGGGCATGCCCGGTGGAGACACGGGCGGTGGTTCCGCAGCCGCTGCGGAGAACAGCCTCACCTGGACGGTCCCCTCGAACTGGCAGCCCAAGGCCCTCGGCACCATGCGGCGCGGCAGCTATTCGGTAACCGCTGACAATCAGGTGGGCGACATCTCCGTCTTCGTTTTCCCGGGCGCCGCTGGTGGCCTGGTCGATAACATCAACCGCTGGCGCGGCCAGATCGGCATGACACCCCTGGATCCGTCCAAGGCTGAAGCCGAAACGGTCGCGATGAAGACGACCTCAGGCCTGCCCCTCACGTTCGTCGACCTGAACAACGGCAGCGGCGACGGCATCCTCGGGGCCATCCTCGTCCAAGGCGACGAGTCCTGGTTCTTCAAGCTCAAGGGCCCGTCCGCCCTGCTCGCCAAGGAGAAGTCCGCCTTCGTCGACTTCCTGAAGTCGGTCAAATCCAAGTAAGCCATGTTCAAAGACCTCAAGACTCTCCTTGTCCGCTTCTTCACGTCGCTGGAGCTCACCGTGGTGCTCCTCGTGATGTCGATCATCCTGGTGTTCGTGGCGACCCTCGACCAGGTGAACCTCGGCATCTGGGAGGTGCAACAGAAGTATTTCCATTCGTTCTTCGTGATGTGGCGCCCGGCAGGAGGCGGCTTCGGAATCCCGATCTTCCCCGGCGGCTACCTGATCGGCGGACTGCTGTTCGTGAACCTGGTCGCCGCGCACGTCTACCGCTTCAAGTTCCAGTGGAGGCGCGCAGGCATCATCATCGCCCACGCAGGACTGATCGTCCTGCTGGTCGGCGAACTGCTGACCGGCCTGTGGCAGCACGAGTACCAGATGCAGCTCGCTCCGGGTGAGACGAAGTCGTACGCGGAAAGCTTCCGTCGGTACGAGCTCGCCATCATCGACACCACGGATCCCAAGGTCGATCACGTGATCGCCATCCCCGACTCGATGCTCGCGAAGGACAAGCCGATCCAGGTCCCCTCCCTGCCCTTCCAGATCGTGCCCCGGGCGCTCTACCCGAACGCGGTGCTGCGGATGCGGACCGACGCCGACAAGGACCAGCCCTCGCTGGCCACCGTCGGAATCGGTCCCCAGGTCTTCGCCGCCCCTGCGCCCGTCACCTACAAGCCCGACGAGCGGAACCTGCCGGCGGCCTTCGTCGAACTCATCGGTCCGGACCACTCGCTCGGCACCTATCTCGTCTCCCCGCAGCTGGGCATGCCGCAGCAGTTCTCGTATGCGGGACACGACTACACAATCGCGTACCGGATCGAGCGCCGCTACATGCCGTTCAGCCTCACGCTCAACTCGCTCCACCACGACGTCTACCCGGGCTCCGACATTCCCAAGAATTTCTCGAGCATCGTCCGGCTCCGCTCGAACGACGGCAAGGAGGACCGCATCGTGCGCATCTACATGAACAACCCGCTGCGCTACGGCGGGCTCACGTTCTACCAGTACCAGATGAACAGTGCCGGCACCGGCTTCAGCGTGCTCCAGGTCGTCAGGAACCCGAGCTGGTTGATGCCCTACATCTCCTGCCTCATGCTCGCCTTCGGCCTGCTGATCCACTTCCTGATCATGCTCTTTGGATTCGTGCGCAAGCGCCGTCCTGCCGTCGCCAAGGCCTGAGCCCACCCACGCAACCCTCAACAGGAGTTTCAAGATGCGTCGCATTCTTCCATTCGCCATCGTCGGGCTGTTCTGTGCCTGGGTGCTCTCGACCCTGCTCCCGCCCCACAACAAGACCGATTTCGACCTCGTCGGCTTCGGCAAGCTTCCCGTGCTCGTCGACGGCCGCGTAAAGCCGATCGACTCGGTCGCCCGCAACAGCCTGCTGATGATCCAGGGGCACCAATCCGTCAAAGGAACCGACGGCAAGGCGCTCTCGCCCGAGGCCTGGATCCTCGACATGCTCGTTCGTCCAAAGGTAGCGGACGCGATCCAGGTCTTCGAGATCGTCAATCCGGACGTCCTCACCATCCTTCACCTCCAGCCGAAGGACGGGCGCGGTGAGAAATACTTCTCCTTCGACCAGCTGCGGCCGCACGTCGACGAGGTGGAGCGCCAGGCCCAGATGGCCAGCCAGACCGACAGCAACCAGCGCGACGCCTTCCAGCGCGCGGTGCTCCAGCTCCACCAGAATCTCGCCCTCTACCAGCGCCTGCGCTTCAGCCTCCAGACTCCGGATACGAAGGACCTGCTCGCCGACCTGAAGCATTTCCAGGAGATCATCGTGCCGGGCGTCGCCGCCGTGCGCGCGAAGGAGGCGAACAAGCCGTACGACGAGAAGATCTACAAGGAGGTCCTCGACTACGCCAACCGCTTCTCGTTCATCGCGGACAACGCAGGCATCCTCATGATCCCGCCCGCCAAGGGCGAGAAGCAGGACGACTGGCGCAACGTCGGCAAAGCGCTCGACGAGACGTTCTCGACCGGTGAGGTGAATCCGAACGTCCTGGCCTACGCGGGCCTCGCGTATTCATGGACCCAGGACCGTCCGACCGATTTCAACGAGATCGTGCGGCTTTACCACCAGCAGCTCGCGAAGACGCTGCCCAACGACGTGCTCAAGTGCTCCGTCGAATCCCGCTTCAATTCCGCCGAACCATTCGCATCCGCCTACACGCTCTACGTGATCGGCTTCCTGCTCGCCATCATCTCCTGGATCGCGGCGCCCGAGGTGCTCGGCCGCACGTCCTTCGGCACGATGGTGCTGGCCTTCATCGTCTCAACGGTCGGCATCTTCCTGCGCATGTGGCTGGAGGGTCGCCCGCCGGTGACCAACCTGTATTCCTCCGCGCTGTTCGTCGGCTGGGTGGCCGTGGCCCTGTGCATTGTGCTCGAGTATTTCTATCGAAACGCGGTCGCGAGCGTGGCCGGCGGCTTCGTCGGTTTCTGCACCCTCGTGATCGCCCAGCACCTCGCGCTCGGCGGCGACACGATGGAGATGATGCGCGCCGTGCTCGACTCGAACTTCTGGCTGGCGACCCACGTGGTGACCGTGACGATCGGCTACGGGGCCACATTCCTGGCGGGATTCCTCGCGCTGATCTACGTCGTCCGCGGCGTGTTCACGAAATCGCTCGACCAGTCCACGGCGGATTCGCTGCAGCGCATGGTGTACGGCATCGTCTGCTTCGCCACGCTGTTCAGCCTGATCGGCACCATCCTCGGCGGCATCTGGGCGGACCAGTCCTGGGGCCGCTTCTGGGGCTGGGACCCCAAGGAGAATGGCGCGCTCATCATCGTGCTCTGGAATGCCGTGATCCTGCACGCCCGCTGGGGCGGCATGGTCCGCCAGCGCGGCCTGATGGCCCTGGCAATCTTCGGCAACATCGTCACCTCCTGGTCCTGGTTCGGCACAAACATGCTCGGCGTGGGCCTTCACAGCTACGGATTCATGGCGGCGGCCTTCTACTGGCTGATCGCCTTCGTGCTCAGCCAGCTCGCGTTCATCGCGATCGCCACGCTTCCGGTCGACCGCTGGCGCAGCAAGCTGCGCGCCTGAGCGCCATCCACGACTGCCTTTCAAGGCGCGGGTCTTCGGACTCGCGCCTTTTTTGTCGATTGCTGGGCATTGGCTTGCCCGGGCGGCTTTCCGCTGGCCCGGCCTCCGAATCCTGATTTGCTCGCGGCAAATCCAATGAGCCCTTCAACCGCCCCACTACCCCGGGCCACGGAAGAGCGCGACGATCGCTTTCCTCCCGGCATCCCCTACATCGTCGGCAACGAGGGAGCAGAGCGCTTCAGCTTCTACGGCATGAGGCAGATCCTGTTCATCTACCTCACCTCCCTGTTTCTTGGCTTCGCGCCGGAGGCCACGGTTGGCACTGGAGCCGTTACCGATGCCACGCTGCGCGCCACGCAGACCTACCACTTGTTCAACGCGAGCGTTTACCTGTTTCCGATGATCGGCGCGATTCTCGCGGACCGCCTCCTCGGGAAATACCGCGTGATCTTCTGGGTCTCCCTGGTCTATTGCGCCGGCCAGGCCGCCCTCGCCTTCGGCGGTCACCTCGGTGCACAGGGACACCTGTCGACCGCCACCGCCGCCGTCTACGCGGGGCTCATCCTCATCGCGATCGGCTCGGGCGGCATCAAACCCTGCGTGTCGGCCAACGTCGGTGACCAGTTCACCTCGAAGAATGCGCACCTCGTCCAGCAGATATTCCAGATCTTTTATTTCATCATCAATTTCGGTTCCTTCTTCGCCTCGGTACTGACGCCGGTGCTGTACAAGTCGTTCGGTGCGGGCGTGGCATTCGGCGTGCCCGGCGTGTTGATGGCGCTCGCGACTATCGTGTTCTGGCTCGGAGGAAAACGGTCGATACAGGTCCCTCCGGCGCCGGGAGGCGGGCTGGGCTTGCTGGACTTCCTTGCCTCCTCGTTTCTCTGCACGCCCCTGCTGGTCATGGCCTATGTCGGCACCACGGTGGCCGATGAGATCGTAAAGGCGGCCATGAGCAGCGAGGCGGGCTCGGTGGGACGGGCGATCCTGCACATCGTGGAGGTCGACTGGCCATACGCGCTCGCCGCACTCCTGGGTCTGGGCATCGGCGCGGCGTTGTTCGCGTGGCGTCAGCGCATCAAGCAGGACAACGGGTTCTTCGCCGTGCTGCTTTACTGCTTCCAACATCGCGGCGATCCCCGCGAAGGCGGCAGCTTCTGGTCGCCGGCGCGAACCCGGTTCGGCGAGGAAGCCGCCGAGGGACCGCCCGCCGTGTTGCGCATCATCGTCGTGTTCTCGATGGTCGGCGTCTTCTGGGCGCTGTTCGACCAAAACTCATCCACCTGGGTCCAGCAGGCGAAGATGATGAATCTCACCCTCGTGGTTCCCACGATCCTCTGGTACTGGTGGCTCATTCCCGCCGTCGTGGTGGCCGCGTGTTTCGGGGCCGTCTGGCTTTTTACGTGGATTTCAAACCGGCCGCTTCCCCGCAAAGCGACGATCACTGCCCTGACCGCACTCGTGCTTTGGGGCGCGCTCGCCGCCGCACTGCAAGCGCTCCGCGGTGGCACCGAACGCATCGACCTGCTTCCGGCGCAGGTATCCGCCTTCAATCCGCTGATGGTCATGCTCATCATCCCGGCCCTCGATTTCCTGGTCTACCGGCCGCTCGACCGCCGCGGGAAGCCCCTCAAACCGCTCACCCGGATGGCTATAGGAATGTTTCTCGCGGCCGGGGCGTTCGTCACAGTCGCACTGATCCAGATGCGGATCGCCGCCGTGGGTGCCGGAAAGGTCCATGTGCTCTGGCAGGTGATCCCGTTCTTCATCCTGACCACAAGCGAGGTGCTCGTCTCAGTGACCGGGCTCGAGTTCGCCTACACCCAGGCGCCCCGGGCGATGAAATCGACAATCATGGGTTTCTGGTTGATCTGCGTGACCTTGGGTAACGTGCTGGTGGCGTTCCTCGCTCCGCTCGAGACTTTGTCGGGTGGGTTGGCGACGTTTTTCTGGACCTTTGCCGGCCTGATGCTGCTCGCCGCCCTGATCTTCGTCGCTCTCGCCTCGACCTACAAGGGCCGGAGCTACCTGCAGGCATGAGAGCAGGTCGCAGATCGATCCACGCACCGGACCGGAAATGACCGACCGGCGCACACTTCTCGTCGTGCGACCTAAAGTTGCCCCGGTCTGAGCCGAATTACCCAGCGTCGCGATTTTATAGGTTGATCGATACATTCACATGGCCTGCACTTCCTTCACTCTTTCGGGCTGCCGCAGCCTGGAGGCCCCCCAAGATTAAGCCATGGCAGGCGCCCCGACGATTGCTTCCATTTTTGCCCACAAGGTTGTGGTCGGTGTGGGTGACATGGCGGTGTCCAACAACACCAACGTCACCCTGAGCACCTACGCGCTCGGGTCCTGCGTCGGGGTCGTGGCCCACGATCCAGTGACCAAAGCGAGCGGCATCCTCCACCTGATGCTGCCGGACTCCAAACTGTCGGCCGACAAGGCCGCTGCACAGCCGGCCATGTTCGCGGATACGGGACTCCCTCTGCTCTTCAACGCCCTCTTCGGCCTGCGCGCCGAGTTTGGCCGAATCCGCCTGTTCATCGCCGGCGGTGCGAGCGTGATCAACGGCGCCGACCCGTTCAAAATCGGCGATCGCAACCTCCAGGCGGTCAAAAAGTTCCTGATGAGCTGCCCCTGCACTATCAGCGGGCACGACGTCGGCGGCACGATCAATCGCACGGTCCATCTCGACGTTTCGACCGGCACGGTCTCGCTGAGAATGCCGGATTCCAGCCGGCAGCACTCGCTCGCAAACTGAGCGGGAGCCGCCGCCGGGATGCGAAACCGGCCCGCGCGTCAATCGCTACGGGCCGGGAATCACCACAACACACACTATCGTCTCCCTCTGAATGCATCAGAGTGGAGCACTCAGCCACTCTTGTATCGGCACGTCGTCGCGCGCACCTGAGGCGACCTCGTAATTCTCCCCATCGGGCCGACTGGACCGCCCCGTTGTTCCACGAGCTCCCTGCCGGACGGTCCAACTGGTGAAGTCTTGGAATCGCCAACAAACTTTGTTCCGATCTCGTCTTTCCCTTCCCCCATGTCCCTCGCCGTCCAGGAAACCATTCAAACCCATCGGCTGCTGCCGGTGATCGAGATCCAGGATATCGCCCAAGCCGAACCTCTGGCCAAGGCCCTCATCGACGGCGGGCTGCCGCTTGCGGAGGTGACCTTTCGCTCCAAGGCGGCGCCGGACGCCATCCGCCGCATGGCCGGTTTCGCCGACCTGTGCGTGGGCGCGGGCACGATCATCAACGTCGAACAGGCCCGCCTCGCGATCGAGTGCGGCGCGCGTTACCTGGTCTCGCCCGGCACCTTCCCCGAGGTGATCGCCTTCGCTCGCTCCAAGCAGATTCCGATCTTCCCGGGCATCGCCACGCCCACCGACATCGGAAATGCGCTCGCCGCGGGCGTCGACGTGCTCAAGTTCTTCCCCGCCGAGGCCTATGGCGGTCTCGCAACGCTCAAGGCCCTCTCCGGTCCGTACCCCCAGGTCAAATTCGTGCCGACGGGCGGAATTAACGAGCAAAACCTCGCCTCCTACCTGGCCCATCCCAAGGTGCTCGCCTGCGGTGGCAGCTGGATGGTCGAGAAGTCGCTGCTCGCCGCCGGCAATTGGTCCGAAGTCCGCACCCGCGTCGCCGCAGCCGTCCAGCGCGTCCGGCAGGCCACCGCGGGCTGACGCTCCTCCGATCCGGTCAGCTCACGCTGCGGGCACGTCCGACCCTCGCGACGAGCGAGCACGTGGTCATAGCACCCTCCTTACCCGATGTCTCCCCTGTCGTCACTGCGCCTCGTCCTCGCGACGTGCCTGCTCACCACGGCCGCATTCGCGGGTCCCATCCCCTCGCCCGCCAATCCCAACGCCTCGCCGAAGGCGCAGCGGATCCTTGCCTTCATCGCAGGCCTGGAAGGCCGGCCCGGCCGCCACATCCTCACCGGACAGTTCCTCGGCTACGCGACCCAGGACAGTCGCGACCTTCCGCAGACGATCCATCGCGAAACCGGCTGCTGGCCAGCGATGATCGGTGTCGATTACGCCGACTTCAATCGAGGCACCGTCTCACCTGACCAACCCGACGCCACCGCCATCGCGTACTGGCGCAAAGGCGGACTGGTGACCGTCAGCACCCATCTCTACAACCCGACTGCAAAGTCCGGTTACGGCCTGCGCGACCACGGCGTGGACCTGAACTCCCTGCTCGTTCCAGGAACCGAGGCGAACCGGCGCTGGCGGCATGAACTCGACCTGATCGCCGATGGTCTCGGGCGCCTCCAAAAGGCCGGCGTGGTGGTGCTCTGGCGTCCTTTCCACGAGATGAACGGCAATTGGTTCTGGTGGGGCCACCAGCCTCCCGAGGCGTTCATCCGCCTCTGGCGCGACATGTTCGATTATTTCACCAAGACCCGCCACCTCGACAACCTGCTCTGGGTTTACGCGCCCAACCATGGAAGCGACACCGCGGCCTATTACCCGGGCGACGCCTACGTGGACATCGTCGGCCTCGATTCCTACACGACCCACGTCGACCCGGCACACATTCCGGGCTACGCGGAGGAGGCGCGGCTTCCGAAGCCGTGGGGATTCACTGAGTTTGGTCCGACCGGCCTGCTTGGCGCCCGGCCAAGCGGAAATTTCGATTACCGGAAATTCGCCGAGGGCATGGCCCGGCATTTCAAGCGCTCGACCTTCTTCCTCTGCTGGGATGCGAACTGGAGCCCCGCCAACAACCGCTTTGCGCGCGAGTTTTACCAGAATCCCGAGATGCTGAACCGCGAGAATCTTCCGCCCGGGCTGGCAGGCGCACCCGCCAGCCCGTGAGCGCGGCGCTCAGCGTCTGCGGACGTGGATGCTTCCGGCGCTCGTGTCGAGCTTGAGGCGGGGGCCCCCGCCGTTCACCCGGCCGTCGAGATGGTCGCGCGACTGGCGCCCACGCACCTCAATCGGGAAATCGCAGGAAACGGTGCCGGCGGACGTATCTGCGACCAGGTCGAACGCTGCGCCTGAATCGAGCGTCGCCGTCACGGAGCCCCCCGAAGTGTCGAGTTTGCAGTCGCCCTTCAGCGGCCCGAAAAATCCGACGTCGATCGAGCCACCCGAGGTATCCGCCCAGACCGTGTTTTCCGCGTGATCCACGTGGATCGAGCCGCCCGACGTGTCGAGCTTCAGCGCGCCCTTTGAGGTGCCGACACGCAGCGACCCGCCGCTGGTGTCGAGCGAAGCCTCACCCGTGCAGGACTCCAGGTGGATGTGCCCGCCCGACGTATCCGCTTTCACGGTACCTGAGATCGAGCCGATCTCGATCGACCCACCGGAGGTGTTCACCGCCACCCGGCCCTCCAGGTCGCCCACGCGGATCGATCCGCCGGAGGTGTGGAGATCGACGTTGTAGCGATCCGGAACCGTGACGTCCCAGGACAGCATCACGCGCTGCCGCCAGCCTCCGAACCAGCCGGAATGTTCGTTGGCCACCTTGGCCTTGGCGGTGACGTCCGCACCGGCCTGGGAGAGATCGAGTGCGAGATCCTTGAGCACGGTGTCGGCCTCCGCCTCGCTCGAGGCGGCGATCTTCTCCTTGAGCACGATTTTTACGACCGCTTCCTTCGAGGAATGCACATGAATAGAGCCGTTTGAGGTCTCGATGCGCAGCGTGCCGCCTGGCTGGACGTTGAACGACCGATCGACGGTCCGGTTGACAGTGCCAAAGGCGATCGTCGTCGCCGCGGCAAAAAGACAAAGGCTTCCGAGGGGCTTTGACAGGTTCATGCCGAGGATAACCCAGCTGCCGCCAGAAAGTTTCACCGAATAGCGGTGATTACCGGCCCCAACATTCAGATCCAGCGCCGCACAGAAGCCTGGTAGGCGCGGTAGGCACCTCCGAATTTCGCGGACAGGTAGACTTCCTCCCGTCGAATCACGCCCCAATGCAGAACGCAGCCGAGGACGGGAGCCGCGACCAGCAGCCACACCCCTCCCGACCACAAACCCGGCGCCAGCGCCAGGAGGCAAAGCGACAGATACATGGGGTTGCGTGTGAACCGGTAGGGGCCAGCCGGCACAATCGCAGTGGTCGGATGCGACGGATGGATGGCCGTGCCCGCCGAGCGCATGGCGACACCAGCCCAGGACGCGAGCGCCACGGCCGCCAAGGCGACCGCTACCGCCAGGCCGCGAGCCGGCAACAGAGGCCGCAGCACAATGGGGTCGCAGCGGTGGGCTACCCAACCCGCTGTCACCACCGCTGCAAACAACAGGGGCGGCCACGCCAGGACCTGCGGGTGGTCGGGCTTGCCTGCGGGAAACGTGTGATGTTTCGACTCCATCGCGTCTGCGCGATTTGCCGGTTCGCGCCCGGTCCCCGTCAATGCCCCAATGGCACGTTTACCCGGGCACCGCCGGTCACGGGTCCGTTACCCGCCTTGGAGACCCATCCGCGCATTCCGGCGCATCCGGACACCAGGACCGCGCAACCGACAGCGGCGAGTGCCAGTAGCAACGCCTTTCGGGCCTTCGAACTCGAAAAGGAGGGGTTCACGGCTTTTTTGCTCCCAAAAGGCCGACCGCATAGCCCGCCTGACGCAGGGATTCCGCCGACTTGATTCGCAACACGAGCAACACCACGAAGCTCGCAAACGGAATGAAGATCAACACGCAGGTGAAGACCAGCATGGTCGGGGAAAGGCGCATGCCCGGGGCCACCTGGATGATCGCGAAGATCGACAGAACCAGGGCCGCCAGCGAGGCTACCCCGCCTACCACCATCACTGGAACCACATGGGGTCCGAAACGGGCCACCGTGCCAATCACGTTGAACAGGATGGCGAGGGCCAGGGTGCGGTAACCTGCGCTCATCTTGGCGAGTTGTGAGTCGGTCAGGGGGGCGTTGGTCGCGGGACTTGCCATGGCAGTTTGAGGCCGGACTAGAGCGGAAAAATGCGGCTTAGGTCAACAAAAGCGAACGTCCCCGGTACGACTTCCTTCGGAACCGTCCCGTAAACCCGCGGTAAATGAGCAACTGCCGTGTTGCGTCGCCGGGCACCAACGCCTACCAAGGACAGCTACTAGACGCGGATGCCAGTTCCATGAGCCTAGACCGATCTGCCAGTCATCCTTTGTTCCTGATCACGCACGAGTTCTATCCTCGGCGCGGTGGCATCGCCACGTTCACCGAGGAGATGGCCAAAGCGTCCGTGCACATGGGTTACGATGTCGAGGTCTGGGCCCAGTCCGCCCCCGAAAGCAAGGAGAAGGCCTGGCCCTTCCGCATGCGCAGGCTCCCGCTCCGCGGGACCCACGACTTCAGCTGCCTGCTAAGACTCGGCCGGGAGCTGATCCGTGAGCGGCGCCGGTTGAGGTATGCGACCGTCTATCTGCCCGAGCCCGGCCCGATGATCGCCATGATGGTGCTCCAGGGCCTCAAGACCTTCCGCCCCAAGCACCTCATCCTGACTTTCCACGGCTCGGAGATTCAACGCTTCCACCGCAACCCGATTTACCGAGCCTTAACCCGCCGGCTCATCCGCCATGCATCGCGGATCAGCACGCTCACCCACTACACCCAGCGCCTGCTCCTGGATCGGTTCCCCGAGGCGCGCGGCAAGGTGTTCCTGACTCCGGGCGCGCTCCGATCGGATTTTGCCATCGTCCCCGACGGCAATCGCCAGATGAATCGCAGGATCGTGATCCTGACGGTGGGTCGGCTCCATCCCCGAAAGGGCCACATCGAGACCATCCAGGCGCTCATGGCACTCGCCCCCCAGTTTCGCCGGCAGATCGAGTACTGGATCGTCGGCAGCCAGAGCAAGAACGGCTACGACGAGCGCATCCGCGGGCTCGTGGCTCAATCCGATCTCTCCGTGCGCTTCTTTGGCGACGTATCGGATGAGGAGTTGGACATCATATACGACCGCGCCGATATCTTCGCCATGACGAGCGTCGACCACGGCGACAGCGTGGAGGGCTTCGGTCTGGTCTATCTGGAAGCCTCGGCGCATGGCATTCCCATCGTCGGCCACTCGGTCGGCGGCGTGGCGGAGGCCGTCATGGACGGCGTTACCGGCATTCTCGCGCCACCGGACCGGCCCGCGCAGCTCGCCGCCGCGTTCGAACGCCTGATCGCCGACCCGTCGCTGCGCAGGAGCATGGGCGAGGCCGGACGCGCATGGGCGCGCCGGCACCAGTGGACCAAGTCCGCCGAGGCGCTGTTCCGCTGACCCGGCGGCCCGCTTCAGGCCCCCAGTTCGGACGCTGCCCAGGCGGCGAAGGTGTCGAACACCGGTATCTGGTTTTCCGTTACTATCGGCAGGCTCGACGGATCGACCTTGCCGGTGCGCACGGCGGCCGCGCGGATTCCCGCCGCCAGCGCGGCGCCAATGTCGGCGGCGGAGTCGCCGACCATCGTGCAGTCGCCCGGCGCGAATCCGTACCGCGCGATCGTCTCGACGATGAATCGGGGCGACGGCTTGCGATAGACCGTCGGCTGATCGGGCGCCTCGGGGGCGATGCAGACCTCGTCGAACACCGGCTGGGGTCCGCCCAGCAGCGCGTCGAGGCGCGCGTTCACGCGGAGCGCGTCCTCCAGCGTGTAATAGCCGCGGCCGATTCCCGACTGGTTGGTGAACAGGAACAACCGGTACCCGAGGGAACGGGCCCGCTGGATCGCCTCGCGAACGCCGGGAAAGAGCTCCACGCCCTCGGGATCCGAGAGATAGACCTTGTCGACGATCAGCGTTCCGTCGCGATCGAGAAAGAGCGCCTTGGACATCGGTTGAATCGAAAGGCCGTTCAACGCAGTTCCCAGGTGTACGGGTAGTCCGAGAGCATGCGCGGGCGGGCTGACGTGACCTGCACCACGTCCTCGATCCGGCACGCGCCCAGGCCCGGGTAATAGAGTCCGGGTTCGACCGTCACCACCGCGCCCTTGCCAAGCGTGGAGTCGACCGCCCCCGAGAGCCGGGGAAGTTCGTGCACCGCGAGGCCCAGGCCGTGGCCAGTGCCATGGAAGAAACCCGTCGCGCCTGAGGGGCCGCGCTCGGTCTTGTAGCCGAGCTTGTCGAAGCACTTGACCACACCGCGGTGCACATCGCGTCCATTGACGCCCGCGGTGATCGCCTTGAGCGCACCAAGCTGCGCGCTCCGCACGGCCTCCACCAGCGCGCACTGGGCGTCGTTCGCCCGGCCGCGAAGGAAGGTGCGGGTCATGTCGCCGTGGAAGCCGGTGGCCTGCACCCGGGGAAAGACGTCGACGATGATCAGCTCATTGGCACGGAGCGGGCCCTGGCCCGAGCAATGGGGATCGCAGGCCTGGTCGCCGCCGGCGGCGATCGTGTTCAGCGACAAGGCTCCCGCCTCGAGGCAGGCCACCTCGATGGCGAACTTCAGGGCCTCGCTCGTGAGCGCCTTGCCTTTGTGAATGAGCCGGCCTCCCTTGATCCGACTGGCCCGAAGCAGCCGCTCGGCCGCCGCGATGCCCACCGCCGCACACCGATTGCCTTCCCGGATGGCCCGGGCCTCGGCCTCGGTCTTGATCTCCCGCTCAGGGAAAAGCGCACCCGCCGCCACCTCGACCGAAAGCCCCAGGCGCTCGAGCGCCCGCGCGAGTCCCACGGGGAAATCATCGGGCACGACAAAGCGTTTCTGGCGCAATTCCCGCGCAACCCACGCGATGGCCGGAGCGGCCCCCGAAACCTTGGGCCACACCCGAGCCGCTTCCGCCTGGATCCTCTCGAGCGGAAGCACTTCATCAAATCGACCCTCCTTGCGGGCACGTCCAAACTCCAACGCGTTCACCACCGCGATCTTCCGTCCCGCCACGTCCATCGCGATGAACGGATCAGGGGCGTGGAATCCGCCGAAATAAAGCATGTCGGAACTCCGTTCGGAGTCCGCGTAGAGGAGGCGCGAGATCTTGGGCATGGAGCAATTTGGGATGGCTTCTGTCGCAGTTTGCCGATTACCCACAATGAACGTGAAAAACGCAAATCCGGTTTCTTGGCTCGTTTACTCACTCCTTCTCGGAAGCTGGCTGGTTCTCGGAACCGGCTGCGGCGCGAAGCCCAAGGCGAAAGAGGCGCCCGCGGAGCCCAAGACGGTCGCCGACGTGTTCAACATCGGCCTCGGCGACGTCACCGCGCACCTTCAGGTCGCAATCACCCAGTTCGAACAGGAGCGCGGACTCATGGGCCGTCGCAACCTCGGCACCGACGACGGGATGGTCTTCGTGTACCGCGCCCCCCGCGCGCTGAGCTACTGGATGCGCAACACGCCGACGCCGCTCGATATCGGCTACTTCGATTCCAAGGGCATCCTGCGCGAAGTGTATCCCATGTACCCCTACGACGAGACCCCGGTCAACTCCCACAGCACGCAGATCCAGTTCGCGGTGGAGATGCACCAGGGCTGGTACGTCTCGAATCACGTGCTGCCCGGCGCGCACCTCGACCTCAAGGCCCTGGCGTCCGCCCTCACCGCCCGCGGCTACAAGCCCTCGGAATTCGGCCTGAACTGAGGTCGCTCAGCGCGCCGACGACCGCCACGCCTCGAGGAGACGCTGGCGGTTCACCTTTCCCTGCCCGCTTCTCGGCCACGGGCTCACCACGATGAATTCCTTCGGCAGCTTGAAGGGCGCCAGCGTGGATCGTAGCGCGGCAATCAGTCCCGCCTCGCACCCCGCATCAAGCGGTTCGGGGACAAACGCAACCACCCGCGCCCCCCAGTCCGGGTCCGGCACGCCAAGCACCGCCACGTCGTGCACCTGGCCGGTGGAGAGGATCGCAGCCTCGACCTCCGCGGGCGCGACCTTCTCGCCTCCGCTGATGATCATCTGGTCGCTTCGCCCGAGGATGCGGAGCCGCCCCGCCTCCCAGGCCCCGACGTCGTTGGGCTCGATCCGGCGCGCGTCGCTCCACTGGGGATAGTATCCGCGGAAGACCGACGCGCCCTCGATCCGGACCAGACCGGTATGATCAAGCTCGATACGCACGTGCGGCATCGGGTCGTAGCCTCCGCCGGCCCCCGCCAGGAACTCCTCCGGTCTCAGCGCCGCGACCATCGCCGCCGTCTCGGTCATGCCGTATGAAGGCGCAAGCGGGATCCGGCGGCCGGCCGCCTGGTGCAGCAAGGCGGGCCACGACGGGCCGCCACCCAGCAGGACGCAACGAAAGCGGCGGAGCCAGTCCGAGGCGGCCTCCGAGGCGAGCAGGCGCTGGAGCTGCGTCGGCACCAGGGAAATCACCCATTCGTCGCCGGCGATGGCCGGAAATTCTCCCCGCTCCACTGCCTTCCAGTCAGCCTGGATGTACCGTCCGCCGCTCAGCTCGCAGCGTATCCAGGCCATGAATCCACTCACGTGGTGCAGCGGAAGGACTCCCACGGCATTGACCGTCCCCAGTGAAAAGTGTCCGCGGAAGCCCGCCGCCGCCGCCGCGAGGGTGTCCTGATCGTGCCTGGCAAACTTCACGCCGCCGCTCGATCCGCCGGTAGGCAGGCACAACCAACCGCGGGCCGGATCCCCGCCACGGTCTGGCTCCCCGAGGATCGCCTCCGCCTGGGCCCGCTCGACCGCGCCCCAAGCGCGATCAAATAGGAAGACGCTCCCCACCCCGGCCGCGGCTTCCGCGAGCCAGGACCTGAGCTCCGCGGCCGAAGACGGGCTGAAGGACCGGTTGGCACGCGCGCCCGTGCTTTCCCCGCGCCAGCCAAGCAGTCGGGCTAGTTCAATGCGTTCCATGGCGTTGTCGGATCGAGGTCGTCCACCTGCACCCGTCTCAGGAAAGGCAGGCAGGTCGGTCCGTCAAAACGGGAGTCGGCAAACAGGGGCCACACACCCATCCCGAGGGCCAGGCGCTCGCCCGTCCAGGCAAAGGCGTGCCGAAGCGCCGCCCTCGCGCCGAGCGCTGTCTCGAGCGCGGACGAAAACACCACCTTCGCCTTCGCGCGGGCAAGCGCCTCGCAGCACGCACCGGGCAACGCGAGCAGGGACGGCTTGATGACGAACACGCCGGGCCATCCGGCCCCCAACCAACGCTCGACATCACCATCCGCCACGATCGATTCGTCGAGGGCGATGGGAGTGGGAAAATCACCCGCGAGCCCGAGCAGCAGGTCGTCCGCCCCACGGACTCCCGGGGCGACAGGTTGCTCAACGAATTCGACCGGCCCCTCCGCGCACCGCGCCAGCCAGCGCTCGGCAGTCCTGCGGTCCCAGGCTCCATTCGCATCGAGCCGGAGGCGGGCGCCCTCGGGCAGCGCGGCAATCAGGTCGTCGAGCATCGCACGTTCGTCCGCGGC
This sequence comes from Opitutaceae bacterium, assembly GCA_027310745.1. Taxonomy (GTDB): domain Bacteria; phylum Verrucomicrobiota; class Verrucomicrobiia; order Opitutales; family Opitutaceae; genus MWDT01. The sequence continues at coordinate 81,393 of DAIDAF010000042.1, read as the reverse complement.
ATCCGACACGCCCACCTTCCACTTGAACACCCGGAACCCAGCCTCCGCGCGGTCGCGCACCACCGGAAACGCCGCGCGCCCGGCGGGGAGCAGCGCGGCCACAGTCAGATAGTCGGCCGTCGAGGGGTCGGGCGCACGGCCGGACGCATCGGACATCGCCGCCGCAAGCGCACCCTTCACGCAGGCAAATCCCGCGGGAACCAGGCCAAGGCGCTCCTCGTCGATCTCGCCAGCCAGACGTTCAATCACCTCGAGCGCGGTCTCCACGGTTTCGGTTCCAAACCAGGGTATCGGCGCGACCTCTCCAAAGCCGATTCCACCGCGCTCGTCCTCGACGCGCAGATACACGCCTTCGCGCTCCGTCCAGAGGCCATGCGCCGTGCGCACCGGCGAACGGAACGGAAGCAGGAAGCGTCGATGGCTCAGACGATGGCGCATCGCCGCAGATTCGTGCCGGCGGGCCGGCTCGTAAAGTCCGATCGGCGCGCAACCTCGGACCCGCGGCCCGGAGCGCCGGTTTTTTTCGTTTGAATTTTTTGCCCCAAGCCGTACTGCGATAGCGGCAACACATGAGTAACGTTGCCAAGTTCTCCGCCAACGCGATCGACTCCGAGTATTACCAGCCCGCCGACGCGTTCTTCCGTAACAATCTGCCGATGGCGCTCACGTTCGACGACGTGACCCTCTCGACGCTCTACTCGGAGATTCTTCCCAAGGACGCGGACACCTCGACCCAGCTCTCGGAGTCGCTCCGCCTCCAGATCCCGATCGTGTCCTCCGACATGGACACTGTCACCGAATCGCGGATGGCGATCTCCATGGCACTGAACGGCGGGATGGGCCTGATCCACTACAACATGCCGGCGAAGGACCAGGTGAAGGAGGTCGCCCGCGTGAAGCATTATATCCACGGCTTCATCCAGGATCCGATCACGGTGCCGCCCGAACTCTCCGTCGCGGACGTGCTGAACCTGGTCGACGAGAAACGCTACGGCTTCCTCACCTTCCCCGTCGTCGACGCCTCGGGTCGCCTCGTCGGACTTCTCCCTGGCTCGATCGTCAAGGACCGCTACCGCCACAAGTCCGTCGTGGAGGCGATGACGCCACGCGCGAAGCTCATCACGGTGAACGTGCGCGACCTCGGCAACGATGCCATCAAGTTCGCGGATCAGTTCTTCAGCGACAACATCGGCATCAACAAGATGCTGGTGGTGGATTCGGAGGACCGGCTGCGCGGCCTCGTGACCTCGACCGATGTGGAGCGAATTCTCGGCGAGTCGAACTCGCGCCAGCGCGCCGCGCGCGACTCCGCGTTCCGCCTCGTGTGCGGCGCCGCCATCGCCCCGGTCCGCAAGCCCGACGGCTCCCTCGACCGCGAGCGCATCCTCGCCCACGTCGAGCAGCTGGTCCACGAGTCGATCGACGCCGTCGCCGTGTCCACTGCACATGGTCACACCTCAGGCGTCGGCGGCATGGTCAAGTTGATCCGCGAGGCGTTTCCCTCGCTCACGATCATCGCGGGCAATGTCACCACTGCCTCGGGCGTGGAGTTTCTCGCACAGGCCGGAGCCAACGTGATCAAGGTCGGTCAGGGGCCCGGTTCGATCTGCACGACGCGCATCGTCGCAGGCGTCGGCATTCCCCAGCTTACCGCGCTGCACGTGGCGAGCCGCGGAGCGACGGCCAATCGAGTGAAGATCCTCGCCGACGGCGGCATCACGAAGTCGGGCGACATCGTGAAGGCGCTCACGCTCTCGCACGGCGTGATTCTCGGCGGCCTGCTCGCGGCCTGCAAGGAGGCCCCGGGAGAGATCATGGAGATCAGCGGGAAAATTTATAAGCAGTACCGAGGCATGGGAAGCCTCGCGGCGATGAAGGCCGGAAGCGCGGCGCGCTACGGTCACGACAAGGAAGACAAGACCCGCAAGCTCACCGCCGAGGGCATCGAGGCCCTCAAGGAAGTCAGCGGCTCCGTCGACGACGTGCTCGCCAACCTGGTCGGCGGACTTCAGAGCGGCATGGGCTACCTCGGAGCGGCCACGCTGGAAAGTCTGCGCACCAACGCCCGCTACTGCCGCGTCAGCCCCGCCGGACAGAAGGAAGCGGTCCCGCACGACGTGATCGAGGTCGCGCGGAAGAACTGAGCGGTGGAAGAAGCGGGAATCGAGGAGCGGGAATCGGGAATGAAGTCAGAGGCGTCCCGCAGCTCCGGGAACGGGCGGGCTCGACCGCCCGCGACGAACGATTCGGATTCCGAAACCTCCAGGCACGAGCCGAGGCTCGTGTCCAAGGGCGGAATCGTGATTCCGCACTCCAAAAGTAGAACGCCTTCCGCCTTCGCCCTGGGACGAAAGGCTCTGCTCCTCACCTTTCAAATCAGCGGCTGCAGCCGCGGTTGGTGCGATGAGTCCGCGCAGAGGTGACGCGGACTCGCAACGCGCCGGGGGCCCAGCCTCCCGCGCAGGGCGGAATCGTGATTCCGCACTCCAGGTCAAGGCACTCCACTGCGCAGTCACCAACCGCTGAAATCATGCTCGCTTCCCGCGCCTCGCTCCTCTTCCCATCAGAGCTTCATCAGCTCTGACGTGGCGGGAACGTCCTTGATCAGCTGCGAGGGCAGCGGACCGACGCCGAGGTAGCGAAGGTTGGGCAGGCGGGCCGGCAGCGAATCGCCATAGGCCACGCGAATCACGCTGCGCACCATCGCAGCGACGTAGCGCCGCGCGTTTGCGGGCAGGTCGCCGAAGTGACGCACTCCAGAGATGTCCTCGCTCCAGCCAGGAAATTTCTCGTAAACCGGACGGAGCGTGCGACGCACGGCCTCATTGCGCGGGACGTGTGCATAGCGTCGGCCGGAGGCATCCTCGTAAGCCACGCAGATCTGCAGGTCGCCCGACCAGTCTTCCGCGAAGGTCAGCGCGTCCAGCTTGTTGATCATGAGGTCGTGATACCCGCCGTAACGGAGCGCGTCGCCCTTCTCCACCGCATCGTACCACCCCACCATGCGCTGACGGCCCGTGCTCGTGCCGAACTCGATGCGCTTGAGGATGCGGCTCAGCGGATGGGCGTCGTCCATCTGGGTGAGGAACGTGTGCGTGCCGACTTTCGTGTCGTAGGCCTTCGCGACGCCGAAGATGTGCACGGGTTGCGCGGGTACGCCGGCGCTCTCGAAGATCTCGGGCGCGTAGGTGTGCGAGGCGGTCTGGTTCGGGGAGAAGCCGTTGCGCTTGTCGAGCCAGTACGACTGGCCGAATTCGCCGATGATCGTTCGTCCGCCCGCGATCTCGCCCAGGACGATCTCGCGGATCTCGACGATGTTGCGCGCGAGCGTCGAACCGGCGGTCCAGTACACGTCGATCAGCGCCTCGAGGTTCAGCGTGAACGGCTCGGTTCCGCGGAAGCGCGTGAAGTCGAACTCCTCCTTCGTGAACACGCCCATCTCGATCGCCTCTGCATTGGCGCGCTGCTCGGCGGCGCTCAGCTTGTCGAAAAATGACGACCAGGTATCCGGGCTCACGCGGCAAACGTGGCGGATGGTCCGCAGCGCCCTGTCGGCGCGCTGTGACAGCTTGCGGGCGTAGGCCTCGCGCGTATCCAGAAAATCCGCATAGCAGATCTGCCACTGCCCGACTTCGTCCTGGTAGGCCGGGGTGATGCCGCGTCCCGTGGAGCCGCGCGGCTCCTCGCTGATCACGTTCACGCGATAATCCTCCCAGGCCAGGTCGAGCAGGCGGTGAGTCAGGTCGGAGACAAGCGTGCGTTCGTCGATCCGCAGGCGGGAAAGGATCGCATAACCCTTCTGCTCGAGGGGCCGCGTCTCCCACCATATCTTGCGCGGGTCCGCGACCACGCCGGCGCCGAGGCAAAGGTAAGACACGGAAGGCTCCACCACGCCCGCAGGCAGGAGGTTGAGTTTGATGCCACCGGCCGTATGGCCCGAATTTGCGCCTCCGTTCACCTTGAGTACCGTGGACACCCGGGCTGCGGTGCCTCCGAGTTCCTCGACCACCTCCGGAATGAGGCGGCCCTTGCCCTCGTCTCCGAAGGAAATGCCGACGTCAGCGATCAGCTGGCTCGTGAATGGGAGTAGTGACATGATTGCGAAGCGGCAATCGGGACCAACCGCCCCCATTGCCATGGAGTAAAAAGGTGAGTCAGGGTCGCAGGGCAAGCCCAGAACCGCAGGCCGAACCGGAGCGGGTTCACCCCAAATTGCACCGTGGAGAGTCCCCAAAAACTGCCTGTAACGCAGCCCACCCATACCAACGTCTAATCGCAGCATGAAATCCTGCTTATGCCGGATCGTCGCCACCCTGCCGCTCGCCGGCCTGGCCTGGATGGTCCTGCCGGTCGCGGCCGCGACCAGGGCGCCCGATCCGGACCCGTCGTCTCAGATGCACTCCAATGCCGAGGCGCTGCATGTGTTGAACCGGATGGGCTACGGCCCCACGCCCGGCGAAGTACAGGCGGTGGCCCGCGAGGGCGTGGATGTCTGGATCAACCAGCAGCTTGACCCCCAGGCCATTCCCGATCCGGCAGTCGATGCAGCGCTGGCACACCTCGGCACGCTGAATCTTCCCTGCACCCGCATCGTCGAGGCGTTTCGCGAGGAGGCGCAGATCCGACGCGAACGCAATCGTCAGGCGGGCCTCGCCGGCAAGGGGGTCAGGAAGGCCGGACCCCGCCCCCTCGATCCTCCCGAGGCCCTAGTGGCGGATGCGTTCGCCCAGCTCCAGGACGCGAAGCTGATCCGCGCGGTTCTTTCAAACCGGCAGCTCAACGAGGTCCTGGTCGATTTCTGGTTCAACCACTTCAACATCGACGCCCGCAAGGACCTCGACCGCGCGACGATCGAATCGTACGAGCGCGACACGATCAGGCCGCACATCTGGGGCAGCTTCCGCGACCTGCTTGGAGCGACCGCACACAGTCCCGCGATGCTCGTCTATCTCGACAACTGGAAGAGCTCCCGAGTGTTCCCGCTTCGCCGCGGGCGGAGGGTCGTGCAGCGCGGCATCAATGAGAACTACGGCCGCGAGCTGATGGAGCTGCACACCGTCGGAGTCGACGCGGGTTATACCCAGGCCGACGTCATCTCGGTCGCGCGCTGCTTCACGGGCTGGACGATCGACCCGCGCGACGGCGAGTTCCGATACAACGCCCGCTGGCACGACGAGGGGGACAAGGTTGTCATGGGAGTCCGGATACCCGCGTATGGCGGGATCGACGACGGCGAACGTGTGCTGGACCTGCTCGCGTCGAGTCCGGCCACCGCGCACCACCTCGCGCTGGAGCTGTGCGAGCGCTTCATCGCCGACCATCCGCCGCAGTCGGCGGTCGACCGCGTGGCCTCGGTGTTCCTCAGCACCCACGGAGACCTTCCGTCCGTATACCGCTGTCTGTTCACCAGCCCCGAGTTTCTCGACCTGAAATACGCCGGAGCAAAGTCGAAGTCGCCCTTCGAATTCATCGCCTCGGCCCTGCGCGCCACGGGCGCCTCCGTCGTGCCGGTGATTCCCGATCCCACGCCCCAGGGTCCCGAGCAGCGTCCCGGTTTCGCCATGCGGCAGACGGCCTTCTCGATGCTCTTCCAGATGGGCCAGCAGCCCTACACGTGGGAGCCGCCCACAGGCTTCTCCGAAAACTCGTCGCGCTGGATCACTTCGGGCGCGCTGGTGCAACGGTTCAATTTCTCGCTGGCGTATGCGGCCGGGCGATTTCGCGACGCACGCCCAAACTATGCGGAACTGCTGCACGGCGCGCGCCGATCGTCGACCGACAGCGTGATCGCCGCCCTGGACGCGTCGATGCTGGGCGGAACGCTTTCGCCGGCGACGCGCACCGTGCTCGAGCGCCAGACCGTCCGGCCCGCCCATTCGCGCCAACCCGTTCCCGCCCTGCCCCGCATCCTCGCCCTGATCCTGGGCTCACCCGATTTCCAACGTCGCTGACACGCACCCACCCATGAAATCGCCCACTCCCGTCTCACGTCGTTTCTTCCTCCGCCAGGGAGCCCTGGCGTTCGCCTCGATCGGCGCCGGCGCCCTGTTTGGCCCGGGGTTCCTTCGCTCCTCGCTGTTCGCGGCCGAACCGCTTCGGACGAAGGGCGGCAAGCGCGTGCTCGTGTGCATCTTTCAGCGCGGCGCCGTCGACGGCCTGTCCATGGTAGTGCCCCACGGCGATCCCCACTACTACCGCCTGCGCAGCGACATCGCGATCGCCACGCCCACCTCGGGCAAACCCGGCTCCGCGATCGACCTCGACGGCACCTTCGGGCTTCACCCCGCCCTGGCTCCGCTGCGCGACATCTACGGCGCGGGAGAACTCGCGGTGCTGCACGCTTGCGGGAATCCAAACGGCACGCGTTCGCACTTTGACGCGCAGGACTTCATGGAGGCCGGCACGGATCACGACAAGGCGCTCCGCTCGGGCTGGCTGAGCCGGATGCTCGCCTCGTGCCCCGAGGACTCCGCGCATCTCTCGCCCCTGCGCGCGCTCGCGATGACCGGCCAGATGCCACGAAGCCTCGAGGGCGACCCCTCAGCCCTCGCCATCGCGGACCTCGCTCATTTCCAGGTGGCTCCCGGCGCGCGGCCCGCCTACGCGGAATCGTTGGAGACTGATTTCAGGCAAATCTACGCCTCGTCCCAGGGCGACGCCATCCACAGCGCCGGTGACAACAGCTTCGCCGCAATCGACCTTTTGAGGAAGGTCGACCCTGCCCATTATCGTCCCACCGACGGCGCCACGTATCCCACCGGACCGTTCGGACGTTCCCTTCGCCAGATTGCCCAGCTCATCAAGTCGGATGTCGGCCTCGAGGTTGCCTTTGCGAACATCGGCGGCTGGGACACCCACGCCAACCAGGGTGGCGCCGAAGGCCAGCTCTCGGACCGGCTGCGTGAATTTTCCCAGGCGCTCGCCGCCTTCCACCGGGATCTCGGCGCGAAGATGTCCGACGTGCTCGTCCTGACGATGAGCGAATTCGGCCGCACCGCTCACCAAAATGGAAACCGAGGCACCGATCATGGTCATGGCACGGCCTTCTTCGCTCTGGGCGGCCCCGTCCGCGGCGGCCGAGTTTACGGGCGCTGGCCGGGACTCGCACCCGATCAGCTGTATCAGAACCGCGACCTCGCCATCACCACGGACTTCCGCGACTTCTTTGCCGAGGCTGCGGTCCGGCACATGGGTGTGACGTCGGGCGACCTGCCGAAAGTGTTCCCCGAATTCCGCACGGATGCGGCTCGTTTTCCCGGCTTCCTAGGCTGAACGGACAGCTGGTCGCGGCTCAGATTCCGCTTGCGGCGCCCGGCTTCGGACGGGAACCATGGCGGCTTTATGAGCACCGCGCCGGTCTCCTCTTCGTCCCTCGTCGCCATCCTCGCATTCGGCGTCTGCAACAGGCTGGCTGTCCGAAAACTCGGGTCGAAGGCGGGCTTGGCGTTCACCGGCTCGGACCTGGCGATGGCGATCCAGCGCCTCGAGTCCTCGTTCGCCGAGCACACGCCTCCTGCGGAGTATTTCTCGGTTGATGCAGGGGGACGCACCTACCGCGTGTATTTCTGCCAGGTCGAAGGCGCGCCCCGCGACTCGGAAATCGAGGTATGGTCGATCGAACGCCTGGAATCCTCGCCGCCCGCGCTGGCTCCCTCGCTTGCGGCCATGGTGCCTATGCTCGATCCGTACCTGATCGAGATCCCCTACCTGCATCTCGGCGAAAACGATTTCATCTACAAATTTCGTCCCGAGAAGGAACGCAACACCGCCATCTACGAACAGGACCCCGCGGCGGCCGCCCTCTACCAATCGAAGCTCTGCACCGCCATCAAGGCCCTCGCCCGTCAGTTCGAGCGCAGCGCGGGTTCGCCCGTGGAGCTCAACTTCGGCCCCGTGCGTTATGTGATTCCCTCCCATTTCGGCTTCTGCCTCGGGGTGAAGAACGCCATCGAGCGCGCCTACGAGACGCTCGCCGAGAACCCCGGCAAGCGGGTCTACATGCTCTCGGAGCTGATCCACAATCCTTTCGTCAATGCCGACCTGCTCCGCCGCGGCCTCCGCTACCTGCAGACCGACAAGGGCCAGCCCATCACCGTGGACGGGAAACCCGCCTCCGGCGCACCCGAGGAACGGCTGCTCTGGGACGACCTCCAACCCGACGACATCGTGGTGATCCCCGCCTTCGGTGCCACCGACGAGGATAAACGCCGGCTCGTGCGCAAGGGCATCGCCGTCTGCCAGTACGACGCCACCTGCATGCTGGTGGAAAAGGTCTGGAAGGCCGCCCGAGCCTACGGACGCGAAGGCTACTCGGTGCTGATCCACGGAAAACACGAACACGAGGAGACCAAGGCCACCTTCTCCAACACCCGCCGTCACGCCGCCGCGCTCATCGTCCGCAATCTCGACGAGGCGCACGTGCTCGGCGAAATCATACTCGAACCCGATCCCGCCGCCGCACGCGCACGGTTTGCCAGCGCGTTCGCGGGACGCCACACACCGGAGTTCGACATCACCGTGCACCTTGAGCGCATCGCCGTGGTGAACCAGACCACTCTGCTCTCGAACGAAACGATCGAGATCATCGATTATCTTCGCGAGGTGTACCAACAGCGCTACGGCGACGCGAACCGCGTCGGAGGCAGCGCGAAACGCGACACCCTGTGCTACGCGACCCAGGTCAACCAGGACGCCCTCACCCGGGCTCTCGACTCGCGTATCGATGCGGCTTTCGTCATCGGCGGCACGAATTCATCCAACACCTACCAACTCTTCCGCCTGTGCGAGGAGAAGCTGGGCACGCGGGCCTTCTTCATCCAGTCCGAGGCCGCGATCCGCTCGCGCGAAGAGGTCGACCACTTCATCTTTCCGGCCAAACGCGGCGGCGTCTCCACGGGCGGTTTCATCGAGACACGGCCCCTCTGGCCCGACGACACATCGCCCAAGCGCGTGCTGATCACGGGCGGAGCCTCCTGCCCCGATGGCATCATCCAGCAGGTCATCAACCGCATCAACGCCCTGTTTCCCGCCGACTCGCTCCGCTCCATCGACGCCGTCCTGGGCGACCTGCAGGCGACGAACTGAGGTTTGACCGCGAATTCGGAAAATCGACATAGGTAGGCCTTCACAGGCTGTCCCTGTCACACCACCGGACATGCGGGTCCGCATCCGGCGGTTCGGTGAGCGCAGTTAGGCGCGGCAGGTGAAGGGAGGGAGGCCGTGGGCGGAAAACCAGGCGTTCGGCAGCGCGATACTTAGCGCCGGCGTACGGCTGAGGTGCCACGGACCGTCGGAGGACCCAACGAGCTTGAGGGCTGTGTCGCGGTCGAGGCCGCGGCGCCGCAGCTCTTGGAAGCGGCGGTCGCTTGTCTTCCACCGGCGCCAGATCAGCGCCCTCAAACGACGACGCGTCCATTTCTCCAGCGCCGTCAGCACCGTCGGTGTCTGGCATCGCCCGAAGTAGCCCAACCATCCGTTGAGGTACCGCCGCAAGCTGCCCATCACACGACGGAAGTCGTGGTGGCCGTCTCGCGTCAGTTCCCGGATGCGGTCCTTCGCCTTATCCAGCGCCTTCGGTGCAATCCTGCGCTTGACCGGCTGCTTCGGGGTTTTGGGCGTGAAGCTAAACCCGAGGAGTTTGCGCTCCCAGGGACGGGCGACCGCGCTCTTCGCGTGGTTCACCTTCAGCTTCAGCGTGGACTCGATGAACGCGGTCAGGTTCTCGAAGGCGCGTTTGGCGGCACGCTCACTGCGCACATAGACGTTGCAGTCATCGGCGTAGCGTACGAACCGCAGTCCGCGCTCCTCCAGTTCCTGATCCAGTTCGTCGAGCACCAGATTCGCCAATAACGGCGAGAGCGGGCCGCCTTGCGGCGTACCTTCCCGCGTCGGCATGACGACGCCACTTTCCATCACCCCCGCTTGCAGGAAGCGCCGGATGATCCAGCGCATCCGCTTGTCCGCGACGTATCCACCTAACCGGCTCATCAGCCGATCGTGGTGCACTCGGTCGAAGAACGCCTCCAAGTCGATATCCACGACCCAGTCGTACCCCTCTTGGATGTACGCCTGCGCCGCGGCGATCGCTTGGTGGGCGCTGCGGTTCGGACGGAACCCGTAGCTGTGCGCACTAAACCTCGGATCGAGGATCGGTTGCAGCACTTGCAGGATCGCCTGCTGCACCAGCCGGTCCTGCACCGTCGGAATGCCAAGCAAACGCTCGCCTCCATTCGGCTTCGGAATCGCGACCCGGCGCAGTGCGCTCGGTTGGTAGCTTCCTTCCAGGAGCTCTCGGCGCAGTGTTTCCGTCCGTCCGGCCAGCAGCCGTGGGTATTGCTCGACGGTCACCCCGTCGATTCCCGCTGCGCCTCCGTTGGACCGCACTCGTCGCCAAGCCTCGTTCAGGTTCGCCGGTTCGGCGACCTGCTCCATTAACCTGTCGGTCTGACCTGGGCTTTCCTTCCCTTCGTTCGCCCTTTCCGACTGGACGCTCCCCGGCAGTGCCGCTCCGGCTTCACCTTCGCGCTCCGGCAGGGATGACCCTGCATTCACGGGGTCGGTTTGTCCATCTGTCATCGTGGCAACTCGGGCTTACTCACCCGCTCTTACTCGGGACCACTCGGCCCCACCGTTTGGGCCTTCGCTCCAGCAGGATTTCCCGGCTTTCGTCGCTACTACGCCCGCTGCTGACTTCTGCGCGAGGTTCGGCGCGTGTCGCCACGCGCTCAGACGCAGCTTGCACCCCGTCATCGCACAGACCTCCTGAGATAATCCATTCCACCTTCGCCGCACGACCGCCGACTTTACGTTCCAGGGCTTTGATCGATGTGGACTTCGCGGCCATTTGCCCGCTCGTCCGCCCTTCGCGCCTCTTAGCCGGTTCTTGTTCATCGGCCCGCGGTTTTGCTCCACGCTGCTTTCAGACGCCGGCCTCGCGGCCTCGCCCTGGCGCTTCGCTACCCTTCGCCTCGATCAGGCTGGGACGAAGACTTTCACTTCGCTGACGGAATGTCATGCTCAGCATACAGAAGAAGGCCGGACTCCGAGGAGTCCGGCCAAATTGGATACGCTGCGGGGCCCAGCTTAGAACTTGTAGTTCATGCCCATGCTCAGACCGGAGAGCGAACTGAGGTCCACGCGGGTGGCGTAGTTCGTGTCGACCGTCTGGACATGCTGGGTGTAGCTGCCGCTGTCCTGGTAGGTGGCGCCGGCAAAGAACCCGGTCTTGTCGGTCATCCAATACTCGAGATTGGCATCGACATAGAAGCCAACCGTGGCCTTGGCCGTGGTGCCCTGGACCAGCGACTCGATCACGTCGAACTTGTTGTCGGCCGCGTTCGGCGTGAACAGCTGGTCGATCGAATAGGTCGAGCCGACGTAGGCGAGCGCACCGCCGACACCGAGGCTGAAGCGGAACTTGTCGGTGATCGGGTAATAGAAGGTCGAGCCCGCACGGAAAGTGAGATAGGCGCCTTTGACCTCCCAGTGATTCGTCACCGCCGAGTCGGAAACGGACGAGGAATAGGAACGCGTGATCGGCTGGGCGCTGATCAGCACCGTGTTGTCGACCAGCTGCGTGAGCGGCGTGGAATTGGTCGGCGGATCGGAGTAGACGACCTGGCCGTTGGGACCGGTGACGGTCTGCGAGGTCGTGGCCGGGCCGACATAACCCGCGGCGGGAGCCGCCATGCCGTAGAGGGAATACAGGTCGGTGGTCGTGTTGATCGTCGCGGCCACCTGCGTGGATTCCGCCGCGCGGATGTCGTTCATGCTGACGCCCGCCGAGATGCTCCAGGTGATCTTCTTGTAGAGCTTGCCCATGTCGCGCGAAACCGCGACCTCCACACCGGTGGAATTTCCCATGTCCTTGGTCCGGCCGCCCGAATCCAGGGTGTCCGCCGTATAGGTGTGCAAGGCAATGTAGGTCGGAATGGTCGCCTGCGAGGCGTAGTCGTAGGACCACGTGTTCGACTTGCCGTCGGCACTGTTGACCGGGACGCCCGCCGAATCGGTGCGGCCGTCCACCTTGACGTAACCATCCTGGTAACCGCGGCTGGTGTAGCCGGTCGGCGGGCCGACCCAGACGTTGGGAGACGCGATATGACCGGTGCCCGAGAATGAGGCGCTGGTGCCCGAGAGGGCGCGCATCGACGTCGAGAGCGTGTACTTCGGGACGTAGATCAGCTCGTCCGTATCAAACCAAAGATTCTCAACCGGTTCCGGGGGTGGACGATCGTTGTCATCGCTCGCCTGGGCCAGTGCCTTGGCGGTAAAGCCGGTCACGGCCACGAGGAGAAACAGAAGGTGTTTCCGCATAAGGTTTGGGGACGACATCTCTTTGAGAGGGAAAGTTTCCTCCGACCATGCGATAATTTAATCGGCGCATGCAAGCGCAGATATCGGAGAGCGCACGGCTAAGGAAAATGAAGAAGGCCGCCCGCGGGCGGCCTCGTGTCATTGAGGAGTGGATGCGGTCGGTCCGCTCAGCGCTTCGACTCGCGCTGGGCCCGGAAGACGACGCGGAACATCTGCAGCGCCAGCCAGAAGACGCCGGTCATGCACGCGGTCGTGATGGCCGCCCAGAGGTTGATCATCTCAGGGTCGGTGGACGGCACGTGGGACCGGTTAATCGAGAAGAGCAGCGCAAAAAAACCGGCGCAGAGCACGAAGTCGACGGCAAGGCGGAGGCCGAGGGAGCTTTTGGTCTGTTTCGAATCGGACATGGCGCGATAGTGGAACCAATTCCCGACGTTTGTCCACCGCGGGCTTCGCTTTTTTGGCCCAACGGCTCCACCCGATCGGTCGAGCCCCCGGTTTATTGACCCGGGATGAATTCGCGGACGATCTCGCTTGTCGACTCCCTGGAAACCGCTTCGCCTAACGAGGTCATGACGCTTCCCAAGTCCGTTCTGGTCGTCGGCTCCGGAGGTCGCGAGCACGCGTTGATCAAGGCGATTGCCGCCTCGCCCGCGCGTCCGCGCCTGTTGTGTGCACCTGGCAACGCAGGCATCGCCGCGGATGCCACCTGCATCCCAGTGGCCGCAGACGACATAGACGGCCTGGTGGCCCTCGCGCAGCGTGAACAGGTCGAGTTTGTGATCGTCGGCCCCGAAGTTCCCCTCTCCCTGGGGCTCGTTGACCGGCTCGCCGCGGCCGGTATTCCGGCCTACGGGCCGAAGAGCGACGGGGCGCGCCTCGAAGCATCCAAGATCTTCACCAAGCAGATCCTGCTCAAGTACCGCATCCCGACCGCCCCCGCCGGTTTCTTCTCGGACGTCCCCTCGGCCCTGACCTACCTGAAGGCCCGGCCTGCTCCCATCGTGATCAAGGCCGACGGCCTGGCCGCCGGAAAGGGCGTCGTCGTGGCGCAATCCCACACGGAGGCCGAACAGGCGGTGCGCGACATGCTCGAGGGCGGCAAATTCGGCCGCAGCGGCAGCCAAATCCTCATCGAGGACTGTCTCGTCGGCGAGGAGACCTCGATCCTCGTCGTGGTCTCGGGGCGCGACTACGTCATCCTCCCCACGTCCCAAGACCACAAGCGGATCGGAGACGGCGACACCGGTCCAAACACGGGCGGGATGGGCACCTACTCCCCCGCCGAGGTCGTCACCCCAGGGCTCATGGAGCGGATCGATCGCGAGATCGTGAAACCCTCGGTGGACGCCATCGCCGCGGAGGGGATCGATTTTCGCGGCACGCTCTTCGTGGGAATCATGCTCACGGCCGAGGGTCCGCAGGTGCTCGAATATAACACCCGCTTCGGCGACCCCGAGACGCAGGTCGTGCTTCCGAGAATACACAACGACGTCCTGGCGCTGCTCTGGGCGGCCACCCGGGGCACCCTCGCGGGGACGCGTCTCGAAGTCCGTCCCGAGCACGCGCTGTGCGTGGTGATCGCAGCGAAGGGCTATCCCGACGCGTATCCCAGGGGCGACGTCATCGAGTTTCCGCCGTCGCTTCCGGCTGGCGTGGCGATCATCCATGCGGGCACCGCCCGCGATGCCCAGGGCCGGATCGTGACAGCCGGCGGACGCGTGCTGGGGGTCACATCGACGGGCGCGACGCTCGCCGAGGCAGCCGCCAAGTCCTACCGGGTCTGCGATGAGATCCGTTGTGCCAGCAAGGTCTTCCGGCGCGATATCGGCGCGCGACAACTGAACCGCGCATGAACCGGCTGCTGTTCGCCTGTCTGTTCGCCTGTCTGTTCGCCTGCGCCAGCGCGGCTGTCGCAGCGCCCGCACCGGCGCAGGTGCCCGAAGTGCGGACCATCGACAGCCACCTGACCTACGTGCGGCTCGCCCGCCTCCCGGCCGACCTTCCCGCCTCCTCGGCGGCCGCCGAACGGGGCACGGTGATTCTCGACTTGCGCGGAATGCCCGGCGACGCCGCCGGAGCCAAGGCCCTCGGCGCCTGGATCCAGGCTCACGCCAAACCGGCAGCACCGGTCTTCATCCTGGTCGATGCCACCACTGCGGGCCCGCTCATGGACCTGTTGCAGGATCTCAGCGACACGAACCTCCCGATCGTCAGCTTCGGACCCGCCGCGCTTGGCGATGCGGTCGACGTTCCCGTCGACATCACCGAAGCGCAGGACCAGGCGGCATTCGGGGCGCTCGAAAAAGGGGCGTCCATCGAAACCCTCACCTCGCCCAGGATCAACAAGCCGCGCCAGGATGAGGCCGAGTTGGACCGCGACCTGCGAGACGGCATTCGCCCCGACTATTCGGATGACTCCGACAGCCAGGACCTGAACGCGCCCGAACCGAAGCCCCCGCTGGTCGACCTCGTGCTGGCGCGGGCCATCCAGCTGGACCACGCGCTCCTCGCGTTGGGGCGCCTGCCCTCGCGCCGCCACTGACAACCGGGAATTGCTTTTCCCCGAAAAACCCTTCTGTTGCAAACCGCTGACCGATGCCAAGTCCCGGCTACATCCTGACCGTCTGCACCGCGAACATCTGCCGCAGCCCGATGGCCGCGGGCCTGCTCCAACACGCGCTGGCCAACCAGGCTGAGCCGCTGCGCTCACTGAAAGTCCTGTCCGCCGGCGTCGCGGCGCGTCCCGGCGAACCGGTGTCGCCCAACTCCGTCACCGCCCTCCGCAAGGTGGGCATCGACATCTCGGGCATGCGCAGCCAGATGCTCACGCCCGCCATGGTCCGCGATGCGGCGGCGGTGTTCTGCATGACCGAGTCGCATCGCGCGATGATCCACCTCGCGCTGGACGACACGCCCCAGAACGTGTTTCTTCTGCGCGAGTTCATGCCGGCCGGCGCGGACCGCGAGATCGGCGACCCCTACGGCGGCCCGCTATCGGTCTACGAACACTGCAGGGATGAGATGGTCGAGGCATTGCCGTCCTTGATCGAGTATCTCAAGCGCCTGCAGTCCGGGAACTAAGGGCCATCGCCGAGCGCCGGCCCGGAGATTTCGGGTTGCGCGGACGGCGATTAGCCCTTGCCCTCACGACTTTCCGTCCTTCAACCGCCTCCCGTCATGCTCAACGCCGCGTCCCTCAAAACCCTCGACCCAGAGATCTACTCGTTCATCTCGTCCGAGCTCGCCCGCCAGCAGAGCCACATCGAGCTGATCGCGTCGGAAAATTTCACGTATCCCGCCGTGATGGAGGCCCAGGGCTCCGTCCTGACGAACAAGTACGCGGAGGGCTACCCGGCCAAGCGCTGGTACGGTGGCTGTGAATACGTCGACAAGGTCGAGACGCTCGCGATCGAACGCGCGAAGCTCCTGTTCGGCGCCGACCACGCAAATGTCCAGCCGCACTCGGGCTCGCAGGCGAATTTCGCCGTCTACACGGCCGTCCTCCAGCCGGGCGACAAGGTCCTCGGCATGAACCTCAGCCACGGCGGCCACCTTACACACGGCAACCCTGCCAATTTCTCGGGCAAGCTGTACCAGTTCTGCCAGTACGGAGTCCGCGAGGACACCGGCATGATCGACTACGACGAGCTCGCCGCCATCGCGCAGCGCGAGAAGCCGAAGATGATCACGGTGGGCGCGAGCGCCTACTCCCGCACGATCGACTTTGCCCGGATGGGCGAGATCGCCCGCAGCGTCGGCGCGATGCTTTTCGCCGATATTGCACACATCGCGGGCCTGGTGGCCGCGGGACTGCACCCCTCGCCCGTGCCGCACGCCGACTTCGTCACGACCACCACGCACAAGACCCTCCGCGGACCGCGCGGCGGCCTCGTGCTCTGCAAGGCCCAGCACGCCAAGGCCCTCGACTCCGCGATGTTCCCGGGCGGCCAGGGCGGTCCGCTCATGCACGTCATCGCCGCGAAGGCCGTGTGCTTCGGCGAGTGCCTGAAGCCTGAGTTCAAGACCTACTCGGCGCAGATCATCAAGAATTCGAAGGCCCTCTGCACGGCGATGCAGTCGCGCGGCTACAAGATCGTCTCGGGGGGAACCGACAATCACCTGTTCCTCGTGGACCTGCGCTCGAACCTTCCGGAGCTGACCGCGAAGAAGGCCCAGGAGACGCTCGATCTGGCCAACATCACCTGCAACAAGAACACCGTGCCCTTCGAGACGCGCTCACCGTTCCAGGCCTCGGGTATCCGCCTCGGCACGCCCGCGGTGACCACCCGCGGCATGGTCGAGAAGGACATGGAGGAGATCGCCGCCTGCATCGACACGGTGCTCAAGGCGATCGGCACCGAGCAGGAGGCGTCCGCAATCGCCAGCGCCAAGCAGCGCGTCGTCGCACTCATGGGCCGCTTCCCGCTGCCCTACACGCTCTGAGCCCGCGCCACCGTTTTACCAGGCCCTCCGTCGCAGGTCGGCGGAGGGCTTTTTTGCGCCCCGACCGCGACGTACCCGCTCCACCCCCGCCTACGGCGGTCACGGGGCATCACAGATAGAGGATGTTCTCCTTCACCCCGCTGGTCGCCTCGAAACCGCTCCGCAGATGGACGCGGATCCACTCCTTCATGTGATTGAGCGCCGCCTCCTCGCTCTCTCCCTCGCTGAGATGACGCGCCTGCGGCGAGTAGCAGTAATGCCGGTCGCGCGTGTGCCACGAAAAGACCGTGATCGCCTGCACCGAGGAGGTCGGCATCACCACTTTCCGAGTCGTCAGGATGTCCTGGATCGCGGCGCGGAATTCGTGCCCGAGGACCTTGGGCATGCTGAAGTTGACGCCAATCGTGTACAATTCGCGGGCCAGGTACTTGTCGTACAAGCTCGTGACGACGATGACCGGCACCTGATCGGGTTTGTAAGTCTTGCGAAGCTCGATGATGACCTCCTTGGCGTCCCCGTCGGGGAGCAGGAAGTCGCTGATCACGAGGTCGAACTTTTCCCGGGCCACGAGCGCCAGGGCCTCCTTGCAGGAGTTCGCCATGGCAAAGGTCCCCATGCCGTCGAGGTGTTTCGCGAAGATGCGCTGGTAGGCATGAGAGTCCTCGATGATCAGGATCCGGGGCAGCATGGAAATGGGGAGGAGTGCGGAGCGCGAGACCGACGGCGCAGGGTTGAAGCGAGATTCCCGACGCAGCGCGGCGCGAACCATACCGGTGACGTCGCACAAGGCAAGCACGCCACGGACGCGGAAAATACGAAGGTTCCGCGCAGGGGTGGCGGACGCAGCCCGACAATCCGCCGAGCCCCAGCCGCGGGCGGCCTTCAATTCCGAATCGGCCGGGCAAACGCGCGTCTGGAACCGACGCCTATGCGCACTGGATTCCCCACAACCGCCCGGGAACCCCCTGCGGTTTCGTGGGCACGAGCGAGCGTTCCGCCGCCTGGTCGGCCTCACCCAAATGGGTGGCGATTCATCCTTGGCGAACGCGCAGGGAGCTGTTCCATGAAATTCATCCCCCAGCCTCGCTGCCGGCGCCATGGCAGTACGCCACGAAACCCCACCCGCCATGCCCCACCTTCTCAGTCGTCACCTACTGACCACTGCCCTCCTGCTGGCGGTCGCCTGTCGCGCACTCTCGGGCGCACCGGCCGTGGCGGTCGATCGAATGACCGTCAACGGGCGCGTCGATCCACTCGGGATTGGCGGTGATCAGATTTCGTTCGCTTGGGCCATCGCCGCCGATGAACGGAACGAAGTGCAAAGCGCCTACGAGGTCCGCGTGGGAACAACCTCCGGCGGTCACGATGTCTGGGATTCCGGTCGCGTCGCCTCCGACCGGCAGATCGACATCCCGCTTCCCGACGGCGTGCGATTGGTTTCCGCCACGCGCTATTTCTGGCAGGTCAGGATCTGGGACGGGAACGGCGTATCCAGCAACTGGAGTCGACCGTCGTGGTTCGAGACCGGCCTGCTCTATCCGGAGGACTGGTCGGGCGCGGACTGGATCGCCAACGTGAAACTGGACGCGCTCGCGGCTGAGCACGCACTCGCACCGCGCCCCTTGTTTCGTGGCCTCGTGGACCTCTCGAAGCCAGTGCGAAGCGCACGCATCTACGCCTCTGCGCAGGGCATCTATCAGCTGTCGCTCAACGGCCGAAAGGTCGGCGATCAATTCCTCGCGCCTGGCTGGACCGAGTACCCACGGCGCACCCAGGCACAGACCTACGATGTCACCGCGCTCCTGCGCCCGGGACGCAACGTCATCGGAGCCGAACTGGGCGACGGATGGTATCGGGGAAAAGTCGGTCTCGGCTGGCGCCACGCCTACGGCGACGACCTCGCCTTGATTGCGATGCTCCGCGTGACCTTCACCGACGGCTCGACCACGATTTTCGTCACCGACCCGAGCTGGCGGTCCGCCGGTGGGCCGTTTGTCCAGGCCGACCTCCAGGATGGCGAGAGCTACGATGCGCGGTTCGAGCAACCCGGCTGGGAATGCCCCGCATTTGACGCCTCAAAGTGGCAGCCTGCCAACGTGATCTCGAGCGATGTGCAAAACCTCGTTCCCCAGCCTGATGAACCTGTACGGGCCACGGCGATACTGACCGCGCGCAGGCGCACCTCGCCCGAGTCAGGCGAATACATCTACGACCTCGGGCAGAATCTCGTCGGCGTCGCGCGGGTCAGGCTGACTGGCACGAAGGGCCAGACGGTTCGCATCCGCTACGCCGAGGAGCTTTACAGAACCGGCCCCCTGCGCGGCCATCTTTACAGGGAGAATTTTCGCTCCGCAAAAGTGACCGACACCTACACCTTCGCACGGGACGGAACTGTGGTTTATCAACCGACGTTCACGCAACATGGCTTCCGCTACGTCGAGATTTCGGGCGCCTGCACGCCACCAGACACGAATGACGTGCAGGCAGTCGTCCTCGGCTCGGACCTGCCGAACACGGGAGACCTGCGACTCTCTAATCCGATGCTCGACCAGCTGGTGCGGAACATTCGCTGGGGACAGAGGGGCAATTTCCTGTCGATCCCGACCGACACACCGGCGCGCGACGAACGGCTCGGCTGGACCGGCGACATCAACGTCTTCGCCCCCACGGCGTGCCGGTATCAGGACACACGGGCCTTTCTCTCGAAGTGGATGGACGACGTACGCGACAGCCAGCGCGTCGATGGCAACATCCCAGCAGTCGTGCCGCAACCCCGCGGCGAGTTCAACGCGACCGGCGTGGGCTGGTCCGACGCCTTCATCACCGTGCCTTACGCGGTGTGGCACGCCTCGGGCGACACACGAATCGTCCGGCGCAACTGGGACTGGATTCGCCGGTATTACGGTTTTGTATACGCCAGCGCCACGCGGGACGGCGACCTTCTGGAGCAGGGTCGAAGCTCCTGGTTCTCCGGCGACTGGCTGAACCTCGAGGGCGTGGACCGGCTTGCCGAGCACCGTGTCATCGCGACGGCGTATTTCGCCGAGGATACGCGCATGATGGCAGAGATGGCCGCGGCAATCGGAGACACGGCACACGCAGCCCGCTGGGCGGCGCTGGTTCCCAGGATTCGCGCGGCATTCGTCGCCGCCTATCGCAGGCCGGACGGCTCGATCACCATGGGCACGCAAACGGTCTACGCGATGGCGCTCGGCATGCACCTTATCACTGATCCGCACGAACGCGAACAGACTGCCGCCAAATTCGTCGCGAAACTGGCGGCGGACGATTTTCACCTGAAGACAGGCTTTCTGGGCACGCCCTGGCTCCTGCCGGCGCTCACGAGCATCGGCCGTGACGACCTCGCGATGCGGCTGCTGGACAACGAGGATTATCCGTCGTGGGGCTTCGAGGTCCGAATGGGGGCCACGACCATGTGGGAGCGCTGGAACAGCATCCGTCCCGACGGAACCTTCGGACCGGCGAGCATGAATTCGTTCAACCACTACGCCTACGGCGCCGTGGGCGATTGGATGTTCCAACACCTGGGCGGCCTGCAGGCGCTTGCGCCTGGCTTCAAGAAGGCGCGCATCGCACCGCTGATACGACGGAGCGGCCTGACCTACGCGCGATGCAGCCAACTGACCCCGTACGGTCTGCTGTCCTGCAATTGGAAACTCGTCGACGGCACCCTGACTCTCACGGCAACGGTGCCCGCCAATACGACCGCCGAAATTGTGATCCCGGCGGCAGATCCGCACTTCGTGCAGGAAGGCCGCGTTCCCGCCGTGACCGCGGCCGGCATCGAAAAGTCGCACTTCGTTGACGGACACCTGACCCTGCTCGTCGGCTCCGGACACTACGAATTTACGACGACGCTGTCGCGGACCGCTTCTTCCGGTCAGGACAAGCCGTCGCCCTAACGCGGTCGGTCCCACACAGCCAGGTTGCCCGCGCGCACGACGGTCCGAATCCACGCCGATGGTCCGATTTCGCGTGGCAACGCCATGTGTGCTTTGCACCCAATTATGTGCGGATCGACCGTAGCCCCAGGTGATCTCGAATTTGGCAGAGTGAAATCGAGCACCGCCCCCTTGACGTAGGCTCCTGGACGATCGTGCCGGAACGGAACGCACAGGTTCGCACTGCTCCAGGTCTGAAGCTCGGTTTAGTCGCAGGACAAAAGCAGGATCTGGTGAAGGGCCCAGGCCGTATGCCACTGCGTCGACTGGAGGTGACTGCTCATGTCGGGCCCATCCTAGCCCGGATCGGCGGCCCATTGGCAAGGTCGCCGCAGCACAGTCGCACCGCTATGGAACCAGCTAAATCGAGCTTTGCGATTGTTATCCCCCACATGCCCTGTTACCCGTCCCATCCCAGCCAGCCGGCCAACGCGTAAGCCCACGCACAGGCCGCCAATCCTGCCCCACGCCATGGACACGCCACCGCTCCCCCCTCCGCGTCGCGAAGACATTGACCATCTGAATCTGCTCTCCGTCTTCCACTACGTGGTCGGAGCGCTCGGGTTCTTCTTCGCCTGCTTTCCGCTCATCCACGTCACGGTCGGATGGATGATGATCCATCACCCGAACACGATGTGGGGAAATCAAGGCGCGCACCCGCCGGCGTTCGCTGGCTACCTCTTCATGATCATGGGTTCCATGTTCGTGCTCGCGGGCTGGGCGATGGCCGTGCTGACGATCGTATCCGGCCGGATGATATCGCGGCGGACCCACCGGCTCTTCAGCGTGGTCATTGCCGCGATCCTGTGCGTGTTCGTGCCCTTCGGCACAATCCTCGGCGTGTTCACGATCATCGTCCTCAGCCGCGACTCGGTCAGGCAGCTCTACTCGAACGGACGTCCCGCATAGGCCTTCGGCTTCGTCGGACGTCCAACGCCCATGGAAATCGAAATCACCACCCGCCGCGCCATCCGGATCTGGTGGTCGTTCACGTGGCGCAACGCCATCGCGACGTTGGTGACGGTCATGATCTCGATGGTGATTGGGTTCTTCCTGGGCATGGTGTTGGCCCTGGCGCATGTCACACCGCTCGTGATACGACTGGTCGCGATGCCCATCGGATTTGTGATCGGATTGATCGTTACATACGTCCCGCTGCGCTTGATCCTCGGGATGGACTTCGGTGAATTCAGGCTCGCGCTGGTCGCCAGAGAGACGGCGGAGCCACCCGTGATCGTTCCACCGCTGATCGGCTGCTCGTCCCAGCCGCCTCCGATTCTTCGGGAGCCGGCCTCGTTTGTGTCTACTCGCACCGAGCAGCCCAAGGCGCCCGGCGACGCGCTGGAGCCGGCAGACTCGCAAGAGGCGCCATTGTGACCTCCAGGCGGCAACCAATTGCGGCGGCACCGGCCTCACGCCCGTAATACGATCCTAAGAAGCAGGAACAGAGCGAGCAGTCCGATGAGCGTTCCCAGGCCGATCAGCGCGCCGGAACGAATCGGCGTGGCCTGGAAACTCAGGCGCGGCCCCTTCGAAATCTGGAGGCGATCCCGAAGCCCGGTCACCGGCACGCGGTCCGGTGCATCGAGCGCAGCCTTGAACTCCAACACGGTCTGGAAACGATCCGCGGGCTTGCGGCGGAGGGCATGCAGAACGATCTCCTCGGCCTGAGTCGACAGCTTTGGATTGAGCAACCGCGGTGCCTTCGGGTCGCCGCTCAGTCGCGCGAATCCCGAAGCCCAGGGATCCTCCCTGCGAAAGGGCACCTCGCCGGTCAGCATCTCGTAAAGAATCGCCCCCACTCCATACACGTCGGCGCGCTCGTCGATCGAGCCGTTCCTTACCTGCTCGGGCGCCATGTACTCCGGCGTGCCAAAGGTCGGTGTGAGCCACGCAAAGACCCCGCGCCGTCGCAGCGGGGGCGACGCGAGACCGAAGTCGAAAAGCCGGAATCCCCAGTCGCGACAGATCATGATGTTCGAGGGTTTCAGATCGCGGTGGATCACGCCCCGGCCGTGCATGTGGGCCAGTGCCTCGCAGATCATCGACGCGATTTTCAGGGCGTCGCCCTCTGGAAGCGGACGCATCCGGTCCAGCACATGCGCCAGGGTCGAGCCTCTTAGAAACTCCATCGCGAGGTAGGGTCGACTCTTTCGTCCCTCGACGCGGTGAACCGTGACGAGGTACGGGTGATCAAATCGCAGCCCGGCCTCCTCCTCGTTTAGAAAACGCGCGAAACACGCTGGATCGCTCTCAACGCGGAGGAGCGGTATCTTGAGCGCGACTTCGCGGCCTCCCATCAACAGGTCCTCGGCCCGGTAAATGGTCGCCATGCCGCTTCGTCCCACCGTCGCACAGATCCGAAACCGTCCGTCAATCACCAATCCCGGTTCGAGTTCGGGCTCATTGGACGCCACCAGGGTATGCCCTCCGTCGGGCACGTCCTTGAGTGAAGCGATGGCGGCAGGGTCGTTCGTGGTCATCGAAGTAGTCCGCCGTCACTATGCCCGAAGCTCGCCAACTCCGGGTAATCAACTTCGGCCTCAAACGCATAAAAAGCGTCTCAACGGAGCCCGACCGATGCTCCCCTGGCCCAAGGTTCTTCTACGTCATGATTGAATCGTCACGAGAGACAATCGATTCAGGGGGGCACCGGCTTTAGGTTGCGTGCGCTTATAAGTGCGCC
This sequence comes from Opitutaceae bacterium, assembly GCA_027310745.1. Lineage (GTDB taxonomy): Bacteria > Verrucomicrobiota > Verrucomicrobiia > Opitutales > Opitutaceae > MWDT01. Next base: position 57,984 of record DAIDAF010000042.1, on the reverse strand, counting down.
CGGCGAGGTCCCGATAGCGCTGACAACCTTTCGCCTCTTGTGGCCAATGCTTCAGGCAGGTTTGATACCGCTCTGCTGCGCCGACACATCCATGCTCACCCAGGCAAACCAGTCCGACCAGGTCACGCTCAAGCTGCTCGGGCGAGGAAGCAGGCAGGTTTGAACAGAAGGTAACGAAGCGCTTGGTCGCGGATGCTCTCTAGGAATAGGGCAATTGGGATGAGAAATTGGGGGATTGAAATCCTCACCAATAACGAAACGCCATCCTGGCTACCCCGGCTCACCTCACCTCTCGACGCTTCATTACCTTCGTTTTCTCTCAACCGGTCTAATCCGGGGCGCTCGGATCAACCTCAATCCACGTCGATCGCCTTGCCACCCTCGCGCTTGTCGTAACTGCGGAAGGCGAAAAGGGTCTCGCTGTCCACCACGCCATCGGTCCGGAGGATCATGTCGGTAATGACCATTTCGATACGATCGACCGATTCGCACTCGATCTTGACCAGCAGGTCATGCTTGCCGGAGATCGAGAACACGTCGCTCACGCCCTGGATATCCAGGAGCTTCTCGGCGGTGCCAGTGACCTTCTTGGGCTCGATCTTGAGGAGGACAAACGCGTGTGCCATGGGAGATGAGCTACCGGCGCCGGCGCGCCGCGTCAATGGCCCGCCTCCCGGCAGGCAGGGACTCGTCCCCGATTCGCTCACACCCAGCCACGCGAAAGGTCACGGTTGGTCACCCAATAAAGGGGGCCTGATCACAGCAAATCCGAGGATGGCATCCTCCTCTTCTGGCGAGCCAATCCCCCTTATTCGGGTGTGCTGGCCCCTTGAGCGACAGCATGCAGTCCCCACCCTTCGCGGCCGGCGTCGTCACCGGGTTTGGGCGCGCCCGCCACCTGAATGTCGGTGGCCTCGCACCCTTCCTGGCGTCCAACCTTCGCATGCCATCACGCCAGAGCGCGGCGCAACCTTGCGGATGAATCGGCAAAGTCGTGACTTTTCGATGCGGCCGCATGTCCTGACTCCACTCCCCCCACCCATGAACAAGATCAACCTCCGCGACATCCCCGAACAAATCTGGACTTCGCCAAAGGGAAAATTCGCCAGCAGCGACCGCGAGATCTCGGTCGCACTCGGACGCGAACCCATGTCCACGGACTTCCTGAAACGGCAGCCCTTCGACGTCGAGCTCTGCCGCATCCCGCCCGGCAAGGCCGCGTGCCCGTATCACTCCCACAGCGCACAATGGGAGTTCTATCACGTCGTCTCCGGCACCGGCCAGGCCCGCGATGACGGGGGCCTCACCGCCATCGGCGCCGGCGACAGCTTCCTGTTCAAGCCCGGCCAAGCGCATCAGCTTCTCAACGACGGCTCGGAAGACCTGGTGCTGTTCATCGTGGCCGACAATCCGCTCGGCGAGAGCTGTCATTATCCCGACAGCGGCAAGTGGATGGTGCGCTCACCTGAGCGCCGGCTTATTCGCTCCGAGGACATCGATTATCTCGACGGGGAGGAATGAGGGCAAAGCCTCCGCCGCAGGTGCCGATGAACCTGGAAACCGCAGTTAACAGAAGCAACGAAGGCGACGAAGCGTCGAAAGGCGGACACTCTCGGTGTCGGCAGGACTGCGCCGATGGAAGCTTGGGACTTCAAACTTTTCATGCTCCTGCTTCCGCTCCTGCCCTTGATCCAAGCCCACCATTCCCCGCTTCGTTCACTTCGTTGTCTTCTGTTCAATCCTTCTCCTCTGGATCGGAGGGCGTTCACGGCTTCCCGCCCCCGATTCCGTTCCCTGTTCAAGCGATGAGCGACTCGATCTGTGCGGGGGTGAGCTCGGCGGTCGGACGGAATGCGTCGCCAGCCATGTAGGCGAGCAGGCTTCGACGCATCTGGCGACTGACGGGATCGGGATGGTCGCCGGTGAGATCGAACCCGCACACGACCAGCCTGCCTGCACCGACGCGCGCCTCGACGACCAGGCCAAGCGAGCGTGCGGTGACCCAGTCGTCGATCACGCGCACGAGCGGCTCGGTCCCGCGCGGAAGCGTGTCCAGGCGCAGCGCACCGGCCCGACTGATCAGGTACCACCACTGCCAGTCGCTGCAAAATTCGGTGGGGAACGCGGCGAGCGCCGGATGCTTCGGGTCGCAGAGGATCCCCAGCGTCGTGGGCGCCTGACGCTTCGTCCACGCGGTGTTCCAGAAGATGCTCGAGAATCCCAGCTTCACCGGGGCCGGGCCCTCGTTTCGAACCCGTTCCGCGGGCAGCGTGAGTAGCACGCGCCCTCCCTTTTCGAGCGCCTCACGAGTCGCGGCGTCGAAGGTGTTGGTCAGATGGACTCCCTCCGCGCCGTCATCCGGTCCGCCCGGATACACCCAGACATTCCAATCGTTCTCCGCCGTCGTGCCCGGAATGGATACAACGAGCCTGAGCCGGCTCGGGGAGCGGACGCCCGCGAGGGACGCCTGGATCCCGCCCAGGGCGATGCCATTGTCCACCGGCAGACTTCGCGCGGGCAGCGTGCCCGAGGCCACGATGGAGCCGTCGTCCGCCACGAGCCGCCACGGCACCGCCACGTCGGGCACCGGGTTCGCGCCGAAATTCGACACCTCGATGTCGGCCGTAAAGGTTTCGTCCCGGGTGAATACGCGCTTCGGAAGCCGGGCAAGCGGGACAAGTTCGCTGCAGAAGCGGCGGTACTCGGGCGAGGTCACATACCCTTTCTCCCGCCAGAAGGGGTTGAGCACACCAACAAGCGCCGTGCCCTGGCCCGGAAAGTCGTGGACGTCGAGCAGTTCGAAGCCGCCCATGCCGGGCGTTCGCAGCAATGCCTCGATGTCGTCCTTGTAGCACAGCACCTGGAGTCGTCCCGACGCCCGCAGGAAGTCGCGCGCCAGGTGTCCGAGTCCGTTGGCCTCGAGCTGGTCGCGAAATATCTCGAAATTCCTCGGCTTGAGATACCCCGTGTACTCAGGAATCTCATCGAAATCCGGATACACGCACCATTGGCCCACCTCGTGGCTGATGACCGGCACCGGACGCTGCGCGACGAAGGTGCGGTAGTCGCCCATGGTTTCGGGCGGCTTTCCATTGATCTTCGAACGCTTGCCCGCCCCCCAGTGCTGCACGCGGGGTCCGAGGGCGACGAAAAACTGGTTCTCCGGCAGTTCCGGCCAGCCCGATCCTCCGCTCCACAGGCGGCGAGAATCGCGGGCCCGAAAGTGGATCACGTACCGCGCCAGGTAGGCCGCGGATTTTCTCCCACCCGGCTCGTTGCCATAGGGCATCAGCACGAAGGAGGGATGGTTTCCGTAGTGGTTCAGGATGCGGTCCGTCTCGTCGTAGATCCACTGGTCGACCGGGTGCCCGTCGCCGAGCGAGACCGAGCGGTTCGCCCAGCAGGTCTCGACCTGCAGGTAGAGCCCGATTTCATCCGCGACCTCGAAGGCCGCCTTCGGGGGACAGTACGAGTGGAAACGTATTAGGTTCAGTCCATACGCCTTCGCCACGCCAAACACCCGACGCCATTCGCCCGGTTCGACGGGCGGATGGCCGGTATCGGGGAAGATACAGCATTCGAGCGTGCCGCGCATGAAGGTCTTCCTCCCGTTCACAAGGAATTGCGTGCCCTCGGTGGAGATTTCCCGAAGCCCGAACCGGACCTCGCGGGATTCGCCGCCATCCAGGGTGACCACCAGGGTCTGCAGCTCCGGCGTGAACTCATCCCAGGGCCGTGCGTCCGCGCCGAGCCTGATCTCCGTCTCCACCTCCCCTCCCGACTTGTCCCATGCAACGGCCGCATCTCGCCGGGAGCCTGCACACCCGAGGCTAAGGACGCCCCTCCCCGCCTTGCCAGTCGCGTTCCCGACGCGGACACGGACGGTCGCGGTCTTCGTCGCCAGATGCGGATACACCTGGACGTCTTCCAGCCAAACTTTCGGCGTCGCGCGAAGCTCGATCCGGCCTGCGATTCCATTCCAGTTGCCCTGTGTGTGATCGCAGATCGCATGCGAGTCGGTGCCGATGTCGATGATCAGCCGGTTGTCCACGCGTATGGTCAGCACATGCGTTCCAGGCGCGGCGTCGCCGAGGTCGTATTCATGGGGCGTGGACAAGCTCATGCACGAACCGAGCGGACGCTCGTCGAGCCACGCCCGGGTCTCCCAATGCGGCCGCTCGAGGGACAGCACGACACGCCGGCCCGCCCACTCCGCCGGAATGTCGACCGTGCGCTGGAACCACGTCACCCCCGAGTAATAGGACCCGGGTTGGAGCCAGAATGGCACCTTGACGTGTCCGGGTTCCCGATACCGGGCATACTCCGGCGCCGTGAACCAGGACTGGTCCTCAATTTTTCCCATCCAGGGGGTGTCCACCGAGATCGGGTCGCCGACGCCCTGGGATGGAAGCGACGCGGGAAGCGTCATCTCGCCGGCCAGCGTTCGGGCGAACCAACGTTCGCCCATGCCTGCGTCGGCGCGGTCCAATTGAAAGCGCCAGCGGGCCGCGAGATCGTGGTCCTCGGCCGTCGCGCCGGCCCCCGGGGCGGTGACCAGCCCGCTACCCCGCGCCAGCGCTGAAAATGGGAGCGAGGCCAGGACGAGGCCGCCGCCGATGACCTTCACAAAAGCCCGGCGGTCCATGGCCGTCCGGTCGTCCGAGGAGGGATGCCTGTGGTTCGATGCGTCGCGATTTTTCATGATGTGATCGTCTCCGTGCGTAAGTTGGGCCCGCCGCTCAGCGCCGCTCGATCTCCTCGAGGGTCCTTCCCTTCGTCTCGGGGAGTTTCCGGTAAATGAATACAAACCCGGCGACGCAGACCGCGGCATAGATCCAGAACGTGCCTGCCGCGCCGAGGCGCTGGTTCAGGATTGGGAAGGTGAAGGTGAGGATAAAACAGGCGATCCAGAGCGCGGTCACGGCCACCGACATCGCCAGGCCCCGCACCCGGTTTGGAAAGGTTTCCGAGATGACGACCCAGGTCACGGGCGCGAGCGAGGTGGCATAGCAGGCGATCGCAAGAAGCACCAGGATCAGGACGTGCACGCCGTGGCTGCCGATCGCGTAGCTCGCGCCGAGCAGGGTGTACACCACCGCCAGCCCGGCGGACCCCGCGAGCATGAGCGCCCGTCGCCCGAGGCGGTCGACCGTGCCGACCGCGACCAGGGTAAAGGCGAGATTCACAACTCCGGTCACCACGATGTTGAACAGGATGTCCGACACGGAATAGCCGGCGGCCGAGAACACCTCTTCGGCGTAGTTGAATACCACGTTGATGCCGCACCACTGCTGGAACACCGCCAGCGCAACGCCCAGCCCGAGCGCCTTGAGCACCTTAGGCTCGCGAAGTGCGCTCCAATCCACCTTCCCCGTATCCGCCGCCAGCGTACCTTCGATCTCGGCCATGGCCAACGACGCAGCCTCGGGGCCGGAGATCCGCCGGAGCACCGCACGGGCCTCGTCGCGGCGGCCGTTCTTCACGAGCCAGCGCGGGCTCTCCGGGACGAAAAGCGTGCCCACCACAAACAAGACGGAGGGTATCGCGGTCACACCAAACATCCAGCGCCAGCCCAGCTGACCGTTCCACGAGGCGAGAATTTGCGCCGCGGTGGCGCCGGCCGGCACGGGGCGAGCGATCAGCCAGTTAACCCACTGTGCGAGCAGGATACCGATCACGATCGTCAGTTGGTTGAGCGAGACGAGCCGCCCGCGCCAGGCCGCCGGGGCGATCTCGGCGATGTACATCGGAGAAAGCGCCGACGCCAGTCCGATGGCTGCGCCCCCCGCCATCCGCCAGACGATGAACTGGCCGAAGCTCGCAGCGAGGCCCGTGGCGACCGACGACACCGCGAACAGCACAGCCGAGGCCAGGAGGAGTTTCTTGCGCCCATAGCGGTCCGTCGCCGCACCCGAGATCGAGGCACCGAAGAGCGATCCGATCAGCGCACAGCTCATCGCCCAGCCCTGGGCATCGGGGGAAGTGAGGTGAAAGAATTTCTCGTAGAACGGCTTCGCGCCGCCGATCACCACCCAATCGTAGCCGAAGAGCAGCCCGCCCAGCGCCGCGATCAGGGAGATCGCGATCACGTAGCGGCGGTTGAAGGCGGCGGGCTTGCCGGGATTGAGGCCGGGCTGTGGAGAGGCCGTTGGGGTCATGGCGTGTTGGAAAGAGCGGTTATAGTTCCGTGAGCAGGTCGGCGGCCGCAGCGTGGCTGGGATCGCGGCGCAGAACCTCGCCGAGCTTGCGGCGTGCGGAGCGGAGGTCTCCCAGGCCGAAGGCTGCCTGGGCCGCAAGAAACAGCGCGGTCGTCGCCTGGCGTGCCGCGAGGTCGTCGTGAAACAGGAGCATGGTCGGCAGCGAGGTTGCGAAATAGTCGACCTTCGCCGACGAATGACCGAGGTCCTCCGCGTGCCGCGCGAGCGCCTCCAGGAGCCGGTGCGCCTGCGCCCGGCTGCCGAGGCGCGCCATCGAACGCGCGGAGTGGAAGGTCATCTCCGAATACGCCTTCACGCTCATGTCCTGGAAGTCGCCGCGGGCCGCTGCGGCCTGCCTCCACCAGGCTCTCGCCTCAGGAGTCCGTCCGGCGGCGGCGCAGGCTTCCCCGAGCCAGTAGGCCACTTCGCTGCGGTTCGCGAGGAGATGCCAGGTCTCGCCAAGGTTTTCCGGGGGCTCGACGGCTTTGGAGATGACGCGCACGGCCTCCGCCGCGTCACCCCGCTCCAGCGCACGCCGTCCGAGCGCCAGGCAGGCCCGCACGTACTGCCCCAGCACCAGGCCCTCGCCGCCCTCCCAGGGCTGAAAGCGCCGGCGCTCGAGGAGCGCCAGTGAGCGCTCCGGGCGGCCAACCTGGCTGTAAAGCGCACAAAGCTCGACCGAAAGGTCGTCGCGTTCATCCACCTGTCGGCGCCTGTGCTCCAGCGCCGCAAGCCGCGCCCGGGCCGAGACGCCCGTGCGCTTCCAGAGCTGGTCGCGTTCATAGACCAATCGCGCATCGGTGGGCGCCGCCATCAACGCGCGGTCGTAGGCCCGGCCGGCCCGCGACGCCGAGCCACGCACGTTGAAATACGCGATTCCCAGATTCCGCCACGCAATCGCATTGTCCGGATCCCGCTTGACGCTCCGCTCCCACAGCGCGATCGCCTCGTCGTAGCGACGCCGGTCATACAGGAGGTTTCCCAGGTAGTACGCCGCCCTGCCGTCGGCCGGATTCAACGCCAGCACCGAGTTGAGGATGCCGATCTCCTCGAGCCGCGCGGGGAAACAGTAATCGGGTGCCACGCGCGCCGCATGGCGCGCCTCCCTCAGCGCCTCCTCGCGCTGTCCGAGCCCGAGATGGAGCCAAGCCCGGGCATAGCCGAGCACGGGACCGGTCCCTGAATACGGCTCCGGCTTCGCGCCCGCCAACGCCGTCAATGCCTCCCTGAAAAATCCCGCGCCTGCGTAATCGAGGGCAAGGTCCAGCCGGGTCTGCGTGTCGCAGGCGAGCTCGTCGCCCCGCAGGTGGCGGGCCCACCAGTCGAGCGGATCCATCGCGAGGGTCCCGGCGAGGCAGGCGTCGGCCTCCGAGGGGCGCCCCAGGCGCCGAAGCACCAACACGCGAAGATCGCGCGCCCGCAGGTGGTCGGCGTTCGTGCGAAGGGAGAGGTCCAGGTGCTCGAGTGCCACGGCCCAGCGACCGCGGCGGCAGTCGAGCCGGGCGAGCGCAAAGTAGCCCGCGGATTTCCACGCGTCGTTCCAGATCGCCTTGTAATAGGCGTCGTAGGCTTCCTCGAAACGCCCCTGGTGCTCGAGGGCAAGCCCGAGGCTGTAGAAGGGTTCTCCGTCCGAGGGATTTGGGTTTCGCGACGTGAGGCGTCCAATTGCCCTGTTAACGCACGACTCGGCGTCACGAAACTCCCCCCGACGGAGATGCCACAGACCCACGGCATGATTGCAGCGGGCGTCACCCGGATCCCTTCGCAGTGCTTCGCGCCAATAGGCGAGCGGATCCCGGGTCGCATGCCGGTACTGCGCGAGGTGCTGTCCGATGACAAAAAGTTCGTCCGCACTGCCGACGTCCGACGGCTCGGGCGGCTCAGCGGCCGGTTCGGGCGGTTCGCCACGTTTCGGTGGCTCGAGCGAACACGCGAGCAGTTCGCGTCCGCTCTTTTCAAGCAATCGGAGCGAAATCTGCCTGCGCCGGGTGCCGCGCGGCAGGGCAACCTCCGTCCGAAACGGACGTTCGGGGCCGAGATCACCGTTCCACTCGCGAAATGGGCGGCCCGCGATGCTCACCTCGATCCGAGCCCCCGCGATCCTGCGGGTTGCCATCACGCCGATCTCCACCCGCCCTCCCCGCACGTCCAGCGCGACGGCCGCATCGCGCGACGCCTCGCGAACCGGCCCGATCTCGCGGACCGGATACCAGAAGACGCTCCAGGTTTTCGTCTCACCCGGCTGCAGATGGGAAAAGTCGGGCTGGTTGTCGGTGTAGACGCCGAGCATGAGCTCGACGTAGGGTCCGTCCGAGTCGGTCAGGTTCCGGTCCCAGGCGTATCCGAACGGGTGATTTCCCCAGGTCCATTGCTTCTTGCCCGGTGCTATTCGGTGATCCGCGATCTGGACCAGGCCCGCCTTTCTCAGGTGATCGTAGCCGCCGGAAAAGTCCCTGGTCGACCCCAGGCACATGTACGAGGTCGGCACCGGGATGTTGGCATACCACGAGAGGTCGTTGGGGGCATAGTCGGGAATCCCCTTTTCGTCCGCGGCCCCGCTGTGGGGTGGCACGAACTGGGTCGGCCGTCCCGAGGCCGGCATCCCGCCGCGGGCCCGGGCCGCGTAGTCGACTCCGTAATACCGACCTTCGCACAGCGGGAACCGGCTGACCGCACGCCTGGCGTGATCCGCCACCCAGCCCACGTCGGGTGGGAAGACCGACTGGTAGCCTTCGTGGACGCGCACCGCGACGTTCGCCCACCAGAGGAAGGTCTTCGTTAACGGAGTCCGGTTGTACACGCGCGCCTTCAGTTCGATGGCCGAGCTGCCCGGGTGCAGGCAGACGCCGTGCATGCCCTTCATTCGCTCCATCGGATCGTGGTCGCCCAGCCAGACCGTCTTGCTCCCGTCCGGATGCTCTTCGATTTCCACGTCCACCGGCATGAAGGTCGCGGGCCGGTGATGCTGGGGCCAGTTGAACTCCACACCTCCGGAGATCCAGGGTCCGGCGAGACCCACGAGCGCGGGCTTGATGACATGCTGGGCGTAGAAGAAGTCGTAGTCGTTGATTTTGTCCCGGCCCACATGGATGCGTCCCCCGAGTTCGGGCAGGATCATGAGCCGGACGAAGCCGTTCTCGATGTGCACCGCGTCCCAGGCGCGGCGGACGGGCGTGTCGGAAATCCGATTGTAAAACGGCAACGGATACACCCGGCCGCTGCTCCCCTGATAGACCCGCTTCTCCAGAAACATCGGATTACGGTCGGGGGCGCAGGGTTCGTAGGTCGGGAAGACCGCGGGCTCGCGGCGAACTTGGACGGTGTCTTGGGCCATGAGAGTGGTTGCGTTGCAGGCGGAGCGGCTCAGGGCGCGAGGTTCATGAGCGCCTCGTATCGAACAACCAGCGACACGCGACCGAGCGAGGCCAACTGCGTCCGGGTGCCAAAGTCCGGCCACGCGTCCCTGGGAAAATAGATCGGTGCATCCTTTCGAAGCGGAAGCACCCGCAGCGTCAGGCCATCCCGCCGCTCGGCCTCGGTCAGCCGCCAGAGTCCGAATTCGAGCGGGGTTCCCTTGTAGTCGTTGTCCTCCACGAGCCGGTCTCCCGCATAAAGCCGGGCCACGTCTCCGACGTAGCGAATTCGCAGGAGCGTGCGACCGGGCGAGGCGATCACGGCCGCGGGCAATCCGACATGCCAGACCGCCGCCTGCGAAAATGCCGACGAAGGCGGGGCCAGCGGTATCCGGCGCTTCGGGTTGGGATTCATCCGGACTTCAGGCGCCGGGCCCGCCTCCCGAAGGAGCGTCACCTCCGGCCGCGGCCGCGGGTTCGCCTTAACCTCCGCGACATACTCTGAAAACAATCCCTCCCGGCCCAGGGCGCGGAATCCGGCCGGCGGCGCCGACGGAGCGGGAAACAGCGCCACGCGCAGCCCGGTGGGTTGGTTTGACGAGAGATGGAGCACCGGGCCGTCTCCAAAAGTCTCGGCCGGCGAGAGGCACAGGCGTTCCGCCCCACCAATGTCGAGCTTGGCGAGGTTCAGCGCATCCTCGCGCGAAAGCACGACGATGCGCAGGTCCGGTTTCCCCACACGACGGACCACGACGGCAACCCCGCGCCCCGGCCTCAGGTCGCCGACCACGCGACGGTCTCCACGGATGTCAACCTGGCCGCAGGGAGCAGTCACCATCGCCCCTTCCCGTGGAAACGCGAACTCCACCGGAATCCCCGGCTGTGCGGCGAAGACGAATACATGCTCGGCGCGCAGCCGACACACTGGCTCGGCCGTCGCATACACCAGTCGCACACCCTCCAGGTCAAAATTGACGGGCCAGAACAGGCAGGTCCCCGCCGGCACATCGACCGGCTTCGCAGGGATGAGCAGCGTACCCGATTTCAATTCGAGCTTCGCCTGAAACCCCGCCAACCCGGGCAAGGGGTAATGCCGCTGGTAGGTGTTGATGAAAAGGAATCCCGCCTCTCCGTCTCCCCGAAACGCCACGCGCGGCGTCATGCGATCCCCAAGCCCGGTCGGACGGGCCGCCGGATAGTCCGTGACCATCGGGGCGATGCGGTCGCCGAAGTCCGCGAGAAACAGGTTCAACATCCGCATCCACCGGTAGCTTTCGCGCACCTGGCCGAATTCACCGAGCGGCGCCTGGAAATCGTAGGACTTCTCCTCCAGGTCGTTCGCCCCGTGCCACGAGGACAGCGACTCCGCCATCGGCTCGCCTGCGTCCGGATTGGTGCCGCCATGGTACATGTAGGTCCCCAGGAGCGCGACGCCCGAGCCCACTTTCACATACTCCGGCGCCACGACGTCCAAGGCGCTCACCACCGGCCGCCGGTGGTAGGCGGTCGCCATGCCGCCGCCCATCTCGGCTGTCAGGAAAGGGTACCCAGCGTAACGCGACTGGTAGGCCGGATCCTTCGGCTTAAGGTCCGCTCCGACGTTGTCCTCGGCGCGGATCGAATCGAAGAAGAAATTTGGATTGGGCGGGAGCACCTGCCGGCTCGAGCTCCAGAACTGCGCGGAATACCCGCCGAAGACCGGGAGAAAACCAGTCCCAGGTACGACGGCGCGGTCCCAGCCCGTGGCGCTGTAAAAAGGCGCATCGAGCCCCGCGGTTCTGGCAAGGTTCAGGAGGGTCTCCATGTGCGCCACGCCCCCCTTCCCCGCCCGGTATTCATTTTCCAGCTGCACCCCGACGATGGGGCCGCCGTCCTTCCAAAGGAGCCCCCGGACCTGCCGGCCGATCTGAGCGAAGAAGCCCCGCACGTTCGCGAGGTAGGCCGGATCGTTCGTGCGGGTTCGCTCCTCCAAGATCCAGTCAGGAAATCCGCCATTGCGAACCTCGCCGTGATCCCAAGGCCCCACCCTCAGCCAGACCAGCATGCCGTGCTTCGCGCACAGCTCCACGAAGCGTCGCAGGTCCCGGCGTCCCCGCCAATCGAATACGCCCCGCCGTTCCTCATGGAAGATCCAGAATACGTACGTGGACACGATCGTCACGCCGCCGGCCTTCATCTTCAGCAGCTCCCGCTCCCACTCGCCGGCCGGATACCGGGCATAATGAAACTCGCCCATCACCGGGAACCACGGGCGTCCGTCCCTCGTGAAGGTGCGGTCGTTCACCCCGAGCACCACGCCCGCAGGGGATCGCCCGCCGGCCGGGAATGCCAGCGCATGCACCGGTGGCGGAACCATCGCGCGAATCGTCGCGACCTCACCCCGCAGGACCCCCGACAGCATCGGGAAAACGAGCGCCGCGAGAACGATTGTCCGCAGGAAAAGATAATGCGAATGCCGGGTCGGACGGGACATGGCGCAGGGGTTGGGGATGATTCATGTTATCACGCCTTCGGCCTCGCTTCCATGGAGGCAATTATGATTAACCTGGACGATCTTCTGTTTTTTAGGCCAAAACACCGCCCTCCACCGCCCATGCCAGTCCGCCGACCCGTGACTCTGCCCCGCGCCGTGCGCCCCGAGGGGTTTGCGGGTCAGCATCTCGTGGTGCTGCCGGCCCCAATACGGGCTGCGTCGCAGGCGCACGCTCTGCTGCGGAACCTGCTCGTCACCGACGCCGGCTACTTCCCCACGGCATCGGGCCACCGGGTCGAACGCGCGCACGGCACGGCGACGCATCTGGTGATCTTCTGCCTCCGGGGCGCAGGCTGGGCGCGCAGCGGCGAACGCTCGGCGGCAATCACCCCGGGCGACGCGCTCTGGCTGCCCGCGGATACTCCACACGCCTACGGCGCGGACGGGGACGACCCATGGACGATCGTCTGGGTTCATTTCCAGGGGACCGAGGTGCCACGCTGGCGCGAGGAACTCGCGTGGGCCAACCGCATGCCTTTCGGCCAGCGGCATTTCAGCTCCGATTTCCTAGCCTCGCTCGGGCTCGACCGGATCTATTCCCGCCTGGAGAGGGGATACGGCACTCCCGATCTGCTCTCGGCCGGCGTCCAGCTCCGCTTGGTGCTCAGCGCCCTGCTCGACGCCGGCCTGTCGGCGGGCGCCGCCCACTCGGCGGCCGAACGCACCGCGGCGGTCCGCGACTCCCTCGCAAGGGATCCGTTGCGCACGGTGCGCCTCGAGGAACTGGCCACCCGCGCGGGCCTCTCGGTGCCGCACTTTTGCGCCCTGTTCCGCCGGCTGAGCGGCTATGCGCCCATCGACTTCCTGCTCCGGCAGCGCATCCGCCTCGCTTGCCGCCTTCTCGACTCCAGCGATGCACCGGTGGCCGAGGTCGCAACGCGGTCGGGCTTCGACGACCCCTATTATTTCAGCCGCTGCTTCCGACGCATCATGGGCGCCTCCCCCCGCGCCTACCGCAAGGCGATCAAGGGCTGACTCCACAGTTCGAAGGCTGAATGGAACCGAACGCTGAGGCAAAAAGCCAAAACCTGGATTTTACAGGGATGAAGGGGATGAAAGGGATACCTTTTGGCAGGCTCCTCCGTCCTCTGCCTTCTGACACCTGACCTCTGTCAACTTCAGTTCATGGTCCTTTCTCCGCCAGCTTCGCCTCGAGCTCCGCGATCCGCTCCTGCAAGGGGCGCATCGCCTCCTCGACCTCCTCGGCCGTGTAGCGGGGCGTGATGTATTTTGGGCAGTTCCAATCGTAGCCGAGCACCTCCACCACAAACACACGCTCCGGCTTCGGCTCGCCAGGCAGCAGGTCGAACGCGGGCGCCTCCACCACCGGCATGACCCGGCAGGTGCCCAGGACCTTCAGCCGTTCGCGCGCCGGATAGTCCATCAGAAACAGCGAAACCCGCCCCGCCGAAGCCACATTGCCCGCGCTGATGAGCTGCCGGTTGCCCGCATAGTCCGGAAACACCAGCGTCGACAGCCCCGTCAGCCGCAGAAACCCCTTCGGACCGCCCCGATGCTGGACATACGGCCAGCCCGTCTCGCCCACGCTCGCGACATAGAAGCTGTCGCGCGCCGCAATGAACGCCGCCTCCTCCGCTCCCATCGGCTGCGGAGCGCCGTCCTCGGGCGGGATCACTCGCGCACGTCCATACGCCTCCTGTTGGGCACGGGCGACGGAAGGGGTTTGAAGGGTTCGAAGATAGACGTGACGCATGGCGAGAGAGGCGTGAAAGGGGTTTGAAAGTGACGCGGCGGACGGCCCCGGCTCGTGCCGGGGCACACGTCCGCCTCCGTATTCAGAAGATGGCCACCTGCCACCCTTCGGCGTAGTAACGGCGGATGCTCGCCAGGCCCGGCGTGCCCTCGGCAGGGTTGTCCGCCAGCAGCGGCACGCCCGCGGCCTCAAGCCCAGCGACGGCGTCGTTTCGGATCGCACAGCCGCGCGACGCCCCCTTCACAAGTTCCCGCACCGCGTTGTAACGCGCGTTGCCACGATGCCCGAGCTTGCCGAACTCCGCCGGCCAGCGCGTGCCCGTACCTACAAAGACGATTTCGACCTCGTCGCCCTCGCGCTTGCACTCCTCGGCCATCGCAAGCGCGTTCATCGCGCGAGTCGTGGCTTCCTCGGTGCCGGCCTTCGGGTCAGTGAGAATGATGATTGCGATCTTCATGATGTTTTTCGCCGCGCCTCCGGGGAATTCCGTGCCGCGACAGGAGACTGTTAGACAGATCCGTCTAATCGCCGTCAAGCCTTATTTAGACTAGTCTGTCTACCCTTGCCTCCCGCTCATCTCTCCTCCTACGCTGCGGCCATGTCCTCCACCACTGCGGGCGCACGCCCCAGCACTCCGAAGCGCGACCTGCTGCTCGACACAGCTTTTCGGCTGTTTTACCGCGACGGGTTCCACGCGGTCGGCATCGACACGATCCTCGCCGAGGCGGGCCTCGCGAAGATGACCCTATACCATCACTTTTCCTCGAAGGATGAACTGATCGTCGCCGCACTGGAACGCCGCAGCGCGCAGGTCCGCGCCCGCCAGGCGTCGATGATGGAGAGGGCGGGCTCCGGCGCGCGCGAACGGCTTGCCGCCCTGCTCGATTCCTATGCCGACTGGTTTCGCGCGGAAGATTTCAACGGCTGCGCCTTCATCCGCGCCGTCGCAGAATACCCGGACAAGGCGTCGCCGGTCCACCAGGCCGTGGTGCGTCACAAGCAGGCGCTCATCGACACACTGACCGCCCTCCTCCCTGAACTGGGAGCCCGCGACGCGACCGGACTGGCCCGCAGAATCTACCTGATCCTCGAAGGCGCCATCGTGTGCGCACACACTTTCGGCGATCCGAAGGCAGCAGGCGACGCAAGAGCCGCAGCGCTGACGCTTGTCGACGCCGCCCTCACCAATTCCGGTCCAAGCAAACGCGCTAAACCTCGACGGGGGTGACACCCCAGCCCTCGACTCGTCCGGCGATGAGCCCAAGCCCCCCGACGGCCCCTACCCCATCAGGCATCAGCTAAAAAGCTGGATTGTTCCGCGATCACTGATCCTTAAACGACGAAGATAACCAAGAAGGCCAAGCCAAGCGATTACACGAACTCACCGAGCCAAGATCAACCCACCCAAACGGTGAATCAATCAACGCTCTCAACCCTGTGGAAAACGGTTTGTTCTTCGTTCCCTTCGTTGCCGTGTTCCATTCAATCGCCGAATTTAGGCTGAAGAATCTTGCTCGCGGTCAGAGTGTGGAGTCGGGCTCGTTCTAAGTCCTGTAAACGCAAGAAGGCCTCCCGGGATGGGAGGCCTTCGGCGAAAATGGAGCGGGCGACGCGACTCGAACGCGCGACGTCCACCTTGGCAAGGTGGTGCTCTACCAACTGAGCTACGCCCGCAAAAGGGAGGGAAATGAGTAGGGGGCGCAGCCAACGCGTCAATAGCTATTTTGAACTTTTTCGCCGCCATGCTGAATTGCATCGCAGCGCTCAAGGCTTCCGGCCCCCACCGACAAGCTTCGACATCGGAAGGAACCCAGCCACGTATCGCAACGGCACACCGCGCGGATTGACTCACCGGGACGGACTTCTTGACTAGGCCCCATGATCACGATCATCGGCGGAGACGGAAAACCCTATGGCCCAGTGCCAGTTGACCAGGTGAAACGCTGGATGCTGGAAGGCCGCGCCACGCTCGACACCCTCGCCCGCCGCGACGGGGACACCGATTGGCGCAAACTCGGCGAACTCCCCGAATTTTCAACGACTCCCACGCCTCCGCCGCTTCAACCGCCCCTCACCGAGGCCGCTGCGTCGAGCGAGCCTGGAGCTGCGACACCGGATGCAGCCACTCCGACCCAGGATGTCGCACCCGAAGGTCAGCCCGCCGTGACCACCCTCCGGATCAAGTCGGGCCCCAAGCTCGCGGGTCGCGGCATCCGGCTGCTCGCCGCCATCATCGACGGCATCCTGTCCATGCTCTTCGCCCTTCCCGGCCTCGTGATGCTCAGCGCCCGCCTCGTCGCAAACGGAGGCCACATGCCCGCCTTCGGCACCCCGGCCTTCGACTCCACGCTTAGTTCGATGGGCGTCATCCTGGTGGGATGGATCATCCTCATGTTCATCCAGGGCTGGCTTCTCGCCACACGCGGCCAGACCGTCGGCAAGAAGCTCATGGGCATCCGCATCGTCCGCTTTTCCGACGACGCCAACCCAGGGTTCGTCCACGCCGTGCTCCTGCGCGCCGTGGTGGTCACGATCCTCGACAACATCCCCTGGCTCGGCCTGCTCTTCTGGCTCGTGGACTGTTGCTTCATCTTCCGCGAAGACCGCCGCTGCATCCATGACCTCATCGCCGACACGCGCGTGATCGACGAGTGACCCCGCGAACACAGACCCGAATCGCCTAGGCGACGCGGTCGGTCATCGGACGGCCTGCCTCGAAGGCCGCGAGGTTGGCCAGGAAATGCTCGACCAGCGCGTCATCCTGGTCGTGCCGCCCGCCCGCCGTGTGCGGCGTGATGAAACAGTTGGGCGCCTCCCAGAGCGGATCCGAGGGCGGCAGCGGCTCAGGAGTCGTGACGTCGAGATAGGCCGATCCGAGACGTCCGGACTCGAGGGCCTCGCACAGTGCCCGCTGGTCAACGGTCGCCCCGCGGCCGATGTTGTAGAAACGTGCGCCCGGCTTCAGGCAGGCCAGTCGGCGCGCATTCACGAACCCGCGGGTCGCCTCGTTCTCCGGGAGCAGGTTGACCACGTGGTCCGCCAGCGGAAGCACCGCGGTCAGCTCCTCCACTCGCACCACGCGCACCCCCGCCTCGCTGCGAGCCTGGCGCCTCAGCGCGTAGAGCCGGCACTGATACGGAGCGAGGAGCTCCGCCAGTCGCCGGCCGATCGCGCCAAAGCCGAGCAACAATACGGTCGTCCCCGTGAGCCGGCGCGATTCGTAACGGCGCTCGTCGTAGTGCCACGGACGTTCCGTCAACTGGTCTCGGTAAGAGGCGAGGAGCCGTCGATTCAGCGCCAGCATCATGGCCATCGCGTGCTGGGCGCAGGAGTCCGCGAATACCGAGGAGGCATTCGTGAACACCGTGCCACGCCGCCGGAGGGCGCCCAGGAACTCGTCGGAGTCGTAGCGGGTGTACCCCGCCGTCGACACCTCGATCCAACGAAGCCGCCCCGCCGCCAGGCAGTCCTCCGGCGCTGGCTGCCCAAACGCCACGTCCGCGTCCAGCAACTCCTCGTCCCGCTCGGAGGGCCGATGGACATTCGTCGTCACATGGCGCGACACCACCAGCGAATGGGCACCCAGCCCCCGGCGAAGCGCTGCGAGCGCAGCCTCCGAGAGCGTCATGTTGAGCCAGACTTTCATGGGGATTCCTCCGCGCTCACTCGGACTCGCCGAACGAGCAAAGCGTGTTCACCCGCAGCCCCGCCTCGCGCAGGCGCCTCGAACCTCCCAGCTCGGGCAGATCGATGATCGCCCCCACGCCCGTCACCTCACCCTTCAGCGAGCGGAACAGCTTGGCGGCCGCCAGCAGCGTGCCACCCGTAGCAATCAGATCGTCGATGATGAACACCCGGTCGCCCGGCCTGCACGCGTCCGCGTGGATCTCCACCGTCGCCGTGCCGTATTCGAGCGCGTAGTCCTGGGACAACGTCCTGAACGGCAGCTTTCCCTTCTTTCGAACCAGCACGAAGGGCTTGTGCATCTGGTACGCCAGCGCACCGCCCACGATGAAGCCGCGCGCGTCCACCGCCGCCACCAGGTCCACCTGATGCTCGGAGCAGTCCAGCGAAAACGCTTCGATCATGACCCGGAATGCGTCCGGATCCTGGAAGAGGGTCGTCACATCCCGGAAGTTCACGCCTTCCTTGGGCCACCCCCGGACCGTGCGGATCCGGGGCTTGAGAAGATGATCCAGCGAATGAGCCATAGACGGCGTCAACATGGCCAGATTCACCGGAAAAGCGAAAGGCCGAATTCCCGCCGCCGGTCGGTGTGCCGTTTTCGATTTGTGAGCCGCCCCCGCCTGCTCCCTCATCCCGCCATGCTGCCCTCGCTCCTGACCGCCCTGTTTTTCGCGCTCTCGTCGCTGTTCGCGAACAAGAGCCTCAAGGCAGTCGGGATGACCCGCGCAAACATCGGTCGCCTCATCGTAGCCGCCGTGGTCCTCGGCGCGCTCGCCCACACGGTCGGGAGCGGACTGCACGGAGCGGGCCGGAACTGGCTGCTGCTCAGCGGCGTGGTCGGCATGGGCATCGGCGACATGGCGTTCTTCGGCGCCCTGCCCTTCCTGGGTTCCCGCCTCACGGTCCTGATGACGCAATGCCTCGCGGCCCCCATCGGAGCGCTCGTCGAGTGGCTCTGGCTCGGCACGCGGGTGAGTCCGCTGCACCTCGTCGCGGGCGCCATCATCCTTGCAGGCGTCGCCCTCGCCCTCATGCCCAGCCGCAGCAACCCGCCCCGGGTGGCCTTGAAACCCGTCGGCTTCATTCTCGGCCTCGTCGCGGCCGCCGGCCAGGGCGTCGGCGCCGTCATCAGCCGCGAGGCTGCGGAGGTCGCCGGCCGCGCGGGCCAGTCCATCGACGGCATGACCGCCGCCTACCAGCGCACGCTGGGCGGGCTCCTGCTCACGCTCGGGTATTTCGCCGTCCGATACGCCCTGCGCCGGCGCCGCGGCCTGCCGGCAGACACGCCCGCGGACGCCACCTGGCCGAAACACGGGTGGATCGTCGTCAACTCCGCCTGCGGCGCCATCATCGGCGTCAGCTGCTATCAGTGGGCCCTGCTCACCACACCCAGCGCCATCGTCCTTCCCGTCGTCGCCTGCACGCCCCTCATCGTCGTGCCCTTCGCCTACTGGATCGAGGGCGAACGCCCCAGCCTTCGCTCCCTCTCCGGCGGACTCCTCGCAGTGGCCGGCGCCGCCCTGCTCGGACTCGCCTCGTGAGCGGAGCGTTCGCGGTCCAGGCACCGCGATCGCATTTCAGGCTTTGCCTTTCCCGCGACATTCGTCTGCTTGTGGAGGTTTATATGCTCACGATCGCCGACATTTCCAAGAGTTACGGTACCCGAACCCTGTTCGAGGAGGTGTCGTTGTTCATCAAGAAGAACGATCGCCTCGGCCTCGTCGGCCCAAACGGCGCCGGCAAGTCCACGCTGTTCAAGATCATCCTCGGTGAGGAATCTGCCGACGACGGCACCATCACCTGGGAACGCGGCGCGGACTTCGGCTTCCTCCCGCAGCAGAGCGAGCCCGCCGGCGACGAGACCATCCTCCAGATCGCCCTCGGCCACGGCCGCGTCGACGGCGACGATAACGTGCACGACGTGCATCACGAAATCGACTACACGACCGAGCCGCGCGCCAAGCGCATCCTCGCCGGGCTCGGCTTCCGCGAGGACGACCACCACCGGCCCGCACGCACGTTCTCCGGCGGCTGGGTCATGCGCGCCCACCTCGCCCGTCTGCTCGTCCGCGAACCCGCCCTGCTCCTCCTCGACGAGCCCACCAACCACCTCGATCTGTCCGCCCTGCTCTGGTTCCAGGACTACCTGTCCCGCTACCCGGGCGGGCTCGTGATCATCTCCCACGACCGCGCGTTCCTGAATATGCTGTGCAACGGCATCCTCGAGCTGCGCAACCGCACGCTCTACCGCTGGACCGGAAACTACGACGACTACCTCGTCCAGAAGGAGGCCCACCGCGAACAGCAGCTCACCGTCTTCAAAAACCAGCAGCGCGAGATCGCCCACCTTCAGCGTTTCGTCGACCGCTTCGGCGCCAAGGCCTCTCTCGCCTCCCGCGCGAAATCCAAGGAAAAGCAGATCGAACGCCTGCTCGACGACGCCGTCGAGGCCCCCGAGGACGATCTGGTCAAAATCAATTTCCGCTTCCCTCAGCCGCCACGCTCGGGCCTGAAGGTCGTGACGGTCGAGGACGTCACCCAGGCCTACGGCGACCACATCGTCTACCGCGGCCTCAATTTCCACGCCGAACGCGGCGAACGGCTCGTGCTCGTCGGCCCCAACGGCGCCGGGAAATCCACCCTGCTTAAGATCCTCGCCGGCGTCATCCCCATCCAGGCGGGCTCCGTCGACTTCGGGTCCAACGTCAAGGCCGGCTACTTTGCCCAGAACCGCGCCGACACCCTCGATCTGAAGAACACCGTGCTCCAGGAGGCGATGTCCATGCGCGAGGAGAATCCCGCCGTCACCGAGCAGACCGCGCGCACCCTGCTCGGCGGCTTCCTCTTCCGCAAGGACGACGTCTTCAAGCCCGTCTCAGTGCTCAGCGGCGGTGAGCGCTCGCGCCTCGCCCTCGTGAAGCTGCTGCTCGCGCCACCCAACCTGCTGCTGATGGACGAGCCCACCACGCACCTCGACATGGCCTCCATCGACGCGCTCGTCGCTGCGCTGCGCCAGTACGAGGGCACGCTCATCTTCATCAGCCACGACGTCTACTTCATCCGCGCCGTCGCCCGAAAAGTCCTCCATGTGGATTCCGGGCGCCTCACGTCCTACGCCGGCGACTACGACTATTACCTCGACAAATCGCGCGCAGGCGACGCCCGCGGGGCACTCACCGCCGGGTTCACCGACGGTCGCCCCCGTGAAACGCCCAAGGACGACTCGCCCGATTCAGGCTCCGCGGAATCCCGTCGCTCGGGTCCCAAGACCAAGGAGCAGAAGCGCGCCGAGGCCCTCGCCCGCGCCGCCAAGGCCGCCCCCCTCAAGGCCGCCCGAGCACGCGTGTTCGAACTCGAGACCCAGATCGCCTCATGCGAGAAACGCCAGGCGGAGATCGCCGCCGAGCTCGAGGCCCCCGAAACCTACAATTCGCCGGGCAAACCCCAGACCCTCAACCGGGAACTCGCCACCGTCACCGACCGCCTCCAGGCCGCCACCGCCGAGTGGGAAAAGGCGTCGGTCGAACTCCAGCGCCTCGAGTCATGACCTCAGCGGGTTGAACCGGAGGCAACGAAGTTAACCAATGGGCCCGGACGTGAGGCGCCCGCGGGCCGACATCTGAGACGGGAAGCCCGCGATTCCGGCTTGGTATTCCCTCCCCAATTGAGTCCCGCAGCCACGACACGGCCGACAGCTCGACGCTTCGTTTCCGTCGTTGGCTTCTGTTCCAACCCTCCGGCGACGCCGCCCGAGCGCACGGGCCCTCAGCACACGAGCGAGCGGAAGTCCATGAAGTCCGCGGCAAATCCCCCCCGGACGCCCTTGCAGATCACGCTCACCGCATCGTGCGAGTGCAGCGACTCGAGATGCGCGCAGGCTACCTGAAAATCCACGATGCGCTTGTCCGCATTCAGCCTCTCGTAAACGAGCCGCGCCGCGTCCTCCACGAACTTGATGTACGCGCCGTTCATCTCCGCAAAGGCCTGCTCATCCTCGCGCTTCACGATGACCTGCGTCTCCGTCTTCAGCGCCTCCAGGCAGTGCCGCTGCAGGTCCTCGACGCCGAGTCTCGACCCGGGCGCCACCTCGACCTTCACGCGCGCCTTGCTGCGCTGGTTGTGCGCAATCGCATACACGCCCCGCTCCTCGCGCGCGTGCTCAGCAAGCTCCGCGCTGCACGGGCACGCCGACGAATACACGAAGTCGAACTCGATGAACTTCCGGAACACTCCCCGCTCGTCCATCGTGCCCTCGAACGCGACCTGGTAATACTGGTACCCGTCCAGCCCGCTGCGTAGCGAACGTTGGACCATCGGATACGAAGTCGCCACGCGGACGCGTGCCGCCAGCGATCCCACTTTGCGGCGATAGGTCGCCAGGACCCCGCGAAGCCGCTCGAGCGTGAACACGCCGTCCTTCTGGTCGTAGAAGGAGCGGACGATCCGGCTCATGTTGATGCCCTTCAGCGTCGCCTCCAGCGACACCGTGCCCGTCACGTGCGCCTCGAGCTCGCGGACACCCGCACGGGTGCGGAACTTCAGTGGAAGTCGAAAATTGGATACACCCACCTGCTGGATCGGCACCCTGGCACCCTGGATCGCGTCCTCCGCCTCCATCATGTCCGGCAGCTCCGCTCGGTACGAGGGCGTCACCTTGAACGCCGCGTCGTAGGCACGCGGGATGGCAGGCTTGCCACCGCCCTTCACGCGGTGGAGGTACATCTTGGGAGTGATCTTCTTCATGTTCGTTTTTGGTACTGTCCCGGATGGCGGGTGACGATAACCGCCGAACGCCGGAACCCACCTGCCGCACTGGGCGGCCGTGCATCCCGTCGGCCGGGGATGACGGATAAACCGTCACCGGCACCCTAGCGCAAGGTTTGCCTTCGCGCAAATGCCGCCCCGCACCGGGGACTTTGCCCTTGATCCACGCACCCGCCGGAGCTTAAGCACCCCGCATGTCGATGCGGTTCGCCATCCTTGGCAGCGGAAGTTCGGGCAACAGCGCCCTGCTGGTCACCGAACACGCGCACATCCTCATCGACGCCGGCTTCTCCGCCCGCCGGCTCGAGACGTTGCTCGCCGAGACTGGTCACTCGCTCGCACGCATCGACGCCATCTTCCTCACACACGAGCACGGCGACCACGCCGCCGCCCTGGACGGGCTCCGCCGCTTCCCCCACGTCCAGGTCTTCGCCAACGCACCCACGGCCCACGTGCTCCAGCGCGATCTCAAATACCGCCCCGCCTGGCAGATATTCGAAACCGGATCCCATTTTCGCTTCAAGGACCTCGAGATCGACGCCTTCCCCGTTCCCCACGACGCTCAGGAGCCCGTCGGATTCCGCTTCTCCTCCGGCCACCCCGACGACCTCTTTTCACCCCAGCGCTCCCTCGTCTGGCTCACCGACCTGGGCCATGCCCCCCTTAACATCCGCGACCGGATCCGCGATTGCGACGCCCTCGTCGTCGAGGCCAACCATTGCCCCAAGCTCCTTCAGGCCGACCCCAAACGCCCCTGGTCCACCAAGCAGCGCATCAGCGGGCGCCACGGCCACCTGTCCAACGACGCCATGTGCGAATTGCTCGATTCTGTCGCCAGCCCGCGCTGGCGCCGCATCTTCCTCACCCACCTCAGCCGCGACTGCAATTCCCTCCAGGCCGTCGAAGCGTCGTTGTCCGGATTGAAGCAAAAACTTGCCTGCCAGTTTCTTGTGGTGGAGCCCGGCATGGGTACGCCGCTTTGCAGCCTCGATTGAGTTTTCCGGAGGTATTAGCGGCCACGTAAGACACGTTGGCTCGGCTTATTCCGTAGGTACATCGGACCCTCGCTCCGCTTTTCCTCGCCTCGCCGTCCGAAAGGCCCTTCCTTTCCGACCCTCTATGTCGAATACCATTCGCCGTACCAAGATCATCGCAACGCTTGGTCCCGCCACCGAAAGCGAGGAGATGCTCGAGAAGCTCATCCGCGCCGGAACCGACGTGATCCGCCTTAACATGGCGCACGCCACTCACGACTGGACCCGCAAGATCATCCGGCGCATCCGCTCCGTCAGCAAGGCCGTCGGCCGCGAGGTCGGCATCATGATGGATATCAAGGGCCCCGAGATCCGCACCGGCGACGTGGCGACCCCCATCGAACTCAAGCCCGGCGAGACCTTCGATTTCACCGTCCGCCCCGGCGGCCCCGGCGAGACCCCCGAGGAGGTCCGCTCCGTCGACGTCAATTACAAGGACCTCATCAACGACATCAGCGTCGGCGACATCGTGCTCGTCGACAACGGCCTGCTCCGCTTCGAGGTCCTCGAGAAGAATGAGAACCGCATCCGCTGCAAGGTCCTCACCCCCGGTCAGCTCACCTCCCGCCGCCACATCAATCTCCCCGGAATCAAGGTCAACCTTCCCTCCTTCACCGAGAAGGACCGTAAGGATTCCCTCGTCGGCATCGAGGAGGATATCGATTTCATCGCGATGTCCTTCGTGCGGGAGGCCTCCGATATCGAACTGCTCCGCGAATTCCTCCGCTGGCACGACTCCCGCATCCAGATCATCGCCAAGATCGAGGACCAGTCCGCCATCGCAAACCTGAAGAGCATCGTCCAGGCCTGCGACGCCCTCATGGTCGCCCGCGGCGACCTCGGCATCGAGTGCCCCTTCGAGGAACTCCCCCTCATCCAGCGGCGCGCCGTCGAAACCTGCCGCGAACACGGCCGCCCCGTCATCATCGCCACTCACATGCTCGAGTCGATGATCGCCCAGCCGATGCCCACCCGCGCCGAGATCACCGACATCGCAAACGCCGTGTTCGAGCTCGCCGACTGCGTCATGCTCTCCGGCGAAACCACCGTCGGACGCTACCCGATCGAATGCGTCCAGATCATCGACAAGATCGCCCGTCGCATCGAGAGCCAGCAGGAGGAATCCAAGCAGCCCGTCACCGACGTGATCCTCGGCTCCGACAAGATGAAGGTGCTCAGCTCCGCCGTGGTCATGGCCAACGAACTGCCCGGCTCCGCCATCATCACCTTCACCCGCCGCGGTTTCATCGCCCAGGGCCTCGCCGCACTCTGCCCCCGCCAGGCCGCCATCGTCGCCTTCACGCCCACCCTACAGACCCTCCGTCAGATGCGCCTGCTCCGCGGCGTCGAGCCCTGGCTCATGCCCTTGTCCTCCGACCCCGACGCCACCATCGAGCAGGCCATCGAGATGCTCAGGAAGTCCGGCCGCATCGAGCAGGGGCAGAAGCTCGTAATCGCCACCGACCTCCTCTCCCAGAACCGGCTCTTCGACAGCGTGCAGCTCCGCACGCTGAAGTAACCGATTTTCGGCTACACCCCGTCCGGCCAGGCCGGACGGGCGCCGGCGCGGCCCGCCCGCGTCCCCGCCGCCCATCGCGGCCGGTCCCGCTCATGCTTGCTACGGGCCTAATCTTCCCTCTTATAACCCGCTTGTGCCCAGAGCCGCCGAGAACCACCCCAAGTCGTTTCTTACCAAACGCCACCGCGCCCTCCTCGCGGCCGCGCTCCTGGCCCTCGGCCCCGCCCTCCCGGTCTCCCGCGCTCAATCCGTCGACGTCGCCAGCCTGAAGGTCCGCGCAGGCCAGGGCGACCCCGAGGCCCTCAACGCTCTCGGCAATCTCTCCGCCACCGGCTCCAGCGGCATCCCGAAGGACGAGAAGGCCGCCTTCGATTACTACAAGAAAGCCGCCGACCAGGGCTTCGCCCCCGCCCTGTTCAACCTCGCGATGATGTACGAGCTCGGGCACGGCACCGCCCCCGACCTCGCCAAGGCGTTCTCTCTCTACCACCAGGCCGCCCAACTGGGCTTCGCTCCCGCCCAGTTCAACGTCGGAAACATGTACGCCAACGGCATCGGGACCAAGCAGGACTCCTTTGAGGCTGCACTCTGGTTCCGCCAAGCCGCCGACCAGGGCGTCCCCGAGGCCGAACACAATCTCGCCCTCGCCTACGAGATGGGACGCGGAGTCATGAAGGACCCCGCCAAGGCCCGCGTCTATTACCAGATGGCCGCCGACCGCGGGTATGCACGTTCCCGCTACAACCTTGCGCTGATGCTCGAGGAGGGACGCGGCGGACCCAAGGACGAGGCCGCCGCCGCCAAGCTCTACCTGGAGGCCGCCAAGCAGGGCTTCGGCCCCGCCCAGAATAATTACGCAATCATGGTCGCTGAAGGTCGCGGCGGCCTCACACCCAACCTCGTCGAGGCCGGGGCCTGGTTCACTCTCGCCGCCCAGAACGGCGCCAAGGCCACCGGACGCGACATGGTCATGCAGCGGCTCTCGCCCGAGCAGCGTCAGGCCGTGCTCGCCCGCGTGGCTGCCATCGAGACCGAACTCGCCTCCAGTCCCGCCACCACCGCCGTCGCCAGCCAGGTCTCCCGCCCCCCGGCGACCGACACAGCCTCCGCAGCGCGCATCGTCGAACTTCAGCGACAGATCTCGACGCTGCAATCGGACAACCAGCGCCTCACTCAACAGGTCGCCCAGGATCAGGCCAGGCTCGGCGCCCTCTCCGCCACCCCCAAGTCCGGCGGCGACTCCTCACGTCTCCAGCAGGAGGTCGATCAACTCACGAAGGCGCGCGACGCGCTCACCGCCCAGAATCAGGCGATGCAGTCCAGCCTCACCGAGGCCCGGCAGAAGGCGGACTCACTTTCAGCCGAAGCCGCCCGGTTGAAGAAGTCCCTGTCCGACCTACAGGAACAGAAGAACCGCTCCGCCCAGCTCGCCGAGAACAACAACCAGCTGGCATCCGATCTCTCGTCGCTCCGCGCCCAGCTTCGCCACGCCCAGGACCGCCTCGCCCAGTCCCAAGCCCAGATCATCACGCTGAAGGCTCAGGCCGCCTCCCTCCAGCCGCAGTCCCCCACCGCCGTCCCACAGGTCGATGTCGGTCAGCTCAAAGCCCAGCTCGCCGATGCACAGGCGCAGCTTGCCACAACGCAGTCCGACAATCGCCGCCTGAACGACGAGGTGAGGCGCTCCACGATCGAACTCTCCAACCTCTACGTGCAGCTGCGCGCCGCGCGCGCCCAGGCTGATAACCTGCCCAAGGGAGCCCCCGCCGCAGCCGACGACAAAATCCGCGACCTCGAGCAGACGGTCGCCGCACTTCGCGAAGAGAATACCCGCCTCCGAGGCCAGACCGACGAGCTTGCCGAGGCCGTTCGCATCGCCCGGGCCGATGCCGCCGCAGCAAACCCGAACAGCGCGCTCAGTTCCCAGCTCACCCAGCTTCAAGCTCAATACCAGCAGGCGCTCGATCAGGACACCACCCTCACCCGCCAGGTCGCCGACCTCCAGACTCTCGCAGGCGCGCGCGCCCAGGAGATCACTTCGCTCAAGGCACAACTCGCCTCCGCAACCAAGACCTCCCCGACGCCTTCCCAGGCCCCCACACTGCCGACCGCCCCGTCTCCCGACCTCTCGGCCCTCAAGCAGCAGCTCGCCTCCACCCAGGCCGAGCTCGCACGTCAGCGCCGCGAAACCACAGAGGTCCGCATCGAACTCCAGGCCGCCAAGGACCGCGTAAACGACGTCCATCTTCACGACAAACGCCAGATCGACCAGGCCCAGTCCGACCTCGCCGCGGCAAACGCCAAGCTCAACGAGCTTCAGTCCAGGCTCACAACGGTCACTTCCGGGCAGTCCGCCGGCGCAGCCGAACTCGACCAGCTTCGCTCCAAGATCGACACGCTCTCCGCCGAGCTCGTCTCCGCCAGGAAAGCCGCGGGCGACGCCGACACGCTCCGAAACCAGGTCGCTCAACTCACCACCGAGCTCTCCCAGGCACAGGACTCCCAGGCCGCGCTCCAGGCCAAAGCCGATGCCGCCGCAAAGTCAGCCGCCGACGCCTCTGCCGCCGCCGCCCGACTTCAATCCGCCAACGACGATCTCTCGGCCAAGATCGCGTCGCTCCAGCAGCAGCTCACCGCCGCCCAACAGGCGCCGCAGTCCGCCGACCTCCAGCACCAGCTCGACCAGGCCTCCGCAGATCTCGCCAGGGCCCGCGCCCAAAGCGCAGATCTTCAACAGCAGCTCGATGCGAGCACCAAGTCTGCAACCGATGCCCAGGCGTCCGCCGCCAGACTCCAGACCGCGAACAACGACCTGACGTCGAAGATTTCCACGCTCCAGCAGCAACTCGCGTCCGCCCAGAAGGCAGCTTCCGCCGCCGGGGACTCCGCAGCTCTCAAGCAGCAGGTCGCCACCCTTTCCCAGGAACTCGCCGGAGCACGCGTGGACCGAAAGAAGCTTCTCGATCAGGTCGAGACGGCAAACCACGCCGCCGCCCAGGCCACCGCAGACCGCGACTCGCTCAAGAAGAGTTGCGACGCCCTCGTCAGCCAGATCGCCGTACTGCAGGCCAATATCTCCGCAGCCAGCGCACCCGGCGGCCAGCAGCCTGCCCAGATCGCAGCCGATCTCGCCAAGGCCCGCGCCGAACAGCTCCAGCTCAAGAGCCAGCTCGCCGCCGCCACAAGCAGCGCCTCCAACGCCGACGCATTCTCCAAGCAGCTCCAGAAGGCAAACGACGATCTCGCCAGGCAGGTCGACGACCTGAAGTCACAAAAGGCCGACCTCCAGCGCCAACTCGCCTCCGCCCAGGCCGCTGCCACGCCGCTCACACCCGACGTCACCGACCTGAAAGAACGGCTCGACCTCGCCCAGCAGGCGGCCCGCGAAGCCGGCGCCGTGCGCGACCAGCTCGTCAAGGACATCGTCCAGGTCCGCGCCAGCGCCGACCGCGACATCCTCGCCCTGCGCAAGCGAGTCACCGAACTCCAACAGCAGGTCTCCGACCTCAAGGCCCTCAAGGCCCCCTTCCCAGTCAGGACCCCGGACGCCGAAGGCAAATCCTCCGAGACGATCGCCTCGCTCGAGGTCAAGCTGACCGACGCCAACGCCTACATCTCCCGTCTCCAAAAACTCAACACAGACCTCAACGCCCGGATCGAGAAGCTCAAGGGCGACCTCGCGATGACCGACACCTGGGCGCGGCGCATCGACGATCTCCAGCTCCAGCTCACCGACGCAAAATCGCGCCTCTCCGCCGACGACTCGCAGATCCAGACACTCCGCCAGCAGCTCGCCGCCTATGGCTCCGGCCAGCCCCAGTCCGGCCCGGTCTCTCCCGACGTCGCCGCACTCCGAAGCCAGCTGGCCGCCGTCCAGGCGCAACTCGCCTCCGCCCCCAGCCCGGCCGAACTCGAAAAGGCACGCGCAGGCTTGGCACAGACGACGGTCGAGCGCGATAAGGCAGCCGCCGAGGCCAAACGTCTCAGGAGCCAGGTGTCCGACCTCGACAAGAAACTGGCCGCCCTCCAAGGCAAACCTTCCACCCCGTCTCCCACCGATACCCAGGCGGCCCTCGACCGAGCGCTCAAGCAACACGCGGCCGACCTTGCAACGATTCAGGCGCTGACCG
Source organism: Opitutaceae bacterium (assembly GCA_027310745.1). Taxonomy (GTDB): domain Bacteria; phylum Verrucomicrobiota; class Verrucomicrobiia; order Opitutales; family Opitutaceae; genus MWDT01. The sequence goes on along the minus strand of DAIDAF010000042.1, from coordinate 29,053 downwards.
CCCAGGTCGACTCCCTGAAACAGGGCGCACCCACCACCTCCTCGGCCGATGTCGATGCCCTCAAGAAGGAGCTCGCCGACGCCCGCGCGCAAATCGCCACGCTCCAGGCCGCACCCTCCGCGACGCCCTCGGACTCCTCCGACCTTCAAAAGCAGCTCGCCACCGCCCAGGCCGAAAATACCCGCCTCAGTCAGCTGCAGGCCTCTCTGGCCCAAAGCAATCTCGCACTCGCCACCCGGATCGACTCGCTCAACGCGAAGATCAAGCAGCTGTCCGCCACCCCTGCAGACGCAACGCTGCTCAAGGACGAACTCGCCGACACTCAGAAGCAGCTCTCGGACGCCAAGGCAGGCAACGAACGCCTGCGCAAGGAACGCGACGCCCTCACCCAAAGCAACGCCAGCAACGCGTCCGCCCTCGACGCACTGTCCGGCCGCCTCACCAAGGCACAGGCCGCCATCGCCTCCCTGACTGCGGAAAATAGGAAGCTCTCCCAGGAGGCATCCGCAGCCGATCCCCAGGCCCTCACGAAGGCCAAGAACCGGATCGACGAGCTGACCAGCGAACTCGCCGATCGCGAGTCCACAATCGCCGCCCTCCGCAGGGAGGTGGCCAACGCGAAATCCGCCGCCGCCACCGCCGCAGCGGCATCGGCAAATGACGCCGAGGTGACTCGTCTCCAGGGGCAGGTCGCGAAGCTCGAATCCCAGCTCACCGAGGACCGCAAACACTCCGCACAGGATATCGCCGCGCTTTCCTCGCAACTTCACAGCGCGCGCGAAGCCAATCGTGCGCTGACCGAGGCTAATCAGGCGCTCGCCGACGTGAAGAGTTCCGACGACTCCGCGCTGAAGGCACAGGTCGATTCGCTGACCGCCCAGAATGCCGCGCTCTCAACCGACAACACCTCGCTGAAAGCCCAGCTCGCCCAAGCCTCACAGGCAGGCAGCTCCGCGTCCCAGTTCCAGCAACAGGTCGCCTCGCTCCAGTCCCAGCTCGACACCCAGACCTCCGACCTCGCCAGCCTAAAGGCTACCAATGCCCGGCTGATCTCGGACAACGCTTCTCTCAAGTCGCAGCTCGCTCAGGCCGCCCAGGCCGGCAGTTCCGCAACCCAACTCCAGCAGCAGGTCGCCTCGCTTCAGTCGCAGCTCGACACCCAATCCTCCGACCTCGCCAGCCTGACGGGCACCAACGCCCGGCTGGCCTCAGACAACGCTTCTCTCAAGTCGCAGCTCGCCCAGGCCGCCCAGGCCGGCAACTCCGCCTCCCAGCTTCAGCAACAGGTTGCTTCGCTTCAGTCCCAGCTCGACACCCAGTCCTCCGATCTCGCCAGCCTGAAGGACACCAATGCCCGGCTGGCCTCCGACAACTCCTCCCTCAAGTCGCAGCTCGCCGAAGCCTCCCAGGCCGGTGCCTCCATTTCCCAGCTTCAGCAACAGATCGCGTCGCTCCAATCGAAACTCGACGACTCCAAGCGCACTGGCGACAAGCAGAATGCGACGATTGCAGACCTCGCTCAGTCCAACGACCAGTTGACCAAGGACCGGGACGCCCTTCAGGCGCAAGTCACCCAGCTCCAAAAGACAGCCGACAGTCGCGCGGCAGACCTCGCCGACCTCCGCACCCAGCTGGCCGCTGCCTCCAGCGCAAGCCAGACCGCGACCCAGCTTCAGAAACAGGTGGACGATCTGAAATCGAAACTGGCGGACTCCGACAGCGCCCGCGACCAGCAAAAGGCTGCGGTGGCGCAACTGCAGCAACAACTCGATTCCCAGACGGCCCAACTCGCCGCTGCTCAGAGCAATCTGACTCGCCTCGAAGGCGCAGATCGCGCGCGCAGGGCCGACGAACAGCGCCTGTCCCAACTCGCCGGGCTGCCCGCCCAGCTGAGCGCCACCCAGGCCAGCCTCGCCTCCGCCCAGTCCAGCCTTACCTCGCTGCGTGCTGAAAACATCAGACTCGCCGCCCAGCTGCAGGCCCTCGACCGCGACCGCGCCGCGCGCATCGCCCAGCTTCAACAGGAAAACACCGCCCTCTCGAGCCGGCTCTCACAGGCTCAGGCCACCCTCAACCAGATCGCGGCCGCCGCGCGTATTCTCAACCCGGGCGCCTCTCCCGCAGCGCCCGCCCCCGCGGCCATCCCGGCACCCACCGCCGACAACGCCGCCCCCATCACTCCGGCCCCCCTCTCCAACCAGCAGGCCGACAACAGCAACCTCCGTTATCACGTCGTCGCCGCAGGCGAATCCCTCTCCGGCATCAGCTCGATGTATTACGGCACCCCCGACCGCTGGAGGGACATCTATAACGCGAATCGCGAACTTCTTCAGGGCGAGAATGCCCTGCGGCCCGGACAGAAACTCGTCATCCCCTGACAAGCGATTGAAAGGCGCGATTGCGGCATGACGATTTTCGGAGTTAACAAACTCCCGACCTCCGCCGATCATAGGGGGTCGTGACTGTCTTCCCCCCCGGCACTGCACGCCTCGCCATGAGGCCGTGGTGCCACGCAGGCGCTGGATTTTTTCCAATGAATCCCGTTTGCTCATTTCCCTTTCGTTCCTGATGTCTTCCCTCGCCGCCGCTTACCACGGACTACCCGCCCCCCTTTCCCCCAAGGTGGATCTCCTCGTCATCGCAGGCGAACACTCCGGAGATCAGCATGCTGCAACGATGGTTCGCGAGGCGCGCCGCCAGTCCCCCGGCCTGTCCGTCGCCGCACTCGGGGGCCCCGAGCTCGCCGCCGCCGGAGCCCAGCTCCTCCACGACCTGACCTCCACCTCCGTCGTCGGCTTCGCCGAGGTGCTTTCCAACATCGGATTCTTCCGCCGGCTCTTCAACGATACCCTCCGCTGGATCGAGACCCACCGGCCCGCAGCCGTGTGCTTTGTCGACTATCCCGGCTTCAATCTCCGCATTGCCAAGGCCCTGCGCGCTCGCGGAATCTCCAAGAAAAGCGGCGGCTTCTGCACCATGCTGTTCTACATTTCGCCGCAAATCTGGGCCTGGAAACCTCACCGCCGCTTCGAGATGGAGCAGAACCTCGACGCCCTCGCGGTCATCTTCCCCTTCGAAATCGCCTGCTACGCCGATACGGAATTACCGGTCACTTTCGTCGGCCACCCCTTCGTGGCGCCCGACTACGCCGCCCCTGTCAGCCTGGATCCCGCTGGCCCCATCCTGTTGCTGCCCGGAAGCCGCGCGCAGACGGTCAAACGCATCTTTCCCGCCCTACTCAAAGCCTACCAGCTGCTCAGGGATCCTCGCGAAGCCGTGGTGCTCTATCCCAGCGACCACATCCGCCAGGTACTCGAATCCTTTAGCCCACCCGCCAACGTCCGCCTTCACCCCACTGGCTCGCCCGTGAGCGCCGCCGCCGTGCTCACAAGCTCAGGCACCATGTCCATGCACTGCGCCCTCGCCGGCATCCCCGGCGCAGTAGTCTACAAGACCAGCCCGGCCACCTACGCGCTCGGACGCATGCTCGTGAAGACCAACTTCATCGGCATCGCCAACCTCCTGCTGAAGGAACCGATGTATCCCGAGTTCATCCAGAAACGCGCCCACCCCGCCGTGCTCGCCGTCGAACTCAGGCATTGCCTCTACGACCGCACCCGCCGCGACCACACGCTCGCCGAAGCATCCCGATTGCGCGATATCCTCCGCCAACCCTCGTCGGGCACCGCCGCCGACTGGCTGCTTCAAAAGCTGACCACACCCGTGGGAAATTATTGAGCATTACCGCTCCGCCCCTGGGTCGCCTCACCCCGATTTTCCAGCTTCAGAGAATCCCGTTTTGATCCGATATGGTAATTGGAACTTATAGGGGTGATTAAGTACGCTTCAGAAAAATCCCCTGCCGCCGGATCGCGACCGGCGCGAGGAGCCACACGCGGGCGCTCTCTGCGCGACAGCCGTGCCTTCACGATCCTGGAGGTCACGATGGCCGCTTTCGTGATGGTGATGGGCCTCGCGACCACGATCGCCGCACTTCAACGCGGTCTCATGTCGCTGGATACGGCCCGAAACCTGACCACCGCCTCCCAGGTCATGCAGTACGAGGTGGAGATGTTGCGAATCCAGAATTGGGATACCGTCAGCGCCTACTCCTCAACCGCCACGTCGCTGGCGCTTCCCGCCGTGTTTTCCGGCATGCCCTCCGTGGCCTCGCGTTTTTCGATCACGCGCACGGCCACCCTCGTCCACTCCGGGATGATGGAGATCCAGTTCACCGTGTCCTGGAAGAACTATGACGGACGCACCCTGTCCCGCAGCTACGTCACCTACTACGCGGAGGACGGCCTGTATGACTATGTCTCCAAATGACAGGTCGTCCGCGCCCTTGCGCTCGAGCCGGGGTTTCACGCTCGCCGAGATCATGATCGGCGCCGCCATCGGCGTCTTCGTCATCGCCGGGCTGCTCACTTCCTACCTGCTCATCATCCGAAGCGGTTACGCCATCAGCAACTACGCGGAGATGGATCAGCAGTCGCGCAAGGCCATCGAGCAGTTCGGCATCGACGCCCGCATGGCCAGCGCGTTCGTCTCGAAGACCAATTCCAGCGGAGCCGTGATCTCTGTCACGTTCACGGTCCCCGACAATTACGCGTCCACCTCCAACGAGGTCACCTACGCCTACGACGCCGACGACGAGTGGTTCTACCTCGTGCCGGGCGACGGCTCCTCGCTTAGCGGCCAGCAGATCCTCGCGCGCGATGTCACCAGCCTGGCTTTCAACCGGCTCGACTCCTCCGGCGCCGCCACGTCCTCGGACTCCACCGCAAAGGTCATCCAATGCGTCCTCACGTTGACGCGCACGGCCGTCACGTCAGTTCCCGTCACCCAGACGGGCACCGGCACGTTTGTGATGCGCAACAAGTCATGAGCACCGCCGCCCAGCACGCCCAGCCATGCCAGGGCTCCGCCCGCCGCCGGATCGCGTCCGACGACCGCGGCAGCATCCTCATCCTCGCACTCCTGCTCGTCGCCATCGTCGGCATCTCGATCGCCACCTATCTGGATATGGGCGCAAACATGCTGAAGATGTCCCATCGGACCTTCTTCGCCGACAATGCCGGAAACCTGGCCGAGGCCGGTCTCGAACAGGCCATCTGGAGTTTCAACCAGATGGGAGCGGGCGCCTCCACGTCCGCCGCCTGGGGGACCATCGACTCCCAGGGCACCGCCTGGACCTGCAATTCCACCGCGGATACGGCCACCCTGGTGATGCCGACGTTCAACCTCGACCAGAACGCCACGTGCGTCGTGAAGGTTTACGTCGAGGGCTACAGCGGTTCCTCCGGCACGGCCACCGTGGTCTCCCAGGCCACCATCACTCCCTTCGACGGCTCTAATCCGATCGTGAAGATCGAGCTGGTCACCCTCAAGTTTGGGGGAAAATGGGCCTACGGGATGGTCGCGGAAAATGACATTTCCTGGAATGGGCACCCCTCGGCCGACAGCTTCATCTCGACGACCAGTCCCTCCACCGGACCCTATTCATCCTATCCCGCTTCCGTATCCCGCTCGAATACAACTGTCGCGAGTGCGGGCGGCAACATCGACCTCGGAGCCCAGGGCACCGTTTACGGAAACGTCCTGCTCGGCACGGGCTCGGTGAGCGGAGGCTCGATCACCGGCACCACCTCAACGGGATTCAGCTACGACTTCACACCGCCTTCCTACCCCACGGCCGCATCGGTGTCCCAAAGTTACGATCTCGGATCGAGCGTGCCCTCGTGCCTCCCGCGGTCGACCGACAATCCGGCCTCCGACGGTTGCTATTATTACTTCGTTTCGGGCGCCACGATCGGCGGTGTCACCGTCCAAAGCGGCGACAACGTCGCGATCGTTGGGAGCGGCGGCACCAGCGTCAGCTCGAGCGGATCTGGCGAATCGGAAAGCGAGCACGGCAACTCGCACTCCGGTTCCGACGACAGCGAAGGAGGCTCGTGTTCGTCCGGCATCACGATCCAGCCCAGCGGCAATCTGACCCTCTACATCGACGGCCCCGTCTCGGTCTCGGGCAATGGTTTCATCAATAACGAAAGCTGGGCCGGTGCGCTCCAGATTTTCACCACCACCACCTCCGCTTGTTCGATCGGAGGAAACGGCACCATCTACGCCTGTCTGTTCTGTCCGAATGCCGCACTGTCCTGCAACGGCGGAGGAAATTCCGGCATGCTCGTCGGCTCCTTCGTGGCCAACTCGATCACGTCCAACGGGCACATGGACTTTCATTACGACGAGGCACTCAAGAATGTGTCGACGGGGAATCCCTGGTCCGTCTCGCAATGGCGGGAACTGCAGTCCGCCTCTGACCGCGCCACCTACGCTAGCGTCTTCGCGGGCTTCTAGCCGAGAACGGCAGCGCCAATACCGCCTGTCATACGGACTCCTCGTGCAGTCCCCACGCACAAAATCCCCGGGCCGCCAGCACTGCATCCGGCAAAGGCTCTCCGCGACGGTTTGATTCGGCCCGTGCATTCCGCGGGTGCGCTCCGCCGGGCAAAGTCTCCGTATGGCGCCCGCGAGCCGTGTGGTCAGCATTCAACAGCGCATAGGTGTGCTGCACCAGGCCGTCCGGGAATGCCCGCGTGTGCCGGTGGCGAAGCGCCGTCGCCCAGCCGCGGGTCGGAAACAGGGAAATGCCTTCGCCCAGCAATACCGGCACGACCGTCAACACGAGTTCGTCGACCACGCCCCCACCCAGGCAGGCGGCGATGATCTCCGCGCCCCCAACCAGCCAGATCGAACCGGTTCCCGGTCCCGATTTCAGCTCGCGCACAAATGCGGCGATGTCGCAGTCCACGAACTCCACACCCTCGGCCGCTCCAGAACAACGGGTCGTGCTGAACACATGGGTCCGCTTGTCGCCATACGGCCAGGCTCCGAGGGCAAGTACCTGCTCATAGGTCCGGCGCCCCATGATCAGGGTATCCACCGTCGCCAGGAAAGCCTCGCACCCATAGTCTTCGCCGCTCGAATTCGGCTGAGGCAGCCAGTCGATCGCCCCGTCCCGGCGCGCCAGGTATCCGTCCACGCTGACCGCGACGGAGAGCACGACGCGCCGTCCGTTACCCGTGGCCAGAGTCCCGTTGCCGGCAGCCTGCGCAGCATCCGGCGCGCGGTGTGCCCGCGACCAGGGTCCGTGAGGAAGGAGGGGATAGGGAGGAAACATGGCGTGGTGGGTGGCTGGGGGCCGACGGCTATGCGCCGTCCTGCCCGAGTCCTCTTTCCAACGGCTCAAGTGTGGCTGTGCGCACTGCGTTTATGAATCGCGAACGTATTGCCGTCCGGATCCCGGAACACCGCGAGCCAGCACACCGGGCTCTCGGTCGGCTCCACGATGCAGGGCGAACCATGGCGCTTGAGCACCGCAACCGCTTCGTTGAAGTCGGCGACTTCGAAGGCGATCGCCGGGCCGTCATTGCTCGGTTTCCACTGCTCCGCTCCGTTGGTGATCGCTAGGGTATGCCCTCCCAGGTCGTATTCGATCCACCCCTTGTCGCCGTCCTGCCAGACCGCGCTGGTTTTGAGGCCCAGCACCCCCTCGTAGAAGGTGCGGGCGCGGTGAAGGTCCGTGACGGGATAACCGGTGAATGCGAATTCAATCGCTTGAATGGTGGTGGTGGTTGCCATGCCCTCACCTTACCACGGGCTCCTGACAGCCCTATGTCAGGAGCTCGGCGACGGCATCCTGATGCGCTTGGGCCACGGCAGTTGCGAGTTCGGCCACCCGCTCCCGCAAATCCGCGGGCTCCACCGCAACAGCCTGTCCCCCAAACGAGAGAATCCAACGGGCGAGCCAGTCATAGGACCAGGTGAGCATCGAAAACTCCGTTCCGCCGTCCCGTTGGCGACGGGCCGCGAGGGTCGCGAAACTCTCGCGAGTCGCGCGCTCCTGCGCGGCCTTGGAAATCCATACCGTGGCAGGAAAGGTGTCGCCCTTCTTCGCGTACTCTTCGATGTGCCGGCTGAGCGAGAATCCATCCCGTGGTTTGATGCCCTCGGCCCTCAGCTGGGCCGTCTGGATCCGGTCCACCCGGAAATGGCGCAGGTCGTCCCGAAGCCGACACCAGGCGATCAAGTACCACTGCCCGCCGTAGAAAACGACGCCCAGCGGCTCCACCTCACGCAGGGTCTCCTCGCCGCGGTCGCGGCTGCGATAGGCCATCGCGAGCACACGCCTCCGGGCCACCGCCTGCTGCACGAGCGCGAGGCACGGAGGCCCCTCGCGCGTTGACTCCCCGCAGCGGGGAATTCGCGAGATGATGGTTCCACGTGCGAGATGCTCGAGGTGATCCCTCCGATCGGGCGGAAGCACCGCCCGCAATTTCTCAAGTGCGCCGTCCACAGCCGCGTCCAGCGATCCATCCGTGAGTTTCTTGGCCAGTTCGCCTCCGGTGAACAGCGCGGACGCCTCCTCGGCAGTCAGCATCACAGGCGGCAGGTGATACCCCTTCACCAGCGTGTATCCCACGCCGGCCTCACCCACGATCGGCACTCCGCCCTCCCCCAGCGCCGCGATGTCGCGGTAGACGGTGCGCAGGCTGATCGAGAAATGTTCCGCCAACTCCTCCGCACGCACCACGCGGCGCCCCTGCAGGTAGGTCACCATTGCGACGAGGCGGTCGGTTCGATTCATGACGACAGAGGCTAGTGGGGCGGCCCGACGATTCGCACGAAGGAAAATCCAAAAAATCGGACTTCAGCGCGTGGCAAGGTTCGCTGCCGGTCGCGAGGCCATGGCCCGGATCGTAACCAACGGCCCTTTTCCGTCCGGGCGCACCGCTGCGAGCCCGACAATGCCGGCGCAATTGAACAGCGGCACCCTCGGCCGGGTCACCGCCAGTCGCACCAGCACGGCAGGCTTTCCGTAAATGAGACCTCGCAATCCGATGTAATAGACGTCCTGACCATCCGGGAGCCCCCAGTCCGAAGCGCGGCCCTTTTCGAAGCCGCCCAGAATCTCAAAATCGACGTCGTCCAGCTTCCCTCCGTGCATCACGAGGCTCAGCCACGGCACGTCCACCACATCGAGTATGCGTTCGCGCACCCCCGGCGTCTGGCTCCCGACGACGAAGAAATTGATGAGTGCCGGCACGAACCCTGCGAATGCGCGATACTCGCCGGGAGTGATTCCAAATTTGGCGAGCGCGATCCGATTCTTCTGAACATCTGCCTCGGGAAATGGATTGGAGCGGAACCCGAGCGAATACCCTCCGCCTCCGGTTTCCTGGTGCCGGTCTTTGTACGCAACGAGTCGCCGAAACAGGACCGCGGACTGATCGAAGCCCAGGCCCATGAACTCCGGATTGATGAAGGCGCCTGACCAAATCGACTTGGCCGCAGGGCTTGGGCCGTTCCGCTCGTAAGGTCCGAACACGTGGATTGCCATGCCTACGACAGGACTCGGCGGAAAATCCACCCGGACGCCTGTGCTGGCGTACATCGACAGAGGGGACGTTCGCAGTGCCCGCTCATTGGGTTTCAGCGTATTGTACTTGAGCACCATCGCCCACTGCCGGGCGCGTCCCTTGGCGATCTCCTCCACGAGAAACGTGACCTGATCGTCGAGGCCGGGGGCCTGCCCCTCCTTGGCGAGCACCAGCCGGTCCGTCGCAACGCCGTCCGCGCGCAACGCCTGACTCGTCGCAGGGAACCAGGACACCGGAATGAATGCCGGCAGCTTCGGCGCCCCGGTTTCCGCCGCACGCAGAACCGCCGCCCCAAGCACCAATGCGACCACGCAGCGCCCACAAATGCACGCGCGCAACCAGGGGACAGAGGACAAGCTGGTAAAAGTCCCTTTCACACCCCCAACCCACCCAATTCCCCCACCAATGTCCACCCCGCTATGAGGGACAGGCAATCAAACTTCAACCGTACAGACCCCAAAAACCATCTCTCCCGCCGCAGCCCCGGAGTTTCGTGTGCCGGCGATCGGACAAAAGTACCGATTGTTTTTCGGACACCCCGCTGCCGAACAACGCTCTGCGATCATCACCTCGCTGATCTTCTCAGCGTCACGGCTCAGACCCGCTCGCATACCTTCGCGACGTGCTCTCCCGACTCCCGTCGATGACCAACCAGGATGACCTCACGCCTCTGCCCCCGGCAGGCTGGCAGCCATCGTAACGCTCACTGTTACGATCCCCTGTTTACGCGTCGCAATCACTGTTACGACCAGCCCACAACGCGTCGCCATCACTGTAATGCGTCAAGGGGGCACTCCGACGGACGCTTACCGGGAACTCGCGCGGCGGTCATCTACTCCCTGGTCATCAGTTGCGAGCGTCGCGGCATCGATCCCCACGCCTACCTCAGCGACGTGCTTCGAAGGCTTCCCGCAATGACGACCGCAGATGACCTGGGGCCGTTGCTGCCTTCCCTCTGGCGGGCGCAATCGTAGGTCTCGTACAGACGAGACCTACAAATCCTTCCACCCTCATAGGTCTCGTGCCTACGAGGCACCCGAAGCGACGCTTACGGTGAAGTACTGCACTTTCCTGTCAGGGGTCGGTCAAAACCAGCCAGGTAGGGTCGATTCAAAACCCGCCACTTTGAGCGGGTGATTTACGTCGCGGGCGCCTTCGGGTTGCACGGGACGAGATGAACCGACTCGAAGTGAGCCTCCAACAAGCCATACAAGCCCTGCACGCCCGCGGTTGGTCCCAGCGACGGATCGCGCGTGAACTGAACATCGACCGCGGGACCGTGGCCGACCACGTGCGGCCGGCAAAACCGGCCATTTCGACCGCCGGGTCGGCAGAGGTTGCGACGCCAAACCCAGCCATATCGACCCCCGGCTCCGAAGGGGTGGCGGAACCAAAACCAGCCATATCGACCCTCGGCCCGACTGCGGGCCGCGTCAGTCTGTGTCGGGAGTTTTTGCCGACGATCACAACGGCGGTGACGGCGGGCTTGTCGGCCAAACGCATCCATCAGGATCTGGTCGCCGATCACGGTTTCACCGGCAGCTACCAGTCGGTGAAGCGCTGCGTCCAAGGTCTGGCTCAACGGCTCGCGTTGCCTCACCGCCGGATGGAGTGCGCGCCCGGCGAGCAGATGCAGGTGGACTTCGGCCAGGGGGCGCCGGTGATCGACGAGCACGGCAAGCGCCGCCGCCCGCATCTGTTTCGCGCCGTGCTCAGTCACTCGCGCAAGGGCTATGGCGAGGCAGTTTGGCGCCAGGATACCGAGACGTTCATCCGATGCGTCGAGAACGCGTTTCGGCACTTTGGCGGCGTCACGCGCACCACCGTTGTCGACAACCTGAAGGCTGCGGTGCTGGACGCCGACTGGTTCGATCCGAACCTCAACCCGAAGATGGCGGACTTCGCCAGGCATTACGGCACCGTCGTCTTGCCCACGCAGCCGGCGCGGCCGGAACACAAGGGCAAGATCGAAGCCGGGGTTAAGTTCGCCCAAAACAACGCTCTTAAGGGGCGGACATTCACCTCGCTTGCGGAGCAAAACCTGTTTCTGGCCGAGTGGGAGCGCAGCGTGGCCGACACCCGCATTCACGGCACGGTCCGCAAGCAGGTCGGAGTCATGTTTCAAACGGAGCGCTCCGCGTTGTCGCCGCTGCCCGACTCGTTGTTTCCCAGCTTCGTCGAAGCCCGGCGCAAGGTCCATCGCGACGGTCACGTCGAGTTCGACAAGGCGTACTACTCGGTGCCCCCCGAGTACCTCGGTCGCGAGGTGTGGGTGCGGGGCGAGTCGAGGGTCGTGCGTATCCTCAATCATCGGCAGGAAACGATTGCCGCGCATGCGCGCACCGAGCCGGGCCGGTTTGCGACGACCGACGCCCACATCCATGCCCACAAGAAAAGCGGCATCGAGCGCGGCGCCGATTACTGGCTGGATCGCTGCCGGTTGATCGGGCCGAACACGGCGGCTTGGGCCGAAGCCTTCTTCGCTCATCGCGGGGTGTATGGTCTGCGCGCCTTACAAGGCCTCGTCAGCCTCGCCAAGACGCATCCCAGCGCCGCCCTCGAACAGGCCGCCGCCACGGCCAAGCACCGCAACGTCTGGCGCCTGCGCGATCTGCGCCGGCTGCTCACGCACGACGACAAGGTCGTGCAGATCGACTTCCTCGAGACCCATCCGCTCATCCGCCCTCTTGATGCGTACAAGGTCGAAGCCTTTTCCCAAGTATGAACCTCGATTCCATCCTCAAACAACTGCGCCTGTCCGCTCTGAGCCAGACGCTCTCCGTGCGCCTCCAGGAAGCCGCCGCCAACCGGCTCACCCATGCTGAGTTCCTGGAGTTGATCCTGCACGACGAGATCAACGTGCGCGAGCAGCGCAAAATCGCCCGCCGCACCGCCGCCGCCGAGTTCACCGCCCTCAAGCAGCTCGAAGACTTCGACTGGCGCTTCAATTCGTCGGTCTCTCGCAAGGAGATCTACGAGTTGGCCGCGTGTCATTTTGTGCGCAAATCCACCGACGCGCTCTTCGTCGGTCCTCCGGGCGTCGGCAAAACCCACCTCGCCCAAGCCATCGGCTACGAGGCGATCAAGCAGGGCTTCGTCGTGCGGTACCGGCCCATCTTCGATCTGGTTGCCGACTTCCTGTCCGAGGAGGCGCTCGCCCAGCGCGATCGGCTCCTGCGCGGTTACCTCAAACCCGACTTGCTCATCATCGATGACATGGGCCTCATGACTACCAAAGACGACCTCGACGCGCTCACGCCTGCCCGCTGGCAGCCTCTGACGTAGAGCTCGAGTAGTGCTAGTAACCATCACGATTTAGCGATGGTTACTTTTGCTATTTAGCAGCTGTTACTAGCAATACTGGTCACGAGGACCTCGGCCGGACGTTTACGGATGTGGTCAGCTGGACCCATTTCCTTCACCCGGAGGCATTTCAGGATGGTGAGCGTCCGAACGGAAACCTCCCAGCTGAAGAACGGTAAAACGGATAAGCTGGGTGGATCCGAGTAATCACCACGGAGGTGGTGGATGCAGGCGAGAAGCGTGATAGGCATGGGCGACGAGTAATGCCGCGAACGCGGCGCCTGGAATTGATCGAGGCGTATTGAGCGAGTTGACTTACGATGACGGAGTTCGCCCGGCGCGAGTCGGTCAACTACACGATGTTCATGCGCCGGGTGGCGAAGTTGGGTGGGCCCCGGCGGTTGGCAGCCCGATTAAGTTTGCGAAAGTAAAGCTGGCTGCGGTGAAGCACAGGGCGTCTGGGACGAGCGGACAGTTTGAGGTACCGCTGCCGGCCGGAACGGTTGTTGCCGATGATGCGCCCGCCGAAGTAGCAGCGTTGGTATGTGTGAATTATGCGGTGCGTTCAGGCTGCCGAGGCGAAACTGACGATGATGTCTGCGTCTTATCAGTCCCTCAAATGCGTGCAATCGGTCCTCCCTCGGTTCTGGAATTCCGCGTGCAATAGGTCCTGAAACGCCGGAACTTCTGCGTGTGTTCGGTCCCCGGCTAATCCCGGTAGAAGGATCAGGTAAAATTAGGACATATAGGTGGCATTCACTGACACCGCCGCACGCCTCTCTCCTCCCCTAACAGGCGAGAGAGGGCCATGGAGCGGGCCGCAGGAACCCCCAAAATGCAATTCGGAGCACACCTGACGCACGCAGGGGGCGAAATCAGCACTCGGGCTGCCAGTCGCTACCGTTCCAGCCCGCGGCCACGCTCGCGGTTCGCCCAGAAATGCCGGTATCGCGCGCTAAGGCGCAGCGGCAATGCCCCATGTCTCGCACCAATCGCCAATGCTGCCCTTCGCCTCTGCTCACTCGGCTCAAGGAGAGGAGGCATCGATTGTCGTAAACCAAGAGGCGAATACCACGGATGGCTCCACGCTTCTTGATCAGGACGCTCTTCACTGGAGGACGATGATCGTTCTTAGGAGAAGGAATCGTGAGTTCGCAGAGCGTGCTGCGACTGAGCCCAGTGTACGGGCACCGCTTTCTGGGTGCCGGAAGGCGAAGAAACTCTGGTTTAATCTCGGCGTTCATGACGCCGTGCATCCTATCGCTTCGGCGTCAATCCGGGGAGAGGGAGTTTTTTTGTGAAAAGAAGTTCCCGCTATCGTATCCTAACTCTGGTTACGTCATTCTATCTCCGAAAAAACACAATCACTCCGAGCGGCGGATCAACTCGGTTTCTTCCTAACTAGCAATCGCAACGCTCCCTGGAGGGACTTTCTGATGAGCGCCTTGGCCTCTCGCTGATTGATTGGCCTGCCATCGATCTCAAGAAGGCGAGCCTGAGCCCCAACCCAAATTCCATCTTCCGCCTTAAGCCCTTTGGTGAGATCGATTGCCTTTTCTGCCTTCATGCCTCTCCGGACCAGTCTCGCGCGTTCATAGCCGCGGGCGCCCTCCAGGCCTAGATCACTGAGATCCTGCAAATAGCCGCTTAGCGGTTTTAGATGAACGTTTCCGTTACGCTCCTCGTTGAGCTTCGCCCAAATCACTGCCCACCACTCAGGCCATGTCTTCGTCGAAAGAGGACCTAAGCGGTCCGCGCGCTTCTGCCAAGAAGCCGACATTTGAACGTGGATATCGTCGTCAAAATCTCGCCGCTGCTTCAGCAGGCTCCGCCGGCCCTCCGGATCCACCAAATAGAAATGCACCTCGATCAATTCCCGTAGGATAGCTCGGTTACGCGCAACGTCTGGGTTACGGCCGTCGAAATTGATCGGGCATTTCCTCCCCAAGCCGGCTTTTTCGGCCCATTTTTCGAATTTCTTTTCTACCTTCTCGTGCTGACGCAGCATCGCTGGCCACTCAGTGACTTGCCCAGCGATCTCCCGAATTTCGTCACCGTCATAGGCACCCAGCATCGCCGTGGCGTATTTGGCAATAGCGTACAGCGCCCGAGCTCCATCCAGTCCGTCGCGTTTGGTCCTAAGAGCATCGGGAGCAGGCGGCCAGGGTATATCGGACATATCGCCCGCAGGCCGAAACCCCGCCAGGTACATCCCGGGGAGTTCCAGCCGCCGGTTCTTGCGCTTCAGCGGCGGAGCCAGTTCGAAGATTGATGCGAGGCAAATATTCTGGAGTTGCCGCGCTCTGAATTCGTCGTCGTCGCTCAGTTGGTCGAATCGAACAATGCTCTTTGGGTTCAGCCGCTCCAACCTCGCATTGTCACCCGCAGGAAGGATGAGACGCTCCAATTCTCGGTTCCACGCATTTCGGTCCTCCCAGAAGAAGGCCGCGCGATTGATCAGGACCTCATAGATATCCTTGTGCGCCGTCGCCCGAACTTCACCACGACTCTTAACGCTCATGGGGCGTCAAGGTTTCGATGTCGTCCTGGACGGCTCATGCAGGAACAGGCTCTGGACCGGCACTTTCAGTGCCCGGGCGAAAGCGGCCACTTCGAAGTCAAAAACTGGACGCCGTCCGGACTCGATCTTGGCGACCTGAGTCCTTGTCAGCACAACGCCATACTTTGCCACGCGGCCGCAAAGATCTTCCTGGGTTACCCGTGGCCGCACGACACGCCGCAGTTGCTTGAGGCGCGCGCCGACGAGATTGCGGGAATGCGTGAGCTGGCGGGATTTCAAAATGTACCCAATGGGCACATTGAGAGTGGCAAAAAACTGACCATAAAAGGTGCCCTAGGGGCACATCCCATCAAAGATTTTCTCCGCTTAATGCTCCAGTGCTCCGCGAATTACGTCACGGCCCAAAGCTCGATGCGCGAAATATCTGGCACCTGATGATTATCGTAACTTATTTATTATCAATAACTAGAATATCACTAATTCGACCTGTCTAGCTTATGTCAAACTTACCTTCTCTTGCGGAACTAGAGGCGCTCATGGCGAATAATCCAGAAAAGATCCTGAGCGAATTGTCCCGCCCATGGCCAAGCATGATCGACGATGTCAGTGTCGCCGAGTTGCGTATGCGACAGATGGGCCTTCCGATGGCGCCGGTTGAATTCATCAATCAAATCGAACCCTTCCTAAGCGGACGCCCGGCAAAGCGGGAAGCGATAGAGTGGTACTTCTCCCTCTTGGGTCATTTCCAACAGAAATATGGCGTAGATCCAGGTTCAGTCATCATGTACAAAACGCTGATCCATCTGCTCGAGAGTCGAAAACTCCTTAGCAGAAACTAGTGCTCCCATGATCGTTTGCGACCTCAACGAGACGCCAATCGCTCGGTGGCAAGCAGTGATCCCGAACGAATTCTTGGCGAAGCTCGCCGGCATGGCGATGTGCCGTCGTCCAATCGGTGAACTCGGTTGGGAAATCGCCCGGTTCCCATTAGGGCACAAGCTGCTCGTAAAACGGCGACCTGGTGCCCTTGAATTTCTCGTGGTGCCCATCCACGATTTGCGGGCACTGCCAGGCAGAACAAATTCCTCTTTGGACCGGGCAACGGGCGACGCCGGACGCTTTGACAGGTTGTACCGTTACACCGATCCATGGCGAAAACGGGCGCACATCTGATGAACCAAACCGACCTTCCCTACTTTAGAAGCTACTGGGTCAGCGAACACCTTCTGGCTGGCGCCTATCCAGGGAGTGCTCAGGCCGCCGAAGCAGAGACCAAACTGAAGGCACTCGCAAAGGCAGGGGTCTCTTTGGTCGTGTGCCTCATGGAGGAGCACGAACGAGATCGCTCCGGCAAGCCCTTCGTCGACTACATGCCTCTGCTTTCCAGCTATGCCCAGGAATTGGGCCAAAATGTCCAACGCGTCCGGCATCCGATCGTAGATGGAAGCGTCACCGATCTCGAACACATGCGTGAAATCGTTCGAACGATCGACGCGGAAATCGAACGTGGTGGCACCGTCTACGTGCACTGCTGGGGCGGTCGCGGACGAACAGGTTCAGTCGTCTGCTGCTGGCTCATCACCCATGGATTCACTCCCGCTGCGGCTCTCGAAGAGTTACAGCGCCTCGTTGCGGAGAAACCAGTGTTCCAGCCGACCCCGGAGACGCTGGAGCAAAAAGACTTCATCCACAGTTTCTCGCCATAATCAGGCCCCCAAAGAGGCCCCTCCAGTGGACACCTCTTCTTTCACGACAAGAAAGCCATTTCCACCTTCATGACGAATCCCTCGAGACCAAGGTTCCTCACCCTCAAAATCGTCTGTGTCTTCATAGTCGTCTGGGCGCTAGGACACCAATTCTGGCCATCACATTTTGCTCTTGATGTTGGCGCGGTCATTGTGGGGCTGGTAGCCGGCGCTGTGACACTCGCGGAATTCGTCCCGTGGATCCGCGATCCCCGACAAATTCGGAATCACATTTTGGATTTCTTGGCACGTTGGAGAAGGTGGCGTGGCCGATGAGCCGATATTGAGATTGCGAACGTGAGGCAGCTAACAACTACCGAGGGAATCGAGCTGATCGATTCAGTTTTGAGCCCCATCTATGCGTCCGGGAACCAAAGCGAAGCGCTTCGCGCGCTCGTGCGTGGCGGCAAATTTCGACCGGAGATACTAGCCAAGGTTCTCTCCGACAGGCAGTGTCTTCGTTAGCCGAACCATCCCTTCGTAAAGAACAGAATCACATGTAGATTATGAGGTTAATAATCCACCGCACGGAGCTTGGAAATGTCTCTCGAAACCATCTTGACTCGCACCGCTCACAATGTATCTACATGTAGATATGCCATCCACACTCTCCCGCGCCAAGCTCTTTCGGCATGGCGGCTCCCAAGCCGCCAGACTGCCTCGCGAATTTCGTCTCCCCGGCAACGAAGCCGCGATTTCCCGCACGCCCACCGGCGGCGTGCTCCTCGAACCGTTGAATGCCGACTTCGAGACGCGCCGTCGAAAATTCTGCGCGCTGGCCGGTTCATGCCCCGACCTCGCGGACGTGCCGCAGCACACAACGCCCGATATCCCCCGCGACGAATGATCTACCTGCCTGACACCAACGCGGTTTCCGCCTACATGCGCGGTGACAACGCCCACCTCGTCGCGAAGATGCAGGAGCATTTCGGCGAACTGTGCCTTTCCGTCATCGTTCTAGCCGAACGCGAGTTCGGCGTCACCAAAGGGACCAGTGCGCACGCTCGGTTGAAACTGGCCGAGTTGGCACAGACCTTGCCCGTGGAGTCGTTTTCGCGTGACGACTGCACGCACTACGCTGCAATTCGCCACGATCTGGAGTCCCGCGGGCTCGGCATCGGCCCGATGGATACCTTGATCGCCGCGCAAGCCCTCCGTCTCGGAGCTACCCTCGTGACCCGTAACGTCAGTGAGTTCAACCGGGTGAGCGGATTGAAAGTCGAAAACTGGCAAGCCTAGGATCAGGAACCGTTCTGGCTGTAAACGAGATTGCCCACATCTGGGGCCTTATGACCAAAGACCGTCCGCGTGCTGTGAACACTCGTTCAGTGACCTCCTCGGGCGGTCGCGCTCGTGCGGCTGGCCGCCATCTCGTACCGTGGCTGGTCGATTCATCTCAGGTACAGCGTTACCTCGGAAGAGCCTTAGACCAATGCGAACTCGGTCGATATTTGTTCTTCCACCACCGAAGCAGTCGTGGGCGAAGCCGCGGGCGACGGTTCCTCATGTGTTTGGCGCCGGCCAGCGCTTCCAGCGAGGAGATTTTGGACGCTTCAAGAGACATCGCTATCGGTCGGTTCCGACGGATCAAGGAACTGCCACAGCTCAGGAAGAATTCCAAAAAAGGAAGCAGGCAATCGTGACGGACAAGGAGTCCAATTCAGGAGAAAAGACGAACCGACCAATCCAGCTCCTGAGTCGCCAACTCTTCTCTCGGTACCAGCACTGCCAGTTCCCCAAGTGTCGTTTTTCTCACCATGATCTACTGCGACCTCGACGAGACTTTGATCGCCCGGTGGCAAGCCGTGATTCCGAACGAATTTGTCGCGAAACTCACCGGCATGCCAGTTTGCCGCCCTCCGGTGGGCGAATCAGGCTGGGAAATCGTCGCGTTTCCATCCGGGCGCAAATTGCTCGTCAGAAGGCGACCTAGTGCGCTCGAATTTCTGGCGGCTCTCCGGCAACTCGGGTCGGTCAAGCTTCTGACCGACGCGACCCAGCAATATGCTGAGACGATGAATGCAGCCTTCGGGCTCGGCTTCGAGCCGAGCGCGATCATCGGCCGCGAGCAGCTCGATGCGGCCGGCGAGCTTGGCCAGGCGCACAGCCCGGTCGATCCCGAAGGCATCCTCATCGAAAACGAAGACCCCTATGGAGAATTTCGCGTCGCGAGGTGGCGCAAAGGTTGGTATCTCGGCCTCCGTTCCAGCGAACAACTCATCTACGTTCCGAGGTATGATGGAGACGACAGTGACCGCTTGGCGGCCGAGATGCCAAAGCACGTCGCAGCCGTCGCCGCGCTCATCCTGTCGGACGACAGCAAATGTGGACACCAGGCGTGAAAAACCTCTGAAGGCACAGCGAAACCGGAAACCACATCAAAAGATCGACCAAAAAAAAGCCGATCGAATGGCTCAGCCACGATCTCAGCAGCTTTGAGCTGCACCTAGCTGCATTTGGATGGCCTCTGACAATAGGCAGTGGACGGCATGCTCGAACAGAACTTGGAGAGGATGAAGCGAACTGAGGTGAAACGGGCTTGTGCTATTGGAACAGCGCGCCTCGTTCGTTCAGATCAGGGCGATTTTTAACCCTTCGATTTTCGCGAGAGCGTTTGCCTTCGCGTCGAAACTGAAAAAGTGGTCACACCCGAGAAGTCGTGCGGAGACAACGTGGAGAATGTCGTAGGTTCTGAAGCCATGCTTTGCTGTATGACGTGCCACGGTTTCCTCGAAGAGAGGTTGGATTGCTGAAACCTCAATCGTGGCATCGTGAAGGAATTTCTCGGCAGCCAAGTCTTCCCTGAATGTTTCAAGTGCTACGGCTGCGTTTTGCGGCGACACTCGTGGTTGTGAGCCGTGTTTTCCGAGAAACACCGACATCTCAAAGGCATTAGCCAACTCCATCCGATGAAGCCAAGTGATTGGGAACCGCGAGGCGCCTTTGCTTTTGGCGTTCGCAAAGAACTGGTCCGCTTTTTCGCTTTCCGGCAGCGATAGATAAACCCGAGTGAAGAAGTTTGTGTCTGCGTAGGGTTTCATTCGCCAGCGATGGCCTTATCGAGTTTCTGGACCGTGGAGGCTGGGAGTACGCCACTGAGCATTCGTTGCCTCCGTTTTTGGAAGTTGGGCAATCCGGTGATAGGCTTTTCAAGCGTTGCTTCCGGCACGATAATGTAGGTTTGGCCTCCACGCTCGCGGATGCGGGCGCGGCCATCAGCTCTTGACGCCTCCAAGACGGTGCTTGGGGAACGATCAAGGTCGCGAACGGTGAAAGTTCTCATGTCGGACATGATGTCGGCGTTCGTGAAATTGTCAATCGTTGCCTTCGGGGTGCTCGATCAGCCTCGGCGAGCTTGCGTTGGGCCTAAAGCCACTGACGGCGTAGCCACAATCGACCTCGGTCGGGACTTCGGACAAGTGCCGGATGTCATCTTCGAGAAGGAGCTTGGATACTAGCTGCGCCAGAGAGTTGCGCACGGCCAAATCATGACCGGCATTTTGAGTCCTCGCAATCGATGTGCGCGGGCTATCGAGGCGTGGCGCCCAGCGCCGCGACTCGTAGCAGTGCGCAGCGCGCAAGGCCTCGCCACCGCGTAAGCTTTGCGATAATGTCGACACATGGCTGGGTTCTACGGTCCGTTTGCCAATCAATTACGCGCTTTCGGTTTGCGAAGACTACACGACATAAATTGGACGGGCATGGATCTGTATGATCATGCCACACTTCGTGACGAGCCAATGGATGATCAGCCAGAACGACTGCGATCTCGCCAGTGTCACACTTCGGACAATTATAAGGTGAGACCAACCTTCGCCTGCGCCATGTTTCACGTCGTTCCAAGCCCCCGACCATTTCCTCCACTTCCGTGAAGAATATCCAGCAAACGGGACAGTCAACGGCGACCGCGTTGGCACCAAAATCACTCGAAGACTTGGCCCGCGAAGCGGCGGCTGAAATCGAAGCTGAATTAACCGACGGTTCAGCGGTTAACCAACTCGCCCGGGAACTTTGGGGACCACTCAAAGCATTTATGAGGAATAAGGGCTGGGGGCTCGAGGATCCGGACCGCGCGGCATCCGAAGCATTGTCTCTTATTCTCGCGTCGCTCGACCGCTACGATCGTGACCGCGCGCCACTCATGTCGTGGGCTTGGGGTGTCGCCAGCAATCATCTCCGCAGCCTCCTTCGCACCACCAGCCAAGCTCGCGAAAATCGGCCGGCGTCAAAATACGAAGAGCACCATGCGGACCGTTATCATCTTGCTGTTGTGACGCCCGGCCAACGCCTAACCATGCTCGCCGAGATCCTTCAGCTTCCAGTCGAAGACTATCAGGTCCTTTGCGATCTGTTCATCGAGAAGAAAGACGCCACCGAAGTCGGCCGTCTCCACGGCCTGAGCGCAGCCGCCGTCCGTCAGCGAAAAAAACGTCTCACTGCCCGGTTGCACACCTGCACCTGTCCCGTCCCTCCGGCCTGAAATCACCCGCAATCATTTTTCCCGAAGTTTTCTCCGTCCGATCTTATGAAGCAAAACACGAATTTTGAGCCCATGATGGCTGAGGTATTGGTGGACGCTGTGGCCATCCGGTCGGCCGGTTGCGCGACTGGCCGTCCGGCAAGCGTAGCTGATTCAGCCGACTCCGCCGCCTGCCACTGCGCCGTGAACGGCGCCAT
This sequence comes from Opitutaceae bacterium, assembly GCA_027310745.1. Lineage (GTDB taxonomy): Bacteria > Verrucomicrobiota > Verrucomicrobiia > Opitutales > Opitutaceae > MWDT01. The sequence goes on along the minus strand of DAIDAF010000042.1, from coordinate 7,364 downwards.
CACACTGCGCCGCCTGCGGTCGCAATACCGGGAGACGGGGTTTCTGGCCCTGCCGCTCGATCAATATCTTTCACGTCTTGCCCGCCTGGCGAATGTCGCGCTTCCAACTATTTCCATGAATGGAGGTGAACGCTCGTCCCGTTTAGATCCGTGGCTCGCACTCGCCAGGAAGATCGAATTCAATGCTGCTCACCTGAGCCTGTGGGTGCGCGCCTGGTTCGCGGTAGAGTTTCAGCCGCCGCCGTCGGTATTCGTCGCGGCACGAGATCGCCGTGGCGCACCGTTGCCGCAACCTCCCGGCAGCTTGGCTGAAAGCGCCTCCCCTGAGGAGGCATCAGCCGCACTCGGTAGATATGAAACCCGATACTCTCCGGCCGAACGGCGCCAACTCGACGCTGTGCTGGAATTCCTCGATTGAGTGAGCCATCATCCGTGTCCGGACTTGGCGCCAGTGGAGCCGCTGCTGTCCCAGCGTTGCAGCCATTGGTAATCGGGCTGGCGTCTGCTAATCCCGGCGTTTTCCCAACCCTTGCGCGCCAGTTTGTCCATAAATGGGCTAGTGCTTTGTCGGGGGAGTTCCGCAATGTCGAGTCGGACACACCGCTGTTTCGGTTCACACTCCAACTTAGCGGGCTCTACATGCGAGGTTTCGAGGAAATTTACTTCCTGCTGGTTCCGCCGTTCCTGCAGACGCCGCTCTCGTCCCTGCCGGCCCTCCTGGAGCAAACCGACGCAAGCCATCCGTTCATCGTGCTGTGTCCGCATCGACAGCAATACGCCAGCCTCTCGATTGGCTCATTTCATGGACGCGTTATCATCTTCTCACCGGAAATCATCTCAGAAATTCTCTCCAGCAACGGTTCCCGTAGCCGCGAAGCGTTTCGCCGCCCTATACGCAATCAAATCGACGCGATCAGGCTGCACCCGTTCAACACCACTCAACCGGCAACGGGAGAGATGTTTTTCGGGCGGCAGGAAGAACTCAATATGCTCCAAACCAACGAGGCCGCGGGCTTCCTGATTACTGGTCCATCACGGACCGGCAAAACGTCATTGGTGCAGCAATATCTACAGATTTGCCGTCGTGGGAAAAATCCCCACACACGTAATGTCTTCTATTTGGATCTCCAAGTGTGCGCGCACTTGGACGAAGATCGCATCGCGCGGGTTTTCGCCATGGGGATCCGGGATGTCCCCGGCATCACAGATCGGATCCAGTTTTCTGAATTACGCAGTTTCCTGTGTTCGATCGTCCACAAAGTGAAGGAGCCGCTGGAAATCATCATCGATGAAGCCGACGCCGTCTGCCACACCGATCTGTTGCTCACCGTCGCTGAGTTCGCCGTCAGCAGCGGTAACCGGGTAATTGTCGTCGGACGCGGAGCGGTCCGCCAATTCTGGCGCAAGCACCAGGCGAGTTCCTTTGGCCGGCTACACGAAATCCGCTTCCAAGCGCTTTCCGCCGACGAAGCGTGGCAGCTTTTTCTCCGGCCCATCGAAGCGCTCGGCCTGCGGGTCGAGACGCCCGAAGAAACAAAACAAACCTTACTGCGCTACACGTCACGCAATCCGCACCTCGTTCAGGGCTGCGCGCAACTGGTCGTTCGGCAAGCCTCGACGACCAACACCTGCACGATCACTCCCTCGATGCTGGCCCCCACCGACGAGTCGTTCAGGGATTTCTCGCTGCTGCGTACCCAGCTCGAGGATGTGCACTCCGATTTGGCGCGCTTCGCCGCAGTCGAGGTGCTGAAGCATTCTCAGGAGGGTCTCCAAGTTCCTACTCTCATCCGCGCCGCGCTCTGCGAGCGCGGCCTCGCCTGCACCATGACCGAGATTTACGACGCCTGTGACGACCTCGTTGTCAACTGGCTGCTGGGCTGGGAGCACGCCAACTATGCCCCACCGCGCTGGGATCTCTTCAAAACCGCCCAACATCATCGCGACTACCTCGACGGCGTGCAGAGGGAGTGTCTCGAACGGCTGAAAGCGAGGGGAAGATGAGCTTCGAGATCCGGTATGAATATCGCAATGTCGGCGTTACGTTGGTCGACGAGTTGCTCCTCCTTGTGCAGCGCGCCGAGAGTTTCGTCCTGCTCGGTTGCCAAGGCGGTGGCAAACGCCTCGTATTGGCGATGCTTGGCCGTCGGCTCCGGGAAGAAAATCGCCGGTATCTTTCTGTCTTCTTTCCGGACAATGAGGCCATCGTCACGGAAGCCGAATTGCTAAAGAAACTGACGGGGCGCTTGGTCAACCACAGCTGCCCAGAGATCGTCGCCGCGCTCGCCGGTAGTTCCTCGCTCGACGACTGGTTTTACCGGCTGAGCCGAACCGGCCACGGATCAAGCCTGCCGATTTCCTTCGCCAATATCGACTGCCTAGCCCAGCCACTGAAGGAACAGTTTCTCGCCCATATCCGCAACTCTGTGGAACGACGCCACCTGGTTGTCGGCCTCACCGGCGAAAGCCTGCTCGCCCGCACTCTGGCCCGCGAGACCTCTCCGTTCAAGTGCGTCTATCAGTTCGTCCTGACCGGCCACGACCTGGAGTGCTCCCGAGTCTTTTTTCTCAAGCGGGTCGAAGCTTGCAGTCTGAAATTCAGCGATGACGCCGATCCATCGTGGAACACCGAAGCAGCCTTCAAGTGCCTATTCAATTACTCGGGAGGCAACGTCAACATCCTCCGCGCCATCCTGTGGTGCCTCAGTGAGAGACGTCTGAGATACGATAACAGCCTGCCAGAACATACGGGATACCGTAAGTGCGAAATCGAGGGGTTTTCTTTTTACCGCGCTCTCCCTCTCTTCGGCTTCAAACCGTTTCACGCCGCCAAATCGCTGATCGAACAGGATCGCGACGTGCTGGGTCGCCTCGAAGATCTCCTCGATAAAGTGCTGCTGGCGATAGATCAGGGGCAACCGGAGCACGAGGCCTGCCTCACCGCATGCATCGAAGTGCCAGAAGCCACGGCTAAACCCGAGGCGCTGGAGCTCGCCGGCATTCTGCGGCGCGATCCGGACATGACCCACCTCCGGTTCGCTTCAATCTACGTCGCGGAGTTCGCCCTGCGGTATTTCTCCTGGACTTGTCGAGGCGATTTTCACGCTAAACAGGGCGACTGGCCGACAGCCTTCAGCCGTTATCGTCTGGTAACCGCGCCCGAAAGGCGCTGGAGGCCCATCAATGAACAGGACTTCCGCATTATGCGGACGATAGTGAACCGTTTGTGCCGTGAGTTCGCCGAACTCGCCACGAAACAAGACGCTCTCGTCCATTTACCACATCTGTTAGAGGATGCCGGGCAACTCCTTTTTGGTTTAAGCAACGCCAGGATCCTTCAATTATCCGAAGATGGGCGTTGGTCGCCCATAGGAGAAACGGAAGTCGTCGGAGGCTTCGATGATATCATTCGGCAGCTATGCGAGACGGAACCGGCACCAAGCGCGCTGCGACATCCCGGCGAAAGCTACTTTCTGCATCTGAACGCCACGAAGCGCACCCTTCTCGTCCTGACTCGCCCTGGTAAGGATGAGTTGAAACCCCGCCACGCGCTGCTGTTCGAGTCGCAACCGCGTGGGCCCGTGATCGAAAACCTACGCCAACGCCTCTTGGAAACGGTGGCGACGAATTTCCTCACCTGCTACAACGACGCCCGCATGAGACTGCGGACCCTTGGCAGCCGCTTTCGCCTCGCGGACGCCACGCAGAGACTGTTCCAAGAGGAAAGCGTACTTCACAGTCTCGAAGCGCTCGGCAGTTATCTCAAAACTGAGTTTTTCGCATCCGGCGTGCGCTTGTTTCTGATCGATGCTCAGTCTGGCGATCTGCGATCCAGCAAGTCCTGGGGATACAAGAATCTGGCGCTGAAACACGCATTCGACTCCGGCAGCTTAGTCCTGAAAAAAGGTAGTGACCCTGAGCTTTGGGCCGCCCTCGTCGAGAAGAAACCCATCTCGTTTCGCTGGTGTCCGCCCGACCACCACACCATCTCCGCATCTACTACCGACTTGCACTACCGCCGGATTGAGTCAAATGCTTACTCCGCCCTCGTCGAACGAAATCCGGGCGATTATTGGATCGATTTTCCACTCTTCGTCGGCGAGCAGCCCTTCGGGAAGCTCACGCTCGCATTTCTTTCCGACGCCGCCCCTCCGCAACGGTACGTGGAGGATCTCGGCGTAATTTCCGAAATCCTCGGCCAGCACCTCAGGCAACTCGATCTGGCCGCGGTAAAGCTGGCGGAAATGCGAACGCTCCAGCAGCGGGCGATAGCCGTTGCCGCTCACGATTTGGCCACGCGTATCGTCGCACTTCCCCTCCTCCTTGCCGAATATAGTACCTTGGAGGAAACCATCGCTCCGGAACATCAGGACGACTTACCATCGATCAACGCCCGTTTCCGCGCCAAGCTCAATTCCGTCATGCACGTCTTGGAGCGCGCCAAACTTCAGCTCTCAGAAGTCCGGCCCGTCCACTCCGACGTCGACCTTATTGAAGTCGCCAGAGAGGCGCTCCGCTTGATCGCCTCCGACAAGGGCCTCGGCACGACCATAATTTCACATCCCGGGGAGGACACGAAGTTCATCATATCCGGCGACCAATCCCATCTAGAGGGGGTCTTTTCAGAGTTGGTATCCGACTCGATCTCCATGTTTCTCGCGCAAAGCGGTCTAAAGGTGCAAGTCGCATTTTCAAGTCCTCAAGCCGATAATCGTGTTATCATAGATTACATTGATAACGGTCCAGGTGTGCCAGACGACTTGAAGGAGAAGATCTTCGAGTATTTTTTCTCCCATCGCCCTGGCCAGAGGCGAAAAGGGATGGGATTGGGTCTCGCCTATGTCAGAGAGACACTTCAGGCACATGGCGGATCCATTGTGGAAATAGGTAAATTCGGTCAGGGCTCCCATTTCAAAATCATTCTTCCCATCCGATCTCCATCACCGTGAAACATAATCTCCGCAACTATCCAGTCCGCATCCTTATCGTCGAGGACATCGAAGACTCGCTTGACGAATGCGTTCATTTCCTTCGCCAGATTTTCCCAAATGCCATAATCGATAGTGCAGTAACTCGTGACGAAGCTGTTCATCTTGTGTTGGACGCCCACGCACGCAGGCAGCCCTACGACTGCGCTATCCTTGATCTTCGGTTGCCTAACAATATCACTGATGATAGGCCTAACGCCACTACTTCAATTGCACGTCTCATCATTGACAAGTTCGGCCGTAACACCACCCGACTGCTGCAATGGACGAGTTACCCTGAGGACGAAGCCATCAAAGAATTTATCAACGACTACAAAATTCCCCAGTCGGGCATCGTCTTTGAAATGATCTCAAAAACGGACGTGGATCATGCGTCCAAAATGGCAGCCTTTATTAAACGTCTGATCGCGGAAAAGACGGTTGGCCTTTGGCTCGACGACGCATATTTCGCCAAGCTCCGCCAAGGTGATATCGCTGTCGTCTCCAAGAAAGCCTGCATCGATCGACCGCCTGTCAGCTTGCCAGGCTTCGTGGACGCACTCCTCACGGTGTGGGGCTTTCTCGACGAACATCGCAGAGGCCAAGCGCTCGATTCCTTACGCGGCACCGATTGGGAAATCGCGATCGAGTCCGGCAAGCCGAAACTGAAAAGCGAGCGCCTAGTTCAGGCTCTGCGCGATGCGCATGAAAACGCAGAGATTTTCGACCAGATTCTGGCACGCCGTGCCACGCCGCCTTCCGGTCGGACATGAACACGACCGCCATCAAGCAGTTCCTAGACGATCCCAACAACGGCTGGGAACGGCGCAAAGTCGGCACATTTGTCCGCTATGTTTGGCCTTTCGCGGAACCCCCTCGTTGGTCCACCGTAAAGACTCTGGCTCTGCACGTCGGAAGTTCCCGCGCCTTTCTCGGCAACATTCCGACCGGTGCCGTACAGGTTGTAGATCGCGCCCTCGAGGCAATCGAAAGCGCTTTTGCCCATGCTGGCTTCGACGTCCCGGCTGAGCCGGAATGCCCTGTGGTCCTCTGGGATATGACCTTCCCCCTTCCGGTAGAATGGGAATTGCCGGACGTGCCTGGGTCGCGCTGCCCCGTCACGATCCTGTCTAGCCAAGCGCATCCGCACACCTCGACGCTGATCCTCCTCCCGACGCACGAGTCCGGTCGGTTTGGCGGCCGCGATCTCGCATGGCTCGAAAGTTCGGCGTTGCACGAGGGCTTTCATGCCTTGTTGGGCCGCTGGCTCGGCGGAGCGCAATCGATGGAACTTCACCGTAGGGACCGTTGGGCAAAGTTTGAGGAAATGTGCGCGGTCGCGATGGAAACTCGCCTTGCCCGCCGCGTGCAAGCATGGATGGACTATGGCCGATCTTGGCAGTCGACGTTGAGCCTGTCGCACTGCGACAACAATTGGGCCGCGTTTCTTCACCCTCAGGACGGCAACTTTGACCACTGGGTAAACACGGAAGTGTATGGGCACTTCGCCCTCATTGCCTTCCTGCAAGAACACTTTTGTCCCGCGCAATCGCAGGTCGGGGATTGGCTAAAAGTCGTGTGGACGGGCGGAAGAGAACTTGGATCCTCGATTGATCCGTGGACCGCGCTGGACAACGCACTCGCCGACGTCGGTGGCGTGGCTGCGCTTTTTCAAGCATACGTCAGCGAGGCGACTTTCCCCTCTTTCGCCGGAGGCATTATCGCCGAACTGCACGCCGTTTTCGGCCCACCCGCTTCCGCGGTCCTTGAAAGACATCGCGCTGCAAAGTTCTTTGCAATTGGTCCGCTGGCGGCGCAACTCCTCACCTGCCGTATTTTGTCTGGTCCACCGGCCGGCATCGTCGAAGTCGTCGATTTCCGCGGACTCCGGGATACCGTTGTCCAAGCATTCGCGCTTCGCGGACCTTCCGGTAAACCTGTGCCCATAGAGCCTATCATCGAAATGGGCGAAGCCACCCGCCCCTACAAGTCATGGCAATTTGCTCTCAACCGTGCCGATCCCATTTCGACCGAGATCAGACTGATCGTCTCACAGCCGAACCATCAAGGCCGCAGCCTCGCGTTTACTGCAACGTGGCAGTAGCTACCAAAATCGCTGCGCGCTGAAAAGCGCATCGTCTCCGACCCCAATTTGGACGGTGCAGACCGTGAGAGAAGGCGTTGCAACGGATTCCCGTGTTCAATCCCGCCGAATCTATCATTTGCTCAAGTCCTTGGTTCCTGCCCTGGTTAACAGTAAGCGTCCGTCGGAGTACCCCCTTGACGCATTACAGTGATGGCGACGCGTTGCGGGCTGGGCGTTACAGTGACTGCGACGCGTAGACTGGCGGTCGTAACAGTGAGAGCTACGATGGCTGCCAGCCTGCCGGGGTCAGA
>DAIDAF010000035.1:0-37429 GCA_027310745.1 Opitutaceae bacterium | reverse complement strand
CACCGCGCGGGTCGACTCGCCGTAACGAAGTTTCAAATACCCGGGCACCGAGTGCGTCCGCGAGATGTAGTAGAACGGCATCATCACCAGACCGAGGAACACCATCGCCGGGATCGCCCCGATCCAGTACCAGTGCGCCGCCAGGATGCCATACTCGTACGCGCTCGCCGCCCAGCCCATCAGCTCCAAGGCGCCGAGGTTGGCCGCCAGGAAGCTCAGGCCCGCCACCCACGCCGTCATGCTCCGGCCCGCGAGGAAGAAGTCCTCTCCCGTGCTTGTTCGGCCTTTCAGGTACCAGCCGATGCCAAGCACGGCCAGGAAGTAGATGACGACCATGGAAATGTCCAAGCCGGACATCCTGATCAATGAGGTTTCAGCAAGAATAAGAGCAGGGTGCATAGGTGTGAAACTAAGGTAGAAATCGGGGACAATTTGCCCGGAAAACGGTCCGCCACATCCAGAATATGGATACGGACGCCGTTTCCCGGGCAGATGAGAAATCAGCGGGCGAGTGCGTTGAACAGGATCCTCTCCGCGGTGATCTTCTGGAATCCGAGCGAGGCGTCTTCCACGAACGAATTTTTTAGTCCGGGTAACGCCAGAAGCACGATCCGGCCCTTGCCGCACCGTACGACCGCGGCGGATACGCCGATGTTGGGATCGTGGTCCTTGCCATAGCCGATGACAGTCTCGACGCCGGGGCCGTCCAGCAGGAGGCCGTTTCCGTTGGTGATCTGGTACGGCCAGTCGAGCACGCAGTTCGAGGGCAGTCCGTCGAGCAGCCAGTGTTTGCGGCCAAAATACCAGAAGCCCATCCAGGACGGACCGGAGGCCGCGGCGGGACCCGAGTACCGGAGCAGGCCTTGTTCACCCAGGTACGAAGCGAGCTGCTGCGCGTCGTCGCCTCCCGTCGTCAGAAGCACCAGGCGGGTGCCGTCGTCGCGGACCCGCTTGAGCACCGCCGACAGGTCAGAGGTCCAGGCCGCGTCGTGCTGGTCGGAAATCGGTGTCCACACATTGCCCTTGGGATCGACGTAGCGTTGGTTGCGAAACACCGCCCGCACCACCCGGCCTGCCGAATCGCGCAACTCCACCGCGGCCAGCGTGGCATTGTCGGAGCTGACATGCGGCACGGACATCGCCACCGCTCCCTTCGGCGCGTCGACCACATAGGTCTCCACGAGAGCACGGCCGCTGCCGCCGGCCCTGGCGAAGATGTCCAGGTTCCTGGCGACAACCTTGCCGTTGAGCGCGATGTCGAAGAGTCGCTGGCCGGGTCCGCTGGAGAATCCATCCTCCAGGTGAATCTTCACGACGACCTTGCCGGGAGCCAGGCCGGTCCACGTGTGGATCGGGCCGGCCTTCCCCCACATCTGGTGCTTGTAAAGTTCGGGGTCCTTGGTGCCGGCCACTGGAGCGTTGGAATCGCTGGTCAACCACCCTTCCGGCGAGGCGCTTTGCGTGGCAAGCAGGATGGTCGACACCTTGCCCAGACCGGGCGTGAAGGGCACGGCGTCGGCGTGAAACCGGCCCTTGAGCGCCGGAATCAGCGCTGCGTTGTCACCCAGGCAGGCGATCTCGCCACCCAGACGCCGGGGCTGCAGATCGACGACCAGCAGCGGCTCCTCGTTCTCCAACACGGGAGCGCCGCCCGCCACCGGACTCAGCGTCGCGCGGATCTGCACGGAACCAGGCCGGTCGACTTTGAACTCGATCCCCGCCTTGAGCAGTTGGCCAAAGGTGTCGCCTCCGATCAGCGTGACCAAAGTGCTCGCCTGGAAGAAAGGAGCCCGGCCGGAGTACGCCGCGGTCACGCCCAGCTTCCAGATCCCGGTCATGTTCCGGTCATTGATCTGGTGGACATCGACGACCGCCGTGTCGCCCGTCGCGAGAACGTGCTGCCGCGGCCTGATCACCAGGACCTCCGGCTGCGCGGCCGCATGGAGGAGCTTCGGCGAAGCCTTCAACTGGCGCAGCGCGTCCACCAGTCCGCTGTGGTCATCGATGGTGGTGGATTCCCAACCGGACAGGACGATGTAATCGTTGGTGTTGCACATGCGCGCATTCTCCAGCAGGTGCGCCGCCGAGAAGTAGTGTTTCGCCCCGGCTTCCCTGAAGAGGTCCTCGGCGGTTGGAAACGCCGCCCGGAAACCGTGCTCGTCGATAAACCGGTCGTAGACCTTTCGCAGGGCCTCGTGGGCGGCCAAGTCGTATCCAGTCTCATGATGCCGTTTGTACCACCGGACGATGGCCGTGTGGTCGTCGGGCGACGCACCGGTCGCCATCTCGCCCCATACGACGACTTCCTTGCGGTCGTCAGAACGGTAGGCGTAGTTCGTGGGCGACTGATACATCGAGTCGACCCAAACACCGGGGGAATTCATCGCCGTGTGCTCGTCCCACCAGCCGGAATAGCCCGTCCCGTCGTCCTTCATCCACGAGGTTGAGTAAGGCAAAGACCAGACTTCTCCCCGGCTCACTTCCCCGGATTTCAGGAGCACCAGCCTCGAGGGGTCGGCCTCGCGCATCCGTTCGAGCGCGTAGCGCATGCGGGGATTGTCGACGTCGGGGCCGGTTTCGTTCTGAAGCGTCCAGATCGTCACGCACGGGTCGGACCGGAAGGCTCGGATCATCGCCAGCTCCTTGTCCAGTTGGTACCGGTTGAGAAAATCAAGTTCGAGCGGTTTCCCGTCGTACCGGACCTCGACGCTCGTGCCCTTCGGCTCCGTCGGCGCCTTCTCGAAGGTGAAAACACCGCCGCCCGCCTCGCAGTAGAGCAGAAGACCCGCCCGGTTGAAGCCGTCGACCTCCGCCGCCTTCGGCATGTGCCGGTGGTTCTGGAGCGAGTCGAGGCCGAGCGCCTTCATCGACGCGATCTCCCTCGCGACGGCGGCCTTGTCCGGGAAGAGACCATTCGGCGCCCAGAAGCCCCAGGAAATCGACGAGATGGGCACGATCCTGTGGCCGTTGAGGCAGAGCGTCGCGTCCGTTCCGAGGCCCCTCACGCCGAACCAGCGGAAGCCGAAGGTCGTGCTGCGATCCGAATGGCCGAGCGGCGGCAGCGTCGCCGTCGCCTGGCAGAGGTGGGGCTGGCCGACTGCCCACAACAACGCCGCCGGCACCTTCGCTTCGACCCAGGCGATGGCATCGCCGCCGCTCGGAACGCTCACCGGCTGGCTCGTTTCAAACAGGAGGCGTCCGGCCTGGGTGATGCGAATCTCCAGCGGCCCCTCGTAAGCGGACCCGTGCGATGTCAGTTTCGCCCGGATACGCACCGTGTGCGTGTCAGGCGTGTTGAACACTGCGAGATCGGAGACGCTCACGTCAGAGCGCACCTGCATCTCCACCCCGCCGTCCAGTCCCCCGAATGAGTGGGTCGCGGGCAGGACGTAGTTGCCCCAGTTCATCGTCTGGAAATCCATCCAGTCGATCCGGCCACCCGGGTTCGTGATTCGCACCGCGAGCAGATTGCCGGCTCCCGGATGGCAGGCGCTCGTCGCGTCGGCCGAGAACGGCGCCTCGGAGATGATATTATAGCCGACCAGCTTCCCGTTCACATAGACCTCGGCGCGGAGCCGGGCGCCGGGAAAATGGAAGACCAGCCGTTCACCGGGTTTCAACGCCGGGACTGTGAATTTCCGGTACCACCACGACACGCCCCGATAGCTGCCGTCGCCCTCGACGATCGCGGCGGCAGACTCCGGGCCGGACGCCGTACCGGCGGTCTTTCCCCAGTAGAATTGCTCCACGGTCGCGGGCAGCGACACGGCGATGCCGGCCTTGTCGCTGAGCGCGGACCATCCGCCCGTCGGCGGATTCACTGGCATGGACCCGAGCTTCACATCCTCCGGAAGGAAGAGCGGGTCGTTCTGCCATTGGGCGGCTTTGTCCAGCCACAGGCGCCAGCCGTGATCGAGCGGAACGGCTCCGGCGACGTTGGCACGCACGCATGGCACGGCGAGAAATTGCAGCGCAATCAGGACTAGGGAAAGGGCGTTCGCCCTCCGAATGGTGAACATGAGCTTATCGATGGAATTGAAATGGATGATGTAATCGGTCGGCGATTACGCCGGGCTCGCGGACCGGGTTCACTGGGCGGCCGGGATGGGTTTGCACGGCAGGGTGCGTTCCACGAACACGGCCGGCTTCAGGCCAGGGGAGGTCGCCGTCAGGGTGAATTCGCCCGCCTGCCGCGTGGAGCGGACGATGATCTGAGCCAGACCGTTGAACAGGCTGCGCGACCACGGCGGCGTCTCGGCGTGCCCGACCACCTCGACAGCAACGTCAGGGTTCAGCCCGCCGGTGCCGACATCGTTCTTCACGCCCACGGCAACGACGTTGTCGCCCACGCGCAGGAACTTCTTGATGTCGAAGATCGGCTGGGCCTGCCAGTCGTGGGTCTCGCCCACGAATTTCCCATTGATGAAGTACCAACCTTCGTCGTCGCATCCCGAGAAGTAGATCTGGGCGCCGGCCCCCTGCAGGTCTTTGGCCGTCAGCGAGAAATGGGCGCGGTAGATCGCGGATGTGTCGGGTTTCTCAATCGTCGGCCCTCCGCCGCCCTTCCCGGTTTCGAGGCTGTTCCAACCCGCATCGTCGAAATGGTCACCGTACTCCGGCGCCTCGGCGCGACTCGGAGTCGTCGTCACGATCTTCCAGCGCCAGCTCTTGAGGGCGATCCGGCGCAGCGGAACGTGAGGTACAAACCTGTCGGGTTCGTGCGAATCGGGATCGCCGTTTCCGACTCCGAGAATCTGTCCTTTTCCAGACAACGCGAAATGGATGGCATTGTCCGCCGTCGGCACGCGGCGGCCTTGTGCATCCACCGTCGACACGGTGTACACCGCGACGTCTTCGCCGTCCGCCTTGATCGCAAGGCGATCCGGTGTCAGCCGGATAGCCACTGCGGGGCCGGTGGTCTCCTCGCTCGTCGAGGCGATGAGTTTCCCGGCTGCATCATATCCCCGCGCGCTCAGCGTTCCCGGCTCGTAGGTCACATTCCAGGAGAGGATCGAATTGGGCTCCATGACCTTTCGGCCCAACGACGCCCCGTTGAGGAACAACTCCACCTGCCGGCAATTACTGTAGACATCGACGGGGATCGTCTTCCCTTCCATCCCGGGCCAGTTCCAATGCGGCAGCAGGTGCAGAACCGGCTTCTTCGTCCACCAGGACTGATAATAGTACGCCACATCCTTCCGGAAACCGCAGGTGTCGAGGATGCCAAAGTGCGAACTGATCGATGGCCACCAATACGGCGTCGGCTCGCCACGATAGTCGAAGCCCGTCCAGACGAACGCCCCCGACAACCAGGGGCGAACAGCAAAGTATTTCCACCAGCCCTCGGCGTTGGTCGACCAACCTGGCCACACCAGGTCGCGTGCGCTCACATACCCCCGCTTGGTGTCGGTGGTGTAGACTCCGCGATCGCCGATGACACTCCCCTGTTCGGTGCCCACGTTGGGCTGGTTCGGATGTTCGGCATGATACCGATCCATCTCGGGACCGTAGTGATAATTCCACCCGCGCACCTCGATGACCGAGTTGATGCCCTTGAAGACGTCGCCCTCGGGCGAGGCGTAGGTGACCTCGCGCGTGGGATCGAGCTGGTTCGCCTCGTCCTGCATGGTCCGGGCCACGCGTCCGGCCACCGGCGTGTCCTGCACGGCGAATTGTTCGTTGGCGATGCACCAGATCACCACGCTCGGATGGTTGCGATCCCGACGGATCTGTCCGCGCCATTTCCTCATGTTGTCGGAGTCGCTTCCCATCAGCCGGCTTTCGTCCAGCACCAGCATGCCAAGTCGGTCGCATGCATCCAGCAGTTCGGGCGTCGGTGGATTGTGCGAAGTCCTGATCGCATTACATCCGAACGATTTCAAACGCTCCAACCGGAAGGCCTGAAGGGCGTCGGGTATGGCCTCGCCCACTCCCGCGTGGTCCTGATGGTTGCAGGTCCCGTGAATCGCGTAAGGTTTTCCGTTCAGCAGGAAGCCTCGGACCGGATCAAATGCCGTCGTACGTATTCCAAAAGGCGTTACGACCCGGTCGATCACCTCGCCGCCCACCGCGACGCTCGTCACGAGCCGGTACAGTTTCGGCGACTCAGGAGACCACAGGACCGGCGAAGCCAACCTGGAAACCAGGTCGATCGCGCCGTCCGAGGCGGCGGCAGCGGTCGTCGTGCCTTCGAAATTTCCGACGACCTTGCCGGCGGGCGAGAGCACCTCGCAGGTCACCGTCGCCTTCGCCGCCGTCCCGAGCGTGTTGCAGACCCTGGCGCGAACGTGGAGCGTCGCATCGCCCGCCGGCACGTTGTCGGGAAACGTGGAATACACGAAGATCCCGTTGGGCGCGATCGCCACCGGCGCGGTCACATCCAGCCAGACATGGCGATAGATCCCCGCCCCCTCGTAAAACCAACCCTCGCTCGCAGTCGCATCCACGCGGACCGCCACGGTGTTTTCGCCTCCAAGATGCACGACATCGGTGATGTCCTCGCTGAACGGATAGTACCCGCCCTCATGGCGACGGACGAGCCAGCCGTTCACCCAAACGGTGGCGTCATGCATCACGCCGTCGAAGGTGATCCAGATCCGCTTTCCACGGTCGCTCGCGGGCAACGTGAAGGTTTGGCGGTACCAGGCCACGCTGTTCCGGGGATACGCGGCGCCGAGCGGTTTGAACCCGTGGCTTCCATCGGCATTCCGGTCGAAAGGAAGTTCGACGGCCCAGTCGTGGGGCAGGTTCACGGTCCTCCAGTACGAGTCGGCAAACGACTGCGCCGCCGGACCGGACCCGGTTCCGGAATTCACGAGGCTCAACGCATTCGGCCAGTCGTCACCAAGGTGGAAACGCCAGCCGAAATCCAGCGACAGGCGTTGCCGCTGGGAGGCCGCCTCACAGCGGAAGGTGAGCAAAAAGGCGGCGCACAGGCTGAGGACCGCGACTCGCAGAAGAGAGAGGGGTTTCATGGTCGAGGTATTCCAGTGTGAGTTGACACCGCCGTCGTGGGGCGCCGGACCTCGGTTCGGCGCTCGCCAGCCCGCCTTGCAGCCACGCCGCGTCGGCCGCGCAGAGGCTTCCACGTCGGAGCCGGGCGGACATGGATCGATCGCCCGGGTTGATCGACTTGGTAGTGGCGCATGGGGACTACCTTCCGGAATCGGCGCTCAAGACGGTGATTTCCGCGGCGCCCATACGACCGTCGCCGCCCAGACTGCTCAGCCCCGTGAACTTGAAGTAGCGGGCCTCGGTGGGTGCAAAGGTCGTCTCCTGCATCGCGGGATTGTTCCTGATGTTTCCGAAGCGGCCGTGGTCAATGACCGTGATCCAATGCAAACCATCGCGGCTGATTTCAAACCGGTAACTCTCAACGACACCGTCGGTCTTCCCGTCCTGTCTGGGAAGATAAGCGAAGCCGCGGATGCGATGCGTCGTTCCCATATCGACGACGACGGCACGGGGCTCGGCAGGCGGAAGATTCGCGGCTGTGATCCAGAAGGTTGACGGAGCACCGTCGATTGCGTTCGCCGGACCGTGGTCACCGAGGGCCGCAGCCGCATCCTTCGCGCCGACCAGCCGCCAGCCGATGGGGGCGAGCCCCACGTAGTCGCGCGAAGCGGGCAGCCCCAACTGCCCCCGCGCAGTCACGCAGGCGGCCTCCAGCGTGCCGCCCTGGGACAGGTCGATCGGGTGACGATACACCGCCGAGTTGAGCGTGGGCTCCGAGCCGTCCAACGTATAGACGATCCTACGTCCCGCCGGACACGCGATCTTCACCGCGCCCATCGCATCCCGTGCCGGAAGGACCGGAGGCGGTATCGGGACTGCCTGCCTGTAAAGCCCAATCGTCGCCAGGGTCGGCTCGAGCCGGGAGCTCAGGATCCGGATCCTGACCCGCGCCGTGGTGACAGGCTTTTGAATACGCAACAGCCGCCGGTGCCCCACCGTCGTCTGGCGTTCGAACGTCACCCACGAGGATCCGTTCCACGCGTCGATCGCGAACGACTCGATGCGCTGCCCGCGGTGGTCCACCGCCTCCTGAAGCGACACAACGTCGAAGGTGACGGGCTTGGGAAGCGACAACTCGAGCGTCGCCTTCGAATGCCCGGGAGCGGCCTCCCACCACGTGTCGAGATTTCCGTCCGTTGCACACGCAGGGCCGTGGGACGGGCTTGACGTGTCGGCGGAGAGAACGCCCCCAGCCGCAAGATTCGTCGCAAAGGTGTCGGCGATCACCTGGGCCATTCCCCGCAGGGAGGCCAGCTGGTCGTCCGGAATCAGACCCCGCGTGTCGGGCGAGAGGTTCAGCAGCATGTCGCCGTTGCGGCCGACGGACGTGTAGTAGATGTCGATCAGCTGAGACGCGCTCTTCGGCCTTTTCTCGGGCGACCAGAACCAGCCGTTCAGGATCGGGGCGTTCACTTCCGCCGGATACCACCATAGATAGGTCCCCGGCTTCAGTTTATCGCGGCCGCCGAGGTCTTCGCCGTGCATGTCGGGCCAGGCGAAGCGGGACGGCGGTGCATCCAGCGGGATCACGCTCCACTCCGTCCTCCGACCCACGCCCCCCTCGTTGCCGACCCAGCGCACTTCCGGTCCCTTCACGGCGATCACGGCGTTCGGCTGGAGATGACGAATCAGGTCATACCAGGCCGAATAGTCGTAGCTCTCCTTCACTCTCGGATCCGGATTCGCCCCGTCGAACCACACCTCCGAAATGGGTCCGTACTGGGTGAGCAGTTCATAGAGCTGGTTCAGGAAATAGCGGTTATAGTCGTCCACCACGTAGGTGTAGCTCGACCGGCCCGAGGGCGGCGTACGGCCTACGGTCGGGTCGGATTTGAAATGCCGGGGATCGGTCGGGATGACCGACGCGACCCTGGGGCTGCCGTCCCCGTAGTATCCGCCTGGATGCGTCGGGTTGTTGCAGAGCTGATACAGATCCGCGGGCGAGAGGTAGACGCCGAGCTTGACGCCGTCGGCGTGGGCGACCGCCGCCACTTCGCCCACAAGATCGCCCTTCCCTCCCCGCCACGGACTGGCGGCCACCGAATGCGGCGTGTAGCGGGTCGGCCACATACAGAAGCCGTCGTGATGCTTGCACACGAGCACCACCTCCCTGCCGCCGGCCTCCTTCACCGCGCCGATCCACTGGTTGGCATCCAGCGCAGTTGGATTGAAGATCGAAGGGCTCTCGTGACCATTGCCCCACTCCACCCCGCGAAAGGTATTCACTCCAAAGTGGATGAAGAAGATCCGCTCAAGCCGCATCCAGGCCGTCTGGTTCGGCCTCGGCAGGACCTTCGCCGCCTTCTCGACGGCGACCGCCTCCGAGTCGCCCGGCCTGATGACATGAAGCGTGGCGTATCCGATTTTCGAATCCGCTCCGCCCGTCTGCACAACGGCAGCGGGCGCCTGCACGGCGCCAAGGAGCAACAGGGAAACCATGGCGGAAAGGACCGCATTTGGCGCAGGAATCTTCGACGTCATCATGGCTCTGGACTCACGGATTTGCAGGGAGGATTCAGCTTGGGGGAACGTTGCACGACGGCCGGCGGATGACGTCATCGGACCCAAGGTCGTTGGCCTTCCGGGCCTTCCATTCATCGGCTTTGTGGCCTGCACGGCTGCCGATGCACGCCATGGCATTAAGCCTCTGAGGCTGCACTTTATCGCGGACAACTTCCGCAGTCGGTGGGGCGGCATTTGTCGAATGGGGCACTGTTAGGTCAAAGGTTGACCCCTACTTGAGCCTATACAGGCCAACAACGCTCCACTGGTATGATTCACCCTCATCCTTTTGGAGGGTACAACGCAGGCTGAAGCGGAAGGCCCAGCACGACCGACCGCACTGCACGAGTGCGATTCCTACGCCGCCTTCCCGTCCGTCTGTTCGCCGCCCCTCTTGGGATTAATGTCCGCCCTGCCGGGGCATGCCGATCTTCGCCTTCGCCACGGCCTGAGCCCGGGAGTTGACCTGCAGCTTGATATAGATCCGCCGCACAAACGTGCTGACCGTGGCCATGCTGACTTTCAACTCCTGGGCGATCTCCTTGTAGAGATAGCCCATCGCGAGCATCTCGAGCACCTCCTTCTCGCGACTGGACAACGAGGCCTCGCCCGACTCAACGGGATTGGGCCTGTGAAATGCCTGGACCACCTTCCGCGCCACGTCGCTGGTCATGGGCGATCCTCCCCGATACACCTCTCGGATCGCCTCCACCAACTCGTCGCCCAACGTGGTCTTGAGAAGATATCCGGATGCTCCCGCCGCCAACGCCTGGAATATGTGTTCGGTGTCCCCGTACACCGTCAGCATCATGCATTGAATCCCCGGCGCACGGGAAATTACAGCCGAGACAAAATCGATGCCCGACATTCCAGGCATGTTTACGTCCACAAGCACTACATCCGGCATGAGCTTGGCCACAGGGCCGAGCGCAACGACTGCATCCTCGAATGCGCCGACCACCTCGAACCCGGGCGTCTGGGAAATCCATTGCACCACCGTGTCGCGGGTCACCTTGTCATCCTCAACAACCGCGATACGCAACGGCTTGCCCCCCGAATTCGGCGTTTCACGGGCCGGATCGCGGCCCGAGTCGTCCGACGTCTTATCAATTTCGTTTTCGTAGCTCATAGGTGATATTCGAAACTCACTTCCGTGCCCTTGCCCGGGCGCGACGTCAGGTTGATGGTCCCGCCGATCTCCTTCATCCGCTCCCGCATATTGCAGCAGCCCGAATGGACCGGGTCCACGCCGGAGCCCTTGGCGCACGACTCGACTTCGAACCCGCGTCCATCGTCGCGCACCGTCAGTCGCAGACGGGCGTCGTCAACCTCCAAGCGCACGTCGATTTGCTCGCAGTGGGCATGCGTGATCGCATTGGCAATCGCTTCCTTCATGCACATGAGAAGGTGATGCCGGGCTCCTGCGTTGAGGCCAGTTGTGGACAGAGAGTGCGGTATCCGGATTCTGCATCGAACGCCCGCCTCCGTGATCATCTCCTGTGCAATACGGGCCACATATAACGCAAAATCCTCGACGGTGTCGTGGACGGGATTCACGGTCCATACCAGCTCGTCGAGGGCCTTCGTCACCGCCTTGGCCGTCGAATGGATGCGTCCGAAAATTGTTTTCCGACCGTCATCGGGCCCCATCCGGTCGCCAACCTGGCTCAATAACATCACCTGGGTCAGCCGTGCGCCCAGATCGTCGTGTATATCACGCGAGATCCGCCGGCGCTCCTGTTCCACCGCGGACTCCAGTTCAAGTCGCCGCCGCTCGATGACATAGCGACGTCGAACCAAGCTCCAAATGAGCACGACCAACCCGGCAATGGTAACGATCCAAAGCACCACCCTGAACCAGACCGACTCGAACAGCGTCGGCATCTGCCGAAGGTCGAGACCGATCGGGATCGCCGTCGCGAGGGTTCCAGGGTACCCGGCCCTGATTTCGAGTCGATGGGTTCCAGGCGCCATGCGCTGGAGCAGAAGGTCCCTCGATTCGCCAAGGCTCACCCAATCCGAGTTCTTGATCGAATCCAGACGATACTCGAAATTCACGAGACTCGGATGAGTCAGCGTAGGCGCCGTAAATTGAACGCGGATGCTCTGGGTTGCCGGCCTCAAAACGAGCGGTTGCCCTCTCCGCACTGCAACAGGCCGCCCGTCGATGGCCACCTGGGTGATCGTCGGCCAAAGTCGCGAATCCCGCCTGCGTATAGTTCGGGTGTCGATGACCGCCAGTCCCCCGGTCGTTGGAATATAGTAGTTTCCCTTGGAGTCTAGATAGGCCGCATTCGCAGTACCGCCCATGCATTGGGTCGACGGAAGCCCATCCTCATCGTTGATCAATAGCGGCTGAACCGAGGATGCACGACCGTCAACAAGGGCCTCCAGACTCTCCTTGCTGATGGCATAGACTCCCACCGAGCTGGTGAACCACAGGGTTCCCCGCCCATCATCGTCGATATGAAACACGTCGTCGCAAGGCAGCCCATTGCCCTGTAATAGGTGAGTCCATCGGCCATCGCGCCAATCCAGCAGGCCCGACCCCTCGGTCCCGATCCACACTCCACCGGCACCATCGCCATGGATCGCGGTGACAAAACGGGCGTCGGGCTCCAAATCCGGCCCCAGGAATCTCGCCTTCGAGGCCTGGATATAACCGGCGCCCTGTCCGTTCGTCCCGAACCAGACCCGTCCCCCTTCCCCGGCAGCGAGGCACCGCACGTCGCGAATCGGCTGGTCACCGCATCGCAAATACCAGGTCCACTTCCCATCCTTCATCTGCCCGATGCCGTCACCCGTCCCCGCCCAGATGGATCCGTCGCTCGCCCGAATCAAAGCCGTTACGATTTTATGCTGGGTTCCATCCCACCCTTCGGCAGGTCCAACCTGTCCATTCACTCCCGATTCGAGTCCGCCACCCCAGCTGCCCGCCAGGACTCCATCCACTCCCGCATCCAAGAGGGACCATAGATAAGGGTTAAAGGGTTCCTTCACGACCTTGGATGATCGCAAGGCTCCATCAGCATAGTGGAACAGCCCTTTGCCTTCGGTGGCGATCCAAAGGCCCCCCTTTTCATCACCGGCTATGCCCATCACGCGAGTATCGCCAAGACCTCCCAATCCAGGAACCAACCTGGCTTCCTTCGCGCGCAAAATCGAGACGCCATCCGACGATATGGCCACTATAGTACCGTCTGCGTCTTCCACCATCTGCAGGATCCAAGAGGACGCCAGTCCGTCATTCACACCATAGGTGGTAACCGAACCATTCGGATCCATATTGACGATGCCTTCGCCGTCCACAGCCGCAATCAGGCTCCCGTCGAGCGTCTCCAAAAAATGATACGAAGAAACCTGCGGTGGGATGACGCGTGTCTCGAGTGCGAAACCGCCATCCCCGACATGGTAGGCCCGCTCTTGCGCAATGTTCAAAAGCCAATAGCCCTCCTTTCGACTGGGGCACACCGCATACAAATAGCCGAACGTCTCGTCGACCGGCTGCCATTTCCCTCCGGGGTGCCACTCGAAAACGCCTCCCGCACGCTCGGCCAGGAACCTGCCCGATTTGGTCGTCAGAAACCTGAGGTCTCCACCGATGTTGTGGGGCCCTGTCGTCCAGCCATCGCGAACGCGGACAAGGCTGTGATCGTTGAGCAAAATCCACAGGTCGCCCGTCGGATCCCTGGCGATCGCACGAACGGGCTGCCGCTCCCACTCGAGGGGCAGCAACCTGGCGCGACCGGTGTTGCTATTGTAATCCACCAATTCGCCCGTTTCGTACCCGCACCAGATGTCCTGGTTGCCGTCCACCCACAGGGCCGAGATGCGGTTGCCCGCAAGCGAGCTCGACAGATCAAATGGGACCCGCGTGAAACGGAGACCGTCAAACCGGATCAAGTCACCGATCGCCCCGATCCAGACGGAGCCATCCCGGCCGATCGCACAACAGTCCATCCCCCGTGCCTCCAAGCCGTATCCAGCCCTCCACGACTGAACCGCATATTCCGTCGCGCTCAGACGCGTCAAGGCCGTCCCCAAAACCGTCGTCGCAAGCAGGATTGGGAAGATGCTCCGAATGGTCGAACGCAGTTCCGTCGAGGGCCGACAGAACGGCGCGAGGAGGCTTCGCCCCAGCCTGAACAGGTCATTCAATAGTAACCTTGTTTCCATCGAGCCCCCCACCTTGGCTGGGGCCGCCAACGTCAGGCTGGGGCATGAGCGAGGCAAGCAAACAAACGGAACGAAACGCCGGCTGGCTTACAGCAGGCCGCGGGCGCGGAGCCAGTTTTCGAGCAGCCTCGGCCAGGCATCCAGTGAGGGATTGGCCCCTCCCAGGCCGGAGCCGTGGCCACCATGGGCAAACAGGTGCATTTCGGCCGGCACTCCGGCATTCACCAGGGCCACATAGAAATTCACGCTCGCACTCACGTCCACCGTCCCGTCGTCCGTGGTGGCGTACAGGAAGCTCGGGGGCGTCTGCTTGGTGACGAGGTTCGTCGGATAATACTTGGCATATTCGGGCCACTGGGCTTTGGGCAGATGCATCAGTTCCTGGTAGCACGGAATCTTTCCCGGTTTCGGCGGCAGCATCGCATCGATCCAGGCGTAGCCGAGGACCAGGAAGTCGGGACGGCTGCTGACGCGATCGACCGGATCGGGGGCCGTCGGGTTGCCGGCATCAAAGGTCGTGCCGGTCATCGCGGTCAGGTGTCCGCCCGCCGAGAAGCCCACCATGCCGATGCGATTCGGCGCGATCGAGTAGTCGTGAGCGTGATACCGGACCCAGCGCACGGCCCGCTGCGCGTCGAGAAGCGGCACCGGATAGAGGTACTTCGACCCGAGTCGGTACTTCAACACGAACGCGGTGACACCGCGGGTGGCGAACCAGTCCGCCACCTGTCGCCCCTCGAGATTGGCCGCCAGCCCGAGATAGGCTCCACCTGGGGCGATGACCACGGCCGTGCCGTTGCCCCAGCCATGCTGCGGACGAAAGACCGTCAGAGTCGGCGTGTCGTCGGGACCATTTCCCTTCGCTTCAGGCGCAGGACCATTCCAGAGGCGCTGAGTGGCAATTTCGAGCGCAGGATCGAGAGGCTGCGCGGGGGTCGCCTGCGGCGTCTGCGCAGACACTGACGTCGCGACAAGCGACAGGCCGGCGACGAGGGTCGCCAGGAGAAATCGCGCCACAGGACGCGCTAACAAATCAGTAGAGTTCGAGTGTTTCATGGATGAATTGAAGGTACCACTGCTGGATTCAAAACGTATCACGACGCGCCCAATCCCGAGTCAGGCGAATGGTAAAAAGTAGTTTCAAGGCCGGGCGATCAGAAGCACGGCACCGTGCGCGGGCACCTCTGTGGAATAAGTCGCGGCAAATGACCCAAGATCCCGATGGGTCCAAAGATTGCGAAGGGTTTCCCTGCCGCCCAGCCCCACGGCATTCCAGGTCATCGTAATCTCCCGACTTTGTTCGGACCGATTGAACAATCCGATCGCCCTCGCTCCTCCGGCTAGCGGCTTCACCCAAATCTCCGTATTGCGATCCTGTTTCACGCACAAAGCCGAACTTCCCAGAGGATCCTGATCAACCGCAATCACCTCGTCATTGGTGAGCAACGACAGGGTCCCGGCATCGGTATCCGGAAGATTGGCCCCGAGCATCAGGGGCGACGGCGCCAAAGCCCAAAGTGACATCAATGTCACCTCCTCGTCCCGGGTGAATCGCGACTGCCGGTTGCCGCCGGCGATCGTGCATTTGATTCCAAGGTGACCAAACGGAATCATATCCAGATCGGGCCAATGCCCTGGACCGCCACACCCCTGCCACCGGGCCAACAGATCGAACGCGCGATCGAGATCCGGCCAGCGATCCCAAAAATCCCCCGAAATGCGCCACATGTTCGCCTCACGCTTGATATCGTCGGCATGAACAGGGTCCGTCGGGCCAGGCGAGGTGCTGAAGACAATCGGACGACCGCAGCGATCGATGGCCTTCCGAATCATGGCAATCTCGGTGGCACTGTACGGCACCGACAGGTCATCCACCTTGACGAAATCCACCCCCCACGAGGCCCACAGTCGCGCACACGAATCGTACCAGGCCTGACCCGCCGCATTGTCGCGCACGCCGTACATGTCGGGACACCAGCCACAGGTGTTGTTCGGATCTCCGGCATCCTTGGCCGAGAATCGGCTGCCCTCGATCGGCGTCGCTGCATCCACCGACTGCCGGGGAATGCCTCGCATCATATGGATCCCGAACTTCAACCCCATCGCATGAAGGCGATCGGCCAGAGGCTTGAATCCTTCGCCACCCGCGGCCGACGGGAATCGGCTGGGGGCCGGCAGCAGCCGGCCGAATCGGTCCGCATAGAGTCTCGCGCCCGTGCGATCATGAGTGAGATTCCGGTCATCGTACGACGACACGGAATCGTACCACCGGGCATCGATCACCACGTACTTCCAACCGTGCGCCATGAGGTGCGATTGCATGTACCTCGCATTCGCCAGCACCTCGCTCTCGTTAACGCTCGTCCCCCACGCGTCATAACTATTCCAGCCCATGGGCGGAGTCGCCGCCCATTTCCAATACCTCGGACCGGACACCATGGCGGCGTCGACAACGGCCGCGAATGCGACCATGAGAACTGCGAAGCGGAAGTGATGAGTATTCATTGTGGGGCGGAGGCTCTGCGGAAGACGATATTCAGGGATATTCATACACCTCGACAATCGCGATGCACTCGCCGCCGGAGGCGTCGTCGGCTTCGGCGGTGTAGACGCCGGGTTTGAGGGTGGCGACCAGCGCGGCATCCTTGCTGCCGTCCGCGAAGGGAAATTCGCCCGTCGCGGTGAAGGCGTCACGATACGTCTGATCCGAGGGCCAATTGTCGTTCTGGCCGATCTGGTCCATCCAGGTGACTGGAATACGGATGCTTTTGAATCCCTGCGCGGCAATATGCTGGATCATCGCCTGGGTTGTCGGCGGATTGCCCCAGGACGTCTCGGTCGGGACCGCATCAAGGGTATTGCCCAGATTTGTTCCTGGCTGCATGGCGTCGACGTAAGCCTGCATGGAAGTGGCTGCACTGGCCGTGGTCGCGAATGCCAGCAGCGCCAAAAGCAGGGCGCCAGAAATTCGGCGAATCCTTGTCGACATGGGGTGAAACGGGGTCGGCGTCATGATAACGCCTGGCGGGAAGGATATGCGCCCGCGGACAAGCCGGCCTCTTCACCGGCGCACCTCGTGCACGGACCGCCATCCGGTGGTGTTTGCGAAACGCGGGAGCGGCCCCTCAAAGTGCCACGCCCAACCTTACCGTTTTGGCAGTGACCAAAGTCGCTTCCCCTGCTACCGCCATTCCTCCGGCTACCGCCAAATATCCTCGAGTACATTCGCTTCCAAAGTCCCACGTTGAAAAGATGATGGTGGCACCGGTCATGAGCCGGTGCCACCACGCTAATTACGACCTAACGACCTCGACTATCCCCCGACAGTCGAGGAATTATATAGAATACCAGACGGCCCTCAATTGCAGTGTCAGCTCCACATACAGTTGGAGGGCCTGACCGTCCCCGGATACTTTTCCGGAGGCACGATCTCGCCGGTTTGCCCCCGCATGGAATAGTCCGGCCTGTCATAGTCCATGGCGTGCGGATTGGTTGGAATTGTTCAGCTAACTACTTGCCGGACTCGGTGTCAGAGCCCGGCCGATAATTGGCCGGACTCCGACACGAGGAACCTGTCTTCAGCTCAGAAGCTGAGTGTGGTTGTGAGGGTGAACTGCTGGCCGTCCGCAATGCGCGACTGGGCGACTGAGCCGTCCGGTTCCATCACGATCGGGACCAGATGAACCTTCTCGCCAACATTCTGCACATTGAGTTGGACTTTCCAGTTGATCGTCGGCGTGAGCTTGCGCTGATAGCCAACCCACAGGTCGAAGTGCGATTCGGTCGGACTCCAGAGAGGCTGGTTGACGTCTGAGATCCAAGCGGTGGTTGAGCCAATCGTCGTCTGATGGAGGCCGTACCCGATGATCTTTCGGTCTTCCCAACGGTATGCGCCACCGATGTTGAAGCCCTTGGCGAAACCGCGAACAAACGAGTAGTTCGAGATTACGTTGAACTTCCATTTGGACCATTCGGGCTGCTGGGTGCCGGTAAGGGCAACCTGGGTCAGGTAAGGACCCCAAAGACCCTGAATGAACTGGCGCTTCATCGTGCCAAAATCGGTATAGCTACCCCATTCCGCAGTCATACCGAGCGGGCTATTCAGCCAGAGACTGGCCATCTTGTTCAGATAGTTCGAAGCCGAGCTTCCCAGCGATGTCTGGTAAGCATCCGCCCTCGATCCGTTTAACGTGATGTTCCAGTTCATGACCGGGCGGATCGTTGCCTCCACCTCAAAGCCCTTGGATTCCACGTTCTGGTCGATAACTGCATACTGACCGTGAATCGTGGAAGTACCCGTCGCATCCCATGGGAAGATCTGGTCCGAGCCGTTGAAGATATGCATCCAATCGCCAGCCTTGATGGCGGCAACGTTTACATTGCTGTTATAGGCGTTCCAGTAGGACTGCGGGAACGCGTTGACAAAGTCCGTCTTCATAACCTGGGCGATTTGCTCAGCGACGGCCTTGTGATCGATACCCCACTGCCAGAACCAGCTGTTCCCCGACTGACCCGTGGAGCCCATGTTCTGCGGCCCGAGTTCCTCCGCAGCGATACCTGCGGCCGCCATGGAGAGGGTCCACGAGGGAAGCGCGGAGATCAACCAACCAGAGCCGTTGCCCAGCGGCTGCCCGTAGGAAGCCGGAGCCGAGTTATCGAGAGTCTTGAAGTAGGTAACACGCAAGGTGGCATGCCCGTGCAGAGTATCGATCTCCATCGAGTAGTCATCCGTCTTGCCTGTTTCGTTCGGCAGCTGCGTGCCATCAATGGCATAACGAACCTTGGGGGTCTCGTTGTCACCATGGAAGTAATAGGCAGTCACGTCCGTGCCTTCGGGCAGACGCATGTTGAGCAACTTTGGCAGGTGTACTGCAACGCCATAGCTCGTCGAGGTGGTCGTCGCTGATACGCCATTATCGTTGATCTTGGTAACATCCGGGTAAAGCCCGGTTGTCGCGTTAGCAACGGCAACAGTACCCCTTTGCAGGGTCGTGTCCCGACGCCATCCGAACGAAGGGATGATGGAATCATGCCAAAGATGCCCTTGATACATGATGGCCTTGGACGTGATCTTCTGCTCGATCAAGGAGGCCCCGGTGCGCAGCTGATCCATGTTGTTCACTGAATTGAGCAAGCCCGGTACCGTCGTGGTATACCCCACGTAGTTGGCCGGATTATCAGCCTGGGTCAGGGTCGCCGTGGTGCTCGCGTGGGTCGTCCCATCCGGATTGAGGTAGGACGGACCGGTCACGGTCCATGGATCCGACGGATTCACCGCGGTACCCGCATTCCAGACCGACGAGTAACTAGTGACATTGGTGCTGACCGGAGCGATCGAGTAACCGAGGTTCGGCAGGTCGGCACCCGCCCCCGTGGTTCCAAGCAGAGAGGGCCCGAGATAGGCGGTCCAAGTGTAGCCGTTGGTGGCCAGATGAGATGCCGAGGCGCCGTTGTAGGCAACGTTCCAAGCCTGGTCGATACCGGCAAGGTTGTAGCTTTCCTGGTACTGCTGATCCCTATAACTGCCGAAGAGTCCCGTGATGTCATGACGTCCGAGAATGTCGGCCAACAAGCCCTTCATTCCGAAATCCCGCGAGACATCCAAATTGTACGCAGCAGTGACTTGATAGTTGTCACGCACGCTTTCGGATTTGTTGCCGTTGCCGGGACCGCCGTAGAGGGCGGGGCGGCCCAGGTTGGGATTGGTCTGCGACAGACCCGGCAACCACGAGGGATAGCCGCCGGCAAGCAGTGTGTTGCTCAGGTCGAGGGCGATGACGGTATTGTCGAGCCAATCTTCCTGACCACTGCGGTAATCCTGATGGTCGACAACCCCCTGAATCGCAAGTCGATCATGGAACAAGGATTCTGTGAGGGTAATATTGAAGGCGTTCCAGTTCTGCCATTCGTGTTTATTATTACCATCGATCAGCTTGTGGTAGAAATCGAAGATCGAGGGATCGGAGAGCGTTTTGTCGTAGTACTGAGCCGTCCCGAGGTAGCCACCCTTGAAGGGAGTGCTCGCAGTATCGACCGCGGTAACGGGGTCGCCCTGCAGCAGACGGGCGGCATAGTTGGCCACGGCAGCAGCACCGGCATAACCTTGGGAGTGCACGAAGTATTGGTTGCTCAGACCAAAACTGCTCGCGCCATAGAACGCAGAAGACGAATTACCCGCAGCAATCGGACCCGAAGCGCCCGCCTGACTGGCCTTCTGCAGGGTTCCAGTAGCCGCGTCCCAGAAGTAGTTCAGCGAATTGCTCCACTGAAACTCATTCGCGAGGGAACCGTGGCTGCTGTAGTAGCTGTATTGCGGAGAATACCCGTTGCCATCCTGGACGTAGGTCCAAGGATTATATCCCGTGGCACTTGCGCGCGGATCGTTAAGATATCCGGTCACGTAGTCAGTCGGAGGGAGTTCACGGGGATTGTTGGACGACACATCGCCGCGTTCGAAGTTCATCGTGATCTTCGTATGCGTCGAGTCAGTATCGAACAATTTTGGATCGATACGGACGGCACCATAAACCCGCTTTGAATGGTTGAACGCTGGCTTCTGCTCGTAGAGCTCGTTGTCGTTCACCATATCGAGCCGTACGGCCAGCTCCTGCGGAATGATCACCCTGTTGAGGTCGAGTGACTCCCGGGTTGAGCCAAAGCTTCCATACCTGGCCTCCACCTGGCCTTTGTTCACGAATAACGCTTCATTGGTCGCGACGTTCGCAATGCCCGATGGACTTCCGAAACCGAACAGGAATGAGTTCGGACCGCGGGAGATATCCACACGAGAGATATCGTAGCCATCCCACGGAATATCAGTGAGGAAGTAGTTCCGGGTATTGTCCAATGGCGCCACACCACGGGCGCGAGTCGCCATGTTGGGTTCGGCCAAGCGCTGCCCTTCACCGGTGGTGCCCGAACCGCGTGAAGTGATGCCGGAGAAGTTGCCGTTCAGGCCGGCGACCTCGGTATTGTTCGTATAAATCAACAAACTCTGGGCGTCCGTGGCACCCAAGTCGTCCATGAGCTTCTTCGTGATGACGGAGATCGCGGATGGGGTATCCACCAATTTCGTGCGGATGCGGCCACCACCGAGGGTATCGACGGCTTGATAGCCCTCGTTCTCGGCTGTGACCGTGAACGGATCCAGGGTGATCGTCGAATCGCCTGACGACGACATATCATCCTGCGTCGAGGTTGAGGCGCTTGTCGTCACGACACTACCCTTGGTCGAAGTGGCATCGCCAGGGAGGTTCGAATCTTTGGATGGTTGGTCCGTCTTCGATTGGGGCACAGACTGCGCCACGGCCGTGGAGACTCCCAGGGAGAGGAGTACGGCGAGTAACCGACTTTTTGTAGGTGTTAGTTTCATGGGTTTGGGGGTGTATCAGGTGCAACCGAATCAACCACGTCTTGATCTAGCGTTAAATCACGGCGATGGTGATCGGTTGGTAAATCTGTATTTTGGGTGGGGATGTGGGGAAACCCAGGCAGTATTAAACGGCCTGCGTCGAGGATGGGCATTTGTAGCAGAGTGACTCGTGATTTGTCTGTCACCTAAACAGGTGACAGCACGGCGATCCTTGCTATTTCCCTCTGCAATATAGGTGCTTAGCGCCACTAGCGATCCGCCAAAAAGATTCATTTTTGGAGATTAACGAGGGCACCACGCGAGCCCAAATCGGCCGCGGCGGGATTCCAATCAAAGCAGCGATTACACTATAACTTCCTCGCCCCCATCGCCCTTCATCGCCCGACCCACGTCGGACTCGTTTATCAAGACCAAGTCCTGATCGGGGAGGCCGTCCATACGACATGAGCCGTCGCCTTCCCGACACTGCCCGTCCCCGACCGGAACACCCCTCATCCCAAAGGATGATCACGATTCATCCTGATCGAGGGTTGTCGGCGAAACTCGAATTCATTTAGTGCCCACCCTTCAACCGAAGCTCAGGGCACGGCACGATCCGCCTGGGGCAAGAACCCACCCCAATGACTCATCCCACTCCAGAACTGACACTTGCCTCCCACAGAGACACGCCGGAGCCCACTTTGTCATCTGTTTTGCCGACAGACAGCGAGGTCGGAAAGGGATAGAGTCATTCCACCTGTGCCTAGGGCACCTCCGAACACGCCGAACCCATCCCTCAAGTCCCCCTCGAATCCGACAGCAGGTACTCCATGAGATGCTATAGCTATATGGCCGCAGACAAAAAAGTTACCACCTCCGAACGCGTGGCACTAAACGCCGCCGGGGCTGCAACCCGACGCAAGTGGAGGGGGCTGGCGTTCATCGCAGGCCTTATCTGGATGCCGCTGGTCGCGATGGCCCAAAATTCCGGCCCGCTGCCGATGCCCACCTATGGGTGGAACATGGGCAACACCCTGGAGCCGCCGAGCGGCCCGGGTTCCTGGGGCCCGCTCCCGACTCAGGCCATGCTCGACGCGGTCGCCCACGCGGGATTCAACACGGTCCGCATTCCCTGCGCGTGGAACAGCAATGCCGACCCCACCACCTACACGATCAAAGCCACTTACATGGCGCAGGTAAAACAGATGGTCGACTGGTGCCTCGCCAGGAACATGTATGTGATGATCAATGACCACTGGGACGGCGGCTGGTTGGAGAACAGTTTCTCCAAAGGCTACGACGCGACGATCGACGCCCGCATGAAGTCGTATTGGACGCAGATCGCGACCGAATTCAAGGGCTACGACAATCACCTGCTCTTCGCGGCCGCCAATGAGCCGGGCGCCAGCACCCAGGCGCAAACGACCGTTCTCCTCACCTATTACGAGACCTTCATCCAAGCGGTGCGGGCCACAGGAGGGAACAATACCAATCGCTGGCTGGTGCTGCAGGCACCATCGACGAGCATTGATTATGCGTGCTCTTGGATGACGACCCTTCCGGCCGATCCGACTCCCGGGCGGCTTGCCGTTGAAGTGCATGATTATACTCCCCCAGAGTTCGCGATCCTCACCAGCGATGCGAGCTGGGGCAAAATGTTCTATTTCTGGGGCGCCGCTTATCATTCGACGGACCTCACCTCGCGCAACGCCACCTGGGGCGAAGAAGCGTCCGCCGATGCGGAATACCAGAAGATGACCGATCAATTTGTAAACAAGGGTATCCCCGTAATCGTGGGCGAATTCCGCGCCCCCGAGCGCACGGGCAATGGTTATCCCGACCTGGGCACCGCCGGCGACTACAAACTCGCCAACGCATCGGTGACCTACTGGGACTATTATACCTGCAAGTCGGCGATCGACCACGGGCTCAGCCCGATCGTATGGGATACCCCGATGAACATGTTCGATTCCAATACCGGAGCCGAACTTAAGCCCGCGGTGGTGGCGGCCGTGACCGGCGGGAACCCTCTGCCTGTCCCAGTGCCCGATGCACCCACCGGCGTGACCGCGACCGGAGGGAAGGCCCAGGTGGCGCTCACCTGGACCGCGGCACAAGGTCACGTGGTGTCCTATAATGTCTATCGCTCCACGGTTGCCGGCGGCGAGGGAGCGACTGCCGTCGCCCAAAACGTTACCGCAACCAGTTATACAGACACCGGACTCGCGGATGGGACGAATTACTATTATACGATCGCCTCTGTGAACGCCTCCGGAACCTCTTCCCAATCGGCCGAGGTATCGGCGCTCACCTCTGGCACGCCCACCACTCCGGTCATTACAGCCCAGCCCAGCCCCGTCGGCGCCGCGACAGGGTCCAGCGTGACCTTCGGAGTCACGGCGACGGGCGCCGTTTCCTACCAGTGGTTGAAAGACGGCGTGGCGATCGCGGGTGCGACGTCCGCCAGCTATACGATTTCGTCCATTCAAGCTTCCGATGTGGGCGCGTACACGGTGGCCATCACGGGATCCGTCGGCACGGCAACCTCGACGGCGGCGAACCTCACCCTCGCGCCAGCGGTGACCAACAAACTGGCCGGAATCTCAACCCGTGCCTATGTCGGCCAAGGCGACGACATCATGGTCGCCGGCTTTGCCATCAAGGGAACCCAGCCGAAGACGATCCTGATCCGCGCAAGCGGCCCGGCCCTGGCGCCGCAGCTGCCGGCAGGGACGGTCACACTTCCGGACCCGATGATTCAGCTGTTCGACCTGGCGAACCCACAGAGTCCCGTGATGATCGCGCAGAACGACAACTGGGATTCCAGCGCCTCCGCAGGCATTGTCGCTGCAGCAGCCCGAGTGGGCGAGTTCCCCTGGACCGCAGGGAGCAAGGACGCTGCGCTGCTGGTGACGCTCAAACCCGGACTTTATACGGTCCAGGTCTCCGACAATGGCACCGACTCGGGCGTGGCCCTGGTCGAAGTCTATGATGCAGATCCGACGCCCACGGCCTCGAGCATCGTGGACGTGTCGACCCGCGCTTACGTGAAATCCGGACTCCAGAAGGAGGTCGTCGGTTTCGTGGTCTCGGGCGGCGCCTCGCAACGAGTCCTGGTTCGCGCCGCGGGTCCCGCGCTGGCCCAGTACATCTCCGGGACGCTTCCCGATCCGAGTTTTGACCTCTATCAAATCGTCGGCTCGATCCCAACCTTGATCGGTCAGGACGACAACTGGCCCTCCGATCAGACGTACCGCGATGCCTTCACCGCAACGGGCGAATTCCCGTTCGCGGACGGCAGCAAGGATGCCGCGCTGATCACCACCCTCAAGCCCGGCCTCTACACGTCCGAGGCCACCGACGCCTCCGGTGGCGAGGGCATCGCGATTGTCGAGGTGTACGAATACCCCTGAAATCCACGTCGTCCCCACGAGATTGGACGTCACGCAGTGATGCCGTTCACGCCCCTTGCATTCGATCCATCGTCCGGTGGCGCAGCGTGATCACCCATTCGGGTGGTCGCGCCTAATCCCGTTGGCATTTTGACCGATCCATTCAACGCTCCGAGCCTTGCTCCGACTTGTCCCTGCTCCACGCCTCCGCCTGGCTCGTCGAGCCACCCCTTAAAGAAGATCCCCGTGCCCCCTCCTTCATCCATCGCAAGTCAACGCGGAACAAGGCGGGATGGCTCATCCGATGGGTCGCTTCAGCCGCGCACCTCGATTCCTACCTAGCCCATGAAATTCCTATCCGATTCCTTTCGCGTCGCGGCCGTCGCCGCGACGGTCGCATTCTCGGCCCTGGCCGCCGCCGGAGAGGGTCCTGACACGACCTTCGTATCGCCCGGCGCGCCGACCGCCATGGAAGCGCTCGCACTGAAGCTTGCCTCGAACCCGAAAATCGCCCCGGGCCCCTTCAAGCCGACCTGGCAGTCGCTGGCCTCGCAGTACCACTGTCCGGAATGGTTCCGCGACGCGAAGTTCGGCATCTGGGCCCACTGGACGGCCCAATGCGTGCCCGAACAGGGCGACTGGTATGCCCGCAACATGTACATCCAGGGCAGCCCCGACTACGAGTACCAGGTCAAGCACTACGGCCATCCCTCGGTCTTCGGCTTCATGCAGCTCGACCACCTGTGGAAGGCCCAGCACTGGAATCCGGAGAAGCTGATGGCCCTCTACAAGGCGGCCGGCGCGAAGTACTTCGTCGCGCTCGCGAACCATCACGACAATTTCGACAACTACAACTCGAAGTACCAGCCCTGGAACTCCGTGAACGTGGGGCCGAAGAAGGACATCGTCGGCATCTGGGCCAAGGTCGCCCGAGCGGACGGGTTGCGCTTCGGCGTGAGCAACCACTCGTCGCACGCGTGGCACTGGTTCCAGGTGGCCTACGGCCACGACGTCACCGGCCCGCTCGCCGGCGTGCCCTACGACGCCGCGCACCTCACGAAAGCCGACGGCAAGGGGAAATGGTGGCAGGGCCTCGATCCGAAGGACCTCTACTGCGGCCTGCGCATTCCGATGCCGGCGAGCATCAAGACCCCGGCCCAGGCCGAGGCCTGGCACGCGGAGCACGACGGGCACTGGTACGAGGAGATTCCGCCCTACGACAACGGGTATGCCGAGAAATGGTTTCTGCGCGCGCAGGACCTGCTCGACAAGTACCACCCCGACCTCCTCTGCCTTGACGACACGGAACTCCCGCTCGGGAAATTCGGACTTTCGATCGCAGCCCATTTCTACAACGCCAACGAGGCCTGGCACGGGGGCAAACTGGAGGCAGTCCTCGACGCCAAGCACATGTCGCCCGAGCACGCTCCCGCGCTCGTTCCCGACATCGAGCGCGGCGTCTCCGAGGGAATCCGTCCCCAGCCCTGGCAGACCGAAACCTGTATTGGAAATTGGCACTACGACATTCACGTCTTCGAGCAGCACCGCTACAAGACCGTAGGCCAGGTGGTGCGCATGCTCTGCGACATTGTGAGCAAGAACGGAAACCTCCTGCTGAGCATCCCGATCAAGGGAGACGGCACCATCGACTCCGACGAGGTTGCATTTCTGCACGGCATGGCCGCCTGGATGTCGGTCAACAGCGAGGCCATCTTCTCCACGCGCCCCTGGGTCGTGTACGGCGAGGGTCCCTCCACGGTCGAAAAGCCACAGGCGGGAGTCTTTGGCGGCGCTCGCGATGTCCAGAAGGAAGCCTACACCTCCGATGACATTCGTTTCACCACCAAGGGCAACTTCCTGTACGCGATCGACTTCGCGTGGCCCGAGAGTCACCAGATTGTGATTACGTCCCTGGCCAAGGGCGGCGCCCATCTCGAGGGACGGAAGGTCGAAGCCGTATCCCTGCTCGGATACGATGGCGCCCTGTCCTGGACCTGGAGCGACACGGGGCTCCACATCTCACTGCCGGCCAAGGCGCCCAGCGCACACGCCTTCGTGGTGCGCGTGCGCCTGTCCAAGGCGTAAGCCTCTGCCGCCGACAATACTTCGTCCGTCGCCCACGCCGGCAATCCGGCGCCGGGCGGAGGGACGCAGCCGACGCACCGCCACCAACCGGCGTCCGCACAGACTTTCGATTTCGAAAGCCATGACACCCGGAAGCTGCCGCCCTGCAGCTTCCGGCGCGCCGTCCAATCGCGCCGCGCACCTACCTCTCTAAACGTTCACACCAGCCAATCCCATGATCCATCTCCTCCTCGCCTCCCTGTTCTGCGACCACATGGTGCTCCAGCGAAACCAGGCCAACCCCATCTGGGGCTGGGACCGGCCGCGCCAGGAGATCGTCCTTACCGTCGAGGAGGGACCTGCCACAATCGCCCCGTTGCACATTCGCACCGGCGACGATGGCTCGTGGCATGCGGTCCTTCCGCCGCTGCCCGCGGGCGGCCCTTATCGCATCCAAATTTCCGACGGCACCACGGAGCGCACGATCCACGACGTACTGGTCGGCGAAGTCTGGGTCGCGTCGGGTCAGTCGAACATGGAACGGGCCCTCAATGATTCGGCGGGCGCTGCCACCACCATCGCCACCGAAACCACTCCGGAAATCCGGGAGTTCAAGGTGACGCGCACGACCGCGCTCGAGCCACGCCGCGAGGTGGGCGGCCAGTGGACCGTATGCTCTCCCGCCACCGCGGGAAGCTTCTCGGCCGTCGCCACCTACTTCGCGCTCGAGCTGCACCGCCGCCTTCACGTGCCCGTGGGCATCGTGAACTCCACCTGGGGCGGCACCCGAATCCAGGCGTGGGCGAGTGTGCCCGCGCAGCGCGCCGTGTCCGACGTGGACGGCGAACTCGCCCACATCGCGGCGCTCGCTCCCGAGATGCCGAAGCTCAAGGCCGCCTACGACACCAAGCTCAGGGCATGGGAACACCAGAATCTCGCAACCGACACGGGTATCGCGCCTGAGGCCACCGGCTGGGCGAATCCAGCCACGAGCGACGCAACCTGGAAGACACTCCCGCTCCCCGCCTATTGGCAACGCCACGGGCTGAAGTTCAACGGCGCCGTCTGGTTTCGCACTCACGTCGCGATCCCGGCCGCCTGGGCGGGCCGCGACCTCGACCTGAACCTGGGGCCGATCGACGATTTCGACACGACCTACTTCAACGGCGTCGAAGTCGGACACATGGGCGCCGAACACGACGACGCCTACGAGATTCCGCGCCACTACGTCATCCCGGCCCGACTGGTGAAAGCGGGCAGGGCAACCATCGCGGTGCGCGTCTTCGACCGCGGCGGCGACGGCGGCTTTGGCGGGACGGATTCCTCCATGAGCCTGTCCCCGGCCGGCGAAAACAACTCCTCGCTCCCCCTCGCGGGGTCATGGCGTTATCGGGTCGAACGCCCGATTCCCCTCGTCGTCGCGGACTGGTCCAAGTATCCGCTTCCTGATTACCCAATGCCCCAGGATCATCCCGGTGCGCTCTTCAACGGCATGATCGCTCCGCTCATCCCCTACGGCATCCGGGGCGTCATCTGGTATCAGGGAGAAAACAACACGGACGCCCCCCGCCACTATCACGCCCTGTTCACCGCCATGATCCGCGACTGGCGCACGCGCTGGGGCCAGGGCCAGTTTCCCTTCGATTTCGTGCAGCTCGCCAACTACAAAGGCGGCCCGGGCTGGCCGCTCATCCGCGAGCAGCAGGCCATGACCCTCGCCGAACCGGAGACCGGGATGGCCGTCATCATCGACATTGGGGATCCGGACAACATTCATCCGGCCGACAAGCGCGACGTGGGGCACCGCCTCGCCCTCCTCGCCCGTTCGCAGGTCTACGGCGAACCCGGGATCATCACCTCCGGGCCAACCCTCGAGCGCGTGGAAATCGTGGGCAATTGCGTGAAGATTCACTGGGCCCACGCGGACGGACTCAGGACGCGCACCGGCGCCTCCCAGGTGCTGGGCATTCAGCTCGCCGGCACCGATGGTCGCTTCGTTACCGCCACCGCCAAGATCACCGGAACCGACTCCGTCGTCGCCGTCTCCCCGGACGTGCCAGCGCCCGTCGCCGTTCGTTACGACTTCGCCGACAACCCGGACGGAAACCTCGAAAACGCAGCCGGGCTTCCCGCAGCCCCATTCCGCACGGACATTCTTGCGACATCACAGCCATGACGCACCCGCGCATTGCCGTTCGCGTCAGACCCGGCCTCCTGCTGCTCCTGATGTTGGTGTGCGTGGGCCGGATCGTCGCTGCGGCTGCGGTGCCTCTCCGCCAGGTAGAGAACTTCAACCGCGGCTGGCATTTTGCGCTGGGCGATCATCCGGGAGCCAAGGCTCCCTGTTACGATGACTCCGGCTGGCAACGTGTCGGTCTGCCCCATTCGTTCAGCATCCCCTCCTTTGCCGCCGGCAATTCGTTTTATGTCGGTTACGGATGGTACCGGAAGCAATTCACGATTCCTGACAGCTGGAACGGGAAACGGCTGTTCCTCGATTTTGACGGAGCGTTCCAGGATGCGGAGGTTTTCGTCAACGGACGCGAAGTCGGACGACATCAGGGCGGCTATACAGGATTTGAAATCGAGATCACCGATGCCGCCCATGTGGGCCGGAACCTGGTCGCCGTCCGCCTCAACAACCGCTGGAACCCGCAGCTCGCCCCCCGCGCCGGGGAGCACGAGTTCAGAGGTGGATTATACCGGGACGTCTGGCTGGTCGCCACCAATCCACTACACGTGACCTGGTACGGCACTTTCGTCACCACCCCAACCGTCTCAGCCGACTCAGGCACGGTGAATGTGAAGACCGAGGTCATCAACCAGTCGCCCGTCCGCAAGGTCTGCACCGTCCAAACGCGGGTGGTCGATCCTTCGGGCCGGACCCTCGAAACGATGTCCTCGATGCGCAGCCTCCGCCCCGGCCAGACCATCACCTTCGACCAGACGAGTTCACCCATCCCGCACCCCAAGCTTTGGTCGCCCGACCATCCCACCCTGTACTCAGTCCTCACCACCCTCTGCGACGGCGACCATTCGGTCGATGACTTCAAGTCCCCGCTCGGATTCCGCTGGTTCAAATTCACCGCGCATCACGGATTCTTCCTCAACGGGAAACACCTGTATTTCAAAGGCGCCAACGCGCACCAGGATCACGCAGGCTGGGGCGACGCCGTCGCCGACAGTGGGTTTTATCGCGATGTGGGGATGCTCAAGGACGCGGGTTTCGATTTCATCCGTGGCTCTCACTACCCGCATGCTCCCGCCTTCGCGTCGGCCTGCGACAAGCTCGGCATGCTCTTCTGGTCCGAGAATTGTTTCTGGGGCACCGCCGGCTTCAATAGTCCCTGGGGAGCGAGCGCTTATCCGGTGCACGAGGCCAACGACGCGGGGTTCGAAGCGAGTGTGAAAGCCAGCCTCCGGGACATGATCCGCATCAACCGGAACCATCCGAGCATCATCGTCTGGAGCATGTGCAACGAAGTGTTCTTTTCGGCGCCCCAGGTCATGCCGAAGGTCCGACGCTTTCTGAAGGAACTGGTCGCCTATTCGCATGAGCTGGATCCGACCCGACCCGCGGCCATCGGCGGATGCCAGCGCGGCGATCTCGACAAACTCGGGGACGTCGCCGGTTACAACGGGGACGGCGCACGGCTGTTTCCGAATCCCGGCATCCCCAACGTCGTCACCGAATACGGCTCCACGATGGTCGACCGCCCGGGCGAATACGCGCCCGGCTGGGGCGACCTGCCGGAGACGCCCGGAGCCACCCCGGGCAAGGAAGGCTCCTGGCGTCTTCCGTGGCGAAGCGGCGAAGCGATCTGGTGCGGGTTCGATCACGCCAGCATTGCCGGTCATCGCTTCGGATCGATGGGGCTCATCGACTACTTCCGACTCCCGAAACGCCAGTGGTATTGGTATCGCAACGCCTACCGCCACATTCCCCCGCCTCCGTGGCCCAAAGCCGGCATTCCGGCCGCCCTGCGCCTCTCCGCCGATACGACCACGCTGCGCTCCCCCGATGGCACCGACGACGCGCAGGTGATCGTCACTGTCGTCGACAAGGGTGGGACCGCGCTCAGCAACTGCCCTCCCGTGACGCTCTCGATCGTCTCCGGCCCCGGCCAGTTTCCCACTGGCCCGAGCATCACCTTTGCCGCGGACACGGACATTCCGATCCGGGATGGTGAAGCCGCGATCGAATTCCGATCCTACCACGCCGGTGAAACCCTCATCCAGGCGACCTCTCCGGGCCTGAGACCTGCGACGCTGAAGATCACCACGGAGGGAACGCCGCGGTTCATCCCGGGCGTCACGCGCCGCGTCGCGCCACGCCCCTATCGACGGTACACCGCCGCGGCCGCGGCCGAAGCGGCCCGAACCTTCGGTATTCAGAATCCCACTCGCGCGAGCACCGAAGCACCGGGTCACGCCGCACGCCTCGCCAACGATGGGAATCCCGCTTCCTGCTGGGAACCGGAGCCGGGCGACCGCACGCCCTGGCTCAGCATCGACCTCGAGCGCATCGTGACGGTGAAAGCCGTCCACCTCATCTTTCCCACCGTTGGATCCTGGCACTACCGGATCGAAACCTCCCCGGATGGCGAAGGGCATTGGCAGGTCATCGACAACCAGACCCATGCGAGGCCGGGCGGTACCGCTCGCCTGGATGCGGTCCACGGCACGCCAGCCCAAACGCGTTTCGTGCGGATCATCTTGTTAGGATGGCCTGCAGGGACGCTCCCCGGCGTCGCCGAGTTAAGCGTTGAGGGCGACGCTTCGGCGCGATGAATTCCAAACGATGATCGAGCCTTTCTCGTACGATCACTGATCGGCCGATAATTTTGCACACCACGCCATGAAGCCCAACGCGATCGCCCTAGTCATCCTTCCCCTTTTGCTCGCAACCAGCACCTGCCTGTTTGGCCAGAGCGAAACCATCCACCTTTGGAAAGGCGGTGCTCCTGGAGCCAAGGTCAATCCCGCCTACAAAACGACCGTCGACGACTCCGGTGGCTGGGTGAAGATGCGCTTCGTCACCGATCCCACTCTCGACGTCTATCCGGCCCCCGCCGACCGTGCGAACGGCACCGCAGTGATCATCTGCCCGGGCGGCGCCTACTGGGCGCTGGCGATCAAACACGAGGGTTCGGACGTGGCCCACTGGTTGAATTCGATCGGCGTCACCGCCTTCGTATTGAAATACCGCCTACCCGACGACTCGATCATGGTGAACAAGGCGATCGGCCCCATGGAGGACGGGCAGCGGGCGATCCGCATCGTGCGCCGGGACGCCCGGAAGTGGCACATCGATCCCGACCGGATCGGCATCATGGGGTTCTCCGCCGGCGGCCACCTGGCGGCAACGCTGTCCACACAATTCAACTACAAGGCCTACAAGCCCGAGCACCCGACAAGCGCGCGACCTGATTTCTCCATCCTGGTTTATCCCGTCATTTCGATGGAGCCGGGCGTCACCCACCCCGGATCGCGTGAAAACCTCCTGGGCAAGAATCCCTCGCCCGCGTTGGTGCGGCAATTTTCGAACGAACTGCAGGTGACGGCCCAAACTCCACCGACCTTCATCGCCCTGTCCGCGGACGATCCAGTCGTCCCGGTCGAAGGCAGCTTCCGATACGCGGAGGCGTTGATTCGCCATCACGTGCCCTGCGAACTCCATGTCTACCAGTCCGGCGGACATGGCTACGGACTGGGGCGTACCGAAAACACGGAATCGACCTGGCCCACCGCGTGCCAGAACTGGCTCCGGATGCGCGGCCTCCTGAACCCGAGCCACGACCGCAGTTGAGCCACACAGATGTGGAGTGCGGTGGCCGGTGGCCGAAGAATCCAGAATTCAGAATCCAGGAGTCAGAATAATGACGCCTCAGCCTGCCGGCCGCTGGTGGCCCGTGGAATGCGGTGGCCCGACACCGTCCCGCGCCTGCGGGAACGCGAGACCTGTCGAAGATCCTGAGCGAAGTCGAACGGGACTCGCGCCCGGAGGTTTCGGAGTCCGAAACCTCCCGAACCCGCGGGCGGTCAGGCCCGCCCGTCGACGGCGGTGCCAGGTCACCGCACTCCACATCGATCCACTGAACGCATTCCATTCTCTGGGTTCTCAAGGGAGTGTATCGGGAATAGGAGCCCCCGGCGCTTGGGGACGCCTTCCAAGTCCGGGCGTGGCGGATGCCTCAGCCGAAGGGATGACCGCGAATCAGCCCATTGCATCGTTGTCGACCGAGGCAAACGAAGTCGTGCTCGCGTCGCTCGCTGGCGTTTCCGCCAGTTGAAGCACCCCTTACTAACCCAATTTTCCACCGAAAGTCCCGTACCCTTTCGTCGAGCCGGGCAATGGCGCATTTCCCCCGTGCGTAACGTGTCCGGTTCGCGTTTCAAACATGAGACCCGGCCTGCTGGCGAAGCGAGCTTCACGCCGCTGCAAGCATAAGGGTTCCATGCAACCAAGCGGTCGCTGCGATTCCCCCCAATCGTTTCGCAGTTAACGACCGCATCGTAACGCCCGTCCGGTCCCCAAACTCGGCGAGCGCATCTCACTAACCGTCTGCTGGCACTACCCTATGTTCAAACGACTGATCGTCCCTGCAATCGCCCTCACCTGCTCGCTCGCGCTGTCAACCACCGTCCGCGCGCAGCTTGCCACTCCCACCTACGGCTGGAATCTCGGCAATACCCTCGAAGCCACTTGGAGCGGAGCGCCCGTGCCGACCAAGGCACTGATCGACTCCGTCGCGGCTTCCGGCTTCAACACCATCCGCATTCCCTGCGCTTGGGATCACAACGCCGACCCGACCACGCACCAGATCAACGCCACCTACATGGCGACAGTGACCCAGGTCGTGAACTGGGCGCTGGCCGACAATCTCACGGTCATCATCAACGATCACTGGGACGGCGGCTGGTTCGAGGACTCGAACTTCAATAGCTTCGACTCGAACATCAACGCGAAGCTCGTCTCCTACTGGACGCAGATCGCGAACAACTTCCAAAACGACGGCTCGAAGCTGCTCTTCGCCTGCGCCAACGAGCCGAATGTCACCACACAGGCACAGACTGCGGTCCTGCTCCAGTATTACCAGAGTTTCATCAACACCGTTCGCGGCACAGGCGGCAACAACAGCACACGCTGGCTGGTACTCCAAGGGCCGCAGACGAATATTGATAATACCAACAATTGGGTGACCTCGCTTCCCTATGATCCGGCATCGCACCTGGCTTTCGAGGTCCATTATTATGCACCTTACCAGTTCGCGCTCATGACCTCCGACGCCACCTGGGGAAACATGTGGTATTTCTGGGGCCAGAATTATCATTCCTCCGACATGCCGACCCGGAATTCCACCTCGGCCTGGGAGGAATCGTACGTGGATGCTGAATTCCAGAAGATGTATAATCAATTT
This sequence comes from Opitutaceae bacterium, assembly GCA_027310745.1. Lineage (GTDB taxonomy): Bacteria > Verrucomicrobiota > Verrucomicrobiia > Opitutales > Opitutaceae > MWDT01. The sequence continues at coordinate 3,509 of DAIDAF010000035.1, read as the reverse complement.
ACGAGCAAAGGCATTCCCGTGCTCGTGGGGGAATTCTGCGCCACGCGGCGCACCGGCACCTCCGGACTGACGGGCACCGATCTGGACCTGCACCTGGCCTCGCGAACCTATTTCGACCGCTACATCGTCACGGAAGCCAACAAGTACGGCCTCAAACCATGTTATTGGGACGACGGCGACAACGGGAGTGGCACCAATACGTCCGGCATCTTCGACAGGAGCACGGGAACGCTCACCGAACCCAATGAAGCCCATGCCCTGACCGGCGGAGCCGCGCTTCCCCCTCCGGGAGGCGGCGGAATCATCCCGAACGGCGTCTACAAGATCATCTCCAAGAACAGCGGTTCTGCTCTCGAAGTGGCGGGCCTGCAGACAGCAAATGGCAGCAACGTCGACCAGTGGGGTTACTGGGGCGGTGTCAACCAGGAGTGGACGCTCACCCACCTCGGCAACAATGTCTATACCATCACCGGCGCCCAAAGCGGACGGGCCTTGGATGTCTATGGTTGGGGTACCGCCAACGGCACCAATGTCGACATCTGGGATAGCTCCGGCGCCGCCAACCAGCAATGGCAGCTCACCTCGGTCGGCAATGGCTACTACCGGCTGACACCGATGAACGCCACCGGCTCCTGTCTCGATGTAAATGGCGCATCCACCGCGAACGGCGCCAACGTCCAGATCTGGCAGTATGTGGGCGGACCCAACCAGCAGTGGTCCTTCCAGGCTCCGTAATCAGCTAATCCAGTTCAATTCCACCGTCGCGCGTGCCGGATCCCGGCACGCGCGACGCGTTTGGGGGAGACACGTCATCCTAAACTTGGCGAGTGAATGGGACAGAAGGCGACGAAGCGAGGTTTGGCTGTCTGGGGTCAGGGGCAAGGTCGGGATGTTGAAGGGCTCGCGAGCGAAGCTCTCGAATGCCAACTCAGCCAAACAAACCCGCCTACGTTGTAATCGCGTGGGTTTCGTACCTTCGTTCCCGCAACTTCCGTTAACATCGTTTTGGGTCGCCTTCCGATCTGGAGTGCAGCGCCGGTATCATCCGAAAGGATGACCCCAAATCATCCCCTTGCTTCGTTGTCGGTCGGCGCAAACGAAGTCGTGCTCGCGTCGCTCGCTGGTGTTTTCGCCAGTTGAAGCCCCCCTAACTAACCCTATTTTTCTCCGAAAGCCCCGTACCCTTTCGTCGAGCTGGGCAATGGCGCATTTCCCCCGTGCGCGACGTGCTTGGTTCGCGTTTCAAACCTGAATCCCGGTCTGCTGGCGAGGCGAGCTTCACGCCGCTGTCGGCGCCCGGAGTTCATGCACCCAAGCGGTCGCTGCGAATCCCACCCAATCGTTTCGCAGTCCGCGACCGCATCGTAACGCCCATCCGATCCCCAAAATCGGCTTGGGCATCTCCGTAAACGTCTGCTGGTTAAACCTATGCTAAAACGACTGATCGTCCCTGCAATCGCCCTCACCTGCTCGCTCGCGCTGTCAACCACCGTCCGCGCACAGCTGGCCACTCCCACCTACGGCTGGAATCTCGGCAACACCCTTGATGCCACCTGGAGCGGAGCGCCCGCGCCAACCAAGGCGCTGATCGATTCCGTCGCGGCCGCGGGCTTCAACACCATCCGCATCCCCTGCGCTTGGGATCACAATGCCGACCCCACCACGCACCAGATCAATGCCACCTTCATGGCAACGGTCACCCAGGTCGTGAACTGGGCGCTGGCCGACAATCTCACGGTCATCATCAACGATCACTGGGACGGCGGCTGGTTCGAGGACTCGAACTTCAACAGCTTCGACTCGAACATCAACGCGAAGCTCGTCTCCTACTGGACCCAGATCGCGAACAACTTCCAAAACGACGGCTCGAAGCTGCTCTTCGCCTGCGCCAACGAACCCAACGTCTCCTCGCAGGCCCAAACGGCCGTCCTGTTCCAGTACTACCAGAGCTTCGTCAATGCGGTCCGTGCCACCGGCGGCAATAACAGCACACGTTGGCTGGTCATTGAGGGCCCCGGCGGTGCTAATATCGACGACACGGCCAGCTGGGTGACGTCGATGCCCTATGATCCGGCGTCGCACCTGGCTTTCGAGGTCCATTACTATGCGCCTTATCAGTATGCGCTCATGACCGCCGACGCCACTTGGGGAAACATGTGGTATTTCTGGGGCCAGAATTATCATTCCTCCACGATGACGACCCGTAACGCCACCTCCGCCTGGGAGGAGTCGTATGTGAACGCCGAATTCCAGAAGATGTATAATCAATTCACGAGCAAAGGCATTCCTGTGCTCGTGGGTGAATTCGGAGCGATCCGACGCACCGGAACCACGGGCCTGACCGGCACCGATCTGGACCTCCATCTGGCGTCGCGGACCTACTTCGATCGCTACGTCGTCACCGAGGCCAACAACCTCGGCCTCAAGCCGTGTTACTGGGACGATGCCGACAACGGCACCGGCAATAATGCCTTCGGACTCTTCGATCGCTCCACGGGCGCATTGGTCCGTACCGACGATGCCCACGCCCTGACCGGTGGCGCCGCGCTCCCTCCTCCGGGAGGCGGCGGAATCATTCCGAACGGCGTTTACAAGATCATCTCCAAGAACAGCGGTTCCGCGCTCGAAGTGGCGGGCCTCCTGACGGCAAATGGCAGTAACGTCGACCAGTGGGGCTACTGGGGCGGTGTCAACCAGGAGTGGACGCTCACTCACCTCGGCAACAACGTTTATACCATCACGGGTGTCCAAAGCGGGCGGGCCTTGGACGTCTACCAGAAAAAGACGGCCAACGGCACCAACGTCGACATCTGGGACAGCAACGGCGGCACCAACCAGCAGTGGCAGCTTACATCGGTGGGCAACGGCTATTACCGACTGACCCCGATGAACGCCACCGGCTCCTGCCTCGACGTCAACGGGGTGTCGACCGCGAACGGCGCCAACGTCCAGATCTGGCAGTACGTCGGCGGGCCCAACCAGCAGTGGTCCTTCCAGGCTCCGTAATCAGTTATTAACGCAGTTCTTTCCATCGTCGCGCGTGCCGGATCCCGGTACGCGCGACTCGTTTTTGGGGCCACGCCATCGTAAACTCGGCGACTGATAGGTAAGCTTTAGGGACAGGCAAGAATAGGGCCCCCTCCGGTAGGGCGCGATCTCCGAGCGGGCCGCTCCATCGGACCGCGGCGGGCCCTCACTGCGGCAACCTCAGACTCGGATGCCCTGTAACCCTTGTGGTCGGCTCGGAGAACCGCCCCTGCCATTCCGCTGCGCTGGATTCTAGGGTGCGCCTTCCGACTTGGAGGAGGTAAGCGTTAGGGACAGGCAAGAATAGGGCCCTTCGTTTCCGTTCTGTTCCCGCTTCCTGCTGAGTTGTGTCCGTCAAGTTCAGCAAATGTGGATCGGTGGTATGGAGGTTTGGTGGATAAAAAATCTATTTGGGATGGGGTGAAGGGGAAGGGGCGGAGCCCCTTCCCCTCTCTGTATTCGGCAGAGGGGTGGCAGGGGAG
>DAIDAF010000034.1:0-14670 GCA_027310745.1 Opitutaceae bacterium | reverse complement strand
CCGAACGACCGCCCGAACCGCAACGTGAGTTCTGTTTTGGATAGCAGCCCAACCGACCAACCTTGTTTCCGTCCTCCAACTTCACTCAGAGCGAAACCAACCTCAAAAACCGCCTTTTAACCCCTGTTTTGGACACCAGTGTTGTCTCCATTGGATTGTCTAACGAAGGAAACGAAGGGCGCTCAGCCATAGGGCGTCAGCGCGATCCAATCGCAGGTTTCCTGGCAGCGTCACGGCCAGTGTCTGCACACCACCGCGACGTGCACTCCCGACTTCCGTCGATGAACCGACGAGGATGCCCTCACGCCTCTGACCCGAGCAGCCTGGCTGCCATCGCAGCTCTCACAGTCACGACCCCAATTCTAAAGTTCGATCATTCAGTTAGGGTCGAGAGGAGGAGACTGGTAAATCCGATTTCCATTCTTCTCAACATATTTCCTCATCTCTCTATGGCTCCCGACAAATGCATAGAGCCGGTCCCCAGCTGGCGGCCCCATTATCCATAAACCAACCCCCTTATTCTCATTGTCTCCCGGGAAGTACACTGGCAACGCCTCCCCCGACACATATGATGCATCAAATACACACCAAGCCCTCAATGACTTCAACGACTTCACCTCAATTTTTCCCGAAGGAGGGACGTCTATTGTCAAAATAAACAAATGTTGCTTCACCGGATCCGCGCTCGAATCCTGAACTATGTTGATAAATCCACGAAAGCCGTCAGGCACTACGTAACGGACATAATTCGGGATTAGGCACCAGATTAACCCTAAAACCATGACAGAAACAACCAGAGAAGACACCTTCTTCATGGCGTCATTTCGATGGATCGCAAATCTGCCCAGCGACAATGTGCGTCTCCAAATGATCCGCACCTAAGCCGGACACCCCAGCACCCGCCTTATCCGACGAGTAGTTATATATCGGCGATCCATCCAGAAACACTTGCGCTGCCGGATACTGCGTATGACTCAGGACCGCCAAGTATGAACCAGTATTATAATTAACCGTCACCGACCCATTTTGTATCGCAGATGGAAGAAAGGGAAGCAGTCCATTTGACGCTGAAACCGAATAAGACAGCGAAAAGTTGTATCCACTTCTGACCACATTTCCGCCACCAACCGGTTGCGCCTGTCTTGCGATATAGAAAGGACCCGCAACCGCACCTACGCCAACCGGGTCGCCGATGTACATGGGACCAAATCTAGAATACCCACCTACCACTTGTGCAGGCATTCCATACTGAACTGTACTACTAACTCGAAAGCTATAGCTAGTGGCATTAGCAGGGGAATTCAAGAACCCTCGATTATCACCCAAAAATCCGTCTATCGACTTCTGTTCTATAAAACTTTGAGCGGTGACAGATGGCTTCAGTTTCCCGGAATCAATCTGAGCACGGAGCTTCGAGCATGGCGGCAAGCTCGGTGATTTGCCATCACCCTTGCCTTTGCCACTCCCCTTCGAAGGCCCCGTGGCATTGCCGGAGTTGCCGTAGCCCCCTCGGTAGCTGGTAGGCGGGGTTATTGTCTGCGCCAAGTTGGCATTGCCGAAATTGATATCGAGCTGATTGTTATAATCAGCGACCGGATCCCACGTCGGGGGACGATCACCATATACGTGGAAGACCGCCAACTCGTCGACACTGTCATCAAGCAGCCCGAGCACATCCCAACTATTCGTCGGATTATTACCAGTGAACGCAAACAGGTTGGTCCCGCCCGCCTCTTCGCTCGGGTCCCGGTTGATGAACCGTCCGTGCTTGGGCATGTAGTAGCGCAGGCCGTAGTACGACAATCCTGTCTCCCAATCCGTATAGTGCCCGGAATACCCCATCGGGAAGTTCGAGTAACTGCCGTACGTGGTGGTCGCCCGGCCGAATGGGGAATACTCCACCGCTGCGCTCAGCGTCCCGTTACTCGTGTACGCCACGATGTTGCCCAGGGTGTCCGGAACCGCGTAGTTCATGACTCCGCCGCTGATCTGCGCCAGCAGTGATCCCGCTCCGCCGGCGTTGCCATGTGCGTCCGAGAAGTCGGGACCCCACACGAAGGCCTTGTTCGGGGTCACGCCATCGGCCGAGAGCTCCGCTGCCAGATTCCAGCCGAACCACAGGAACTTCGTGTCCGTCGAGCCCCACGGCCCATTGGCCACCGTCTTGCGGATCCGCCGACCGAGGTAGTCGTAGGCGAAGGTCAACGTGTAGGCATTGTTGCTCTTGTTGATCATCTTCGTCAGCCGGTTCTCTCCGTCGTAGGGGTACTGCCACGTGCCATCCTCGGTCAAATTGCCATCGGCATCGTATTTCACAACACTTTCCGCCAGATTTCCTCCGCTGATCGAAGCGTACTCGTCCAGCGACCCATAGGCGCCGTTGCCCGAATTGCTCGAAATTGCGAAGAGGAACGAGCCTACTCGTCCGCTGGCGGCCGGACTTCGATCTCTTTTGACGGAGGCTCCAATTTCCTATTTCTCTGGGCACCATTCTTGCGTTCTCTAAACTTGGCATAGACCCATACAGCAAGTAGCATTAACAGCGTAACAACATCATAAACATACCCGCGCAGTCCGTATAAATGAGCGACCACAACGACAGAGGCAAAGAACAGCAAAACCATCAGCCAGTCCAATACCCCAAAACTTCGAATATTCATCTTTTCAATAAGACAACATCTTACAGCCGAATGCCACTGTCAGCAGATCATCCTCCATGTTAAATGCTGTAAGAGCGATTTCAGCGCCCCCCAGCATTCCTCCCAGTTGGCTTTTCTTTATAATTCGACACATTCTTTTTACCTACTCTAAACCGCACATAACTAGACACAGCCATCAACATTAACAATAGGTCCTCAAGGTGAAAAAATCCCTCAGTTTTGTACCGATATACGACAACAGCCACAGTACCAAGGGCCACGGCAACAATAATCCAGTCAAGGATATTCAGTCTCGGAATTTTCATTTTGTCGGCGGGCAGCCTGATGATCGATAGTCTCTAAGCATCCGAAAATAGTCTGATTGTCCTGCCTTCAACGACCCCCACAAGACATCCGCATTTTGATTAATTGTCGATCCAACAGGGTCACATTTTACCATTGACCTTATGCGTTAAGTGCTCGGGTCCTCGAACGGATGCCCAGCTGCTCGAGCGAGGCCGACATGCTTGCTGACGTGAACATTGCCATGCCCCACCCCGGCCTACCTTCTCCTCCAAGTCGAGAGAAATAGTAAAACTTGGGCTTGCCCTGATTTCTCGGACACGGGATCAGGGTAGATTCGTGTAGTTGACCCCATCGGATTTGCCAAGAACTCGGCATCGATACAAATCTGACGACTTTTGTCCAAGTCCTCTCATTGCGCGCGCGTTCTAAGGTTACTATCCATGAACCGTTTGAAAACCCTGATACAAGGAACGCATATACGGGGCTCCACGAGCAATCGGTGTTCAATGACTTAAAGTGAGACGCTATTGGCCACGGGCTGGTCGCCTCGATGATGAGGCTGATGGCATGGTTACGGGCAAACAGAGACCGTTGAACCATTGTAGTTAACCACGGCATCCGGCGTAGGCGTCAAACCAACGCCGTTGCCGTGACCGGCGGACACCCATACAACATTAAAGGTGCGGTTGGTCAACATGCCGGGAAACTGGCCCGTGCGCGCGCCGATGGTGAGGGTCTTGGTCTTGTCTTTCCAAGAAATTGGAATGGTAGCGTAAACACCCTTCTCGTAGCGGTAGCTGTCGCCTTCGTCTTCGTAGAGTGTAAATGAGCCGTCCGCGCCGGGATATATGCGAAGTTCGATGGGGTCGGCGGGTTTTTGCATCGCGTATTGCAGGTCCGGGCCAAGCGGAACAATCGAACCGGCGCGCACCAAGAGAGGAAGGGTTTCAACCGGCGCGGCGACCGTGACTTGTCGGCCTCCCTTGAGATTTTCTCCGGTCCAGAAATTCACCCAACTCGTTCCGCCCGGCAGATAGACACTGCGGCTCGTGGCTTTCGCCGTCGTGACCGGTGCGACCAGAAAAGCCGGACCGAACATATATTCATCGGAAATGCCCCAGGCTTTTGCATCGCCGGGGAAATCCATGCCGAGGGCACGCATGATGGTGGAAGCTTCACTCGTTACTTTCCATGCCACGGAATAGTTATAGGGCAACATCCGGTAACGCAGCCGGTCATAGGCCAGCAGGTTCGTTTGTGTGCTGGGCAGCCACTTCCACATTTCCGTCTGGGTCTGATAACCGTGGATGCGGAGAATCGGACAAAAGGTGCTCCATTCAAACCAGCGCGTCAGAAGCTCGTTGTAATCGGCGGAGGTGTATTGGCCGCCCGGATGAAAGAAACCGCCGCAATCGGTTGTCCAATACGGCAGTCCGGTGAGGCAGAAATTCAAACCGGCGGGAATCTGTCGTTTGAAGGTTTCCCAATCGCCGTTAATGTCGCCCGACCACGCCGCCGCCGCGTAGCGTTGCTGACCGGGAAACGCAGAACGCGTGAGAATGACCACACGCTTGTTTGAATCCGTGGCGCGCTGGCCGTCATAAAGCGCCTCACTGGCAAACAGCGGATACGCGCTGGTGAACTGGTCGCCCAGGGCAACGCGGTGATGCGGGCCAATGGAGATTTTTTTGCCAAGCAAATCGGTGCCGGGATCGCCGGGTTCAGTCGCGTCGCCCCACCACGCATCAACTCCAATGGAGAAGAATGCCTGATTGATATGCTTCCAGCGAATTTCGCGGCCAAGCGGATCGAACACATCAATCCATTCGCCCACTAACATGTTGTTTGTCTTCAAGTCAGCATGCGTCTGTCCCTGCGGGTTGCACCACACGGATATCATGAACTTCACGTTCATATCGTGCAGACCTTTCAACAGCCGTGGCGGATTAGGATAATGCGATTCGTCCCACTCATAGGCCCCCCAACCATGGTTGCCCCAGTATTGCCAGTCCTGCACGATGAGATCCATCGGGATCTCGCGCTTGCGAAATTCCGCCGCAGTGTCGAGCAACTGCTGCTGGCTGGAATAACGCTCGCGGCATTGCCAAAAACCGTAGGCCCATTTCGGCCACAGCGGCGCCTGGCCGGTCGCGGCACGGTAGCCCGCAACCACGTCGTCCAGCTTTGGTCCGTAGAAAACCGTGTAGTCCACAGCCTCCCCGCAATCGGAACGAAACACCGTCGTGTTACCCAGCGGACGCGCGAACAACTTCACATGCCTGCCGCCGCCCCGCACGGCGACGTCGCAGGTTTTGTTGGCAGGCAGCAAGATTTTTCCGACGACAGCGCGCGGGGTCCACATGTTCTTTACCCCGGCGATCTGCACGCCATCCACAAGAATGGCTATCTCGTTGCGCCGGTCGGCATCGCGGATGCAAAAAACATATTCGCCCGCCGCACCAGAGGTGAAGGCGCCGTGGCGTTCCGCATCGTTTCCGATGGCTTTCGGTGCGGCTGCCAATTGCTCGGTGGCCGTCGGGCCTGACGCGTCGGAGTTGGCGGCAGCAGGTCCCAGTTTAATTTCGTCGCCGGGGAGATTGAAATCAGTGCGCGATGCGTTGTCCCAGAGCAGCCCGTAGCCTTTGCTGGAAATGAGCATCGGCACGGCAATTTGGGTGTTCAACTGCCGTAGTTCAATCGGCAGGCCACGCCAATCCCAAAGGCCGTCTTGAAACTGTCCCAGCCCGAATAGTTTTTCATCAGCAGGAGATCTAAAACCTTGTCCGACGATGAACGTCGGCTGACCCTGCACGACTGACGGCTTGAGCAGCCGCGCACCCGGCATTTCAGCCAGGAAAGTTTTTCCATCCGCGTCACGGAAACTCAACGCGCCAGTCGCACGATCCACCACCGTCTGCATTTTAGCCGTGGCAACGATGACCGTCGCCTTGTTCTCGCGCACGGTGAATCTGGGCGTCGGAATATTTCTCAGCAGCACAAAGCTCTGAGTTTCGGCAGTCTTGCCATCCGAAAAACGCACACGCATCGCGCCGTTGTTCAGCGGGCGCAATTCGAGCCGGCCCGAATCCAGTGTCAGCACCACCTCATTGGTTTGCTGCACGACCGATTTGACCACGGCATCAGCAGCCCGCGCCGAAGCCAGTTCAACCCAGATTAGACCTGCAATCAGAAGAAGTCGCTTCAAGATCATAGCCTGTAAAATCCGATGATACACCATGCCATTGGGCTGGAGATACGGCCGAAGCCGAAGGGGTCAGGTAGGAATGGCGCTTAGTTAGCACAGCGGAATCTCGTAACATGTTGGTGAATAGGAACGGCATCCGACGAAGGATGGCCTAACCAAGCGCCATTCGGGTCAGGCCGTTTTTTGTGGGCAGCCAAAAAGCTTCAGGCACCCCGCCTTCGGCTCAATCATATTTACAACTGTGTTTCGCCATGTGTCCTCAATAGCGACGGCTTAACATTTCCATATCAACCGCTCAACAGAGCGCGTCGTCCGGGAGGAATGGGAGGTGAAGTGTGGGCGCTGACCGTCATCGGCAAACGGGCCGGGAGGCTGAGCCTCCCGCGCAGGGCGGAATCGTGATTCCGCACTCCAAGGCGCTGACTTCATTCTCGTTACTGCCGTCAGGGGCATCGGCTTTGCGTTGTTGCGCTTATAAGCGCGCTCTGATCAGGGTCGGCAACCCTGGCGCCTTGTTGCGTTTTTTGTGGCCATTCCCTTCAGGGGGCGACGTCCGCCGTAGCCTCGGCGGAAGTGGATCTCCGGGGTTCAATCTGCCCGAGCTCAGTCCAGGTCGTACACCTCGACGAGAGCCACGCCTGAGGCGCCGTTCTTGTCCTTCACGATCGCGGTGTAGAGCCCCGGCGGGAGCGTCACCACGATCGCCGCATCCAGGCTTCCCGGCGTCCAGTCGTACGCGGAGGCCTGCGCAAAATCCGAGACAAGGCTCACGTCCCAGTTGTCGTCAGTCTGCATGAGCGTCGGCGTCGACGTGGTGTTGTTATAAAGCTCGAGTACCGGATCCGGCAGCACGCCGCTCACACCCTGCGCCGCCAGCGCGGGTCCGGAGGCGCGGATGAGCACCCGCTTTGGCGCAGAACCGACGATGGAGATGCCGGCGATGAGGACGTTGCTGTCGGTACCCACCTGCGCGCGGGCCGAGAGCGCAACCGGGTAACTCGTGGCACCGCTGACGTCGTACACCTCTCCGAGCGACACGCCGCTCTTTCCGGACGCGCTCTTGATCTCGACCGTGTAGAGGCCCGGGTTGAGCGTCAGCACCGTGGCCGAGTCGGCGCTGCCCACCGTCCAGGGTTGGGCATAGACTTTGGAGAAGACCGACGAGAGCGAGCTGTCCCAGCCGGTCGTCGTGGAGATGGGCTTGCTGTTGGAATCGTAGAGCACGAGTTCGGGATCGGGCAGCGGATTTGGGATGCCCTGCGCGGCGAGCGCCGGGCCCGAGGCGCGGACCAGCAGCTGCTTGGGTCCCGAGCCGGTCACAACGAAGCCGGCGACCTGAATCTGGTCGCCCGTGCCCACGAAGGAGCGCGCGCTGATCGCGACCAGTTTCGAGCCGGGTTTCCAACCCGACCCGTGCCGCGGCGGCCCGATCGTCACCACCGAGTCGCGGCACGTGGTCGTGCCCGCGAGGTTGGTCGCGACGACGTGGTAGTTTCCAACGATCGTGGGATCCCAGCCCTTGAGGTGGAGCACCGGGCCGGTCGCGCCAGCGACCGCCTGGCCGTTGTGGTACCACTGATACCGCATCGGCGCGGTGCCCTCCACAAGGGCGCCCAGCGCCGAATTGGAATCGGAGGGAACTGAGAGCGTGGCCACGGGCATTTCTCCGAAGCTTGGCCCCATTGCCCCGCGGATGCCCCAGCTGCGGGTGCCCGCAGCCACGCTCAAATTCTCCACGGTGGCCGAGGCCCGGTCGCCCCGCAGGTCGTCCACCGTCGCAATGATCCTAAAGGTCTCGCCCGACCCGAGGTCATTGGGCGGCGCCCAGTACACGCGGTAGGGCGGCGCGTCGTCGGTACCCAGGATCTCGTATTGGCCGGGCCGCGACGAACGCTCGAGGGCGAAGGTCACCTCCGCGTAGCCGTCGCCGCCCGTGACGTTCGCCTCGATCTCCTGGCGCACCGGGAAGGTCTGGCCGTCCGTGGTCGTTGCCGGGAAGCTCATCACCGCACCCGCCGCGGGCGTCGCGAAAGCGATGGTCGGTGGCGTCGCCGGCGTGCCGAGCGCCTGCGCGGCCTTCCAGACCGTGAACTCCAGCGGCGCGAGCGTCAGGGAGACTTTTCCACCCGCATCCGCGGTCACGACCGCCGCGCCCGGCGACTGGGGCGACGACGAATCGAATACGCGCGACATCGTGGCCCCCGCGGGCTGGCAGGTCTGAAGCGAAACCGTCGCAGACTGGCTGCGGCCCGCGTTGAACGCGGCGAGATACTCCACCTTCTCCCCGCGCTCGATGCGCGAGAACGCGAGCACCTGGCCGTTTCCGCTCGGACGCACGAGCATCGCCCCGCGCTGGAACGCCGGACTCGACGCGTGCAGCGTGCCCAGCGCCTTCAGAAATTCATACAGCGTGGTCGTCTCCACGAACTTCGAGTCGGCCCCCGTCAGGTTGGAACCGATCTCCTTGAGAGTCTTGAACGTCGCCACCTGGGTCGGAAACATGTCCTCGCGCGACTGCCAGTCGCCGCCCGTGCCATACAGTCCCTGTTCGTCGCCATAGTAGACGACGGGCTGCCCGCGCATCAGGTAAAGTACGCCGTAGCCCAGCTCCATCAGCTGCACGAGCTGCGAGTCCGTGGCCGAGGGGTTGTCCTGCTTCAGGAAATACCCCCAGCGGCCCATGTCGTGATTGCCGAGGAAGGTCGGCAGGTCGTACGCGTTCCCGTCGTGGCGGGTGTAGTAATCGTCCTCGTCGAGCGTCTGGAGGATGTTCGCGGTGCCGTGGGCCTGGGAGACGAAGTCGCGGATCGCCGACTGCATCGGAAAGTCGAGCTCGGCGTCGGCCGTGGCGGTTGTCGAGAAACTACTGACAAAGGCGGGATCCCCGGACGTGACCTCGCCGAAGGCGATGAAATCGTCGCGCCCCAGCTCGTGGGCCTTCTCGCGGATCGCCGGCAGGAAGGCTTCCCAGAACTCCTGGTTGACGTGCTTCATCGTGTCGATGCGGTAGCCGTCGATCCCGTAGTCGGTGATCCAGTGCTCGTAGATGTCGATCATGCCGTTGACGACCTTCGGCTGCTCCGTGAACAGGTCGTCGAGGCCGCTGAAGTCGCCGAACAGGGAATCCTCGCCGGTGAAGGTGCTGTTGCCGCGGTTGTGATAGACGGTGAGGTCGTTGAGCCAGGCGGGGTTCTTCACGTTCGCATCCGCGGCGGAGACAGTCGGGACGTAGGGGAAGCTGGTGTTCACGGACAAGGTCGGGAAGGTAGCCGGGCCGATGCCGTTGTAGGCGTCCGCCGACGCGTCGAAGGTGTTCCCGTTGGAGTCGCGGTAGGGGTACTGCGCGATGCTCCGGTAGGTGTATCCGCCGCCCGCGTACTGAATGACGTCCGCGGTGTGGTTGATCACGATGTCGAGGTACACCCGGATGCCGAGGGCGTGGGCCTGGGCGACGAAGGCGCGGAAATCGGCGTCGGTGCCCAGGTGCGGGTCGATCGAGAGGAAGTCCGTGATCCAGTAGCCGTGATAGCCCGCGGAGCCGCCCTGCATGGGACGGTTGGTGAACGGCGGGGTGACCCAGATCGCGGTGACGCCGAGGTCCTTCAGGTACCCAAGGCGGGAGGTGAGGCCGATGAAGTCGCCGCCGTGGTAATAATAGCCCTGGGTCGGGTCGAAGCCGCTGACCGCGCTGCCTCCCGAGTAGCCGCCGGAGTCGTTGGCGGTCGAGCCGTTCTCGAAGCGGTCGGTCATCAGGAAGTACACCACCTGCCCCTCGCCGGGCTGGGTGATGCGCGGGAGCGTCACGAGGGGTGTCGCCTGGGCGTGCAGGAGCGTTGCAGCGGAGCACAGCAGGAGGACGGCGAGGGAGGCGGCGGCGGAGCGCACCGCGCGAAGCCAGGTGGGGAGGCGCTTGCGGTTCATCGTAGGGTTGGCTGTCCGAGACTTCGCCCGCACACGGCCGGAGCCGCTACCCAGAACGTTTGCAGTAAGCATAGAAAAACCGGAGAAAGCTTCGCCGCGCTCCGCAGCCCGCCGCGGGGCGGCCGCGGCCCCAGGCAGGAATTTTCCGCCCAATGTCCCTTTTGTACTAGCGAGCCCCGTGGACCGCCGCGGGCGCCCGCGCTTGGCTTCCAAACCTGCCGCGCCGCCCTCCCGGCCGCGCCGGCGAATCCGTCATGCGCCAACCCCGACTCATCCTCGCCCTCTCCGCCGTCCTGGCCTTCGTCTCCTCGGTCCCCGCCGCCTGCCCGAAGGCGCCGGCGGATCCGTATCAACCGGTTCCCTACATCAAGATCCATCATCCGGACTGGTGCAAGGACGCCACGATCTACGAGCTCAACACCCGGCAGTTCACGCCACAGGGCACGCTGAAGGCCGCGGAGGCGCAGCTTCCGCGCATCAAGGCCCTCAATGTGGACATCGTCTGGCTGATGCCCATCTACCCCATCGGCGTGAAGAACCGCAAGGGCGTGCTCGGCAGCCCGTACTCGATCCGTGACTACATGGCGGTCAATCCTGAGCTCGGCACGCTCGACGACCTGAAGCATTTCGTCGCCACCGCGCACAAGCTGGGCATGCACGTGATCCTCGACTGGGTCGGCAACCACACGGCCTGGGACAACCCCCTCACCAAGGAGCACCCGGACTGGTACCAACACGACTGGAAGGGCGATTTCCGCCCGACGCCGTGGTTCGACTGGTCCGACATCATCAACCTCGACTACAGCAAGCCCGGGCTGCGGAAGTACATGCTCGGCGCGATGAAGTACTGGGTGCAGGTCGCCGGCGTCGACGGCTACCGCTGCGACGCGGCGGGCTTCGTGCCGCTGGACTTCTGGAACGAGGCGCGCCGCGAGCTAGACCAGATCAAGCCGGTCTTCATGCTGGGCGAGTGGGAGTCGCGAGACCTGTATGCGCGCGCCTTCGACGCCACGTACGCCTGGACCTGGTACAACGCGATGCACGACATCGCCATGGGCCATGCGGACCTCGGGGCCCTCTACAATTACCTGGCGTGGGTGGCGGGCTTCTATCCCCGGGACGCGATCCAGATGACCTTCGTGAGCAACCACGACAAGAACTCCTGGGACGGGACGCAGTTCGAGCAGTTCGGCGCCGCACTGCCCGCAACGATCACGCTGTCGGTCGTGGGCGAGGGCATGCCCTTGCTCTACAACGGCCAGGAGGCGGGCAACACCCAGCGCCTGAAGTTCTTCGAGCGCGATCCGATCGTCTGGAAGCCGAGCCCGATCGGCGACCTCTACCGAAAGCTTTTCGCGCTGAAGCACGCCAATACGGCGCTGTGGAACGGACACTGGGGCGCCCCGATGATCGATGTGCCCAACACCGACCATTCGCACGTGCTGAGCTTCGTGCGCCAGAATGCGAAGGAGAAGGTCTTCGCGGTATTCAATTTCTCGGCACAGGACCGGAAGGTCCGCTTCGAGGACGGGCTGTTCCCAGGCCGGTACACCGAGTTTTTCAGCGGCGAGACGGCAGATCTCCGGCCCAACCAGGAGATGGACCTGCCCGCATGGAGCTACCGAGTCTATCTCCAGCACACGCCGTGAGCCGCCGTCGCCCGGCCTGAATGGCCGGGCCCGGACCCTTTCCAGGGGGGCGGGCCGCCGGGGGTGCGTCGCAAGGTCCTGCAGGGAAGTCATTCCCAGCCGGGCCCCAGGACCGACCCGGCGGCCCGCGTTTTTCCGCGCGGAGCCTCCAATCCGGGTGCCGCCCGGCCCAAATTCTTTGTAAAAAGCGATGGCACGCCTTCCTGACGGCGAATGCCCCGTTGCGGTCCGCCCTCCCGGACCCTAGGCTTCGCGACGTGATTTCACGCCCCTCCTTCGCCGAGCCGACAGGCCCCGGACCCGTTCGCAGACGTCGCGGACCGGCCTCCGGGCGGGGCTTCACGATCCCGGAAGTCGCCATGGCCTCGTTTGTCCTGGCGCTCGGCATCGCCACCTCGATCGTCGCCATGCAGTGGGGCTTCCGCTCGCTCGACCTCGCCCGGGGCACCACCCTCGCCTCGCAGATCATGCAAAGCGAAATCGAGCGGCTGCGCCTGATGAACTGGTCCACGCTCAATGCGCTGCCCGCCACGGAGACCTTCGACGGCGCGACCTATTTCTCAACCGCCCCGGGCATCGCTGGGAAATTCACCGTCACCCGCACGATCACGCCGGACCCCGCGCGGTCGACCTCGGTCGACTTCATCACGGTCTCGGTCACCTGGAAAACCTACGACGGGCGCAGCCACACCCGCAGCTTCAAAACCGAATACATGAAGGACGGGCTCTATGACTACTACTACACCCTGGCCCGTCCCTGAACACCGCCGCACCACGCGCGGGTTCACGCTGGTGGAAGTGATGATCGCCGGGATCATTGGCACGTTCCTCATGCTCGGCGTGCTCACGACGTTTCTCTTCCTGGGGAGAAGCGGGGCCAACATCGCCAATTATTCGGAGATGGAATTCCAGTCGCGCAAGGCCCTCGAGCTGTTCGCCGAGGATACGCGACAGGCCAGCTCGATCACCTGGAACAGCACCACGTCGGTCACGCTCATCGTCGACGCCCAGGCAATCACCTGGAGCTACGCCGGAGCCTCGCTCAGCCGCCAGGCCGGCTCCGCAACGCCCATCACGATGATCACCGGGATCACCTCGTTCGCATTCACCGCATACGACATCACCGGCGCCCAGGTCGCCCTCAGCGACCTCACCGCCGCCGGCAAGGTCACCAAACAACTCCAGATTTCCCTCCAGGCCTCACGAAGCAGCCAGACGGTCACCACCGCCACAAACCTGGTACTCTCCGCGCGCTATATCCTGCGCAATAAGCGCGTGACCGCCTGAACCGATGAACGGCCGCTCCCAGTCTCTGTCCTCGGAAAAGGGTTCTATCCTGATCGTCGCCCTGCTCCTGTGCGCGATCATCGGCATCTCGCTCGCCAGCTACATCAAGCTCGGGAAGTCGGTGCTCGACGAGGCCAACCGCTCGCTCTACGCGAACGCCTCGATGAACCTGGCCGAGGAAGGACTCGAGGAGGCCCTCTACTCGCTGAATCAGCAGGTGCAGAATTCCTCCTACTCCTGGACCGGCGCCGGCTGGACGATCTCGGGAAGCGACGTCCTGCGCGCATTCACCGGTTTCACCTTCGACCAGAAAACCACCGGCGAGGTACGGGTTCGCATCTACAACTATTCCTCCACGAATCCCCGCGTCGTCGCGCGCAGCACGGTCACGCTCGGTGGAACCACCTCGCCGGTCATCGAGAAATGGGTGATGATCCAACTGTCGAAGGCGTCGAAGTTCGACAACGGCCTCGTCGCCAAGAACAGCATCACCTTCTCCGGCAACAACGCATCGGTCGACAGCTGGAACTCCGACCCTGACAACAATCCCGCCACCCCGGCCATCCCCTATAGCTCGAGCGTGGCGCACGACGCAGGCGGCATCGGCAGCATTTCGGTGTCCGTGTCCGCAGTGCTCGTGAACAACGCCAACATCTGGGGCTACGTCGCCACGGGCGGTGCGGCGCCTTCAGTCGGAAGCAACGGACTGATCGGCCCCTTCGGCACGCCCTCCGGCACGGTCGTCGCCTCCCGCGTCTCCACCGATTTCACCGCGAATTTCGACGCGGTGTCGGTTCCGACCCAAACCCCCATCTCCATCCCGGCGATCACCAGCACCACGAGCCTCCCGCGCGCCGGCGACAGTCCTGCGTCCGATGGCAAATATTACTACACGGCGCCCCAGATCGATTTCAACAACCAGACCCTCTCGATCGCGAAACGCACGGGCGACACGGTCTCCCCCAACGTCGTCCTGATCCTCACCGACACTTCCGACAGCATCGACATCGGCGGTGGATCGGGAGAGATCGCCATCCAGACCGGAGCGACCTTTTCCGTTTACGCCCCGGGTGATATTTCGATCGCGGGCAATGGCATCCTCAACGGTGGCACGACATCCGCCACCGCGAACCAGCCGATCGCGATGCAGATCTGGGGCACCGCGCCCACCGGCTCGTCGCAGAATATCCAGATCGCCGGCAACGGAGTGCTCAGCGCCGTGCTCTACGCACCCCAGGGCAACCTCAAGATCAACGGCAACGGCGACGTGCTGGGCTCGATGGTCGCGAACAATGTGAGTGTGACCGGAAACGCGGCCTTCCACTATGACGAGTCGCTCGCGAACTTCGGAGGCGGGAACCCCTTCCGCGTGTCGCTCTGGAACGAGCTGACGTCCGCAACCGATCGAGCGGCGTACGCGTCCGACCTGTCGTTCTAGGCGGCGCTATTTTCCCTCCCGCGGCCTCGCGGCCACTGATGCCCGATGTGGAGTGCGGTGGCCCGACACCGCTCTCGGAAGCGAGGCCCGACTCGCGCCCTGGAGGTTTCGGATTCCGAAACCTCCACCCGATCCCCGCGAGCGGTCAGGCCCGCTCGTCAACGGCGGTGCCAGGTCACCGCACTCCACATCCATCCAACCGCCGCCCAACTTCGGGGGCGGAAA
>DAIDAF010000028.1:0-108718 GCA_027310745.1 Opitutaceae bacterium | reverse complement strand
TACATCGAGACCTTCTACAACCCGAAGAGGCGCCACAGCTCGCTCGGGTACCTCTCACCTGTGGCGTTCGAAAAACTAACAGCGAAAAACCAAATCAAAGCGGCTTGATTCGCTGTCCATTTTATCGAGGCAAGCCCAGTGAATGCGTGGAATCGCTTGGCTTGGCCTTCTTAGTTATTTTCGTTTTCTTCTGTTAACTGCGTAGTCTGGGCTCAGGCGCTGCGCGATTTTTCGCGGATGGCGGCGATTTCCCCGGGTTCGAGACCGAGCGCCTCGAGGAACCGTTGGTGGCCGTCCGGATGGCGCTGTTCGAAAAGCGCGTGGAAACGTCGCTTTTGTTCGTCGGTCACGCCCGCCCCGTCGAGGAGCGAGACGAATTGTTCTTTGGTGATGATTTTCACGGTGTGTATCGAATAAGCGCCCGGCCACCATGGCTGGGCGTCCGACCAGTCTCTACTATGAACCCGTAGTCGGCTCAAGCCGGGCATCCGCAGCAAAGGCCCTTGTTTTTGCCATCCTGTTGAACAAGAGTCCGCCCATGCGTTTCTGCCTCCTTTTCACTCTGCTTGCCACCCTGGCTTCCGCGCAGGTGGTGACCACCGACCCCGTCAATCTTGCTGACGTGCGCGAGGACGTGAGACTGCTCAATCAAAATCTTGGCGCGCTCACGCTCCGGGTCGAACAGCTCGATCGCAGGGTGGCTGCCCTCCAGTCGCAGCAGGCCTCGGCGAGTGCGAATTCCCAGAACTTCGCCACGGTCGACCAGCTCAACCAGGCTGTGGCCGACCTGAACCGGACGATCAAGGCCGCAGTGGCGACCTCGCGCACGGAGGTCCTTCAGCGGGTCGCGGCGCAGCTTGAGCAGCTGGCCAACCAGACGAACGCCGCGCTAGAGTCGATCAACAACGGCAGTCGGGCGCCCCGAGTCGGCGGGACGGCCGCCGCGGCCCCCACGCCAGCCGCCGCGCCCGCAGCCGCTCCGGCGACGACCAAGTTCAGCGACAGCTATCCCAAGGAAGGGATCAGCTACACGGTCCAGCGCGGCGACACTCTTTCCAAGATCGCGACGAAGACCGGTGCGAAAATCGAGGACATCATCAACGCAAACAAGCTGTCCGACCCCTCCCGTATCCGCGTCGGCCAGGCGCTGTTCATCCCCGGCGGCAAATAGCCTTGGAAATCGCGGCGCAGACGTCAGAAGAGGTTTCGATTCAGGCGCTCTCCCCGGCGCGCGACCGGTCCGGGCTGCGCCTCAGGATTTCCTCAGTCGACCTCCGCCCGTTTTTCCTTTTTCACCGTGCAGTCTTGAACCGATTTTTCGACTAACCCATGGCAGCCTCAAAATCCCGTCTGGGCCGCGGTCTCGGCGGCCTCATCACCAATGCCACTGCGGCCGCCAAAGCCGCCGCCGATGCCAAGCCGGCCGCATCCGCTCCGCACGCGGCTCCCGCCGCCGCGCCCGCTCCGTCCGCCCCCGGATTCCAGGAAGTGCCCGTCACGGCGATCGAGCCCAGCCCCTATCAGGCCCGCCGTGAGATTTCGCCCGACCAGCTCACCGAGCTCGCCGAGAGCATCCGGAGCGAGGGACTCCTGCAGCCGATCGTCGTCCGCAAGCACGGGGACAAGTTTCAGCTCATCGCCGGCGAACGCCGCTGGCGCGCCTTCCAGTTGCTGAAGATCAAGTTGATCCCCGCCCGCGTCGTCGAGGCCAACAACGCCTCCTCCGCAGCCATCGGCCTGATCGAGAACTTGCAGCGCGAAGGCCTCAACCCGATCGAAGAGGCCTACGGCTACGCGAGCCTGATCCGCGATTTCGATCTCACCCAGGAACAGGCGTCGGAACGAGTGGGGAAGGGCCGTGCCTCCGTCGCCAACTCGCTCCGCCTGCTCGGACTCGACGCGGAAATCCAGGGGTACATTTCCAAAACCCTGCTCTCCGTGGGACACGCCAAGGTGCTGCTCGGCGTCGACGACGCGGCGCAGCGCGCGGTGCTCGCCCGGCGAATCATCGAGGATGGCCTCAGCGTCCGCGCCACCGAAAAGCTGGTGGCCACCAAGAAGGCCCAGCTGGGTCACACTCCGGCCGCGCCTGGACGTCCGGTGCCCGCCGCTGAGACCGCCGCGGTCGTCAGCATCGAGAAGCGCCTGACCTCGCACCTCGGCGCCCGCGTGTCGCTCAAGCACTCTCCGAAACGCGGCAAGATCATCATTGAGTACGCCGGCAACGAGGACCTTCAGCGCATCCTCGACCGTCTCGGCGTGGATGCCTGAGCGCGCCTCCGGCGCAGGCGCTTTGATATTTTCGACTCTTTCGCTAGGTTGACCGGACTCCGGGCGAGGCGACCTTAGGTGAAGGCCGCCTCGTCGGATTCAAATCTCAAATCCCATCATGGCCCGCTTGCTCCGTTTTCCCCAGGTTCTCCTCGCTCTGGCATTGCTCGCCGCCTCGGGAGGTCTGGCCCGGGCGCAGGTGACGCCCACGCTGGAGAGCGAAACGAGCGTGGTCGTGCCGGGGCATCCGTTCTGGATCGCCCTGAAGCTGGTCCACGCCCCGGGCTGGCACTCGTACTGGATGAATCCCGGCACGGGGCTGCCGACCAAGGTCGTGTGGAAGCTGCCCCCTGGGTTCACCGCGGGAGAACCCCAGTGGCCGACGCCCTCGCTGATTCACGACGAGACGGGTGCGATCTCCGGGATGGGCTACGAGGGCACGGAGGTGATTCCGATCCGGATCACTCCACCCGCCGACTTGAAGCCGGGGACACACGTTGCGTTTGAAGCGAACGTCTCCTGGCTCATGTGCCAGCAGAGCTGTGTGCCGGGAAAATCCGTGCTGTCCCTTTGGCTCACCGCCGGCAAGGACGAGTCCTGGAACCCTGCGGTGCGGACCGAGATCGAGGCGGCCCGCGCCCGGCTGCCTCACTCCATTCCCGGCTGGCGCGTGAGCCTGCAGAAGTCGCCCAAGGCCTTTGAGCTGACCCTCGCTCCCGACCCGGCCTCGGCCCCCGCGCGTACCCCGGCCGCCTCGGAGTTGCGGTTCTTCCCTGAGTCCGATGCGGTCGCATTCGATCAGCCCCAGACGGTGGACGCGCTGAAGGGCGGCGCATTTCGCATTTCAATTCCGATTGTGACCGATCCCGGGACCGTCGCGCCTGCGCGCCTGGTCGGCGTGCTCCGCGCGGACAAGGGCTGGGACGCCGAGGGTCGATTCCTCGGCATGGCGGTGAACCTGGCCCCGGGTGAAGGACCGCCGCCGCCGGCCCGTTCGGCTGCACAGGGAGCGGTCCGTTCGCTGCTCGCCACGCTGGGTCTCGCGTTCATTGGTGGCCTGATCCTCAACCTCATGCCCTGTGTCTTCCCGGTTCTGGGGATCAAGGTGCTTGGTTTCGTCCAACAGGCCGGCGCGGAGCGGCGGAAGGTCGTGCTCCACGGCGTCGTCTTCTCGGCCGGTGTGTTGCTGTCGTTCTGGACGCTTGCCGGATTGCTCGCGGTCCTGCGGGCGGGTGGCTCCGAGCTGGGCTGGGGCTTCCAACTGCAGTCCCCCGCGTTCGTCTTCGTGCTGGCGATCGTGATGCTGGTCTTCGGACTCAGCATGAGCGGAGTGTTCGAATTCGGCCTCTCGGCGACCAGCGTGGGCTCGGGGCTGCAAACGAAATCCGGGCTCACCGGATCGTTCTTCACCGGCATCCTCGCGACGCTCGTGGCGACGCCGTGCAGCGCGCCCTTCCTGGCGCCGGCGCTCGGCGCCGCACTCGCGCTCTCGACCGCGCAATCCTTCGCGGTCTTCACCGCGATCGCGGTCGGCCTGTCCACTCCGTACCTGCTGCTCTCGATCTTCCCGGGCGCTGTATCCGTCCTCCCGCGACCGGGAGCCTGGATGGAGACCTTCAAGCAGGTGATGGCCTTTCCGCTCTACGGGACGGTGGGCTTCCTGCTGTGGGTGCTGGCGGGCCAGGTGGGCGACACCGCGCTGCTCAACCTGATCTTCGGCATTGTGCTGATCGCGATGGGCGCATGGATCTACGGCCATTGGTGCACGACCGCCCGCAAACCTGGCGTCCGCCGCGCAGGCGGTCTCGCCGCCGTGGCGGTGCTCGCGCTCGGAGTCTGGGCCGGCTGGCCCGCCGCGCCCGCACCCGGAGGCATCACCTGGGAGCCGTGGAGCGCCGCTCGCGTCGCCGAACTGCGCGCCGAGGGACGTCCAGTCTACATCGATTTCACCGCGCGCTGGTGCGCGACCTGCCAGGCAAACAAGCGGATCGTCTTCGGTTCCGCCGACGTGCTCCGCGCCTTCCGCGAGAAGAAGATCGTCACGCTCCGCGCGGACTGGACCAATCGCGATCCGGCGATCACCGCCGAACTGGCCCGCTGGAACCGCAGCGCCGTGCCCTTCGACCTGATCTACCTCCCCGGCAAACCCAAGCCCGTCGAACTCCCGGAACTGCTCACGCCCGAGATCGTGCTCAACGCGATCAAGTGACCAGACTCTCGCGAGCAAATCGCCGCGCGCGGCTCGCAGTTTCGGAAAATGTGCTAAATTGGAAATCCGGTATCACTCTCGGTGATATGACGGTTCCTGTTTAGACCCATCATGGATTTCCCCGCCAACGAACCCTCGCACTCCAACGCCCGGATGCCGGCCCTGTTCGCATGACACCGTCCATCCCCCGCATCGCTCCTGGCAAGCCAGGTCTTGAACCCCGCTGGACCTCGAGCGCAAAGGAAGGACTGGGGACCAGCTACCACACCAGCTGCCGGGTCTGGTTCACTCTCAGCCACGGGATCGTCAACGAGATCTACTATCCTCACGTCGACCAGCCCAACACGCGCGACCTCCAGTTCCTGATCACCGACGGGGCCACGTTCTGCCACGAGGAGAAACGTGATCTCGAGCACGTCATCGATTACCCGGAACGCGACTGCCTGCTGTACCGCATCACCAATTCCGACCGCGAAGGACGCTACCGGCTTATCAAGGAAGTGATGACCGATCCGCACCGCTCGGTCCTGCTGATGCACACGAAACTGGAGGTGCTGGATCCCGCCCTGCGCGGACGCCTCCGCATCTACGCGCTGCTCGCGCCGCATCTGGCCGGCCATGGCTCGGGGAACTCGGGCTGGCGCATCGACATCAGCGGACATCCTCTGCTGCACGCGGCCAAGGGCGACGTGCACCTGCTGATGGGATGCAGCTGCGGCTTCTCGCGGCGCTCCGTCGGCTTCGTGGGCGCGAGTGACGGCTGGCGCGACGTGACCGAACATCTGCGCATGGAGTGGGAGTACGACTCCGCGGAGGATGGAAACATCGCCCTCACCGGCGAGGTCGCGCTCGGTGAGGCCCAGGAGTTCACGCTCGCCGTTGCGCTCGGCGGAAGTTGCCAGAGCACCGCCACGAAACTGCTCCAGTCGCTGTCCGCGTCCTTCGAGACGCACCGCGAGGCCTTCGTCCGCCAGTGGCAGCGGACCGTCGTCAATCCGGCCTTCGAGTTCGGTGCTCACACCGGTGACGGCGGACACCTGTATCGGCTCAGCCGATGCATCCTGCTGGCACACGAGGACAAGACCTTCGAAGGGGCGATCGTCGCCTCGATGAGCATACCCTGGGGCGAGGTGCGGGATGACCACGACCTCGGAGGCTATCATCTCGTCTGGACGCGGGATCTCGTGCAGAGCGCGAGCGCCCTGCTGGCCTCGGGGCAGACGGGCACGCCGCTGCGCGCCCTCATCTGGCTGGCCACGATCCAACGCCCAGACGGACGTTTCCCGCAGAACAGCTGGATCAATGGAAAGGCCTACTGGTCGGGCCTGCAGCTCGACGAGATCGCCGCGCCCATTCTTCTCGCGTGGCGCCTGCGCCGCGCCGGCGTGTCATTTGGCCTCTTCGATCCTTCCACGATGATCCGTCGGGCGGTCGGATTCCTGATGCGCCACGGTCCGGTCACCGCCCAGGAGCGGTGGGAGGAGAACGCGGGCTACTCGCCGTCGACGCTGGCGACCGTCATCGCCGGTCTGGTCTGTGCGTCCGAGTTCGAGCGCGAGGCCGGCAACGATGAGCTCGCAGGGTTTATCCTCGCCTACGCGGACTGGATCGTCGCGCACCTGGAGGACTGGACGGTCACGACGAAGGGCGACCTCGTGCCCGGGATTTCCCGGCACTACATCCGGATCAACCCGACGCCGGTCGACACCCCTGATCCGCATGCGGATCCCGACGCGACGATCCTGACCGTCGCCAATGGGGGCGGAAAGCATCCGGCTCGACGGGTTGTGGGAGGCGATTTTCTGCACCTCGTGCGCCTCGGCATCCGCGCGGCGGAGGATCCTCTCGTGGTCGATTCGCTCGCCGTCATCGACCAGGTGCTGCGGCGGGACCTGCCCCAGGGCGCGTGCTGGCGGCGGTACAATCACGATGGATACGGGCAGGCGTCCGACGGTTCCGCCTTCGACGGCGCGGGCGAGGGGAGGTGCTGGCCGATCCTGACGGGCGAGCGCGGGCATTACGAACTGGCAGCCGGACGCGACCCGAAGCCGTTCATCCTGACGATGGAGGGCTTTGCAAATGCGGGCTGCATGTTGACGGAGCAGGTGTGGGACGCCGACGACCTGCCTGCCAGGAATCTGCGCCGCGGCCTGCCCACGGGAGCCGCGATGCCGTTGTGCTGGTCGCACGCGGAGTACGTGTCGCTCGTCCGCAGCCGCAAGGACGGCGAGTGTTTCGACCGGGTCGGCCCGGCTTATCGCCGCTATGTCGAGCAGCCCGAACCCTGCCGGATTGAATTCTGGAGCGAACGCCATCCGATCCTCCGCATCCCGCCCGGCCGGTCCCTGCGGCTCCTGCTGGTGGAGCCGGCGACGGTCGTGTGGACGAACGACGACTGGAAGTCGACCCACCGCACCGAGGCGGCGCCGGTGGGCGGGCTGGAGGTGTGGCACGTCGATCTGCCCGCAACCGAGACCGCAGGGGGAGGGTTCGAATTCACGTTTTACTGGAACGAAACGAATCGCTGGGAGGGGCGAAACCACCGCGTCTCGGTGGTCTGACCCCGAATCCTTGCTTCGCGCCTTGCGCGGACCGCGGCCGCGGCGCAAGGTGTCCCGCTCCCATGGCACTCATCCCTCTCGAAGACAACTTCGCCGACATCATCAGCAAGGCCCAGCGCGGTCGGAAACTCACCGACGAGCGCCTGGCCCAGGTGGCTGCGATCGAAATGGAAGATCTGCTCGCCGTGAAGGGCGGCAAGCCGATCGTGCCGGTCATCCGTCGCGTGGCGCGTCACCTGCGTCTGAACCCGGACGCGCTCGAGGTGGTGGCGCTCAATGGCTGGTATCCGAAAGTCCCGGTCTTTCCACGCGGTTTCGCGATGTTCAACACACGCATGGAGGACATGACCGTGAACAGCTACCTGGTCTGGGACCCGCGCTCGAAGCAGGCGCTGGCCTTCGACACCGGCGCCGACGCCACGGAGATGATCGAGGTCGTCCGCCAGGAAAAGCTGTCGGTTCGCGCCATCCTGCTCACCCACACGCACGAGGATCACGTCGCCGACATCGACAAGCTATCCGCGGCGACCGGAGCCGAGGTTTTTTCCCACGAGAACGAGCCGCTCCCGGGCCGCAGGACCTTCAAGGACAACGCCCATTTCCACGCTGGGGAGATCGCCGCCAAGGCGCTGCTGACCTCCGGCCATTCCCCGGGCCTCACCACCTTCTTCGTCACCGGCCTTAGCTGGCCCCTGGCGGTTGTCGGCGATGCCCTGTTCGCTGCGTCCATGGGCGGAAGTGCGGAGCATTTCGAGGAGCAGTATCGGAACAACCATTCAAAGATCTTCACGCTTCCGAGGGACACCGTCATCGCCCCCGGCCACGGCCCTCTCACGACCCTCGCACAGGAGAAGGAACACAATCCCTTCTTCGCCTGAGGCGACAGTCGACAGGGTACAGGAACAGACGGCGACGAAGGGAACGAAGAACAAACCGCTTTCCACGGAAATGGGAACGGTGATTTATCCACCGTTTGGGTGAGTCGATTTTGGCTCTGTGATTTCGTATGATCGCCTGGCCCTGCCTTCTTGGTTATCTTCGTTTCCTTCTGTTCACGTCTCCCCTTGAATTTAGGTTCATGGAGATGGGCCGGCGTCTTGCGTCTCAACGCTCGCCGAGGAGCTCGGTCGCGTGGCTGAGGGCGCTCTTCGCGGTGCGGTCGCCGAGCATGCGGGCGAGTTCCGCGATCCGTTCCTTGCGCCGGCCGTGAAGCGCTGAGATTCCGATCACCGCCCGCTCGCGGCTTTGATCCTTCTCGACGAGCAGGTGAGCCGTCCCAAGCGCGGCCACCTGGGGCAGGTGGGTGACGCAAAGGACCTGGTGGCGCCGGGCAATCCCAGCCATCTTTTCGCCGACGATCCGACCGATCTCGCCACCGACGTTGGCGTCCACCTCGTCGAACACCAGCAACGGCACCTCGTCGATGTCGGCGAGCACCGTCTTGAGTGCGAGCATCACCCGGGCGAGTTCGCCGCTGGAGGCGATGCGACTGAGCGGCAGGGGCGCTTCGCCTACGTTGGGCGAGAACAGGAATTCGCAGCGGCAGTCACCGGTCGGACCGAATTCGGCCAGACTCGTGAGGCGCACGGCAAACTCCGCTTTTCGAAAGCCCAGTTCGACGATCGATTTCGAGGCGACCTTGGCGAGCTCGCGCGCCGCCTTCTCGCGCTGGGTGCGCAGCACTCGCGCGGCCTCGCGCACCTTGGTCTCGGCTTTCCGGATGCGCTCGTCGAGCCGTGCGCACGCCCCCTCGAGGTCGCCCTGCATCGAGATTTTTTCGCGGAGCTGTTCCCGGGCCAGGCGCACGCTTTCAAGGTCCGGACCGTGGCGTCGCCGCGCGTCAAGCCAGGCATTCATGGTGGCCTCGAGCGCCTCCGCCTGCTCGGGCTCGAAATTCAGCGACTGGCTCAACGATTCAAACTCGGCACCGAGGTCCGTGAGTTCAACCACCGAGGAGCCCAGGCGGTCGGCGAGCGGCTTGGTGGACGGATCGATGGCCTCCAAGTGCCGCGCCTCGCGGAGCAGCGCGGCGAGACGCCCCGACAGGCCTTCCTCGCCCGTAAGCCCGGCGGCGAGCTCGGAGGCGATCCCGATGAGCTCCTGGGCGCGGCTCATGCGCGCGTGGTCGCGTTCGAGCGCCTCGATGGCCTCGGTCGAGAGGTCCAGCCCGTCCAGCGCCGCGAGCTGCTTCTGGAGAAACGAAAGCTGGTCCGGGTCGAGCCGGGTCTCGCGCGTGAGCCGTTCGCGCTCGGAAAGAAGGCTACGCCACGCGCCGTGGGCCTCGCCGTAGGCGGCGAGGGC
The DNA here is from genome assembly GCA_027310745.1 of Opitutaceae bacterium. Classification (GTDB taxonomy): domain Bacteria; phylum Verrucomicrobiota; class Verrucomicrobiia; order Opitutales; family Opitutaceae; genus MWDT01. The sequence goes on along the minus strand of DAIDAF010000028.1, from coordinate 99,376 downwards.
GTCTCCGTCCTTTGCATACAAGTCCAGGAGTTCGAGCTGGCAGTTCTCCTTGAGCAGGCGGCGGGGCTCGCTCGGTCCGTGAAAGTCGATCCAGTGCTCGCCCAGCGACTGGAGCGCCGCGAGCGTGGCGAGTGCGCCGTTGACCGTGATCTTCGGCGCCTTCTCGCGCGGGAGGACGCGGCGCAGGATCAACACGCCATCCTCGCAGGCGGGCAGCTCGAGCTGCGCCAGCACGGCGTCGATGCGGCGGCTGTCGCGGAAAAACAACGACGCCTCCACCTCGCACGCCGCGGCGCCCTGGCGGATGACCGCCTTGTCCGCACGCTCGCCCGCGAGCAGGCTCAGCGCGCCGAGAAGCACGCTCTTGCCGGCGCCGGTCTCGCCCGTCACGACGGTGAAACCCTCGTCGAACTCGAGCGAAACCTCTTCGAGCAGGGCCAGGTTGCGGATGGCGAGAGTTTGAAGCATGGCTGGGGCGTGATTGCTGGACGTCAAACGTCCAGCGAAACATCCCGGCGTCAAAGCAGAACCGTTCGCCGGGGATCCGGGAGGCGCTCGGCGTTTGCCAAGCGGCGTCGCGCCCTGTTTAGTTCCGGCGTCGGGCGGCTGCTGGCGCCCGCATCCCCATGAATTCGGATCCCCTTGGACACACCGCGCTCGAACGCCGCCTCGCCCAGATCCCCGGCGAACTGGCCGGCATGCTCGTGCGTGGACTGCCTGAGCTGAAGCCCGCGACGCTAGCCTCGCGCCGGTTCATCGTCACGGGCACCGGCAGCTCCGAGGCGCACGCGCGGTATTTCTGCACGCTGGTGAACCTGTTCACGGATCGTTCCGCCACCGCCATCCCGCTGTCGGCGTTCCTGAATCCGGCAAACCAGCACCTGCGCGACAAGACGCTCGTCGTGTTCTCGCAGGGACTCTCGCCGAACGCGCAGATCGCGCTGCGGCGCCACCGGGATTTTCAGCACACCGTGGTGTTCACCTCCGCGACCCCGGCCTCCGCACGCGCCGCAGGGAAGGGCGACCGCGCCGATCTCATCAGCGACCTGGCAGAGGCGGGGGCGGACATCATTCATTTTCCGCTCTCGGAGGAATACACGACCCTCATCCGTTTCGTCGGCCCGGCCTGCGGGTATCTTGCCTGCCTCCAGTTCGCGGCTGCGCTTCCGGGCTGCGCCATCGATCGACCGCGCCCCGGGCAGGTGCTGCCGCTGTTCGAGCTGGAGCCGCCCGAAGACCTGCTCGAGGCCGTTCTCACGCATCCGGGGCGGTTCGCGCGCGGATTCAATCTCGTCTCGGCCGCACCCATTTCCGATTTTGCCCAGAACCTGGCGTGCAAGTTCATGGAGGGACTCTTCTGGTCCTGTCCGACGCTCTCCGACTTTCTCCAGTTCGCCCACGGCCCGTTTCAGCAGGCCACCGCCGACCGGCATCCGGTCGTGCTTCTCCAGGGCGACCTTCGGGCGGAGGCCGACCTTGTGCGCCGCAGCCGAGACATGCTGCGCGGCGTCGGGCTCGATGCGTACGTCGTGCAGGTGCCCGCGAGCATGCTCTTCTCGATCTTCGGTTTCGAACATGTGTTCAACCGCATCGTGTATCGGGCAATGGCGCACTTCGGGGTCGATCAGGTCAACTGGCCGGGAAAGGGGAGGGATGATTTTCTCTACGGATTCTGTCGCGACGAAAGTGGCGCATTCTAGCGAGCTTTCGAGTTGCCAACCCCTTTTTTAGGCGCAGTTTGCTCCGGAGATGAACCCGTCTGATGCCAAGACGCCAGCCCCGCCAGCCAAGAAAGATCCCGTACTTCTCATCGACGACGAACGGGCGCTTCTCGACGTCTTTGCCGCGGCCCTGTCGCCCTATTTCGAAATCACCACCGCGACCTCCGTTCGCGAGGCTGAATTCATCCTGCACAAGAAGCCGTTCAAGGTGATTGTCGCCGACCATCTGATGCCCGGCGGCAACGGAATGAGCCTCCTGGTGCGCGTCCGTGAGGAATACCCCCACATGCAGCGCGTGCTCGTCACGGGCTACATGAAACCCGAGATGCTCCTCCGGAGCGTCAATGAAGCGGCGCTCTTCCGGTACCTACTCAAGCCGGTATCCATCAATGAGTTGATCAAAGTTGTCCAGGACGCCGTGAAGCTGCACGACCAGAAGGTCTCGGGCGCGGTTTCCTGAGACTGCCGGGAGTGCTGATGCCGGGAGTTTGGCGGGCGCCCGGTTTTCGTTCGACATTCCGCGCTCGGCACTTGCGCCCGGGCCCGCATCCTCTTCACTCGGCCGTTTTAACATGGCTTACGATTGGCTCAAAGGAGTGTCGGATGAGTACGATGTGATCGTCATTGGCAGCGGCCTGGGCGGTCTCACCGGTGCCAACTGCCTCGCCAAGGCCGGCCATCGCGTGCTCCTGCTCGAGCACCACTACCAGCTCGGCGGACTCGCCACCTGGTTCACTCGCAAGGGCGGCCACATCTTCGATATCTCGCTGCACGGCTTTCCGGTCGGCATGGTGAAGTCCTGCCGCAAATACTGGACCCGCGAGATCGCCGACTCGATCGTCCAGATCAAGGACATCCGGTTCATCAATCCCCAGATGAACGTGAAGACCACCTTCGATCGCGTGGACTTCACGCGCATCCTGACGGAGGAGTTCAAGGTGCCTGCGGCCGACGTGGAGCGGTTCTTCACCGACCTGCGGGCGATGAATTACTACGACCACAACCCCGAGACGACCGGGGAGATGTTCGAGCGTTATTTCCCGGGGCGCTCGGACGTGCAGCGGCTGCTGATGGAGCCGATCGCCTACGCAAACGGGTCCACGCTGGACGACCCCGCGATCACGTTCGGCATCGTCTTCTCGAATTTCATGGGTTCGGGCGTGTACACGTTTCAGGGCGGAAGCGACCTGCTGGTCCGGAAGATGACCGACGAGCTGAAGCGCAACGGCGTCGAGATTCGCAAGCACGTCCGGGTCGAGCGGATCCTGACGGAGGTCCAGGACGGCGTCCGTGTGGCGGTCGGTGTCGTGGCCAACGGCCGCGAGATCCGAGCCAAGTCGATCCTCTCCAACGCGAACATCAAGAACACGACCCTCGGCCTTGTTGGGCCGGACAACCTGCCCGCCGACTACACCGAGGAGATCGGAAAGGTCCGGCTGAACAGCAGCTCATGCCAGGTCTACCTCGGTATCCGGAAGGGCGAGACGATCCCGCACATCGGCGACCTCGTGTTCACCTCGGAGGCGGAGCGCTTCAGCAGCGAGGAACTGGTCGATCTCAACACGCGTAGCCGGACCTTCTCGGTCTATTACCCCGGCACACGCCCGGGCTCCGACCGGTACACGATCGTCACGTCCCTGAACGCGCGCTACGGCGACTGGAAGGCCCTCTCCGAGGAGGACTACGCGCGGCACAAGCAGCGGCTCATCGACGAGTCGCTCGCGGCGCTGGAGCGCTTCATTCCCGACATCCGCGCCAAGATCGATTGGACGGAAGCCGCCACGCCCCGGACGATCGAATACTACACGACCCACTTCGGCGGCACCTCCTTCGGCACCAAGTTCGAGGGGCTCAAGGTCTCCATGGACCTGCCGCACCGAGTGCCTGGCCTCTACCACGCGGGGTCCGTCGGAATCATCATGTCGGGCTGGCTCGGCACGATCAACTACGGGGTCATCACCGCGAACGGCATCGACAAATTCCTCTTCCGTCGGAAACAGGGAGCCTCTACGGTCGAGGCAGCAGGCGCCTCCTGAGCCACGGTCCAGACGCACCCACGCATGTCCACGATCACCAATTACATTCCGCACCGCCCGCCGTTCCTCTTCGTCGACGAGATCGTCTCGGAGACGGACGAGGGCCTCACAGCGCGCCGCACGTGGCGGGCCGACGAGGATTTCTATCGCGGGCATTATCCCGGCATGCCGATCACGCCCGGCGTGCTGCTGTGCGAGGCGGTGTTTCAGACGGGCGCGCTGTTCCTTTCCCGCCGTCAGGCCGCCCAGGGGAGCGCGGCCCCGGAGGGCGTGCCGCTACTCGCGAAGATCAGCGACGTGCGCTTCCGCAATCCGGTGTTTCCGGGCGAGACGATCACCATCGAGGTGAAGCAGAAGGAGATCATGGGCGGGTTCATCTTCATGTCGGGCTCGGTCAAGAGCGGCGACAAGCGCGTGTTGAACGTCGAGTTCTCCGTCGGATGGAAGACTCCCGAGCGCCCGGCCACGCAGTCATGAGTTCGTTCGGTCTCTCCGGAAAGAACGTCCTGGTCTTCGGACTGGCCAATCGAAAGAGCGTCGCCTGGGCGGTCGCGCAGGCCCTCGAGGCCGAGGGCGCGCGGGTGATCTTCAGCGTGCGTTCCGACACACGGAAGGCGTCGGTCGCGGCGCTCGTGAAGGACCGCCCGTGTTTCGTCTGCGACGTGGAGCAACCCGAGGCCTGCGCCCGGCTCGCGTCCGAGATCTCCGCCGCGGGACTCGGTCCGCTGCAGGGGCTTGTCCATTCGATCGCCTTCGCCAACTACAGCCAGGGATTCAAGCGCTTCAACGAGACGCCCCGGGGGGATTTTCTCCAGGCGACCGCCATCTCCGCCTTTTCGCTGGTGGAGATCGCCCGCGCCTTCAAACCGCTGCTTGCGCGCGATGCCGCCGTGGTCTCGATCGGCATCTCGTCCCTGCTGGTGACGCCCGACAACTACGGCTACATGGGGCCGATCAAGGCCGCGCTGGAGTCATGCTCGCGGTTCCTCGCGAAGGATTTCGGTGCGGATTCCGCGGTGCGTTTCAACGTGGTCGGCGCCGGCCCGCTGAAAACGAGCGCGTCCGCGGGCATCCCCGGTTACCTGGAAAGCTACCTCTACGCCGAGAAGATGACGTTTCGAAAGCGCGCGCTTGAGACGCGCGAGGTGGCTGATGCCGCCCTGTTCCTGCTGAGCCCGCGAAGCAGCGGCATCAACGGCACCACGCTCGTGGTCGACGCCGGCCTGGGAAGCAATTACTTCGACCAGGAGCTCATCCGCCTCGCGATGAGGCCCGAGGCGCCCAGGGCCTGAACCGGATTTTCGCATGCGCTTCGAAAACGTCTGCATCGAGGCCCTCGCCACGGCATTTCCCGACGAGGTCTGGAGCTCCGCCCTGATCGAGGAAAAGCTCACGTCTCTCTACGAGCGTTTGAGGCTGCCCGCGGGCCGCCTCGAGCTGATGACGGGCATCCGCGAGCGTCGCGTCTACCCGGCGGGCACCCGCGCCTCCGAGGCTGGCGCCGCGGCCGGTCTCGCCGCGCTCGCTCGCTCCTCCGTGCCCCGCGAGCGGTTCGGACTCTTCGTCCACTCGGCAGTCTGCCGCGACATGCTGGAACCCTCCACGGCGTCGTTTTCCCACCGCACGGTCGGTCTTCCCGAGACCTGCCAGGTGCTCGACGTGTCGAACGCGTGCCTGGGATTCCTGAACGCAATGACTCTCGCCGCGGGAATGATCGAGTCGGGCCAGGTGGAGGCCGCGCTCGTCGTATCCGGGGAAAACGGACGCCCGCTCGTCGAGCAGACGATCCGGACCCTGCTTGAGACGCCGCTGGACCGCAACGGCATCAAACCCTTCTTCGCCAACCTCACGATCGGCTCCGGCTCCGTGGCCGCCGTGCTCTGCCACCGGTCGCTCGTCCGGGGGAGGGTGCACCGCCTGATCGGGGGCGTGGCTCGCGCGGCGACGCGGTTCAACGACCTCTGCCAGGGCGATTCCCATGGAGCCGAGGCGCTGCAGATGCAGACCGACTCCGAACAGCTGCTCGTGGCCGGCGTGGGCGTGGCGCGCGAGACCTGGGCCGACTTCACGGCGGCTACGGGACTCAAGGCTGACGACTTCCAGCGCTTCGTCACCCATCAGGTGGGCTCCGCGCATCGCCGGAAACTGTACGAGATGCTCGGCCTGGACCTGGCCCGCGATTTTTCGAGCTTCGACCGCTTTGGCAACGTCGGCTCCGTCTCGCTCCCCGCCACGCTTGCGCTGGCCGTCGAGGCGGGCGCGGTCCGCGAGGGCGATCGGGTCGGCCTGCTGGGCATCGGGAGCGGGATTAACTGCATGATGCTCGCCGTCGAATGGTAACTCCGGATACACCGATTCCCGAGTGGCTCGCCGGAGAACACCCGTTCGGGCTGAACGTCCACTGGACCTCCGCCGGCGCGCGGATGGCCTACGTGGACGAGGGGCCCCGTTCGTCGGAGGCCGTGCTGATGGTGCACGGGAATCCCACCTGGTCGTTTTACTACCGCAACGTGATCCGGGAACTGTCCCCACAAATCCGCTGCATCGCGCCCGACCATGTGGGCATGGGACGCTCCGACAAACCCCAGGACTATCCGTACACGTTGGACCGCCGCATCGCGGACCTCTCCGAACTGGTGGATGCACTGGGCCTCACGCGGGTGCACCTGCTGGTGCACGACTGGGGCGGCGCGATCGGGCTGGGCTGGGCGGGACGCAATCCCGACAGGGTGGGGCGCATCTGCATCCTGAATACGGGAGCCTTCCGGTCGAGCCGCATCCCGTTTCGAATCTCGCTGTGCCGGGCGCCCGTGCTGGGCACTCTGCTCGTGCGGGGGCTGAACGGCTTCGCGGGGCCCGCCACGTGGATGGCGATGGGCCGCCGGAAACTCAACGACGTCGAGCGACGAGCCTATCTCTGGCCGCATGGTGACTGGCACGACCGCGTCGCGGTGGACGGCTTCGTGAAGGACATCCCCATGTCGCCGCGCCACCCGAGCTACGCGACGCTGGTCGGAGTCGAAAACGGACTCGCCGGGCTATCCGAGAAGCCCGTCTTCCTCGTATGGGGCGGCCGCGACTTCTGCTTCAACGACTCGTTCCTGGCCGAATTCCGCCGCCGATTTCCCGCCGCCAACGCCCTCCGGCTCGACGCGGGGCATTACGTGCTCGAGGACGGACGCCCCCAGTCGATCGGACTCGTGACGGAGTTCCTGGCTCCCGACGGCAGGTGAGGCTGATCCAGCGAGCGGCTCAGTCCCTCACTTCGACGTGAGGTGCCACTTGCCGCAGGCGGCGCAGAGGTAGGCCTTGCGCCAGCGCTCCACCCCCGCGACCTGAGCCGCCTGAAGCGCGGTGCCCTCGTTCGGATACCGGCGTTTGCCCGTGCACATGCGGGTGCGCTGATCGGGGCTGGGTTTTCGGGAGCGCATGCGAGTGGCAGAAGAGGGGAGAAGGACTGCGTGTGGTCAATCGAACCCACGCCGTCGATCGTGGCAAACGGGAAGCCACGCGTTGTTCAGGCTAATGCAAATTAGCCAATACATCGCAAAATCCACCGACTCCGAGGCTACGGAGGTTATTAGCCAATGCATCATGTGCAAAGGATGCGCACCATGTCATTAGACCCTTATATTAAGTTTTTTATATTATTTATGAATAATTGGTCATATTGGTATAGACCGATACTAAAGCTAGACGCCTCGGCACTGAACAACAAAGTCGATATCGCAAATAGAACACAGTGCAGGGACCGCCCTATCACGGATATTCCGGCCCGGAGAGACGGCATCCCTGAATCCCGAAAACGCCATGAAACGTTCATTCCTCGCACACGCCACCACCGCACTGCTCTGTCTAGCGGCCCTATCCAAGCCGGTCCAAGGTCAGTCCTCCAACGCCGCCCTTCTGGGGTGGAACAACCTTGGGATGCACTGCATGGACAGCGACTACTCCGTCTTCTCCATCCTTCCGCCGTATAACGTCATCGAGGCCCAGCTGATCGTCGGCGGGAAACTCGTGAAGTCCGGGTCTGGCTACACGATCACCTACCAGGCCATCGCGGATCCGTCTGGATCGATCAACACGACCTCTGCGGGCAAGACCAATTTCTTCACCTTTACGTCGTCCCTCTACGGTAGCGTGCCGACGGATACCGGTCTACTCGGCTGGAAGATGCCCGGCGCCTCTAATACGCCGCAGTCGATGCTGTTCGAGGCCTCGAATTCGCCCGCGTCCGGTGTGAATACCCCCGTCAACTGGTTTCGTGCCGAGGGCATCCCCATCACACCCTACGACGACTCGACGGCCAAGAACACGTACCCGATGATGCGCCTCGTCGCCCGCGACGCCTCGAACACGGTGCTCGCCACCACCGACATCGTTCTGCCGGTCTCCGACGAGATGGACTGCCGCGCCTGCCACGCCTCCACGTCGGGGCCGGCCGCGCGCCCCTCCGCGGGCTGGGTCAATGATCCAAACTCGGAGCGCGACTACCGCCTGAACATCCTGCGGCTTCACGACGAACACGAGTTCGCCCTCCATCCCGCCGCCTACAAGGCCGCGCTCTCCACCAAGGGCTACAACGCCGCCGGCCTTTACGCCAACGTCGTCACCGACCTGAAGCCTGTCCTCTGCGCCGCATGCCATCTCTCGGAAGCTCTCCAGGGAAGCGGCATCTCCGGCATTCCTCCGCTCACGGCCGCCGTGCACAGCTACCACGCGAACGTGATGGATCCGGTCCTCAACATGACGCTCAACAACGTCGCAAACCGGGCCGCGTGCTACCGCTGTCATCCGGGTTCGACCACCAAGTGCCTCCGCGGCGCGATGGGCGCCTCCGTCGCGCCCGACGGCACGTCCGCCATGCAGTGCCAGAGTTGCCATGGCACGATGAGCATGGTCGGTTCGGCCACCCGCACCGGCTGGTTCCAGGAGCCGAACTGCCAGAGCTGTCACACCGGCACCGCCACCCACAACAACGGACAGATCCGCTACATGTCCGCCTTCACCGACTCGATGGGAACCGTCCGCGTGCCGGTCGACACGACGTTCGCAACGACCCCCAACACGCCCGCGTCGGGTCTCTCGCTTTACCGTTTCTCCGTCGGACACGGCGGCCTGCAGTGTTCGGCCTGCCACGGCTCGACGCATGCCGTCTTCCCGAGTTCGCACGCGGACGACAACGTCGCAAGCATCCAGCACCAGGGCCACGCCGGTCCTCTGGTCGAATGCTCCACCTGCCATACCGCCGGCGTTCCCAACACCATTAACGGCGGTCCCCACGGCATGCACCCGATTGGACAAGCCTGGGTGAGCGCACACGGGAATGCCGTCGAGCAGGGTGGGGCCACTGCGTGCCAGGCCTGCCATGGCACGGACTACCGCGGCACCGTGTTGTCCATGGTCCAGGGCGACCGGACCCTGAGCGCGTTCGGCACTCAAACGTTCTATCGGGGCGCGACGATCGGCTGCTACACCTGCCACAACGGACCCTCGAGCGAGCATTCCAACTCCAGCACGCCGCCCTCAGTCTCCAACGTCTCCGTCGCCACCACCACCGGCCAATCCGTCGCAGTCACCATCCCCGTGTCCGGCACTGGGGCCACGGTTCACATCCTGTCACAGCCGTCCCACGGCTCCGTCGGCATCAATGGCGCCCTGGCGACTTACGTTCCGGAGGCGGGCTACACGGGATCCGATTCTTTCACCTATGCGGCCTACGACGGCTCCAAGAACTCGGCCATGGCCACCGGCACGGTCACCGTTGGCGGCGGGTCGTCCGCGGTCCCATCAATCACGACTCAACCCGCCGGCCAATCAGTCTCCGCCGGCGCATCGGTGACCTTCAGCGTGACGGTCGCCGGCTCGGGCTCGGTCACCTACCAGTGGAGCAAGGACGGCACCGCGATTCCCGGCGCCACCGGTTCATCGCTCACGCTCTCAAACGTGCAATCGTCCAACGCGGGCAATTACACGGTGGTCATCACGAACGCCAACGGCTCCGTCACCAGCAGCGTCGCCGCCCTCAGTGTCGGCACGACCACTCCGGATACGACCTCCGCGCCCGTCTTCGTGATGCAGCCAGTAGGCGTCGCCGTCGCTCCCGGACAGGCGCTCGTGCTCTACGGCCAGGCCTCGGGGCTACCCTCAGTGACGTATCAATGGGTTAAGGACGGACAGGCGGTGTCCGGCGCCACGTCAGCGACCTATTACGTGCCGCGGGCCTCGGCCTCGGACGCGGGCTCGTACGTGCTCCGCGCCACGACGGCGGCGGGCACGGTGTCGTCCACTCCGGCGGTCGTAGCGATCACCAACGCGGCCCCTCCGGCCTTCCTCTCGCTCTCGATGCGCACAATGATCCAGGGAGGCCAGACCGCCACGGCCGGCATCAACATCTCCGGTTCCCGTTCGATGACGGTTCTCATCCGCGCGGCAGGTCCGGGTCTCCAGCCGTATGGCGTGACGAATACCGCGCCGGATCCGCAGCTCACCGTGTATAACGTGACCAGCGGCACGCCGGTGAAGATCGCCTACAACGACAACTGGGACCCGAGCCTTGCGGCGGTCTTCACGAAGCTCGGTGCCTTCTCGTTCGCCAGCGGTAGCACCGATTCGGCGTTGCTCATCACGCTCCCGCCCGGTCTCTACACCGCCGAAGCCTCCGACAAGACCGGCACGACCGGCGAGGTGCTGATCGAAGTGTACTACCTGCCGTAGGCAGGAGTCTTCCCTCGTGGGCCAGCGCCGCGGCGGTGCCGGCCCTTGCGAGGACCAATTCGGGACAGCGCCACTGGTTTGACCGCTACATCTTTGTATTTAACCTATCGGTTAACCATGAGAGCCGACCGCCTGAGCCTGACCTTTGCCGCGCTTGCCGATCCGACCCGCCGGGCGATCCTGGGGCACCTTTCAAGGGGCGAGCTCTCGGTCACGGACCTGGCCGCCCCCTACGACATGAGCCTGCCGGCAATCTCGAAACACTTGCGCGTGCTCGAGAGGTCCGGCCTGATCGAACGGACCCGGGACGCTCAATGGCGGCCTTGTCGTCTTCGGGCCAGACCCCTGAAGGACGCTGCCGACTGGCTCCAGGACTATCACCGCTTCTGGGAGCCGAGGCCCGAAGGCGCGGAGTCCTATCCCAGTACGATCAAAACCCGGAAACCCGCCGCCGGATCCCGCGCGACCGGCAAACGCACGGCACGCCGCTGACCTCCGGTCGAAATGCCGCCGGCTTCACCCCTCGGGCGCTGGCGGGATGACTTAGGCGTTGGCTTTTCGTGCGGCGGATCCTAGCGATTGGACTCCCCCAGCCATCCCCGGCTGATCCCCCGATGAACCTTCGCCACTTTGTGTGCGCGTTGCTGCTGGCCATGCCCTGCGGCGCGGGCGCCTCCCCCTATGCAGTCCTTCCCGTCTCAATCGACGGGCGAGCCCTGCGCTTCATCCTGGACACGGGCACTGGGGCGACGGCGGTCGTGTGGTCGGAGACCGCCGAGCGCCTCGGTCTGCACGCGAAGTTCCCGGATCCCCGGCGCCCGCTCACTCCGGGGCGCATGCGGGCGGGTGAGTCGGAGCCGGTGGAGGTCCATCTCCTCGGCCAGCAGTTCAAGGACGTCCATCTCGCGGTCATCGCGCTTCCGCCGTATGCAACGCCCGAGTTCGACGGACTGATCGGCTGGCCCGCCGTGCGGCGGGACACCTGGCTTTTTCGGTTGGCCGAAAGCCGGATCATCTTGGACCGAACGGTGCCCGCCGAGGCTCGCCACTGGCTTCGCGTGCGAGTGGTCGATTCGCTCGACACGCTCGGCCTCGAGCTGCCACTCACGGGCGGGGGACGCAGGGGTGTGCTCCTGGTGGATACAGGAGACACGGGGGGCGTGAAACTGGCTCCGGACGGCTGGGCGCGGTGGCGCGCCACGCATCCGAAGGCTCCACTCACGATCGACGGCTTCTACTCACCCGGGTCCGGCGTGATCATCCGGAAGGAAGGACTCGCCCGGAGCCTTGCGCTCGGGCCGTTGACGCTGACGGACGTGACCGTCGAGAAGGCAGATCCAACGGCAATCGCGATGGGCGGCCCCGACTACCTCGGATCGATCGGGCTCCAGGCGCTCCGACGCCTGAACCTGGTGGTCGACGGAGCCGGAAACCTCGCCTACCTGGAACCTCGGCGCGACCAGACGGGCACGATCGCCTACAATCGCCTCGGCGCCGTGTTTGTGCCAGAAGCGGGCAATGCCCGGCGGCTCGTCGCCCGCGTCGCGCCCGGCACGCCGGCGGAGCGGGCCGGAATTCGCGACGGCGACGAGCTTGTGGTCATCGAACACATACACCTCGACCGCGACCGTCCGATTCCTGGCGGAGTGATCCGGCGGATACGCGAGCTGCTGCAGAGCCCGGCCGGCACCAGGCTGCACTTGGTCACCCGCCACGGCTCCGTCCTGCGCACCTCAACGGTGACCCTGCGGGAGATCCTGGTCCCATAACCACCACCCTGGTGCCCGCGCGAACCGGCGAAATGCCGCAACGATGAGCGCAGCCTCGGGTTTGGCGTCCCGGCACGCGCCCACTCAGATGCGCGGCCGGCGACGACGTGTCGCCGCTAAACCCCGACTCACCTCCCCACGATGAAACTCCTCCGCTGTATCGCTCTTTTCACCACGATCGCGCTCGTCTCCGGCGCGGCTGCCTTTGCCCAGGATGCCGGGAATATCCGCATCACGCTCGCTGGCGACTCCACGGTCTCCTATTTCCCGCCGAAGGAGCCCAAGAAGGGGTGGGGAATGTTCCTCGGCACCTATTTCGACCCGCAGGTGACCATCGACAACATCGCGAAGAGCGGCCGCAGCACGAAGACCTTCCTGAGCGAGGGCTGGTGGGCCAAGGTCCTCCAGAGCCGTCCCAACTACATCCTGATCCAATTTGGACACAACGACTCCCACGCGCCCAGCCGGCCCGAGCACACGGACCCTGACGGCCTGTATACGCAGCTGCTGACGAAGTTCGTGACCGACGCGCGGGCGATCGGGGCGGTGCCGATCCTCGTGACGCCCGTCCAGCGTCGCACGAAAGTCGATACCCTGCTTCCGTACGTCGCCGCGATGAAACGCGTCGCCGCGGAAACCCACACCACGCTCGTCGACCTGCATGCCTCGAGCGGGCGACTCTATGCGAAGCTTGGCCGGGCCGGCACGGCGGCAATCGAGGCGACTTCGACCGACCGCACGCATTTCAATGCGAAGGGCGCGAAATTGATCGCCGGCCTGGTGGCCAAGGACCTCGGCCGCGAGGTGCCCGGGCTGCGTGCCCACCTGCTGCCGACGGCGAAACAGCCCTGACGGCGGAGGCAGACGCGGCAGGCGCTCAGCTGCCCATCGGGACGACCGCGACAAACAGCAGGTCCTCGGTGCCCGGATTGCGGCGCCCGAGGCCGCCGTTGGACAGATGACCGATCCGCAATCCGGCTCGGGCGTCGTGCCAGACCGGATGCGTCAGCTCGAGAAACGAATAGAACTCGAGGTCGAGTCCCAGATTGTGATGCCGGTTCTTGTAGTAAAAGGGGCCGGTCCCGAGCGTCGCGGTCCAGTTGGAGCGGAGTTTGACGTCGTAGATGAATCCGCCGCCGGCGAACCAGGTGCCGTTGTCGAGCGCCGACACGCCCAGCCAGGGTCGGATGCCGTGCCAGTTCTGCGGCAGTCGGAGTTCGACGCCGCCGATCGTGTCGGCTGGCTCGGGCTGGCGTATTCCGATCTCCCCGACGGTCGAGACTAGCTCAAGCCGCGGTGGCGGTGGTGCGTCGGCCGAGCGCGCGAGGGGAAGGGTTATGAGGCCGAGCAGGCAGGCGAGGCCCGCGGCTCGGAAAATTGGGACGTGGCGATGGAAGGCGTGGTGCATGGTGTGCCCTTCGACGGTCGCGGGGAATGTCGCACCCGTCATTGGATCGCGAATACCGGCCCCGCCAGGAGGCCGGCATCGCGAGGAGAATCGGTCGCCCGTTCAAGCGATCAGTTCAGGCCGCCGCTGGCGCGGAGGGTCTCGCCCGTGATCCAGCCGGCGTCGGCTGAGGCGAGGAAGACCGCGACGGCGGCAATGTCGGGAGGCGTCCCCGTGCGACCCAGAGGTGTCTCACCCTGGGCGCGTTTCTCGAATTCGGAACCGATGAACCCGGCGGCGTGCGTGCCCTCGGTCTCGACGATGCCCGGATTGATCGAGTTCACCCGGATCCGGCGGGGGCCAAGCTCCTTGGCGAGCACGCCCGTGATCGCATCGACGGCGCCCTTCGTCGCCGAATACACCGCGCTGTTGGGCGGCGTGATCGTGGTGACGAGCGAGGAGATGTTGATCACGCTGCCGCCCGAGGACGGGAAGAGCTTCACCGCCTCCTGGGTCGTGAGCAGGAGACCGAGGACGTTCACGTTGAACTGCCGGTGGAAGTGGTCGGCGGTGATCACCTCGAGCGGGGCAAATTCGTAAACGCCGGCGTTGTTCACGAGGATGTCGAGCTGTCCGAAGGCAGCCTTGGTCGCGGCGATCAGACGGGCGACGTCCTCGGGTTTGCCGACGTCACCCTGGATCGCCACGGCCCGGCCGCCGCCTGCGGTGATTTCCGCAACGACCCTGTCGGCCGCGTCACGGCTTGCGGCGTAGTTGACGACCACCGACGCGCCTGCGGCGGCGAGATGCTTGGCGATTGAGGCGCCGATGCCCTTGGAGGCACCGGTCACGAGGGCGGTCTTTCCCGCCAGTCTGGATTCAGTGTTGGATTTCATGAGTTGAGGAAAAGTCGATGTGTTCAGTGGGTGGAGGCGACCAACGTGCTGCGGGACCAGCCGCCGCCGAGGGCCTTGATGAGTCCGACGCTGTTGATGAGCCGCCGGGCCTCGACCTGGGTGGCGACCCGCTCGGTCGCCAGGAGCGTGCGCTGCGCGTCGATCACTTCGAAGGTGCTGACGTAGCCCGCGTCGAACTGGGTTTGTGCCAGCTGTTCGGCGCGCGTCGCGGAGGTCACCGCGCGCTGCTCGGCGCCGGCCTGGTCCGCCAGGAGGCGGCTTGCGGTCAGCGAGTCCTGCACCTCGCGGAACGCCACCAGGAGGCGCTGCCGGTAGCGTGCGACGTTTTCATCGTATGCGGCCCTGCTTCGGGCGAGGTTCGCCCGGATTCGTCCCCCCTGGAACAGAGGAAGGTACAGCGTGGGCCCGATCGACCAGAGGCGCGAGCCGCCGTCGAACAGCCGGTTGACGTCGCCGCTGGCGGCGCCAAAGGATCCCGTGAGCGAGATCGCGGGGAAGAACGCGGCCTTCGCCACACCGATGCGCGCATTGGCAGCCGCGAGGGCGTATTCGGCCGCGGCGACGTCCGGGCGGCGTTCGAGCAGGGCGCTCGGGAGCCCGGCAGGCACCGCCGGAGGGGCCGGGAGGGGGCTTGCATCATCGGCCACCGCAAAGTCCGGCGCGGCGGCGCCCAGCAGAACCGCGAGTGCGTTCTTTTCCTGGGCTCTCCGTCGGGCCAGATCGGATACCTCCGCTTCGGCCGAGGCGAGTTCGCCCTCCGCGCGGGCGACGTCGAACTCCGTCGCGGCGCCGTTCGCCCGACGCACGTGGATGAGTTTCAGGAACTGGCGCCTCAGCACCACGCCTTTCCGGGCATAGTCGAGTTCCCGGTCCAGTCCCCGCAGGGTGAAGTAGCCCGATGCGACCTCGGCCGTGAGCGCCAGTCTGAGACTTTCAAAGTCCGCGGCACTGGCGGCCGCCTCGTCCCGGGCCGATTCGTTCTCGCGGCGAATCCGTCCGAAGAGATCGAGCTCCCAGGCTGCATCGAGGGTGCCCTGGACCGTTGTCGTCTCCGCGACCGGGAAGACGTTGTCTGTCGTCTGCGAGGTCCGCGAACGATTGACCGAAGGGCTGAACGCAACCGAGGGGAAATATTCGCCGCGTGTCGCGCCGGCGGCGGCCCGGGCCTCCTCCACGCGCGCGGCCGCGGCATGGAGGTCCTGGTTCGCCCCGAGCGCCCGCGCCTCGAGCTCGTCGAGTCGGGCGTCGTGGAATAGCTTCCACCAGCCCCTGCGCGGGAGCGCTCCGGAATCAGGGGAGGCGTTCTTCCACGCGATCGGTGCCTGGATCGCGGGACGTTGGTAATCGGGCCCGACGGCGCCCGCCGCGGAGGTCGCAGCGAGGACGGTCGCGCCAAGGAATGTGAAGATGGATTTCATGAGATAGCGGAAGTTGGAGGTTAGGCGGCCTGGGGGCACTCGACCGGGTTGGCCGGTGTGCGGGAGCGGCGGCGCAGGGCAATCCAGTGGATGCCGAGCGCTACGGCGTTCATCGCGAAGGCAACGGCGCAGACAGAGGGCCAGCGTCCGTACGACCAGGCATAAGCGCCGGCGAGCGACCCGAGCGCACCGCCGATGAAGCGGGCGACCATGTAGAGCGTATTGAGGCGACTGCGCGCCTCGGGCATGAGCGCGAGGACCGTGCCCTGCTCGGAGACCTGGACGGTCTGGACGCCGACATCCATGAGCATCACCCCGACCACCAGGCCAGGAATCGTGAGCCAGAAGGACATCAGCCCGAAGGCGGCGAGGCTCGCCCCGAGCGCAAGCACCACGGTGAAGGCCGCCCCGCGCCGATCGGCGAGCCGACCCGCATAGGGCGCGGCCAGGGCCCCGGCGAGTCCGACCAGTCCGAAGAGCCCGGTCGCGGAGGCACCGAGGTGAAACCGGTCCTGCATCACGAAGGCGAGGGTCGTCCAGAAGGCCGTGAAACTTCCGAACGACAGCGCCGTGACGATCGAAGGCCTCCACAGGCGCGGCTGGGCCCGCAGCACTTGCCAGAGCGAACCCATGAGCTGACCGTAGGCCATCCGGTTCGTGGGTCGGCGGTGCGGCAGACGGCCCTGGAGCGCGCAGACCAAGGCGATCATCAGCAGGGTCGCCAGGGCGTACATCGCCCGCCAGCCGAGGCGATCGCCGACGAATCCGGCGAGCGTACGCGCAAGGAGGATACCGCCCAGCAGGCCCGTCATCATCACGCCGACCGTGTGCCCGCGCCGTTCGGGCGGCGAGAGCTCCACCGCAAACGGGATGAGGATCTGCGACGCCATCGACGTGACGCCCACGAGCAGGTTGCCCGCGATGAACAGGCCCAGGGTCGGCGCCAGCGCCGTCAGTGCGAGCATGCCTGCGCAGAGTCCGACGATAGTCTGGACGAGGCGCCGGCGCTCGAGGATGTCGCCGAGTGGGAGGAGGAGCAGCAGCCCGAGGCCGTAGCCGGCCTGCGAGGCCATGGCCACCCAGCCGACCTGCGCGGCGCTCGCGTGGAAGTACGAGGCGATGTCGCCGAGCAGCGGCTGGTTGTAGCAGACGTTGGCGACGCAGACGCCGCAGGAGGCGGCCATCAGCCAGAGGGTGCGGCGTGAGAGGCCGGTGTCGGCCGGCGCCTGCGTGAGGGAAGCGGTGGTGGAATTCGCGTCCATGATGAGCGGGTTCGGAGGGTTGGGTCTCAGGCCTTGTCCGGGAGCGGCGCCGCTACAGGCGCGGGCGCGGACTTGCGCAACCCGAGGCGCTCGAGGACCGAGTAGAACACGGGAGTCAGGAACAGTCCGAAGACCGTCACGCCGATCATGCCGGAGAACACCGCGACGCCCATGGCCCGGCGCATCTCGGAGCCGGCGCCGTGGCTCACCACCAGCGGGAATACGCCGGCGATGAAGGCGATCGAGGTCATCAGGATCGGACGCAGCCGGAGACGCGACGCCTCGATGGCGGCCTCGCGGATGCCCCGGCCTTCTTCACGCAGCTTCAAGGCGAATTCCACGATCAGGATCGCGTTCTTGGCCGCGAGACCGATCAACACGATCAGTCCAATCTGGGTGAATACGTTGTTGTCTCCATGCGTCACCCACACGCCGATGAAGGCGGAGAGGAGCGCCATGGGGACGATCAGGATGACCGCGAACGGGAGCCTGAAGCTCTCGTACTGGGCCGCGAGGACCAGGAAGACGAGGAAGACGCTCAGCGGGAAGATGTAGACCGCCGTGTTGCCGGCGATGATACGCTGGTATGTCAGTTCGGTCCAATCGAGCGCCATGCCCTTTGGCAGGTTCTGCGCCGCGAGCTTGTCCATCAGTGCCTCCGCCTGGCCCGAACTGGTACCGGGTGCCGGGGCTCCGTTGATCTCCGCCGCCGGGTAGCCGTTGTAGCGCATGACCCGGTCGGGGCCGTAGGTCTGGTGCACCTTCACCAGCGACCCGAGCGGGACCAGCTGGCCCTCGGCGTTGCGGGTGCGGAGCTGAAGGATGTCGTCCGGTCGTTCGCGATATTTCGCATCGGCCTGGGCGATCACCTGGTAGGTGCGCCCGAAGCGGTTGAAATCGTTCACATACAGCGAGCCCAGGTTGATCTGCATCGTGTCGAAGATGTTCTGGAGCGGCACGCCCATCGCCTTCGCCTTGGTGCGGTCCACGTCGACGCGGAGCTGCGGGGTGTTCACCGTGAAGCTGGAGAACAGTCCGGTGAGTCCGGGCGTCTGCGAGCCCTTGGCGATCAGGTGCTGGGTGGCGTCGTAGAGCGCATCGAGTCCGTTGTCTCCGCGGTCCTCGACGTAGGCCTTGAATCCTCCGATGGTTCCGAGCCCCTGCACGGGGGGCGGCGGAAAGATCGCGATGTACGCATCCGGGATTTGGTTGAACTCCTGCTGGAGCTGCTGCGCGATCGCCGGGCCGGAGAGTTCCGGAGTGCGACGCTGGTCGAAGGGCTTCAGCGTGACGAATACGATGCCGCTGTTCGTCGAGTTGGTGAACCCGTTGATCGAGAGGCCGGGGAACGACACCGCGTTGGCGACGCCCGGATGCTTGAGCGCGATCTCGCCCATGCGGCGGATCACCGCGTCGGTGCGGTCGAGCGAGGCGGCCGCCGGGAGCTGTGCAAAGGCGACCAGGTACTGCTTGTCCTGGGTGGGCACGAAGCCGGTCGGCGTCTTTTGGAACAGTTCACCTGCCAGGCCCAGCAGCCCGAGGTAAACGACGATCGCCAGCACGGAAACCCGGAGAAGCCGGGACACACCCGCGGAGTAGCGCTCGCCAGCCCAGGCGAAGAAGCGATTGAACGGATGGAAGAACCAACCGAAGGAGAAATCCATCGCGCGCGTAAGCCAGTCCTTCGGCGCATGGTGGTCCTTCAACAGGAGCGCGCTCAAAGCGGGGGAGAGCGTGAGGGAGTTGAACGCCGAGATGACCGTCGAGATCGCGATCGTCATCGCGAACTGCTTGTAGAACTCGCCCGTGAGTCCGCTGATGAACGCGGTCGGGATGAACACGGCCGACAGCACGAGGGCGGTCGCGATGATCGGGCCGGTCACCTCGCGCATGGCCTGGCGGGTCGCCTCCACCGGCGTGCGCCCGAGGCGGATGTTTCGCTCGACATTCTCCACCACGACGATCGCGTCGTCCACCACGATGCCGATGGCCAGCACCAGGCCGAACAGCGAGAGCGCATTGATCGAGAACCCCAGCGCGAGCATGGCCGCGAAGGTGCCGACGAGCGACACGGGCACGGCCACAAGCGGGATGATCGAGGCGCGCCAGGTCTGGAGGAAGAGGATCACGACCAGCACCACGAGCACGATCGCCTCGAACAGCGTGTGCACAACGGCCTCGATCGAGCTCCGCACGAAGACCGTCGGATCATAGACGATGTCGTACTTCAGCCCCTGGGGGAAATTCTTCGACAGCTCCTTCATCGTCGCGCGGACCTCGTTGGACGTGGCGATCGCGTTGGAGCCCGGGAGCTGGGCGATCGGCAGCGCCACCGCGGCTTTGTTGTTGAGCAGGGAGCGTAGCGCGTAGGAGTCGGCTCCGAGCTGGATGCGGGCGACGTCCTTCAGCCTCACGATTTCGCCATTCGAACCCGTTTTCACGATGATGTCGCCAAACTGCTTCTCGGTCTTAAGCCGGCCCTCGGTGTTGATGAGCAGCTCGGTGTCCACGTGGCGTCCGGTCGGCTCCTGTCCGACCGCGCCGGCGGCCACCTGGACGTTCTGCTCGCGGACTGCGGCGACCACGTCGGAAGCGGTCAGGCCCAGGGATGCGAGCTTGTTCGGATCGATCCAGATCCGCATGGCGTAGTCGCCCGAGCCGAAGACGCGCACCTCACCGACGCCGTTGAGACGGGCCAGCACGTCGCGCACCTGGAGCGTCGCATAATTGCGCACGTAGATGTCGTCGTAGCGGCCGTCCGGCGAGAACAGGTGGACGACCATCAGGAGGTCGGGCGAGGCCTTCGCGGTTGTGACGCCGAGGCGGCGCACCTCCTCAGGAAGCTTGGGCAGGACCTGGGCGACGCGGTTCTGCACGTCCACCTGGGCCTTGTCGAGGTCGGTGCCGATCGCGAAGGTGATCGTGAGCGTCATCGCGCCGTCGCTCGTGGCCTGGGAGAACATGTACAGCGAGTGCTCGACGCCGTTGATCGCCTGTTCGAGCGGAGCGGCGACGGTGTCGGAGATCGTCTTGGGATTGGCGCCGGGATAGCTTGCGCGCACCACGACGGTCGGCGGAACGACCTCCGGGTATTCGCTGACGGGCAGGCGCCACATCGCGATGAGCCCGACGAGAAAGATGATGATCGAGAGGACGCCTGCGAAGATCGGGCGTTTGATGAAGAAATCGGAGACATTCATGGCTGGACGGATTTGGGCAAGGCGGTGGCCAGGGGGGCCGGCCGGGGCGCGGCCCACTCAGGCGTGGTGTGGTGGATTGGCTGCTTAGCGGGCGAGGGCGAGCGTGCGTCCGGAATCTGGGGAGGCATCGGCCACCGACTCGGGCTCGGGCGAGACAGTCATGCCGGGGCGAACCCGCTGGAGTCCGCTGACGATGATGGTGTCTCCGGCGGCGAGTCCCTTGTTCACGACGCGCATCCCGTCGATGTCGGATCCGAGCTCCACGGTGCGGTAGGCGACGTGGTCGTTGGGATCGACGGCATAGACGAACTTCTGGCTCTGGTCCGTGCCGATTGCCCGCTCGCTGATGAGCAGTTTCGGCGCGGGGGCGTCGACCGGCACGCGCACACGGGCATAGAGGCCCGGGATCAGCGCACCGTCGGCGTTCGGAAACACAAAGCGCAGCATGAGCGTGCCGGTGGACGGATTGACGTGGTTGTCGGTGGACTCGAGGTATCCGTGTCGCGGATAACCCGACTCGTCGCCGAGTTCCAGATCGGCCGGGATGTGGCCGTCGCGCGTGACGATACGGCCCTCCCGCGCCAGACGGGTGAAGCGCAGGAGCGTGTCCTCGTCGAGGTCGGCGTAGACGTAGGCGTTGCCGACCGTGACGATCGTGGCGAGGAGCGTGGCGTTGCCGGGCGTGCCCGACACGAGATTGCCGGACGTCACGAGCGCGCGGCTCACGCGGCCGGAGATCGGTGCGCGAACGAGCGTGTGCTCGAGGTCGAGACGGGCGATCTCGAGCGCGGCCTCCGCCTCGGCAGCGGCGGCCTTGCGGACCTCGACCTCCTCGTTGGAGACGGCGGACGAGGCGAGCAGGCGTTCGGCGCGGGCGGCCTCGCGGACTGCCACCTCCGCTCGGGCGGAGGCAAGGTCGAACTCCGCCTTGTACCAGCGGCGGTCGATCGTGAAGAGCACGTCGCCCTTCTTCACGAGCTGCCCCGCTTGGAAGTTGACGGCCTCGATGTGGCCGGAGACGCGGGCACGAAGATCGACGGTCTCAGTGGCGTCGACGTGGCCGATGAGTTTGGCGTAGTCGGTCACCATGCGGCGCTCGACGGGGGCCACGATGACGGTTGGAGGCGGCGGGGACGGCGGCTTGGCGGCAGGTTCGGCGCGGAGTCTGGACAACGCTGCGAGCGGGAGTCCGACGGCGAGCGCGGCGACGAGGGTCCCGACGAGGATTTGCGAGCGTCGGCGGGAGCGGTTGGGATTGGGCTGGTGGTGCGTGGTGGGCATCGGGTGGTGTGGTTGAAGCGGAAAGGGTGCGGGTGAAATGGTTCAGGACGAAACGGCCCGGTCGGCGGCCGCCGCAACGTCGAGGCGGCGGAGAATCTCGGACTTGGGCCAGATTCCGGTCATGCGATCGACGACCCGGCCCTGACTGTAGATGAGAAGCGTAGGGATGGAATGAATACCGTGGCTGGCGAGCAGGCTCGGTGAGGCGTCGACGTCGACCTTGGCCAGCACGGCGGCTCCGGCGCGCTCGGCGGCGATCTCGTCGAGCGCGGGAGCCATGGCGCGGCAGGGACCGCACCAATCGGCCCAGAAATCGACCAGCACGGGCTGGTGAAGCGAGGCCTCGAGTACGTCGGTCGCGAAATTGGCAACGGATACGGATACGGGATGGGAAGCGAGAGTGCTCATGGGACGTGGAAGTTTGGGCGCAAAAAACCCCTGTTGCAGACGAGCGGGCGCGCGGCTGCGATGGCGGAGGTGAGGCGAGGGGAGGAGTCCCCTGCGATACTGGGCGGGCGCGCCTACGGTGCGCACCGCGGATCCGGCGGCGTCACGCGGACGTACATCGCCGAGCGTGGCTGGCTGTGAGTCGGGTGCGCATGGGAGTGGGAGGGAAATTGCGCGCGCCGCGTTGGGAGCGGATGGCGCCCTGCGCGGCGCGGTTGGAATAGTTGACTGGTTAGCTACAAATTGACTCTAAAAAACGCGCATGCCGGGTGGCGATGCGCAGCGAAAAATCAGGCTTTATCCGGGACAGAAGCAGTTTGTTTGGCCCCGAGAATGCGGAGGCCCATCTCGGGCAGGTGTTTTGCGACCTCTGGATCATTCATGATACGACACTGGCAGACGATGCCTTCGATCAGTCCCGCGAAGGCGACTGCTTTTTCCGCAGGGTCGCAGGGTTCGATCAGCCCCTCGGCCACAGCGTCGCGGATCGCGGATTCGTAATAGCGCCGCTTGCGGTTCAGGAGTTCTCGGATCTTTCCGTTCACGGACTCCTCGTTCGTGCAGGTCTCGGTGCCCATCGACACGATGGGGCAGCCGAGCACTTTGCCATGCTCTTGCTTGATGGCGACTTGCTTATCGTAAATGGATTCGAGGTACGCCGTCAGCCGGGTGAGCGGATCGATGGATGGCGAGAACCGCTGATCCATGCTCGGCTTCCAGGACTGCAGCCACATGCGCTCCAGGGCGGCGACCGCGAGCTCTGACTTGGAACTGAAGAAGTAATAGAAACTGCCCTTCTTCACCTCGGCCCGCTTGCAGATGTCGTCGATCGTGACGGACCCGTAGCTCTCTTCCCAGATCAGGTCGAGGGCTGCGTCCATCAATCGCTCTTTGGCATCTGAGGTTCTACCCATGGCCGAAACGAATAGTTGACTAGTTAGTCTAGTCAAGCGGCATTTTGAAAATTGTCCGCGGCTTTCTGAGTCCAGGAAGACTCAAGGTGCTTCGGTGCCTTCATTGAAACGAACGCCTGAGGCTTCGGCGCCGTCCCGCACCTGTGCTCCGGCTACCCTTTGCGGCGAGGGGCCGCGCCTGGTTCGGTGATCCCGTGCGAGTTGTGCCCGATCGCAGGCAGGTCGGCGGTGCTCCAGCCGCCACCGAGCGCCTTGATGAGCGCGACGCTGGCGACGAGTCGGCGGGCGGCGATCTGCACCTCGGTTTCGCGGTTAGAAAGCAGGGCGGTCTGCGCCGTGATGACGTTCAGGTAGCTGTCGATGCCGAGTTTGAACCGCGTGTTCGCCAGATTCAGCAGGTGGCGGGCGGACTCGACGGCGACGCGCTGTTCGCTGGCCTCGCGTTCGAGGATGCGCACGGCGGCGAGGTTGTCCTCCACCGACTGGAATGCGCTCAGCACGGTCTGGCGATAGTTGGCGGCGGCCTGGTCGTACGCGGCGCGCACTTCCTCGTTACCCGCCTTGATCGCACCTCCATTGAAGAGGACGGTCGCGAGCTGTGGACCGACCGACCAAAGCCGGCTCGGCCAATCAAACCACTCGCCCGAAGACGAGCTTTGCCATCCGCCGGCGGCGCCGAGGGTGAGTTGCGGAAACCAGGCCGTGCGCGCGATGCCAAGCTGGGCGTTGGCGGCGGCCACGCGGCGTTCCGCGGACGCGATGTCCGGACGCCGCTGCAGGAGCTCGGCCGGCACTCCGGCCGGAATCGTCGGGGGACGTGCCGTCAATGGCGCCGACGCGAGCGTGAACCGCGCGGGCGGCTGGCCGATGAGCACCGCAATCGCGTGTTCGTAGGCGGCCCGCGCCACGCCGAGATCCGTGGCCTGGGCGATGGCCGTGTTCAGCTGGGTCTGCGCGCGGGCAACCTCCTCCTCGGAGTCGAGACCGGCCCGGTAGAGCGCCTGGGTCTGCTGCAAGCTCACGCGGTACGAGGCAACCGTGTCGTCCAGGATCTGCGCCTGGGCATCCAACGCCCGCAGTTGGAAATAATCCTGCGCGAGCTCCGCATGGGTGCTGAGCAGCGCGGTCGCCAGGTCCGCGGCGGAGGCCTGGGCGTTTGCCGCGCTCACCGCCGCCTCGTTTCGCACGCGTCCCCAGAAGTCGAGTTCGTAGCTGGCGTCAAACTGGAGCGAATACGTGTTTACGGCCGGCACGCCTGCACCCGAGGGCAGGACGCCCGACGAGTTCTCGACCGTGCGCGACGCATGCGACCGAGAGAACGAGGAACTCACACCCAGTGTGGGCCAGAGCGCCGAGCGCGCCACCGTCACCGCCGCGCGGGCGGCGCGGAAGTTGGCCTCGGCGGCGCGTATCGTCTGATTGGATATCCGAACCTGCGCCTCGAGCCGGTCGAGGGTCGGGTCGCCGTAGAGCGTCCACCACGCACCGCGGTCCGCCCGGTCGCCCGGACTGGCCGTGTGCCAGAGCACGCCGTCCGGACCGATCGCGGACGCGGAGGATTCGCCGTAGTGCAAGGGCGTATCCACGGTCGGACGTTCATAGGTTGGCGCCAGGTTGCACCCGGACAGGAGCGCGGTGGCGGCGCCGGCCGCGAGGAGAAGAGAGAGTCGTTTCATGATCAGGGCTCCGGTTGAACCTCGGTGATGGCGCTGGCCGTCGCATCCGGCTCGAAGCCGGCCCTCCGGCGTCGGCGCTCACGCGCCGCGGCCAGCCAGTGCGAGAGGCGGTCCAGGTACAGATAGATGACCGGAGTCGTGTACAGGGTGAGGATCTGCGAGACGAGGAGTCCGCCCACGATCGCGATGCCGAGCGGCCGCCGGAGCTCCGACCCCGTGCCGTGTCCCAACGCAAGCGGGAGTCCGCCAAACAGCGCCGCCATGGTCGTCATCATGATCGGCCGGAACCGCAGCAGACAGGCCTCGGTGATCGCCTCGCGCGAGGCCTTGCCCTCCTTGCGCTCCGCCTCCAACGCAAAGTCGATCATCATGATCGCGTTCTTCTTCACGATGCCGATCAGCAGGATGATGCCGATGATCGCGATGACGCTCAGGTCATGGTGGAACAGCATCAGCATGAGCAGTGCGCCCACGCCCGCGGACGGTAGCGAGGAAAGGATCGTGATCGGATGGATGTAGCTCTCGTAGAGCATGCCCAGGACGATGTAGACGACCGCAATGGCCGCCAGGACGAGCAGGGGCGTCGACTTGAGCGAAGACTGGAAGGCCTGCGCCGTGCCCTGGAAGGATCCCTGGACCGTGAACGGCGCGTGCAGCCGCTCGCGCATGCCGTCAATCTCCTCGACGGCCTGTCCAAGCGAGAAACCGGGCGCGAGGTTGAAGGAAAGGGTTGTCGCAGGGAACTGGCCCTGGTGGTTGACCGACAGCGCCTCGACCTTCGGCACGAAGTGGGCCACGGCGCTCAGGGGAATGCGCGCGCCGGATGCGTTCACGACATAGAGGGTGTCCAGGGCGCGCTCATTGAGCTGGTACTGCGGCTGCACCTCGAGGACGACGCGGTATTGGTTCGCGGACGAATAGATGGTGGCCACCTGACGCGAGCCGAACGCATCGTAGAGCGTGTCGTCGATCAGCTGCGGTGAAAGTCCGAGCCGGGAGGCGGTGTCGCGATCGATCTCGATGGCGATGTGCGGCGCGGCGATCTGCTGGTCCGACGCCACGTCCTGCAGCCCGGGCAGCTTCTTCATCTCGGCCTCGAAGATCGGAGCCCAGTGGTTCAACTCGTCGAGGTCGGTGTCGGTCAGCGTATACTGATACTGGGTACGGCTCAGGCGACCGCCCACGCTGATGTCCTGGCCGGCCTGCATGAAGAACTTCGCGCCCACGACCTTTGCGACCTGCGGCCTTAGCCGCTGGATCACCTCGTCGGCCGACGCGCTGCGCTCCGAAAGCGGCTTGAGCTGGATGAACATGCGAGCGGTGTTTTCCGTCGAGTTTCCTCCGGTCGCTCCGCTGAAGGCCATCGCACCGCTCACGGCGGGATCCTTCAGGACGTAGGCGGCGACCTCGTGCGTGAGCTTGGCCATCTGCTGGAACGAGGTGTCCTGCCGCGCATCGACCTCGCCGAAGATGAAGCCGGTGTCCTGCTGCGGGAAAAAACCCTTCGGGATCACCACGTACAGCGCGCCGGTGAGGAAGATCAGGCCGATCGTGGTGATGAGCATCGAGAACTGATGGTCGAGCACCCACCGCAGGCCGCGCTCGTAGAGCCGCAGCATGGCGTCGAACACGCGCTCGGCCGCCTTGCTGAAACGGCTCTCCTTCGAGCGGTCCTCGTGCTTCAGAAAGAGGGCGCACATCACCGGCGTGAGGGTGAGCGATACGACCGCCGACACGACCACTGCGGTCGTCACGGTCATCGCGAATTCACGGAAAAGCCGGCCAATGATGCCGCCCATGAACAGGAGCGGGATGAACACCGCGATGAGTGAGGCGCTGATCGAGACGATCGTGAATCCGATCTGCCCGGAGCCCTTGATTGCGGCCTGCAGTGGCGAGTCGCCCGCCTCGATGAAGCGGACGATGTTCTCGATCATCACGATCGCATCATCGACGACAAAACCGACGGCGATCGTCAGTCCCATGAGCGACAGGTTGTCGATGCTGTAGCCCATGAGGTACATTGCCCCGAAGGTGCCGACGATCGAGAGCGGCACCGCGATGCCCGGGATCACCGTTGCCCAGACTTTTCGGAGGAACAGGAAGATGACCATGACCACGAGCGCCACCGTGATTCCGAGGGTGAAACGTACATCGCTGACCGAGTCCTTGATGGATTGGGAACGGTCGGACATCAGCTGGACCTTCACGCCAGGCGGCAGCGTGGGCACGAGGCGCTTCATGAGGTCCTTCACCCCTTGGACGGTCTCGACGGTGTTGGCGCCGTCTGCGCGGCGGATCAGGAGTAGCTCGGCCGACTTGTTGTTGTGCCAGGCGCCGACGCGGTTCTGCTCGACCGAATCGATGGCATTTCCGACGTCGCGGATGCGAACCGGGGAGCCATTGCGATAGGCGACGATGACATTGTTGAAACCGGCCGCGTCGAAGAGCTGGTCGTTGGTGTCGAGCGTGAGCGCCTTGTGCGCGTTCTCGAGATTTCCCTTGGGCTGGTCGGTGGACGCGGCGGTAATTGCCGCACGGACCTGCTCGAGGCTGAGGCCCCGCGCTGCGAGCGCCGCGGGATCGATCTGCACGCGCACCGCGTATTTCTTCTGGCCGGCGATGATCACCTGGGAGACGCCCGGGACTGTCGAGATCTTCTGCGCGAGCAGGGTGTTCGCGTAGTCGTCCACCTTGTACACGGGCAGCGTGTCCGACGAGACGGCGTAGATGAGGATCGCCCGGTCGGACGGGTTCACCTTCCGGTACGTCGGCGGATTCGGCAGATTCTTGGGGAGGAGTCCACCTGCGGCATTGATTGCGGTCTGCACGTCCTGGGCGGCGGCGTCGATGTTGCGGCTCAGATCGAACTGCAGCGTGATCGAAGTCTGACCCAGACCGCTGGTCGAGGTCATCTGACTGAGTCCCGGGAGAGCGGCGAACTGCTGCTCGAGCGGCGTCGCGACCGACGAGGCCATGGTCTCCGGGCTCGCGCCCGGCAGCGAGGCGGTGACGCTGATCGTGGGAAAGTCGACCGTGGGAAGCGCGGCGACGGGAAGCAGGTTGTACGCGACCAGCCCGAAGCCGAACAGTCCCAGCATCAGCAGGGACGTGGCGATCGGCCGTACGATGAAGGGGCGGGAGATGTTCATCGCGAGGAGGGCGAGGCGCTGTTTCCGCCGGCGGGCGACGACGGAGCCTCGATTCGGATCCGCGTGCCGTTATCGAGGCGATACTGTCCGTCGAGCACGACATGTTCCCCGGCGGCGAGCCCGTGCTCGATCACCACCACGCCCTGGTCCGTGCTCGTCGTGGTGACGGACCGTTGCGAGACGGTGTCGTTCGGGTTGATGACGAAGACATAGTCGCCGTCGGGACCCTGCTGGACAGTGCGTTCGGGGAGGGTGATGGCGTTCTTCCGAACGCCGACCAAAAAGCGGAGGCTGACGAACTCCCCTGGCCACAGCGCCGTGTTTTCATTCGGGAAAGTCGCCTTCAACTTGAAGGTGCCGGTCGCCTGGTCGATCTGGTTGTCGATCGTGAGCAGCGTTCCCTCGGCGATCGGCTTGGCGCTGGAGCGGTCGAATGCCTCGACGCGCAGCGGCTGGCCGGCGCGCATTCCCGCCAGCACCTGCTGAAGGCGGTTTTGCGGGAGTGTGAAGATGACGGAGATCGGCTTCAGCTGGACGATGGTCAGCAGGCCGGTCGTGCCGTTGGCGGTGACATTGTTGCCCGGGTCGACCATGCGAAGGCCGACGCGGCCGTCGATGGGCGAAACGATGTGCGTGTAGTCGAGGTTCAGCTTGGCGGCCTGCAGCCCGCCGCGGTCGAACAGCACGATTCCCTCGTCGGCCTGGACCGTGGCCTTCTGCGCCGCGGCCTGCTGCTCGGGGATGGCATGTTGGGCGACCGCCGCGCGGTAGCGCTCAAGGTCGAGCCGGGCGTTTGCGAGTTGCGCCTCATCCCGCTCCAACTGACCGCGCGCCTGCTCGAGCGCCGCCGCGTAGGGGCGGGGATCGATCACGGCCAGGAGATCGCCCCGGCGCACCATCTGGCCTTCCTTGAAATGCACCGCCTCGAGCGTCCCCGAGACGCGGCTGGTCACCGTGACCTGCGCCTCCGGCACCACCGTGCCAATGGCGTCCGCGGTCACGTCGACGTCGCGCGTCGTGGCGATGGTCGCCGTGATCGGAACGACAGCGATGCCGCCCCTGGGGGCTTTGGCCGCGGTGATCCGATTGATCCAGATCAGGGCGCCCACGATGAGGATCAGGGCGAGGAGCCCGAGAACTCTGCGGGCTTTTGATTTGGGAGAAGGGCTGGTGCTCATGTCGATGAAATGGGAGGAGGAGAGGCGAGGGGAGTGGGTCCGTCCGCGGGCGTCGGTGTAGCGACGACGTTGGTCGCTTGGCCGTCGAGGGCGCGGTCGATGACTTTCAGCAGACCGGGGAAATCCAGGGGCTTCTCGAAACAGCCGAGCGCTCCCGCCGCGCGCGCAGCCTCCTGCTGATGGGGCCAGGCGGTGATGATGATTGCCTGGAGCGCCGGCGCCTGCCGCCGCATCGCGGCCAGGGTCGTCCAGCCGCTCTCGCCCGGCAGCTCGACATCGACGAGCGCGAGATCAACCGAACCCAGTCCCGCAAGCGCACGCATGGCCTCATCGCCGGTCGCCGCGGGCACCGCGTCGTATCCCGACTCGACCAGCACGCGCGCAAGCATCTGCCGCACCACTGGGTCGTCATCGACGACCAGGATGCATCGGCGCAAAGCGTTGGGAGGCAGGGACGGCACGAGGGGCGCTCAATGCTCAAGCTGTGCCAGAAATCCGGCCTGCCATGACAATCAATCACTTCCGAATTTCTGAAGTCCGAAGACCTCCGCCAAACGCCTAATTTCTTTCCAACCCCTGTAAAGTTGCTTAGCACCCATCTCGCGATCTTGGGGACAGGCAGCTTACGCAGGAGTCGTCGGCCGAGCGCCCTTTATCGAACCGCTTTCATTCAGGATGAACCCACTCGCCGTCCGCGTTCGAATCATAGCCCTTGGCCTGGCCCTCGCGGCGCTGGGAGCGACCATTGCGGGCATCCTCTGGAATTTCCAACGGCAGACCCACGAGGTCCGCGCAAAGCTGGCGAACATCGACGCCGAAAGCGGCCAGCTGGCCTCGCAGTTCAAGGATCGTTTCCGTGAGATCACGAATGCGCGGCTCCAGTATGCGGTCAGCCACGATCCCGCCGATTGGACGCAGTTCCTCGGTGCCACCCAGGCCCTGTGCCAGTGGACGAACCAGCAGACGCAGCGCCTGAAGACGCCGGATGAACGTGTCATTCTCGGGCAGATCAAGGCGGCGCTCGTCGCATACCGACACACGATCGGGCAGATTCCCGGCGAACCCAATGCGCCGCCGGGAAACAGCCTCGCCGCCTACACCCGCGTGCGCTCGGAGTCGCACCACCTCTTCGACCTCGGCGAGAGCCTCGCCAACGCCCATTACCGTCTGCGCAACCAGCTCATCGCGGAGACGCGCCTCCGCCTGAACAGCCTGCGCTGGTCCGTGCTCGGCCTCCTCGGACTCCTGTTCCTCTTCGGTCTCGCGCTCGCCGCCGTGGCCTACCGCGACATGATCGCTCCGCTGCGCGTGAAACTCATCGAGAGCCAGACGCTCGTGGAGCGCCAGGAGAAGCTCGCCTCCCTGGGCATGCTCGCAGCGGGCGTCGCGCACGAGATCCGCAACCCGCTCACCGCGATCAACGCTGCGCTGTTCATCCAGCAGAAGCGTTTTCCAGCCGGCTCGCCCGAGCGCGCCGACAGCGAACTCGTTCAGCGCGAGATCACGCGGCTTGAGAAGATCGTGAACGACTTCCTGCGCTTCGCCCGACCCGCGGACCCCGTGATGACCCGCACCGACGCCGCGAGCCTCCTCGGCGAGGTGCAGCAGTTCTTCGCTTCAGCCGCGGAGAAGTCGGGCATCCAGCTCGTCCTCGACACGCAGCCGGCGCAGATCGAGACCGACGCAGGCCAGATCCGGCAGGTGCTGATCAATCTGGTTCAAAACGCCTTCGACAGCCTTGAGGGCGGGGGCACGATCACGCTTCGCGACCGGCGCGATCGAAAGGTACTCGGCGGTACCGAGCGCGACGTCGTCATCCTAGAAGTCTCCGACACCGGCAGAGGTATGTCGCCCGACGTGGTCAAGCGACTCTTCGACCCGTTTTTCACGACCAAGGACACTGGGACCGGCCTGGGTCTGTCGATCGCGGCGCGGATCGTGGAAAAACATCGCGGTGCGCTTCAGTACCAAACCCAGGTCAATCGCGGCACCACCTTCGGCGTGGTGCTTCCGGAGGTGAGGCCATGAGCGCGCAACCCAAGGTGCTCCTCATCGACGACGATCCCAGCATCGCCGACACCGTACAGCGCGTGCTCGCGGAGGAGGGCTTCGAGGTTCTAGTGCGACGCCGCGGAGACGAGGGCCTCGCCGCCGCGCTCGCCGAACCCGTCAATGTCGTGGTCACGGACCTGCGTCTCCCGGGACTCAACGGCCTGGATCTGACCCGCCGCCTGCGCGTGGAGCGGCCGCGGCTGCCCGTCATCCTGGTGACGGCCTTTGGCACGACCGAGACGGCGATCGAAGCAACGAAATTTGGCGCCTACGATTACCTGCTGAAACCCTTCGCGATGCCGCAGCTGATCGAGATGGTCCGCAAGGCGGTGGACAGCAATCGCCTGATGTCGGAGCCCGTCGAACTTGGCATCCCGGCCGTCGCGCGCGACGCCCTGGTCGGACGCAGCGAGGTGATGCAGGCGATCTACAAGGAGATCGGGCGCGTCGCCTCGAAACCCGTGAGCGTCCTGATCCGCGGCGAGACGGGCACGGGCAAGGAGCTGATCGCCCGGGCGCTTTACCAGCACAGCGACCGCGCCAACGCACCGTTCATCGCGGTGAATTGCGCGGCCATCCCCGAGCCGCTGCTCGAGAGTGAGCTCTTCGGTCACGAGCGTGGCGCGTTCACAGGCGCCGAGACGCGGCGCATCGGCCGCTTCGAGCAGGCGAATGACGGCACGCTGTTTCTCGACGAGATCGGCGACATGACGCGCGGCACGCAGGTGAAGCTCGTGCGCGTGCTTCAGGAGCAATGCCTGCAGCGGGTGGGAGGGAAGGAGTCGATTCCGATCAACGTGCGTGTGATCGCCGCGACGCACCGCGATCTCGAGGCGGCCATCGCGCAAAAGCAGTTTCGCGAGGATCTGTATTACCGCCTGAGCGTGGTCGTCATCACGCTCCCGCCGCTGCGCAGTCGGCGCGAGGACATCCCGGACCTGGTGCGTTACCTGATGCAGAAGCACGGCCCGGCGCTTGGAAACGAGCATCCCGCGATCATGCCCGACGCGATCGAGTTTCTCCGCCAGCAGCCATGGCCGGGCAACGTGCGCCACCTGGAAAACGTCGTGCGCAAGAGCCTGCTTTTGACCCAGGGGTATCCGATCGGCGTGGACCACGTGCGCACGGCCTTGACCCAGGCCGGCACCGGCCTGTTTTCGCCGGCGAGCCCGATTGGCGACTACGTGGACGAACTTCTGGCGGCGGCGAAGCGGGGAGAGACGGCGGAGGTCCACGGCCGCGTGCTGGAGACCGTGGAGCGGGAGCTGTTCTCCCGGGCCATCCTGCAGGCGGAAGGCAACCAGGCCAAAGCCGCCCGCTGGCTCGGCGTCTCACGGATCACGATGAAGGCGAAACTCGTCCAATACGGCCTCCATCCGGCGAAGTCCGGTGGGTCAAGGGAGTCGAGCTGACAGCAGATACGCAATGGGAATCCAAAATCGCCTGAATCGGCGGTTTTCACCCGGCCTTGAATTCGATGGCGGCTCCGGACTGATCGACCATCCAGACCCGCTGAGGGAGCAGCAGCACTACCTCTTTCCGACGGTGTGGGGAGAACTGCCCGGAGGACTCGAATACAACATCGGCCGCGGCTACGGACTCACCCGCGGATCGGATCACGTGATCTTCAAAGTGAACCTCAAGCTCGAACGCTACGTCGGCGCGCTCGTCCGGGCGTCACCCGATCATGCCTGGTTGTTTTGAGCGTGACCGCGGCGTTGACGACGCATGCGCAGACACGTCGACTCCAAATAATCCCCGCGAAGTTCAATTGGAGGTGCGATGCAAGACGCCGTTACAACTCCTCGTTGAGCTGACGAATGAGCCCGTCGCACTGCTTAGTGATTGTGGTGATTGTCGCGTCATCCATACCTATCTCTCGCAAGAAATGCAGCCGCAGGAGAGCTTCCATCCTCTTGCATAGCGTCCAAATATGCATGCCGCTTTCCAGCTCTACCTCTAAACTCGGGTCGAAGTGCGTTTGATAGTTTCTTCGATCGACAACAGCCCGGATGAATTTTTTCTCCGCCGCAAAGTACTTTTTGAATGGTTCAACCAGCCGCTTGAGTCGCGTTGCGAGGCTCGGTTCGTTGCCGTGTCGTAACCGTCCTTCGACGAGTTCGCGGTGTATCGGCGGGCAATGGGCGATAATTTCAGTTTTGAGCGAGTCAAATTCGACCTGTGACATTAACGTTTCGGTAAACGACCGACGATGATATGATTCGAGTGCCTGAGCGAGGGCCAGAAATCTCCCGTCGAGATACTTATGGTCGCCAGCAACAGCTCCGAGGTAAAGCGTGAGTGCTGGGGTGATACGCTTGTACGCGTCAAACCATTTTTGGAATGCATCCTGTGATCGTGTTTCGATATCTCTATAGCGAAACAGTATGTTGTGGTGTTCAATTTTCGGGACTGTTTTTGAGAATGGAATGCTCTCGTAGTAAATTGCGCATTGCTGCTGCTCAGGTTCTTCTGACGAGTCGCCGTTGACGGGCGGTGCGGGCAGACTCCCGATGACGTCCACAATTGCGACTGTTTCGCTCGTCGCAATACAGAGCATCGTGACTAGTTGGTGGGCAACTATTATAAAATCGTCGAGTGGCCGAGGTCGATCAGAGGATAATCGAAACCGCGACCGCTCACTTATCGTCGCCTTTCGTCCTTCACAGCCCCATGGGAGCGACCACGCAAAAGTCAGTTCGAGAGTGAATCCGTCTGCGGCCCACAGCAGGACGTTGCGCTGCGGGAGATAGGTGACAGTCGCGGACTTCTTTTTGAAGTCGTGGGCAACTCGAATTCCTGAGAGGTGGTGCCACTGGTCAAGTCCTTCGATTCCGAAGGACAGCGACTCGATAGTGAGCGGTTCACTTTCCGAAAGCTCCACGCCGCAATAAACGAGTGTTCCGCGGAGGACCGTTTTCGAGGCCGATCCGGTGCTGTGGCGCCAATCGCTGTATCCGCAGCCATCAATCGTCACCGGTCCAATTTCCTCGACATAGCCGATTACTCGAGGCATCGGGATCGAGGTGGAAGTGAATTGGTTTCGACCTTCGAAAAATCCGATGAGTTCGAGATGGATTCTTCCACCATCAACGATTCGAAGTGTGCCGCCGCATTGGTCATTCTCCTTCCCTGGCAACCAAAAGGAACCGGCGAGCGTGTGGTCCTTTGTAACGCGCATTAGTTCGGTGAATATTTGATGATTGGGGCATTGTCTCAATTCCGAAAGTACAACGCGAATCCTATGGGTCGTCACCAACTTGCGGAATTCTGTAGGGCAGGGAAGTCCCGGCCTCAGAGTTCTTTTTCTCGAACAGGCGTGAACCAACGACTCGGGGGCATCGAATAATATTAGACATAACGTTTATTGTGCGACAAGACGGCCGTGGGAAACTGAAGCCGTCTGTGGCTGAGAAACGCGCTGGTGCATAGGTCGGTCCTTGATCAAATACCCGCCATGCCACGCACAAGCCGCCGAACGAGCGTTTTTGGGGAATCCGTCATCCGCAGCATGACGCGCGCAGCCAATCAGCACGGCGCGATCAATCTGTCCCAGGGGTTTCCCGATTTCGATCCGCCCGCGGAACTCATCGAGGCCGGCCGTCGCGCCATGCTCGGTGGTCACCACCAGTACGCCGTCACCTGGGGCGCGCCCGGGTACCGCGCCGCTTTGGCGCGCAAACACAACCGCTGGACCGGCCTCGCCATCGATCCGGATTCCGAACTCGTCGTCACCTGCGGCAGCACCGAGGCCATGATGGTCGCCATGATGACCGCCTGTAACCCCGGCGACCGGGTCGTCATCTTCTCGCCCTTTTACGAAAACTACGTCGCCGACACGATCCTGTCGGGCGCCGAGCCGATCTATGTTCCGCTCCGTCCGCCCGGGTTTGGCTTCGACGAGGACGAGCTTCGGCGCGCCTTTTCCCAAAAGCCCAAGGCCATCATCGTCTGCAATCCCTCCAACCCCTCTGGCAAGGTCTTCACGCGGGACGAACTCGAGTTCATCGCCCGCCTGGCTGAGGAACACGACACCTGGGTCATCACCGACGAGGTCTACGAGCACATCGTTTACAGCCCCTGCACGCATGTTTCGTTTGCAACGCTCCCGGGCATGTTCGATCGGACGATCACCTGCGGGTCGCTGTCGAAAACCTATTCGATCACCGGCTGGCGCCTCGGGCACGTCATCGCGTCGGCGGCGTTCATAGCGGAGGCCCGGAAGGTGCACGACTTTCTGACGGTGGGCGCCGCCGCACCTTTGCAGGAGGCTGCGATCACGGCCCTGGAACTCCCCGACTCCTATTACGCCGAGCTTGCGTCCGGATATGCCGAGAAACGACGCCTGTTCCTCGAGACGCTCGATCAGGCCGGACTGACCTACACCCGCCCGGACGGCGCCTACTACGTGCTGGTCGACATTTCCGAATTCGGAGAACCCGACGACGTGAAGTTCGCCCACTGGCTGGTGCGTGAAGTCGGCGTCGCCGGCGTGCCCGGTTCGAGTTTCTTCCGCGAACCGGTGCACCACCTCATCCGATTCCACTTCGCCAAGAAGCCCGAGACGCTGCGCGCCGCGGGCGACCGGCTGAAGGGACTTCGGGAAAAGGCGCGCCGGGGCATCACGCCCTAGGCGCGCACGGAAGGTTCACATCGGGCAACTGCCGCAGAACTGCGCGCTGTCGGCCGCCTGGCTCACGACGCTCCCGCAGGTCTCGCCCATTTGCCCCATGTACGGATTGGAAACCTTGACGGAGGTTTGGACCCACTGCGCGTCCTTGCCGTCGACGTGGAACATTGGGCATTGCAGCACGTAGTACCCGGACTGACCCTGGACGATCTTCTCGGCGGACTTGCTAAGTTGGCCAAATGCCTGCCGCGCCTGGTCCAGAGATTGGGCGCTCGCGATCGCCTCGGCGGCCTTTTGATCGGCAATTTTGGCGGCGGCCTGCCTGGCACCGGCCAGATTGTCCGCGACGAGCGCGGCCCGGACGTCTTCATAGCTCGAGAGAAACGCCTTGTTAGCCGACGTGAGGTTCGCCGACGAGCCGCCCTCCGCGATCAAACGGGAACGGCCTGCGATCAGCGCCAGAGCCAGCACGGAAGTCAGGGTGATGAATTTGAGCAGTGTTTGAGGTTTCATGATGAAGTCTCCAGTCGGCTTTGCCGCGGCCAACATGGCCTCGGCGGCCGTCAATGTCTGATAGTCGCGAGTCGCGATAATCCCTCGCGCCTCTCCCGCGCCACCCGCCCACGCGGCCGTGGGTTCCACAAGAAGTAGCCTGCTTAATCCCAGTCATAACCCGGCCGCGGACGGCGGCTATGGGCGTGCGACGCAGCGATGGAGAGCGGACCAGCTCCGCCGCCGACGGCTGCAGGCGCCTGTCCCCAAGTCGCGGCGCAGCGGTCTGTTACGGGACGGCGCTCCGCCCCGCCCTGCTCCCCCGCCCCACCGCGTGTATCCTGGCTTACGATACATGACCAGGACGTTCCTTCTGCCCGGCGGATACAAAATCCGCGGCTTCTGTGTTCCTTCGCCGGTCGTCGTCGGGCAGCATTCTTATCGATAAGGCCTCCGGGTTGCGCTATCCTCCGGAGCGTCTCCGGTTCTGTTCCAAGCGCGTCATGTCCATCCTGCAAACAGGCGCCGACAAGCCCACGACGGCCCCTGCCCCCTCGCCGCCCAGGTCGGGATTTGCCCAGTCGGAAGTACCCCTGCCGCCGCGCGAATCGCGCCTGCGGGCGCCGCCCGAACCGGCGATGAAAATCAAACGGACCATCAAGTATGAGTCCGACCGGGTGAAGGGTTTCTGCGAGGAAATCATGCGCATCCCCGGCTGCGACCAGCTACAGGCGTGCATTCAATGCGGCACGTGCTCCGGGATCTGCCCGCTGAGCATCTACATGGATTACACCCCACGGCGGGTGATCGCGCTGGTGCGCGCGGATTTCAAGAACGAGGTGCTGCGCAGCCACACGGTCTGGCTTTGCGCCTCGTGTTACGCCTGCACCGTGGAGTGTCCCCGCCAGATTCGCATCACGGACATCATGTACGGACTCAAGCAGCGCGCGATCAAGGAGGGCATCTATCCGAGACATTTCCCGATTCCGGTCCTCGCACAGGAGTTTTCGAAGATGGTGCTGCGCAAGGGACGGATCACCGAGACGCTGCTCGTGATGCGCCTGTTCCTGAAGGCGAACTGGCGCGCTGTGCTGGGGTCGTGGCGCCTCGGCTTCGGCCTGATCCGCACGGGGCGGTTCGTGCTGCGGTCGGAGCGGATCGAACGCCAGGACGAATTGCGTTCAATGCTCGCCGCCGATGACCGCGGGCGGAAACCGAAGGAGAAGCCATGAACTACAGCTACTTTCCCGGATGTTCGCTCAAGGGGCTCGGTCGGGCCTACGAGGAGTCGCTCCTGCCGGTCATGCGGCACCTCGGCGTGACCATGACCGAGCTGCCCGACTGGAACTGCTGCGGGGCGACCGCCTACATGTCGGTCGACGAGCGCCAGGCCTCGATCCTCGCCGCTCGAAACCTCGCCATCGCGGAGAAGCTCGGCGGGCACGACCTCGTCACCCCCTGCAGCGCCTGCTACCTCGTGCTCAACAAGACCAAGCACTACCTGCGGGAGACGCCTTCGATGCGCGCGGACGTCCAGGAGGCGCTGGGACGCGCGCACCTTTCCTACCATGGCGAGACCAAGGTGCGGCATCCGCTCGACGTGCTCGTCAACGACGTCGGCCTCGACGCGATCCGCGAGAAGGTCGTGCGCCCCCTGACGGGGCTGAAGGTGGCGCCCTACTACGGCTGCCAGCTCGTGCGTCCGTATTCGACCTTCGACGACGCGTGGAACCCGACGAGCATGGACCGGCTCATGACGACCCTGGGGGCCGAGGTCGTGCATTTCCCGCTGAAGACCAAGTGCTGCGGGGCGAGCCTCACGGGGACCGTGCCCGAGGCCGGGTTGCGCCTGACTTACATCCTCCTGCGCGAGGCGGTCCGGCGGCGTGCGGACGTGATCTCGACGATCTGCCCGCTCTGCCAGTTCAACCTCGACGCCTACCACGGCCAGATCGAGCGGCGGTGGGGCAAGGTTAGGGTCGCGACCGTCTATTTCACCCAGCTCATGGGCCTCGCCTTCGGGTTGTCGCCCGCCGAGCTGGGTCTCAACCGAAACTTCATCCCGATGGCGCCGCTCGCGAACGCGGCGCGTCCGGCGGAGGCCCCCACGTCATGACCGGCGACAACCACGGCGAGCTCCGGATCGGCTACTACATCTGCCACTGCGGGCACAACATCGCCGGCGTGATCGACTGCGCCGAGGTCGCCCGACGGATGGCCCTGATGCCGGGCGTGATCGTGTCGCGCGATTACAAATACATGTGCTCGGAGCCAGGCCAGGAACTCCTGAGGCAGGACATCCGGGCGCAGGGCCTGAACCGCGTCGTCGTCGCCTCCTGCTCGCCGCTCCTGCACGAGCACACCTTCCGCTCGGCGATCGAGGACGCGGGGCTCAATCCCTACCATTTCCAGATGGTGAACATCCGGGAGCACGCCTCGTGGGTCCACACCGACGGCGTGGCCGCCACGGAAAAGGCGGCCGACCTTTCCCGCGCCGCGATCCTGAGGGTCCGGCATCACCGGGCTCTGGAGACCGTGCGAGTGCCCATCAATCCGGCCGTGCTCATCGTGGGCGGAGGCATCGCGGGTATCCACGCCGCCCTGACGCTGGCCAACGCGGGCAAGCAGGTGTTTCTCGTCGAGCGCGAGCCGAGCATCGGCGGGCACATGGCGAAGTTCGACAAGACCTTCCCGACGCTCGATTGCGCCGCGTGCATCCTCACCCCCAAGATGTCCGCCGTGCGCGCCCACGAGGGCATCACGCTCTGGACCTATTCCGAGGTCGCGAAGGTCGACGGATACGTCGGCAACTACACCGTCACGGTGCGGAGGCGTCCGCGCTACGTGAACGAGGATCTCTGCATCGGGTGCCAGGAGTGCATCAGTGCGTGCGTGTATCGCGAGGCGAAGTTTCCCGACGAATTCAACCTCGGGCTCGGCCGGCGGAAGCCGGTGTACATCCCGTTCCCCCAGGCCGTGCCGCAGGTGGTCGTGATCGATCCCGAGCGCTGCCTCGAGTTGAAGACCGGTCGCTGCAAGAAGACCTGCGTGGAGGCTTGCGCGGACCGGGGCGCCATCGATTTCACCCAGACCGAGACGCTCGAGACCATTCAGGTGGGCACGATCATCGTGGCGACCGGCTTCAAGCTCTTCGATGCGAAACGTATTCCGCAGTACGGATACGGACTCTATCCCAACGTGGTCACCTCGCTCGAGCTGGAGCGACTCGTGACCAGCTCGGGTCCGACCGGCGGGGAGATCCGCCTGCGCGACGGCAGCGTTCCGAAGTCGGTGGGCTTCATCCTCTGCGTCGGCTCGCGCGACGTCCGGACCAATCGCTGGTGTTCGCGCACCTGCTGCATGCACTCGATGAAACTCGCACAGCTCATGCGCGAGCACACGGGGGCCGACGTAACGGTTTTCTACATCGACATCCGGGCTCCGGGCAAGGGCTGCGAGGAGTTTTACGACCGCTCGCTCAAGGAGGGCATCCAGTTCGTCCGCGGGCGCGTGGCGGAGGTGACCGACTGGGCTCTCGCGCCCGAGGAGGAAGGCAAGCTGGTGATCCGCGTGGAGGACACCCTTGCCGCGTTCGTGCGACGCATTCCGGTCGACATGATCGTGCTGGCGGTCGGCATGGAGCCGCAGGTGGACGCGCAGGCCGTGCGGCGGCTGTTCAACATGAGCTGCGGCACGGAGGGCTGGTTCCTTGAGAAACACCCGAAGCTGGCCCCGGTGAGCACGTTCACCGACGGCGTGTTCATCGCGGGCTGCTGCCAGGGGCCCAAGGACATTCCCGACAGCATCGCCCAGGCGGGCGCGGCCGCCGCCGAGGCCATGGCGCTGATCGACCGGGGATACATCGAACAGGAGCCGAACACCGCGCGCGTCCTCGACGACTGCTGCGGCTGCAAGTCCTGCCTGCCACTCTGTCCCTACAACGCGATCACCTTCGACGAGGCCTCCCGCAAGGCCGTCATCAACGCCGCGCTCTGCAAGGGCTGCGGCACTTGCGCGGGCTCGTGCCCCTCCGGATCGATCACACAGAACCTCTTCGATGACGACGAGGTGTTCAGCGAAATCGAGGGGCTTCTTCACGCCTGAGACCTCGTCCGCTCAATGCCGCCTTCGTCCATCCCATCCGCCATTCGAATGAACGCCGCCCAACCATCGCCTGCAGTCCCCCACACCTGGTCGCCGCGCATCGTGGCGTTCTTCTGCAATTGGTGCACCTACACGGCCGCGGATTTGGCGGGCGTGTCCCGGATGAAATATGCGCCGAGCGTCCGCGTGGTACGGCTCATGTGCTCGGGGCGACTCGATCCGCAGTTCATCCTCGACGCCCTCGCTCACGGGGCGGACGGCGTGCTCATCGGCGGCTGCCATCCGGGCGACTGCCACTATGCCGACGGGAACACGAAGATGCTGCGGCGATTTCGCATGCTTCGGCGGCTCCTTGCCCAGCTCGGATACGACGAACTGCGCGTGCGTCTCGAGTGGATCTCGGCCGCGGAGGGCGATCGCGTCCGGGCCGTCGTCAATGAAATGACCGAGCAGATCCGCGCGCTCGGTCCCCTGAACCTCCCCGGCCGCTTCGCCGAGTGGGATCTCGAGCTCTCCCGTGCCGAAACCGAACCGCGCACGGCGACAACGTCCGCAAAGGAGGTCTCCCATGCCCAGACCTAAGGTCGCCTTCTACTGGTGCGCCTCCTGCGGCGGTTGCGAGGAGACCGTGGTGGATCTAGCCGAGGATATCCTCGGCGTCGTCGAGAAGGTCGAGATCGCCTTCTGGCCGGTGGCGCTCGATTTCAAGAAGGCGGACGTCGAACGACTTCCCGACGGCGCGCTGGCGGCGAGTTTCATCAACGGCGCGATCCGAACCGGCGAGCAGGAGGAGATGGCGCGGCTGCTCCGGCGGAAGAGCCTGCTCGTGTTTGCCTATGGCGCCTGCGCCCAACTCGGCGGCATCCCTGCGTTGGCGAACCAATACTCGCGGGAGGAGATCCTGAGTTTCGTGTACGAGGAGGCGCCGACGGTGGACAATCCCTCACGCACCCGTCCGGCGGTGGTCTCGCGCGACAACGGCGTGGACCTGCACCTGCCCGCGTTTCACGGACAGGTCCGCCCGCTCTGCCAGGTGATCGACGTCGATTACACGATCCCGGGGTGCCCGCCCACGCCGAATCTCACCCGTGAGGCCGTCGCGGCATTGCTCGAGGGACGCCTCCCGCCCAAAGGCACCGTTCTCGCCCCGGATACGGCCTTGTGCGAATCCTGCCCGCGCAAGGATTCGAAGCCGTCGGACTTGTCGTTCACCCGCTTCCGGCGTCCGCACCAGGTGCTCGCGGATTCCGCCCTCTGCCTGCTGGCCCAGGGAATTGTCTGCATGGGGCCCGCCACGCGCGGGGGCTGCGGCGCGCAGTGCATCGCTGGAAACATGCCGTGCACCGGCTGTTTCGGCCCCACCTCGCGGGTCAGGGACCAGGGCGCCAAGATGCTTTCCTCGCTCTGCGCCAACCTCGCCTCGCGCGAGGTCGAGGAAATCGACGCCGTGCTCGACGGCCTGCCCGACCCGGTCGGAACCCTCTACCGCTACGGGCTCGCCGGCGGCTTGCTCCGCCGACGCATTGACACGTCAGCCAACACCTAGGGAGACCGGCCATGGACGAGACAGTCAAACGCATCTTCAACGAGGCGGAAGCCCGCGCCAACGCCGCGTATGCCTCCGAAAAGCATCGCATCACGATCGACCCGGTGACCCGCCTTGAGGGGCACGGTCGGATCGACATTCACCTCGACGGACGCGGGGACGTGGAGCACGCCTACTTCCAGGTGCCCGAACTGCGCGGTTTCGAGGTGTTCTGCCGCGGCCGCCCCGCCGAGGACATGCCCCAGATCACGAGCCGCATCTGCGGCGTGTGCCCCACCGCCCACCACATCGCCGCCGCGAAGGCTCTCGACGATCTCTATCAGGTCCGTCCCCCGGTCGCCGGACGAAAGATCCGGGAGCTGGTCTATCACGCCTTCATGCTCGAGGACCACGCGCTGCATGTGTTCGTGCTGGGTGGACCCGATTTCATCGTGGGGCCCGACGCCCCGGCCGCCGAGCGCAACATCCTGGGCGTAATCGGCAAGGTCGGCCTGGACGCCGGGCGCAAGGTCATCCAGACGCGTCGGCGACTCCGGGAACTCATCGCTTCGGTCGGCGGCAAGGTGGTCCATCCGGTGCTCGGGCTGCCCGGTGGCGTCGCCAGGGCGCTCCGCCCCGAGGACCTGCCGGCGATCCGCGAAGTCGCCGTCGAGGCCCTTGAGTTTGCGCAGTGGACCGCCGGCGTTTTTCGCGACGTGGTTCTCGCGAACCCCGACTACCTGCGGATGATCCGGTCCGAGGACTACACCCATCGGACCTGCTACCTCGGCCAGGTTGACGAGAACAACGCCGTCAACTTCTACGACGGAGTGCTGCGCGTGGTGGACTGCGAGGGCCGCGAAATCGATCGGTTCGATGCCCGGCACTATCGGGAGCACATCGCGGAGCACGTGGAGCCGTGGTCGTTCATGAAGTTTACGTACCTGAAGGCGCGCGGCTGGCAGGGCTTTGTCGAAGGCCCCGAAACCAGCGTCTATTCGGTGGGCCCCCTGGCTCGCCTCAACGCGGCGGACTGCTTTTCAACCCCGCTTGCGGAGCAGGCGCGCGCACAGTTCTTCGCGACGCTTGGCGGTCGTCCGGTGCATCACACACTCGCAAACCACTGGGCTCGCGTGGTTGAAATGATCCACGCCGCGGAGCGGTTGGTGGAGCTCGCCTACGACCCCGACCTTGCCTCCGCCGCGGTCCGCACCCTGCCGTCCGCTGAACCGTCCGTCGGCATGGGCGTCGTCGAGGCGCCGCGTGGGACGCTCGTTCACCACTACGAGACCGACGGGCGCGGAATCATCCGCATGGCGAATCTCGTCGTTGCGACGGGCAACAACGCCTCGCGCATCGCGATGAGCGTGGAGCGCGCAGCGAAAAAGCTGATACACGGCGGCGAAGTGAACGACGGGCTGCTCAATCGGGTCGAGATGGCCTTTCGAGCCTACGATCCCTGCCTGGGATGCGCCACCCATGCGTTGCCCGGTCACATGCCGCTGAAGGTCCGGATCCGCTCCGCCGGGGGCGCCGTGGTGAGCGAGCTGCGGCAGGACTAGCCTGCGGCCTGAGCCGCCGGAATTCGCCCGCCCGGGTTGGTCACGAGAGGCCCGAAGGCGATTCAGGCGCTCGCCCCAGCAGGAGGTCGATGAGTTCGACCGCGCTGTAGGAGTCAGCCCCGGGCGGCAGGAACTGGGCGACGTCCTCGATGCCGACGCCCGCGGTGACGATGGGGCGCTCGACGCTGCCGTCGCGCTGGCGCTGACCGAGTCCGACCGTCGCCATCAGTCCATTGCAGAGGCATTTTCGTCCGATTGTATCCTCCAGGGCGCCGCCCTTTCTGACGTACTCGTCCGCGGGTTCACTGGGGCAGCGGTAGCCCAGCGATCCGTCCGGACGCTGGTAGGCGTGGCGTAGGTAACCCAGGTCGCAGACCCGGTTTCGCGCCTGATAGGCGGCCTCGTCGGACAGCGTGCCCTCGAGGTCGGCGATCTTAAACGGAAACCCGGTGGGTGACGCCTTGGGATCGGTGAACAGGCGCGCCGTTCGCGTGCGGCTGCGTTCGATCACGGCCTGGCGCAACTCGGGATCGACGCCGGACTCCCGGCAAAAGGCAAAGGCGGTCCCCACTTGGATTCCCGCGGCGCCTAGGTTCAGGGCTGCCTGGAGTTTTCCGGGCGCCCCGTAGGAGCCGGCGAGCCAGAATGGCAGTCCCAGCGCGCGGATCTTCTCTAGGTCAGGCAGATCGCGCGGTCCGTAGATGGGTTCTCCCGACTGGCTCAGTTGCATGGTTCCCCGAGGCGGGGCGTTGTGGCCCCCCGCCAACTCCGACTCGACCACGAAGCCGTCCACGCGGCCGGTCGATTTTTTCGCGAGGGTTAAGGCGAGGGTCGCGGAGGCGACGATCGCCAGAAAATACGGTCGCTTCAACGAAGGCCGGGGACCTCCGAGGAACGCGGAGGGCTCAAATCGCTGAACGAAACCGGCACCCTCGTGAGAGTCGACCACATCAATTTTCAGTTCGGAGGGCCGCCCCTCTGCGAAATCGTCCAGGGTGCCGGGAATCGTGCGGGGAATGCCCGCGCCCATCAGCACGTAATCCACGCCTGCGAGCATTGCCCCAAACAGGGCGGGAAGCGTGTTGCACTGGATTTTCTCGAGCAGATTCACGCCGACGACCCCCGTGTGCCCCAACTTGGCCAGGAAAACCTCGGTGAAGGACGCGGCGACCGTGAGCTCGTTGTGATCCCTGCCCGGGGTGGCCGACGGCATGGGCACCCCCTTGAATGGCGCATCCGGCCTCTTTCCGCCGGGCACAAAATA
Source organism: Opitutaceae bacterium (assembly GCA_027310745.1). Lineage (GTDB taxonomy): Bacteria > Verrucomicrobiota > Verrucomicrobiia > Opitutales > Opitutaceae > MWDT01. Next base: position 54,672 of record DAIDAF010000028.1, on the reverse strand, counting down.
GTGCCTTAGGATGCGCTCGGCGGCCCCCGGCACGGGCAGCTGGGACAGCGCGAGGCGGATTTTTCCGTCGGAATCCCCGAGTTGCAGCCGGCGTGCAAGCGTGTGTTCGAGTGCGGTGCCGGACACCACGCCGAGTTGACCGGCCTGAGAAACGGTGCGGGCAAGGTGCCAGCTGGAAACAGCTATGCCCATGCCGCCCTGAATGATCCGAGGATGTGCCATAGGGAGGGATGCACCTCAGATAGGAGGCGCGACTGGCGGCAGGTCATTCGGGAGCTGCGAAACCAGATGAAACGAGGCAGCTGGCCGACAAGGTCCTTCGGAAACCGACGCGTCCGGAGCGTGCTGACGTGGTGTATCGAAGGGAAGAAGAATCGAGGGAAAATATCCCAAGCCTCACGCCTGGGGCCGTGTCCAGCGCGACTTGCGAGAAACCAGGGAGGCGCGCGAGGCCGTTCTGAGGCCGGCCTCGCGCGGCCCGCGGCATGGTTGCCAATATCGTAAGCCCTCGTCCAACCGCAGACTTGGCGCGTCGAGAGATGCGGGGAATTGACCGATCGTCACGAAAGGGGTAGCAGGTCTGTCCTGCGGCGTCCCGTTTGGCTAGATGGCGGGATGCAGCGGCAAGGTTCGACCCACGACTGCGTCCAGAACGAGCGCGCGGGCGAGCCCGGCCGCAGGTCCTGCTTCCATAAGGAAATCATGCACTCCAGCACTGCCGAACGCCCCCACCCCCGGGTCCTCTCCCAGGCCCGTGCCTCCGTGCTCATCCTTGGACTTGGAAACGACATTCTCAAAGACGACGCCGTCGGCCTGCGCGTCGCAGAGGCCGCGGAGCGCCTGTTGTCGGATGAACCGGACGTGGAGGTCCGCACGACGACCCTTATGGGACTCACCCTGCTCGACGAGATCGCCGAGCGCCGGGGGGTTGTCATCGTCGATGCGGTGCACACTGGCAGCGCGAAGCCGGGCACGGTGCATTGCATGGCGCCGGTGATGCTCAAACGACTCCGGGCGGCGTCGCCCCATTTCCTGGGTCTCGGCGAGACGCTCGAACTCGGGCGCCGATTGAATCTGCTCATGCCCGACGACATCGCGGTCGTCGCGATCGAAATCGAGGATCCGTTTGCCCTCGGCGAAACGCTTTCGCCGGAGATCGCCGGCGTCGTCCCACCTATCGCCGCGCGCGTGGCGGCGCTGGCGCGATCGTTTGTCGGCGACCGGGTGGCCGCCCCGGCCGCGAAGGCCGTCGCGCGACGAGCCGCTCACGCGGGTGCCTGACCAAGGTCCACGCAACGAGCCGTTTCCAGGCATCGCCACTGCTGCATATCTACCTGGATAAATGGGTCTTGCGTATTGACTCAGGCCGATACGGAGCTACCGTTCAGTCATGTTCACCATCCTCGGGGCAGACGGCCGGGAATACGGCCCGGCAGACATCGATCAGGTGAAGGCCTGGATCGCAGACGGTAGGGCAAATCTTGATACGAAGGCAAAACGCGCGGGCGAGGACGTCTGGCGGAGACTGGGCGACTTTCCCGAGTTCGGCCCGGCCCAGGTACCACCGCAGTCCGGCGCGCCGTCGGTCGTACCGGTGGTGGTTTCGGGCCCGCCCCATGTCGATCCGGCCGCGATCGCAGCCGACCTGATCGCAAGGGCTAAGCCGCTCGATGTTTTCTCGTGCCTGGATCGAGGCTGGAACCTGGTGAAGACCGATTTTTGGGCGGTCGTGGGAGCCACCACGGTCGCGGTGATGATCCTCGTGCTCGCGGGCGCCTTCCCCTATTTCGGCGCCGTCTTCAACCTGCTCTTCCGGGGCGTATTCATCGGCGGACTGGCGTTTTTCCTACTCAAGAAAATCCGCAGGAAGCCTGCGGACATCGGCGACATCTTCGCCGGTTTCACGATCGCATTTGCCGCCTTGGTGCTGGCGAGCCTGGTGAGCGCCGTGCTCACCGCCGTGGGATTTATACTGCTGGTCATTCCGGGCATCTATCTCGCTGTGGCCTACGCCTTCACGTTCGTCCTCGCGATCGACAAGAACCTTGATTTTTGGCCCGCGATGGAGGTGAGCCGTCGCGTGATCACCGCCCAATGGTGGCGGGTCTTCCTCCTCATGGTTCTGTCGGTGATCCTCGGGATCCTGGGGCTGCTCGGTTTGATCGTAGGTGTGTTCATCACGTCGGCCATCGCGACCGCCGCACTGATCTTCGCCTACGAGGACCTCTGCAATCCACCGCCGAAGGCTCCTGATGCGGGGCCCACCGCTCAATAAGTCCAGTCGAACACGGCTCCCGTGAAGTGGTGCGAAACCACGGGAGCCCAGGACAGGTGGGCTCGCGCGTCGTCGTTGTGATGATGCACGATCATGCGCCCTACCGTGGTTCCAATCAGCGCGCCCGCCAGGACGTCGGAGGCAAAATGCGCGTTGTTGTAGATGCGCGCGACCCCGACCAGGCCCGCGCTCCCGTAGGCCAGCACGCCAACCCAGGGTTTGTCGCGGTAGCGTGCGGCGATCACCGAGGCGATCGCGAAGGCCTGAGTCGTGTGTCCTGACGGGAATGAGGCAGCCCCGCTGAACGGGCTGAAATGGTAAACGCCTGCGTGGGCTGAGGGCCGACTTCGACCGATGGATTCCTTGAGCACGTAGGTGATCGTGCCGGACAGGATGCTCGCGCTGAGCCCATCCTCGGCCGTGACTCGCGCCCGGCGGTTATGATCGATCCAGCCCCCGGCGTAGAAAAGTCCAAGGACGGCGAAGGAATCCCCTCCCCCGAAACGCTGGAAATGGCCCGACACGCGATCGAGGACATCGCCACGATGGCCCTGGGCGTAGTTACGGACCGAGCGGTCGAGGAACAGCGCGGTGCCGCCCACGGCGACGACCCCGATTCCGGCCTTCTCCCACTCGGTGGAATCCCAGCGCGACGGCGCCGTGGCTACGTAGCCGGCCTCGCCCCACAGCGTATCCAGATAGTCCCGCACACTCGCCGAGGGGGCCGGTGTGACGACCGGAGCCCCCGAAGCCGCCCTCGGACACCACAGGCCCGCGACTCCCGCGAGACAGATGAGGAAACGACATACTGCACATCCAGCCGTGCGGAGGGCCGGGTTCGCGGACCGGCGCGGAGGTCCCGGGGGACTTTCGAGATCCATGGTGACTCGGTGGGGTTTGTTGACGATTCCTGCAGGCCGGACCCCTCAGCTAATCCGATTCCCCCAGGCCCGCAAACGCCGGGCCCATTTCATGGGGCGACCGTGCGCGGCGCCTGCCAGGCTAGTTGGCCTGCGGAGCGTCGCCGATCAGGGTCTTCGCCTGCCAGACCAGGGTGTCGAAGTCCGCCGGGTCGTATCCAATTGTCTGATAAACGATCCGGCCGTCGGGTCCGATGAGGTAGGCCCGTGGGATATAATCCGTCGCGTAGCGGGCGAAAATCTTCCGGTCCGTGTCGAGCATCACCGGGAAGGTAAATCCCTTGGCCTTCACGAAGGAGGCGACCTTCGTGGCACTTTCCTGGCGGTCCACGGCCAGCACGACCAGCCCCTGCCCTTTCATGGCCTGCCAGAGCTCGCGCTGCACGCGGGGCAGCTCCTCACGGCACGGCGGGCACCAGGTTGCGAAGAACGAGAGGATCACGACTTTTCCCCGAAACGAGGCCAGCGAGACCTCGCGTCCGTCGATTGATTTGGTCGTGAAGCCGGGCGCCACGTCCCCGACCTTCGTCAAGGTGGTCGCCGCAAGATTGTCCTGCGCCCGCAGTGCCGTGGGTAGGGTCGCGAACATCGCCGCGAGGAGGATCACGGCCGGTCCACGCCACGCTCGCGAGAGCAATCCACAAGGATCCATAGCCCCTCCATTGGATTCAACCCGGTTGGTCTTCATACCGCCTCCCTCACCACCGGATTCGACAGAACGCCGATCTTCTCGATGTCGATCTCGACCCGGTCACCCGGCTGCAGCCAGACCGGGGGCGTGCGCGCGAAGCCGACTCCGTGGGGCGTGCCGGTCAGGATGACCGTCCCCGGCAGGAGGGTTTTGCTGCCGCTCAGGAATTCGATGAGCGTCGGCACGTCGAAGATCATGTCGTTCGTGTTCCAATCCTGCATCGCCTGGCCGTTGAGCAGGGTGCGGATGTGTAGCGCGTTGGGATTGGGAATCTCGTCCTTCGTCACCAGCGCGGGCCCGAGCGGGCAGAACGTATCGAAACTCTTCGCCTGGCACCACTGTCCGCCACCCCAGGCGCGGCCCTGCCAGTCGCGCGCGGACACGTCGTTGGCGCAGGTGTAGCCGAACACAAAGTCGAGCGCCTGCTCGCGACGCACGTTCTTGCAACGCCGACCGATGACGACCGCGAGCTCGCATTCGTAGTCGACCTGAGTGCTGGCGAGCGCGGTCGGAATCTCGATCGGGTCCCCCGGATTCTGGACGGAGCTGGTGGCCTTGATGAACAGGACCGGCTTGTCAGGGGCTCCGCGGCCGCCTTCTTCCGCATGTTTCCGGTAGTTCAGGCCAATCGCCAGGAGATTGGCCGGCGCGAGGGGAGCAAGGAGCTTGCCCGGCTCGACAACCCGGTCACTCACACGGTGCTCGCCAAAGAGATCCCCCTCCAACGCGAATAGACGGCCGTCTGTCTGGACGACTGCGTGCTCGGGTCCCCTTGGCGTGAGATGTCGGATGATTCTCATGACGCCGAACTCTCGTCGGACGAATCCGGTGCGGCAATGCACTTTTCAGCCTTGGCTCGGCCGGAGGGCGGCCCGATCCTCCGCCGCCCATGTCCCTTCTCAGTCTGCTCGATGTCAGTCTCAGCTTTGGCGGTGCGCCGCTCCTGGATGGAGTCAATTTCCAGCTCGATCCCGGGGAACGCCTCTGCCTGCTCGGACGAAACGGCACGGGCAAATCGTCGCTCATGCGGCTCCTGACGGGGGAGCTGAAGCCCGACCGCGGCGACATTTTCCGTCAGCCGGGCCTGCGCATTGCGACCCTGCCGCAGGAGGTGCCGGACGCGCTCGAGGGGACGATCCTCGACATCGCCCACTCCGGCCTGGGGCCGCTCGGGGAGCACGAGGAGGTATGGGAGCGTGAAATGAGGATCGAAGCGCTGCTGAAGCGAATGCAGCTCGATACCACGGCGCCTTTCAACTCCCTCTCGGGCGGACTCCGCCGTCGCGCGCTCCTGGCTCGCGCACTGGCCTGCCGGCCCGACCTGCTCCTTCTCGACGAACCGACCAACCACCTCGATCTCGAATCCGTCCTGTGGCTCGAGGAGTTCCTGCTCGGTGAAAAGGTGAACCTCTGCTTCGTCACCCACGACCGCGTCTTTCTCCGTCGCCTGGCAACCCGCATCGTCGAGCTCGACCGCGGCAAGCTGACGAGTTGGGACTGCGACTACGACACCTACCTTGTCCGCAAGGAGGAGCTGCTCGAGTCGGAGGAGCGCCAGCGCGCCCTGTTCGACAAAAAGCTGGCCCAGGAGGAGGAGTGGATCCGCCGCGGCGTCCGCGCCCAGCGTTCGCGCGCACAGGGCCGTATCCACCAGTTGGAGGCCATGCGCGCCGAGCGCCTTGCCCGGCGCGAGCGGATGGGAAACGTCACCCTGCGCCTGGCCGAGGCCTCACGCTCGGGCGTGAAGGTCGTGGAGGCCGAGGGCATGTCATTCTCCTATCCCGATGGCGCCGTGCTCGTGCGCGACTTTTCCACGCTGGTGACGCGCGGCGACAAAATTGGTCTGATCGGACCCAACGGCGCTGGGAAGACGACGTTGATCAAACTCCTCCTCGGGCAGCTCCAGCCCACCGCCGGCACTCTCAAGCATGGAACCAACCTCGAGGTCGTCTATTACGACCAGCTCCGGTCGAAGATCGACGATGCGAAGAGCGTGGCGGACAACATCGCCGACGGCGCCACGACGGTGACGATCGACGGTCGCTCCCGGCACGTCATCACCTACCTGCAGGATTTCCTCTTTTCTCCGGACCGCGCCCGCTGCCCGGCGCGCGTGCTCTCGGGGGGCGAACGCAATCGCCTGCTGCTGGCGCGCCTGTTCACCAAACCCGCCAACGTGCTCGTGCTGGACGAACCTACGAACGACCTCGATGCGGAGACGCTCGAACTGCTTGAGAATCTGCTCGTCGAATTCCAGGGCACCGTGCTGCTGGTCAGCCACGACCGCGAATTCCTGGACAATGTCGTCACCAGCACCTTCGTGTTCGACGGCGACGGCCGGATCGCCGAATACGTCGGCGGATATGCGGACTGGATACGTCAGCGGCCCGCACCCGCGGCGGCAAAACCTGTGGAAGCGAAGCCCAAGGCGACGGAGAAGGCGCCAAAGCCCAAGCGCATGACCAACCGCGAGCGCAGCGAGCTCGAGGAACTGCCGCGCAGGATCGAACTCCTGGAGCAGGAACAATCAGAGCTCGCGGCCAGGCTGGCGGACCCCGCGTTTTACCAGAAGGAATCCGGTGCCGCGCCCGCTGTGCGCGAAAGGCTCGAGGCCATCGAGCACGAACTGGCGGCGGCGTTCGACCGCTGGTCCCAACTCGAGGCGCAGGCAGCGTCCGAGGGAATCGGACGCTGACCGCCCCGGTTCAGAGCCGGGCGTGCGTGCCGTCGCATTGGACGCCGTTGCCGCTGTGCTTGCAGCCGCAGAAGGCGACCTTGCCGGAGGTCTGCGGAGTGAAGGCCTTGGGCGAGAATCCGGTGCCCTTGTGCGATCCGTCGCAGAATGGCTGGTTGGCGCTCCGTCCGCAGGCGCACCAGTGATAGGTTTTCCCGGCTTCGACTTCGACGATGTAGGGGGACTTTTGGGCGATGTGAGGTTCGTTCATGGTGGAGTACGTCGTTGGTTTTTGGTGACTCGCGCGGGCCAACGCGATTCGTGTCCGCGGGGTCGCTTGCTTTGCTAGAGGATTTCTGTGGCCCGGTTCATGGTACTGGCAGGCTGGAGCAACAAAGGGTATCCAGATCGCTGTCGTTTTCCAGTCGCCGCGACGCTTGGGGCGTCAGGCCCGGGCTTCGGCGGCCAGGGTGAAACGGATGACGGCCCCGTGGTCGGGTTCGCCTTCCGCCCAGACACGGCCTCCGTGTCGATGGATGATCCGCTGAACGGTCGCCAGCCCTACGCCGGTCCCCGGAAAATCCGCCGCCGAGTGGAGCCGGCGGAATGGCGCGAAGAGCCGGTTTGCATAGGTCATGTCGAAACCGGCGCCGTCATCCCGGACAAAATACACGGTCTCCCCACCCACGGTTTCGGTCCCGAATTCGATTCGCGCCATGGCGCGCTTCGACGTGAACTTCCACGCGTTCCCGATCAGGTTTTCAAGGGCGGCCCGGATCAGGCGCGCGTCGCACGGCGCCACGACGCCGGGCTGGATCTTCCAGTCGACCTTTCGGGACGGATCCTGATGGCCGAGGTCTCCCGCAATCGCCCCGACGATGCCGCTCAGGTCGGCAGGCGCCACGTGCAGCTCCGCGCTCGAGGCCCTCGACAGCATCAGCATGTCGTCGATCAGCTCCGCCATGCGGCGGCTCGCGGCCCGGAGGTGGCTCAGACAATCGGCGCCCTCGGCGCCAAGGGTTGCAGAATGGTCCTCGGCGAGGATTTCGGCGAATCCCTCGATGCTCCGGAGCGGGGCCCGCAGGTCGTGGGAGACCGAGTAACTGAAAGCCTCCAGCTCCCGGTTCGCATGCTCCAACTCCCGGGCACGGCCGGCAAGGTCCGCGTTCAAGCGGGCGACCGCTGCCTGCATGCGCTTCCGTTTCAGGGCCTCCACGAAGGCTGGCGCCACTTCCTGAATCATCGTCAGGTCCTCGGAGTCGTACGGCGTGGCTTTGTCGGCCAGCACGATCACGCCGATCACCTCGACGCCGTCGGTCAGCGGCGCCACGAGGAGTCGGCGGGCGGCGAGGCGAACGCCCAACGGGCCGCTCATGCCGTCGCCCGTACACTCGATGAATTCGCCACGGCCTGAATTCAGCACGCGGGCGAGCATTCCCTCCGCCGCCACGCACCGCAGCGCCCCCAGTTCCGCCCCCACGATCCCCCGCGAGTTCCACTCGGACGGATTCAGCGCGACGGCATCGAGCCCATCCCCGCCCCTCCGCTCGGCGGCGACTGCCTGCGCGCTGCCGGTGAGGGACCTGCCAACCTCGAGCAGCACGGCAGCCTCGTCCACGCCGGCATCGGGCCCGAGGGACTCGCGGAGTATGCGGTTGATTCCTCCCAGCACCGCGGATTGGCGGGCAATCTTGTGCTCCGCCTCGAGCCGCTCCGTGATGTCGTCAAAAATCGTATACACCTGGTCGAGCCCCTTGCCCGATCCGCCCGGAAGCGGGGTGGCGTCGATCCGGATCCAGTGGCGACGTCCGTCTTGTGGATTGGCCACGCCCATGACCACGCCACGCACGGATCGACCGGTCCTGAGCGCGATCATTGCCGGATGTTCGAGCCCGGGGAACGGCGTGCCGTCCTCCCTGACGGTGAGGGACTGCTCGTCGATCGAGGTTCGTCCGGCGAACTCCGCCGGGGAGCGGCCCAGGATCCGCTCGGCGGCCGGGTTCATCGAAACGACGCGTCCCTGGGCGTCCTGATACACCACGCCCTGATCCATCGTCTCGAACAGCCTCCGGTAGTGCTCCTCCGAGCGTTGGAGGGCTTCCTCCATCCGTTTTCGCGCGGTGATGTCGGCCACCGTGACGAGGGCCAGTTTCGAGACGCCGCCACCCTGGGGAAAGGTGATCGCCATCCAGCCGTGGACCATCTCGCCGTCCGGGCGGCGGAATCCGATTTCCGAGCGATACACCTCCTGGCCGCCCGCGAAGGCCTTCAACTCGTCGCAATTCTCGGGTTCCGGCGAAACGCCAAACCGGGATCGACATTGCCCGACGAGCTCCGCCCTGGATGCAAGTCCGAACAGGGTTACGGCGCTGGGGTTGGCGTCGATGATGACACGCGATTCGCACAGGCGTTTGGCGGCCTCCCTACCGCCCGGAAAATGCTCGATCTGTTCGCGAGTCCCCTCGTTTCGCAGAGCGTCGACTTCATCGGAGACGGCGGCCCAATCCTCCACCCAAAGTGCGACCGGTGCGCACTCGAACAACTCCCGGAACCGCCGTTCGCTTTCGCGCCAGGCAAGCGTGCTGCGTTCCACGGTGTCCTCGAGTTCGCTGCGGATCTGGAGATTCCTCCGCTCCTCCCTGCGCTGGTCAGTGACGTCACGGGTGACGATCAGGAAGCGCTGTCCCGCGGCAGCCCCGTACCTGAGCGGAAGCATGAACGAGGCAAAGCATCTCACGCCGGCTCCAGGAACGTCACGAGTCTCTTCATACACGACGGGTTTCCCGGTGGACGCGCAACGGAGCCAGTGCTCGGCGGAGTCGGCGGGCGGGATCCGGTCTGCGACGCCCGAGACCGCCTCCGCCTGCGGGTTCCTGCTCACGACCTCAAACCGCCCGTCCGCCAGACGGTCGACCACGAGCAACCCATCCGACACGAGCTCGAAGACGTCGCGGTACAGCTCCTCGCTTTCCCGAAGCGCGGTCCTGGCGCGGAGCGACAGGATTCCATAGGCCATGTCGGAGGCCATTTCGCCGAGCAGCGAGGCCTCCTCCTCCGAAAACGCATCCGCTTCCGCGGCGTAGATGTTGAGTGCGCCGAACGCCTCGTCGCCGTCCATCAGTGGAAGGACGATGGACGAGGCAAACCCGCGCTTCAGCGCCTCGTCCCTCCAGGGCTCGAAATCCGGGTCCGTCAGGATGTGCCGGCATGCCTTGGGCCGTCTGGTGCGGATGGCGGTTCCGGTGGGACCGCGGCCGCGCTCGGTGTCGGCCCAGGTGATCGCGGCGCGTTCGAGGTAGCCGTCCTCGAAGCCAACGTGCGCGACGGGTCGGACCGACTTGGCTTCGTCGTGCAGTGCGTACCCGACCCAGGCGAGCCGGTAACCGGCCTGGGCGACGATCACGCGACAGATCGCGTTCAGCAGTTCCCTCTCCGACGCGGCGTGGACCAGGGACTGGTTGCATGCGCTCAGCGCCCGAAGCGCCCTGAGGGCCCGCCGCAGCAGGGCGTCGGTGGAATCGGACGCGATGAGCGAAGCGGCGGACTGGGAGTCTCCGCCAGGGCCCGCCAAATCCGGTCTGATAATGGAATGGGGTGTGCTCATGATGCGGCTGGAGCGCATCTGCGCGACGAGTTTACCGAGAGTCTCCTCCGGTGGGCTCGTGGACACAAGCATGTGTTGCAGTCCGAACCGGGCCCGCGGGGAGCCTCTAGCCAGCGTTTCGCCGCACGGTGCGCTTGCGCAGCACCTCCACGAAGTTTCGGACGAGCTGCGACGGATCCTTCTTTTGCCAGACCGCCCAGAGTGTGAAGGTGTTCTCGCCAGCCATGTCGATCGGCTTGGTTACCAATTCGCCGGCCAGCCTGTCCTCGTACACGCCCGGAAGGATGGAGACGCCCTGGATACCGGCCACCATCGCCATGAGGGAGCTGGAGCTGTCCACCGTCCTGAAATACGGCGGACGCAGGCCCCTGTTCTGGAAGAGCTCGCGGAGCACCGCCGCGTGCCCCCGCCCGTCCTGATCGGGTGCGACCGCGAGCAGCCGTTGGGATGCCAGATCGTGCAGCGACACTCGTCTTGAGCGCGCAAGCGGGTGGCGCCGGGCCATCACCGCGACAAAGGGGGAACGAACCACGCGGAGGCATTCAAACTCATCCCCCTCCCCGTCCGAGAGTTCCGCGACGATCCCAATCTGAATCCCGCCACTGCGGAGGGCCTTCTGCTGCTGACGGAGGCGGATTTCCACAAGATTCACCTCCACCTCCGGGAAGCGGGCCTGAAAGGCGGCGAGGGCCGCGGGAAGGAAGCCACCCGTGAGCGCCGCGCTGTTTCCAAGGGTGAGCCTTCCCCGGCGTCCCTGGGCTGCGTCGCGCGCGAGCTGCGGCAGGGCTTCGGCTCGGGTCAGCAGCGCCCGGGCCTCGTCGAGAAGCGCCGTGCCTGCGTCGGTGAGCCGGACCCGCTTCGTGTTTCGGTCGAACAGCCGGGTGCCGCAGGCGTGCTCCAGGTCGCGGATCTGCTTGCTGAGGGCCGGCTGCGCCACCCGCAGCCGCTCCGCCGCGCGGCGGAAGTTGAGTGTCTCGGCCACGGCGGCGAAATACCGGAGATGTCTCAATTCCATGCTCCAGTGATCGCTCAAAACGATCACTGTGAAAACAAGGAAATCATTCCACCCTCCGCTGAATCAGCCTACAATTGATGGTTTATGCCAGGATCGTCGTTCCGCAGGTCTCTTCCCTCGCCTCCCGCCGCCCGGATGCCTTCTCCGGGTCCGATGCAAAGCGACTGGGGCATTTGCCGGATCGCCGACGTCCGTTACGTTTCGCTTTGCCAGCAAGTATTCCATCAGGCCTTTCGCATTCGCTACACCTCCCGCACTCGTACATGAACACCCTAGTTTCCTCCCGTCGCCACGGACTCTGGTCCGTGGCTTTTGCATGCCTCGCCGCCGTCGGGCTCCTCGCGGGTTGCGGCAAAGGACCGCAGGCGCGCGGCCCCATGCCGCCTCCCGAAGTGTCGGTGGCGACGGTGACGTCGCAGCGGCTGCCGATCATCTCGGAGCTGCCCGGACGCATCGATCCGGTTCGCGTCGCCGAGGTGCGCGCGAGGGTCGCGGGCATCCTGCTGCACCGCGTGTTTGAGGAAGGTTCCAACGTGAAAGCCGGCCAGGTGCTGTTCGAGATCGATCCGGCGCCGTTCAAGGCCAGCCTTGAGAGCGCCGACGCGTCCCTGGCGAAGGCCCGCGCCGCAGCCTTCCAGGCGCGCACGCTGGCCAACCGCTACAAGAGCCTGCTCGCCGCCGACGGCGTGAGCCGGCAGGATTACGACAACGCCGAGGCCGGCGCCCGCCAGGCGGAGGCCGAGGTGCTCGCCGCGAAGGCCGCGGTCACCACCGCCCGCCTCAACCTGGGGTACGCCACCGTCACGGCCCCGATTTCCGGACACATCGGCGCCGCGCTCGTGACCGAGGGCGCGCTCGTCGGCCAGAACGAGGCCACTCCCCTCGCAACCATCCAGCAGACGGATCCGGTCTATTTCGACTTCACGCAATCCAGCAACGAGGTTCTCCGCCTACGCCGAGCGATCGACTCCGGCCGGATTCAGCGCGTGGCCCCCGGGGCGGCCGAAGCCCGCTTGGTGTTTGATGACGGCACCGAATACTCACACCCCGGCAAGCTCCTGTTCTCCGACATCACCGTGGATCCGGGCACTGGCATGGTGACGCTCCGCGCCGAGTTTCCCAATCCCGACGGCATGCTGCTTCCCGGCATGTTCGCCCGCATCCGCCTCGAACAGGGCGTGCAGGACTCCGCGATCATCGTTCCCATGCGCGCGGTCACCCGCGGCGAGAACGGAACCGGCACCGCCTTCGTCGTCGGGCCCGGAAACAAGGTCGAGCTCCGCACCCTCAAGCTCGGTGACGCCACCGGCGAGAACTGGGTCGTCTATTCGGGCCTGCGTGCGGGCGAGACCGTCATCGTCGAGGGACTGCAGAAGGTCCGGCCCGGCATGACCGTCCACCCCGTCCCCTTCCAGTCCGAACCGGACGCCGGCACCACCCCGGGCACCCACTAAGCGAGGCAGACCACCATGGCCCGGTTCTTCATCGACCGCCCCGTCTTCGCGTGGGTCGTATCCACGCTCATCATGCTCTTCGGGGCGCTCGCGATCACGCAGCTCCCCGTCGCGCAATATCCGCAGGTCGCCCCACCCTCGATCTCCGTCACGGCCAACTACGCCGGCGCGTCGGCCGAGACCCTGCAGAAGACCGTCGTCTCGGTCATCGAGCAGCAGATGAACGGCATCGACCACCTGCTGTACATGTCGTCGAGCGCCGACTCCTCCGGCACCGCTACCATCAACCTGTTCTTCGAGCCCGGCACCAATCCCGACACCGCCCAGGTGCAGGTGCAGAACAAGGTGCAGCTCGCGACGCCCAGCCTGCCGCTCACCGTGCAGCAGCAGGGCGTGGTCGTGGCGAAGTCCACCCGCAATTTCATGATGTTCGTCGCGTTCTCGACTAACGATGACAGCATGAACGAGATCCAGCTCGGCAACTATATCTCATCGAGCATCCTCGATCCGATACGCCGGGTCACCGGCGTGGGCGAGGTCGACATGTTCGGCACCGAGAACGCGATGCGGATCTGGCTGGATCCCGCCAAGCTCGAGAGCTACGGGCTCACCGTAACCGACGTGCAGTCCGCAGTCCAGGCCCAGAACGCCCAGGTGGCGGTCGGCCAGCTCGGCGGGCGCCCCGCGGTGAACGGCCAGGAGCTCAATGTCATTCTCCAGGGCCCAAGCACACTCACCACGCCCAAGCAATTTCGCGACATCCTGCTGAAGGTGATGCCCGACGGCTCACGGGTGCGGCTGGGCGACGTGGCCCGGGTCGACCTCGGCGGACAGGACTACAACATTCAGGCGCGCATCAACGGACATCCCGCCTCGGCCATCGCGATCAAACTGTCGCCCACCGGCAACGCGCTCGAGACCGCCAACGCGGTCCGCGCCAAGATCGCCCAGCTCTCGCGCTTCTTCCCGCCTCACATGGTTGTGAGCTACCCGCTCGACACCTCGACCTTCGTCAAGATCTCCATCGAGGACGTGGTGCTCACGCTGCTCGAGGCCATCGCGCTCGTGTTCCTCGTGATGTACCTGTTCCTGCAGAACATCCGCGCGACGCTCATTCCGACCATCGTCGTGCCCGTGGCACTACTAGGAACGTTCTCCGTGATGTTCGCCTTCGGCTTCTCGGTGAACGTGCTGAGCATGTTCGGCATGGTGCTGGCCATCGGCATCCTCGTCGACGACGCCATCGTCGTCATTGAAAACGTGGAACGCATCATGGCCGAGGAGGGGCTGTCGCCCCGCGACGCCACGCGAAAGGCCATGGGACAGATCACCGGCGCGCTCGTGGGCATCACCCTCGTGCTGACTGCAGTGTTCATCCCGATGGCCTTCTTCAAGGGCTCCGTCGGAGCGATCTACCGGCAGTTCTCAGTGGCGCTCGTCGCCTCGATGCTGTTCTCGGTATTCCTAGCGATGTCGCTGACTCCTGCCTTGTGCGCCACCCTGCTCGCGCCGGTCGCGAAGGGGCACGCTCACGAACGCGGCGGTTTCTTCGGCTGGTTCAACCGGACTTTTGCCAAGGCGACCAAACGCTATCAGAATCAGGTCGCGCGCATGCTCGGCCAGACCGGCCGCTACATGCTCGTGTTTGTCGCGATCGTCGGCCTGCTCGGCTGGCTCTATATGCGGCTGCCGTCCGCGTTCCTACCGAGCGAGGACCAGGGGTACTTCATCACCTCGATCCAGCTTCCGGTCGGGGCAACGCAGTACCGCACCCTCAAGGTGCTGAAGCAGGTCGAGTCCTACTTCTCCAAACAGCCGGAGATCGAGCAGTTCATCACCGTCGCCGGATTCAGCTTCAACGGCCGCGGCCAGAACTCCGCACTCGCCTTCGTCCGATTGAAGCCCTGGGACGAGCGCAAGGGCTCGGCCCACACGGTCCAGGCCGTCATCGGGCGCGCCTTTGTCGCGCTCAGCCACATCAAGGACGCCATCATCTATCCGGTTAACCCGCCCGCCATCGCGGAATTGGGAACGTCGGCCGGATTCGACTTCGAACTCCAGGACCTCAGCGGCCTCGGGCACAATAAACTCGTGCAGGCCCGCGACCAGCTCCTTGCCATGGCCGCCAAGAACCCGCATGTCGCCCTGGTGCGGTATCAGGGGCTTGATGACACCGCCCAGTTGAAGGTCGACATCGACGAGGACAAGGCCACCACGCTCGGCGTCTCGCCCGCCTCGATCAACAGCACGCTCCAGGCGGCGTTCGGCTCGACCTACATCAACAACTTTGTGAACGGCAACCGCGTCCAGCGCGTCATCATGCAGCTCGACGCTCCGTACCGCATGAAGCCCTCCGACATCGACCGCCTGTATGTCCGCAACGCCCAGGGCCAGATGGTACCGCTGTCAACGTTCGTCCACACCGAATGGACCTTCGGTCCCCCGTTGCTACAGCGGTATAACGGCTTCCCCTCCATGGAAATCATCGGCACCACGCCTCCCGGCAAGAGCACCGGTGAGGCCATGACCGCCATGGAGCAGATGGCCAGCAAGCTGCCGGCGGGCATCGGCTACGAGTGGACCGGGCAATCCTACGAGGAGCGCCTCTCCGGCGCCCAGGCTCCGATGCTGTACGCGATCTCGCTCGTGGTCGTGTTCCTGTGCCTCGCGGCTCTCTACGAGAGCTGGGCGATCCCGCTCGCGGTCATCCTGGTCGTCCCGCTCGGCGTGGTCGGCGCCCTGCTCGCCACGACACTCCGCGGACTGCCCAACGATGTCTATTTCAAGGTCGGCCTGCTCGTGACCATCGGTCTCTCGACTAAGAACGCGATCCTGATCATCGAATTCGCGGAGTCGCTGATGGAACAGGGCCGCGACCTCATCTCGGCAACCCTCGAGGCGGTTCACCTTAGGCTCCGCCCCATCCTGATGACCTCCTTTGCGTTCATTCTCGGTGTGACGCCCCTGGCCCTGAGCACCGGAGCCGGCTCCGCGAGCCAGAACGCCATCGGAACGGGCGTCATCGGCGGAATGGTCAGCGGCACGATCCTGGCCATCTTCCTGGTCCCCGTCTTCTTCGTGGTCGTGCGACGTGCGTTCAAGCTCCACATGAAGAATCGTCACCCGACGCTCGAAGCCCGCGGCGACAAGGGAGGTGAGTCGTGAAATCGGCCGCCCTTTTCCTCGCACCCGCCGCCCTGCTGATCGCGGGCTGCACCCTCGCGCCCCGCTATGAACGGCCGGCCATGCCGGTCGCCAACCAATGGCCCGCCGCGGCACAGGCCGCCGCCGCCGCTCCGATGCAGGCGGCGCGGCAGCTCTCCGCCGACGCCGACTGGACCCAGGTCTTCGTGGACCCCCGCCTGCGTGCGCTCATCCGCCTGGCGCTCGCAAACAATCGCGATCTGCGCGTCGCCACGCTCACCGTCCAACAGGTGCGCGCCCGATACAGCGTCGCGAATCTCGCACTGATCCCGACCCTCGACGCCACGGCGAACGGATCCCGCACGCGCACCGCGCTGGACGACCTGAAGGCCGGCCAGCCGCAGACGGCCTCGCACTACGGCGTCGGTCTCCTCGTTCCGTCCTACGAACTCGACCTCTTTGGCCGCGTCCAGAGCCTGCGCACGCAGGCGCTGGAACAGTATCTCGCCACGGAGCAGGCCCAGCGTGCCGCGGCTCTCTCGCTCGTCTCCGAGGTCGCCACCCAATATTTCGCCCAGCGCGAAATCGCGGGCCAGTTGAGGCTCGCCGAGACCACGCAGGCCGACCTCGAGTCGTCCCTGAAAGTCATCCGGAAGCAGTATCAGGTCGGCGCCGCCTCGCGGCTCGATCTGACGACCGCCCAGGCGGAGGTTCAGAACTCCGACGCCGTGGTGGCCGGCCTGCGCCAACAGCTCGCCCAGGCGAACGACGCCCTTGCCTTCCTCGTCGGCACCACGATCCCCGCCGACCTGCCCCCGGCGCCGTCTCTCGACCAGCCCGGCCTGCTCGCCGACGTGAATCCCGGCCTGCCCTCCAGCCTTCTTGAGCGCCGTCCGGACATCCTTCAGGCCGAGCACCTCCTTAAGGCGGCGAATGCCGACGTCGGCGCCGCGCGCGCCGCGTTCTTCCCGTCGATCTCACTCACCGCCTCGGCCGGCACGGCCAGTCCGGAGCTGTCGCACCTGTTCCGCGGCGGAAACGGCACCTGGAGCTTTGCACCGTCCATCACCCTGCCGATCTTCGCCGCAGGCGTGAACAAGGCCAATCTCCAGATCGCGAACCTGCAGAAGCAGATCGAAGTCGCCACCTACGAGCGCGCCATCCAGGGCGCGTTCCGCGATGTCTCCGACTCGCTCGTCGCCCGAGCCCAGATCGCTATCCAGGTCGCCGCCTACGACGGGCTCGTTGCCACCGAACGTGAGCGCCTCAGGCTCGCGCAGGCTCGGTACGACGCAGGCGTCGACTCCTATCTGACGCTCCTGACCGCGCGTCGCGATCTCTATGCCGCACAGCAGAACCAGCTGGCCGCACACTTCGCACGCTACACGAACCTCGTGGACCTGTACCGCGCCCTCGGCGGCTCCTGGGCGCGTTGAGCAACAGACTGAATTTTACTAAAAACCGCAATTGAACCACAGAGACGCAGAGGTCACAGAGCCTGAAGTTGAGGCAAAGCATAGAATTGGCGCTCACCTCGAAGGTGAAAAGGTTCGGATACAAGATTTCCACGTAAATGCCTTTCTCCGTGTTCTCTGTGTCTCTGTGGTTCAAATCAAAATGCGTTATTTAGGATTATTTGAACAACGAGGAATGGTGCCAGAAGACAGAGGTTAGAAGGCAGAGGTCAGTCTTCTCCGCGCCTCTGAGTCTCCGCGTGAGCCTGGATCGGAGCCGGAGGTCAGAAGACAGAAGTCGGATGTCGGAGGTCGGATGACAGAGGCCAGAGATCAGAAGCCAGGGGTCAGAAAGCAGAGGGTCAGTGTCGGAAGGGCGGACATGGCTTAGGACGTCCGGTTTCTGATTTCTGACTGCTGACTTCTGATCGCTGACATCTGACTGCTGTCATCTGGACTACCCTGGAAGCAGGCGGCGAATCCCGCTGCGCCGCCCGCTTCGCTTTCATCTCAGGCCTCAGGCTGAACGACGACGCGTCCAGCCACCCCACAGGCCGTAGAGAAACCAGAGGAGCGACACCGTGCCCGCGGCGAACACCACGTCGCCAAACGTGCGCATCCAGCGCAGCGTCTGCATGCCCGGCGTGCCGAGGAACTCGGCCGAGCGCGCGTACCACACGCCGTGATCCATGCTCGCCACTGTCTGAAGGAGTCCGATCGGAAGCAGCGACAGCGTCACCATCAGCACGAGGCCGATGTTGAAGGCCCAGAAGGCGAACGCGAGCGAGCGCTCCGACCAGACGGCGCGCGTGTCGGCGATGCGCAGCGTGAAGAGCATCAGTCCGATGCCGAGCATTCCGTACACGCCGAACAGGGCCGTGTGCGCGTGGACAGCGGTGGTGTTAAGTCCCTGCATGAAGTAGAGGGCCACGGGCGGGTTGATCAGGAAACCGAATACGCCCGCGCCAACCAGGTTCCAGAAGGCCACGGCGACGAAGAAGCGGATCGGCCAACGGTACTGCACCAGCCAGTCGCGTCCGCGGCTGAGCTTGAGGTTCTCCGCCGCCTCGAAGCCAACCAGCGTGAGCGGCACCACCTCGAGCGCGCTGAACACCGCGCCCAGCGCGAGGACCGAGATCGGAGTGCCCGTGAAGTAGAGGTGGTGCATCGTGCCGATGATTCCCCCGAAGAGGAAGAGCGTGCACGAGGCGATCACCGCCGTGGTCGCGCTCGCGAGGCGAAGCAGGCCGAGGCGGCAGAAGAAGAAGGTGATCACGACGGTCGCAAAGACCTCGAAGAAGCCCTCGACCCAGAGGTGCACCACCCACCAGCGCCAGTACTCCGTGATCGCCAGGTTGGTGTGCTGGCCCCACATCAGGCCCGCGCCGTAAAACAATCCGATGGCCGCCGACGCCACCAGGAACAGCGAGAGAAGGTGGCGGTTCGGACCGGGCTGACGAAACGCGGGCGCGATCGAGCGCACCACCAGACCGAGCCAGACGAAGAGGCCGACGAAGAGAAACAACTGCCAGAACCGACCCAGGTCGACGTATTCAAGTCCCTGATGCCCGAACCAGAAGTTCGCCTCCAAACCCATGCGCTGGCGGGTCGCGTACCAGGTCCCGAAGAGCGAGCCCACGACGATGATCAGGAGGCAGGTGAACAGGAAGTTCACGCCTGCGCGCTGGAACTTCGGTTCGTGACCCGACACCGCGGGCCCGATGAACAGCCCCGTGGCAAGCCAGGCCGTCGCGATCCAGAAGATGCCGATCTGCGTGTGCCAGGTGCGCGTCACCGCATATGGGAGCCACTTGGCCAGAGGGATTCCATAAAAGCCCTCCCCTTCCACGCCGTAGTGCGCGGTGATGATGCCCAACAGCACCTGGACGAGGATCAGGGCGCCGACGACCCAGAAGTATTTGAAGGTCGCCCGCATCGACGGGGTCACCTTGAGGCCCGCGAAGGGGTTTTCCTCGGGCGCCTCCGGAGGCTCCTCCTCCTTCTTCGTCGCGCGGTACCAGACGAGTCCGCCAATGCCGGCGAGCAGGAGCACGAAGCTGACGATGGACCAGACGATCATCGAGCCGGTGAGGTGATTGCCGATCAGCGGCTCGGAGGGCCAGTTGCTGGTGTACGTGAGCGCCGGGCTTCCGTTGACACCGGTGCCTGGCCGGTCCGTGCCGCAGGCCCAGGAGGCCCAGAAATAGAAGGCGTTCATGGCCGTCTGGCGCGCCGGATCGCGGATCGTGTCAGTGGCGATCGCATACGCGGAACGTAGCTTCGGTGGCGTCAGGCGGTTGTCCGCCAGCCACGCGATGTCCTCGGGAAACCGCGTCGCATGTCCGAAGATCGCCGCATAATAGCGGCCCATCGCATCCATCGCCGCCGCGCGCTCCGGCGACACGGTGATAGTGCGGGTCGCGGGATCATAGGTGTTTCGGCGCATCTCGGCCGCCAGCCACGCCTCCAGCTCCGCTTTGCGCGGGGCGGACAGGTCGCTGTAGTCCTCGTGATAAACCTTGGAGGCGCGCTGCTGCAGCATGTACAGGCACTCGCGGTGCAGGTAGTCGGCCGACCAGTCCGGAGCTACATACGAGCCGTGGCCCCAGACCGTGCCAATTTCCTGACCGCCGATCGACTGCCAGACGTTCTGCCCCTTCTCGATCAGGGCGCCGGTCATCACCGTCCGGCCATCCGGGGTGACAACCCGCTGGGGTATGGGCGGCTCGTTCTGCCATATCTGCACGCCGAACCAGCCGAGCACGGCCAGCGAGCCTAGGGTGACGACTGCGAATGCAGTCCAGAGTTTGAGGGTGGTTTTGTTCACGGGTATTTCCGGTTTGGATATATTTCGGACCTATTTGTCCGGAATAGCCGGCGGGAAATTGTCTCGTCAACGTCTATTCGGACCTTTTTATCCGGTATTAGCTGAAGCGAAGACCATGATCATTTCCCAATCTGCCGAATACGCCCTCCGCGCGGCGGTCCTGCTGTCGCGGGCTGAAGGTGCGCCGATGACGGCCCAGCAGCTCGCGGAGTCGTCCCGGATTCCGCCCGATTATCTGTCGAAGATCCTGCAGGCCCTGCGAAAGGCCGGGATCGTGACCTCGCAGCGCGGCGTGAACGGGGGGTTTGTCCTGGCGAAGGAACCGCGACGGACCACGGTGCTCGAGGTCGTCAACGCGCTCGATCCGATCGAGCGGATCCTCTCCTGCCCTCTCAAGCTCACCGAACACGGAACCAAGCTGTGTCCGCTGCACCGAAAGCTGGACGACGCGATTGCCACGGTCGAGAAGGCCTTCGGCGGCACGTCGCTCGCCCAGCTCTCCCCCGCGGACATCCCAGGGGCTGACGTCTGCCGCCAGCTGGTGCCCGCCGATTCGCCGGCGCCGGGCCGCGCCACCAAGGCCCGAAAATCCGCCAAGGTCGGCCCCTAGCAAGACGCTGAAAGCCCAACCGCCAAACTCGGTCGCCTGTTGGTGGTTCGATGCGTGCTGGTTCGATGTGGAGTGCGGTGGCCTGACACCGCTGTCGACGGGCGGGCCTGACCGCCCGCGGGATCCGGGCTGAGATTTCGGAGTCCCGAAACCTCCAGGGCGCGAGTCCCGTTCGACTTCGCTCAGGATCTTCGACAGGCCTCGCGTCCAACGGCGGTGTCCGACTACCGCACAGCGATCGGCGACGGCTCGCGGGCCGCGGGTGGCCCCAGGCGGTGCGCGTCGCCGGCGGCTAAGGAGTGACCGGCACCAGCGGAAGGCCGAGCGCAAATCGCAGCGCTAGCCGGGCCTGCTGGAGTGACTGGCTGAGGTCGATTTCGTCAGCCTCGTCCGCCTGCAGCGCCGAGGCCGCCCGCACGAGATCTCCCCACGAGGCGTCGCCGCGCTCCAGTTGACCACGAACCGCACGAACCGTTTCCCGCTCGAAGGCCAGACGCGGCGTCAATGCGGCCAGCTGCGCCTCGAGTTCGCCGTCCGCTTGCCGCAGCATCCGCGCGTCGTCCACCGCGCGGTCCAGGCGGGCCTGATACTCCTGACGGAGCGCCGAGCGTGTGGCGCGTTCCACCGCAATGGTCCCGTGGTTGCGACTGAATAGCGGCAGCACGAGGTCCACGCCGACGCCAACGGTATTCACCCCCTCCTCGGCGCTGCGGCCGCGATGGATGCCGATATTCACTGCGGGAAACTGTGCCAGGACCGCCTGCCGAAGGCGCGCCTCCTGGCTTTCATACCCCGCCCGGAGCGCGCGGAGGTCCAGGCGCCGATCGGCAAGGGTCGACAGCGCCCTGGCAAAATCGTCGTGATCCAGGCCCGGCACTGCGACCTTCACGCTGAGTTCGAGCTGTGAGTCGGCCGCCAGCCCGAGCAATCGGCACAGGGTGCCCCGGGAGGTTTCGACCGCCAGGAGCGCCCGTCCGCGCTCGGACTCCGTCGCATTGAGCGCCCGGGTCGCGGCGCTGAGTTCCTCCGAGGTCGCATTTCCACGTCGCCACTCCGCGTGGTCTGCCCTCAGGAGTGCCCCCTGGGCGGCGATCAGCGCATCACAGCTTCGAATACGTCGTTCAGCAGCCACGGCGCGGATGAACTCGTCCCCCGCCCGCTCCGCCGTCTGCATCTCCGACCAGGCAATCGAGAGATCCACCTGCCGCAGGTGCGCGCGCGCCGCCGCCTTCGCGGGACGGAGGGTCAGGAGCGCGAGAAGATCCTCGTTCAGGCCAAGCGTGTAGCCGTCCAGCTTGGACGAGCGAGAGAGGTCCGCTCCCAGCGTCGGGTCCGGGATCAGGCCCGCCGCAAACGCCTGCGCACTGGCCACCCCCGCCTTCAGCCGGGCGGCCTTGAGGTCCGGATCGTTGGCGACGGCACGGCGCATCGCGTCCTCCAGTCGGAGCGGGTTTGATACGGACGCAGCCCCTTCCCCACCGGCCGCCATCGGTCCCGAGGTCAGGTCGGACGCACGTGGAAGCGGCTCCGGACGATAGCGAACGCAGCCGCCCAACAGGGCGATCGCCGCCACGATAATTCCCGGGACCATGATCTTTTGCGACGGGATCACGACTTCGTCCTTTCCAGCTGTCTGCGCCGCCAATGCAGATAGAGCGCCGGGATCAGATTGGTGCTCCGGACTGCGCTCCACAGCACGCCACCTAGGATCACGATTGCCAGACCCTGCTCCGGAGCCGCGCCTTCGCCCCAGCCAAGCGCCGTCGGCAGCATGCCGAGCACCGCCGTCAGCGTCGTCAGCACGATCGGGCGAAAGCGCACGTGAATCGCCTCCCGCATCGCCTCCTCGAGCGGCATGCCCGCGGCTTCGTTGGCCCGCGCCCGATGAAGGAGCACGATGCCATGATTCAACCCGATCCCGATCAAGGTCAGGAACGCCACCATCCCCGTCGCATTCAGGCCGACGCCGCTCACGAGCAACGCGATGGCCCCGCCCATGATTGCAAGCGGAATCTCGAGCAGCAACAGGCCCGGAACGAGCAGACCGTCGAATTGAAGCACGAGGATCCCGACCATGAGCACCAGCGCGGCGAGCGCGGCGACGCCGAGGCCCACCGCCGCACTCTCGAGCTCCGGATAGAGGCCGCCAAAGGCGATACGGTACCCAGGAGGCAGCTTTAGGTCCGCCAGGGCGCTGCGCGCCTTCGACACCACACTGCCCAGCGGCCCCAGGGGCGTCGCGAGGATGTCAAGGGACCTTGCCCCGTCGATGTGACGAAGCTGGTTTGGGACCGCCTCATAGGTCGCATCCGCCACCTGGCCGAGCGTCGTCCACGCACCGGGTCCGGTCGGGAGTCCGGTCCGGATCGGCACGCCCTTCAGCGCTCCAAGATCGAGGTCGTGCGCGTCGGCGAGTCGGACGTAGAGATCCAACGGCACCTGTCCCTCCGGCACCCGCGCCACCACTTCGCCAGCGAGGAGCGGGCGGAGCTGCGCATACAATGAGGCCGGGGTGAGCCGGTCCGCAGCGAGCGCCGCGACACGCGGCGTGATTCGCACCTGGGTGACCGGATAGCCGTCGTTGTTGAAGAGGTCGGTGAGCTCCGAAATTCCCCGGAGTCGCCGCGTGATCTCCCCGGCCAGCGCGCGCAGCTCGGGTATCCGGGAACCGAACACATGGATCACGAACGGCTGCGGCAGGCCCGACAGGCTCTCTCCCACCCGCTCGATGGTCGGCGTGTCGAGGGAAAGCTGCACGCCGGTCGTCCGGCTTTCTGCGAGCACCCGGTTGCCGATCGCGTCGAGGCTGTTGACGTTCACACCCGGCTTGAGCGTCACCTGGATCTCCCCGGCGTAGGCGGGCTCCGTGTACGAGGTCCCGCTCGCGGAACCGATGCGCGCGGCCACATGAGCCACCGCCGGATCCTTCATCAGCCTGCGTGAAATCCCGGCGACCGCAGCCTGGGAGTCCGCCAGGGACGACCCGGGCGGGAGGGTGAAACTCTCCAGGAGCACGCCTTCGTTTGGAAGGGGTAGGAAGTCGATGGGTACAAAGGCGAGTCCGGCGAGGCTCAGCAGCAGGATGACGCAGGTCACCACGAGGCTCGTGATCGGACGTTTGGCCACCCAGGAAAACAGGTGCTCATTCCACAGTCTCAGCCGCTCGAGCACGCGTCCGCCCCCCGCAGTGCCCGCCGCCGCCTTTGATCCGGTCAGGCCGAGCGCGAGTGGAATGTAGGTGAGCGACACCGCCAGCGACGCGAGCAGCGCAAGGGTCATCGCCAGCGCAAACGGTATGAAGAAGAGCCCGGCCAGCCCGCCGACAAACAGGAGCGGCACAAAGACCGCCACCGTCGTCAGGGTCCCCGTGACGTCGGGCCCCGCGATGTCCCTCAACCCGCGTCGGATGCCCGTCCAGCGGTCGTCCCCCTGCTCCCAGCGGTGATAGATGCTCTCGAGCACGATGATCGCATCGTCCGCCAGCAGTCCGACTGCCACGGTGAGCGCACCGAGGGTCATGAGGTTCAGGCTCTGCCCGGCGAGTTGGAGGCCGGCAATGCCGATCAGGAGCGAGAGCGGAATGCTCGTCGCAAGCACCCAGATTCCGCGGCGCGCGCCGAGCATCCACATCAGGACGGCCACGGCGAGCAGCGCGCCTACGAGGAGGTTTCTGCCCAGGTCCGAACCGACCGCCTGCACCAGTCGGCCCTGGTCGTAGGTCCGTATCCAATGAACTCCGACGGGGAGCAGCCCCTGCGTGCGTTCGATCGTCTCCTGCACCGCACGGGACACCGGGATGGTCGACGCGCCCGGCTGTTTCAAAACGATGAGCGTGACGCCCGGTTTTCCGTCGAGTTCGACCGCGTTGTGGATTGGCACGGGGGCGCGAACGATGCGGGCCAGCGCGCTGAGCGGCACGGGGCCCGCAGCGGTCCGGACGGGAACGGGCCGGAGGTCCGCGACGCGCGTGGGCAGGCTCCGCGCCTCCATCGGCACATCCTGATGTCCCTGGGTCAAATACCCGCCGGATCGCAGGATCACCTGGTCGCCCAGCGCCGCGGTCAGGTCCGCCGCCGACACCCCGTAGCGGTGCATGGCCGCGAGGTCGGGCTGGATCCAGAGCGCCTCATCGCCGGCACCGTAAAGCTGCACACGCTGCACTCCTGGAAGCGCCCGAAGTGCCGGCACGACGTTCGCGAGTGCATCGCGCTGTACCTCGGCGGGCGATACTCCTGCCGGGATCTCCGCGGTGTAATCGGCGACCTCGTTGATCGCGTTGCCCATGATCTCCGCGTACGGCGCGGCGTCGCCCGGGAGCGCACTTCGCGCCCGGTCGATCGCCCCGTTGATCGCCTGGAGGTCGAGCTGGGCGTTCGTGCCGTTTCGGAAACGCGCATCGATCTCCACCGTGCCGTCACCCATGACCGAGCGCACCGCTTCGAGGTCGGGAAGTCCGAGGATCTCACCTTCGAGCGGACGGACCACCAGCGTCTCAAGCTCGGCCGCGGTGGCACCGGGCTGGTGCGCCACGACGCTGATTTCCGGATACGCAAAACGCGGCAGCACCTCCACCGGAATCCGGATCAGTGAATGGATTCCCGCGGCGCACAGGACCCCAAAGACCAGGATCCACAGAAGCGGACGGCGCAGCCAGCCTCGGGCGGTTAGGTTGGCTCGCATGGGCTAGTCCGGAGGCTGGTAGCGGTCGGCGATTCCCCGGTGGTACTCCAGGTACGCGTTCTCGACCACAATCTGCGTGCCCGCAGCGGGACCCGTTGCGAGGAAGGTGTTCCATCCGCTGGACCATGCCGGCTGCACCGCCACGGGATGATCCTTGCCGGCAGTTCGCACCAGCACCCACCAGTGACCGCGGTCGAGGATGAGCGCGCGCGTCGGCACCGATATCATCGGACGGGGTGCGCCTTGCAGTGTCAGGATTCCGGCGTCGCCGGACTTCCATTCCACCCCGGGTTTCGTTGCCTCCAGCCCCAGCGCTTCGCCCCCGCCCGGCGTCCGCACGCCAAACACCGCCCGCACCTCGACGGGAATGTCCGGACCACCGCTCGAAGGGGCAAATCGTCCCTGCATGCCCGGGTGCACCGAAATTCCGCTGTTCGCATACCAATCGGCCCGCAGCCAGATCCGGCCGGCCGGCTGGATCGTCAGCAGCGCCTGTCCGGTCGCTACGCGGGCACCGTCGGCCGTATCCACCGCGAGCACGACGCCCGGGACGGGGGCCTCGATCGCACCGGCCGCACGCACGGCATCGGCCTCGGCCAGCGCCCTGTCCAGCGCCGCCTTGGCCCCCGCGAGCGCAGCCTCGGCCTGGAGCACGTCCTGCCGCGTCGCCAGGTGGTCGGCCGCCTGGCGGCGTCGCAGGGCGAGCGCCTGTTCGGCGCCGGTTTCATCCGCCCGGGCGCTGGCTACCGCACCGCGCGCCGCGGCCCACGTGGCCGTGAATTCGGGCCCCGTGAGGCGGGCGATCACCTCGCCCGGAATGACCCGGTCTCCAGGCAGCACCCGAAGTTTGGATACGATGCCGGTCGCTGACGCGATCAACGGCACCAGGGCCAGGGGCTCCACCTGCGCGTAGGCGGTGGCGCTCGGGGCCGCCATCGCGGACACCGCCTCGACACAGCCCGGCTCGACGCCGCGAACGAGCGGGACGATGGCGCCAAGCCATGCCAATCCAGCCGCCAGCGGAGGGACCCACCCTCGTGGGATCTTCGGAAATCTCCGGATCATGCTCGCAGCCTAGCAGAGCGAGGCTTACGAGAGCCTGACGCGAACCTGACAAATGCGTCAGCTTGGTCCTTATCGCGCTGCCGCGTTGGGGAACTGCAGCGTAAATTTCGATCCGCGACCGGGTTCGCTTACCACCCGGACGGTGCCGCCGTGAAGCGTCATGATCGACTTCACGATCGCCAGGCCCAGGCCGGCGCCGTCCGGATTCTGCGAACGCGCGGGCTCCACGCGGTAGAGGCGGTCGAACAGATACGGCAGATGGCGTCCCTCGATGCCACACCCCGTGTCGGCAACCTCGACTTCGCAGCCCCCATCGGCCCCTGGGCGCACGGTCACGACCACCTGCCCGCCTCGGGGAGTGTGGTTGAGGGCGTTCGAAATGAGATTGCTCGCCGCCTGGCGAAACAGCACGGGGTCCGCGCTCACGAAACCGTCGCCCGCGCTGCGAACCGCGACGCCACGATCGTCGGCCAGGGCTTCGTAGAATTCGCACACGTTGTCCACCGCCTCCCGGGCCTTGAACCGCTCGCAGGCGGCCGTCGCCGTCGGGCTGTCCGCGCGCGCCAGGAACAGGAGGTTGTCGATCAGGCGGGTGAGCCTTGCGAACTCCTCGAGGCTCGACTCCAGCGTGCTGCGGTATTCGTCGGGCGTGCGCGACTGCGAGAGCGCCACCCCGGCCTCGCCGCACAGGTTGTTGATGGGTGTGCGCAGTTCGTGCGCCAGGTCCGCGGAGAACTGCGACAGTCGGTTGAAGGAGTCGCCGAGGCGATCGAGCATGCGGTCGAAACTCCGCGCCAGCGAAGCGAGCTCGACCGGCCAGCCTGTGGATTCGATCCGCTCGTGGAGCTGGCTCGCGGTGATTCGCTCCGTGAGCTGGGTGATTTCCTGAAGCGGAGCCAGCCCGCGTCGCGCGACGAAATAGCCTGCCACACAGGAGAAGACGGTCCCGGAAAGGATCACGGCCAGCAACTTCCACCGGTACCCCTCGATCAACTCCTCCTCCTCCGAGACGTCGAGCGCCACCTGGAACGACACCTCGTCGGCCCCCGCGAGCCGCGCGCCGGCGTCCCCCGCCATCATCAGGCAGAAACGGCCCGACTGCGTGCGATGCAGGGTGCCCCGACTCGGCACCTTCGTCGCCGGCGCGGCCGGCGGGAACACTTTCGCCGGGAGCCGCGCCGCCATGCCGGGAGTCTCCAGCACGGTGCGGCCCTTCAGGTCGAGGATGCGGATGTAGTACTTGATCGGACTGGTGACCGACTCGATCTGGACCTCATTGACCAGCTGTCGCACCTGGTCCGGATGCTCCCGGAGGAGGCGACGGCAGTCCTGGATTTTGTTCACCAGGAAATCATTGTCCTCGCGCTCGAGGTTCTGAACCTGGGTCCAGTAAAGGTAGGCGGCGGCGCCCACAAGCAACGCGGCCGTGGTGGCGGTGTAGAGCACCGTGAGCCGCCGGACGATCGACCATTGGGCCGGACGTGGCGAGGCGGCGACGGCTTCAGCTGGCGCGTTCCTCGAGGACATAGCCCACTCCCCTCACCGTATGGATCAACTTGGCGTCAAACGGATCGTCCACCTTCGAGCGTAGGCGGCGTATCGCCACTTCAACGACATTCGGATCGCTGTGAAAATGGATGTCCCACACCTGCTCGGCGATGAGGGTCTTCGAAAGCGGCTCGCCACGGCGGCGGACAAGCAGCTCCAGCAGCGCAAACTCCTTGGCGGTCAGATCCAGCGCCCCACCCGCACGCGTCGCACGTCGGCGGGGCAGGTCGAGCTGCAGGTCCGCCACGCGCAGGACCTCGTCCTTGCGCACGGGTCCGCGACGCAGCAGGGTTCGCACCCGCGCGAGCAGCTCCGCGAACGCAAAGGGCTTGGCCAGGTAGTCGTCGGCGCCGAGTTCGAGACCCTTGACCTTGTCGTCCACCGTGTCGCGCGCCGTCAGCATCAACACCGGCAGCTCCCGCCCCGCCTCGCGCAACGCCGCCAGCACCGACCAGCCATCGCGGCCCGGCAGCATTACGTCGAGGATCACCAGGTCGTTCTCGGTCGTCAGCGCTCGCTCGAGTCCCTCGGTGCCGGTCGACACGACCTCGACCGTGAACCCGTTCTCCGACAGCCCCTGGCGCAGGAACGCCGCGGTCTTGGCTTCGTCTTCGATGATCAGGATGCGCATGAGCCTTTTCGGGATGCAGGCAACAGAGGGACACGAAGGCAACAAAGGGATGGTCCGGCGCGGGTAATTGGATGCCCGGGACAGCAGCAGTTGTCCTCGCTGGTGAGCCGATCAGCGCGCTCACCCCATGGTCATCCGGCTCGTCCTTCGTTCGCTTCGTTGTCTTCTGTTCACGTCTCACGTCACGTTCGTGGCTGCCGACCGGCGTTCAAGCCAGGCCGCCGTTGACGCGGATGTTCTGCCCCGTGATCCAGCCACCCTCCTCGCCGGCGAGAAAGGCGACGATTCCGGCAATGTCGGTCGGCCGACCCAGCCGGCCAAACGCCGATTGCTTCGCAAAAAACTCCAGCTGCTCGGCGGATTTTCCTGCGAAGAACAGCTCGGTCTCGGTCGGCCCCGGCGACACGGCGTTCACCGTGATTCCGCGCGAGCCGAGTTCGCGGGAGAGCGAGCGCGTCATCTGTTCCACCGCTCCCTTGGTGGCGACATAGGCGCCGTACATCGGAAGGTGGCGGGCGGTCGTCGAACTGGAGACATTGATGATCCTGCCCCCATCCGCCAGGCGCGTCGCGGCCTGCTGGCAGGCGAAGAAGGTGCCCTTGACGTTGACCGCCATGATCCGGTCGAACTCCGCCTCGGAGGTCACGGCGATGGGCTTGTTGAAGATCGTGCCGGCATTGTTCACGAGGATGTCAATCTTGCCGAAGTGGGCGATCGCCTCGTCGAACAGACGGACGATTTCAGCGACCCTACCGACGTCGGCCTTCACGGCGAAGGCCCTGCCTCCCGCTGCTGTGATGTGGGCGACGACCTTCTCGGCTTCGACGGCGTTTGAGGCGTAGTTGACAACGATCGCCGCGCCCGCCTCAGCGAGCCGCTCCGAGATCGCCCGCCCGATGCCCCGAGAGGCTCCCGTCACCAACGCCACTTTTCCCTTCAGAGTCTGGTTTGTGCTCATGGGGGGTAATTCAGCCAATCCGATTCCATTGGCAACTTTACCAGTCGATTACGTGACACCGCGCCCGCCGCGCAGGTCGACTGCGCAGGCAGACCTTTGCGGTCCCCTCGGATGCTCCAGAGCGCACGCGACGATTTATGGCCGTCTCGAGGAAATTTACCCAGCGGTAGGATTTTTCGCTCTGCTCGTTGAGTGAGGTCGCTAGGCTCCCCTCGTGCCGAAAGTATTGGTCAACTGGAGCGAGTTTGAGCTGGGCGCAGAGGCCCAGCCCGCGGAGGCGCAAGGCTACCTCGACGCCCAAACCGGCGCGGTGTTTGTCGTGGCGACCGAAACGGCGGACCTGTTGCAGGCGCTGCTGGCCGAAGCCCCGCCCGACGCGTCGGTCGACAGGGTGATCGAGGGAGCCGACGTGCCCGACTGGCAGAAGGACGCGCTCAGGGAAGCGTGGCTCCTTGAGGAGAACCCGGGGCACCACCTGATCCACCTCGCCGACGCCGACCTGCAAGAAGTCGGCCGCGACCTAGCGGATTTTGCCGCGACGGTGCATGACGCAGCCCTGCGACGAACACTCGAACGGATGATCGAAGAGCGTGCCGCGGTCAGGCGTTTTCGCGAGGTGGTCCAGGGCACATTCCGTGAGCGTGAGAAGTGGTTCGTATTCCAGGAGCAGCGGCGACGTGAGAAGGCGACTGCGTGGCTCGCAGCACACGGTGTCGACGTGGAGTGGGCGCTTTCGGAACCGTTGGCGGAGGACCTCACCCGCCCGACTCCCAGGCAGCATCTGTTGAGAGGCGTGCTGAAATTCACTCAGGCCGCGGCGCAGCTTCCCGGGGTAACACGGATCGCACTGCTCGGCTCGCTCACCCGCGACGAACCCGAGCCCAAGGACGCCGATGTGCTCGTGACCGTCAGCGATGCGATGGAGCTCGCGCCACACGCGAAGGCCGGCCGACAACTTGCCGGGCATGCTCAGCAGTTAAATCGCGGAGCGGACGTGTTTCTCGCGGACGAGCGCGGCGACTACCTAGGCCGCGCGTGCCACTGGCGCGAGTGCGCGCCAGACATCCGCGCGAGCTGCGACGCGCTGCACTGCGGCCGCCGGCCTTACCTGCACGACGACCTCCGGGACATTCGACTCAAGTCGGATCTCGTCGCGACGCCGCCGATCGAGCTATGGCCGGCGGTAGACGTGCGAGTGCCGACGCCGGACGATGTCGAACGCGTGCTCCTCGCACCGCTGCGCGCGCGGGCGGCAGCACACCGTCCCGGCAGTAACGGCGCGTAATCAGCCGTGGTACGGCCCTGGTCAGCGTGATTTCGCGTGAGCCCAGCCCCCTCGTTGAGCCCCCCGGCTGAACGAGGCGACTTCGATGGAGAAATCGAGGACCTCCGACGAATTCTGAATCCAATCCGGTGACTCGCGACACTCACTCTTGAAAAGTTCACCATGACTCACCCACTCGATTCACTCTTCCTCATGAATATCCCCTTTCTCGCCGATCTAAATCCAGACCAGCTGAGGCTCCTCATCGTCTTCGGATTCGTCATCGTCCTCGTCGCGATCAGGAGCTTCGCCCGCTTTCAGCGGCAGAAGATGTGGCACGACACCGTCCGGGCGGCGATCGACAAGGGCCAGCCGATTCCCGACGCGCTCGCGAAGATGCCGTCGTGGAGACGTGGCCAGTGTGGCGGACCCTGGATGTGGTACCGCGGGCTCATCTGGATCGCGGTCGGCGTCGGACTGTACCTCGTCGATACCGGTGGGGTACGCCAATGGGCTCCCCTGCCGATCTGCGTCGGAGCCGCCCTGCTCATCGGCGGTGTGGTCAGCAGCCTGATTGGGAACAAGCATCGTGATTCGCAGAATCCCACCTCCGAGCGGTGAGTTCCCCCGACTCCGAATTGATCGCCCGAGTCGTCCTTTGGGACGATCGCGACGCCTTCGGCAAACTGGTGCTCCGGCACCAGTCCGCAGTTCGGCGTTTTCTGCGGCATCTGACGGGCGGCGACCATGCCACGGCCGACGATCTCACCCAAGAGACGTTCGTGCGGGCGTATCGAAACCTGGCACGACACCGCGGAGAATCGAGCTTTGCGACCTGGCTGCTCGGGATCGCGCACAACCTGCATCGGAATGCGCGACGCAAGGCGGCACAGTTCGTCGCATCTCCGGACGAACGTCTCGACGACGAGACTACGCCGTCGTCCGCGCGAAGCTCAGACCTTCGCCACGATCTCGATGCGGCGCTGCAGTCGCTGTCCGCCGATGAGCAGACCGCCATCCATCTCTTCTATCAGCAAGGCCTCTCCCACCCCGAGATCGCGGAGGTGGTGGGCTGGCCCCTCGGGACGGTGAAGACGCACCTGGCCCGCGGAAAAGAAAAGCTGCGTCACCTGCTCGCCGCATGGAATCCACTCACATGAATCCCTCACTCCCGCCCGATGATGATACTCTGGATACGTGGCTGCGACGCGGCGCGGACATCCCTCTGCCGGATGACGGCATGGCGAAACGTGTCCTCGAAGCCCTGCCGACGCCTGCCGCCCCGGTAGCGGCGTGGACGCGATGGCTGCCTGTCGGCCTTGGTGCCCTAGGCGGCCTTTTGTGGATCGTGCCGAGCGGCCGATTCACCGTTGGAACCGGCGCGATTGATTCGACGACCATGCAACTCACCGCGCTCCTGTCCGATCCCGGCGCCCTCCTGACGCTCGCGATCTGCGCAGTGCTGGTCGCCGGATACTCGCTGGTCGGGGATTTGCTGGAAGACTGACGGACCCCCGGGCATGGCGCTTACCCCGCGGTTTGAGGGCAATGGGAGGCAAGGCTGCGCCTTCGACTTGTGCCAGAAGGTTTCCCTCTGACCTCGAACGACTAGCAGTCCGAGTCTGGATACCGAAACCGATTCCACACTTGACCGCCCGAACGCGGCCCGCACCGTAACCGATTCGACTCCTTATTGCCCGGTGGTGTAATGGCAGCACAGGCGACTTTGACTCGCCTAGTCATGGTTCGAATCCATGCCGGGCAGCCATTCGACGCGCTAACGCTTGCTCATGGCAGGCCATTCGACGCGCAAGGCAGGAAGTAGCGACAAATGAAGGACAAATAGTGCCATGTGGCGCGTCGAATGTGGTGAGCGGAGTCGAACCACGGCCTTTGGTCGGCATGGATGAGAACGCAGTTCGACGACCGGAGCGCAGCGCAGGGAGATGGGACACCCGGAGGGGGGGCGCGAAGCGATGCCGCGTTCGCGGCACCAATCCATGCCGGGCAGGCCATTCGACGCGCTAACGCTTGCCCGCCCTGAGCCTGTCGAAGGGCTCATGGCAGGCCACCTGCGGTGAGCTCGTCGAACCGTTCGACGCGCAAGGCAGGAAGTAGCGACAAATGAAGGACAAATAGTGCCATGTGGCGCGTCGTACCGAGCGCAGCGACATCAGCCATGTGGTTAGCCTGTCGAACCACGGCTTGGGCAGGCCACCAGCGGTGAGCTCGTCGAACCGTTCGAGGTCGAGGCAGGAAATCACATCGACGAGCGACCGATGTTGCCCTGTGAGCGCGGCGTACCGAGCACATGACGACACCTTTCCGTCCGTGCGCCCCCCTTCGTCGCTTCAGCATCCCAGCACGCCTTCGGACGCCATGGCGTGGGCACCGCTGATTTCCCTAAAAGAATTAAGGGAAGCGCCCTGCACCATCGATTTGGCCGATGAGAGAGAGGTCGCCCGTGGATCGAATTGTTTTCGAAGGACTACGTGCATCGAAGTGCCTGATTCACTGGTGCTCGCGCGTCGCCCGTCCCGCAAACACCGCGACCATCGCCATCAAACCTGCCAGGCACCAAAAGGCGGCGGGGAGGCTCAGGGCGTGGGAGACGAAGCCGATCAGGGCAGGGCCGGCGAGGACTCCACCATAGGCCACCGTCGTCAGCGCCGCCACGGCCATCGCCGACGGCATCACGGTCTGATTGCCCGCCAACCTGAACAGCACGGGCACGATGTTCGACGCACCCAGACCGATGAGCAGGAATCCCGTCATAGCCAGCCAGAACACCGGCACGATGAGCAGGACCGCGATGCCGGCTATCGTCGCGAGCGCTCCCCAGAAGAGGAGCCTGGCATTGCCGACCCGGACCACGATGCGGTCGCCGGCAAGGCGGCACACGGTCATCGAAATCGAAAACAGCAGATACCCGAGTCCTCCTTCGCTCGCATGCGCGGCCTTGGACTCCACGATCAGCAAGGCCCCCCAGTCCAGCACCGCCCCCTCGACGAGGAAAGCAATCGCCGCCAACACCGCCAGGAGCATGACGTAACCGTGCGGCAGCACGAACGGCGTCGGCACTCCGCGCGCCGGAAGCAGTCGGGGCCGGGCGATCCCGATCGTCACCGCAGTCAACACGCCTCCGATCACCGCCGCGACGGTGGGCCTGAGTCCGCTGGTGAGCAGGCCGGTCATGAACCCCGCGCCCACGACTCCGCCCAGACTGTACATCGCATGGTAGCCCGACATAAGCGGACGCTGCGCCTGTTTCTCCACCTCCACGGCATGCGTATTCATCGCGACGTCGAGCGTGCCGATGCACGCGCCGAAGCAGAACAGCGTCGCACCGAGCAGCACCGCCGAGTTGGCCACCGCGACGATCGGCATCAGAAGCGCGATCCCCCACCCGCCCGCCAGGATCAGCGGCCGGCTGCCGAGGCGCGCCCCCAGCCAGCCGGTCAACGGCATCGTCACCACCGATCCAATACCCACGCAGAGCAGGATG
Source organism: Opitutaceae bacterium (assembly GCA_027310745.1). Taxonomy (GTDB): domain Bacteria; phylum Verrucomicrobiota; class Verrucomicrobiia; order Opitutales; family Opitutaceae; genus MWDT01. The sequence continues at coordinate 20,353 of DAIDAF010000028.1, read as the reverse complement.
AAGCCCAACTGGCGGTCATCCACGCCGAGCCTCGCCTTCGCGAACGGCACCAGCGGCGCCCAGCACGCGACCACGAACCCGGCTGACAGGAACGCCAGGCGCGTGGCGAAGCTGGCTCCCTTGAGGTTCGAGAGCGACATGGGGGCAACCTGACACAGAGCGGGCGATAGGAAAGCAGATCCGGGTGCCTTTCCCTTGACCTCACCTAACCCGGTACTCCGACACGGCCGGACATTTCAGCGGGGTCCGTCAGTCTGCTGTAACTTTCGCCCCCTCTAATACCGCCGAACCACATTCGTTGATCCGATCGAGGCGCTGCGCGCGGACTGACGCGCGGCCCGTCGCGCGCTCGTTGCAGTGCCTGTCCGACGACCTCCCGCGGCAGCCCTTTCCTGGCTGCCGCCCCAGTATCAGGATAGCATCGACAGAGCCCGATTATCCTGATGTATCGATAAATGTTGCAGTGCCCCCCACACCGCAACGCCCTCGCCCCAGCCCGAGGTCCAGCCGCATCCAGCCATCAGCCCCATGATGACCCACTTCGTGCACGCCTTCCGCAGGCTGTGCCGCACGCCCGGTTTTACCGCGACTGCGATCGCGACGCTCGCCCTTTGCCTGGGCGCCAACTTCGCAATCTACGCCGTCGTCGACGCGGTCCTCGTCCGACCGCTGCCGTTCCCCCATTCCGATCAGCTCGTCACGGTCTATAACTCCTACCCTGGAGCCGGCGTCCCGAGGGCGTCCGCCTCCCTTCCAAACTATTTCGACCGGCGTCATGCGATTCCCGCGTTCAGCTCGGTTTCGATTTATCAGCCGGGTGGCGTGGTTGTCGGGAACGCCGGTGCCCCTCATCGCGTGCCAATGGCCGGCGTTTCGCCGGAATTTTTCGACACCCTCGGCGTCCGGCTCGCCGTGGGGCACGGCTTCACGGAAAAGAACATGAGCTATGGAAACGAGAGGGTGGCCATCATCACCGATCGTTTCTGGAAGAGTCAGTTTGGGGGCGATCCCCATGTACTTGGGCGGACTTTTTCGAACGACGGATACAAGGTCAAGGTCATCGGCGTCCTGCCGCCCTCGTTCCGCTTTCTTTGGGGCCAGGCCGAATTCTACCGTCCCATCGCATACGCCCCCACCGACCGCATGCCCGATCGCAGGCATAGCAATAACTTTGGCATGCTCGCGCGCCTGGCCCCAGGTGCCACGCTCGCCGAGGCCCAGGCCCAGATCGACGCCTTCAACGTGAAGCAGATGGCCGACGATCCGCTTGCGAACGTCATCAAGGGCTCCGGTTATCACACCGTCGTCGCGTCGCTTCATGCCGACGTTGTTTCCTCTGCGCGCCCCATCCTCCTGCTCCTCCAGGCCGGCGTCCTGTTCCTGCTGATCATTGGCGGAGTCAATCTTGCCAACCTCCTCCTGATCCGGGCCAGCAGCCGCACCAAGGAGATGGCTGTGCGCCAGGCGCTGGGCGCCGGACGGCGGCATGTCGCCGCAGAGGTGATCGTGGAGACCATGTTGCTGGCCCTCGGAGGAGGTCTGATCGGGCTCCTGCTTGGTTGGCTTGGAGTCGACCTCCTTCGGTCTCTCGGCGCAAATGAGCTTCCGCTCGGGGGAACGATCGCGTTCAACCTGCGCGTGGCGCTCCTGTCGATCGCCGGCGCACTCGGCGTCGGGCTCCTGCTTTCGATTCCGGTGATCTGGTATAACCTCCGTGCGAACCTCGCGTCCACCCTGCAGGCCGAATCCCGCAGCGGCACCACCAGCCGGGCCGCGCAGCGGGTGCGTCACGGCTTCATCGTCGCCCAGATCGCGCTCGCGTTTGTCCTCCTCTCGGGCGCCGGGCTACTCGGGGTAAGCTTGAAGCGCGTGCTCGCGACGCCCCCGGGTTTCAATCCCGACCATGTCCTGAGCGGGGCGATCACCCTGCCCTGGAGCGGCTATAAGGACGACAAATCCCGCACCACATTCGTCGAGCGACTGCTCCCCGCGCTCCGCGAGCTGCCCGGCGTCTCCCGCGTCGCCATCACCACCAATCTTCCGTTTGCCGGAGTCACCGCCGACAGCGTGGTCTCCGTCGAGGGACACACGCTCAAGCCGGGGCAGTCCCTCCGGGGCCACTACCTCACGAGCGTGAGTCCCGACTACTGGTCGCTGATGGGCATCCCCGTGCTCCGGGGACGCGTATTCAACTATGCGGATACGCAGCGGCCCGAGCGCGTCTGCGTCGTCGACAAGGCGTTCGCGAATTATTACTGGCCGGGAGGCGATCCCATCGGCCATCGCCTGGCCCCCGACGTCACTGTCAACGACAAGAACGCGTTCACGGTCGTGGGTGTTGTCGCCAGCGTGAAGCAGACCGACCTGGCCGAGGTGCCGGGGCATGGTGTCGTCTATTTTCCCTACAGCCAGGGCTATGTCGCCCACTTTGACGTACTTGTCCGCTCCACGCTCGCCACTGCCGCGCTCGCTCCGATGATACGAAAGGCGGTCCTGAAGCTCGATCCGGAGCTTCCGCTGGACGACGTCAAGCCGATGCAGGCGCGCATCGACGACAGCCTCATCGCGCGGCGCTCGCCAGCTGTGTTGGCCGCGATCTTCGCCGCCGCCGCTCTTCTGCTCGCGGCAGTCGGCACCTATGGTGTGCTCGCCTACGCGGTGGCCCAGCGGCAGCGCGAGATCGGCGTGCGCATGGCGCTCGGCGCACGGCCGCAGCAGATTCTCGCGCAGTTCATGGGCCTGGGATTCCGCCTGCTACTCGTCGGCGTGATGCTCGGCGCCCTCGGCGCATGGGCGGCGAGCCGCGCCATGCAGAGCATGCTGGTCGACGTGAGCTCGCTGCCCTTCGCCATCGTCGCAGTGGCGGCTGCCGCGATGCTCGTCGTGGTCTGCCTCGCCGTCGCACTCCCCTCGCGCCGCGCCGCCCTGATCGACCCGGTCGAAGCCCTCCGCGCAGATTGACCCCGCTCAGGCGGACCTGCGGTCCAGCTCCAGGCGGAATGAGGCGACCCGGACCAATTTCAGCCGGCAACCATGATCCGCGGCCCTTCCCGCTGACCGCGACCGGCGACGATTCTCAACGAAACGCCGCGAGGGTTGGCACGCATGCTATCGCGCAGGACTGCGGGCTGTTGGAATAGACCATGAGCAGACTCTTTTGGGGAGTCCATTTACACTCCCGGCTCCTGCCCGAGCCTCTCTCGCCGACCATGGCGACTTGCGCCGGGCTGTTCGCGCGCACGAATCGAGCCAACTTCAAAAAAGCGAGGTTCGCGCCGAGGTGTCAGCAGTCGTCGGCGCGGATTCCATGGCCTCCCGATCGCGGCGGAATCCCTCCACCTCCTCGGCAGCCTTTGCCGGCGACGTTACCAGCGGTCGTTGCGGCCCGGGCTTCTTTTCAATCTTGGGAGCCGAGGTGCTTTTCCCGGAGGATTTGTGTGTCTTCATAAGTGATGGCTCCGATTCCGGCGCGCGTCCGGTGTGCTGGTGGATTGTGTGTTTACCAATCTGATACCGTCGTTGGGCTGATGCTTGTCATGCGGTTACGATCCACGATGCACCCGGTCTTCGCTTTGCTCCGCGCTCCTTTGTTCGCCGTTCGGGCGCATGTTCGAACCGTCCTGCCCCAGGCCCATTGTCAGCGCAGTCATCCCTGCAAGCCCCCCTAGTTGCATGCTTTCGACCGCAGTACTGGGGACGATCACAATCGTGGCATTTTCCTTCAATCCCTCGTAAAGCATGTTCATGGCCCGCAAATGAAAAGCGATCGGGTTGTGCTCGTAGCTCTTGCCGGCCTCCGCGAATTTCTCCGCAATCTGCCGCTCAGCATCTCCCAAGATCACTCGGGCCTGCCGCTCCCGTTCCGCCTGCGCCTGCATCGACATCGCATTCTCAAGACCCGAGGGAATCAATACATCCTTAACCTCAACCGAGATCACATTGATGCCCCAAGGCTCGGTGCGCTCGTCGATGATCTGCTGCAGCAAGCTGCTGATCTTATCGCGACCTTCCAACATATCCGAAAGCATCGTCTTGCCGATCACATCACGCAGGGCCGTTTGGGAGGCCCAGCTGATCGCACTCTTGTAGTCCGCGACATCAAGGGCCGCCTTTTTTGAGTCCACCACTTTCCAAAACAGGACCGCATCGACGTCCACCGGCACGGTATCCTTGGTCAGGGTCTTTTCGGCCTTGAAGCCGGTTGTGATGACACGGGTGTCGATCCAGTAGGGAATCGTGTCAAAAATCGGGATGATCATGAACAGTCCCGGGCCCTTGAGGGCGTGAAAGCGACCGAGGCGCAAGATGACTGCCCTGTCCCACTGATCGGCGACTTGTATGGCAGATGCAACGACCAGGCCCAAGAACAGGGCGCCGCCGCCAATCGCTCCGGCCTCCCAGTGTGCTCCGGCTCTATATATCACGACAGAAAAGGCGACGCCTCCCGCGACGATCAGCAGGAGAATCGAAAAGGCGAGTGAGTTGCTCTGTTTCATAAGTAAATGCGTCCGAAATTTGGCCTGTGAACCTGATCCGATGAGATCCCGCCCGCGTGCGCGAATCGCGAGACGGAGACCGGTCTGCCTGTGGAGGAAATCTCTTTCATTGGGGTGCTGCCGATTATCGGTCTCGAATACGTGCGTTTCACACGGGAGCGAAACGCTTCGAGTCTCAGACTCCGGCGGTCGAAAGTGCAGTCTCTGCCGCCTTCCGGATGCCTGCCTTGGTCAGCTTTACGAAAACCTTCGATTCCTCATAACCAATTCGTTCCAGGTTTTCGGGGGCGATCAGGAGCTCCTTGTCGGAATACCACTTGCCCGTGTCGGCGACCATCGCGCTGATGGCCCAGCTCTTCTCGTCCAACATGAAGCTGCTGAAGGAACCAACCTTTCCGTCGGTGGCCATGATCGGGTAGCCTTTTATCGCCTTCATGCTTTGGAGATGCTTGTCGTCCCGATGGTGATACTTGCGTTGAGCCAGCGCCTGATCCTTCGATGGCAGCATGACCACCGGAAAGCCGCCCAGGCCCCACATCGCCGTGCCGCTCCAGTAAGGTGGCCAGCCGTAGTAACGGTAGTAGTCGATCTCGAATTGCCGCGAGACCGGCTTGTGCGAATCAATCGAGGGACTGGCTTCGATCTGTTTCCGGGTGAGTGCCACGGACAGGTTCTTGCCAGTTCTATTCAAACGTCCGAAGGCATGCGGGGAAAGCAGCACCTGTCGACCGCTCAACCATGAGCCCGTGTTGACTATCAGGTAGCGGACCACCCAGGTCTGGTCGTCAAAATAGAAGTCCTTTACATGGCCGATATCGCCATCCGAAGCAGTGAGTTTGTTGCCGAAGAGTTCGTTGATGTTTCTTTGCATGAAAGGTTGTGTCCCGCATCGTCGGATTTCTCCTCCGGGTCCCCATTTCGAGGATGGTGAAGGATGCGCCGACACCCGATCGCGAACCATGGGGTGTAGCCCGACACCAAGGGCGGACGGTCGCGGACGATTTTTGTTTGGCAAACCGGAGGGACAGGCCCGAAAGAGCGCCCGCGATCTCAGCTTGAGCAGCCCTCCTGCTCGCGGACGCCGGAACCTACGGCGCGCCAGCCTCCTGTGCAGGCATCGTGAAATCGCCTGGGCATGGCGCGCGGCGCCCGGCCCCGCGTGGAGTCCCACGCAATTCATCGGCCTGGGTTTCCGCCTGCTGCTGCCGGGAGTTGCATTGAGTGCACTGGGTGTTTGAGCGACGAACTGTGCCAGGTGGAGCGTCCTGCCCGGTGTCACCTCCCATTCCGTCGGCATCGTCGCCGTGACGCCGCACCCGCTGCCAAGATCAACGCAGCCCGGGTCGTATTGGCCCAAACGAGCAAGGCGAGACCCGGTTTCCCCAAATGTGTGAGGCGCGGCGCGACACGCCATGCTTGGCAGACGGCCCGTCCGGGGCGATGCATGCGCCATGAACACCCCGTCCTCCTCCTCCGGCCGGCTCTCCGGCCGCACCGCACTGGTCACCGGATCCACGCGCGGCGTGGGCCGACTTGTCGCTGAAGCCATCGCCCGCGAGGGCGCCGCGCGCGTCCTCGTCCACGGCCGCTCGGAAGAGGCCTGCGCCGAGACAGTCCGCCTCGTCCGCGCCGCGGGCGCTGAGGCGATTGCCCTGACGGCCGAGCTGTCGGATCCCGCCCAGGTGGAGGCACTCGCAGACCGCGTGCTCGCCCTCGGCGGCGTCGACATCCTGTACAACAACGCTGCCGTCATGCATCCCTGGCGGGAGAGCATCGACCTGCACACCCAGCGGGATTGGGAGTGGTCGTTCCAGGTGAATGTATTCGCATTGGTGCGACTCTGTGCGCGACTGATCCCCTCGATGCGCGCCAAGCGCTGGGGCCGGATCGTCAACGTGACCTCCGGCATCGACAAGACACCCCAGCTCGCTGGCTACGGCTCGAGCAAGTGGGCCGTGGACAAGTTCACCGACGACCTCGCCGCCGAGCTGAAGGGGTCCGGCGTGATCGTCTCGCGCCTCGACCCGGGCTGGCTGCGCACCGACCTAGGCGGTCAGCACGCCCCGAACGCCCCCGAGACGGTGCTCCCCGGCGCCCTGGTCCCGGTCCTACTCCCCGACGACGCAGCCGGTGGCCAGTTCTTCCGGGCGCAGGATTATTCCAAAAGCGGCGGTTGAATCACGGAGACATCCTTCTCCTCGGCCACCAAGGCCTTCGACCTCGGAATTGAACCGCCACGAGAATCACGAAATTTCAGGGGCGTCGGCTTTGCGTTGGGTGCGCCTATAAGCGCGCTCGGATCAGGGGCGGCACCCTGGCGCCTTTTTGCGTTTTTCGTGGCCAATTCCTTCAGGGGTTCCGATTGCGGCCCAGGCGCTCTGGGCCTTTTGGATTCAACCTAATCTTCCGCCGCGGTCCGCACTCGCGGCCACAGGCCGCTTCGCTCCGTCCGATTCTCTGCGCCTCTGCGTCTCTGCGTGAGCCCTATTGATCCGTGACCACGCGCAGAAGCTCGCGGTGATCCGTCTTGCCGGTGCCGAGCTTGGGGATCGTCGTCATGACGCGGAGCTCGCGCGGAGCGCAGAGGTTCGACAGGCCGGCCTCGCGAATCGCACCGCGAAGATCGGCAAGGGTCAGTGCTGAGTCGTTGGATACCCCAATCAGGCGCTCGCCCTTTTCGGCGTCGGCAACGGCGACCACCGCGATCTGGAAGCGCGGGCTCCGTCCGGCGAAGGCCTTCGCGAGCGTCTCCTCGACCGCCGTCAGGCTCACCATCTCACCGCTGACCTTCGCAAACCGTTTCAGGCGTCCGAGGATATGGACGAATCCATCCTCGTCCACGGACACGATGTCGCCGGTGTCGTACCAGCCGCCGAGCGACTGAAAGCGCTCGTTGGCGTCGGCGTTGAGGTAGCCTTTCATCACGTTCGGGCCGCGGACGAGGAGCCGACCGCCCTCGGCGATACCCTCCACCGGTTCGAGGCGATGCTCGACGCCGGGAAGGAAGCGCCCGGCGCTCCCGAAGCGGGACTCCACGCGCGTGTTGGCCGCGATGACGGGGCTGCACTCGGTCGCGCCATAGCCCTCGATGATCCGCACGCCGAACTTCCGCGCCCAGGTGTCGAAGGTCGCCTCCTGCACCTTCTCGGCGCCCGCGACGAGAAAGCGTACCGAATTGAAGTCGTAGGCGTGGGCCTTGCGCGCGTAGCCGTTCAGGAACGTATTCGTCCCCATCAATACGGTGCAGTCGCGGTCGTACACGAGCACCGGAACCGTGCGGTAATGGAGCGGCGACGGGTACAGGAAGCAGTAGCAGCCGCGGATGAGCGGGAAGAGCACGCCCGCCATCAGGCCGAAGCTGTGGAAGAGCGGCAGTGCGTTGAAGAAGCGATCGCTGTCGCGCAGGTCGATCACCGCGCTGATCTGCCGCACATTGGAGACCAGGTTGCGGTGGCTCAGCTCGACGCCCTTCGGTGTGCCCTCGGAGCCGCTCGTGAACAGAACCACGGCGGAGTCGGCGGCCGAGACCGGCGCGCGGCTCAGGCGGCGCCCCGGAATCAGGCGGTTTCGCAACGCCGCGCCGAGCTTGGCCGCGGCTCCCAGCGAGGCGCGGACCTCCTCGAGATACACGAGCGTCAGACCGGCTTCCTCGAATGGGCGCGGGTCGATGCGCGCCTTCTCGAGGAACAGGCGCGAGGTGATGACGACCTTGAGCCCTGCCAGGCGCGCGCAGTCGAGCATGACGGGCACGCCGCTCGAGAAATTCAGGATCGCCGGCACACGGCCCGTCTCCCACAGGCTCAGCAGGGTCAGGGGCGTGGCATTTGCGTTGGGAAGCAGGACCCCGACGCGGTCACCGGGCCCGCCGCCGAGCAGCGCCGACCAGCGCGAGGCGAGCAGGTCGGCCGCCACGGCCACTCTTCGGTAGCTCAGCGTGACGAAGCTCGGATCCTCGAACGCGATCCTGGCCGGCGTCGCCGATACGGCCTCGGCGACCGCCTGCGGAATCGTCGCGGCGCCGTGCTCGAGCTCCACCCGCACCTGCCAGTCGAGCATGCGGTCCCGCAGCCACGACGTGGTCTTCTGCCGGGCTTTCGACGACGTGAGTCCCTCGAAGGTCGGCGGTCGGGCGCCTTCGTCGAAATGCACCGATACGCGAGGGAACCAGCGCGTCCAGCCTCCGTGCTTGACCCAGCGCAGGCGGTTCGCGCCGCGCAGGTAGGCCGTCACCACGCGGGCCCCCGTGTGCTGGAGCAGGAAGCCCACGCCCTCGTGAACCTTCATCAGCTCGCCCGAGGTCGAGATTCGACCCTCCGGAAACAGGACCAGCTTTCCTCCCTTCGCAATGAAGTCGGCCATCTCGCGCACCGCATAAGGCGAGGCCTGGTCCACGGGAAAGGTGCGACGGTTGACCATGATGCGGCGGTGCACCCACGACAGGTTCGCTGTCGTGCTCGCGGTAACGAAGCGCCAGTCGTCGTCGATCGCCGCGCCCACCAGGAGCCAGTCGATCCACGAGACGTGATTCGGGGCGAGCAGCATCGGTCCCGGACCCTCCAGCGCATCGGCACCGTGGATACGATAACCGAAGAACAGCCGAAGGATGAAACGCACCAGGGATTTCATGGTGTCGATTCGGTTCGAGGGTTCAGGAACGGTCGCCCGCGGGACGGTTGAAACTCATCCAGATGCAGCCTAGCGCGACGGCCGCGCCCAGCGCGAGAAAGACTCCGCTGGAGGTCAGGCCCACGCGAACCGCGCCGAACACATATGCGCCGGCGAGGCACATGCCGAGGTTGTCGGTGAGATTCTGCGCCGCAATCGTCTTGCCGAGCTTGTCGGGATCCGACTCCGCCTGGAGCGCCGCGTTGAGCGGAATGAGAAACAGGCCCGCGACCACCCCCGTCGCAACCAGCAGCGCGATGACGAACGGATACAGCACCGCGCGGTCCGTGTGGATCGCATGCGAGGTCCAGAACCCGTCCGGATGAACCCAGAACAGGAGTGCGAGGAATCCAGCGAGCAGGAACCCGTACAGTCGGGTCTTCGACAGGTCTCCAACCCGGTGCAGCTGGCCGGCCAGGACGCTGCCGATCATCACGCCCACGCTCAACCAGAGCCCGAGCAGGGCGATCTGAGTGTTGTCCGGCAGGTGCAGCACGTCCAGGCCCCAGGGCTGGAAATTGATCTTCATCGTCGCGCCGCAGACCCAGAACATTGCCGTCCCGATGAGGAGCTTTCCAAGCCGTCCCGTGGTGAAGAGGTCGCGCACGTGACTCAGGAACGCGCCGGTGCTCGCGGCAAACCGCACCTCGGGCATGCTTCGCGTGGGCGTCATCACCAGGTTCAGCAGCAGGGCCCCCATGTAGATGGTCGCGACGATGAGGAAGGAGAGCATCACTCGGTCCTTGAACACGTCGGCCAGCACGGAGCCGCCGATCGCCCCCGTGAGGATGGCGACCAGAGTGAGCAGCTCCACCGTGCCGTTGGCCTTCACCAAGCGCTCGGAGGGCAGGATCTCGGGGAGGATTCCGTATTTGCCCGGACTATACAGACAGGCTCCGATGCCGACGACGAGGTAGCCGGCGCCCTGCCAGCCGAAGCCGTGCCGGATGCCCTGGATGCAGAGCAGCGTGCCGAGGACCTTGAGGAGGTTTCCGCCGATCAGGCCCTTCACCTTTGAAAACCGGTCGTTGAAATAACCCGCGAACGGCGCGAGCAGGACGTACGGGATGAAGAGAAGGCTCGTGTACAGCGTGTTCGTGCTGCGCAGCTGGGCCTCCGAGATTGCGCCCGAGCGCTGGAGGTAGGTCAGCTGGCCGACGATGACCGCGAGGATCGCGTTGTCACCGAAGGCGCTGAGAAACTGGCTTGCGAGCAGGAGGGGATAATTCCGACGGGAGATCATGGTAGGCAGCGCGGGTGGTTGGGAACGAGATAGGCAAGCGGCGCCGGATTCAAGGCCGGCGTTCCGGCCGGCGGCCGCAAGCGGGAGCGAGTGAACTGAGGCGGATGGTTTCATAGGCGTCGATCTGACGCCGCACAGCCTACCCGCAGGCGTGGCCGGTGCGTTAATCGATAAAGGCGATGCGGGGCATCGACCGAGGTGATGATGCCCTCCCGAAACTCCGTTGCCTCCCGCCCCACCCGCTGCTCGCATCGGGCGCCGTCATGAACATCCACCACCTCGAGCTGTTCTACCATGTGGCCCGAAACGGAGGCATCAGCCGCGCCGCACGGGCCATGCCCTACGGCATTCAGCAGCCCGCAATCAGCGGCCAGATCCTCCAACTCGAGGCCGAGATCGGCGCAAAGCTGTTCGAACGCACGCCGTTTCGACTGACACCAGCAGGCGACGAACTCTGGGCCGCCGTGGCTCCGTTCTTCGATGGACTGGAGCGCATCCCCGATCGGATCGCCCGCCGGCTTCAACCCCGCCTGGCGCTGGGCGCCGCCGAATTCATTCTCTCCGAGCACCTGCCCCGGATTGTCGACCGAATCCGCGCCAAGGCCGACGGCTTCAGGCTCGGCCTCCGATCCGGCTACCAGCAACAGCTCGAAGCCTGGCTGCTCGAGGGCCAGCTCGACGTCGCGATCACCCCGGTCGACCGGAAGCCCAACCCCGCCCTCCGCCACGCGAAGCTGGTCGCCCTTCCGCTCGTGCTCGCCGTGCCCGCCTCCTCCGGCCATCGCGACGCAAAGGCCCTGCTGTCGGATCGGCTCCCCGCCAACCTTCCCCTCATCAGCCTCCCGCCGACCGAGAGCGCGGCGCGCCTGTTCCAGGCAGAGCTTCGGCGCCGCAAGGTCGACTGGCCCGTGGAGATCGAAGCCAGCTCCCTGTCCCTCCTCGAACGGTATGTGGAGAATGGTTACGGCGCCGGCGTCACCGTCGACCGTCCCGGCCTGGCCCTGCATCGCGGCCTGCGGCTGCTCCCGCTCGCCGGGTTTCCGCCCCTGGAGCTTTTTGCGCTCTGGAGTCGGACCGCGGGTGAGCTCGCGAGCACGGCCGTAGCGGAAATCCGGGCCTACGCACGCGATTTCGGCTGAGAGCGGCGGGGTGTTTGGTGATGATTTTGTGACATCGTCACCGTCGCGCCACCCGTTCGTCACACACGCCCGTTTCAATCGGGCGTGTCCATGCGAGACCGACTCAACCTGGCAATAGTCACGGAAACCTTTCCACCCGAGGTCAATGGCGTGGCGATGACCTTCGGGGTAATCGCCCGCGAACTCGGGCTGCGGGGCCATCGGGTGAAGGTCTATCGTCCTGATCGGGTCGGAGCGGAGGGCGGCGACGAACCTGCGTACGAAGTCACGACCCTGCCGGGTTTCCCCATTCCCGGATACCCGGCGATCCGCATGGGATACCCGGCGCGCAACCGCCTTGCGAAGGCCTGGAAACGGGCGCGCCCGGATTTGGTGCACGTGGTCACTGAGGGACCGCTCGGCGCCTCGGCGATCTCCGCGGCGCGGGCGCTCGGCGTGCCGGTGACCTCGAGTTTTCACACCAACTTCCACAGCTACGCGTCCCACTACGGTCTGCCTCCCCTGCGCCACCTGGCCCTGGCCTGGCTCCGGCGCGTGCACAACCGCACGCGGAGGACCTTCGCGCCCACCCGAGAGCTTTGCGATGAACTTGCGCTGCTCGGCTTCCGCGACCTGGCGTTGCTGTCGCGCGGCGTGGACCTGCGGCGCTTCTCCCCGGACCGGCGCTCCGCCGAGCTGCGAACGAGCTGGGGAGCGGGTCCGGACGACCTCGTGGTGCTTCATGTCGGCCGAATGGCTCCCGAGAAGAACTATCCGCTCCTCTTCCGGATCTACGACGCGATGCGCGCGGCAAACCCCCGGCTTCGTTTCGTACTCGCCGGCGAGGGTCCCCTTCAGGAAACGCTCCGCAAGACCCATCCCGAGTGCATCTTCGCGGGGTTTTTCTCACGCGAGGAGATCGGCCGCTACTACGCCTCGTCCGACCTCTACGTTCACGCGAGCACGACGGAGACCTTCGGCAATGTCCTCACCGAGGCCATGGCGAGCGGCCTGGCGGTGTGCGGCTACAACTATGCCGCGGCGAAGCAGTTCGTGCGCCATGGGGAAAACGGCCTGGTCGCGCCGCTGGGAGACGAGGCTGCGCTGACCCACGAAGCCGTCCGGCTCGTGTCGGACACGGCTTTGCGCGACCGCCTCCGCAGCGCCGCGCCGGAATCGCTGCGGGGGCAGTCCTGGGAGCGCGTGATCGAGCGGTTTGAGAACGACCTCGTGAACATCGCCAGGCAAGGAGGCTCGTCATGAGGAAGATCCTTATCCTGACCGCCGGCTTCGGCGAAGGCCACAACGCGGCCGCCCGCAACATCGCGGCGGCCATCGACGCAGAGGCCGGTCCCGGCACGGCGCATAGTGCGGACCTCTTTGCGCTGGCCTCCCCCCGCCTCAACCGGATTTCTCGCGCTGCCTATCTGTCGATGATCAACCGCACGCCGCGGCTCTGGAGCGCGGTTTACGCCTGGATCGACCGCGCTGCCCCGTTCCCCCGGCACCTCTGGTTCCTCCGGAAGGAGCGGGCCGTGCTCGAGCGCCTGCTTGCCGGGCTCGATCCGGCCGCCGTCTGCGCGACGTATCCGGTCTATGCGTTCATCGCGGACCGGCTCCGCGCCACGGGACGCCTGCGCGTGCCGTTTTTCAACGTCGTGACCGACTCCATCAGCATCAATTCGCTGTGGACGCGCCCCGCCTGTGACGGCTGGTATGTGCCGAATCCGGAGACCGGAGCGGTGATCGCCGCGCAGGGCGTGCCCGAGGAGCGGATACACGACTTGGGCTTTCCGGTGCAACCCGCGTTCGAACGGCTCGGCGGCGAACTGTCCCCGCCCGATCTCGCCTCCGGCGCGCGGCCGCGGGTGCTCCAGATCGTTCACTCCGGCGTGCTCAACGCCGAGCCGACCGCCCGCCGCCTGATCGACGAGACGGATTGGGAACTCACCTTTGCAGTCGGCCGCGACGAAGCGCTGCGCGACCGCCTCCTGCGCGCCACCCGCAACCGGCCACATCCGGCCGCCGTGCTGAGCTGGACGGACCAGATCCCGCGCCTGCTCCTGACCCACCATTGCGTGATCAGCAAGGCCGGCGGCGCGACCACGCAGGAGGCGATCGCGGCCCGGTGCCCGATGATCGTCACGCAGATCGTCCCGGGCCAGGAGGAGGGCAACTACGAGCTCCTGCGACGCCGCGGTGTGGGCGCGCTGGCCACAACACCCGATGCGGTACTCGCCTCCCTGCGCCAGGCTTTTCACGGACACGGCTGGATCTGGAACCGCTGGCGCGAGTCGCTCACGACCCTCGCTCGTCCGGCCGCCGCCCGCCTCATCGCCCGCCACGCCCTCGACGCCGGCGCACCCGCAGGCGCCCCGGCGGCGCAAGCCACCCCAGTCGCCCCACTTTCGTGATGGTCCGCTTCATCTTCAATCCGCACTCAGGCAACAACCGCCGTCAACCCGGCCTGCTCGACGCGCTCCGCTCCGTCGCCGCCCGCAGGGGCCCGCAGACCGAGGTCGCGGTGACCCAGGGGCCCGGCCACGCGACCGAGCTCGCGCGCGAGGCGGTTGCCGCCGGCTGCCGTCGGATCGTCGCCGTGGGAGGCGACGGCACCATGAACGAGACCGCCCAGGCGCTCACCGGCACCTCCGCCGACCTGGGCCTGGTTCCCTGCGGCTCGGGCAACGGCCTGGCGCTCCACCTCGGCATCCCCACCCGGCCCGCCGAGGCCCTCGAGTTCGTGGTGTCCGACCACGCACGCACGGCGTCCATCGACACCGGCACGGTCAACGGCCACGTCTTCTGCAACGCGATGGGCGCCGGCCTCGACGCCGAGATCAGCCGCCGCTTCAACCGGCTCACCCGCCGGGGCCTCCCCGCCTATGCCCGCACCACGGCGGGCGCCCTGCTGCGTTTTCGCCCCCTCCCGATTTCCGTGACGGATGATGAGGGACGGAATTTCCAGATGAAGGTCCTGCTGGTGGCGGTGGCGAACTCCGACCAGTACGGGAACCGTGCCCGAATCGCGCCCCGCGCCCGGACCGACGACGGCCTGCTCGATCTCGTCGCGCTCCGCCCGGTCGGCCCCATCGGCGCCGCCACGTCCCTCGTTCGCCTGTTCTCCGGCACGCTCGACCGGTCGCCCCACGTGCGCTGCCTCACGAGTTCCGGGTTCGTGATCGATCGCCCCGCCCCCGGCCCCGTGCACACCGACGGCGAAACCCACGACGCCGACGCCCGCCTCGTCGTGCGCGCCCTGCCGCGCAGCCTCCGAATTTTGGTCCCGTCCACAGCTCCAGTCTCCAGCTTCTGCCATGGATAAGAAACGCCTCAAAGTCCGCACCGTCATCCTCTCGGATGTCCACCTCGGCACCTCCGAGTGCAAGGCCGTCGAAGCCTCGCACTTCCTTCGCACCGTCCGATGCGAGAAACTGATCCTCAACGGCGACATCATCGACGGCTGGCGCCTGCACAAGGGCGGACACTGGAGCCGTGACCACACGCGGTTCGTCCGCATCCTCCTCAAGAAACTTGAGAAACAGGGCACCGAGGTCATCTACCTCCGCGGAAATCACGACGACATCCTCGCGAAATTCCTCCCCTTCACCTTCGGCGGACTCACGCTCGTCGAGGACTATGTGCACGAGGCCGTGAGCGGTCGCTACCTGGTGCTGCACGGCGACGTGTTCGACACGATCACGAAGAACTTCGTCTTCCTCTCCCACCTGGGAGACTGGGGTTACCACGTCCTCCTCCGCATCAACCGCGCCTACAACGCCTGGCGCGCCTGGCGCGGCAAGGAGTACTGGTCGCTCTCGCAGGCGATCAAGGCGCGCGTGAAGAAGGCGGTTAATCACATCTCGAGTTTCGAGGATCACATCAGCCAGCTCGCCACCTCGCGCGGCTGCCAGGGAGTCATCTGTGGCCACATCCACACGCCCGCCGACAAGATGATCGGAAACGTCCACTACCTCAATTCCGGCGACTGGGTCGAATCGCTCACAGCGATCGTCGAGCACTACGACGGACGCTTCGAGTTGATCTCGTACCCGACCTTCATCCAGGAATACCCACTTCCCACCGAACCCTCGGCCCTGGAGTCCGTGGAGGCATGAGGGGAAAAAATTGAACAGAAGCTCACGAAGGTAACAAAGCGCTTGGTCGCGGATTCGCCCGAAGGGCATGGCAACGGGATGAGGCCTTGGGAAATTGAAAATTGTCCCGACGCCACAGAACGCCGTCCTGCCAACCCGGGCGCCACCCAGCTCCAGACGCTTCGTTCACTTCGTTTCTGTTCAACCGATCAAGTTTCCGCTGGAAATTTGCGCCAGCGCGTCGGCAACCTGGCGGTCGCTGCGGCAGCGGGGCATCTTGTTCTGTCCGCCCCACTTCCCGTTTTGCTGCATCCATCGATCGAATACCTCCGCCGGCACCCGGCGGACGACCGGCCGGTCCAGGCCGCCGCCCTGGCGTTTTGCCGCGTAATCCTCATTCGCCCGCGCGAGCTCCGCATCGAGCCGGGCCGCGAGCGATTCGCCCTCCTCCGCGCCACCCAGCCGGTCCGCGATCCACCACTCGTGCCTTCCCCGCCGCCGCCCGGCGGTCTCGTCGATGAAGAGCGGTGCCACGTGAAACTGCCCGGCGCGTCCGGAATCGACCGCGGCCAGCAGGGCGTCGGTGAGCTCCTTCTCGATGACGTGCTCGCCAAACGCGCTCAACTGCAGCCGGGTCCGGCCGGCATAGACGAGCCTCGGGGGATTGAGCGACGTGAACCGCACGACGTCCCCGATCGCGTAGCGACACAGGCCCGCCGGGGTCGTCATGACCAGCGCGTAATCCTCGCCCTCGCGCACCCCCTCGAGCGGGACCGCATGGACACCGCTTTCCTCCGGGTGGTCCGCATCGAACATATCCAGCGGCACGAACTCGTAATGGATTCCCTGCGACACCATCAGCCGTAGGCCCGCCTCCGTGGATTCGTCCTGGGCCGCGATGAATCCCTCCGACGCGGGATAAACCTCGTGGAATCCGACGCCAGGCCCCAGCGCCGCCTCGAGATCCCGCCTAAACGGACCGATCGGCACGCCTCCGTGAATGCAGCACTCGAGTCCCGGCCAGATCTCACGCAGCGTCGCGGCCGGGCGCCCCGCGGCCCCGGAGGCCCGCCGGAGCTCCTCTGCCAGGACCAGGAGCCAGCTCGGAATGCCGGCCACCACGGCAATGTCGCGGTCCAGCGTGCGCGCCGCGACCGCCCGGATTTTTGCGGGCCAGTCGCTCATCCGGGCAATCTCGAGCCCGGGCTCGTACAGCAGGGCCGAGACCCAGCCCGGCATGTTCAGGGCCGTGATACCGCTCAGGTCACCGGCGAACCCGGTCGGCAGGCCCCGTGCCCGCGGAATGGAGGTGAGCGCCGTCGATCCCCCGAGAAACAAATGCCGGCCTCCGAAGACGCGTCCGCCGCCGCGCCGCACGGCGAGCTGGAACAGCGATTGGAGGCCGGCACGGGTGAAATGAACGGACATCTCCGGAGTCACCGGAATGTGTTTGGTCGGACCCGCCGTGGTGCCCGAAGACAGCGCAAAGTGATCGCAGCGCCCCGGCCACAACACATCCGCCTCCCCGGTCCTCACGCGGTCGACGTATGGGGCGATTCCCTCGTAATCGGTCACGGGCACGCGCCTGAGAAAAAGGCCGTAGGACATCCCGCGCTCGATGCCCAGGTCGCGACCGCGCGCAGTCGCCGCCAGACGGCCAACCAGGTGCCGGAACGCGTCCGTCTGCGCCGCAGTGCCGTCCCCCTCGGCCGCCAGCCGACGGCGGTGCCACGCGAGCGCAGTCCCTCCGACACCCCCGGCGAGCAGTCTCCTGAGTCGAGCCATGGCGCGGTCCCAGGCCGCCTAGGCGGCCGACAGCTGTCCCGTCCGGATGCGCCCGTAGAAGGCATGCAGGGCCGGACGAAAATTCTCGTGGTGGAAAATCAATGACGCGTGCTGAACGGCCGCGCCCTTGGGATTACTGACGACCGCGCAGCGGCTGCGCGGAAAATACGCCTGGTGCGCCGACTCCAGCACGAACCGGGTCGGCGAGCCGGGATCGAGAACCGAGTCCTCCTTTTCTGCATACAGGATCAGCGTGGGCGCCCCGCTGAGCGGAAGCGTGGCCGGGTTGAAGTAGTCGATCGGCGATGACATCGACTGGAGCGAGCGCACCCGCTCACACGCGCCCCCCTGCGTGATCGACCGGATCGTGCCCAGCACGCGGTCGCGCAGTTCAATCGCCTCGTCCGCGTTCATGACCGACTTCAGCGCCTCGCGATTCTGCGCCCCGGCCTCGAACATCTTCGCAAAAAGGGCGCGCGCCTTCTCGATCGCACGCTCGTCCGGCGGCGCATCGCCCGCCATGAACGGGGCAATCGCCCGGCCCAGCAGCGTTGACGCTTTCTTCGCTCCCCGCGGCAGGAGATCGTCGGTGCAGACCACGGGACTCACGAACACGAGACCGCCGATCGAACGCTCGCCACCGGCGAGACGCCGCCGGCGCAGCCATTCGAACACGAGACCGCAGCCGTAGCTGACCGAGAAGAACGTCGGCACCCGGTGATGATACTGCGCGATCTCGTCCACGAGGTCGTCGAGCTGCGCGAACAGCAGCTCCGCATTGAAGCCGGTCCGCGGATAGTTGACGCAATAGACGCTGCCGTGCCGAAGCAGCAGGTCCTTGATGAGATACACCGATTCGGTCGAGTCCGGCACAAAGCCGCCCAGTACGATCGTGGGGTTGGGACCCCGGCGAAAAATCCGATGCAGCGTGGCGCGCTCGTGCGGTTGGGCCGCCCCGCTCGCGAGAAGGCCGTCCTGGCGGCGGGTCACCGCCGGCTCGTAGATTTCGGGCGGACGCGGGGGATTGAAACGCTGGCCTGCGGTCCGGAGGAGGACCCGCAGGCGTGCCGGACGATGCAGGTAGTCCAGCGACGTCATCAGCGTTTTGACCGGGGAAAAGGCAGTGGAAGCGGACATGGCGTTGAGCATCGTCGATGCCCATTCGCCCTGGCGGACTCAAAATCAAAGCCGGCCGTTTTCGTCGAAATCACCGTTCCGTCACCGGCGCGTAACTCAGGGCGCCCCATCGACCGGCCAGCCCACCCGGCAGTTGCATCCATTCAATGCGGTCCCCGGAAATATCAGCGGTAAGACCGTGGTCCCGCAGCCACAACGTCAGGCTCCGGGAGACCCGCCGGATTAGGGATCGTGTTTCCAACCCCGCCGCAATAGAAACTCAAGGAGCTGCAGCACCGACGCGCCTTGAGCCAGCGAACTTCGCGTCGGCCGTACAGCCAGTCCCAACCATTTCCCCATGAGAGACGATTATCTGAAGAACGCCCTGCAAGTGATCGACGATCCCAATATCCTCGTGAACGTGGTGTCGCGCCGCGTCAAACAGCTCAAGCGGGGCAACCGCCCGCTTGTGGTCTCGCTTGAGAAGCTGTCCCCGGAGGACACCGCGCTCCGCGAGATCGCCGAGGGCAAGATCAGCTACCAGCTTCCCACCGCCGAGGAACTCGCGGACGGCAGGTGACCGTTGGGGGCCGCCGGCAGCGGCTCCTGGACACACCTCACGCGGCGTAGCCGAAGCGGTCGCGAATCTGGACCGGGTCGATCCCAAGCGACTCCCTCAGCAGCTCTCCGGCCAGGCGATCCGCGGCGACCTTGAGCATCCGGTCGAAGGCATGCCCGACCAAGGGTGCGCCATTATGCCGGATCTCCGTGATGCGTGCGCGCACGAGCAGCAGGTGCATCAGGAAGTCCTCAGTCTCGACCGGATCGTTTGACTGATAGGTGAAGAGGCGTCCGTGGTGATGAGGGAACGCGACGTAATCGACGGTGAATGTGGCAGGCATGACGAGTGGATTTGAAGACCGGGATTGGAAAAAAGAGAAACGGGCCCAGCGGCCCGGTTCTCGTCACAGAGAATCAAATACAAGGGTGCGGCGCGCCGACAGGCTGGCGCGCGCGTGGGCGAGCATCTGGGCATCCGTCATGTGGTGCTCGTCGACGACGAGGCAGGTGACGATGCGTCGGGCCAGAGCGGGATACCGGGCATGCAGCCAGGCCACGAATTGATGCATCTGGCTCGCCACGCCCTTGCCGCTTCCGAACACGATCAGCCGGTCGGCCTCCTTCAATGCGCCGGCCAGCGGCTCCAAAAAACAATGCGGCGCGGGAGCCTTCGGACGCCGGAAGAATCCGGCAATGCGCTCCGAATGACGAAGCGTCGCCTGCGTGCGCTGTCGACGGACCTCGCTGGGCTGGGTGCCGTGGGTGAGCGAGCGGAAGATCCGCGCCTCCTCGCGGTTGATCACCACCAGCCAGCACGAGTCCGGATCGGTCCCGTCGGAAGCCGGGACCGCGAAGCGTTCAATGACATCGGCGGTATTCATGGGGAAAACGGCAGGCCGATCGCGCACGCACGGCGGCCCGAAAATGGGAATACGCGGCTGCACCCCTCCCCCCGCGACCGCTCGAGCCGCGGTGCTCGCAAGGGAGTCGACCGCGAATGGACTGTCTCATGATCGGGTCGCCCCAGGGGCCCTTTCCGCCTTGGCGCGGGGCCTCGCCAAAGCGCAAGAAGCGTAGCCCCCAAACCGTTCGTTGGCGAGTGGGAACGGCTCCAAAACGAACCCCGCTAGATAGTTGTGTCCGTCAAGTTCAGCAAATGTGGATCGGTGGTATGGAGGTTTGGTGGATAAAAAATCTATTTGGGATGGGGTGAAGGGGAAGGGGCGGAGCCCCTTCCCCTCTCTGTATTCGGCAGAGGGGTGGCAGGGGAGG